>OY970285.1:1127500-2399073 GCA_963716005.1 uncultured Thermoleophilia bacterium
CCTTGTGACCCGCGTCCTGGAACGCGCGCATTCGCTGGAGCGGGATCGCGTGACCGACGTGCATGTCCGGGGAAGTCACGTCGATGCCGAGCTTCACGCGCAACGGCCGGCGCTTCGCGAGCTTCTTCTCGAGCCCCCCTTCGGGGAGCACGTGCACGGCGTTGCGGGTGAGGGTGGCGACGTCCATCGCGCGCCGAGTCTAGACCGAACCGAACGGCGCACCGGGGCGAATCGCAAGTTGATGGCGCTGCTAGCGTTGAGCCGCCCGGCCCGGCCGGGAGACACCATGCGATCTCGCAGGGAGCACGCACATCTTTCCGACGAGGCGCTCGTGGCGCTCGTCGCGCGCTCGGACGAGAACGCGCTGGCGGAGCTCTACGACCGTCACGGCCGCGTCGCGTTCGGGCTCGCGCTGCGTGTTCTCCGCGACCGGAACCTGGCCGAGGACGCGGTGCAGGAGGCCTTCCTCGCCGTCTGGCGAACCGCCGGGAGCTTCGTGCCCGAGCGAGCCAAGGCGAGCACCTGGATCCTCATGCTCGTCCATCGCCGCGCTGTCGACTCGGTTCGCCGCGAGGAGCGGCGCACGACCGAGCCGCTCGAGAACGCGCCGGAGCCGACGACAGACGACACGGTCTCCGAGGCAGCGTGGCAGACACTCGAGCGCGCGCGCGTGCGCGAGGCGCTCGCAAAGCTGCCCGACCCGCAGCGCGAGGCGATCGAGCTCGCGTTCTACGCGGGCTTCACGCAATCTGAGCTTTCCGAGCGGCTCGGCGTCCCGCTCGGCACGATCAAGAGCCGTGTGTTCACGGGCCTCGCGCGCCTGCGCGACTTGCTCGAGGACACCATCCCCGAGGAGGAACGGTGGAGCGAGACTCCGTCCACGAGCTGACCGCCGCCTACGCGCTGCACGCGCTCGACGAGCGCGACGTGGCCGCCTACGAGGCGCACCTGGCGCAGTGCTCCGACTGCCAGGCCGAGCTCGCCTCCTTCCAGGAGACCGCCGGCTCGCTGGCGTACGGCGCGCCCGCGGCCGATCCGCCCGACGCTCTGCGGGAGCGGATCCTGTCGACGGCGCGGGCCGAGCGGGAGAACGTCGTTCCGTTTGCGCCCCGCCGGCGCGCGACCGCGGTGTTCGCCTCCGCGGCGGCGATCGCGGCCACGGTGGCCGTGATCCTCGGCGTGTGGGCCGTGTCGCTCTCGTCCTCGCTGGACGACGAGCGGGCCGCGCGGGCCGCGGATGCCGCAGGCGCTCGCGATCATGGCGCAGCCCGGCGCAACCGCGCACGCGGTCGAGGGCGGCAACGGCTACCTCGTCGTCGCGCCCGGCGGCGACGCCGCGCTCGTGCTCTCCGACCTCGAGGCGGCACCCGAGGGGAAGACCTACGAGGCCTGGGTGAGCCCGGACGGCGAGGCGATGGAGGCCGCCGGCACGTTCCAGAGCGGCGGCGACACCACGGCCTTCCGGCTCTCGCAGGCAGTGCCCGAGAACGGGCTCGTCGCGGTCACGCTCGAGGACGAGGGCGGCTCCGAGCAGCCGACCGGCGATCCGTTCCTCATCGCGCCGACCGCCTGAACGAACCCCCTGGCGCCCCCGGGCGAACCACCTCCGTCACGCAAGCAATCCACGGAGGTGATCCAACGTGCGGGCAATGAGAATGCTCGTGCTCGCGCTCCTCGCCGCAGTCTCGGTCGTCGCATTCACAGGCTGCGGAGACGACTCGAACACGTCGACGGGAGCCGAAGGCACTTCGACCGGACACATGGGGATGACCACCCCCGAGACCACGGCTGGCGTCACGAGCCCGGCCGCAGACCTGCGCGTCACGCTCGACGAACTGCTCGGCGAGCACGCGCTCCTCGCGATGTTCGCCACGCAGAAGGGCTACGGCGGCGAGCCGGACTTCGAGGCGATCGCCGCCGCGCTCGACGAGAACGGCGTCGACCTCTCGCAGGCGATCGGCTCCGTCTACGGCGACGAAGCCGGACAGAAGTTCCTCGACGGCGGGCTCCTGTGGCGCGACCACATCGGCTTCTTCGTCGACTACACCGTCGGCCTGGCCAAGAAGGACGAGGCCGCACAGAAGAAGGCGGTCGGGAACCTGATGGGCTACAACGCCGCGTTCGCGAACTTCCTCGCGACCGCGACGGAGCTTCCCGAGCCCGCGCTGAAGGACGCGGTCGCGGAGCACATCACTGGGCTCAAGGGCCAGATCGACGCCTACGCCGCCAAGGACTACCCGACGGCATACGCGAACGTCCGCGACGCCTACGCGCACATGTTCATGACCGGCGACACGCTCGCCGGCGGCATCGCCGCGCAGGATCCGGACACGTTCTCCTCCGACGGGGCGACGACCTCCGCGGCCGACCTGCGGGTCACGCTCGGCAGGCTTCTCGGCGAGCACGCCTACCTCGCGATGCTCGCGACGCAGAAGGGCTACTCCGGCGCCGCCGACTTCGCCGACATCGCGAAGGCGCTCGATGAGAACAGCGCCGACGTGGGCGCAGCGATCGCCTCGGTCTACGGCGACGAGGCGGGCCAGACGTTCCTCGACGGGAAGTTCCTCTGGAGAGACCACATCAAGTTCTTCGTGGACTACACCGTCGGGCTGGCCGAGAAGGACAAGGCCGCGCAGGACAAGGCGGTCGGGAACCTGATGGCCTACAACGCGGCGTCGGCCCAGTTCCTCGCCGACGCGACGGGACTTCCGCAGCAGGCCGTCCAGGACGCGCTCGAGATGCACTTGATGCAGCTCAAGGGCCAGATCGACGCCTACGCGGCAGGTGACTACGAGCAGGCGTACGCGCTCGCGCGTGAGGCGTACGCGCACATGTACGAGCTCGGCACGACACTCGCCGGCGCGATCGTCGCGCAGTCTCCGGACAAGTTCTCCCGCTAGCGACATGGGGCAGGCGTCCCCGGGCCTCGAACCCCTCCGGCCCGGGGACGCCTCTTAGCCGGAACGCAACAGGCCTCGGTCTACACTCTTCCGGTTGCCCTTTCGCAGACGAGAGAAGAAACCCAAGACACGTAGGGTTCGCAAGCTTCGCCTCCTCGGACTGCTCACGATCCTCGGGCTCGTATGCGGCGTTGCGTTCGTGTACGGGCTCGTCACCGCGATCGCGAGCGAGATTCCGAAGCTGAGCCCGATCCGCCAGAGCGCCCTCGAGCAGGACGGCTTCATCTACGCGTCCGACGGCAAGACCGTCCTGACCCGCCTGCGCGGGGACCAGAGCCGCGTGCTCGTCGAGTCCAAGGACATCAATCCGTGGATGAAGCACGCGATCGTGGCCGTCGAGGACCGCCGCTTCTGGGAGCACCGCGGCGTCGATCTCCGCGGGATCGGGCGCGCCGTCTGGGCCGACATCCAGTCGAAGGAGCTCGTCCAGGGAGGCTCGACGATCACGCAGCAGTTCGTGAAGAACTCGCTCGACCGCGACGACCGCACGATCAGCCGCAAGCTGAAGGAGGCTGCGCTCGCCTGGCAGCTCGAGCGCAGGTGGTCGAAGGACCGGATCCTGACCTCGTACCTGAACACGGTCTTCTTCGGGAACGGCGCCTACGGCGTCCAGATGGCGGCGCGCGTCTACTTCAGCAAGAAGGCGTACGAGCTGACGCTGCCCGAGGCGGCGCTCCTCGCCGGAATCCCCGCGAACCCGAGCCTCTACAACCCGGTCGTCAACCCGAAGACCTCGCGCGCGCGGCGCTCGACCGTGCTCCACCTCATGTACCAGCAGAAGATGATCACCGC
Source organism: uncultured Thermoleophilia bacterium (assembly GCA_963716005.1). Taxonomy (GTDB): domain Bacteria; phylum Actinomycetota; class Thermoleophilia; order Gaiellales; family Gaiellaceae; genus CAVRUF01. Next base: position 1,131,253 of record OY970285.1, read on the forward strand.
GGGCGAGATGGCCGCGGCCGACCACGCGCCGCTGCCGAAGCCCGGCGAGGTGCAGCTGCCGGGGAGCGCCGGACCGGCCTCCTACTTCACCGAGTACGTGAAGCAGCAGCTCATCGACACGTATGGCCCGGCCGAGGTGTTCGGCGGCGGGCTCAAGGTGACGACGACGATCGACCTCGACCTCCAGAACCTCGCGCGCCGAACCGTGAACGAGGTGCTCGGCGAGAAGGGCAAGCCGTCCGCGGCGCTCGTCGCGATCGATCCGCGCGACGGCCGCGTGCTCGCCATGTACGGCGGGCGGAGCTTCCGCGAGAGCCAGTTCAACCTCGCCGTCCAGGGCGAGCGCCAGCCGGGCTCCTCGTTCAAGCCGTTCGTGCTCGCCGCCGCGCTCCACGAAGGGATCTCCCCGCAGACGACCTTCGTGTCCGAGCCGCAGCTCATCAACATGGGCGACAAGCTCTGGTCGGTGCACAACTACGAGGGCTCCTACCTCGGGCGGATCGACCTCTTCGACGCGACCACCCACTCCGACAACGCGGTCTACGCGCAGCTGACGGCGCTCGTCGGGCCGAAGAAGGTCGCGCAGATGGCGCACCGGCTGGGGATCACGAGCCCGCTCGACGAGTACTTCGCGATCGGGCTCGGCGTCGAGGCCGTGAACCCGCTCGAGATGGCGCGCGCCTTCTCGACGTTCGCGAACGGCGGCGAGCGGGTGGACGGGAGCATCCTCGGAAACCGGCCGCGCGCGGTCGTGAGCATCGAGCGCGACGGCAAGAAAGAGAAGAACGCGCCGGTCGCGAACGAAGTGATCGACCCGAACGAGAACGCGATCCTGACCGCGATGCTCGAGGACGTCGTCGACGACGGAACCGGGCAGCGCGCCGCGCTCGACGACCGGCCCGTCGCCGGTAAGACGGGCACGACCGAGAACTACGGCGACGCCTGGTTCGTCGGCTACACGCCCCAGCTGGCCGTGGCGGTCTGGGTCGGCTACCCGAACAAGCTCGTGTCGATGACGAACCAGTTCGAGGGCGGCCCGGTCGCGGGCGGCACCTACCCGGCCGAGATCTGGAAGGCGTTCGCCAAGCGCGCGCTCAACCGCATGGACGAGGGCCCAGAAGCCTTCCCCTCGCCCAGCTACCGGTCGGTCAGTCCGGTGCAGATGGCCTACCGCGGCGACCAGTGGCTCGTCGACAACGGCAACTGCAAGTCGACGCGCGAGGTGCTCTACGTCACGGGCTCCGAGCCCGACAAGCGCGCGGCGTGCAAGCCGAACGAGGTCGACGTTCCGCCGGTAGTGGGCCTGACGGTCGACGATGCCCAGGCGCAGCTCTACGGCATGCCGCTGACGCCGGAGCTCATCACGCGGCCGGCCAAGCCCGGCGAGCGGGTCGGCGTGATCGTCGAGCAGTTCCCCAAGAGCGGGACGCTCTCGTCCTGGGGCAAGGTGCGCATCGTGACCACGCAGGCGATGCACGGCCGCATCCCCGACCTCGTCGGGCTGACGCTCCAGCAGGCTCGAACGAAGCTGCTCAAGCGCGGGCTCGTGCCCGAGATCGTGGGAGGCGGCAGCCGCGGCGAAGAAGGGCTCGTCGTCCGGGCGCAGCGTCCGAAGCCCGGCCGCGCGGCCGGTAAGGGCATGACCGTCCGCGTGATCGTCGGCCCTAAGTAGCTAGATCTTCCGGCTCAGGAACTTCGAGCCGGCCAGCCCGTAGCGCCAGGGCAGCTCCGCCGCCTGCGAGATCCCCACGCGCACGCCCGCGACCACCTCGGCGTCGCCGTCGCGCGCGAGCGAGAACGGCGCCCGGTCGAGCCGGCGCCCGTCGTGCTCGGGGCCGACGCCGAGCGCCTGGCAGAGCTTCCCGGGCCCGGACGCGAGGAGCCGCGCCTCCCACACCCCGCGCCGCTCGCGCATCTGGTCGAAGCCCTCGGTCGGCTCGAGCGCGCGGACGAGCACCGCCTCGGCCTTCCCCTCATCGCCGCAGACGAGGTTGAGGCACCAGTGGATCCCGTAGGAGCGGTAGACGTACGCGCGGCCGGCCGGACCGAACATCGCCGCGTTGCGCGGCGTCCGCCCGCGGAAGCCGTGGCTCGCCGGGTCGTCCTCCGCGTAGGCCTCGACCTCGACGATCGTGCCGCCCACGCCGTCGACGAGGAGCGTGCAGCCGACCAGCTCGGGCGCCACTTCGTGGACGCTCCGGCCGAAGAACTCCGCGTCGAGCTTCAAAAGAGCTGGTCGGCGTCTCCGGGGCGCGCCGTCGCCTCGAGCAGGTGCCGGGCGCGGCGCGCGAGGTCGCCGAGGTCGACCCTCCCTTTCTCCGCGTCCTCGACGATCCGCTCGGCGAGCGCGACGGCCTCGCCGACGAGGACGCCGCCCGCTTCGCGCGAGCCCATCTCCGCGAGGATCGCCCGCTCCGTGCGCGAGGCGATGATCGGCTCGGAGACGCCCTCGATCCACACGCGCGTTCGGCGCCCGTCGCCGCGGTCGCCCCCGGTGAGCGGCTCGAGCGCGTAGATCCGGTCGGCCCGCGCGTACTTGCCGAAGCCGAGGAAGACCATGCGGGGCGCGTCGGTCACCCGACGATTATTACCCGGCCGCGACCGAGAAGTTCGGAACGCGGTCGAGCCAGTGCGCCCACTGCTCGCGCTTGCCGCGCACCGTGTCCAGGTACGCCGACTGGATCGCGCGCGTGACCGGGCCCGGATCGCCGAGGTCGTAGTCGTCCACCGAGCGGAGCGGCGTCACCTCGGCGGCGGTGCCGCACATGAAGACCTCGTCCGCGAGGTAGAGATCCGAGCGGATCAGGTTCTTCTCCGCGACCGGGTAGCCGAGGTCCTGCGCGATCTGGATGATCGAGTCGCGCGTGATGCCCGGGAGGATCGACGAGGAGAGGTCCGGCGTCGCGATCTGGCCGTTCTTCACGACGAAGATGTTCTCGCCGGAGCCGTCCGCGACGTAGCCGTCGCGCGTGAGCAGGATCGCCTCGTCGTAGCCGGCCGCCGCGACCTCCTGCACCGCGAGGAGCGAGTTCAGGTAGATCCCGGTCGCCTTGGAGACGTGCGGGATCACGTTCGGGCCGATGCGCTCCCAGCTCGAGATCTTGGCGCGGATGCCGTTCTCGAGCGCGCCCTCGCCGAGGTACGTCCCCCACGGCCAGCTGATGATCGAGACCTCGACGGGGCAGTTGCGCGGGCGGACGCCGAGCTCGCCGTAGCCGTAGAACGCGACCGGGCGCAGGTAGCACTCCGGCAGGCCGTTCGCGCCGATCAGCTCGTTGCACGCCGCCTGGAGCTCCTCGACCGACCACGGAATCTTCATCTCGATCAGCCGCGCCGAGTTGTAGAGGCGGCTCAGGTGGTCGGTGAGCCGGAAGACGGCCGGGCCGTCCGCGGTCTCGTAACAGCGGATGCCCTCGAAGACGCCCGTGCCGTAGTGGAGGCCGTGCACGCCGATGTGGACCTTCGCGTCGGCCCAGTCGACGAGCTCGCCGCTCATCCAGATCTTGTCGGTCGCCTTCATGTGAGCGCCTCCTCAGTCGGCCAATGCGGCGTTGACGCGAATCTCGACTCCGCCCCGGAGCGCGTTCGAAACGGGACATGCGCGCTCGGCTTCCAGGGCGTGACGTTCGAACTCTGACTGATCCAGCCCGGGAACGCGACCGACGACGTTCAGCTCGCTCGACTTCACGTGCAGCCCGTCGCCGAGCTCGGCCGAAACGACGGCGGAGACCTCGAGCCGCTCGGGGGCGTGCCCAGCGCCGGCGAGCACATTCGAGAACGCCATCGCGTAGCAGGTGGCGTGCGCTGCAGCGATGAGCTCCTCCGGGCTGGTGCGTCCGTCCGAGGACTCGACGCGCGCCGGCCAATTGACCGGCAAACCCGAGAACGCGCCGCTCGTCGAGTCGAGCGTTCCGTTGCCCTCGGTCAGGTTTCCCTCCCATACGACCTTCGCGCTGCGTTCGAACTCAGGCATGTCTCCCCCTAATTCTCGCTGACGAGGTCAACGGTACGCGCGCGGGATACCCGCACGAGGTCCGCGGGCGTGAGCGCCGCGACGTGGCGCGGCGAGCCGGCGCCGATCCAGACGACGTCGTGCGAGAGCATCGTCTGCTCCATGAGGACGGCGTGGACGCCCGGCAGCGGGAACGGCGCCACGCCCCCGGGCGGGTAGCCGGTGATGCGCGAGACGTCGCCGGGCCCCGCGGTCGAGGCCTTCTGGGCACCCGCCGCGGCGGCGATCTTCGCGCGGTCGGCGCGGCGGTCGCCGGGGATCATCGCGAGCACCCACTTGTCGTCGCAGGAAAAGAGGAGCGACTTCACGATCTGCGCGAGCCCGCAGCCGACCGCCCGGGCGGCGTCGGCGGCGGTGGCCGTCCCCTCGTCCGTCGCCTCGATCCGAGACTCGATCCGCGCCTCGCGCAGCACCCCGGCCACGCGCTCCACCTCGGGAGGCCAGTCGCTCACGGTTCCGGCAGGACGATGAAGCGGACCTCGACGAACCCCGGCTCGGCGGCCAGCGCCTCGAGCGCGCTCGTCCGTGGCGGGGCTGTCGAGCGAGAGCGCCATGAGCGCCCGCGCCTCCTGGCGGTTCCGCGACACGGTCATGTTCGCGATGTTCACCTGCGCCTCGCCGAGGATCGTGCCGAGCCGGCCGATGATCCCGGGCGTGTCGTCGTTCACGACGAAGAGCATGTAGCGGTCGAGCTCGACGTCGATGTCGAAATCCAAGACGCGCACCAGTTGGCGGCGCTCGTCGCGGCCGATCGTCGTCCCCGCGACGGGGTACGAGCGGCCGTCGGCATGCGCGGTGACGCCGACGAGGCTCATGAAGTCCGGCGACTCCGTGGAGGAGGACTCTCGCACCTCGATGCCTCGCTCCCTCGCCAGAAGCGGTGCGTTGACGAAGTTGACCGGCTGCTCGACCCGGCCCTTGAAGGCGCCGTTCAGCGCGGCGACCGTGAGCAGGCGCGTGTCGCGCTCCGCGAGGCGGCCCCGGTAGATGAGGTCGATGCGCGAAGGACTCCCGCCGGCCAGCTCGCAGGCGAGCGCGGCGAGGTCGGCGGCGAGCGGCATGAACGGCCCGAGCGCCTCGAGATCCTCCGCGCCGACGGACGGCATGTTGACCGCGTTCGTGACCATGCCGCCGTCGAGCGCCGCGGCGACCTGCTCGGCCACGATCACGCCCGCGCGGTCCTGGGCCTCGGCCGTCGAGGCGGCGAGGTGCGGCGTCACGATCACGGTGTCCAGCTCGAGCAGCTCGCCCGTGTACGGCTCCGCGGAGAAGACGTCGAGCGCCGCGCCGGCGACCTGGCCCGAGCGCAGCGCCTCGGCCAGCGCGGCCTCCTCGATCAGCTCGCCGCGGGCCGCGTTCACGAGCCGCACGCCGGGCTTCGCCTTCGCGAGCTGGTCGGCGCCGATCATCCCGCGCGTCTCCGAGGTGAGCGAGACGTGCAGCGAGAGGAAGTCCGCCTCGGCGAGCACGTCGTCGAGGCTCGCGGCGCGCTCGACGCCGAGGGACTTGAACCGGTCGGGCGCGACGTGCGGGTCGTAGGCGAGCACGCGCATCTCGAGCCCCGAGGCGCGGCGCGCGACCTGCTGGCCGATGCGGCCGAAGCCGATGAGCCCGAGCGTCTTGCCGGCCAGCTCGAGCCCGCCGTAGCGCGAGCGCTCCCAGCGTCCCTCCTTCAGCGCGGCGTGGGCCTGCGGGATGTTCCGCGAGAGCGCGAGCAGCAGGCCGATCGTGTGCTCGGCCGCGGAGATGACCGTGGACTGCGGCGCGTTCGCGACGATGATCCCGCGCTCGGTGGCCGCGTCGAGATCGACGTTGTCGACGCCGACGCCGGCGCGGCCGATCACCTTCAGCCGCTCGGCGCGCTCGATCAGCTCGCGCGTGACCTTCGTCGCCGAGCGGACGATCAGCGCGTCGTAGTCGCCGATCATCTCGGCCAGGTCGCCGTCGGCCGTGACGTCGACGTCGAAGCGCTCGCGGAGGATCTCGAGGCCGCCCTCGGCGATCGGCTCGCGCACGAGGACCTTCGGCCGCTCGCTCACGCGTAGGCCTCCAGCGCCGCGTTGGCCGCGGCGTCGCCGTCGAGCGACATGACGTCGGCGACGGCGCGAAGCCCGTCCACGACGTCCTCGACCGAGATGTAGCCGACGTGCCCGATGCGGACGATCTTCCCGGCGAGCGGGCCGCGGCCGCCCTCGAGCGTGATCGTGTGCCGCTCGGCGACCGCCCGGATCACGTCGGCGCCGCTCGTCTCTTCCGGCATGCGGATCGCGGTCACGACGGCCGAGCGATCTTCATCCGGCGAGAACAATTCGAGCCCGAGCGCCTTCACACCCGCGCGGGCGGCGCGCCCGAGGCGCACATGGCGGTCGTACACGTTGTCGAGTCCCTCGTCGAGCAGCAGCCCCAGCGCGGCGTCGAGGCCGTTCACGAGCGTGATCGCCGGCGTGAACGGCGTCACGGGAGGATCCTCGGACTGCGACTTCTGCGCCCGCGCCCAGTCCAGGTAGAAGCGCGGCGAGGTCGAGCGCTCCGCCGCGGCCCATGCCGCCTGCGACACGGCCGCGGTCGCGAGCCCGGGCGGCGTCATGAGCGCCTTCTGCGAGCCGCCGACGACGACGTCCACGCCCCACGCGTCGGTCTCGAGCGGGACGGCGCCGAGGCTCGAGATCGCATCCACCACGAGCAGCGCGTGGTTCCCGACGGCGCGGGAGATCGCCTCGACGTCCGCGACAACCCCGGTCGAAGTCTCGCTCTGCGTCGTGAACACCGCGGTCGCGCCGCCCTCGGCGAGCGCCGAGGCGATGTCGGAGGCCTGCGGGGTCTCGCCCCAGTCGTAGCGCAGGTGGACGACCTCGCAGCCGTACGCCTCGGCGATCGCGACCCAGCGCTCCCCGAAGTTCCCGAACGAGACGACGAGCACGCGGTCGCCCGGCGAGCAGGTGTTCGCGACGGCGCCCTCCATCGATCCGGTTCCGGAGGCGGTGAATACGAGCACCTCGCCGTCCGTTCTGTGCACTTCCGCGAGCCGGTCGAGCACTCGCCCGAACATGAGGCGGAAGTCCTTCGTGCGGTGATGAACGAGCGGGCTCGCCAACGCCGCCACCACTTCGGGCGGCAGCGGTGTGGGGCCAGGTGTGAGAAGTCTCGGCGCGCCGCCCATCGCGAAGCGGAGGTTACCCGCGCCGTACGATGCGGAATGGCAGCGCTTCGCTCTCGCGGCGCGTTCCTCGCGGCCTCGGGGGCGCGGATCCGGCTGCCGAGGACTGCAGCCGACGGGCGAGCCTACTTCCTGACCTTCCAGGAGTAGACGGCCGGCGTGGCGTCCCAGCCGTTCGCGTTGCCGACCCGGACGCGGAACGTGTGCGTGCCCGGCTTCAGCTTCCTGTACGTCTTCCCCGGCCTGCAGGTCGTCCAGCTCCTGGCCTTGTCGAACTTGCACTGCGACTTGGAGGGGTTCTTCACGGGGTTCGTCTGGAGCTTCGAGCCCCAGTAGAAGGTCGCGGACTTCGACTTCGTCGACTTCTTCGGCTTCGACAGGAGCACGGTGTTGGGGACCGGCGGCTTGGCCAGGTTGAACTTGGCCGTCGCCCGGTACTCGTTGATTCCGGTGAGCGTCCAGGTGCACGAGCGCACGGTCGTGGTAGTGCAGACGGTGGTCGGCGGGTCCACGTCACTCGGGATTCGGCGAGTACCCGTACTCCCTGACCACCCACCCCGCGAAGGTCGATCCGGAGGCAGGCGTCGCGTTCAGCGTCAGTTCGCCGTTTCCGAAGTACTTCTGGCAGATGGTGCCGCAGTTGATGCTCGAACTCGGGATAGCTCGTCACCGTGCCGCTAGCCTGTGCCGGACTTGACCACGTGGACGCGGAGCGGCTGGCGGCGGCGGCGGGTCCTCGGCGTCGCAGCTGCCGGTCACCGTGGCTGGGGCTCTCCTCGAACTCGGCCACGACGCAGTCGACGAGGCCGGCGCTCCCCTCTCTCGCGTCAAGCCGGCACTGGTTGCCGCGCGGCATGCCCGTCGGGACAGCTCCGCCCAGCCCAGGAACGTGCCTCCCGTGGCCTGGAAGACCACGACCTCGTTGTTCGGATTCAGACCCTCTTGGTCGAACGGCCAGTTGAAGTAGAAGCTGCAGTTCCAGGCGCCGGACGGCGCGCACTCGACGTGCCCGTTCGGATACTGGTCGGAGGGGTTCGTCGCGCCGGGAACGGCCGCCGGGATGACCGTGGTCACGTGCCCGATGCCCGTGCACCTCGACGTTGACGACGTAGCAGGGCCCGCCGCACTCATGCGCCGCGGAGCGATCGGTGCCTCCCGCCCGGTCGTGTCCTCCCGTCCACGAGAGCGCGGCATCGGCCGACTGCGCGCCGACGAGCGCCACCGTGACGGCACAGGCAATCGTGAGCGCCCGCAGTAGGTTCGAAACGCGCATCTCCACGCCAAAATATACCGAGAAAAACCGGCGGAAACGCGCTTGGTGCCTTTGCTTACGGCGGGTTTACACGGTGCTGCGTTTCGAGCCCGAGAGCGCCGTCACGACGCCGAGCCCGATGAAGACCGTGCCGGACACCCAGCGCTGCACGCGCAGGTAGCCGCGGCTCTCCTTCAGCCAGCGTCCCGCGGTTCCGGCGACGAGCGCGTACATCGAGTCGCTGATCATCGCGACCGCGACGAACACGAGGCCGAGGATGCGCGATCTGCACGCCGACGCGGCCGGCGTCCGGGTTCACGAACTGCGGCAGGAAGGCGAAGAAGAAGAGCGCCGTCTTCGGGTTGAGCACGTTCACGACGACGCCCTGGCGGTAGAGCCGCCAGAGCGAGCGCTCGTGGATCACGTCCGGGTCGGGCTCCACGTCCTTCTCCATGAGGCGGCGGATCCCCATGACGATCAGGTAGGCGGCGCCCGCGTACTTCACGACCTCGAAGGCGACGGCCGAGCGCAGGAGGAGCGCCGAGAGCCCGACCGCGGCGAACATGACGTGGACGAGCCCGCCCGTCCCGATCCCGGCCGCGGACGCGAGCCCGGCGACCCGGCCGCCGTCGATCGACTGCGTGACGATGTAGACCACCGCCGGGCCCGGGACGACCGCGAGCAGGAACGCGGCCACGGCGAAGAGCGCCAGCGTGTGCGGCTCGGGGATCACGACGAGAGCTTCTCGCGCACGCGCTCGCTCACGACCTTCGGGTTCGCCTTGCCGGCGGTCTTCTGCATGACCTGGCCGACGAAGAACCCGAGCAGGCCCTCCTTGCCGCCCTTGTAGGCGGCCACCTGGCCCTCGTTCGCCGCGAGGATCTCGTCGATGATCGGATCGAGCTCGGAGGCGTCCGAGATCGCCGTCTCGGCGAGGTAGCGGTCGGCCTTGAAGCCGTCGTCTCCGCTCGCCGCAATGGCCTCCGCGAACGCGGCGCGCGGGATCGACTCGCGCGCCTCGACGAGCTTCGCGAGCTCGACGGGATCCGGCGTGTCGGGGTCGACGCCGGCGGCGACGAACTGGTTCGTGAGCACGTTCGCGGCGCCCTTCGCGTCCGCGCCCGCGCCGACGACGCGCTCGTAGAGCCCGGCCAGCGCGGCCGAGCCGTTCAGCACGTCGGCGTCGTAGAACGAGAGCCCGTACTGCGACTCGAAGCGGCGGATGCGCGCGCCGGGGATCTCCGTCACCTCGGCGCGGGCGGCCTCGACCAGCTCCGCGGGCGGCTCGAGCGGCACGAGATCCGGCTCGGGGAAGTAGCGGTAGTCGTGCGCCTCCTCCTTGGAGCGCAGCGACGTGATCGTCCCGCTCGCGGGGTCGAAGTGGAGCGTCTCCTGGTCGACCGCCCCGCCCGACTCGTACACCTCGACCTGCCGCGCGACCTCGGCGGCGATCCCGTCGGCGACGAACTTGAAGGAGTTCATGTTCTTCAGCTCCGTCTTCGTGCGGTAGCCCTCCTCCCCGGCCTCGCGGACGGAGACGTTGGCGTCGCAGCGCAGCGAGCCCTTGTCCATCTCGGCGTCCGAGATGCCGAGCTCGACGATCGTCTGGCGCAGGAGCTGGAGGAAGCGGCGAGCCTCCTCCGGCGAGCGGATGTCGGGCTCGGCGACGATCTCGACGAGCGGCGTGCCGCCGCGGTTGAAGTCGACGAGCGTCGAGCCCGAGCCGTGGATGCGCCCGCCCGTCCCGCCGACGTGGATCGACTTGGCGGCGTCCTCCTCGAGGTGCGCGCGGACGATCCCGATCGCGCGGTCGCCCTCCGGGCCCGGGACGACGAACGTCCCGCCGGAGCAGAGCGGCGAGTCGTACTGGGAGATCTGGTACCCCTTCGGCAGGTCGGGATAGAAGTAGTTCTTGCGGTGGAAGATCGAGTGCGTCGCGATCTCGCAGCCGAGCGCGTGGCCGAGCTTCACGGCCCACTCGACCGCCTGGCGGTTGAGCACGGGCAGCGCGCCGGGATGCGCGAGGCAGACCGGGCAGGTGCGCGTGTTCGGCTCGGCGCCCCACTCGTTCGCGCAGCGGCAGAACATCTTCGTGCGCGTCTTCAGCTGCACGTGGATCTCGAGGCCGATGACGGCTTCCCAGCTCATGCGAGCCTCCCGGGAACGAAGTCGAACCCGAGCGCGGTCTCGAGCGCGTGGCCGACCTCGAAGAGGCGGTTCTCGGAGAACTGCGGGCCGAGGATCTGCAGGCCGACCGGCAGGCCGTCCGAGAGACCGCACGGGATCGAGAGCCCGGGCAGGCCCGGCCATGTTCGGCGGGATCGTGAGCACGTCCGCGAGGTACATGGCCAAGCGGGTTCTCGGTCTTCTCCCCGAAGCGGAAGGCGACCGTCGGCGAGGTCGGGCTGAGCAGCACGTCGAAGTTCTCGAAGGCGGCGGCGAACTCGTGCTTGATCATCGTCCGCACCTTCTGCGCCTGGCCGTAGTACGCGTCGTAGTAGCCGGCCGAGAGCGCGTAGGTGCCGAGCATGATGCGGCGCTTGGGCTCCTCGCCGAAGCCCTCCCAGCGGGTGCGCTCGTAGAGCTCCGTTAGGTCGCCCTCGACCGCGGCGCGATGGCCGTAGCGCACGCCGTCGTAGCGGGCCAGGTTCGCGCTCGCTTCCGCGGGAGCGACGAGGTAGTAGCAGGCCATCCCGTACTCGACCGAGCGCGGGAGCGTCGTCTCGCCGAGCTCAGGCGCCGAGCTCCTCGGCCAGGCGGATGGCGGCCTTCACCGACTCGGAGATCCCGGGCTCGATGCCCTCGGTCTCGTTCAGCTCCTTGGGGATGCCGATGCGAAGGCCCTTGAGGTCCTCGCGCGTGGGCAGCGCGACCGGCTCGGGCAGCTCGACGGTGGTCGAGTCGCAGGGATCGCGGCCGGCGACGATCTGGTAGAGCCGGGCGTTGTCGCGGACGGTCTTCGTCATCGGGCCGACCTGGTCGAGGCTCGACGCGAAGGGGACGATGCCGTGCCGGCTGACCGTGCCGTACGTGGGCCGCAGGCCGACGATCCCGCAGAGCGCGGCGGGCTGCTTGACCGAGCCGCCGGTGTCGGAGCCGAGCGCCCACGGCGCCAGTCCGCCGGCGACCGCGGCCGCGGAGCCGCCCGACGATCCGCCGGGGACGCGCTCGGGATCCCAGGGGTTCTTCGACGGCCCGAAGCCGGAGTTCTCCGTGGAGGAGCCCATCGCGAACTCGTCCAGGTTCGTCTTGCCGAGGAGCGGCAGGCCGGCGGCGTTCACGCGCTCGGCCACGGTCGAGTCGTACACCGGGATGTAGCCCTCGAGGATCCGCGAGGCGGCCGTGGTCGGGACGCCCTTCGTCGTGATGACGTCCTTGAGCGCGATCGGCACGCCGTCGCCGGAGACCTCGCCCTCGGTCACGTGGAGGTAGGCGTGCAGCTCCTCGTCGCGCTCGCCGATCGCGGCGCGGTAGGCGTCGACGAGCTCGGCGGAGGAGACCTCGCCGCGCTCGATGAGCCCCGCGGCCTCCTCGGCCGTCAGCCTGAGCGTGTCGACGGTCATCCGACCGCCGGCACGCGGAAGTGGCCGTCCGAGGGATCGGGCGCGTTCGCGAGCGCGTCCTCGACGGGGAGCGACGGGCGCGGCTCGTCCTCGGCCCAGACGTTCACGATGTCGAGCGGGTGCGAGGTCGGCTCGACGTCGGAGAGGTCGAGCTCCGAGACCTTGCCGACCGCCTCGAGGATCGCGCCGAGCTGCGCCTGCACGGCCTCCACTTCCCCTTCGGGAATCTCGAGCCGCGCCAGGCGCGCCACGTGCAGTACGTCGTCTCGGGTGATCGCCACTTCGCCTCCAAGTCTATGAGCGGTAACAAAAGGACGGGCCCCTTTTGGGGGCCCGCCAAGGTGGTCACGAGAAGGTCCCCGGTTACTGGAGCATGTGGACGTTCGTGGCCTGGAGGCCCTTCGGGCCTTCCTCGACCTCGAACTCCACCTTTTGGCCCTCCTGAAGCGACCGGTAGCCGTCCATCTCGATCTTCGAATGGTGGACGAACACGTCGTCCCCGCCCTCGCGCGAGATGAAGCCAAAGCCCTTCTCGTTCGAGAACCACTTGACGGTGCCCTCTGCCAACGTTCCTCCTTCAACACACGAACGACGCCCGGAAGGACGCCGTCTTTGAGCTTGCTACTAGTCCGACTTTAGCGCCTAGCGCAGGGGAAAGGCAAGATCCCCCGACTGGTAACGACCGGCACGAACCGTGTTGCGCAAGAGCGCCGCGATCGTCATCGGCCCCACCCCTCCCGGCACCGGCGTGAGGAGCCCGGCGACCTCGGCCACGTCCGCCGCCACGTCGCCCACGACCTTGCCGTCCACGCGGTTGATTCCGACGTCCACGACGGTCGCGCCCGGCCGCACCATTTCTGCCGTGATCATCTCGGCGCGGCCAACGGCGGCGACGACCACGTCGGCCTCACGGACGAGCGCGCCGAGGTCGCGCGTACGGCTGTGCGCGACCGTCACCGTGGCGTGCTCGGCGAGGAGCAGGAGCGCCATCGGCTTCCCCACGATGTTCGAGCGGCCGACGACGACGGCGCGCGCGCCCTCGAGCTCGACCTCGTAGTGGCGGAGGATCTCCATGACCCCCGAGGGCGTCGCGGGCGCGAGCGTCGGGCGGCCCTGGAGCAGGAAGCCGGCGTTCGCGGGATGGAAGCCGTCCACGTCCTTCATCGGGTCGATCGCGTTGATGACACGGTCCTCGTCGATCTGCTCCGGCAGGGGGAGCTGCGTGAGGATCCCGGTCACGCGCGGGTCGGCGTTGAGGTCGGCGACGAGCGCGAGCAGGTCGGCCTCGGACGTGTCCGCGGAGAGCTCGTGATGGATCGATTCGATGCCGGCCTCGGCGCACGCCTCGCGTTTCTTGCGCACGTAGATGGCCGAGGCGGGATCGTCGCCGACGAGCACGGTGGCGAGCCCGACCGGAACGCCGAGCGCGGCCACATCGCGGGCCACCTCGCCGCGAACCGTTGCGGCAAGCGCCTTTCCGTCCATCAGGGTCGCGGTCACGGGCGAGGAGCCTACCTCGATCGTGTCACCCCATTTGGGGATCTGCGCAGGATCAAGCCGGATCCATACTCAGACCATGCCGCGTTGTGATGCCTATTACAGGCTCGAGAACCGCCGCTGTAGCCACGAGGGAGAGCATCTCGCTCTCGCTTCGGACCACGAGCTCTACACCGTCTGCACCGACCATGCCGGCTCCGCCTGGACGACCAGGGTCGCGCATTGGAACGGCGAGACGGACCTGCGACGCACGTCGCCGGTAGAGCTTCGCTCCGCAGCAGCCCCCGTGCGCGAAGTCGCGTTCGCCTAGCCGCCCAGAGAAAACGAGTTCGGTAGGGTCGCGCCCGTGGGTGCCGAGGCCACGTGCACGCTCTCGTACGCCGGCGAGACCGCCGAGGTGAAGGCGCTGCTCGAGACCGACGAGCTGGTCGTCCGCGGGCCGGTTCGGCTGAAGATCCCGCTCGCCGGCCTGAAGGCCGAGGCCGCCGACGGGCGGCTCGACCTCGCCTGGGGCAACGAGCGCGCGACGCTCGAGCTGGGCCCGGCCGCCGAGAAGTGGGCGGAACGGATCCGCAACCCGAAGACGCTCGTGGACAAGCTCGGCGTGAAGCCGGGCCAGCGCGTCACCCTGGCCGGCATCGACGGCGCGTTCCTCGGCGACGTCGAACTCGTGGACGAGGGCGCCGACCACGTGCTCCTGGCGGCTGACTCACTCGCGGATCTCGACCGCATCGGCCCGCTCTCGCAGGCCATGGCGCGCGACGGCGGCGTCTGGGTCGTGGCGCCGAAGGGCGGCGTCGAGCCGCGCGAATCGCAGGTCCTCGAGGCCGGCCGGGCCGCAGGTCTCAAGGACGTGAAGGTGACCCGCTGGAGCGACACGCACACGGCGCATCGCTTCGTGATCCCGCTGGACGCCCGCTAGGGCGCGACGAAAGGCGCGAACCGGATTCGAACCGGTGTACGAGGCTTTGCAGGCCTCTGCCTAACCACTCGGCCATCGCGCCGCTCGCGGCATGGTATCGGCGGCAAAGGACTCGGCCTCGCGCCGCCGAACTTGCGCGACACGCCGACCGCGCCGCCTTGTCCCGGGGCTAGATGCACGGTCGGCCAGGAGCCCAGGATCAACCCCTTGACCCGGGCTCCGCTCTCTGGTGGGACCCGCGGGGGCCGCTGTCGGACGCGGCCCTCGCGGCTACCTCGCCCACCGAGGAGCTAATGCGTGACGCGGAGCGAGACGAACTGGATGAAGCACTCGGCTCCGGAGACACGGCTCGCGACCTGAACCTCGGTCTGCGGGCCGGCCGGGCCGCCGGTGCGGATGAACCAGAACACGAGCCCCGGGTCCATGCTCGTCGCCGACGTGACGCCGTCGAAGCCGCCCGGAGCGACGGTGAAGTTGATCGGTCCGCACGGCTCCTGGCGCTCCAGCCAGACCTCGGCGTCCGAGCCGGTCGTGTTGCGGAAACGGTGGTTCGTCGCGCCGCCGTTGCAGTCGACCTCGAAGCGGCCCGTGTTCGGGATCGTGAATCCGGTCGTGAACCCGGTACCGGTGCCGAGAACCTTGTTCCCGGCCCGCGCGGTGCCGTTGCCGAGCACGACGCCCTTGAGGCTCGACTCCTTGATGTCCGTTCCGTTCAGCGAGTTCGGCTTGACCTGCGCCGACCCGACGCTGTTTCGGGCCAGTGTGGCCGCGTACCCGACCCCGCTGAGCGTGATCGCGAGCGCGATGCACGCCACGATCATCGCCGGCGACGGCCTCCTCGGCTTGAGCATGGTTCCTCCTTGGGTGAACTAGGCTCCGCACACCCTATGGCCGACACGCTCGTGTTCATACCCGCCTGGAACGAAGAGGCCAATCTGCCGGCCGTGCTGGACAGCCTTCACGCCGAGCTGCCGGACGTGGACGTGCTCGTCGTGGACGACGGCTCGACCGACGGGACCGCGGAGGTCGCCCGCGCGAACGGTGCCGAGGTGCTCTCGCTCGGAACGAACCGCGGCCTGCCTGTGGGAATCGCGTCGGGCTACCGCTACGCGCTCGACCACGGCTACGCGTTCTGCGGGCGGGTCGACGCCGACGGACAGCACCCCGCTCCCGAGTTGGCGCGGCTCCTGACACTCGTGAAGGAGGATCGCTGCGACGTCGCGGTCGGGTCGCGCTTCGTCTCGGGCGACGGCTACGAGCCGTACCGCTACGCGCCGAGCGGCGCGCGCCGGTTCGGAACCGCGGTGCTGCGCCGTGCGATGGGTCTCGTCCTCAAGCGCCCGTTCGGGGACGCGACGAGCGGCCTCTACGCCGTGAACGCGAAGGCGCTCCCGTTGCTGGCCGAGGAGTTCCAGAGCGAGGCGCCCGAGGTCGAGGCGCTCATCCGCATCGTCGACGCCGGGCTACGCCTCGAGGAGGTGCCGGTGAACATGGCGCCGCGCGCGAGCGGCGAGTCGAAGCTGCGCGGCGGCAAGGCCGTGAAGGTCGTCGTCACGGTGGCCGGAGCGCTCGCGCTGGCGAAACTCGTCCAGACTCGCCGGAAGTAGCTAGAGGCCGAGCTTGTCCCAGATCCGGCGCTCCCACGCGCGCGGCGGGAGCAGCCGGTCGCGGTGCCGGATCGACACGACGACGAGCGAGACGGTGAGCGCGACGATTCCGAAGAACGTGAACAGGTCGGCGAGATTGAACGCGATCCCGCGGTCGTCGTAGTCGCCGATCAGGATCGGATTCGGCACGTTGCCGCCGTAGACGAGCGCCGAGACGAGGTTCCCGAGCGTGCCGCCGGCCATGACGCCCGCCGCGATCGCGACCGACCAGGACGGAAGGCGCAGCAGCGGAACCGCGGCCGCGATGAGCACGATCGAGCCGAGCGCCCACGCGAACGAGCGCTGGTGCAGCCCGATGTCCGGCGTCGGCAGGTACTCCTTCGCAGCCATGTCCGCGGCCGCGAGCGAGAGCGCGAGCGCGCCGAACGCGAGCAACCGCTCGACGAGGTGTCGAGGGGGAGCTACGGGGACTTCGGCGTGCAGAACCGCAGGAACCGGGGGGCGAGCCACGGGCTCAACGTAGTAGCGCCGCGCGGTTCCGGCCTCCCCCGTTTCGGCAGGGATTTTCTGGCAGGCCGGGATCAGCCGGGCGAAGGCCGGCGGCAGGACTGGGACGCGAAAAACCGAAGCGCACCGCGATGCCGGGCGAGACCAGGCTCGAAAGGCGCCTCGACCGCGCCGTCGACCGCGCGACTACACCGCGCGGCGCCGCCGTGCTGATCGCTGTCACGTCGATCGTGATGACGGTCCTGGCCGGATCCCTGATGACCGTCCTCGACCACGAGAACTACCCGACGATCGGTCTGGGGCTGTGGTGGGCCGTCCAGACCGTGACGACGGTCGGGTACGGCGACGCAGTGCCGACCACCGTCGCCGGACGGTCGCTCGCCTCGCTGGTCATGCTCTTCGGGATCGGCTTCCTCACGGTGATCACCGCTGCGATCACCAGCACCTTCGTCGCGCGCACGCGGGCCCAGTCGGGACCGACGGCAGAACAGTTCGACCGGATGGACGAGCGGCTGGAACGAATCGAAGCGGCGCTGGGGAGCTCCCCGGCAGATTCGTCGTAGTCGAGCCCCGGTAGAGGATGATGGGACTCGAAGTGACCCCCGAAGGAACCATGCAGGAGCGCGCCGAGCGGATCCTCGGCAGCCCTGCCGAGCTCCGAGCGCTCGCGCTGGCGTTCGACGAGAGCACGGCCTCGTCCGCGGAGGTACTCGTCGAGGGCGCCTCGTTCTACCCGCCGATGCTCGCCGACATCGCCGCCGCCGCGTCCTCGGTGCACATCAACCAGTTCGGCTTCCGGCCGGGGATCGTCGGCGACGTCTTCGCCGAAGCGCTGATCGCGAAGGCGAAGGAGGGCATTCCGGTCCGGCTCGTCGTCGACCGGCAGGGCTCCGACCCGGAGCGGAGCTCGAAGGAGTTCTACGACCGGCTCACGTCGGCCGGCATCCAGATCTGCGTCGTGCGGGCGACCCGTCCGCGGGCGCCCGTCGGCCCTCTCGGCACCGGCGGGAAAACGGGCTGGAACCTCCGCGGGCTCGGGCACATCGACCACCGCAAGTTCGTGATCGTCGACGGCCGCATCGGGTGGGTCGGAGGAGCCGGGATCGAGGATCACTTCCAGGACGGCCGCTTCCACGACCTCTTCGTTCGCGTCGAAGGCCCGGTCGTCGCACAGCTTCAGCTCGTCTTCCTGGCGAGCCTCCACTGGCTTCGCGGGGAGATCGACCCGGCTGAGCTCGACTCGCTCTTCCCCTCACTGGACGGCGGCGCGGATCCGATCGCGGTGCGCGTCCTGCACAACGCTCCCGGCCGGTACCGGCCGATCACCGACGCGATCTCACGGGTGCTCGACGGCGCAGCGGAGACGCTGGACATCGTCAACCCGTACGTCACGGACCGCGGGATGATCAAGCGGATCGAGCGAGCCGCGCGGCGCGGCGTCCGGGTCCGCCTCTTCGTTCCAGCGAACGCGAACAACTGGGCGTGCGCCGGGGCGCAGCAGCACCACCACGCGAAGCTCCTGGACGCGGGCGTGCGCATCCTCGACTACCCGGCGATGCTGCACGCGAAGGCGTTCGTCCGAGACGGCGAGGAGCTCCTCGCGGGGACGTGCAACCTCGAGGCCTGGAGCCTCAAGCGCTTCTTCGAGATCGACCTTCAGATCCTGTCGCCGGAGGTCTGCGCGCAGTTCGACGAGAGGTTCAGCGCTCCCGCCGAGGCGGTGTCCACTCCGGGACGCCCGCTGACCGGACGGAAGGAGCGCGCCCGTGGCGCCGCGCTCGCGGTGATCTCGCCGCTGCTCTGAACCCGACCCGAGTCACATCGCCGGGCTAGCCGCACTCGATTCTCCCGCGGGCCGGGCGAGGATCGGAGAATCCCGCCTGAAGCCCCACACGGCGGCATAGATGCCGAGCGACAGCTCCCACAGGAACTCGGGGTAAATGCTGGCACTTGCAGGCAAAGCGCGCTACGTTCTCCCACTGCGGCTTCAAACGCTCCGAGGACAAGGAGGGACAATGCCAGCTGCCGCTCGCAGGCCACTTCGCGTTATATCGTTGCTCGCGCTCGTAGCGGCGCTCGCTGTCTACGCGGGTGCGAGCGCGAATGGCGCCAGCGCCACGACGGGCTCGGCCCCCGACTTCAGCATCTGCAACCCGCTCGCCAACGAAGGGGATGAGATCTTCAACGCCCTAGGGGCGTTCGCAGGACCCGACGCCGCCGCGCGCGCCGGGAGCGGCGGGAGCGGCGGCGAACCCGCTCTGAACGAGCTTCACCAGGATCTTCCGGCCGGCGCCAAAGGCAAGGCCGGGCAGAACTTCAAGGCCACGGTGCCGGTGCACTTCCACGTCGTTACCGACGGAAGCATCGGAGCGGTCACCCAGGCGCAGATCGATGCCCAGATCGCCGTCCTGAACAACACATTTGGCGGCGGCGAAGGCGGTTACAACACGAAGTTCACGTTCGTGCTCGCGTCAGTCGACCGCACGGACAACGCCTACTGGTTCTACGGAAGCATCGGCGGAGCTGAGCACGCGATGAAGAAGGCGCTCCACCGAGGCGGAGCAGGCGTGCTCAACTGGTACTCGACCACGGCCGGCCCTTACCTGGGCTGGGCCTACCTGCCGTCCTCGTCCAAGGCGCGGCCCTGGATCGACGGCGTCGTCGTCGACTGGGAATCCATGCTCGGGACGTCCACGACGTACGCGGGCCGGTACGACCAGGGCGAGACCGGGACGCACGAGGTCGGCCACTGGCTGAACCTCGAGCACACGTTCTACCGCGGCTGCTCGGCCCACGGCGACTTCGTGGCTGATACGCCGCCCCAGAAGACCCCGACGAACGGGTGCCCGGAAGGCGCGGACACGTGCAAGGAACCGGGGCTCGACCCGATCCACAACTACATGGACTACTCCTACGACGCCTGCTACACCGAGTTCACGAAGGGCCAGGCTCAGCGCATGCGCGACGCGTGGCTTTTCTACCGCGCAGGCAGATGACCTAGGGCTGCGAAGCGGGCCGGCGGAAACGCCGGCCCGCGTTCGTGCTCACGGCGTGCTCGGCCACGGATAGAGGCCAGGTGCAGCAGGCTCGGATCCACGGCACGAATCTAGCTTCGCTCCACGACCAGCACCTGACTAGAACCTGACTATCGAAGGGGTCGTGGAGCGGCTGCTCGACACGATCCCGCATGGTTCCTGGAAGCGGATGATGGGACTCGAACCCACGACCTTCTGCATGGCAAGCAGACGCTCTACCAACTGAGCTACATCCGCGTAGCTCTCCGAGTCTAGCCGAGTGCGTCGAGCGCTTCGTTCACAAGCTGGTCGGCGAGCTCGTTGTGCTCGCGGCGCACGGACGTGTAGTGGACGCGGCCCACGCGGCGGGCGTTGCGCGCGGCCTCGATGGAGAGATCCTGGAGCGCGGCGTTCTTGATCTTGTAGACGCCCGTCATCTGCTTCACGAGGAGCTCGGAGTCGGAGACGACCTCCACGTCGTCGAGGCCGAGCTCGGCGGCGCGGGCCAGGCCGGCGACGAGGGCCGAGTACTCGGCCACGTTGTTCGTCGCCTGGCCGATCGCCTTGCCCTCCGCGGCGAGCACCGTTCCGTCTTCGGCCTCGATCACGAAGCCGTACGCCGCGGGCCCGGGGTTGCCGCGCGCGCCGCCGTCGGTGAAGAGCTTCGCCCTCACAGCAACGCGTAGATGTCGTACGCGGGTTCCTCGTACGGATGCGCGGCCTTGAGCGCCGCGACCACCTCGTCCTGGCGCTCCTCCGGGAACACGGTCTCGAGCCGTACCTCCGAGACGCGCTGCTCTCGCCCGGCCTCGCCGATCTGCGGGTCGCTCCCCTCGCCGCCGAAGAACGTGCCCGTTCCGAGCGTGTACCAGGAGCAGCGCTCGTAGTTCCCGATCCTCCCCGCGCCCGCCGCGAACAGCGCTTCCCGCACCGGGTCGACGGCCTCACGCGGAACGAAGACGACGAGCTTGCGGTTCACGCGTTGTCGATCTGCGCGCGCTGGAGCTTGCCGGAGTAGTCGACGTAGACGGACTTCCACTCGGTGTAGAAGTCGAGCGCCGCCTGGCCCGCCTCGCGGTGGCCGTTGCCGGTGTCCTTCACCCCGCCGAACGGGAGATGCACCTCGGCGCCGGTCGTGCCGGCGTTGATGTACGTGATCCCGGTTTTCAGGTCGCGGATCGCCCGGAACGCCTTGTTGACGTCGCGCGTGAAGATCGACGACGAGAGGCCGTAACGGACACCGTTCGACACTCGGATCGCCTCGTCCACGTCGCTCGCCCGGATGAGCGAGACCGACGGGCCGAAGATCTCCTCCTGGGCGATGCGCATGCCGGGGTCGACCTCGCTGAACACGGTCGGGCGGTAGAAGAAGCCCTTGTCGAGGCCGTTCTCGGTGGCGATCTCGCCCCCCGCGAGCAGCTCGGCGCCCTCGCCCTTCCCGATCTCGGTGTACGAGTGGATCTTGTCGAGCGCGGCCCGGTTGATGACCGGCCCGACATCCGTGGCGTCGTCGAGACCGTCTCCCAGGGTCATGGCCTGCGCCCGCTCGGCGAGGCGCGAAGCGAGCTCGTCGTAGACCTTCGCGGTCGCGATCACGCGCGAGGCGGCGGTGCAGCGCTGGCCCGACGTGCCGAACGCGGACCAGAGGATCCCGTCGAGTGCGAGGTCGAGGTCGGCGTCGTCCATCACGATCACGGCGTTCTTGCCGCCCAGCTCGAGGTGGACGTTCTTGAGGAACGGACCGGCGTTCGTCTGTACCTGCGCTCCCACGTCGCGCGAGCCGGTGAACGAGATGAGCGGCACGTCCGGATGCTGGACGAGGTGCTCGCCGACCGTCTTCCCCGCGCCGTGGACGATGTTGAGGACGCCCGGCGGCAGACCCGCTTCCTCGAAGATCTCGACGAACAGCTCGGCGAGGAGCGGCGTGTCGCCCGCCGGCTTGAAGACGACCGTGTTTCCGCAGACGATGGCGGGCGCGATCTTCCAGCTCGGGATGGCGATCGGGAAGTTCCACGGGGTGATCGCGCCGACGACGCCGACCGGGTTGCGGGTCGACATCATGAACTTGTCGGGAAGCTCCGACGGGGTCGTGTGGCCGAACATGCGACGGCCTTCTCCCGCCATGTAATACGTCATGTCGATCGCTTCCTGGACGTCGCCGGCGGCCTCGGCGCGCACCTTCCCCATCTCGCGCACCATCTGCTCGGTCAGCTCGTCCTTGCGCTCCTCGAACGTGCGCGCGACGCGGAAGAGGAGCTCGCCGCGCTTGGGCGCCGGCACGAGGCGCCAGTCGACGTAGGCGGCCTTCGCGGCCTCGATCGCGCGCTCCATGTCCTCGGTTCCGGAGAGCGGAAAGATGCCGAGCACGTCTCCGTTCGCCGGGTTGGTCGTCTCGAATGTCTCGCCGCCGGCAGCGTCAACCCACTCGCCGCCGATGTAGTTCCGGTACGTCTTCGCGCTCGTCGTCGCCATCGCTCCCTTTCGTCGCTTCGCCGGGAGCGATTCTACGAGCGGGCGGCTAGGTGCGGCGCCAGGAGGCGGTGGCCGGAGAGGGATCCTTGTTCCCGGCCCGGTCGATCGCGTAGACGCTCAGCTTGTGCTTGCCCTTCGAGAGGTTCTTGAAGGACTTCGACGCCGGGCAAGCGGCCCACGCCTTCTTGTCGAGCTTGCACATGAACTTCGAGCCGGCCTCCGAGGACTTGAACTTGAACGCGGCCGTCGCCGAGGACGTCGTCGCGGGCGGCTTCTTCGTGAACGACGTGTTCGGCTTCGTGACGTCGACCGTCCAGCTGTAGCTCGCGGGGCTCGCGTCGGTGTTGTGCGCGGCGTCCTCCGCGTAGACGAGGAGCGTGTGCGAGCCGGTGGCCAGGTTCGTGTAGACCGGCGCCGTGCACTCGGCGTACGCGCCGCCGTCGAGCTTGCAGTGGAACGTCGAGCCGAGCTCGTTGGACGAGAACGTGAACGTTGCGGACTTCTGGTTCGTGAAGGCCGTCGGCTTGCCGACGATCGACGTGTTCGGGGCGGTCCCGTCGACGCCGCCGGGCCGCACGAAGGTCTGGACGACGCCGCAGACCTCAGGCGCCGCACCGGTCGGGTCGTAGCAGACGCGGTACTGATACGTCGTTCCCGGAGTTAGAGACCACGGCTGTTCGATCTTCCACGAGCCTGCGGGAACCGCCGATGCGACGGTTCTGAAATCGGCGACGAAGGGCCCGCTCGTGCCAACCCGGATATCCGTGTAGATGTTGCCCGAGGTCCCTCGGTGTAGACGTAGCCCGCAGTGGCCCAGTTGTAGGTCGGATCCGGCCCAGGCGTAGTTGTTCGGTGTCGGGTAATCCACGTACGGAGTCGGCGCGGGAGGCGGGCTCGCGGCCTGCTTCACGGAGACGCCCTGCACCGGGAAGACCCAGGGGCTGTTCCAGCCGTCGATCATCCAGGTCCCGGCAAAGAGACACGCGGGGCAGCCGGTCGAGCCGCCCGTGATCAGCCCGTTTAGCGGCTGGGTCGTCTTCACCGGGATCCAGATCTCGAAGAGCGAGCCGAACGCCGACGGCCACGCGGTGGCGCCGACCGGGTCGAAGCTGAGGCCGCCGTAGAGACCCAACCGACGTCGGCGCCTGCGGGCAGCCGCTCGGGGACTCCGAGAAGTTGGTCTTGCGTCGGGCTCTTGTAGAAGCACCGGACCTTGTTCGTCGCCGTGACCGCGAGCGACGTGAACGACGGAAGCTGGATCTCGGTATGGACGTAGGCGCCGCCGGTGCATGGATTTCCAGCGATGCCCCAGCCGACCTTGATGTAGTAGGTCTGGTTCACGACCGGGCTGACACCGACTTCGCCGAACCAGCCGACGTACGAACCGCCGAGTACCTCAACGAAGCCGGTTACGCAATTGATGGTCCACTCGTCGACCTTGGAGCCCTCGTGCCAGGTGGCCGCCGTCGCATGCCGGTCGGTGGAAAGGACCGACGGCACGAGCGCCTCCGTCTCGGCCGGCCCACCACCGACCGTCGCTTTCCCGGGCGTGATCGCAGCGTTCGCGGCACCCGCAAACGCGAGTGCGGCGACGACGAACAAGACCCCTAGTCGCGCAGCCATCCCCTGGCAAGGTAGAACAGTCGGCGGCGGTTTACTAGGAGGGTCTGACGCAATGGCCCTCGTCCCTGGGGTGCGGCCCAGGGACTCAAGGGTTGTTTCGTCAAACCCGGCTAGGCCGCTTCGGGCGGCTCGGTGTCCGGGAAGGTTCCCGGGACCCGTCCGCGGCGGCGATCTCGCACCTGGCGCTTGCCTCCCAGGAACTGCCCGCCGGCCGTGCGCCGGTCCGGGCCCGTGCGCCGGTCGATGATGACCGTCACGTTGGGGTTGTCGGCGTAGTGCTCGACGAGCCGGTCGTAGAGCTCGTCCTTCAGCTCTGGGGGGACAACGCAGTAGATCACCGTGGGCGAATCGTAGACCTCCGCCCGGTGGGGCGACTAGAAGCGCGGGATATCCGGGCGCAGAAGTGTCTCGGGGTCGAAGCTCGCGTTCCAGTGGCGGAACCGCTCGCCGACCTCCTCGAGATCCTGGCCGCGCTCCTCGAGGCGCACCGGCTGCGACGAGTCGAAGACGACGCGGTACTGGTACCAGGAGATCTCCCAGGTGATCGTGATCACGATCTCGGGGATCGTCCCGGACAGCGGGATCATGCTCACGCGCGCCTCGCCGAGGCTCTTCGCCACGCCCGCAATCGTGCGGCTGTATGGGCTCTTGTTGAAGAGCTCGGCCGCCTCGACGAGGTGCTGCTCCTCCGGGGAAAGCCGTCGCAGGACGGGCTCCGACACGACCGGCTCGGGCTCCGCCGGACGCGAGTCCAGCAGTCCGCCCAGCCCACCGAACCGGCGCTTACGCGGGCGCCGCGCCTCGTCGGCCATGAGCGGCTGCGTCGGGCTCCCCTCCTTCACCCAGCCCTGCTCGTTCGCGATCTCGATGCAGAGCGGGCACACGTCGACCCACAGCTCTCCGCCGGGGCTGTAGCGCGCCGAGCGCTCGCCCTGGAGGATCGTCCTCTCACAGACGGCGCAGACTCGGAAATCCTCCTGCCGCCGGATTTGCATCAGCTTCGATCTGGATGACGGGTCCGAGGCATCTATGACGCTTTCGCCTCGTCCCGCGCACGCTTCGTCTCGTCGACGATCTTCTGGGCGACGTGCGAGGGGACTTCCTCGTAGCGGAGGAAGTTCATGACGTAGTCGCCGCGGCCGCCGGTGAGCGACGTGAGCGACTGCGAGTACGTGAGGAACTCGGCCATCGGAACCTCGGCCTTGATCGTGGTCATCCCCGCGGCGGGCTCCATTCCGAGCAGGCGTCCGCGGCGCGAGTTCAGGTCGCCGTTCACGGCGCCGACGGCGTCGTCGGGGACGGTGGCCTCGAGCGACATGATCGGCTCGAGCAGCACCGGATCCGCGGCCGCGTAGGCCTCCTTGAACGCCATCGAGCCGGCGATCTTGAACGCCATCTCCGAGGAGTCGACCGTGTGGTAGCTGCCGTCCACGAGGAGGACGCGGACGCCCTGCACCGGCGCGCCGGCGAGCTCGCCCGTGTGCATCGCCTCCTGGATCCCCTTGTCCACGGCCGGGCGGAAGCTCTGCGGAATGACGCCGCCGACGATCTTGTCCACGAACTCGTATCCCTGGTGCCCCTCCATCGGCTCGAGCACGATCGTGCAGTCGCCGAACTGGCCGCGGCCGCCGGTCTGCTTCTTGTAGCGCGAGTGCGCCCGCGACTCCTTGCGGATCGTCTCGAGGTACGGGACGCGCGGCTGATGAAGCTCGACCTCGGCGCCGAAGCGGCGCTTGATCCGCTCGACGGCGACCTCGACGTGCATCTGCGAGAGGCCCGCGAGGAGCTGCTCGCCGGTCTGGTCGTCGCGGCGCAGGACGAGGGTCGGATCCTCCTCGACGAGGCGGCGCAGGGCGGTGACGACCTTGTCCTCGTCGCCCTTCGCCTTGGGTGTGATCGCGAAGCTCATGACCGGCGACGGGAACCCGAGCGACGGCGGCTCGGCCGGCTTGTCCTCGGAGAGGAGCAGGTCGGCGGTGGTCGTCTCCTTGAGCTTGGCCACGGCGCCGATGTCGCCGGCCGCGAAGCCGTCGACCGACGTGTGGTCTTTCCCCTGGAGGAGCAGCAGCTGGCCCAGGCGCTCCTTCCCGTGGGTGCGTCCGTTGACGAGGATCGAGTCGCCCTTCACCTCGCCGGTGAGGACGCGGAAGATCGTGATGCGGCCGGCGAACGGGTCGGCGAGCGTCTTGAAGACGAACGCGGAGTTCGCGGCCTCGGGCACCTCGATCGCGAGCGGCTTCTTGGCCGGCGACGGGACGCCCTCGACGATCAGGTCGAGCAGGCCGTCCGTGCCGAGGTTCTTCGTGGCGGAGCCGCAGGTGACCGGGAAGATCTCGTCGCGCGACACGGCGTTCTTCAGCGCGGCGGCGAGCTCCTCGCCCCCGATCTCCTCACCCTCGAGGTAGCGCTCCATGACCGCCTCGTCGGTCTCGACGACCGCGTCGATCAGCTTCGTGCGGTACTCGGCGGCCTGCGCGGCGACCTCCTCCGGGATCTCGACCGGCTCGCCCTCGCGGGCGCCTTCGGGGTCGAGGTAGGCCTTCATGTGGAGCAGGTCGACGACGCCCTTCAGCTCGTGCTCGTGGCCGATCGGGATCTGGATCGCGTAGCAGCGGTCGGAGAACTGGCGTGCGAACCCCCTCGAGCGCGGCGAAGAAGTCCGCGCGCTCGCGGTCGAGCATGTTGACGAAGATGAGGCGCGAGAGCTCGAGCTCCTCGCAGCGGTTCCACACGCGCGTGGTCTGCACCTCGACGCCGGCGGTCGCGTTGACGACGAGGAGGACGCCCTCGACGACACGAAGCGCCGCGATCGCGTCCGCCTGGAAGCCGGGATCCCCGGGCGCGTCGATCAGGTTGACCTTACGTCCCTGCCATTCGAGGTGGCAGATCCCGGCGGAGAGCGACATCTGCCGCTTGTGCTCCTCCTCCTCCCAGTCCGAGACGGTGGTGGCCTGATCGACCAGCCCGAGCCGGTTCACGGCGCCCGCCTGGAAGAGCATCGCCTCGACCAGGGACGTCTTCCCGGTGCCCCGGTGACCGGCGACTGCGACGTTGCGAATTTTCCCGGATTCGTACGCTGCCATAGGTGCGCGAGTCTACCGAGTGACGCTCAGCCGGAAGAAGGCAACGCGCCTCGATATCGCGGTCCAGGTACTCGCGCGCGCTCTGCTCCCCGGGGACCCCTGTGGAACACCCCTCGCTTTTCAGCGTACCGCCGAAAGTCGCACGTGTCTGTCACGAACGTGCCGGGACCGCGACGAGCTTGTGACGACTTCGTGACGGCGCGCGGCTACGGAGACGTCTGCGGCACGGAGCCGCCGAGGCGGGCCTTCAGGCGCAGGATCGCCTTCGTGTGGAGCTGCGAGACGCGCGACTCGGTCACGCCGAGCACCTCGCCGATCTCGCGGAGGGTCAGCTCCTCGTAGTAGTAGAGCGTGATCACGAGCTTCTCGCGTTCCGGGAGCCGGGCGATCGCCTCGCCCAGGGCCTCGCGCAGCTCGGTCTGGTTCATCGCCTCCTGCGGCTGCGGGGCCTCCGGGTCCTCGATCGTGTCGATGAGCGCCACCGGATCGCCGCCGCCGCCGCCGGCCCACAGCTCGTCGAGCGCGGCGATCGAGGAGCGGGAGATCTCGAGCAGCGAATCCTGGAACTCCTCCTCGGTGATCCCGAGGGCCGCGGAGATCTCCTCGTCGTTCGGCGCGCGGTGGAGCTTCGCCTCGAGCGCGGCGATCGCACGCTCGATGTCGCGCGCGCGGGCGCGCACGGAGCGCGGCACCCAGTCCATCGAGCGCAGCTCGTCGATGATCGAGCCCTTGATCCGCGCGATCGCGTACGTCTCGAACTTGATGTCGCGCTCCGGGTCGAACCGCTCGATCGCGCCGATCAGCCCGAGCAGGCCGTACGAGACGAGGTCGCCCTCCTCCACGTGCGCCGGGAGCCCGCTGCCGAGCCGGCCCGCGACGTACTTGACGAGCGGCGCGTACGTGAGGATGAGCCGGTCGCGAAGCGCCCGGTCGCCCGTCCGTTTGAACTCGCGCCAGAGGGTCTGGGTCTCGAGAGCGCCGGCCTCCATGGTCAAAGCATACGACCGCTCACCGGAAGACCCTCCACGCCATCTCCCCCATCCACGCCGCGAGGAGTGCCGAAGCCACGGCGATCACCCACGCGCCGCCGCCCGCCATGGCCGCCGCAACGGCGATCCCGGCGAACCCCACGGCGATCAGCGCGAAGAGCCCTCCGAGTGCCGGTCGCTTCGTCCGCGCCACGCCGGGGAGTCTAAGGAGGGCGCTCCAAACCGCCGACTACAATGAGCCCGCCGAGGGCCGTAGCTCAATTGGCAGAGCACCGGTCTCCAAAACCGGGGGTTGAAGGTTCGAGTCCTTCCGGCCCTGTAGTACCGCTTAGGGATGCGAGCGTCATCGGTAGTGTCGAGGGATGACGCTTCGCGCATCGTGGTTCGGGGTCGTCGCCGCGGCGGCGGCCCTTCTCGTCCTGACGGCGTGCTCGTCCGAGGAGTCCTCGACGGGGTCCGGGTCCGCGGCTTCCCCTCCGCCACCGGCGGCCGGCGCGTCCACGGAGGAGGCGCCCGAGACCGGAACCGGGCCGATGTCGGGGCCGGAGTTCGAGGAGTTCACGGCGCTCGACGCCGACGTGGTCGCGGAGCTCGACCGCTGGGCGGCGGCGCGCACCGACTGCGTCGCGCTCGGTGCCGACGGCGATCTCGAGGGCTTTCGCGAGTGCATCACGGATGCGGTGACCGCGGCGCAGAAGTCGGTCGCGGCGGCCGGGTCGACCACACAAGCGCTGTACGCCGAAGTCGGCGAGGACTGCCTCGCCGCGGCAACGGAGTACTCGCAGGCGCTCGGGCAGCTTTCGGCGGCCGCCACGCTGGCGCAGGGCTTCGCCGACTCGCTCGACGTCAAATCGATGCCCCTCGCCTTCACGAGCGTCACCAAGGCGCGCAAGGCGTATGCGAAAGCGGGCGCCCGAGTCCGCGAGGCCTGCAAGCCCTCCTAGACGCCGGATGCGGAACGCCGTATCCGGCCAGCCTTCCCCAACGTTCTAGACTCGACGGGGTCTGAGGCTGCGGAGCCACCGGAAGGAGAGCCGGAGGCACCCCGCCTAACGAGGGAACGGGGAGACGGAGTGAGAGGGGTCTTGGGAATCGCCGTGGCGGCCGCGGTGGGGCTGACGCTCCCCATCGGCGCCGGCGCGGACCCGGATTCTCCTCATGCCCGCGCGACTCGCACAGCCGCGAGCGCTGCGGCCGTTCTCCCCGGCGCCCTCACCGACTCCGTCCCCGCGCCTGCGGAAGCGGGCGCGACGTTCGATGATCCCGGCCGTGACGTCCAGAGCGGGCTGGCGCCCGACGTCACCCGCACGACCATCCGGAACGACGCGGCCGGGATCGTCACCTTCCACGTGGAGATCGCGAACGTGCCGGAGATCCGCGATCGCGATTTCTTCGCACTCTTCCTCGACGTCGACCGCGACGCCTCCTCGGGGAGTCCGACCTCCGACGGGGCCGACTACGCGATCGCGATCCGGGGCTCGAACGGCACCGTCGGCCTCGCGCGCTGGCACAACGACGCGTGGGACTTCGAGACGCCGCAGGTGACGCTCGACGCGTCGTGGTCGAGCGGGCCGACGATCCGCATCGACCGGGCCGAGCTCGGCGGCACCGCCTCGTTTCGCTTCTGGATGGGCGCATCGTGGACGGACGTCGCCGGCCGCGTGATCACCGACTTCGCGCCCGACACCGGCACGTGGGAGCACGTCCTCCCCGGTCTCGAGGCGCTTCCGCCCGCACCGCCCGACGTCTCCGCGCCGACCGCGAAGGCGCTGCGCACGACCGGTCGGGCGGGGAGCTTCGTCGGCATCCGCTACCGGCTTCGCGACGACAGCGGCTCCACGTGGGAGCGCGTCCGGATCTTCCGTCCCAACGGCCGGCTCCTCTGGTCGTACGAGACCGAGCTCGCGCCGAGCCAGGCCGGCCGGGTCTACTGGGTGCCCTGGGAGGCACCGCGCGGCGTTGGCCTGAAGCTCCGCTTCTGCGTGCGTGCGTGGGACGAGGCCGGGAACGCCTCGAAGCCGAGCTGCGCGGCGTTGCGCTTGAAGCGGCATCGCTAGGAGGAATCCGGCTTCGTTTCGGGTACGGAGTGGTGCCGATGCACCTTCTGCTCCGTCATCGCGCGCTCGGGATCGCGACCGCCGTCTTTCTGGGGACCACCGCCGTCGCGGCCGGGCTCGCGTTCGCGGGCTCGACGCTCGACGACCGCCGCTTCGCCGTGCCGATCCTCGCCGTCCTCATCGGGACGGGCGTCGTCGCCCTGTTCGGCTGGGCCGCCGAGCGCGCACGGCTCGAGGAGGCGAAGGCCGAGTACGACGAGCGCACCGCCGAGCACGTCGTCCGGCAGGGCCAGGCGCTCGCCGAGACCGAGCGGCTCGGCACCGAGCTGAGCGCCGCGCTCGCGACGTACAACACCGAGAAGCAGGAGCGCGACCAGCTCGAGAGCGAGCTTCGGGCGCGCGTCGAGGGACTCGAGAAGGCGATGCCGGAAACGCGCGGCGACTACGAGGCGAAGCTCGACCAGCAGGCCGAGGACCTGCGCGCCGTCCGCCGGCAGCGCGAGGGCGACGCCGAGGCTCGCCGCATCGGCCGTGAATGGATATCGAACCTACGAGCGCACATCGCCGGGTACGAACGCGATCGCGGCCCGCTCGCCGATCCCGCCCCACTTCGTCCCGTGCTCTTGCGCGCGTCCATGACGCTCGTCACCGCCGGGCGCGGGCTGCTCGCGTCCCGCGCGGACGACGGCTCGTCGGTCACGGTTCTCTGCGACGACGGGTTCGGCGGAGGCGCCGAGGCCGCGGCGCGAACGACGCACACGGCTTTGGACCAGGGCTCACCGGTTCGGCAGCGCGCGGAGGCCTCCACCGTGCTCACCGTCCCGTTCCGCCCCGCCGGCGGCCCGGACGGCGCGCTCGTCTTCGCGGACACCGGCGAAGGGCTGCCCGACCATCCCGACGACGCGCTGATGGCGCTCGGCGACACGGTCGGCGTCGCTCTGCACGACCTGCGCGTGCGCGAAGGGCTTCGCGAGGCGTTCCTGGCGACGATCGGCGTGCTGACCGACGCGGTCGAGGCGAAGGATCGCTTCCTGCTCGGCCACGGCGAGGAGGTCGCGATGTACGTGACCGCCGTCGCCGACCGGCTCGGCCTCGACCCGCGCCGCCGTGAGGAGCTCGTCTACGCGGCGCTCCTCCATGACGTCGGCAAGATCGCGATCAGCGAGGGCATCCTCCTGAAGCCGTCCGAGCTGACGGCCGAGGAGCGCGGGGTCATCCAGCTCCACCCCAGGATCGGCGCGCAGCTCGTGCGCCAGGTCGCCGCTCTGCGAGGGATCGAACCCGCGGTGCTGCACCACCACGAGCGCTGGGACGGCGGCGGGTACCCCGACGGCCTGGCCGAGGACGCCATCCCGGTCGAGGCGCGCGTGCTCGCGGTCGCGGACGCGTTCAGCGCGATGACGGCCGACCGGCCCTACCGCGCGGCGCTCTCGTTCGACGAGGCCTGTGAAGAGCTCGAGAGCTGCGCCGCGACGCAGTTCGACCCGGTGTGCGTGCGCCTCTTCGTCGAGGAGGTTCGCCGTCGCCCCCCTCGCGCGGCTCGCAGCCGGACGCCCTCGGCCGCGCGGTCGAAGCGGTCGCCCCCGGCGCCCCACGCCGCATCGCCCGGCTCGCGCGCCTCGCCCGCTCGCCGTTCGCCGCGTAGCTTCGGCACACACTCGGCACGGTCCCGGCACTTTCGTGACAGACACGTGACGGTTTCGGCGCTACGCTGAAAAGCGAGGGGTGTTCCACAGGGGGTCCCCGGGGAGGTTCCCGCGCCTGAGTGCATTAACCGGGCGCCACAGGAGCCGGGGAGTACACTCGCGCCGTGTCCGGGCTGAGCCTCGACCGCCGCCGCTCGCTCACACTCGCGGCCTGCGTCATCGGCTCTTCGATGGCGTTCATCGACGCCACCGTGGTCATCGTCGCGATGCCGACGATCGAGGAGGATCTCGGCCTCGGGCTCTCCGGCCAGGAGTGGCTCTTCCTCAGCTACTCGCTGGCGCTCGCGTCGCTCTACCTCTTCGCCGGCGCGGTAGGCGACCGGCTCGGGCGCCGCACGACGTTCAGCGCCGGGGTCGCGGCGTTCGCGGTCGCGTCGCGCCATCGCGGGCGCGGCTCCGGACGGCGCGGTGCTGATCGCCGCCCGCGCGCTCCAGGGGATCGGCGGCGCGTTCCTCACGACCAACTCGCTCGCGCTTCTCCGCGCCGTCTACGGCGACCAGGCCGGGCGCGCGATCGGACTCTGGACGTCCTTCACGAGCGTCTCGACGATCATCGGGCCGCCCGTAGGGGGCGCGATCGTCGAGTGGACGTCGTGGCGCTGGATCTTCTATCTCAACCTTCCGCTCGCGGTGATCACGATCGGGCTCGCCCACCTCGGGCGCTGCGAGGAGCGCGGTCAGCGCGGGACGCGGAAGCTCGACGTCCCGGGCGCGATCCTCGCCGCGACCGGCTTCGGCCTCATCACGTTCGCAATGGTCGAGGGCACGGACCGAGGGTTCGCCGGGTACTGGTGGGCCTTCCTCGGCGGAGCCGCCGCGCTCGTCGCGTTCGTATTCGTCGAGCGACGCGTCGCCGAGCCGATGCTCCCGTTCGCGCTCTTCAAAGGCGGGAACTTCGCGGCCGCGAACGCCGAGACCTTCGTCACCTACGCGGCCATCTACGGCTACCTCGTCTTCTTCACGCTCTACCTCCAGACGCTCGGGTTCAGCCCGTTCGAGGCCGGTCTCATCTCGACGCCGTCGAGCATCATCCTCGTGCTCTTCGCGACCCGGTTCGGGACGCTCGCCGACAAGCACGGCCCGCGGCTCTACCTCACGCTCGGGCCGGCGCTGATCGGGGCCGGAGCGCTGCTCTCGATGGGCATGACGGAGCGATCCGATCTCTGGACGTTCGGCATCGCGTCGCTCGGGGTCTTCTCCTTCGGGCTCGCCGTGCTGGTGGCGCCGATCACCTCGACCGCGCTCAAGTCGGCGCCGACCGAGTTCGCCGGGATCGCGTCGGGCGTCAACTCCACGCTCTCGCGCCTCGGCAGCCTGACGTCCGTGGCCGTGATCGGGCTCGTGATCTCCCTCGTCTTCGCCTCGTCGACCGACGTCGACGCCGACCCGCTTTCGATCGATCAGGCCGGCGAGGCGCTCGCGGGCTCCATCGACGGCTACCGCGCGGGCATGGTCGTCACCGGCCTGCTCGCGCTCGCCGGCGCGCTGATCGGCGCGTTCTGGGTCTCGAACCGCGAGGCTCGAGGGGAGCCGGCTACGCCGCCTCCGGTTCCGGCGACCGAAGCCGGAAGCTGAGCTTCGCGGCGCGCGCTCTGAGTGCGTCCAGGGCCTGTTCGCGAGTTGCGGCCGCGCCGTACAGGATCGCCAGGCGGTAGCTCCCGACGTCGTTCGCGCCCTGCTCGGACAGGAGCGCGCCCGGCCGGGCCAGGACCTCAAGGTCGTCCTCCGGATCGGGAACCGACTCGACGAAAGCGTCCTCGAAGACCCGCACGATGTAGCTCACGGCGACTCCCTGCGGCGGACTCGCATCCCAGTCGGGATCATCGCCGCAGGCGAGCGCGAAGAGCGCGTCGTAGGTCGAACGCCCGTGCGTCGCGAGGACGAGCGGCGCGAACTGCGAGGCAATGCGCGCGTTCACCTCGACGATCCCGGGCGGGCCCTCCGCCGAGACGAAGAACTCGACGTTGAAGAACGCGTCGTCGAGCTCGTGGGCGGATGCGAGGCGGCACGCAAGCTCGGCGAGCTCCCGCCGGCGCTCGTCGGGGAGCGCGCTCGGATACTCGAATCGCTCGAAGCTGATCGTCCCCGGATACATCACGGAGTCGGTGATCCCGATGACCGTCGGCCGGCCGCCGTGGACGAAGCCCTCGACGGTCACCTCCATGCCCTCGAGGAGCTCCTCCGCCACGAGGCCGTGCAGGTTCCCTACGTCGGCGCCGGACTCGGCCGCGATCGCGGCGTGGCGTTCTGTGTACGCATCCGTGGCCTGCCGCGGAATGTCGTCGGCGGTGTCCACGCGCACCGCTCCCTGGGACAGCCTTCCCACGCTCGGCTTGACGAAGTACGGGAGCAGCGGCGGATCATCGCGACCGAGGAGCGCAACGGCCGGCGTGGACTCGGGCGCGACCGACCGCTGGATCGCGCGCGAGGTCGGCTTGTGCTGGCAGGCGAGCACCGAGCGCGGCGACGGCCCCGGCAAGCCGCGGCGCGCGGCGAGAATCGACGCAAGGAGCGCGGACTGATCCTTCGTCGCGACGACCGCGTCGGCCTCGACCCGCTCGTACTCCGCGAGGAACGCACCGGCGTCGAAGCGCTCGATCCGGTCGAGATCCTCCCCGGCGAAGGTCACGCGGTAGCGGGAATCGAGACCGGCCGCCGTGACGGCCTGTCGATCCCGATCCTGCGGACAGAGGACGAGGACGTTGCGCATCGCGGCGGTGGAAGGGCGAGATCCTATCCGGGCGAGGTGCGCCAGAATGGCGGGCATGCCTGCGCCGACTCCGCTCGAACTCGCGCCCGCCGAGCTCGGCGGCGGCCGAGTGCTCTACCTGAAGCGTGAGGACACGCACGAGCTCGGTGCGTTCAAGTGGCGCGGGGCGCTTCCGACGCTCGAGCGCTACCGATCTGACGGCGCCGAGGCCGTGTACACGGCGTCGACGGGCAACCACGGGGCAGCCACTGCGTGGGCCGCGCAGCAGCTCGGCATGCACGCGGTCGTCTACGCGCCCGAGGGTGCGACGAAGACGAAGCTCGCGCACATCGAGCGCCTCGGCGCCGAGATCCGGCTCGGGGCGGGCGACCTCGACACGGTCAAGGACGGCGGCAAGGCCGATGCGGAGCGCGACGGCGTGCCGTTCTTCGAGGACGGGGCCGAGCGGGAGCAGTTCGAGGGCTACGGGACGATCACGCGCGAGCTGGTCGAGCAGCTCGGCGACCGGCCGGCCGGCATTGTCGTCCCGGTCGGAAACGGCGCGCTCGCCGGCGGGATCGGGCTCGCGGCCGAGGAGCTCTGGCCCGGGACGCAGCTGATCGCGGTCGCCGCCAAGGAGGCGCCGGTGATGGCCGACAGCTGGAACGCAGGCCGCTGCGTCGAGTCGGACCGAAGCGCCACCTTCGCCGACGGTCTCGCGGTTCGCGTGGCGATCCCCTCGGCGGTCAACGTGCTCGGCGAGGTCGTCACGCGGTTCGTGAAGGTGAGCGAGCGGGCGATGGCCGAGGCGATGGGCGCGCTCTGGCGCGCCGGGATCCGCGTCGAAGGCTCAGCGGCGGCGGCGCTGGCCGCGGTGCCTCAGCTCGAGGACGTGGACGGCCCGCTCGTCCTCATCGTCACGGGTCGGAACGTGGACGACGATCTCTTCAACCGGGCGGTGGAGCGGCCGGAGTCCTTCCCGGACTGAACGGCTCGAGCCACGGCTGCTCCTCGCCGAGGAGCACCGCCGCGACGGCCTCGCCGCACGCGAAGCCCATGACGTTCCCGTGTCCGGAGTAGCCGGCCGAGACCCAGACGTTCTCGCGGCCCGGCAGCGGACCGACGAGCGGGAGGTAGTCCTGCGTGAAGCCCATGATCCCGGCCCAGCGGTGCGTGATCGGCGGCGTCGCGCCGAGCAGCTCGGCGAGCAGGGTCTCGAGACCGCCCTGAATCAGGTCGTTCGTCGCCTCCTCGAGCCCGGTCTCGCCGACCAGGTCCAGATCCCGGCGTCCGCCGGCCACGACGCGGCCGTCGGGAAGCTGCTGGGCGTAGTCGTAGCCCCACCGGCCGTACAACGGGCAGGGGATGACGCCCGACTCCACCGGTTCGGTCGCCACGACCTGGCCTCGAATCGACTCGACAGCTGCGTCGAGCTCGGGAACGAGCCCGTCCGTGTAGCCGTCCGTCGCGACCAGAACGACGTCTGCCGTCACGACGCCGTGCTCGGTCTCGACGCGCGTGCCGTCGAGCGCGGTCGCGCGCGTTTCCTCGGCGATCTCCGCGCCCGCTTCGTGCGCAAGGGCGGCGAGGCAGCGGATCCAGGCGCCTTGGTCGAGGGCGCCGTCGCCCGGATGGAAGATGCCGCCGTGGGACCAGCGCTGGGCGGCGGGCGGAAGCTCGTCCGGCCCGCGCCACTCGACGGAGAACCCGTCGGCGACGAGGGCGCGGGCTTCGGCCCGGACCGCGGAGAGCTCGTCCTTGGTAGTTCGCAACCCGGAGACTGCCGACGCCACGGAAGTGCTCGCCCGCGAGCGTTCGGACCCGCTCCAGGGCCACCTCGGTGGCCCGCATGACGTCCGGCAACGGGGCGACGTCGTACGGCGCGGCGGTTCCTCGCCCGGCGAAGCCGCCGTTCCGTCCGCTCGCGCCCGTTCCGGCGCGCCGGGCCTCGATAACGCGGGTGCGCCTTCCGGCGGCGGCGAGCGCGCGGCCGCACGCGAGACCGGTGACCCCGCCGCCGACGATGGCCACGTCGACCGTCTCGTCGCCGGGGAGCGGACCATAGAACGGCGCGGAAGCATCGAGCCAGTAGGGAGTTCCCACGGCGCGATCGTACGGGTTGGCGGCACGCCGAACAGGAACAGCGTCATCGCGCCGCCCGGTAGCGCCCGTCCGCTTCGAACGCGAGCCCGGCCAGTTCGAGCTCGACCAGCGCGCCCGCGACCTCGGCGGCGCCGAGCGCGGCGATGCGCGTCAGCTCGTCCGCGCCGCGGGGCTGATCGGCGAGCAGCTCGAGCACGCGGCGCGCCGGAGCCGACACGGCGCTTGCTGCGCGAGCGACGGACGGCGGCTCGATCCCGAGCGCATGGAGCACGTCGTCCGTCCCGAGGAGCGGCGCGGCGCCCTGGCGGATCAGCCGGTTCGTTCCGCGCCGAGAGCGCCGACGTGATCTCGCCCGGCACGGCGAAGACCTCGCGCCCGAGCTCGAGCGCGAAATCGGCCGTGATGAGCGCGCCGGAGCGCTCCCGCGCCTCGACCACGACCGTCGCGAGCGCGAGACCGGCGATGATCCGGTTGCGGGCCGGGAAGCGCCAGGGCGCCGGCTCGACGCCGGGCGCGTACTCGGAGACGATGAGCCCGTCGTCGGCGATCCGCCGCGCGAGCTCGGCGTGGCGGGCCGGGTAGTCGCGGTCGATGCCGCAGCCGAGCACCGCGACCGTCCTGCCGCCTGCGTCGAGCGCGCCTCGATGCGCGTCGGCGTCGATCCCACGCGCCATCCCGCTCACGACGACGAGCCCGGCCGCGCTCAGCTCGCGGCCGAGCATCCGCGCGATCTGCGCGCCGTACGCGGACGCAGCTCCGCGCTCCGACGACGGCCACGGCGGGCTCTGCGAGCACCCCCGGCGCTGCGCCTCCGCGCAGGTACAGCCGCTTCGGCGGGTCGTGCAGCTGCGCGAGGAGCGGCGGATAGTCGGCGCGCCCGCGATCGACCACCGGAACGGTCATGCGATCGAAAGCTCCGACGGCGAGCGGTAGGACGAGCGCCTCGGCGACGTGCTCAGGCGCTACCTCGGACGCTCCCGCCAGCGCCGCGATCGTGGCGGCGACCCGGCCGACCCGGGCATGGCCGCGCGCCGAGAGGCCGAGCGAGTCGACCGCGCGGGCAAGCAGCGCCTTCGACGCGGCGGTTTGCGCCGGCGGCCCGCCCCGAAGCCGAGCGGCCGCGGCCTCAACTCGCTCGGCGACCCGCACGGATGCCTCTCCACCCGGCCCGGCCACTTCGCCCGAGCGCGCGCGCGGCACGGTCAGCACGAGGTCGAACCGGTCGAGCAGGGCGCGCGAGAGCTTCTCCCGGTAGGCGGAGAGCCGTCCGGGCGAGCAGGAGCACTCGACGGCGGGATCGCCCCGCGCGCCGCACGGGCAGAGGTTCATCGTCCCGACCAGCAGGAGCCGCGCCGGGAAGACGATGCGGCCGCTCGACGCGCGCGATCGCCACGAACCCGTCTTCAAGCGGCTGGCGCAGGCCCTCGAGCGACGGGCGCGGGAACTCGCCCAGCTCGTCCAGGAGCAGGACGCCGCGGTGGGCGAGGCTCGCCTCGCCGGGACGCGGGCCCGGGCCGCCGCCGATGATCGCCGGCGTCGAGGCGGTGTGATGCGGCGCCCGAAACGGCGCCAGCTCGACGAGCGGCTGTCCTGCCGGCAGCACGCCTGCGACCGAGTGGATCCGCGTCACCTCGAGCGCCTCGTCGCGCGTCAGCGCCGGGAGGATCCCGGGGAGCCGGCGCGCGAGCATCGTTTTCCCGGTTCCCGGCGGGCCGGCGAGCAGCAGGTTGTGCCGTCCGGCCGCAGCGATCTCGAGCGCGCGGCGAGCCCGCTCCTGGCCGCGGACGTCACCGAGGTCCGGCTGCGGCGGCGCGACGCCGCGGACGAGCTCCGCGACCGGCTCGGGCTCGCTGCGCCCGCGCAGGTACGACGCAGCCTCCGCCAGGTGCCGCACGGGGATCGCCTCTACCCCGGCGAGCGCCGCCTCGGGCGCCGACTCGGCCGCGCAGAGGAGCCGCGTCAGCCCCGCGCGGCGTGCCGCCTCGGCCGCGACGATCGCCCCGGGCACCGGACGGACGCGCCCGTCGAGCGCCAGCTCCCCGAGCGCCGCGTGCTCGCGCAGCCGTCCGGACGGGAACCTGCTGCGACGCAGCCAGCACCGCCAGCGCGATCGGCAGGTCGAAGCCCGAGCCTTCCTTGCGCACGTCCGGCGGGCGCGAGGTTGACGGTGACCCGGCGCAGCGGCCATTCGAGCTCCGCGCTCGCGATCCCGCTGCGAACCCGCTCCTTCGCTTCCTGGCAGGCGCGGTCCGGGAGCCCGACGATCGCGAACGCCGGCACGCCTCGCTGGAGGTGGGCCTCGACCTCGACCGGCCTGGCCTCGAGGCCGACCAGCGCATGAGTGGTGGCGCGCGCGAGCACCTCTCCAGGCTAGGCGGCAGAAACGGCCTATTTGCACGTACTTCGTGCCAAGTGTCGCGTCAGAACGGCACGCGCTCGATCCGCCGGCCGCGCACGGCGACCGCCTCGAGCGCCGACGTCGCAGTCGCCGCAGCTCGGGATGCGCCGCGAGCCACGCCTCCGCGGCGCGGCGTACCCGCCGCGCCTTCTCCTCGGTGACCATCTCGCGCGGATCGCCGTAGCCGTCGCCCGACTTCGCCTTCACCTCGCAGACGACGACGCGGTTGCCGCGGCGCACGACAAGGTCGAGCTCGTTCCCTCCCGCCCACGCGTTCGTCGCCAGGATCCGGTAGCCGCGCAGGCGGAAATGGAGGCGAACGCGCCGCTCGGCGTCAGGCCCGAGCCGTCGCGGCTTCGAGCTCACGCTCGTAGCAGAGCGCCTGGAACGAGCGGCGGTGCTGGACGCTCGGCCCGCGCTCGCGCACGACGGCCGAGTGGCGCGGCGTGATGTAGCCGACGTGCGACGCGAAGCCGTACTGAGGGAAGAGCGCGTCCATCCGGCGCATGGCGCGGTCTCGCGTCACCTTGGCGACAATCGAGGCGGCAGCGATGGCGGCGCTCTTCGTCGTCCCCGTCGACGACGGCCTGGTGCTGCGGTGCCAGCGGCCCGAGGCGGAAGCCGTCGACGAGACAGACCTCGGCCGGCGGCGTGAGCGCGGCGAGAGCCTCGCGCAGCGCGCGCAGGTTCGAGCGGTGGAGGCCGTCGCGGTCGATTCCCTCGGACGGGACGACGCGCACGATGATCTTCGTCGCGCAGGCCGCCACCGCGTGGAAGAGCCGCTCGCGATCCTCGGGCGCGACCTGCTTCGAGTCGTTCAGGAGCGCCAGCGGGCGCACGGCGTGGTCACGGAGCCGCTCGTAGTCGAAGAGGACTCCGCCGATGACGAGCGGCCCGGCGAGGCTTCCCCGGCCGGCCTCGTCGACGCCCGCGACGTAGCGGGCGCCGAGCTTGCGGTCGAACGAGAGGAGTCTGGCGCCGCTTTTTCGCACGACGTCCACGATACTCGCCGCTGCCGACGCGTCTCGGCGGTCGTGCCGATTCGGCACGAAGTTGTTACTTGTCGGCGGGGACGGGCTCTGCTTCGGCTTCCGGCTCGGCCTCGGCGGCCGCTTCGGGAGCCTCGTCCGCGGGAGCCTCGTCCGCCGGAGCTTCCTCCGCCTCGACGGCTTCGGACTCGGCCGCTTCCGCCTCGACCGAGGTCTCCTCCACGTCGACGGGCTCGGCCTCCGCCTCCTCCGTGTCGAGCGGCGCGCCCATGACGGCGGGGCCGGGCCGCGCGTTCAGCTTCTCGCGCACGCGGGCCTTCTTGCCGACCTTGTCGCGGAGGTAGTAGAGCTTGGCGCGGCTCACGTCGCCGATCGCCTTGACCTCGATCTGCTCGATCTTCGGGCTGTGCACCGGGAACGTCCGCTCGACGCCGACGCCGAACGAGTTCTTGCGGACGGTGAACGTCTCGCGGGCGCCGGGGCCCTGGCGCTTGATCACGATCCCCTCGAAGACCTGCACGCGCCGGCGCTGGCCCTCGATCACCTGGAAATGCACGCGAACGGTGTCCCCCGCCTTGAACCGCGGGAATCTGACGCAGCTGGCGCTGCTCGATGCGTTCGATGGAGTTCGACATGCAAAGAGTTCGGCGACGAAAAGCCGGCGAGGAATGCTAGCGAATGCCGATTCGCTGCGGCGGCCAGTAGATCGCGAACACCTTGCCGATGATGTTGTCGCGCGGCACCGAGCCCCACACGCGGCTGTCACAGGACTGGCCGCGGTTGTCGCCCATCATGAAGTACTCGCCCTCCGGGATGACGCGCTCCTCGAAGTCGGCGTCCTTCCTCGCGACCGGGGTCAGGTACGACTCCTTCAGCGGCTTCCCGTTGATGTAGACGACGCCCTTCCGCGCCGAGATCCGATCGCCGGGGAGCCCGATGAGGCGCTTCACGAACGTCCCGCCCGCCCCGCAGCTGGCGGCCGCGGGCGGCGTCTCGAACACGATGATGTCGCCGCGCTCGGGATCCGTGAAGCGGTAGATGAACCGGTTCGCGAGCACGCGGTCGGAGAAGCGGGCCTCACAGCCGTCGTCGTCGATGGCGCGCGCGCAGTGCAGCGTCGGCTCCATCGACGAGGACGGGATCCGGTACGGGTTCACGACGTACGCCTTGATCACGAGGACGGCGCCGATCGCAATGACGATCGTGAGCACCCAGTCGATGATCGAGCGCCACGGAGGTGGGATCCGCCCCATGAAGCGGTCGATGGGGTTCCTCAACGGATCCCCTGGAGCACGTGGCGCGTGCGCTCGCCCTCGGAGCGCTCGCGGCTGCGCTCGAGCCGCCACTCGTCGATCGCGCCGTGGTTTCCGGAGAGGAGCACGTCGGGGACGCCCCAGCCGCGATACTCGGGCGGGCGTGTGTAGTGCGGGTACTCGACGCCTCCGTCGAGCGCCTCGGAGAAGCTCTCGTGCTCGCCGCTTCCCTCGCTGAGCGCGCCGGGGAGGCGTCGCGCGACCGCGTCGAGCAGCACCATCGCGGGCAGCTCGCCGCCGGAGAGGACGTACGGGCCGATCGAGACGGCGTCGGTGGCGACGTGCTCGACCACGCGCTCGTCGAAGCCCTCGAAGCGCGCGGAGAGAAGCGTCAGCGACTCCTCGCCGGCGAGCTCCTCCACGAGCGGCTGGTCGAGCTGGCGGCCGCCGGGCGTGAGGGCCACGATCCGCCGCTTGCTCCAGTCGCCGTAGACCGCGTCGAGCGCGGCGCAGACGACGTCGACGCGCAGGACCATCCCGGCGCCGCCGCCGTAGGGCTCGTCGTCGACCTGCCCGGCGCGAAGGGGCGTGAAGTCGCGGTAGCTCCAAAGACGGAGGTCGAGCTCCTTGCCGAGCACGCTAGCGAGCGGCCGGTGCTCGGTGAGCCAGGCGAACGCAGGCGGGATGAGAGTGAAGACGTCGATCTGCATCAGGGCGGCCTCTGAGATTAGCTCTCGCCCGCGAAACCGGGCGCAATGACGATGCGGCCGCCCTCGAGATCGATCTCCAGGACGCATGCTTCGACGAGCGGGAGCGCGATGCCCGAATCTAGCCGTAGAACATCGTTCGCGACCCCGGGCTCGATCTCCTCCACCTTGCCCAGCTCGCGGCCGCCCTCCTCGCTCACGGCAAGCCCGCGGAGCTGGAACTCGTAGTAGCTGCCCTCGTCGGGAGGAGGAAGCTCTGACTGCGGCAGCTCGAGCTCGGCGCCGCGCTCGACGGCGCGGTCGAGCTTGATCACGAGCCGCCCCCCGGAGCGCTTGGCAGAGATCACCTCGGCCGGCTCGCGGTCCGCGTACACCCGCGCGCCGACGGCGAAGCGCTCGGGCGACTCGCTGGGGCGCTCGACGACGAACTCGCCCTTCAGCCCGTGCGGCCGGCCGACGCGGCCGACCGAAACCCAGTCCTCACCCAACGATCTCGAGCTGCCGGCGCTCGCCGGCCTTCGCCCCGCTGGCGCGGACGAGGATGCGCAGCGAGCGCACGATCCGTCCGCCGCGGCCGATCACCTTGCCGAGATCGTCCTCGGCGACGTGCAGCTCGTAGACGACCGAGTCCTCGCGCTCGATGCGCTCGACCTTCACCTGCTCGGCGTCGTCGACGAGGTTCCTCGCGACGTACGTGAGCAGGTCTTCGACGCCGGCGCTCACTGGGAGCTCGCGGAGGCCTTCATGAGGCGCTTCACCGTGTTCGACGGCTGCGCGCCCTTCGAGATCCAGTCGTCGATCTTGGCCTGGTCGAGATCGATCGTGGACGGGTCGGTCTGCGGGTTGTAGCGCCCGACGATCTCGATGAACCGGCCGTCGCGCGGCGAGCGGCCGTCGGCAACGACGACCCGGTAGATCGGATTCTTCTTCGAGCCCACCCGGGCCAGCCTGATGCGTGTAGCCAATTCGTCTCCTCTTTAGCGCCGCTGCTGGGCGGCAATCGACTTCAAGTTCGGCATTTTGCCCTTTCCCATCTGCTTCATGAGCTTCTGCATCTGCGTGCGGGCGGCCATGAGGCGGTTGACCTCCTGGATCGTGGTCCCGCTGCCGGCGGCGATTCGCGCGCGCCGCTGGCCGTTGATGATCTCAGGCCGGCCGCGCTCGCCGGGCGTCATCGACAGGATGATCGCCTCGACGCGCCCCAGCTCGCGGTCGTCGACGTTCATGCCGCGCATCTCCTTGCCGAGCCCCGGGATCATGTTGAGCACCGACGACATCGGCCCCATCTTCTTCATCATCCGCTGCGCCTGGAGGAAGTCGTCGAACGTGAACTGGCCGGCGCGCATGCGCTTCTCCATCTCGGCCTGCTCGTCGTCGGTCGCCGCCGCCTCGGCCTTCTCGATCAGCGTCATGACGTCGCCCATGCCGAGGATCCGCGAGGCCATGCGGTCGGGGTGGAACTCCTCGATCTGGTCGAGCTTCTCGCCGGTCGAGACGAGCTTCACCGGCTTCCCCGTCACCGCTCGTACCGAGAGCGCGGCGCCGCCGCGCGCGTCGCCGTCGAGCTTGGTCAGCACGAGCCCGTCGAACTGCACGTGCTCGGCGAACGCCTCGGCGACGGAGACCGCGTCCTGGCCGGTCATCGCGTCGAGGACGAGGAGAACGTTCATCGGGTTCGTCGCCTTGCGCACGCGCGGCGAGCTCGTCCATCAGCTCGGCGTCCACGTGAAGGCGGCCGGCGGTGTCGACGATCACGACGTCGCGCCCCTGGGCCTTCGCCTGCTCGAGGCCGTCCTTGCGCGACCGCGACCGGCGTCCGTCGTGCCGCGCGCCGCGTAGACCGGAATCTGGATCTGCTTGCCGAGCTGCTCGAGCTGGTCGATCGCGGCCGGGCGCTGGAGATCCGCGGCGATGAGCGCCGGCGCCTTCCCCTGCTTGCGCAGCAGCAGCGCGAGCTTCGCGGCGAAGGTCGTCTTGCCCGAGCCCTGGAGCCCGGCGAGGAGGATCACCGTCGGCGGTCGGCCCGCGTAGGCGA
Organism: uncultured Thermoleophilia bacterium; assembly: GCA_963716005.1. Lineage (GTDB taxonomy): Bacteria > Actinomycetota > Thermoleophilia > Gaiellales > Gaiellaceae > CAVRUF01. The sequence goes on from OY970285.1 coordinate 1,174,888, forward strand.
GCTTCGACCCGCCTGTGCCCATGAGCTCGGTCAGCTCCTCGTGGACGATCTTCACGACCTGCTGGCCGGGCGTGACGCTCTTCATGACGTCCGCGCCGAGCGCCCGCTCCTTCACGCGCGCGACGAATTCCTTGACGACCTTTAGGTTGACGTCGGCCTCGAGCAGGGCGAGGCGGATCTCACGCGCGGCCTTGGAGACGTCCTCCTCGGAGAGGCGTCCGCGGCCGCGGAGATCGCCGAGCGTGGCTTGCAGTTTGTCGGAAAGCGTGTCGAACATAGGCGGGCCGGAAAGTGTAGCTATGCACTTTCTCCCAATTCACCAGCAGAAGGAGCATGAAATGGCGAACATCGCGAAGGTCATCCGCGTCATCGGCCAGTCCCCCGAGAGCTTCGCCGCGGCCGCTCAGGTCGCGGTCAGCGAGGCGTCCGAGACGGTTCGCGGCATCAGCGGCGCACACGTCATCGAGATGAGCGCCGTGGTCGAGGGCAGCCAGATCACGATGTACCGCACCACCGTGGACATCGCGTTCGGAATCGAGCGCTAGCGCCGGGTGAGGCGGTCGATCGCGACCTCGAAGGTCTCGGTCGGCGACGGGATCCCCGTCATCTCCTCGTAGTGGTCGAGGTGCTGCTGCACAGCGGCCGCGCTGGCGGCGGCGGTCTCGGCGTCCCGCCAGAGCGTGAGGCTGATCACGTTGCCCTTCTCGCGGTCGACGAGGAGCAGCGCGCCCTCGAACCCTTCCGTGTGCTCGGCGATCGGCAGGTAGTCGTTCGCGAACCAGCCGCTTCCGACCTCCCACTCGGCCTCGGTGATGCCGTCGTAACGAATCGTGCGTGCGTACATGCCCGCGAGCCTACGCACGCACGAGCGCGCGCGCAAAACGCCGGCACGCTCGAACCGCGCGCCGACGTCCGGGCACGCGCGCGATTTCAGCCTCCGACAAGAGCCCGAGCGAAGTCACGCGCGTCGAACGGCTGGAGGTCGTCGAGCGTTTCCCCCACGCCCACGAGCTTCACGGGGATGCCGAGCTCGTGGGCGATGGCGATCGCGATGCCGCCCTTCGCCGAGCCGTCGAGCTTCGTGAGGGCCACGCCGGTGACCTCGACCGCCGAGCCGAAGAGCCTCGCCTGCTGGAGTCCGTTCTGGCCGGTGGTCGCGTCGACGACGAGCAGCGTCTCGTGCGGCGCGCCCTCGAGGCGCTGCGCGATGACGCGGCGGACCTTGGCGAGCTCCTCCATCAGGTTCGTCTGCGTGTGGAGCCGGCCCGCGGTGTCGACGATCACGACGTCCTTGCCGCGCGCGACGCTCGCCTCGATCGCGTCGTAGGCGACCGCCGCGGGGTCGCCGCCCCTGGAGGAGCCGACGAAATCGGCCTGGGCGCGGCCGGCCCAGATCTCGAGCTGCTCCTCCGCGGCCGCGCGGAACGTGTCCGCCGCGGCGAGGATGCACCGAGCGCCCGGACTCGTGCAGGCGGCTCGCGAGCTTGCCGATCGTGGTCGTCTTGCCCGTCCCGTTCACGCCGACGACGAGGATCACCGCGGGCTTCGAGTCGAGCGCGAGCGTCGCCTCGCCCTCGGGTGACGCCAGGTCGGCGATGACCTCCTCGAGCGCCGCGAGCAGGTCGGCCTCGCTCGCGGGTTGGCGCTCCTCGAGGCGCCGCACGATCTCGACTGTCGCGGGAACGCCGACGTCCGCGCCGATGAGCGCCTCCTCGATCCGCTCCCAGCTCTCGTCGTCGGCCGGATCGAAGAGCAACTCGCCCGCCAGCGCCTTGCGGCTGGCCGAGAGAGAGTCGCGCAGCCGCGAGAACCAGCCGGACGCGGCCGTCGGGCTCTGGCGGCGGCGCTTCGCCTCCGAGGAACTCCTGCCAGGTTCGGCTCACGCCGCTACTTCAGCAGATCGCTCCGGGGTAATGCGCTTGGAGACGACCTGTGAGATCCCGTCGGCGCCCATCGTGACGCCGTAGAGCGCGTCGGCGGCCTCCATCGTGCGCTTCTGGTGCGTGACGACGATGAACTGCGCCCGGTCGGAGAAGCGTCGCAGCAACTCGACGAACCGCCCGATGTTGGCGTCGTCGAGCGCGGCCTCGACCTCGTCGAGGAGGTAGAACGGGCACGGCCGCGCGAGGAAGAGCGCGAAGAGGAACGAGATGGCGCCGAGCGCCTTCTCGCCGCCGGAGAGGAGCGAGAGCTTCGTGACGCGCTTGCCGGCCGGCGAGAGCTCGATCTCGATGCCGTCCTCGGAGTCCTCGTCGCCTTCGGTCGCAACCAGCCGGCCGCGGCCGCCCGGGAAGAGCGTGGCGACGACCTCGGAGAAGTGCTGCTCGACTGCGGCGTACGTCTCCTCGAAGCGCTTCTCGACCGTGTCGGTCAGGTCGCCGCGCAGCTTGTCGAGCTCGGCGAGCGAGTTCTCGAGGTCCTCGCGCTCGCCGGTCAGCTCGCGCAGCCGCTCGGTCTCGAGCGCATGCTCTTCGGCGGCGAGCGGGTTGACCTGGCCGAGCTGCTCGCGTCGGTTCGCGAGCTTCGTGACCTGGGCGCGCAACGCGTCGCTCTCCTCCTCGGTGAGCGCGCTCGCCCTCGGCGTCCTCGGGGAGCCGCGCGGCGATCTCCTCGCGCTCGCGCTCGAGCCGGGCCGATTCGATCTGCACCTGCGTCAGCCGCTCGGCCGCCTCGGACGCCTCGCGGCGGAGATCCGCCTCGCGCGCGCCCAGCTCGCGCAGCCGTTCGCCGGCCTCGCCGGAGCGGGTTCCGCCCGCGTCGACGCGGGCCGCCAGGGCCGGCTCGAAGCGACGCGCCGACTCGGCGGCGCGCTCGAGCAGCGCCGTCACCTGCTCGGACGCCTCGGCCAGGGTCTTCAGGGGAACCGTGCGCACCGGCGCGCGCTTGGCCTCGGCGCCCGACGCGAACCACGTCTCGCCGCCGGAGGCGACCAGGAGCGCGTCGCGCTTCTCCTTCCGGGCGGTCTCGACGAGCTTCGCGCCGGCGAGCGCGTCGTCGACCGGCGTCGTCTGCCACCCGCGCGCCGCCTTCACGACCTGGTCGTAGGACGGCGGCGCCTCGGGGAGCGGCATGCGAGGGCTCGCAAGATCGGCGCGCAGCGTCCGTGCCGTTTCGCTGGCCCGCTCGCGGCGGAGGTCGGTGCGCTCGATCGCGCTGCGCAGCCGGTAGAGCGCCGCGGTGGCGCGCTCGTGGCGGCCGCCGGCCTCACTGAGTTCTTCCTCCGCTTGCCGGCGTTCCTCGAGGAGCCCGTCGAGCTTTTCGTCGCGCGCGCGACGGTCAGCTTCGGCGGCGGTCCGGCGCTCGGCCACGCCCGCCAGCAGCTCGTCGACCCGCTCGAGGTCAGCGGCGGAAAGACGCGCCTCGAGCTCCGCAATCTGGTCGCCAAGCTTCTTCGCGCGCTCGGCGGCGGTGGCCTGCAGCGCCAGGGGACGGATCCGCTTGCGCACCTCGGCCTCGAGGTCGCGGGCTCGGTCGACCTGGTCGGCGACGCGGGCGAGCTTCAGCTCGGCACGATGGCGCTGACGCTTGAAGCGGCCGAGCCCGGCGGCCTCCTCGACGAGCGCGCGCCGGTCGGCGGGCTTCGACGCCAGGATCTGCTCGACGCGGCCCTGGCCGATGACGGAGTGCATCTCGCCGCCGATGCCCATGTCCGCGAGCAGTTCCACGAGGTCGGTGCGCCGCACGGTCGCCCCGTTCACGACGTACCGGCCCTCGCCGCCACGGGAGAGCCGCCGCGCGATCGAGACCTCTTCGTACGGGAGCGGCCCCTCGCCGCCCGCGTTGTCGAAGAGGAGCTCGACGGAGCAGGCGTCCGCGGCGGAACGACCTTGCGAGCCGGCGAAGAGGACGTCCTCGGGCTTCTCGGCGCGCAGCTCGGACGTGCTCATGCTGCCGGCCGCCCAGCGGACCGCGTCCGCGATGTTCGATTTCCCGGACCCGTTCGGACCCACGACGACGGCGACGCCCGGCTCGAGGAGCACCTCGACCGGATCCGGAAACGACTTGAAGCCGCGCAGCTTGATCGCCCGCAAGAACACGCGCGCGAAGTGTCGCAGGGGCTCCGGCTATCCCGACGCGAGAGGAGGAAGCGAGTCGAGCGCCTCACGCGCGCCGTTCTGCTCGGCGGCCTTCTTCGATGCGCCCGTGCCGATCCCGGCGCGCTTGCCGCCGATCACCGCGGCGCAGGTGAACGTCCGGTCGTGCGGCGGGCCCGCGATGTCGAGCACCGTGTACGTGACGCTGAGCCCACGGCGCGCGAGCTCCTCCTGGAGCTCGGTCTTGTAGTCGACGTAGGTCGTGAGCGTGTACTCGATCCGGTCGGCGAACGCGTCGAGGATCGCCAGGCGGATCGGCTCGAAGCCGTGCTCCAGGTAGAGCGCCCCGAGCGCCGCCTCGACGAGCGCCGCGAGGACGTTCTGGTTTTCGGCCAATCGGCCGAGCTCGTCCGAGGAAACGGCATCGCCGGCGCGCTCGACGAGCATCTCCCCCAGGCCGAGCCGTCGCCCGACGACCGCACAGGCCTGCCGCGAGACCACGTGCGCGCGGATCTTCGCGAGCTGCCCCTCGGGGTGCTCGGGGAAGCGCTCGTAGAGCTCACGCGCGATCGCGAGGCCGAGCACGCTGTCCCCGAGGAACTCGAGACGCTCGTACGACTGCTCACGGATCGGCGCCCAGGACGTATGGGTGAACGCAGGCGCTACCCGGTCCTCGGGCAGCGCGTCGATCAGTTCGCGAAGACTCGGAGACCCGTCGGGACTACTGCTGATGCTTGGAGATGTAATCGACGGCGTTTCCGACGGTCAGGATTCCCTGCGCGTCTTCGTCGGAGATCTTGATCTCGAACTGGTCCTCGAGCTCCATGATCAGCTCGACGAGGTCCAGTGAGTCGGCGTCGAGATCCTCCTGGAAGGAAGCTTCCTCCGTGATGTCGCCCTCTTCGATTCCGAGCTGCTCGACCAGTACGTTCTTCACCTGCGTGTAAATCTCGTCTCGAGAAGCGGCCATTGGGCTCTCCAGATCTCCTTGTCGACCTCGGTGGACGCGAGATCGTACCACGAGGCTTCGGCTGTCCTATGCCTCCGGCTTTGCCTCGGCGAGGCGAGCGGCCAGCTGGTCGACGACGCCGTGCTCGACGCCCCGCGCCGCGAGCCGGATCGCGTTCGCGACCGCGACGCGCGAAGAGTTCCCGTGCGCGATCACGACGAGTCCGCGCAGGCCGAGCAGGTAGGCGCCGCCGTACGTTTCCGGATCGAGCCGGCGCCGTAGCTCGCGGGCCGCCGGGCGGATCAGGAGCCCTCCGACCTTGCTGCGCGCGGACGACTCGATCGCCTCGCGCAGGCCGCCGATGGTGGCCGCGATTCCGCCCTCGAGCGTCTTCAGGGCCACGTTCCCGGTGAAGCCGTCGCAGACGATCACGTCGGCCGAGCCGTTCAGGAGGTCGCGGCCCTCGACGTTCCCGATGAAGCGAAGCGAGCTCGGCTCGAGCAACGCATGGGTCTCACGGACGAGCTTGTTGCCCTTCTCGGGCTCCTCGCCGATCGAGAGCAGCGCGACGGACGGACTCTCGATCCCCAGGGCGTCCTGGGCGAAGACGGCGCCCATGTGGGCGAACTGGAGCAGGTGCTCGGGGCGCGCGTCGGCGTTGGCGCCCGCGTCGAGCAGCACGCTCGGGCCGTTAGGGCCCGGGAGCGGGATCGCGATCGCCGGACGATGGACTCCGGGAAGCCGGCCGATCTCGACGAGCCCCGCGGCCAGGAGAGCGCCGGTGTTGCCGGCCGAGAGCGCCACGTCGGCCTTGCCCTCCTTGACGGCGCGACAGGCCGCGAAGAGCGAGCTGTCGCGCTTGGCGCGCACGGCGTCGCCGGGCTTCTCGTCCATCTCGACCTCCTGGTCGGAGTGGACGACCTCGAGTCCGCCCGCGAGCGGTTCGACGACCTCGCGCCGGCCGAAGAGGATCGGCTCGACCGCGTCGCTGCGCGCCTCGAGCGCGCCCGCGACGATCTCCTCCGGCGCCCGGTCGCCGCCCATCGCGTCCACCGCGACCCGGACGGGCGTCATCGAACTACGGAGCCGGCGTCGAGAGGGGCTCGACCTCGCGGCCGCGATAGGTGCCACAGGTCGGGCAGACGCGGTGCGGCCGCTTGGGCTGATGGCACTGCGGGCACTCCATGACCGCGGGCGCGGCGAGCTTGTAGTTCGCCCGGCGCTTGTCGCGGCGTGCCTTCGATTGTTTTCGCTTGGGGACTGCCATCGCGGCGGCCAGTCTAGCAGCGGGCTAGAGCTGGTCCTTCAGTTCAGCCAGCGCCGCCCAGCGGGAGTCGACCGTCTCCTCGTCGTGCGTGTGCGGCTCGTCGTTCAGGTTGCGGCCGCAGGTCGGGCAGAGCCCGGCGCAGTCCTCGCGGCACAGAATCTTCTCCGGCAACTCGAGCGCGATCGTGTCGCGCGCCCAGGTCGAGAGGTCGAGCTTGTTCTCGGCCACGTACGGGGTCTGGAGCTCCTCGTCGCCATCCGGATCGGACGCCTGGTACTCGCGGCCGCGGACCGGAGTCGCGATCTCGGTCGGTTCGAGGCAACGAAAGCACGGCCCGGTGAGCTTCGTGTCGAGCTCGAGCTCGAACAAGAGCCCGTCGGTGGTCCGCGTGACGGTCAGCTTTCCGTCGGGCGCGGCCGGCTCGGGCGCGTAGGTCTGCCCACCCAGTTCGAAGGGCTCGAGATCGACGGTGTACGTGTCGTGAAATTGCTCCCCCGGCAGGATGCGGATAGATCGGAGATCGACGAAGCTCATGCGTCGAGCGTAGCAACGCAAATCGAGGCCGCATCAGCGCTCGGCCGGCACGGGCTGAAATGTGCACCTGTGGAGGGACGGACACACATTCGGCACGGTTCCGCGCACCACGAGTGCGGAGTTCCGGCGTAGCCTGATGGCAGGTGGGCGGGGACTGGGGACCCCGGTACCCGGGTGAGTAGAGAGTGAAGAGCGCTACTCGAGCGGCTCGTCGCCGATGCCGGCCATGACCGACTCCTGCGAGCGCTCGTGCAGCCGTTCGCGTCCGCGGCGGACGGCGCCGAGGAACTTGTCCAGGTTGATCTCGAGCGTCGAGAGGATCGAGTCGGCCCAGTCCTCCATCTCGAGCCGCGTCTCCCGCGCCTGCCGCTTCGCGTCCTCGACGATGTCCTGCGCCTGCCGCTCGGCCAGCTTGACGATCTCGGTCTGCGAAGCCTCGCGAACCGCCTGCTCGCGGGCCTCGCCCAAAATCCGGTCGCTCTCGCGCTTCGCCTCGGCCAGCATCTCCTGGCGCTCCTTGACGATCCAGCGCGCCTGCTTGATCTCCTCGGGGATCGTCGCCCGCATCTGATCGAGGATGTCGTAGATCTCCTCGCGGTCGATCCGCACCTGGTCGGTGAGCGGCACGGCCTTCGCGTTGTGCACGAGGTCGTCGAGCTTGTCGATGAGAACGAGAACGTCCATGGGCCGATGAAGTCTACTCCGAGCCCTCGGAAATCGGATGCAGTTCCGCGAAGCGCGCGGCGACTGCCGGCGGCACGAGGCCCTCGACGCTCCCGCCGAACGAGGCGATCTCCTTCACCCCGCTCGACGACAGGAAGCTGTGCTGCGGGCTGGCCATCAGGTAGAGCGTCTCGATGTCGGGTGCGAGGCTGCGGTTCAGGTGGTTCATCTGGAATTCCCACTCGAAGTCCGAGATCGCGCGCAGGCCCTTGATGAGCGTGGTCGCGCCGATCTGGCGCGCGAACTCGACGACGAGCTCGGAGAAGACCGCGACCTCGACGTTCTCGAGGTCCAGGAGCGCCTCCTCGAGGAAGGCGACGCGCTCCTCCGCCGTGAACGCCGGCGACTTGTGCTGCGGCTCGCGCACGACGGCGACGACGACGCGGTCGAAGATCCGCGAGGCGCGCGCGACGATGTCGACGTGGCCGTACGTGACCGGGTCGTACGCGCCCGGGCAGATCGCGACGAGCGGCTTGTCGCTCACGCGGCCGCCTCGAAGAGCGTCACGCGGGCGGCGCCGTAGCGCCGGCTGGTGCGCACCGAGAGCGAGGGCAGCTCCGGCTCGTCCTTGGCGGACGACTCCACGACCACGAGCCCGTCGCGCTCGAGGAGCGGCGGCACGTAGCGGTCGAGGGTGGGCAAAAGGCCTGCAAGCATGGCGTACGGAGGGTCGATCAGCACGAGATCGTAACGCCTGCGCGCAGCCGCCTCGGCGGCGAGGACGCGCGCGACGTCGTCGCGGAGCACCGTTGCTCCGGTCATTCGGAGCTTCTCGAGGTTGCGGACGATCGTGTCCGCGGCCGCGCGGTCGCTCTCGACGAAGACCGCCGACGCCGCTCCGCGCGAGAGCGCCTCGAGGCCCATCGCGCCCGAGCCGGCGAAGAGATCGAGGACGCGCGCATCGTCGACCGGCCCGATCAGGTTGAACGCCGCCTCTCGCGCGCGGTCCGACGTCGGCCGCGTGTCGAAGCCCGGCGGCGCGGCGATCGTCGCGCCCTTATGCGAGCCCGCGACGATCCGCATCGCCCAGCATCCGCTCGGCCTCGGCGTCGAGCGGCCCGAGAGTGTCGGGGTCGTCCTCGAGGAGCTCCGCCACCCGTCGCTTCGCCCGCGCGATCAGCTCGGAGTCCCGGCCCAAACTTGCGAAGCGCAGATCCGGCAGCCCGGACTGTCGCGTGCCCAGAAGCTCGCCCTCCCCGCGCAGGTCGAGATCGACCTCGGCGAGGCGGAAGCCGTCCGTCGAGTCGACGAGCGCCTGGAGCCGCGTCTGCGCCGACTCGGTCAGCTCCTCCTTGCGCGCGGGAAACGAGCAGGCAGTACGACTGCTCCGCCCCGCGCCCGACCCGGCCGCGCAGCTGGTGCAGCTGGGCGAGCCCGAACCGGTCGGCCTCCTGGACGATCATGATCGTCGCGTTCGGGACGTCCACGCCGACCTCGATCACCGTTGTCGCGACGAGGACGTCCAGTTCCCTGCGGGTGAAGGCGTCCATCACAGCGCGCCGCTCGGGCGCCGCGAGGCGCCCGTGCAGGCAGCCGACGCGGAAGCCCTTCAGCTCGGCGCGGCTCAGGCGCTCCGCCTCGGCCTCGGCCGCGCGCGCCTCGATCGTCTCGCTCTCCGACACGAGCGGGCACACGACGTAGGCCTGGCGCCCGTCCTCGAGGTGCTTGCGCAGCCGCGTGTACGCCGCGGCGCTCCGCTCCTGGGGCACCCACGCGGTGATGATCTCCTTGCGGTCGCGCGGCGGACGGGCGATCTCGGTCACGTCGAGGTCGCCGTAGACGGTCTGCGCGAGCGTGCGCGGAATCGGCGTCGCGGTCATGTGGAGGATGTGCGGACTGCGCTCGGCCGAGCCGGACAGCGCCCGGCGCTGCTCGACGCCGAACCGGTGCTGCTCGTCCACTACGGCCACGGCCAGCGAGGCGAACGCGACGTGCTCCTGGATCAGTGCATGCGTGCCGACCACCAGCTGCGCCTGGCCGCTCGCCACGTCGTCACGAGCGGCAGCGTGCTGCTTGGGCGCGAGCGAGCTGGTGAGCAGGACCGGCGCCACCCCAAGTGGCGCGGCTAGCCGATCGATCGTGACAAAGTGCTGCTCAGCGAGGGTTTCCGTCGGAACCATGAGCGCGCCCTGGTGGCCGTTTTCGACCGCCCGAAGAAGCGCATAGAGCGCCACGACGGTCTTCCCGGCGCCGACGTCGCCCTGGAGGAGGCGCTGCATCGGCGTCGCGCGGGCGAGGTCGCAGTCGAGCTCAGCGATCGCCGAGCGCTGCTCCGGCGTCAGCTCGAACGGCAGCGCCTGGACGTAGCGCGCGACCAGGTCGCCGGGCTCGCCGAGCGCCGGGGCAGTCGCCGCGTCGTCGGTCTCCCGTCGGCGGCGCGCGAGGCCGTAGAGCAGGACGAGGAGCTCCTCGAGCGCGAGCCGCTCGTGCGCGGCGGCGACGTCGTCCCGATCGGTCGGCCGGTGGTACGCGAGTAGCGCATCGCCGCGCAGCGGGAGGCCCTCCTCGGCGCGCACCTTCGCCGGGAGCGCATCGGGGAGCCAGCGCGCGAGCGGGAGCGCCAGCTCGGTCAGCTCGCGGAGCTTCGTCGCCGAGACCGTCTCGCTCGCGCGGTAGACCGGGACGAGCCCGACGGTGTGGAGGCCACGCCTCCCCCAGCTCGTGTCGCTCGACCTTGAAGCGCCCGCCCGCCGAGAGCTCGCCGTGCAGGAGGAGCCGGACGCCGGGCGTGAGCCGCTCGGCGAGCCAGGACTGGTTGAACCAGAGCGCCGTCGCCCGCCCGCCCTGCGCGTCGACAACGGCGGCCTCGACAAGGCGAAGGTTGCGGCGGCGCGTCGGGCGAACGCTGCGCCTGCCTCTCGACCGTGCACGCGACCGTCGCCTCCTGCCCGGTGCGCAGCTCGGCGAACCCCATCGCCTGCGCCCAGTCGAGATGCGCCCGCGGGACGTACTCGACGAGATCCTCGAGCGTCACGATGCCGAGGGCCGCGAGCCGCTCGGCGACCTTCGGCCCGACCCCGGGCAGCGTCTCGACGGAGAGCTCCGGATGCCCCCGCTGACGCCATTCGAGGGCGTCTCGGTCCATGCCAGCGAAGCCGGCCTGCTCGAGGCGCCGAGTCAAGAGCGTGGCCAGAACGAGCCGAGTATCGGTGAGGGTCCGGACGGCACGCACCCATTTTCGCCCGTGCCGAGGGGCCCGCGCCTCGGCGGGCCGGGTCCCCCTTGGGGGACCGGCGGTCCCAACACGAACGCTATCGAGGCTCGGCGCGCGTGTCTGTCGCGAAAGCGTGCCGACCTCGTGCCGAAGAATCCCCGAGCTAGCGCTCGCCGTCCCAGTACTCGAGCTGTTCGATCCGGCCCATGACGCCGAGGCCACGGAACGCGATCTTGCCCGAGCGCGGGTAGTACGCCATGTCATTCGGCTCCCGCGTCCCGTAGGCGAGCAGCACGAGCGGCTCGTCGCCCGCGCGAAAGGCGTGCGCGACTTTCGTCGCGGCCGGACACGAGACGACGCTGCCGGCCCGGACCGGATGCTCCTCATCGCCGATGAGCGCCGCGCCCTCGCCCTCGAGCACCACGAAGAGCTCCTCCTCCGCCGAGTGGCAGTGCGGCGGCCAGTTCAGCATCCCCGGCGGCACCCTCACGTGCTCGACGCCGGTGCGCAGCGAACCTGCCGCCCTGCCGAGATCGCGTCGGACGTTCGCGACGGTGTCGCCGGTGAACTCCTGCACCGGCGCATCGGCGACGTTCACGATCGACGCCGGCCGCGGCTGGAGCTCGCCGAGCGTCGGCGGGCCCGCGGCGACCTCGCGTTTCCACGGATGGTTCTCCTCGGCGCCCGACTCGACCCAGCTCGCGCCGAGCCACGAGACGCCCGCGCGCGGAAGGTAGGTGGCCGAGTCAGCGTACGAGCGCATCCCGAACGCGAGCACGTCGAGCCCGTCGGGGCCCGCGTTCAGCGTGTGCGCCTGCTCAAGCGCCAGATGGACGAGGCAGTCGCCGGGGCCGATCTCGTGCGCGTTCCCGTCGCCTTCGCCGCCCTCCCACAGGAGCGACGCGCCCGAGCCGCCGAGCACGAAGAAGATCTCCTCCTCGGCGCCCTCGAGATGGAGCGGCGTCGACCACATACCCGGGTCGACCTGGATCCGCTGCAGCCCGACGGTGACCGACCCGGCGGCCTCGCCGAGGTCACGCCAGTCGCCGGCCAGGTGGCCGCGCTCACGGCGGTTCGGCTCGACGTCGTCCCAGTGGGCGAACACGACGCGGATGCTAGTCGTCGAACCAGAACAGGCCGAGCGTGCCGGGCCCACCGTGCGTGCCGATGACCGGACCAAGCACGCAGTCAACGTCGAGCGACGCCTCCGGGCGTACGCGGCGGACCCGGTCGGCGAGGTTCCGATTGTCCTCGGGGGAGTTCGCGTGCGCGACGCCGACGTGAAGCCCCGAGCCGTGCGCGGCGTCTTCGTCGAAGAGCCGCTCGAGCTCGGCCAGCGCCTTGGTCCGGCCGCGGACGCGCTTGATCGGCACGACCTCGCCCTCGCGGATCGACAGGATCGGCTTGACCGAGAGCAGCTCGCCGGCGAACCCGGCCGCTTTGCCGACCCGCCCGCCACGCACGAGGTAGTCGAGCGTGTCCACGGTGAAGAGGAGCCCGGACTCGCGCCTGAACCGCTCGACGAGGTCGGCGATCTCCTCATCGGTCGTGCCCGCGTCGAGCCGGCGCTGGATCGCGTCTGCGAGGATGATCGTGCCGCCCGAGACGCTCTCGGAGTCGATCACGGTGACGCGTTTGTCGCCGGTCGCCTGCACGGCGAGGCGCGCGCTCTCGACCGTCCCTGAGAGCTTTCCGGACAGAAGCACGCAGAGGATCCGCTCGAAGCCGGCGAGCTCCGCGAACGCGCGCTCGAAATCGGCCGGCGTCGGCTGCGACGTCTTCGGCTGCACCGTGGTGCTCTCGAGCCGCCGGTAGAACTCGTCGGGCGTGATGTCGACGTGGTCGCGCAGGGACTCGTCGCCGAAGTTGACGAGGAGCGGCACGAGGCGCCAGTTCGGGTTCCGCGCAGCCGGATCGGGCAGGTCCGCGGTCGAGTCGAGAATGAGCGCGGTGGTGCTAGACGAGAGAGGCATTCGCGGCAGCATCGCGGATCGCGCCGACGATGTCACCGACTTCGCTGTCTTTCGTGAGGCACGCGACGGCACCCGCGGCGAGGAGCGCGTCGAGCTCGGTGCGGTCCGCGGTCGCCGTGAGGACGACGACGGCGGCGTTGCACGTGGCCCGAACGGCGGCGGTCGCCTCGACCCCGTCGAGGCCGGGCAGCCGGTAGTCCATGAGGACGACGTCGGGCCGCAACTCCGCGCAGCGCGCGACCGCGGACGTGCCGTCGGCAACGGCGCCGACGACGTTGATGTCGGGCGTGACGCCAAGCATCAGCTCGAGCGCCTCGCGAAAGACATCGTTGTCCTCGACGAGCAGGACGTTGATCACCCGCAGCTCCTCCATCCGCTTTGCAGTATCGGCGAAAACCGCCGACCGGAACACCCCCTTCGCCGCGGTCCCCCGGGGGACCCCCGTGTTGCACCCCTTGGTGGCGACCCTATCGAGGATACGCGCGCAGGTGGGAAACGGAATCGTTCCGGATCTGTGCCGGGCGATCCCCGGCTACTCCGCGCCGAAGAGGAGCGGGTAGTGCGGCTGGCCGCCCTCGACGACCTCGAGCTCGACGTCCGGGTGCGCCGCCCCGATCCGTGCCGCCAGGCCGTCGGCGTCGGACGCGCCCGCGCCGAGGAGCACGGTCAGGACGTCCGCCGGTTCCGCGAGCAACCGCGCGACGACCTCGTCCGCGATCGCGTCGAGCTCCCCACCGGCCGCGACCGCGCGACCGTCCACGAGCCCGAGGAACTGGCCCTCCTCCACAGCCACGTCGTCGACCGTCGTCGTCCTCGACGCGCGCGTCACCGCGCCCGCGCGCACCCGCCCGGCGACCTCGGCCATCTCCTCGGAGTTCTCCGACGCAGGGCGGCCGGGATCGAACGCGAGCACGGCTGCGAGGCCCGCCTGGAGCGTGTGGGTCGGCACGACCACGACAGGACGCGACGCCGCGGCCGCCGCCTGCTCGGCGGCGAGGACGACGTTCTTGTTGTTCGGGAGCAGCACGACCTCGTCGGCGGCGACGCTCTCGATCGCGGCGACGAGTTCGGACGTCGGCGGGTTCATCGTCTGGCCGCCCTCGACCACCCGCGCGCCGTAGCCGGCGAAGAGCGCCGCGTTCCCCGCGCCCGCGCACACCGCCACGACGCCGCAACGCGTCGTCTCGGTCGCCAGCCGCTCCTCGCGGTCGGCGATCTGCATGTGCATGTTCTTCACGTCGACCTCGGCGATCACGCCCATCGCGGTCGCGAGCCCGAGCGCGCGCCCGGGATCGTCCGTGTGGACGTGCACCTTCACGGCCCCGCGCGAGCCGACGACGAGGAGCGAGTCGCCGAACTGCTCCAGCTCGTGCTCGAGCGCGGCGGGATCGGCGTTCTCGCCCTCGACGTAGAAACTCGTGCAGTAACGAAACCGCGAGAGCTCCTGGTGGACGGCGTCGTGCGGCAGCGAGTCGTAGGCCTCGACCACCGCGGGCAGCGGCTCGCCGCGGACATGCGCCGCGATTCCGCGCACGAGCTCGAGGAGTCCCGCGCCGCCGGCGTCGACCACGCCGGCCTCGCGCAGGGTCTCGAGCTGCTCCGGCGTGCGCGCGAGCGCGTCCTCCCCATGCGCGACAAGCTCCGCCAGCGCCTCCGGCAATGGAGCGTCGAGGGTCTCGCCACGCTCCGCGAGCTCCCGCGCGACGGTGAGAATCGTCCCCTCCTGCGGCTCGCGCACCGCGGCGTACCCGGCGTCCGAGGCGGCGCGCAAGGCGGCCGCGAGATCGTCCGTTTCCGCCAGCGACTCCATCGCCCCACGGACGAGCTGGGACAGGATCACGCCCGAGTTCCCGCGTGCCCCCATGAGGCAGGCGCGGGTAATCGCGCCCGCAATCTCCTCGCGCGACGTTGCCGACGACCCCGCGAGGGCGTCGCGCACCGCGCGCACGGTCAGCGTCATGTTCGTGCCCGTATCCCCGTCCGGGACCGGGTACACGTTCAGGTCGTCGATCCGCTCGCGGCTCGCCTCGAGCGCCGCAAGCGCCGCGCCGACGAGCGCGCGGGCCTCCGCTAGACGGCCTTCTTGACCTTCCCGGCCTTCAGGCATCGCGCGCAGACGTAGCTCCGGCGGGCAACCCCGTCCACGAGGATGCGGACGCGCTGGAGGTTCGGGTTGAAGCGGCGCCTCGTCGCCACCATCGAGTGGCTTCGGTTGTTCCCGAACGACGGAGCTTTCCCGCAGACTGCGCAGACCTTCGACATGGCCGACGAGTGTAGCGGACTACGTCGTGACGACAGCGTCGGAGCGGAGCCGGCCCAGAACGTCGGCCATCTCGAGCCCGGTGCGCGCGGCTTCGGCGCCCTTGTTGCCCTTCGCGCCGCCCGACCGCGCCTCGGCCTGCTCACGCGTATTGCATGTGAGGACACCCAGCGCAACCGGGATGCCGGTCTCGAGGGCCGCGAGCTGAAGCCCGCTCGCCGCCTCGCTCGAGATGTAGTCGAAATGCGGCGTATCGCCGCGAATCACGACGCCGAGCGCGAGCACGCAGGCGTATCGCCGCGTCCGCGCGAGCGCCATGGCACCGAGCGGCAGCTCGAACGCGCCGGGCACCTGCATCACGTCGACTCGGGCGCGATCGACGCCGGCCTTCTCGAGGAACTCGAGCGCGCCGGTCAGGAGCTTCGAGGTCAGCTCGCCGTTGAAGCGCGAGACGACGATGCCGACCGAGCGCCGGTTTCCGTCCGCGGCGCCGGTGAAGACGCCGACTCCGGTGGGGATGTCGAGATCGCCCGGCGCGTGCTGCTGCGGGACGCCCGGCTTCGGCGCGGCCTCCGCGTCCGCGTCGGCCTCGGGCTCGGCCTCGGCCGCCGGAGGAAGATCGGGTTCGGGCTCAGGCTCGGCCGGAGCAGGGCTCGGCGCGGGCGCAGGCTCGGCGGGAGCGGGCGCCGCCGGCGGGTTCACTCCGAACGGCGCGCCGGGAGGCGGCGAGCCGGTGAGCCGAAGCTCGTCGGCGCCCTCGATCAGCCGGTCGTCGCTCACAGGCCGGGCTCCTCGAAGCGCTGCTCCTGGTGGTGGAGCTTGTGGCCGAGCTTCGAGCGCTTCGTCTCCAGGTAGCGCTGGTTCTCGGCGTTCGGCTCGACCTCGATCGGGAGCTGCTCGACCACGGTGAGCCCGAAGCCCTCGATGCCGCTGATCTTGCGCGGGTTGTTGGTCAGGATGCGAATCGTCGTCAGTCCGAGGTCGGCGAGGATCTGCGAGCCGATCCCGTACTCTCGCGCATCGGCCGGAAAGCCCAGCTCGAGGTTCGCCTCGACGGTGTCCATCCCGTTCTCCTGGAGCTCGTACGCCTTGAGCTTCGAGAGAAGGCCGATGCCGCGTCCCTCCTGCGCCATGTAGAGGAGCACGCCGCGCTCCTCGGCGCCGATGCGGCGGAGCGCCTCCTCGAGCTGCTCGCCGCAGTCGCAGCGCAGCGAATGGAAGACGTCGCCGGTGAGGCATTCCGAGTGGACGCGGACGAGCACGTTCTCCCGGCCGTCGACGTCGCCCTTCACGAGCGCGACGTGGTGCTTGCCGGTGAAGGTCTCCTTGAACGCGACGGCGGAGAACTCGCCGTAGGCGGTCGGCATGCGGACGGTCGTGGCGCGCTCGACGAGCTTCTCCGTGCGGCGCCGGTACTCGATGAGGTCGGCGACGGTGACCATCAGCAGGTCGTGCCGCTTGCAGTACTCGATGAGATCCGGGACGCGGGCCATCGAGCCGTCCTCGTTCGCGATCTCGCAGACGACGCCTGCGGGGTTCAGCCCTGCGAGCCGCGCGAGGTCGACGGCGGCCTCGGTCTGACCGGCGCGCTGAAGGACGCCGCCTGGGCGTGCGCGCAGCGGAAAGATGTGGCCGGGCCGGACGAGGTCGCGCGGACCCTTGCTCGGGTCGATCGCGACTTGAATCGTGCGCGCGCGGTCGTGCACGGAGATGCCGGTGGCGATCCCCTCACGGGCCTCGACCGAGACGGTGAAGGCGGTGCCGAACGGCGTCTCGTTGCGCGCTGTCATCGGGTGGAGCTGGAGCTGGTCGCAGCGATCGCCGGTGAGGCAGAGGCAGATGAGCCCGCGGCCGTGCGTGGCCATGAAGTTGATCGCCTCGGGAGTCGCGAACTGCGCCGCGATGGTCAGGTCGCCCTCGTTCTCGCGGTCTGCGGCGTCGACGACCACGACGAACTTGCCTTCGCGGATCGCCTCGATCGCCTCCTCGATGGTGGCGAAGGCGGTCTCCGGGGTCGTGTCCGGCGTCTCGGGCATCCGGGGAATCGTAACGGGGTCAGGCCTCGGTGCCGCGGGCTTCGAGCAGGCGGTCGACGTGCTTGGCGAGGACGTCGGCCTCGACGTTCACCTCGTCGCCCGGCCCGAGCGCGCCCAGCGTGGTCGCCGCGAGGGTGTGCGGGACGAGCGCGATCGCGACCCAATCGGGGCCGAGAGCGGCGATCGTGAGGCTGACTCCGTCGAGCGTGATCGAGCCTTTCTCGACTGAGAGCCGGGCGATCTCGGCGGGGAGCTCGACCGTGAGGCGGGCGCCCTCACCTTCGGGCTCGAGCGCGCGGACGCGGCCGACTCCGTCGACGTGGCCCTGGACGATGTGACCGCCGAGCGGCTCGCCCGCGCGGAGGGCCGGCTCGATGTTCACCCGCGCTCCTGGCTCGAGGCGGGCGAGGGTGGTACGGCCGATCGTCTCCGGAACGGCGTCGAACGCGATCGTGCCGTTGTCGGCCTCAACGGCCGTCAGGCAGACGCCGTTCACCGCGACCGAGTCGCCGAGTGCGGTGCGGGCCGCGGCCTCCGGCGCCTGGATCCTGAGACGCGCGCCGTACGCGGTCGCGTCGACGGCCTCGACGGTTCCCAACTCGCGGACGATTCCCGTGAACACGCCGGAAACGATAGTCGGCGCGGGGCTAGAGCTTGCGCGCGCGGACGGCGGTGCCGTAGGCGCAGATCTCGGTCACGTTCGAGCCGAGCTCCGAGGTGTCGAAGCGCATGGCGACGATCGCGTCCGCGTTCATCGTCTCGGCGGCCTCGATCAGCCGCTGGACGCCCTGTTCGCGGCCGTCGACGAGCAGCTTGGTCATCCCCTTCAGTTCGCCGCCTACGAGCGACTTGAGGCTCGCGCCGATGTCCGCGCCGACGTGCCGCGAGCGCACGGTCAGCCCGAAGACTTCGCCGATCACCTCCTGGATCTCCCAGCCCGGAATGTCGTTCATGGTCGTGATGAGCACGTGCGCCTCCTGGTTCGCGAGCCTCCGAGCGGCGGAGCGTACTCACCGGCGGGGACGGCGGTCGTGACGCGCACCTGTGGACGACTCGGCGCAAAGTCCCTGCAAATCAGGGCCAGACACGCGACGGTTTCTTCGATAGCGTTCGTGTTGGGACGCTCGCGCCCCCGTTGGGGGAACCCGCCCGCGGAGCGGGCTACGGCTCGTGGACGTACGCGGTCAGGACGACGTCCTCGCCCGAGCGGCCGGCCTCGAGTGACGCGAGCGGCACCACGTCGGCGAGGGTCTTCGCGCCGTGTCCGGCGAAGAGTGGCGGTGCGTCGTCGCCGCCCACGACCTTCGGCGCAACGAAGAGGACGACCTTGTCGATCAGACCTGCGCGGAGGAACGCGCCGGCGAGCGTGGGCCCGCCCTCGAGAAGCAGGGACTGGACGTCCTCCGACGCCAACCGGCGCAGCTCGTCCTCGAGCGCCCCTTCGAGCAGCTCGAGCTCCGACCCCTCCGGCAGCGGGCCATGGCCGAACGCCAGGCGGCGCGGCTGACGCACCGCGTCCACGTCGCGGGCGGTGAGCGCGGGATTCTCCACGCGCACTGTCCCCATGCCGACCGCGACCGCGTCCGACGCCGCGCGCAGCTCGTGCACCCGTCGCCGGCTCTCCTCGCCCGACACCCAGCGCGCATCGCCGCTCGCCGCGGCCAGCCGGCCGTCGATCGTCGCGGCCGCCTTGTACGTCACGAAGGGGCGGCCGAGCGAGACCCACGTCCGGAACGCCTCGTTCTGGCGGCGCGCCCGCTTCGCGAGTTCTCCCTCGGCCAGCTCGACCGCGATGCCGGCGTTGCGGAGCTGAGCGATCCCAGCGCCGTTGGTCCGCACGTCAGGATCGCCGGCACCAATCACCACGCGCGCAACCCCGGCTTCGGCCACCGCGTCCGCGCACGGCGGCGTGCGGCCGTGATGGGCGCAGGGCTCAAGCGTCACGTACATCGTGGCGCCGCGTGCCCGCTCTCCGGCCGCCTCGAGCGCAACGACCTCGGCGTGCGGCCCGCCCGGATGCTCGTGCCAGCCCTCCCCCACAATCTCGCCGTCGGAGACGATCACGGCGCCGACCATCGGATTCGGCCGTGTCGTTCCGCGCCCACGCTCGGCTAACTCGAGCGCCCGCTCCAGGTGCTCGCTCACGCGACCAGGCTTGCGAGCTCGCGGTAGGCCGCGCCGATGTCGGGCTGCGCGAACACCGCGCTCCCCGCGACGATCAGGCTGGCGCCCGCCTCGCGCACCGATGCGGCGTTCTCGGCGGTCACGCCGCCGTCGACCTGGACGAGCACTTCGTCCGGCAGCGCGTCGCGGAGCTCACGGATCCGGCCGAGCGCGTCGGGCAGGAACCGCTGGCCCGAGTAGCCGGGATGGATGCTCATGCAGAGAACGAGATCGACGCCCTGCGCGGCCGCGACCGCGTCGGTCACCGTCGTCTCCGGGTTGAAGGAGATCCCCACGCCGAGCCCGCGCGCGCGTGCCTCCGCGACGAGCGGCGCGGGGTCGGCCGCGATCTCGACATGGAACGTGACGCTGTCGCCGCCGGCGTCCGCGATCTGCGGGATGTGCCGCTCGGGGTTCGAGACCATCAGGTGGCAGTCGAGCACGCCGTCGCGCGAGTGCACGAGCGGCGCGATCGCATCGAGCACGACCGGGCCGATGGTGACCGGCTCGACGAAATGGCCGTCGCCGACATCGAAGTGGAAGATCCGCACGCCGGCGTCGAGGAGCTCCTCCACCTGCGCGCCGAGCCGCGCGAAGTCGGCCGCGTAGAGCGACGGCTCGATCTCGGGGCCGCGAGGCCACTCCAGCCAGGTCATGCGCGCATTCTTGCGATGAAGAAGCCCGACGTGCGGTGGACGCTCGGGAGGGTGAGGAGGAACTCGGGCCGGCGCGGATGACGAAAGCCCGGCCATTCGGCGCCAAGGTCGTCGGGCTCGAGGCCGCATGCGTCGACGACCTCCTCGTTCTCGGCGGCGCCGATCGCGCACACCGAGTACGTGATCGAGCCGCCCGGCCGCACGCGTTCGGCGGCGACGGCGAGCAGCGCTTTCTGGAGCTCCGGCAGCGGCTTCGCGCGCCAGCGCAGGTCGGGGCGCGAGGCGAGCACGCCGGTCCCGGAGCAGGGCGCATCGACGAGCACGCGGTCGAAGCCGGTTTGCTCGGCGGGGAGCTCGAGCGCGTCGGCGTGCACGACCGTCACGTTCGTGAGGCCGAGCCGCGCCGCGTTCTCGGCGAGCTCACGGGCGCGACCCTCGTGCTTCTCCACGGCGACGACCTCGGCGGCGCCCTCCGCGAGCTGGGTCGCCTTGCCGCCGGGCGCTGCGCAGAGGTCGAGGATCCGCTCGCCGGGCTCGGCGCCGACAGCGAGACCTGCGAGCTGCGAGCCGCGGCTCTGCGGCCAGGCGTGACCGTCGCTGATCCACTCGGGCGGGATGTGGTCGACGGTGAGTGCAGTCTCGACCTCGGGATCGCGCTCGCCAGGGAGATCGGCGCGCGTGCGGACGACCGTCGGCGGCGGCTCGTTCATCGCGGCCATGAGTTCGAGCGCCGCGTCGCGCCCCTGCTCGCGCCAGAAGGTCTCGGCGATCCAGTCGGGGTACGAGTGCTTCAGCGCCGCCTCGGTGGGAGTCGCATCGGCGAACTCGGCGAGGAGCGCGAGCATCCCCTCGGCGAGCCGGCGCATGACGGCGTTCGTGAACGGGACGGCGCGCTCGAGCCCCGCCGCCCGGACGAGCTCGACCGACTCGTTCGCCGCGGCGTGCGACGGGACGCCGTCCATGAACCCGACCTGGTACGCGCCGATCCGAAGCGCCGCCAGGACGGGCGGATCGAGCTTGCGCGTCGGCCGGCGCCCGAGCGTGTCGATCGCGTGGTCGAGCGTCCGCTTGCGCTGCACGGTCCCGTACGCGAGCTGCATCGCGAACGCCCGGTCGCGGGCGTCGAGCCCCTCGGCCGCCGAGCGGAATGCCCGATCGGCGTACGCGTCGTCCTCGAACACGCGGCGGACGACGTCGAAGGCGACCCGGCGGGCGCTCATCGCGAGCCCGGAACCCGCGGTCCCCCGGGGGACCCCCATGTTGCACCCCTTGGTGGCGACCCTATCGGCGAAAAGCGCACGCCTGTTGCGAAGACCGTGCCGGGGCTGTCACAGGAGTGGAACACCTTCAGCGCAGCCCGCGGCGGAACACCTCGAGGGTCATGCGTCGCTTGCCCTCCGGCTGCACCTCGAGGATCTCCAGCTCGCCGTCCACGACCCTTGAGCGCCACACGATCACCGGCCGGCCCTCGACCTCGCCTCGCGCGCCGATGTGCGGTGAAAGCGCGCGGATCCGGTTGTGGAGCTCCGCCGCCGGCCGCGACCAGTCGAGCTCGCGGTCGGCCGGGCCGATCTTCTCCGCGTACGTCGCGCCCTCCTCGGACTGCGGCTCGAACGCCGGCTCGGGTAGCACCGAGCCGAGGAGTTCGACCGCGAGCACGGCCGCCCGGTCGTACACCACGCCGGCGTCGTCGTCCGGCCCAACCGCGAACGCCCGCTGCGCGGCGATCGGTCCCGCATCCAGCTCGGCCGTCGTCCGGTGGATCGTCACGCCCGTCTCCCCGTCGCCGGCCATCAGCGCCCGCTCGACCGGCGCTGCCCCGCGCCAGCGCGGCAGGAGCGACGGATGGACGTTCAGCCAAAGCCGGCCCTCCAGCAACGCGGAAGGGATCAGCGCCCCGTACGCCGCAATCACGACGGGAGCCGACCCCGGGAACGACTCCAGCTTCTCCGGCTGCTCCACAGGGATCCCGAGTCGCTCAGCCACGACTTTCGCCGGCGGCGCGCCGACCTTGCGCCCACGGCCGCGCGGACGGTCCGGCCGCGTGACCAGCACCTCGATCTCGTGCGTGGCGGCGAGCCCTTCGAGCACCGCGGCGCCGAGCGGCGCGGTCGCGGCGACGGCCAGCCGCACGGCTACCCGAGCACGGCGCGCGGCCGCAGCTCGGCGAGCGCCGCCTTGCGCGCCTCGTCCGTCGTGCGGTCGAGCGTGAGGACGCCGTCCAGATGGTCGAGCTCGTGCTGGATGACCCGCGCCTCGAGCCCCTCGGCCTCGATCTCGAGCTTCTCCCCCGCAGGCGACTGCGCCTCGATGGTCACGGCCGTCGGCCGCTCCACCGGGACGATGATCGTGGCCGAGCCGAGCGACAGGCAGCCCTCGTCGGTGGTGTCGACTTCCTCCGAGCTGGACACGATCTTCGGGTTCACGAGCGCGGTGACCGGGCCGTCCTCATCGGTCTGGTAGACGAGCACCCGCTGGAGGATCCCGATCTGCGGCGCCGCGAGCCCGACCCCGCGCGCCTCCTGCATCAGCCGCCCCATCCGCTCGGCCAGCGCGCCGAGCGCCTCGTCGAACACCTCGACCTCGCGCGTCGCCATCCGCAGCACCGGATCCGGGTACTGGCGCACCTGCGCGAGCGCCAGCCGGCGCCGCGCGTCGCGCTCGGCGTCGAGTTGCTCGTCTCTCACCTGCCCTTCGACGTCGCTCATGCTCGGATCCTAATCAGACGCCCTGGGGGTCAACGTCCACCACCGCGGTGAGCCCGTCGCGGCGCATCGCCTTCGCGGCCGTGCCGAGCAGCCGGCCCGCTGGAACGGCGACACGGCGCGGGTTGTCCGTCTTCGCGAGAAGCTGCGCGCGATGGCGTCCGCGTAGGCGCAGGAGCGGCGCCGGGCCGAGGAGATCCGCGACGCCGAGGCGCTCCAATTCCGTGCGCAACTCGCGCAGCGCGGTCATCGGGCCGTCGCGGGTCGGGCCGCTCACGACGACGCTCACGAGGTGCTTGAACGGCGGGTAGCCGAGCGCGCGGCGGCGGTCGAGCTCGCCCGCCAGGAACTCGTCCACGGCATGCCTCGCGGCGAGCGCGATCGGGCGGGCATCGGGCTGGTACGTCTGCACGAGCACGCGGCCCGGCGCGTCGCGGCCGCTCCGCCCGGCGAGCTGCGTGACGAGCTGGAACGTCCGCTCCTCCGCGCGAAAGTCGGGGAGCCCGAGGCCCGTGTCGGCGTCGACGACCGCAGCGAGCTTCACGCCGGAGAAGTGGTGGCCCTTCGCGACCATCTGCGTGCCGAGGAGGACGACGCGGTCGGCCTCGTCGAAGCGGGTGAGCGTCTCGGAAAGCTTCATGGGATCGCCGGTCGTGTCCGCGTCGAGGCGCAGCAGCTCCAACCCCGGAAGCGACGCCGCGAGCTCCTCCTCCAGCGCCTCCGTCCCGGCCCCGAGCCGCGCCAGCTCGGCCGCGCCGCACGAGGGGCAGAGCTTCGGCGCCGGCCGCACGAGCCCGCAGTGGTGGCAGTGAAGCTGCCCGTCGCCGTGCAAGCGTCAGCGCGACGTCGCAGTGCTCGCAGCGCGGCGTCACGCCGCACGCGCGACAGTGGATCGCGGGCGCGATCCCGCGGCGGTTGAGGAGGAGGATCGCCTTGCCGCCCTGATCCTCGATCTCGCCGAGCGCGGCGAGAAGCGGCGTCGAGAGCGGATACCCGGTCTCGCGGCGCAGGTCGACGATCTTCACCGGCGGAAGCGACGCGCCGATGCGACCGCCAAGGTCGAGGCGCTCAAGCAGCTCCCAGCTTTCGGCTCGCGGCGTCGCGCTGCCGTAGACGACGACCGCGCCCTCGAGCGCGCCCCGCTTGGCCGCGACGGTGCGCGCGTCGTAGCGCGGGTCCGAGTCCTGCTTGTAGGAGGAGTCGTGTTCCTCGTCGACGCAGATGAGCCCGAGCCGCTCCACCGGCGCGAACACCGCCGAGCGCGCGCCCACGACAACGCGGGCCTCGCCGGACGCGATCCGCTCGCGCTCGTCGCGGCGCTCTGCGTCGGTCAGGCGCGAGTGGAGCACCGCGACGCCGTCCCTGAACCGGGCGCGGAACCGCGCGGCCGTCTGCGGCGTCAACGCGATCTCGGGCACGAGCACGATCGCGCCGAGCCCTCGCTCGAGCGCCTCCTCACACGCGCGCAGGTAGATCTCGGTCTTGCCGCTTCCGGTCGCGCCGTGGAGGAGTAGGTGCGCGGGCGAGCCGAGCGCGCCGACGATCCGCTCGAGCGCCACGGTTTGGGCCGGCGAGAGCTCGGACGGCCGAATCTCCTCGGACACCGCCTCCACCGGACGCTCGCGGCGCTTCGCCCCTGCGCGCCGTGCACGTGACGGCGGCGCCACTAGGCCGAGCGTGCGCGCGGGCGTCGAGCCGTAGTGGTCGGCCATCCAGAGACCCAGGTCGACGAGCGCGCCCGGAACCGTCCCGAGGATCTTGTCGACCGCGACCGGATCGACGCCGTCAGGCTTCTCGTCGCCGGTCTCCACCACGACGCCGCGGCGCGTGACCCGGCCGAACTGCACGGACACGACCGAGCCCTTCTCGAGACCGTCGCCGAGGTACGTGAACGGGCGCGCGACGGCCCGGGCGGTGACGAGTGGAACGACAGAGGCGTAGCGCGGCACCCTAGAATCGTCGCATGGCCCAGGGACATTCCGTCGACGACTACATCGAGACGATCTACTTCCTCGCCTTCCCGGTCGGCGAATACCACCCGGTGACCGAGGGCCCGCCGACCCTGGCGGTGCGCGTCGCGGACATGCTCGGCGTCTCCCGCGCCTCGGCCGGCGAGATGCTGAAGCGCATGGAGGACGACGGCCTGATCGAGCGCGGCGAGCACAAGGAGGCGATCCTCACGCCGAAGGGCGTCGAGCTCGCCGAGCGCGTCGTGCGCAAGCACCGGATCATCGAGCGGCTGCTGACGGACTTCATGGGCTACACGGCCGCCGAGTCGCACGTCCACGCCGACGAGCTCGGCGACACGTTCACGGACGACATGATCGAGCGGATCGCCGAGAAGCTCGGGAACCCGGACCGCTGCCCGCACGGCTGGCCGGTCGACACGACGTTCGAGCAGGCGGAGAACAAGGAGCTGAAGGCGCTGGCCGAGCTCGAGCCCGGCGCGCACGCGGAGATCGTCCGCCTCGCCGAGCACGACGGCGACCTGCTCCACTGGTACTACGACTCGGGGCTCGTCCCCGGCACCGCGGTCGAGCTCAGCACCTCCGACGGCGAGACGTACACGGTCAAGCGCGCCGGCTCAGAGGTCGCGCTCGGCGAGAAGGCCGCTTCCGGCCTCTTCGTCCGCGCGGCCTAACCGGACGCGGTTCTAGAGGGGCGTCGCTACCGCGGCGGGAAACCCGGCGGCCGCCCGCAATGCCTCGGCCTTGTCCGTCCGCTCCCACGTGAAGTCGGGATCGTTGCGGCCGAAGTGCCCGTAGGCGGCGGTCTTCGCGTAGATCGGGCGGCGCAGGTCGAGATCGCGGACGATCGCGCCCGGGCGCAGGTCGAAGTGCTCGCGGACGAGCTCCTCGATGCGCGGAACGCCGATGTGCTCGGTGCCGAAGCACTCCACCTCGATCGAGACCGGATGCGCGACGCCGATCGCGTAGGCGATCTGGAGCTCGCAACGCTCCGCGAGGCCCGCTGCGACGACGTTCTTCGCCACGTAGCGCGCGGCGTAGGCCGCGGAACGGTCGACCTTCGTCGGATCCTTGCCGGAGAACGCGCCGCCGCCGTGGCGCGCGGCGCCGCCGTAGGTGTCCACGATGATCTTGCGGCCGGTGAGACCGGTGTCGGCGCCCGGGCCGCCGAGCACGAAGCGCCCGGTCGGGTTCACGAGGACGAAGTCGCGGTCGTCGAGGATGGACTCGTCGAAGAGATCCGCCGGGAGGACCGGGCGCAGGACGTGCTCGATGATCTCGGGCTTCAGGTGCGTGTCGATGTCGATCCCGTCGCGGTGCTGCGTCGAGATCAGAACGCGCTCGATCTCGACCGGGCGCTGCCGGCCGTGCTCGTCCACCTCGTAGCGGACGGTGACCTGCGCCTTGCCGTCGGGACGGAGATACGTGAGCTGGTCGCGGCGTGCCTGTGCGAGCTGCTTGGCGATGCGGTGCGCGAGCATGATCGGGAGCGGCATGAGCTCCTCGGTCTCGGTGCACGCGTACCCGAACATCATCCCCTGGTCGCCCGCGCCGACCTTGTCGAGATCGTCGTCGCCGGCGGAGTGCTGTTCCTCGTAGGAGGCGTCGACCCCCTGCGCGATGTCCGGGGACTGCTCGTCGAGCGCCACGATCACGCCGCAGGTGTCGGCGTCGAAACCGTACTTGGCCCGGTCGTAGCCGATCGCGCGGATCCGCTCGCGCACCAGCCTCGGAATGTCGACGTACGTCTCGGTCGTGATCTCGCCCGCGACGACCACGAGCCCGGTCGTGATGAGGGTCTCGCAGGCGACGCGACCGGCCGGATCCTCGGCGAGGACGGCGTCGAGAACGGAGTCCGAGATCTGGTCGGCCATCTTGTCCGGATGGCCCTCGGTGACGGACTCCGAGGTGAACGGAAATGTGCGCGGTTCCGGCATGGCCGGGAAGACTACCGACCCGCGCTAGTCGATTTCGAGGAACCCTTCGAACGACACCGAGCCGTCGTCGGGCTCGTCGCTCCAGAAGAAGAGCGACTTGAGCGGCTCCAGGTTGTCCGCGGCGTCGGCGAGGGGGACGTACGGAGTCCAGCCCTCCTCCGACCCGACGGGCGGGCCCGCCATTCCCAGGCCGGTAGCGCTCATGAGGCCGGCCGCGCTCGCCAGGTTCACGTACACGACGGCGGCGGCATCGTCGGAAACGCCGGCCTCTTTGCGGCCGTCCGCGTACGCGGGATCGTCGGCGAGGCTCGAGCCGCTCTTGAGCGCCGAGAGCCCGGCCTCCGAGTTCGACGCGACGAGCTTCCCGTCGGTGGTCGCGAGATACAGCACGGGATTCCCGGCGTTCAGGAGCACCTTGGCGTTCATGCCCTCGATGCTCGTGTCCTCGAGCCCGATCGAGGTCTCCTCGCCCATGAAGCCCATGAGACCGCCGGCCTTGGTGACGAGGTTCTCGATCAGCGCCATCGCCTCGTCCTCGTCCTCCACCTCGGTGGCGAAGACGACGACAGGCGTGAGCGAGACGTACGACGTGTCCGGCGCGGGCGCGTACACCGCGACGCCGGTCTCGCCGTCGAAGAGCCCGGCGACGTCGCCGTCGATCGAAAGCCCGAGCGCGAACTGGATCTGCGCGAGCGTCTGCGCCGCCGTCGAGTCGTTGGCCGAGGCGCACTTGACGATCTCGCGGATCGCGTCGCCGATGCCCGAGGTCGAGACGAACGCGAGCGCGCCCTCGCGGAAGAACCCGTCAAGCTCGGCGCCGCCCTCGTCGCCGACCGGGATGACCGCGCTCGAGACGTCGCCACCGATGCGGATGCCGCCCTCCTCGGCTCGCGCGGCGAGCGCGAACGAGGCGCCCGAGGCGTCTTCGTCGCCGCCGAAGCACTTCGCGAGCGCCGTCTGCGCCCCGCCGAGCTCCGGCTCGACATTGGCCGCCTCGACGAGGCGTCCGTTCACGTAGACGGTCGCGATCGCGTCGGTGAACAGATTCTCGGTCGCGTCCTGGTAGGCGTCCTCGTCGGCGAGCGAGTCGCCAGACTCGCGGGCCGCGTTGAACGCGTCGAGCGATTCCTGTGACCCGGCGGCGGCCCACCAGCCGTCCTCGAGCTCCTCGGTCACGCCGGGCTCGTCGCCTGTGGCGACGATCTTCTGCAGCTTCGCGGAATCGGTCGGTTGCGTCAGGAGAACGACCTCCTCGCCCTTCGTGTCGAACCCGACGATCGCGATCTCGTCGCCGACGGCAGGGCGGATGTCGTTCTCGAACGAGAGGCCCTCCTCGCTGCCAAGCTCACCGAGCGCCTTGTCGATCGCGCCCTTCCCGTCCGGGAACTTGGCGAGGAGCGCGTCGAGCGCCTGCCACTGGTCGCCCTCGGTGTCCGTGTCGACCGTGGCGAAGATCGCCGTCGAGGCCGGCGCGTACACCGCCGCTCCCGATGTCGCTCCGCCGCTGCTCGAATTTCCGCACGCGGACGCCCCGAGAGCGAGTCCGATGGAGAGGGCAATGAGCGTTGCGGCGCGAAACGGGCGCACGAACTGAGAGTAGCGGCCGTTCGGGCGGGCGGCTATTCCCCTGTTGGGGCGCGGCCCATGAGCCGCACGACCGCCTCGGCGGGCGTGTCGCCGTCGAGGACGTGGCAGACCGCCTCGGTGATCGGCAGCTCGATTCCCAGCCGGTGCGCGAGGTCGCGGAGCACCGGCGCCGTCGTCAGCCCCTCGACCGCCATCTTGATCTCGGCGCGCGCCTCGTCGGCGGTCGCGCCGCGGGCGATCAGCTCGCCCGCGCGGCGGTTGCGGCTGTGGCGGCTCCAGCACGTGACCATCAGGTCGCCCATGCCGGCGAGCCCGGAGAACGTCTCCTGCCTGGCGCCGGACGCCTCGCCGAGCCGCACCATCTCGCTGAGCCCGCGCGTCAGGAGCCCGGCCTTCGCATTGTCGCCCATGCCGAGCCCGTCGACCGCGCCGGCGCCGAGGGCGATCACGTTCTTCGCGGCCGCGCAGAGCTCGACCCCGACGACGTCGGTGTTCACGTAGACGCGGAAGCGCGGCGTATGGATCTCCTCCTGGAGCCGCTTGCCGAGCTCCATGTCATCGCAGGCGATCACCGCGGCCGCGGGCAGGCCGAGCGAGATCTCCTCCGCATGGTTCGGGCCGGAGAGCACCGCGACCGGACGCCCCTCGACGACCGTGGAGAGGCGGTTGCCCGACTCGGGATCGAGGCCCTTGACGAGGCTCACGATCGGAGCGTCGCCGGGCAGCGCGGCGACGACCTCACGGAAGCAGCGGCTGGGAACAGCGATCGCGAACGTCTCCGCGTCGGCCAGACCCGGATCGTCGAGCGTCACCGGGTGCACGCCGGAGAGGTCGAGTTCCGTCAGGTAGCGGGGGTTGTGGCCGGTCTCCGCGATCGCGCGCACCTGCTCGGGGTCGCGGCAAGCGAGCAGCGTCTCGTGCCCGTGCTCGGCGAGGAGCGCGGCGAAGGCCGACCCCCACGAGCCGCCCCCGACGACCGCGATCTTCATGTGCGTCGCGCGAAGTCGATCACGACGGGGACGCCCGAAAGGCCGAACCGCTCGCGCAGCCGGTTCTCGACCCAGTAGCCGTAGTCACGCGTCATGAGAGAGGGATCGTTAACGAAGACTTTGAATCGCGGCGGGCGAACCGCCGTCTGCGTCCCGTAGAGCAGGTTCAGCCGCCGGCCCTTCCCCGGCTTGGTCGGGCCCGGCCGCTGCGCGCGGAGCTCCTGGAGGAAGTCGTTCAGCTCGGGCGTCGAGATGCGCGCGGTGTGCTTCGCGAAGAGCTCGGCGATCTTGTCCAGCATGCGGATCATCCCGCGGCTCGATTTCGCGGAGACGGCGACCAGCGGAGGCCGCTGGCGCAGCCGCTCCTCGAGGACCGGGCGGATGTCCTCGACGTCGATCGTCGTGATGTCCCACTTGGAGAGGATCACGAGCGTCGAGCACCCGGCCGTGCGGGCGACGTCCGCCACCCGCGAGGTCCTGGTCGACCATGCCCTCGCTCGAGTCGATGAGGACGAGCGCGACGTCGGCGCGCTCGGCCGCCTGGATGCGCGCGGAGCTCCGAGTAGTACTCGATCCCCTGCCGCTGCCTGCGCTTGCGGCGCAGCCCGGCCGTGTCCACGAAGACGAAGGTCTGGTCGCCTCGCTCGACGATCGTGTCGATCGCGTCCCGCGTGGTGCCCGGTTTCTCGGAGACGATCACGCGCTCCTCGCCGACGATCGCGTTGAGGAGCGATGACTTGCCCACGTTCGGACGCCCGAGGATGGCCACGCGGATCGCGTCCTCCCCCACCTCGGCGCGGCCCTGGGCCCCGGCCGCGCGCAGCTCGTCGACGATGCGGTCGAGCAGGTCGCCGGTGTTGTGGCCGTGCACGGCCGAGACGGGGAGCGGGTCGCCGAGTCCAAGCGAGTGGAACTCGAGCGCGCTCTGGTCGCGGCGGGGATCGTCGATCTTGTTCGCGAGCAGCACGACCGGCTTGGAGGAGCGGCGCAGGATGTCGGCGATCTCCTCGTCCCCGGGCGTGACGCCGTTCTGGGCGTCGACGACGAAGAGGACGAGGTCGGCCTCCTCCACCGCGCGGCGGGCTTGCTGGGCGATCGACTGCGTCATCGGCGTCGAGTCGGCGAGGTCGACGCCGCCGGTGTCCACGAGCAGGAACTTGGAGCCCGACCACTCGCAGACGATCTCCTTGCGGTCGCGCGTGACTCCGGGTGTCTCGAATACGACGGCCTGGCGGGTCGCCGAGAGCCGGTTCACGAGGGTCGACTTGCCGACGTTGGGGAAGCCGACGATCGCGACCGTGCCGAGGAGGTCGGCGGTCATCGCGCCGGGCGGCCGGGCGGAACGGCGTCGGGCCGGCCGAGCGCGTGGATGTCGCGCAGCCACTCCCACAGGCGCAGGATCTCGGCTTCGATCTCGGCCGTCGCGGCCTTGTAGCTCTTGGAGTTCTTCGGTAGCTCGTCGAATCGCATCGGCTCTCCGAACGCGATCGAGATCGGCGTGCGGCCGGGGAATTTCCATGCTTCGGAGCCGTAGATCGCAGCGGGCACGACCGGCACTCCCTCCTGGATTGCGATCATCGCGGCGCCCGGCATCGCCTTTCCAGGATGGCCACTGAGCTGGCGCGTCCCCTCGACGAAGAGCCCGAGCATCTGGCCCTTGCCGACCGCCTCGCGGGCGAGCCGGATCGCCTCGCGGTCGGACTCGCCGCGGCGCACCGCGAGCGTGCCGAACGACTTGACGATGAATCCGCCGACCGGAACGTCGAGGAGCTCGGCCTTCGCCATGAAGACGAGTCGGCGCGGAACAAGTCCGCCGAGCGCCGGCACGTCGATCCAGTGCAGGTGGTTGACGGCCAAGACGCCGCCGCCCTTGCGCGGGATGCGGTCGAGCCCGTAGGCCTTGAGGCCGGCCGCACCGTGCACGCCCGCGGTGAGAATGGTCTTGCCGAAGCCCCAGTAGACGACGTCGTAGCGGTCGATGCTCATGCCTGGGCCTTCGCGGCGACCATTCGCTCGATGCGCTCGACGACCTCGTCGATCCCGAGGTCGGTCGTATCGATTCGCGTGGCATCCGGGGCCGCGCCCATCTGCGCCGAGTCGCGCTCGTCGCGCAGTCGCAGGTCGGTCGCGAGCGCGTCGGCGCCGAGCCCGGGCCGGTCATCGGTGCGGCGGCGTGCGCGCTCCGACTCGTCCGCGGTCAGGAAGACCTTCACGTCCGCGTCGGGACAGACGACCGCACCGATGTCGCGCCCTTCCATCACCGAGTCGCCCTCGTAGGCGAGCGCGCGCTGGCGCTCGCGGAGCACCGCACGGACGTCCTGGTGGCGGGCCAGCGACGAGACGACGCGGTCGATCTCGACGGTGCGGATCTCCTTCGTGACGTTGCGGCCCGCGATCTCGACCGTGCCGGGCGTGATCGTCACGGGGTTCTCGCGCGCGAGGGCTTCGAGCGCCGCCGTGTCGTCGAGGTCGACCCCGCGCTCGAGGGCGAGCCAGGTCAACGCGCGGTACATCGCGCCGGTGTCGACGTAGCGGAAGCCGAGGCGCTCGGCGAGCCTGCGCGCGACGGTGCTTTTCCCGGAACCGGCGGGTCCGTCGATGGCCACGATCATGCGGCCATCATCGCAGCGCGAGCGAGTCGAGCACGGCGAAGAACTCCGGGTAGGAGACGGCGACGCTGTCCGCGCCGTCGATCTCCAGTCCCTCGCGCGAGACGATCCCCGCGACGGCGGCCAACATGGCGATCCGGTGGTCGCCCGCCGCGCTGACCGTGGCGCCTCCGCGCGGCCGGGCCGGGACGCCGCGCACGCGGAAGCCGTCGTCGGTCGTCTGGATCCGCACGCCGAGTGGGCGTAGGACTTCCTTCACGGCCTCGAGCCGGTCGGACTCCTTGAGGCGGAGCTCACCGGCCCCGCGCACGGTGCTCTCCCCGCGGGCGACGCCGGCGAGGAGCGCGAAGATCGGGAGCTCGTCGACCATGAGCGGCACCTCGGCGGCCTCGATGTCGGTGGCGGTCAGCTCGGCGGGCCCGACCTCGATGTCCGCGACCGGCTCGCCGCCGACGGTGCGGCGGTTGAAGAGCGAGACGCGCGCGCCCATCCGGTCGAGCACGCTGAGGAGGCCGGTGCGGGTCGAGTTGATCCCGATCCCGTGGAGACGCAGGTCGGAGCCCGAGAGGAGCGTGGCCGCGACGATGTACGGCGCCGCCGAGGAGAAGTCGCCGGGGACGTCGAGGTCGAGCGGCTTGAGCCGCTCCGCAGGCCAGACGGAGATGGCGCGGTGCGAGCGCGAGACGCGGACGCCGCTCGCCTCGAGCAGCCGCTCGGTGTGGTCGCGCGTCGGCTGCGGCTCGACGACGACGCTCGGGCCGTCGCCCGCCTGGAGCCCGGCGAGGAGGATGGCCGACTTCACCTGGGCGCTCGCGACCGGCAGCTCGTAGCGGATCGCGTGGAGGCGGTCGCCGGCGATCACGATCGGCGCGTGGCCGCCGGTCGTCTCGACGTGCGCGCCCATCTCGCGCAGCGGCTCGGCGACGCGCTCGAGCGGGCGGCGTGGAGAGCGACTCGTCCCCGGTGAGCTCGAACCGGCCGGGCTGCCCCGCGACGAGGCCCGAGAGGAGGCGGATGAGCGTGCCTGCGTTGCGGCAGTCGATCGGCTCGTCGGGCGGCTCGAGGTTCCCGAGCCCGACGCCCTGGATGTTCACGGTCTCGCCGGAGATCTCGACGCTCGCGCCGAGCACGCGCATCGCGTCGGCGGTCGCGAGCGTGTCCGCGGAGGCGCCGAACCCGCGCACCTCGCTCTCGCCGTTCGCGACCGCGCCGACGAGCAGCGCCCGGTGCGAGATCGACTTGTCGCCGGGAACGCGAAGATCCCCGCGAACCGCAGCGGCCGGCTCTATCCGCATCCCGACCAGCTCTTCGGCCTCGAGCCCGCCCGAGAGCGGGCCCGGAGGGTTCCGGCGCCTTCCCCCCCAACGGGGGCGCGAGCCGCCCAACACGAACGGTATCGAGGCCGGGCGCACGGATGGGACACGGAAATGCGCCGGATGTGTGCCGGTTCGTTCACAGCGCGCAGCCTAGAGAGGCCGTCTACTCGTCGCCGAGGACGGGCGCGATCACGACCGAGTAGCCCTGCGCCTCGAGCAGCGCGGCCCCGCGCTGGGCCTCCGCCTCGCCGGCGACGAGGATCGCGAGCGTGCCGCCGCGCTCCGGCGACATGTGGAGCAGGTCGAAGTCCTCGATGTTGATCCCCTCGGCCCCGAGGGCCTGCGTGATCCCCGAGAGGACGCCCGGCCGGTCGGGAATGTGCACCTGGAGCCAGTGCAGCGTGCCGGGATCCGGATACGCCTCGGCCAGAAGGCGCCGCCGATGCTGCGCCGCCTCGCCGATCCAGCGCGCCAGGTAGCCGGCGTCGGTCTCGTCGAGGGCGCGCTCGAGCTCCTCGACGCGGCGCCGGTGCTCGGCGAGCGCGCCGCGGACCTCGTCGGCGTTCTCGAGGAAGATGTCGACCCAGATCCGCGGGTTGGCGCCGGCCACGCGGGTCATGTCCCGCAGCGACCCGCCGGCGCCGGCAAGCGGCTCGTGACCGTCCACCCGCGCCGAGCCGAGCTGATTCATGAGCACGTTCGCGAGCGCGTGCGGGACGTGGCTCGTCAGCGCGACGAGCTTGTCGTGCGCGCGCGGGTCGACCGCGACCGGCACCGAGCCCAGCGCGGACACGAACCCGTGGAGCGCTCTGTACCGCGCAGCATCGGTTTCAGCCACCGGGGTGAGGAACCACGTCGCCCCGTCGAAGAGCTGGCCACTGGCGTGCTCGGGCCCGTGGGCCTCGGAGCCGCAGATCGGATGGCCGCCGATGAACCGCGCCCGCTCACCGACCGAAGAGCAGACGCCGCGCTTGGTCGAGCCGACGTCCGTGACCGTGCAGCCTTCGTCCGTCGCGGCGAGCACCGCGGCCACTTGTGCCGGCAGCGTCGTCACCGGCGTTGCGACGAGCACCAGCTCCGCTCCCGCGACGGCCTCCGCGAGCGATCCGGCGGCCACGTCGATCGCGCCGCGCTCCTGCGCGACCGCAAGCGACGGAGCGTCGGCGTCGAACCCGACCACCGACTCGACGCCGGCCCGCTTCGCCGCGAGTCCCACGGACGCCCCGATCAAGCCGGTGCCGACGATGGCGAGCCGCGAAACCACCTCGGGACTACCCGACGACTTTGCCCATCAAGGACGCGAGCGCGCGGATCTCGTCCGCGAAGGGCGCGAAGTCCGCAGACGGGATCTGCTGCGCCGCATCGGAGAGCGCCTGGTCCGGGTCCGGATGCACCTCGACGATGATCCCGTCGGCGCCCGCGGCAACAGCGGCGCGCGCCAGCGGGGCGACCAGATCGCGCCGTCCCGGCCGGATGCGACGGGTCGACGATCACCGGCAGGTGCGTCTCCAGCTTCAGCACGGGAACCGCGCCGATGTCGAGCGTGAAACGCGTCGAGGTCTCGAAGGTGCGGATGCCCCGCTCGCAGAGCATCACCTGGGAGTTCCCCTCGCGCACGACGTACTCGGCCGCCATCAGGAGCTCCTCGATCGAGGCGGACGCGCCGCGCTTCAGCAGCACCGCCTTGTCCGAGCGGCCCACCTCGGCGAGCAGCGTGAAGTTCTGCATGTTCCGCGCGCCGATCTGGATCACGTCCGCCGCGTCCACGACCGCCTCGACGTCGCGCGCGTCCATCAGCTCGGTGACGATCGGCAGCCCGGTCTCCTCGCGGGCCTCCTTGAGGATGTCGAGCCCTTCCTGGCCGAGGCCCTGGAACGCGTAGGGCGAGGAGCGCGGCTTGAACGCGCCGCCGCGCAGCATCGTCGCCCCGGCGTCGCGGACGGCCCGTGCGGCCTCCATCGTCTGCTCGCGGTATTCGACCGAGCACGGCCCGGCGATCAGCCCGAAATACCCGTCGCCCACGCGGCGCCCTCGGACGTCGATCACGGTCGGGCCGCGGCGGGCCTCACGGGAAACCAGCTTGTACGGCTTGAGGATCGGAACGACCTGCTCGACGCCCGGAAAACTCTCCAGCGGCAGCGTCGCGAGGAGCTCGCGGTCACCCACGACGCCGATCACGGTCGCGTCGCCGGGCGTCACGTGCGCGTCGGCGCCGGCCTCGGCGATGCGCGCGACGACCTCGTCCACCTGCGCGGGGGTCGCGGACTTGCCCATGACGACGAGCAGCTCCGGGGATCCTGTGACGGCCATCGTTCTCTGAGTGTAGTTTCCTCCGGTCCATGCGGATCTTTTCGGGCATCCAGCCGACCGGCGACAAGCACCTGGGGAACTACTCGGGCGGCTTTCGCCAGTACGCGGCGACGCAGGAGCAGGGCGACGCGTTCTTCTGCATCGTCGACCTGCACTCGATCACCGTCGAGTACGACCCGGCGGAGCTTCGCAACGCGACGCTCGACCTCGCGGCGATGCTCTTCGCGACCGGGCTCGACGCGAACCGCTCGACGGTC
This sequence comes from uncultured Thermoleophilia bacterium, assembly GCA_963716005.1. Lineage (GTDB taxonomy): Bacteria > Actinomycetota > Thermoleophilia > Gaiellales > Gaiellaceae > CAVRUF01. The sequence goes on from OY970285.1 coordinate 1,210,314, forward strand.
TTCATCCAGAGCCACGTGCCCGCGCACACCGAGGCCGCGTGGCTTCTCGGCTCGGTCACGAGCTACGGCGAGCTGCGCCGCATGACGCAGTTCAAGGACAAGGGCGACCGCCAGGACTTCGTGTCGGCGGGCCTCTTCAGCTACCCCGTCCTCCAGGCGGCGGACATCCTGCTCTACCAGACCGATGCCGTCCCGGTCGGCGAGGACCAGCGCCAGCACATCGAGCTCGCCCGCAACATCGCCGAGCGGTTCAACCAGCGATACGGGCAGACGCTCGTCGTCCCGGAGATGGTCGCGCCGGCGATCGGCGGGCGGATCATGGATCTCCAGGAGCCGGAGCGAAAGATGTCCACGACGGGCGGCACGCCGCAGGGGACGGTCAAGCTCCTCGACGAGCCCGACGTCATCCGCAAGAAGTTCAAGACGGCCGTCACCGACTCGGGCTCGGAGATCCGCCGCGGCGACGACAAGCCGGGCATCTCGAACCTCGTCGAGATCATGTCGGTCGCGAGCGGCAAGTCGATGGAGGACGTCGAGGCCGAGTTCGACGGGCAGGGCTACGGCGCGTTCAAGGAGGCGGTCGGCGAAGCGGTCGTCGACCTCCTCACACCGATCCAGGAGCGCCACCGCGAGCTGAGCTCCGACCCGCGCGAGCTACAGCGGCTCCTCGCGATCGGCGCCGAGAAGGCGCGGCAGGTGTCCGAGCCGACGCTGCACGCGATGCTCGACCACATGGGCATCGTCCGCTCCGAGGTCGGCCGCATGTTCGGCGCGGCCCGGCCGCGCGACGGGCTCTAACCGAGCGCTCGCCACTTCCTCGCGGGTCAGCTCGCGCCATTCGCCCGGCGCGAGACCGTCGACCGTGAGCCCCGCGTAGACCGAGCGGTGCAGACCGACGACCGGGTGCCCTACCGCCTCGCACATCCGCTTCACCTGGTGCTTGCGGCCCTCGTGGAGCGTCAGCTCGAGCCGTGACGGCCCCAGGCGGCGAACCCCGGCGGGCGCGGTCTCGCCGTCCTCGAGGTCGACCCCTGCGATGAGCCGTGCGATCTCGGAGTCGGTCGGCTCGCCCTCGACGTCGGCCTCGTAGACCTTGTCCACCTCGTACTTGGGATGCATGAGCCGGTGCGCGAGCTGGCCGTCGTTCGTGAGGAGGAGCGTCCCGGTCGTATCCACGTCGAGCCGCCCGACCGGCACGACGCGGTTCTCATGCGTGACGAGGTCGACGACGGTGGGCCGGCCGTGCGGATCCTTCGCGGTGGTGACGACACCTGCGGGCTTGTGCAGGAGGACGTAGGTGAGCGGCTCGAGGCGCACGCGCTCGCCGTCCAGCTCGACCACGTCCCGGCTCTGGACGAACGTCGCAAGCTCGGCGACCTCGCCGTTCACGGTCACGCGCCCGGCCTTGATCAAATCGTCGGCCCCGCGGCGGGAAGCGACTCCGGAGCGCGCTAGGAAGGCGTTGAGCCGCATGGTTTCCGCAATGTCCCCGGGGGACCCCGGCTAGGGCACCCCTCAGGTTTGAGCCTATCGGGGAAATCCGCGCGTGTCTGTGACCGGATCGAAACGATTCAGTGCCGGCCCGACCGAAGCCGGGCCGGCACTGAGAGACCGTCGCTACCAGCTGACCGGCTTCGCCGGCTTGTACAGCCAGGTGTGGAAGAACCGGCCGAGGTCTCGACGCGAGATGTGCTCGGCGAGCGCCACGAACTCCGGCGTCGAGACGTTTCCGTCCTTGTTGCGCTCCGTCCACTGGCGCAGGATCCCGAAGAACGCCCAGTCGCCGATCTTCTCGCGCAGCGCCTGGAGCGTCATGCCGCCGCGGTCGTAGATCGTCCCGTCGAAGAGGAGCTCCGGCCCGCCCGGGTTGCCCGGCGGCGGCGTCCAGAACTCCGTGTCGGTCGCGGGCGTCGCGTACAGCTCGTCGAACGTGTCCGCCGCCGACTCGCCGCCCGTCCGCTCGTTCCAGATCCACTCCGACCAGGTCGCGAAGCCCTCGTGCAGCCAGATGTCCGGCCAGAGCGAGAGCGTGACCGAGTTGCCGACCCACATGTGCGCGATCTCGTGGACGAGCGTCGCCTCGTCCGGCGGCGAGTCGAACACCGGCTTCGTCTGCGTCTCGAGCGCGTAGCCCACGTCGGGCGCGTCGTCGACGATCGCGCCGACCGCGTTGAACGGATAGCGCCCGTAGATCGGCTCGAAGAACCGGACGATCGCCGGGATCTTCTCGAGCACCGGCTGCGGGCCGAGCGTCGGGTCGACCGCGACGTAGTTCGGGATGCGGCCCACGCGCGAGATCTTCAGGTCGAAGACGCCGACCGTCGCCGTGGCGAGATAGGGCGCCATCAGGTCGTCCTCGACCCACACCCACGTCGTCTTGCCTCCGTGGGTGTCCTTGTCCACGAGGACGCCGTTCGCGAGCGCCGTGAGCCCGCGCGGGACGGTGACCTTGAAGGCGAACGTCGCCTTGTCGCGCGGCGTGTCGTTCACCGGATACCAGCCGGGCGAGCCCTGCGGCTCGCCGACGACGAACGCGCCGTCTTCGGTCGGCACCCAGCCCTCGAGCGCCTCGTCCGGGTCGACGACGATCGACGGCTCGCCCACGTAATCGATGACGACGGTGAAGTAGCGGCCGTCGCGCAGCCCGTGGCGCGGCGTGATCACGAGCTCCTGGCCGAGGCGCCGGAACGAGGCCGGCTCGCCGTTCACGGTGAGGCGCGGGATCGAGAACCCGCGCAGGTCGAGGTCGAAGCGCGAGAGATTCTGCGTCGCCTTCGCCGTGATGACGGCGGTCGAGCGCATCCGGTTCGTCGCCTGGTCCCAGTCGATCTTCAGGGAGTAGTGCTTGACGTCGTAGCCGCCGTTCCCCGCGAGCGGGTAGTACGGGTCGCCGAGCCCGGGCGAGCCGGGCGAGTAGCCCGCGGCGGCTGGAGCGGCGGCGGCGAGCGCGGCGATGGAAAGCGATGAGGAGGAAGGAACGGCGCATGAGCACCCCTTTCGTCGGACCGGAGCTCGACACTAGACCCCTACCTCCTACCGGGCAAGCGCGGGCCGGAAACCGCCGCCACCCGCGTCATAATCTGCCCATGCCGGTCTACATCTCGCTGATGAAGTGGACGTCGGGCGGCGTCGGCGGCCTGCCCGCCTGGCGCGATCGCATCGAGGACGCCGAGCGGGCGATCGAGGAACGCGGCGGCAAGCTCATCGACACGTTCGTGACCCTCGGCCGCTACGACCTGGTCGAGATCTTCGAGGCGCCCGACGACGAGACCGCCGCGCAGATCCTCCTCACGGTCATGCGGCACGGCAGCGTCACCACCGAGACGCTCCGCGGGTTCACCCGCGACGAGGCCGAAGCGATCGTCCGCGGGATCTAGCGCCGCTCGGCGACGGCTTCGAGCCGGGCGCGCAGCTCCTCGGCGTCGCCGCCGAGATCGTCGAGCTCGGGGAGCTCGTTCAGGCCGGCGAGGCCGAAGACGCGCTCGAAGAGCGGCGTCGTCTCGTAGCGGACCGCTCCGCCTTCCGAGTCGCGTCCCGCCTCGGCGACGAGGCCGCGCTCGACCAGGCTCGCGACCGCGGAGTCGGCGGCGACGCCGCGCAGGCGCGCGATCTCGGGACGGCTGACCGGCCCGATGTACGCGACCACGGCGAGCGTCTCCATCGCCGCCTGCGAAAGGCCACGCGCGACCGGACGGTCGAAGATCCGCGAGCACGCCTCGGCCGCCTCGTGCGCGGCGCGAAACGCCCAGCCGCCGGCGACCGGCTCGAGCACGATCCCGCTCTTCCCTTCGCGGTAGCGCCCGGTGAGGAGCGCGAGCGCCGTCTCGACCCGGTCGGGGTCGGTCGCGGCCGCGTCGGCGAGCTCGTCCACGGTCAGCGGGCGCGAGGCGACGACGAGCAGCCCCTCGAGCACGCGGGCGACCCGGTCGACGGGGTTGTCGATTACGCGGAGGTGAGGTTCGTGCATACGGAGATGGGTTCGAAGGGAGCGGCCTGGCGAAGCGTCGCCTCGCCGCGCTTGCGCAGTTCCAGAAGGGCGAGGAAGGCGACCGCCTGCTCGATGCGCGTGAGGCCGTCCACCTCCTGGTCGAAGGAGAAGTCGCGCTTGCGCTTGAGGAGCGCCCGGAAGCGCTCGAGGAACCGCGCGACGGGCGGGAACGTGCCGAGATGCCGAAGCGACGGCGACTGCGGCTCGGCCGCCAGGCGACGGAACGCGACCGCGAGCAGTCCCGGATCCTGCTGCGGCAGCGGCGCGGGCGCGGCCACCGGCGCGAGCGGCGCGGGCCCGATGCGGAACCACCGGTCGCCCTCGCTCGCGAGCCGCTCCTCGAGCCAGAGCGCGGCGGCGCGGATGCGGCGGTAGGCGGCGAGCCGCTCGGCCAGCTCGTTCGCGGCCTCCTCGGGCTCGAGATCCTCGAGATCGGCCTCGGCGCCGAAGAGCTCGCGGGCCTTCAGCTCGAGGAGCGCCGAGACGAGCACGAGGAACTCGCCGCAGGCCTCGAGGTCGAGCTCGTCGCGCTCGGCGAGCCGCTCGATGAACGCCGGGACGATGTCCGCGATGGCCACGTCGGGCAGCTCGAGCTCCTCGCGGAGGATCAGGGTCAGGAGCAGGTCGAACGGGCCCTGGAAGGCATCAAGGTCGAGCGGAAGGTCACGAACGACGACCCCGGACATGCGGGCGATGCTAACCGCGCGGACGGACGCGGCCCTTGGGGATGGCCATCGTGCGCTGCGGCTTCGGCGCCGGATCCTTCTTGCGTCGCCGCGGCCGTCGCGGCTCCCCGGTGCGCCGCTGCGACCACACGAAGCCGACGATCGCGAGGATGAGCAGGGCGGCAGCCACGAACGCGTTCAGCCGGATCCCGAAGAGCTCGTGCGCACGGTCGACGCGCAGGAACTCGAAGCCGAGGCGCCCGGCCGTGTACCAGGCGACGTAGAGGCAGAAGATCCCGGGCGGCTTGATCGTGAACCGCCGGTCGACGAGCAGGAGCACGCCAACGCCGACGAGGCACCAGAGCGACTCGTAGAGGAACAGCGGGTGGAACACGTTCTCGCCGAGGAAGCCGGCCGCGGACGCGTTGATCGTGTCGATCTCGAGCCCCCACGGCAGGCCGGTCGGCTTTCCGAAGAGCTCCTGGTTGAACCAGTTCCCCCAGCGGCCGATCGCCTGCGCGAGCAGCACGCCCGGCGCGCCCGCGTCGAAGAACGCCCAGACGCTCTCGCCGGAGCGGTGCACGACGATCGCCGCCGCGATGGCGCCGCCGGCCACGGCGCCCCAGATCCCCAGGCCGCCCTCCCAGATCTCGAACACGCCCTGCCACTTGGGGACGTCGACCTCGCTCCACGACGTGATCACGTGATAGATCCGCGCACCGACGATCCCGCCGACCACGCCCCACATGGAGGCGCGCAGGACGAGATCCCAGTCGCCGCCGCGCCGAGTCCACCGGTAGCCGCTGAGGAGCACCGCCGCGGTGATCCCGAGGAGCAGCATGAACCCGTACGCGTGGAGCGTCAGCGGTCCGAGCTCGATCTCGCCGTTCGACGGGCTGGGAATGGTTGCGAGCAGCCGCACGAGACCCGTGACTTTACGGGGTCGGCCGCACGCACGCGCCGTCTAGCGAGGGGCTAGAGCAGGATGCGAAGCGCGATCGAAGCGGGGCAGCCGCTTCGGGCCAAAGACACTGCGAAGTGGAGGTCCACATCAGACCGCTCTGCGAGCTCGAACGCCGCCGGCGCGTCGTATCCGGCCTTTTCGAGTTCCGCGAGCCGCCAGCTGAGGACGCGATCCGCTTCGGTGCCCTTTTCGACTACTGAGGGGGCAGACGCCATACCATCCCATCGCCCTCAAACCGGGTCGCCCTTGTCCCCGCAAAGGGTGATTTCCGTCCCTGAGAAGAGTTTTCGCGGCTACCCGAGCTGCTCGGCCAGCGAAACGGCCTCGTCGCGCGTCAAATCCCCTTCCAGCCTGAGGATCGCGTTGCCACGCTGCCACAGAAGCGTCGGGCCGGCGAGGCGGAGCTCCACCTGGCCGAACTCATCCGAGAGGTTGAGGTAGCCGAAGGCGTGCGGGGCGCCGCCGAGCCAGAGCGCGGGCTCGCCGTTCACCTCGAGCTGCTCGATCGTCGTGTTCGGGCCGGCCACCTTCTCCACGAAGTCGCGGTCGAGGCCGGCGCGGAACTGGGAGAGCAGCAGCTCGATCTCGCCGTCGGAGTCGCGCCAGATGAACGACACCTGCCCGCCGGGAAGATCGTCGGTGAAGCGCACCTCGTCGTAGTCGCCTTCAGGAACGGAGACCTCGAACGTCGAGCGCTCGAGCGCCTCGTCCAGCGTGTAGACCGGGCCGAGCCCGAGATCCTCCGTGTGCTCGTCCACCTCGGGCAGGGTCTCCACCTGCGTGACCGAGACGCCGTCGAGGCCGAAAAACTCGAGGATCGCCGTGCGCGCCTGCGGCACCGCGAACGCTGCGGCCAGCGCGGCGACGAGGACGGCGAAGGCGAGGACGAGCCCCCGGCGGCTGCGGCGCGGCGTCGGCGCCGGCTCGAGGCGTGAGCGGATCCCCGCGGCCAGGTCGGGCGTCGGCGGCAGCGCGAGTGCGGCGCCGAGCGAGCGGAGATCGCGTTCGAGGTCAGCCGCCATGCTCCACCTCCTCGCGCAGGCGCGCGAGCGCGCGCGACTGTCTTGACTTGACGGTGCCCTTGCGGACGCCGAGCGCCGCGGCCGTCTCCTCCTCGCTCAGGTCGAGGAAGAAGCGGCACTCGACCACCAGGCGCTCGTCGTCGCGCAGCGTGTCGAGCGCGGCGAGGAGCTCCGCCCGTTGCTCGGACGCGGCGAGGGTCGCCTCGGGGGACGGGGCCGCGCCCCCCGAGGGCTCTGCGGCCAGGCGCAGCTCGAGCGCCGAACGGCGTCCCGCCGACCGGCCCCGGTTGCGCGCCTCGTTGCCGACGATCTGGAGCAGCCACGGCCGAAACGGCGCTCCCCGGCGGAACCGGCCGAGCGCCCGGTACGCCTTCACGAAGCCGTCCTGGGCCGCCTCCTCCGCGTCCGCGGCGTTCCGCGTGACCAGGTAGGCGGTTCGAAAGGCGATGCCCTGATGCAGACGCACGAGCTCCTCGTAGGCCACGGTGTCACCCCGTCTCGCACGCTCGACGAGGTCGGATTCATCTCGTGGGCGGCCCTCCACGTTGTCCGTTCTACACCGCCCGGGCCTCCTGGGTTCCGTCGTCCGGAACGAGTACCCTCCGCGCATGAGGCTTCCGGATGAGCACGGAAGCGGGGCTCCGCCTGGAAACGGGGAAAGCGACGACCCCAACGCCGGCATCGGGCCTCGCGTCTCCGCGGTCTTCACGGCGGCCGAGCGCGCCGCCGACCACATCGTCCAGATGGCGCGCGCCGAGGTGGAGGACATCCGCCGCCAGGCCGAGTCCGAGGCGCAGACGATGCGCCAGCAGCAGCGCGAGGAGGCCGAGCAGGAAGCCCGCTCGATCATCGCGTCCGCGCAGGCCGAGGCCGAGGCGATCCGCGCCGACGCGCTGCGCGACACCGCCGAGGTGGAAGAGACGGCCCGGCGCCGCGAGCAGGCGATCCTCGAACGGATCCGCTACATGTCCGACCGGGCCGAATGGGCGCGGCACTCGCTGACGGACGCGCTCTCGCACGTCGAGGAGTTCATCGCCCGCGCCCCGTCCGAGTGGCCGGAGCCGCCGCCGATTCCCGCGGCGCCGCCGCCTCCGCCCGAGCCGCCGAAGCCGCTGTACGAGCCGCCGGTCGCGCGGATGGCGGCTCCTCCGATCGAGCCTGAGCCCGAGCCTGAGCCGGAGCCCGAGGAACCTGAAGCCGAGGCCGAGCCCGAGCCCGAGCCGGAGCCCGAGGAACCCGAAGCCGAGGCCGAGCCCGAGCCGGAACCCGAACCGGAACCCGAACCCGAAGACGAGCCCGAAGACGAGCCCGAGGTCGAAGACGAGCCCGAACCCGAGGAGCCCGAGGCCGAAGACGAGCCGGCCGAGGACGAGCCCTCGTCCGACGATCCGCACTCCCGTTTCCGCCGGCCGCGGAGGAACTAGATGGACGTCATGAACCTGACCGTCGAGGACCTGGCCTCGCTGCTTCGCGAGGCCGAGGGCGCGCACGCCGAGTACGAGCGCGTGCTCGGCTCCCGCGACGAGGACTGGCCGGCGTGGTACGCGGGCTACATCCTCGACCGCCTCGCCGAGCGCGCGTAAAACCAGCCAGCTTTCCAGGTGCTTTTACGGCTAGCTGATCGCGGCCTCACCGAGGAGCGACTTCACCTCGGCGAAGAAATCCGACTCCGGCCGCACGCGGAACTCGGGGCCGAGCGCGTACGTGTGCGCGCCGTCCGAGAGCTCGAGGTCGACGACGACCGAGGCCTCGCCGCGGTAGCGCGTCGTCACCTCGGCCAGCTCGCGGATCAGGCCCGCCGGCGCCTTCCGCGCGTCGACGCGCAGGCGCACCTCGCGCTCCGACTCCGCGTCGGGCTTCCCCTCGAACGGCGCGACGTCGAGCGCGATCAGCTTCGTCTCGCCCTCCTGCTTGTGGTCGACGCGGCCCTTCACGACGAGGATCTGGTCGTCGACGAGCAGGTCGCGGGCGCTCGTGAGCACCGAGTTGAAGACCACCGTCTCGACCGACCCGGAGAGATCGTCGAGCCGCAGGAAGACCATCTGGTCGCCCTTCTTCGTCGTGATCTGCTTGAGCGAGCCGACGATCCCACCGACGGTCACGACCTCGCCGTCGCGCCGGCGCTCGAGCTCCGAGATCCGGCAGTCGGCCTTGCGCGCGCAGCGCGGCGCGCACACCGTCGAGCGGATGCTCGGAGACGTACAGCCCGAGGCTCTCCTTCTCGAGCCGCAGCAGATCCTGCTTGCCGTACTCGCCCGCCGGAAGCCCCGGATGGTGCCGCTCCGGCACGCCCGCGTCGCCGCCGCCGAGGTCGAAGATCGAGCCCTGGCCGGACAGCATGTCGGCCTGGTGGCGTGATCCCCACGCGACGATCTCGTCGAGCATCTGGAGGAGCCCGAGCCGCGTGGCCCCGGTCGAGCCGAGCGCGCCGCACTTGGCGAGCGCCTCGACGCGCGCGCTTGTTCACGAGCTGCGGGTCGACGCGCTCGGTGAAGTCCCAGATCGTCTCGAACTGCCCGCCCACGTCGCGCGCGGCCACGATCGCCGCGCGCCGCCGAGCCGCCGACGTTCTTCACCGCGTTCAGCCCGAAGCGGATCTTCCCGTCGACGACCGCGAAGTCCGCGGCCGACTCGTTCACGTCGGGCGGCAGCACGTCGATCCCCATCTCGTCGCACGCGGCGACGTAGATCGGCACGCGGTCCTTCGTGTTCATGACCGAGGAGATGAGCGCGGCCATGTACTCGGCCGGGTGGTGCGCCTTCAGGTACGCCGTGCGGTAGGCGATCAGCGCGTAGCAGGCGGCGTGCGACTTGTTGAAGGAGTAGTCCTGCGCCTGCTCCATGTCCTTCCACAGCTGGTTCGCGACCTGCGGCGTGAGGCCGTTCGCCGCGCACCCCTCGAGGAACTTGTCCTTCAGGGACGCCATGAGCGCGTGGATCTTCTTGCCGATCGCCTTGCGGAGATCGTCCGCCTCGGCCGGCGAGAACCCGGCGAGCTGCTTGGCGATCTCCATGTACTGCTCCTGGTAGATGCAGATGCCGTACGTGGGCCCGGTGATCGGCTCGAGCCGCGGGTCGGCGAAGACGACCGCCTCGCCCCCGGCCTTTCGCCGGCCGTAGACCGGGATGTAGCTCATCGGCCCCGGCCGGTAGAGCGCAACCAGGGCGATGAGATCCTCGAACTCGGTCGGCTTGACCTGGCGCAGCGCCTCGCGCATGCCCGACGACTCGAACTGGAAGACGCCGCTCGCGTCGCCGCGGCGCAGCATCTCGTACGTCTGCGGATCGTCGAGCGGCAGCGTGCGCAGGTCGAGGTCGCCGTCGATCAGCTCGATCGCCTCGTCGAGGACGTCCAGGTTGCGCAGGCCGAGGAAGTCCATCTTCAGGAGCCCGAGCGCCTCGACGTCGCCCATCGGGAACTGCGTCACGACCTCCTGGTCGGGGCCCTTCTGCTGGAGCGGCACGTACTCGGTGAGCGGCCGGTCGCCGATCACGACGCCGGCGGCGTGGATCGAGTCCTGGCGGATGAGCCCCTCGAGCGGCCGCGCGAGGTCGACGATCGTGCGCGTCTCCTCCTCGGCGTCGTAGGCGGCCTTCAGCTCGGCGCCGGGCTTCAGCGACTCCTCGAGGTAGACCTTCGGGCCCTCCGGGATGAGCTTCGCGAGCCGGTCGACCTGGCCGTACGGGACGTCGAGCACGCGGCCGGCGTCCCGCACCGCGGCGCGGGCCATCATCGTCCCGAAGGTGATGATCTGCGCGACGCGGTCGCGGCCGTACTTGTCGGCCACGTAGTTGATGACGCGGTCGCGGCCGTGGACGGAGAAATCGATGTCGATGTCGGGCATCGACTTGCGCCCCGGGTTCAGGAACCGCTCGAACAGCAGGTCGTACCGGATCGGGTCGATGTCCGTGATTTCCAGGCAATAAGCGACCAGCGAGCCGGCCGCCGAGCCGCGTCCGGGACCGACGCCGACCCCGTCGCGCTTGGCGAACTGGATGAAGTCCCAGACGATCAGGAAGTAGTCGGCGAAGCCCATCTCCTTGATCGTCTTCAGCTCGAACTTGAGGCGCTCGGTGAGCTCCGGAGTCGCGCGCTCGTAGCGGCGCAGGAGGCCCTTCTCGCACAGCTCGACGAGGTAGTCGAACGCCTCGCGCCCGTCCGGCACCGGGAACGTCGGGAGGAGGATCCGGCCGAGCTCCATCGTCACGTTGCAGCGCTCGGCGACCTCGAGCGTGCGCGCCATCGCCTCCGGGTGGTCCGGGAAGTCGAGCGCCATCTCCTCGGGCGTCTTGAAGAAGAACTGGTCGGTCTCGAAGCGCCAGCGGTTCGGGTTCGAGAGCGTGTCGCCCGACTGGATGCAGAGGAGCGCCTCGTGCGCCGCGGCGTCCTCGTGGCGCAGGTAGTGGACGTCGCCGGTCGCGACGAGCGGCAGCCCGAGACCCTCGGCGAGCCCGGCGAGCTCGCGGACGAGACCGGGCTGTTGCTCGAGCCCGGCGTTCTGCAGCTCGACGTACGTCGAGTCGGCGCCGAAGACGTCACGCAGGCGCGCGAGCTCGGCCTGGGCGCCGGGCGTGTTCCCGTCGAGGAGCGCCTTCGACACGCGCCCGGACATGCAGCCGGAGAGCGCGACGAGCCCGTTCGAGTAGCGGTCGAGGAGCTCCCAGTCGACGCGCGGCTTGTAGTAGTAGCCCTCGAGGTAGCCGCCCGAGACGAGCTTGATCAGGTTCGCGTAGCCCTCGTTCGACTCGGCCAGAAGCGTGAGGTGCGCGAACCCGCGCTCGAGCTTCGTGCGGTCGTCCGCGACGTAGACCTCGCAGCCGATAATCGGCTTGATTCCTTGCTTTCCGGCCTCCCGGTAGAGCTCGACGGCGCCCGCCAGCGACCCGTGGTCGGTGAGCGTGACGGCCGGCATGTCGAGCTCGGCGGCCCGCGCCGCCAGGTCCGGGATCCGGCACGCCCCGTCGAGGATCGAGTACTCGGAGTGGACGTGGAGGTGGACGAACGGCGCGTCGGGCACGGGACGCCCATTGTTCCAACTCGACCGGCTAGGCGTGTTTGGCGACTCGCAGCATCCACGCAGCGGCGAGCGCGACCCACGCGAACCAGACGACCGCACCGCCGCGCGACGCCGCTCCGTTGCCGAACGCGCTCCCGATCGCACCGCCGGCGAGCGTGGCCGGAAGCGCGGCGAGCGTCCAGATCCAGAGCGGCCGCCACTCCGGGATCCGCCGAAACGCGAAGGCGAGGAAGACCGGCGCGAAGTAGAGCCCCACCCCGGTGATGCCCGACTCGATCCCGTGCGCGGTCGAGTGCCACGAGTCGTTCTCGCAGGCGGCGTCGATCCCGCGGCAGTCGAGCCGGAGGAATCCCTCGGAGAACATCCCGAGCCCGACGACGACCATCAGTCCGGCGCCGATCCGTCCCGCGATGCTCGGCCCGACCACGCGCCACAGGCCCAGCGCGAACACGAGCACGAGGATCCCCGTGAGGTTCGTGCCGATCCGGTTGTAGATCCACGCCTGGTCGGCGGTCAGCGCACCGAGGTCCGAGATGTCGTCTTCCAGGGAGCGGAACGAGTCGGGCTGGGCGAGCCCTCCGAAGACGATCGCCGACAGCCAGGCGAGCGGCGTGAGGAGTCCGCAGTAGGCCGCGAGTCGCAGCGGCACTAGGTCTCCGGGCCCCGCTCGACGCGCACGACCCGGCCGCCGCTGCGCTCGAGCGTGCGGATCGCCTCCGCGGCTGCCTCCGCGAAGCCGACCGCGGGCACCGAGCACGCGACTGTGCGACCGTCCGCCGCGCCGGTGTACCCGGCCGGAAGCGCCCCGGCGGGACCGTCGAGCGTGCACTCGAATGCGAAGGACGTCCGCTCGCCGGGCGCGCCGGCCAGGCGCCGCGCGACCGGCTGGACGATCACGAGGAAGACGTCGGCGACGACGACGGCGCCGACGATCCGCCAGTAGCTGCTCGAATCGACCTCCGCGGCCAAGCCGTACGCGATCGTCGCGGCGCCGGCGAGCGCGAGCGCGACGCTCCCGACGAAGACCGCTTCGATCGTCCGGGACTCGCCCGCCCGGCGCTGCGAGGTCGACATGGCGACCTGCGAACCTGCGACCGAGAACGACGCGAGCACGGCGAGCGTCTTCCACAGGCCTTCGCCGCCCTCGTCCTCCCAGTTGCGCCAGATCAGGATCATCGAGACCGCGAACGCGCCGGTGCTGAGAGCGATCACGCACCACGCGAGCCAGAGGTGCCGGCGCTGGTCGAGCAGCACCCCAGCGGGGAGCGAGACCACGCTGAACGCCGCGACGAGCGCGGTCGTCAGTGAGGATCTTTCCGGTGGTCTCGTCGAACTCGGAGAAGAGGAGGATCCCGATCGCGAGCGCCGCCGTGACCGCCAGCGAGACGATGAGCCCGCCGAAGAACAGCCGCTTGCCCAGCGAGAGCTCCACGAAGCCATCCTATGCCCCTCCATTTCGGGGCATGCTTCCGCCGGATCTGGCGTTATTCTCAGCCTGGAAAGGAGGTGACCGAATAGCCACCAAGGAAGAAAAGCTCGAGCTGGAAGGCGAGATCGTCGAGGCCTTCCCGAACGGGATGTTCAAGGTCGCGCTCGACAACGGGCACGACGCGCTCGGCTACACCGCCGGGAAGATGCGCCGCTACCGGATCAAGATCTTCCCGGGCGACCGCGTGAAGCTCGAGCTCAGCCCGTACGACCTCTCGCGCGGCCGGATCGTCTACCGCTACAAGTAGCGCGCGTTCCTTTCGAGAGACCCAGACGGCGCGAGCCACGCGTCCGTCTCGCCATGCCCGGGTTGTCACTCGCGCGCGCCCACCCAGGGTGGGGAGCGCAGCTCACCGCCGCCTCGAGCGTGCCGCGGAAATCCGCACGTGTCTCGCGCGAAACCGTGCCGAATCCGCGCGGCTAGGCGAACGCTTCGCGCAGCCGTTCGAGCCCGAGGTCGAGCGGCTCGTCGAGCGTCGCGAGCGAGATCCGGGCCCAGCCTCGGCCGGTCTCGCCGAAGCCCTCGCCCGGCGCGAGCGCGACGCGCTGCTCGGCGAGGATCTGGTCGGCGGTGATCCCCTCGGGGAGCCGGAACCAGACGAAGAACGTGCCCTCGCACTGGACGTCGGTCGCGCGCGTTCCCTCGAGCGCTCGGAACACGCGGTCGCGGCGTTCCTCGTAGAGCGCGCGGCGGGCCTCGACGGAGTCCTGCGGCCCGGTGAGCGCGGCGATCCCCGCCTCCTGCATCGCGCGGAAGATCCCGGCGCGGACGTGGTCGTTCATCAGGTTCAGCCGCGAGACGATCTCGGCGTTCCCGAGCGCGAACCCGAGCCGCCAGCCGGCCATCCCGTAGGTCTTGGAGAAGGAGAAGAGCTCGATCCCGACCTCGCGCGCGCCCGGCGTGGCGAGGAAGCTGCGCGGCGTCCGTCCGTCGTAGACGAGATCCCCGTAGGCGAAGTCGTGCATGACCGCGGCGCCGGTCTGCTCGGCGAAGTCGATCGCCGCCTCGAACGTCCCGTCAGGAACGCAGGCCGCGCACGGGTTGGACGGGTAGTTGAGGTAGAGCGCGCCGACGCCGTCGCGCGGCGCCCGCTCGAGATCGGGCGCCCAGCCCGCGGCCGGGTCGAGCGGCACACGAACCTCGCGCGCGCCCGCGAGCGCGGGTGCCGAGGTGTAGTCCGGGTACCCGGGATCCGGAAGCAGGATCGTCTCGCCCCGCTCGACCGTGCAGAGCGCGAACTCGATGAGCGTCGTCTTCGTGCCGGCGATGACGGCGACCTCGCTCGCGGGGTCGAGGTCGACGCCGTACAGGTCGCGGTAGCGAGCGGCGATCGCCTCCTTCAGCTCGGGCAGCCCGAGAAACGGCGCGTACCCGTGCACGAGCGCCGTCGGCTGAAGCGCGACCTCGTAGAGCCGCTCGACGACGTGCGCCGGCGGCCCGATGTCCGGGTTCCCGCGGCCGAGATCGACGACGGGCTCGCCGTCCTGCGCCTGAGCGGCAGCGACGCGCGCGAGCAGCCCGGCGAAGTACTGGTCGGGCAGGCTGTCGAGCCGTTCGGGGCGCGGGCGCATCCGGCGGATCTTACGAGCGAGACTCGGCCAGCTCGACGAACCGGCACAGCGCGTTCGCGAGCTTCATCTGCTCCACCGTGCGGCAGCTCGCCTCGAGGAGCCGCGGGTTCGCGACCACGTACGCGAGGCAGCGCGCCCGCGAGACCGCCACGTTCAGCCGGTGCCGCGAGAACAGGAACTCGAGCCCGCGGGACACGTCCTCGCCGGACGAGCTCGCCATCGAGAAGAACACGACGGTCGCCTGCTGGCCCTGGAACTTGTCCACGGTGCCGATGCGGATCCGCTCGTCCGGGATCGCCTCGCGCAGGCAGCGGACGTGCGCGTTGTACGGCGCGACCACGATGAAGTCCGCCGGGCCGAGCGGCCGCTCCACCGCACCCTCGGTGTACAGCGTCCCGAGCAGCCGTTCGATCTCCGCGGCGACCGCGCGCGCCTCCTCGGGCGCCGCCGTCGCGTGCCCCGTGTGCTCGACCGGGAGGAACCGCACGCCGGCGCCGTCCGCGACCGAGCGCGTCGAGGTCACCGCCGCCGGCTCGAGCCGCCCCTCGTAGAACGACTCGGAGATGAACGCGTTCACCTCGGGCCGCATCCGCCACGTCTCCTCGAGGAACACGCCCATGTCCGGCGGCAGCGTCTCGTCGCTCCCCGAGCAGGTGCCCGGCGACCGACGCGTTCGTCCCGTCGGGATGCGAGCCCTGCGACACCTGCGGCAGCTGGTTCGGGTCGCCGAGCACGACGACGTTCCGCGCGGCCGTCCCCACCGCGAGCGCGTCGGCCAGCGAGAACTGCCCGCCCTCGTCGATGAACAGCGTGTCGACGTGCCGGTCCATGTCCTCGCGCGCGAAGAGGAACGACGTGCCGGCGAACGAGCTGCAGCTCCGGGTCGAGCATCGCGTCGTTCGAGCCCGTGCTCTCGATGAACCGCCCCTCGAAGTGCGACTCCTCCCCGCTCCCCTTCTTCATCCCGCGGAACTCGAACCCCGCCTCGACCGCGGCCTCCTCGACGTCCTCGAGGAACTTGTGGATCGCCTTGTGGCTCAGCGCCGTCACGCCGACGCGCCGGCCGGCCCGCATGAGCGCGATCGCCATCCGCGCGCCGTTCCAGGTCTTCCCCGAGCCGGGCGGGCCTTGGACGAACAGGTAGCTGCCGCCGAGGCTGAGCGCCGCGTCCTCGAGCGAGCCGCCGAGGAACGCGCCGCGGCGGGCGCCGCTCGAGAATGTCGACGAGCGCCGGGTAGTCGTCGCGCGCCTTCGCGAAGCGCAGCACGGCGTCGCGCTGCACCCGGGTCGAGAGCGGCTGCGGAGGGATGAGCGCGCGCGGCAGCGGCTCGTCGGCCAGCTTGAGCCGCGCCGCAGCGTCAGCGTCCCGTGCTCGTTGTCGATCGAGACGGCGTAGGCCTGCTCGGTCGCGGGATCGACGCCCGCGTGCCGCCGATCTTGTGCTCCTGCGGCGGGAAGCGCAACGTGTACTCGAGCGACTGCTTGCCGGGCACGGGCTCGCCGACGAGCTCGAGCCCGCCGAGCGTCTCGCCGTCGTCGATCAGCTCCTCGTCGTCGAGCCCGTGGTTGTGGAAGTACGCCCACCACTGCGGCCGGGCCTCGCGCTGGTGGTAGTCGATGATCTGCCGAGCAGCCAGTCGGGATCGCCCTCCTCCGCCCCGTCGAGCAGCGCGTCGCGCACGCGGTCGCGCTCGTCGTCCCGCGCCTCGGCCTCCTCGGTGCGCTCGCGCTTGTCCGGCGGCAGCCGCCAGGGAAGGTCGTCCGGCCGCAGCCCGAGGAGCCAGCGGTGCAGCTCGAAGAGCGAGACGCAGTCCTCGCGGTTGTAGTCGCGGATCCCGTCGAGGAGCGACTGCTCCCCGATCTCGAGCCAGCGCTCGAAGTCCTCGACCGACTCGGCGCCGCCGCCGACGTCCGCGGTGCGCTCGAACCCGTAGAGCGCCTCGACCTCCTTGATCGAGTACGACGGGACGGACGCGCGCAGCGCCTGCTTCGTGACGCGGAAGAGGTCGACGAGCACCTCGCCGCGCAGCAGGTCGTCGAGCTCGTCCTCGCGCGTGGCGTGCTCGCCCATGAGCCGCGTGAGGGCGGTGCGCTCGTAGGCGGCGTAGTGGTAGACGTGCATCCCCGGGAAGCGGCGGCGGCGCTCGACGACGTGGTCGAGGAACTGCTCGAACGCGGCCTTCTCGGACGGGCGATCCTTGGCCCAGATCTCGTGGTAGCCGGGCTCGCCGGCGTCGTCGAGCTCGATCCAGCCGGTGAGGTACTCGAGCCCGTGCGCGGGGTCGAACCAGGGGTCGCCCTCGAAGTCGAGCCAGATGTCGCCCGGGCTCGGCTCGGGGAGGAGGTTGAACCCGCGGTCGTCCTCGAGGTCGAGGAACTCGATCTCTGTGCTCGCCGGTCTCGCGGTGGTGGAGCTGGAGCCGAGCCTGCTGCCGAAGCCCGTCGAGCGTCGAGGCGCGCATGCTCGGGATCTTGGTCTCGGTGGTCTGCGCCAGCCCAGCGAGCGTGGCGATCCCGGCCGCTTCGAGCCGCTCGACCTGAAGCCGAGAAACGCCGGCGACGAGCGTGAGGTGATCGTCGGCGTTCCAGCGTTCCTTGCAGAGCGAGAGAAAGTCGCAAAGCCCGCAGAAGGCGACCGGGTAGGGGTAGATGTCGGCGCGCTCGTCGACCGCTCGAGGAACCGCGCGCGAAGCCGCCGGTAGTAGGCGGCGAAGTCCTGCGGGCCGGAAGCTCTCGGTCTCGCCGATCCCGGTGACGACGTGCATCGCGGCGGGCTCGTGCCCCTGGATCCGAGCGATCTGCTCGGTGTAGAAGCAGAGCTGGAGCACGTGCGGCGGCTTGGCGTGGCGGGCGAGCTTGGTGTCGATGACCTCGTAGCCGTCGGGCGTCGAGACCACGAAGTCGGCGAGCCCGCGCCAGTCGCCTTCGCGGAGCGCGGCCTGGTAGATGACGTCGGCGCTTGTCGTGGATCGCCGCGCTCGGTCTCGGGCACGGCGCGTTCCCAGTCGCGGTCGTCGAAGTCGATCGTCGTGATGTCGCGGCCGTCGTCCGCGAGCTGCGCGAGGTACCGAGCCTCGTGCTCGTCCCCCTTGCGCTGAATAAGCGCCGCGTGGCGGTTGACGCGGAAGGGCTTCTTGATCTCGTCGAGCGCAACGGCGACCTGCAGAGCGGTGAGGTGCGGGCAGGCGAGGAAGCCGTTCAGGTCGGTTGGCGAGTACGTGAAGTGATCTGGTCCGAAGCGCAAGTTGCGTTGTCCGAAGGATGCACCTCCGCCAGGCTCCGTATCGGAGGCGACACCGTCGCGGTGCTAGAACTACGACGCCCGCGCGCCGCGAAGCGCTGCGAGCCCCACAACATGCCCGAGCACTGTGGGAACTGCGTTGCCGATCCACTTCGCCAGATCTCGCCTCGCAGGAGGCTCCTCCCCGACGAAATCGAACCAGTCAGGGAAGCCCTGAAGGCGCGCGGCTTCACGAGGCGTGATGGTTCGAGGTCGCTTCGGATGGATGAAGCGTCCACGACCCGGAGTCAGGAACCCGGTGGTCAACGTAGGGGCAGGTGCATCCCACTTCATACGCCCGTACACCGCGCCGTACGAGGTCCCCTCTTTGTGGCAATCGGGGCGGAGGTGAAGAGGCATGTCGTATTCATCGCTCGAAGAACAACCATGCGACCCGTTCTGCATTCTCTGCACTGAGCTCAGCCACTTCGTCCATCAAGTCCCCGCCTCGGTCGAGCAGGTCGCCGATGGCCCACGAAACCGGCTGCGGCTCGCGCCGAAGCTCGAGAGCGATGTCCGCCAACGGCTCGGGGCGACCCGACCGGCGAGCGACAAGGAAGAAACGCTTGCGCGTTTGAGGCCATCCGAGCGCATCAGCAGCCAAAACCCCGGACGTAAGCGAATAGCCGGCAGCGATTCGAGATCCTTTCTCGAGTAACGCGGCCCCGCTGCATCCGCTTCGGCCACGGCCCGCCGAAGGCGTCCAAGCACCACAAGCTGCTGCTCGAAGCGTCAGATGCTTGAGGACGAAATCATCAAGCGCGCCATAAGGGTCGGCGTCCTCGCGCCCGCCCAACTCGACCCCCCGCGCGGCGGCGAGTAAGGTCAGCACCCGCCGAGCGCCGGCGGGACTCACGTGCGCTCGGAACGTAGCCCACCAGGACATCGTGCGGCGTTCCAGGAACGGTGGTGGCCGTCGGACCTGGCCGCTGTGGGCGGATGATCGGATCACCCCCGCCGAACATTCGAGCTTCTTGCGCGTGTCCCAAGACATTGGGGCAGACGATCCGAGTAGGTATGAGCCGAACAGATTCCCAAGCTTGTAGTAGTAGTCCGGATAGTCGCCATGGGCGCCGGTCGTGGATGTCATGCCGGCTCCCTGGCGATCAGCCAGACTTCACGCTCGGCCGGAAGAAGCACGCCGCTCACGTAGAGTTACCTCACTCGCCGACTGACAGGCCGAGGTCTCCTCTGCGGTTGCCTCCACAGGTACGCGCAGATCGGGGCAAGCGGGAACAGCTTCTTCGTAGCGCTGCCGCAGAGCCCCACCCCTCGGATCCTTGACCTGACCGGACACGTCCCTCGATCCTGGCGGGTCAACGCAGTCAGCGCAAGAGGCAACGGCCACTCCACTCCCGTGAAAATCTCGTCGACTTCGTTCCTCGTTTCCTCGATCAACTCGCTGAGATCAGACGCGAGCGAGGTTTTCGGGAGCGCGGAGGTGACCGCAGACGAGGCTCGTGGCTCACTACGACTCGGTGCGATTGCTCGCCGCGTACTTCCAAATTCCGAGCGGCGTACATACCTCGGAGATCGACTCGATCGACTCCGGCGGATGACTCAAGGCACTTGAACAGTTCAGCAGCGCCCATGCCTCCGATCCCGCTAACTGCTCACGGCCGCGCGGGGCTAGCCACCAAAGCCTCATACAACGCCACCACGCTGCCGATGTTCGCCTCCACCGTAAGCCTCCCGCGCGCCGCCCCGACCCGCGCGCGCAGCTTCCCAAGATCCCGCCTCGCCAGCTCTGGGCCCAGTTCGCGCGGCGACTCGACCACGATCCCCAGCCCTCGCTCCTTCAGGACATGCGTGATCGCTCGATGCGGGAACGCCAGCACCGGGAGGCCGCACGCTAGGTACTCGTACAGCTTGTTCGGGAGCGCCGTGTCCAGGTGGGCGCTGTTCAGCGTCTCGTTGAAGCCGCACCAGCCGAAGTCGTAGCTCGGGAGCTCGCGCAGCAGCTCCGCCGGCGGCAGCGGGTCGTGCACGCAGTCCGGAGAGCCGCGGCCAGCTCGCGGTACTCCGGCACGTCGCGGTTCGGGTAGACGTCCAGCGTCACGCCCGTCGGCGACCAGCTCGCTGAAGATCTCCCGCAGGTCGTAGTGGCCGCCGTTCACCGACAGCGTTCCCTGGTAGACGAGGCGCGGCGGGTCCGACGATCGCGGTGCTCGCTCGACGGCAGGCGGCGGGCAGGTCGCGCCGCAGGGCGTAGTTCGGGAACACCAGCGCCGGCGCCGGGGACCCGGTAGCGCGCGCGGATCTCCGCGAGCAGCTCGGCCGAGACGGTCGACGAGCGCGTCGCTCTCCTCGATCGCGCGGCGCTCCAGCTCGAGCGGGTCGCCCGGCTCTGGGAAGCCGTCCTCGTACGGCGTCTGGCGCAGGCTCTGCAGGTCGTGGACGTCGTGGATCGACCGGCGCGCGGCCCGCGACGAGCTCGGTCGCGAGCACCGTCAGGGCGTCCGGCAGGTTGTGGCTGTGGACGAGATCCGGCTGGAACTCCTCCAGCACGGCGGCGAGCGCGGCGCCGCGCGTCTCCCGTCAGGCGCCACAGGCGGTCGAAGCGTCTCGTCGCCGGCGCCGTACCACTCGGTCAGGCTCTTCCCCTGGTAGGCGAAGCCGAGCTCGAGGCCGGGCATCGCCGAGCGCAGGCCCACGGCGATCTTGAGCGCGCGAATGCAGGGTTGCTGCTCCAGGAAGAGGACGCGCATCGGCTCGGTCTCAGTGATCTCGCTCGCGGACGACGCGCGCGGGGTTCCCGACGGCGACCGTGAACGGCGGCAGGTCGCGCAGCGACCACGCTGCCCGCGCCGACGACGCAGCCCTCGCCGATCGTGACGCCCGGGAGGATGCACGTGCCCATCCCGATCCACGCGTTGCGGCCGATCTCGAGCGGGCCGTCGTCGCGCCAGCCCTGCTCGGCCAGCGGGACGCGTCGGGTCGTCCAGCTCGTGGTTCGCCGTGTGGATCATCACGTAGGGGCCGAAGATGCAGTCGTCGCCGATCGTGAGGCCGCCGTAGCCGTTCACGAAGCAGCCGTAGTTGAAGCCGACGCGGTCGCCGAGCTCGATCCGGTCGCCGTTCAGCCAGACGATCAGGTCGAGGTAGAAGCAGCCCTCCCCCACGCGCTTCGCGTCGTCCGGGCGAAACGGGATGACCTGTTTGGTGTGCTCCGTGATCATCATGGGTCAACGGTAAACGGCGGCGGGCGTCCGGGCTCGCCCGTTACCGTCATTCGATCAAAGGTTCAACGCAAGGGGAGGAACGATGAGACGCTTCACGATCTTCGCGGCAACGGTGCTCGGAGCGGCGGTTCTGGCCGGGACTGCGCTGGCGGAGCCGGAGGTGTTCGCGAACGCCGAGAGCGGTGATCTCGACGTCTCGGCGTCGATCCTCCTCTCGGCCAAGGCGACGGACATGCGCGGCGGCTGGCTGAACGAGACGCTCGGCTGCAACCAGTGGCGGCGGATCAAGGTCTCGATCATCGTCGAGCGGATCCCCGCGAGCGGCGCGCCCAAGGTGATCCGCCGGTCGAAGTCGCGGGCCACGATGAACTGCGGCGAGGGCGGGCCGAACATGGGCTTCTCGCTCTCCGCCCGCGGGCTCGGGCTCGCGTGCCCGAACGGCGCCTGGAAGCCCGGGCGCTACGCGTTCGCGACCACGGTCGAGCACCTGGCGACCGGCGTCACGGCGATCGCCAGCCTCGGCTGGCGGAAGCGCGGGAGCTGTTGACCGAGACGGTGACGATCCCCGGGCGGTTCAACGGGCCGCCCGGGTCGGCCAACGGCGGGTACGCGTGCGGGCTCTTCGCGGCGTTGGCCGGCGGGCTCGCCGAGGTGACGCTGCGCGTGCCTCCTCCGCTGGATCGGGAGCTGGCGGTGGTTCGCGACGGCGGCGATGCGCGGTGCGCGACGGCGAGACGCTCGTGGCTGCAGGTCGAGCCGCTTGGAGTCGCTCGAGCTGGACGTGCCCGCGCCGGTGTCCGTGGAGGAGGCCGAGCGCGCTCGCGAGCGGTACGCCGGGTTCGTCGAGCACGCGTACTCGACGTGCTTCGTGTGCGGGCCCGAGCGGGAGGACGGGCTCGGGATCTACGCCGGGCTCGTCGAGGGGCGCGAGCTGGTCGCTGCGCCGTGGACCGCGCCGGCGGATGTCTCCGATCTGCTCGTGTGGGCCGCGCTCGACTGCCCCTCCGGCTGGGCCGTGGACGAGTTCTCGCGCTCGGGCGTGCTGCTCGGGCGGCTGGCGGCGCGCATCGTCGAGCCGGTCGTGGGCGGCGAGCAGTACGTGGTCGCCGGCTGGCCGGTCGGCGCCGACGGGCGCAAGCGGTTCGCGGGCTCGGCGGTCTACACCGCCGACGGCGAGGTGTGCGCCTTCGCGCGCTCGACCTGGCTCGTGCCCGCCGAGGCCTAGCGGCCGGCGCGCGCTTCCTGCGCGCGCGTGAGCACCACGACCACGGCCAGCGCGAGCACGGCCGCGACCGCGTCGGCGACATCCGCGGCCGCGAGCCACTTCGAGCCGGCGATCGCCTCGTCGAGCGTGTCGTTCTGCCCCGACTCCGTGAACGAGACGTTGTGGAGCACGAGGCTTCCGAGCCAGACGAGCCACCAAGACCACAGGAGCACGGGCACCCAGTCGCCGCGCGGCTCCCCGGAACGCCGCACGTCATCGACGAGCTGGAACGGGCGGAAGAGGCTCCAGATCGGGATGAACCACCCGCCGATCGTCCACCACTCCGCGTAGCGCGGCTCCGGCGGCGCGATCGCCCGGGCGTTGCGGTACATCCGCTTGAGCCACGCGATGAAGAACACCGCGCCGCAGATGAAGAGCACGAGCTGCACGGCGGAGATCGCGGCCTGCCGCACGTCGTTCGCGTCGGCCTCCTCGAACGAGATGCGCTCCGTCTGCGCGCGTTGGAGCAGGCGCACCTCGGAGACGTCCGAGACGATGGCGACGACGTCGGCGGCGACGATCAGCGCGAGCACGATGATCGCGACCCAGGCGCGCGCCGCAGGGGACTGGTAGACGGCGGGCCGCTCGGCGTCCATCGAGGACGCTAGTGCGAGTGTCCGGTGAGACCGAGGAACTCGACCGTGTTCTCGGCCGCGTCGAACTGGATCAGCACCGCGTCCTCGTCGCCCTCGACCCAGGCGTCGTGACCCGCGTCGATCACGAACGCCGCAGGCGCGGCGTAGGCGAACGTGCAGCCGTCCTCGTACTCGCCGGCGATCGCGCCCTGCGCGAGGAAGCCGACATGCGCGTGCATGCAGAGATCCGTGGAGACGTGCGGCTTCATGTCGCGGCTCCAGCGGAAGCCGGCCGGGTAGATCGCGCGCTTCAGGCGCGCCTCGCCGATCGGCACGGTGTCGATCTGCACGCCGGCGAGCGAGCGGCTGTCCGCGCCTTCGATCGGAGCGGTGAGCGGATCCATGCGCGCAGCCTAGCTAGAGGTCTCGCTTGAAACTCGCCAGCGTGCGCTCGCGCTTGTAGCCGACGCTCTTGTTCAGCGCGAGCATCGGCGCGTTCTCGGCGTCGTTCTCGGTCGTGACCGCCGTGACGCCGAGCTCGCCGCGCGGCGCGGAAGACGGCGAGCTTCGCGAGCTTGGCGAGCCCGCGGCCGCGGTAGTCCGGGAGCGTTCCGGTCATGTCGCTCATGCCGAGCATCGACTCCGGGTTGATGAGCAGGAACGCGAGCGACACGGGCGTGTCCCCGTCGAGGACGACCATGCTCGCCTCGCGAGACATCTCGGGGTCGCCGAGGATGTGGCGCTCGAACTCGTCCGGCTGCACGTTGTCCTCGACCTCGTCCTCGGGGACGTCGCGCGAGGCGATCGCGTACAGCTCCTGGAGCATGGCGATGTCCCGGATCTCGCCGAGGGGCACGACGCGCAGCCCTTCGGCGGCGCGGTCGGCCTCGAGCCGGGCCAGGCCGGAGAGATCCGCATCCGCGAGCTCGAGGCGCTGCTGGTACGCCGTTCGCGTCCGCTCGAACCCGCGTGCGAGCGCGAACTCGATCCCGGGCGTTCCCTCGACCGCGGTCGTCGTGCGAGCGTCCGGACTCCGAGCGGCGTCCACCACTCCTCGGCGCCGCGGTAGAGCGCCGCTCCGATGCCGCGGTTCCGCTCGGCCTCGGCGACGCCGATCCAGACCGCCGCGAGATCCGTGCGGCTCGTGTACCAGGCGAGCAGGTTCTGGCCGTAGCCGACGATGCTGCCTGTCCTCCTCGGCGACGAGAAGGTGGATATCGCGCGCGCTCCGGCTGGCTCGTGAGCCAGTGCTCGACCCCGGCCGGCGGTCGGCTCCGGGAGCCAGTACATCGACTCGCCGAGCACCTTGGCGACGCGCCGGGTAGTCCTTGGATTCGAGGGGGCGGATCACGCGAGGCGCTCCGGGTCGAAGCGTGCGGTCGCCCGCGACGTACCGGCGGCACGCGGCCGGGATCGTGACCATGCCGATCGAGGAGAAGCCGGCGGCGACCTCGAGCCCGTCGATCCCGACCGGGCCGATGACCGGGCGGCCGTCCGGGCGTCATGGCGCGGCGGCCCGACCAGGCCGCGGCGACCTTCACGCCGCGCAGGTGCGGCGCGATGCGGACGGCGCGCTCGGCGATACGTCGGATGGTGTCCGGGGCCTCGGGCTCCTCGTGGAGAGACGGCGCGAGCGACGTGCCGATCAGGAGCTGGCCGGCCGGGCGCGGGCCGAGGAGGAGCGAGACCAGTCCGGGCTCGGCCGGACCGTCGGCGAGCTCGCCGAGCGTGCGGTCGGCGGCGACCGGGGCCATCTCGGCCTGGGTCGGCCACGCCGCCTCCTCGAGCGCGTACGGCGGCTGGTGCTCCACCGGGCCGGTCTCGAGAAGCCAGCCTCGCGTGGCGGTGACTTCCAGGTCGAGGCCGACGCTGCGCAGGAGGAAGCGGGCGCGCGGGCCGGTCGCGACGATCACGCGCTCGGTCTGGAGCATCGCGGCGTCGGTCGAGATCCCGGTCACGCGGTTTCCCTTCACGAGCACCTGCTTCGCCTCGCAGCCGAGCAGGAAGACGACGCCGGCGCGGCGGGCGGCCTCCGCCATCGCGGACGTGGCCCCTCGCGCGTCGAGCGTGTAGCCGCCGTCGACGAGGAACCCGCCGGCGAGGTCGTCGGCGAGCCAGGGGTCTGCGTTCGTGTCGTGCTCCTTCGCTCCCACGGCTTCGGCGTACTCGCGGGCGCGGTCGAGTTCGTCCTCCTCCGCGGCGAGCAGGAGCTGCGATCGCGGCTGGAAGTCGAAGGGCAGCTCGACTCGGTCGCCGAGCTCCGTGTAGATCTCCGCCGACTCGGTGAGCAGGTCGTTGATCCAGTCCGCAGGCTGGCGGAAGAGGAAGCCACCGTTTCGCCCGGACGCGCCCGCGCCGATGCCGCCGCGGTCACAGACGATGACGTTGCGCCCGGCCTCGGCGAGGTAGCGCGCGAGGGTGCAGCCGGCGAGCCCGGCCCCGCAGATGACGACGTCGGGGGCGGTCAGGTGGGCGGGAGCTCTTCGTCGTCGTTCGACCGGCGATGGTTCCAGAAGAGCACGCCGCCCACGATCGCGGCGACCGCTCCGACACGCGCCGCCATGCGCGCGGCGCCGCCGCCCTTGCTCTGGGTGGTCGACGTGGACTTCTGGGCGGTCTTCTTCGCCTGGACCTTCACGGCGCGCTTGGCCACCGGCTTCGCGGCCGAGTAGACGAGCCATCCGATCATCGCTTTGCGGCGGTTCAGCATGTTGCTCCCTCTTCTCCGGCGGAGTCTAGTCCCAGTCGTGTTCCCACTGGGACAACTTGTTGCACTATCGGCGCGCTTCTGCGCGCAAACCGTGCGCACTCCCCGGATACGATCGCAGCGGGCGGCGGGTGGACTTCATCCCCACCCTGGGTGGGGCTGGGTCCAGGGTGCGCGCGCGGGTGTGACAGGACCGGACTCGAGCCCGCGACGGATCTGCGCGCAGCGGGCGGACGCCTGTGGCTGCCGGACGCCGGTGCCCGCTAGGCCTTCGCGGCGGCGCGGGGCTTCTTGTTCGGCATGTGGATCGCGCGTCCGAGGGCCAGGAGACCCGCTTCCTTGATCGCCTCCGAGAGCGTCGGGTGCGCAGTCATCCCGTCGGCGATCGTCTCGATCGTCGACTCGGAATCGAGCGCGACCACCCCCACCTCGATCAGGTCGGTCACGTGCGGCCCCACCATCACGAGCCCGAGGAACTCGCCGTAGCGCGACTCGTGGATCGTCTTCACCCAGCCGACGGTCGCGTCCTGCATCATCGCGCGCCCGTTCACCGACCACGGGAACTTGCCGACCGCCACGTCGTCGCCGTACTGCTCGCGCGCCTCCGCCTCGGTGAGACCGACGCCGGCGATCTCCGGATCCGTGTAGATCGGGCGCGGCACGCCGCGGTTGTCGACGACGGCGTCATGGCCCATCGCGTTCTCGGCAGCGACCTCGCCCTCGCGGAACGCCGTGTGCGCGAGCTGCCAGTAGCCGGCGCAGTCGCCCACCGCATAGATGTGCGGAACCGACGTCCGCCGGCCCTCGTCCGCGGAAATACCGGCACGCTTGTCGAACTGCACGCCCGCGCTCTCGAGCCCGACGCCCTCGACGAATGGCCCGCGGCCGGTGGCGACGAGCATCAGGTCGGCCTCGACCTTCTCACCCTCGCCGAAGTAGACGACGAGCCCGGAGCCCGTGTCCTCGACCTTCTTGCACGTCGAGTCGAGATGGAGCGCGATCCCGCGCTTCGAAAACTGCTTCTTCAACTCCGCCTGCGCATCGGCGTCCTCGGCCGGGATCAGGTTCGGGAGCATCTCGATGATCGTGACCTCGGACCCGAAGCGGTTGAAGATCGACGCGAACTCGCAGCCGATGATCCCGCCACCCAGGATGACCAGGCGCTTCGGCACCTCCGTCTGGGAGAGGAGCCCCGTGGAGTCGACGCAGCGCGCCGAGTCGATCCCCTCGATCGGCGGGCGCAGCGGGAACGAGCCCGTCGCGACGATCGCCGACTTGAAGGTGACGTCCTCCCCGCCCTCCACCGCGATCGTGTTCGCGTCCTTGAACGTCCCGACGCCCTTCACCCACTCGACGCCGTTGGCCTTGAAGAGCGACGCGACGCCGCCGGTGAGCTGCTTCACGATCGCGTCCTTCCACACGTTCGCCTGCGCGAGATCGAGCTTCGGCTCGCTGACCTGGACGCCGAACTTGGCGAAGCTCTCGCCCGCTTCCGTCATCGCGTGGGCGGTCTGCACCCACGCCTTGGTCGGGATGCAGCCGACACGGAGGCACGTGCCGCCGAGCTCCGGCTCCTTCTCGATGCACACGGTCTTGGCGCCGAGCTGCGCCGCGCGAATCGCTGCGCTGTAGCCGCCCGGACCTCCGCCGAGGACGGCAACGTCACATTCCATTGAGGCTCTCCTCTAGGGTCGCGTGTCGAGCGCGATCCTACCGGGCGGTGCCTGGAGCGGCGCGAGCTGGCGCCGGGTGCCGACGAGCGCGACCACGGCGGCCACGAGCAGGCAGCCGGCCGCAACCATGATGACGGCATGCGGCGCACCAAGGCTGTTCGCGACTGGAGCGAGCGCCACCGCTCCCATCATCGACATGGTGAAGAACGCCGAGCTGAGGCCGAACACACGGCCGTAGTACGCGGGATCCACCTCGCGCTGGATGATCGTGTCGAAGAGGACGTCGGTCGTTCCGTCGAGGAACCCGATCAGGCCGAGGAGCAGCAGTGCGGTCGGTGCGTGCTCCGTCAGGGCGAGCACCCCGAACACCGTCGCCATGAGGAGAAGCGCCACGCCGATCCAGCGGCCGCCGATCTCGCCGACCGGTGCGAGCCCGGTGACGACGCTTCCGAGCGCCAGGCCGCCGGCGAGGGCCGCGAAGCCGAAGCCGTACGCTCCTGCCCCCAACCCGAGCTCGGTTCCGAGGAACCGCGGCAGCGTCGCGTTCGTCAGGCCGGTCGCCATCGTCGCCGCTGCAAAGGCGCCGACGACCACGAGGATGAGGCGCCGCCGCGCGATGTAGTTGAACCCGTCGACGAGACCTCCTCGCGCCCGCCGGTCAGCGGAGGCCAACGAGGGGACTCGAACGCCCATGTAGAGGAAGGCGGCCACGACGAACGTCACCAGGTCGATGCTGAGGGCTACGGCGACCGTCGTCGTCGCCAGCGCGATCCCGGCAGCGAGCGCACCGAGCGCCATCGCGCCGTCCTGGGCGAGCCCGAGGACCGCGTTCCCGGCCGGCAGCTGGCGACGCTCGACAATCGAGGGAACGAGTGAGCGCACCGTGGCCGACGACACCGCGGAAAGCAGACCGGATCCTGCAATCGCGATGAACGCGATCGGCCGGATGTCGAGAAGGATTCCCGCCAGGGCAACGGCGACGAGGGAGCCGCGGCCGAGCTCGACCAGCACAAGCAGAGGCTTGCGGGGCAACGCGTCCACAAGCGCGGCCGCCAGCCCGCCACCGAGCACGGGCGGCAGAAGGCGAATGACGAGGAGCGCCGAGACCTGGCCCACGGAACCGGTCGCGGCGTAGATCCAGCCGACGAGCGCCGCGACCGTAACCCAGTCGCCGAGCTGCGACACGAACTTGCCGGCCGCCAGACGCCTGAACGATGGTGTCCGCAACGGCTCGAGGAGACGCGACGAGGAGAGAGCGGGCCGCGACGTCTCCGCGGTCGAGACGATCACGATCAGCAGAACCGTTCCGATTCCGAGAAGCAGGTCGCCGATCGAGAAGACGTTCGTGAACGGCAGCTCGCGGGGGAGCGCGAAGATGTCGCCGAGGAACGCGAGCCGGTCCCCGCCGACCTCGATGTTCGAAGTGGCCGACGTGTCGAGCCCCGTCGCAGCCCACGCCTCCGGGTTGACCGGCATCTGGCCGCCGTTCGAGAGGATGGCGATCGCGTTCAGCGCCATCCCGAGGAAGAGCGGGAGGAGCACGATATGGCGGAAGTTCGCAAGCGCGAACCAAAAGAGCAGCGCGTAGGTTCCGAGGTGGATCGGCTCGAGAAGCACCTCGGGAACGAACTCGCGCAGGCTCGAGAAGAGAACGATCTGCGCGGCGAGCGCCACGAACACGGCCCAGCCGTGGCGAAACTCGAATCGGAGCAGGCGTGACGGCTTCCCGCCGAGGAGCAAGGCGAAAGCTACGCCGAGAACGATGCTTGGGAGGAGGAACACCTAGCGCGTCAGAGGGGTTGCCGCGGCGTCAAGGCCGGCCGTTGCGGCCGGCCCGCAATGCGGGCCGGCCACTCCGTCCGTCAAAGACCTAGTTCCACTTAAATCCCGCGCCCGCAGCCAGAACAAAAGCCGCGAGGAGCGCGTAGCGGACAGTCCACATGCGAAGCCGCAACATGCCTTCCTCCTTGTGCAGATGTGTGATCCGTGAGCAAGGAACGAACTGGGCAGCGAACTGTCCCGCTGTACTCCCGTCCCGCACACGGTCTTACTGTCGCCCCCCACGGGTGGAACAGCGATCCCCCGAACGGGGATTTCCAGGCTGGAAGCGACATCCGCCGGTGGGTAACCCCCTTCCTGGGGATGGGCGAATACGCAAAAAAAGGCGATAGCGGCCGTGACGACCTCTAGCGCGCTCTAAGACCCTGGCCCACGGGCCTACGAAAATGACCACGACTCGACTGCGGCAGCCCTCGATCCGCTCGATCGCCCTCCCCGTCATCGGAGGCGGTGCGGCTGCGCTTGCGCTCGCGATCTGGACGCTCGCGACGTCCCCCGACCCGGGCCTCGTGGTGGCCCTGTCGCGCTGCTCGCCGCTGCGACGTTCGCCGAGGCGTTTCCTGTGCCGCTCGAGCCCGCCGGCGAGGTCTCGCTCGCGGCCGTCTTCGTCATGGGCGCGGCGCTCACATACGGCTGGGCGCCCGCTGTGGTGGTCGCGACGCTGACAGTGATCCTCGTCGACGGCTACCGGCGAAAGCAGCCGATACAAGTCGCATACAACAGTGCGGTCTACGGGCTCTCCGGCGCCGCAGCCGGAGCGGCCGTCGCCGTCTCGTCACACGGCGCGGAGGCTGCGGGCCTGCTCCTCCTCGGGACGATCGGCGCTATCTCCGCGTTCTTCGTCACGAACATGGTGCTGACGACTGCGATCATCGCGCGGATCGCGGGGAGACCGTTCGGATCGCTCCTGCGTACAAACGCCCACGCCAACGCCGGGCCGTTCGCGATCATGGGCTCCGTCAGCCTGATGCTGGCCGTGCTCTGGAACCAGTCGCCACTCCTCATGGGTGCGCTCGCGGGACCGCTGATCGCGGTGGCGCTCTACCAGCGCTCGGTTCACAAGGCCATGCGCGCGATGCGCCTGGCGCTCACCGACCCGCAGACCGGGCTCGGCAACAAGCGCCATTTCGAGGAGCTGCTCCAGCGCTACCTCGACAGGGCCGACTCGGACGGCACACCCGTGACGCTCTGCCTCGTCGACGTCGACGACTTCAAGACGATCAACGACACCTACGGACACGTCGCTGGCGACCGCGCTCTCGCCCAGGTGGCCGCGCGCCTGCGCCGCGGCGGCGAGTCGTTCCGCGTCGGTGGCGACGAGTTCGCCCTGCTCCTCCCCGGTCGCACGACCGAGGAGGGACGCATCGCAGCGGAGGCGCTGTGCCAGCGCGTCCTCGCGGCTCGCTACGACCACGGCGGTGCGGTCTCGATCTCGATCGGCGTGGCGACCTACCCGAGCGAGGGCGTCGAGCGCACCGAGCTCGTCCGCGTCGCCGACAAGGCGCTCTACTCCGCGAAGGGCCACGGCAAGGCACGCGTGCACGTGTACTCGTCGGACGGGCGCATGCCGTCCATCCCGACGGCGCTCGCCGGCCGCGCGGCGGGAATTCACAAGGCTGCGAGCGCTGCGAACGCGGTTGTGGCGCGCGACGTCTACATCGGAAGCCATTCGCACAACGTCGGAGAGCTCGCGGTTCGCCTCGCGAGGCGCCTCGGGCTCGACGCCGAGGAGGCGGAGCTGATCCGCGTCGCCGGGAGCCTGCACGACATCGGCAAGCTCCTCATCCCCGAGGAGATCCTGCACAAGCCCGGCTCGTTGACGCCCACTGAGCGGAGCGTCGTCGAGCGCCATTCGGAGATCGGCTGCCGGATGCTCGAGTCGCTCGGCCTCGACCCGATCGCGACCTGGGTGCTGCACCACCACGAGCGCTTCGACGGCGACGGCTACCCGGACGGCCTCGTCGGCGAGGAGATCCCGCTGCCGGCGCGCATCCTCTTCGTCGCCGACGCCTGGGACACGATCACGACCGACCGCGTCTACCGCCAGAAGATGACGCGCTCGGAGGCGCTGGCCGAGATCGAGCGCTGCTCCGGCACGCAGTTCGACCCGGCCGTCGTGAACGCCCTGCGCGAGGAGCTCGCCGACACCGAGCTCGAGCTCGTCCTCCCCGCCTCCGCGTAGCCCCCGCTTAAGAGTAAGGACGGCACTCTAGGCCGCCCTCACTTTGACCCGGGGGAAATCCGGTCAGTCGCACCTTGTCCGCGACTGGCTCGAACTTCCATCCCCCGAGCGGGGAGAGTTAGATCACCTCGGCGAGCTGCAGGCGGTTTCCGTCCGGATCGAAGACGTCCACGATCCGCAGGCCGCCGGGAATCTCGAGTGCCGTCCCGACCTCGACGCCGGCCTCGCGGAGGCGGGCGGCCTCGGCGACCACGTCCGGCACGTCGAGGGTGAAGACGATGTCCGGATCGCCTGCGCGCTCCTCCGAGAGGCTCAGCTCGGAACCGCCGGCGGCGAGACCAGCCCAGCGCGCCTCGTCGTCGCGGAAGATCAGCTCGAACCCGAGCTTGGTCACGTAGAAGTCACAGGCGGCGTCGAGATCGGAGACTCGATACCAGACGTTCACAGCATCAGCGCGGGGTTCTCCAGGAACGCCTTCACGGTCCCCAGGAACTCCGACGCGACCGAGCCGTCCACGGAGCGGTGGTCGCACGACAGGGTCAGCTCGAGCATCGGCCGTGCGACGATCTCGCCGTCGCGGACGACCGCCGTTTCCTCGATCGCGCCGACGGCGAGAATCCCCGCCTGCGGCGGATTCAGCACCGCGACGAAGCGCGAGACGCCGAACATCCCGAGGTTCGAGATCGTGAACGTCCCGTCCGCGAGATCCTCCTGGGTGAGCTTGCTCGAGCGGGCGCGATCGACGAGCCCGGCGCGGTCGGCGGCGAGCTCGGCGATCGTCTTGCGGTTCGCGTCGCGGATGACCGGGACGACGAGGCCCTTCTCGGTCGCCACCGCGAACCCGACGTTGGCCGTCGAGAACTGCCGGATCGACTCGCCGGTGAAGTGCACGTTCATCGCCGGATGCCGCAGCAGGGCCATCGCGCAGGCCTTGGTGAGGATGTCCGAGAAGGTCGGCTTGGTGTCGCCCTCGCGCAGCCGCTCGACCATCGCCTTGCGCGCGGCCTGGGCGGCGGTCATGTCCGCGGACATCGCGATCTGGAAGTGCGGGGCCTGCCAGGCCTCGCCCATGCGGCGCGCGATCGTCTTGCGGAGCTGCGTGAGCGGAATCTCCTCGACCGCAGCGGCCGGTGCGCTGGATGCCGCGGCGGCCGGCGCGGCCTCTGCGCGCTCGACGTCCTCCGCGACGATCCGTCCTTCGGGACCGGTGCCGCGAAGCGACGCGAGATCGATGCCGCGCTCCTTCGCCAGGCGGCGGGCCAGCGGTGAAGCCTTGATCCGCCCGCCGTCCCGCTGGATCGGGGCAACCTGCGCGGGTTCACCGGCCTGCTCGGCCCCCGCCTGCTCGCCCTCGGCGCGATCGTCGTCGCGGGCGGCGCCCGGATCGCCTTCCTCGGCCGGCTCTCGCTCGGCCACCTCGGTTCCGCCGCCGCCGTTCGTCGACGCGGACGGCTTCGGCGCTTCCTCGCCCTCGGCGCCGATCACGGCGATCGCCTTGCCGACCTCGACCTCGCCCTCCTGGACGAGGATCGAAAGCAGGACGCCGGAAGCATCCGCCTCGACCTCCTGCGTGACCTTCTCGGTGTCGAGCTCGTAGAGCGGCTCGCCCTTCTCCACCGGCTCGCCCTCGGACTTGAGCCAGCGCACGATCGTGCCGGACTCCATGCCCTGGCCCAGGCGCGGGAGCGTGACCTCGGTGGCCATTACCCCCGGCCCACCGTCCGGCGCACCGCGGCGAGCACGTCGGCCGCGTGCGGGATCACGAACTCCTCCATCACCGGCGCGAACGGCAGCGGCACGAACTTCGCGCCCACGCGCTCGACCGGCGCGTCGAGGTAGTCGAACGCCTGCTCTCCGACGACCGCGGCCACCTCTGCGCCGAAGCCCATGCGGACGATCGCCTCGTGCGCGGTGACGCAGCGGTTCGTCTTCTTCACCGAGGAGACGATCGCCTCCTCGTCGAGCGGCTGGAGCGTGCGCGGGTCGAGCACCTCGACGGAGATGCCCTCCTTCTCGGCCTCCTCGGCGGCGGCGAGCGCCTCGTGCACGAGGCGGCCGGTCGCGACCACGGTCACGTCCTCGCCCTCGCGGTGGATGCGCGCCTTGCCGAGCTCGATCGGCTCGATCGAGTCGGAGACCTCACCCTTCAACGGATAGAGCGTGCGGTGCTCGAAGAAGATCACGGGGTTGTCGTCGTAGATGGACGACCAGAGCAGGCCGCGCACATCCTCGGGCGTCGACGGGAAGACGACCTTCAATCCGGGAACGTGGACGAACCAGGCCTCGAGCTGCTGCGCGTGCTGGGCGCCCGGCGACCAGCCGGCGCCGCCCTGCGTGCGCACGGTCAGCGGAACCTTGAGCTGGCCGCCCGACATGTAGCGGTGCTTGGCGGCCTGGTTCACGAGCTGCTCCATCGAGAGCGTCGTGAAGTCCTGGTACATGATCTCGACGATCGGGCGCATCCCGGCCATCGCCGCGCCGATGCCGGCGCCCACGATGGCCATCTCGGAGATCGGCGTGTTGCGCACGCGATCGGGCCCGAACTCCTGGAGCATCCCCTGCGTGACGCCCATCGAGCCGCCCATCTCGGCGATGTCCTCGCCCATGATGAACACGGAGTCGTCGTTGCGCATCGCCTCGCTCATGGCGTCGCGAACCGCCTCGCGATAGGTCGTCTCAGGCATAGACGTTCTTTCTCCGCCGAAAATGCTGCGCATTTCCGGCGGGGTTGAGGCAGTCGCCTCGCTTCACTCGCGATACCGGATGGGGACTACGCATAGACGTTCTTGAGCGCGTCTTCTGGCTTGGGGTCGGTCGCGTTCTTGGCGAACTCGACGGAGGCCTCGACGAGCGCGATCACCTCGGCGTCCATCGCCTCCCACTCGGCGTCGGGCAGCTCGATCGCGGCGCGCAGCTTGTCGATCGGATCCTGCGTCTTGCGCAGCTCGCGCAGGTCCTCCTTCGGCCGGTACACCTGCGGGTCGCCGACGTAGTGGCCGGTCAGCCGGTAGGTCTCGACGAGGACGAACACGGGGCCCTTGCCGTCGCGCGCGTGCTTCAGCGCCTTCTGCGCGGTGCGGTACACGGCCTCGACGTCCTGGCCGTCGACCGTCATCGAATGCATGCCGAACGCCTCGGCCCGCTTGGACAGATCCTTGATCGGCGAATGCTGGCTCTGCGGGGTCGACTCGGCCCAGTGGTTGTCCTCGCAGACGAACACGGCCGGGACGTTCCAGAGCTGCCCGAGGTTGAGCGCCTCGTGGAACGCGCCGGTATTGGTAGCCCCGTCGCCGAAGAACGCGACCGCCACCCGCGGCTCGCCGCGCATCTTGTAGGCGAGCGCCGCGCCGACGATCGCCGCGAGCCCGCCCCCGACGACCGCGTTCGCGCCCAGGTTTCCGCGCTCGACGTCGTAGAGGTGCATCGAGCCGCCGTACCCGTGGCTCATCCCCTCCATCTTCCCGTAGAGCTCCGCCATGACCTCGTTCGGGTGCGTGCCCTTCGCGAGCGTGTGGCCGTGGGCGCGGTGCGTGGACGCGATCACGTCGTTGTCTTCGAGCGCGCGGCACACCCCGACGGCGACGGCCTCCTGGCCGATCGCGACGTGGAGGAAGCCCGGCAGCTCGCCTGCGCGGAACCGCTCCTCGACCTTCTCCTCGAAACGCCGGATGAGCAGCATCTCCCGGAGGAAGTCCTTCAGGGTGTCGCGCGCGAGCGCCTGGGTCTTCTTCTCTGCAGTGGCCATCGGTCGCACGCTAGCATCCTCGACCGTGAAGCTCAGCGAGCAATGGACGGAGATCCTCGGTGAGCTGCCGCGCGGCTGGGAGCGCGCGACCGTCGAGCTGGCCGTCGCCGAGCCTGACGACGTGGA
Organism: uncultured Thermoleophilia bacterium; assembly: GCA_963716005.1. Classification (GTDB taxonomy): domain Bacteria; phylum Actinomycetota; class Thermoleophilia; order Gaiellales; family Gaiellaceae; genus CAVRUF01. Next base: position 1,245,604 of record OY970285.1, read on the forward strand.
GCGGGTGGCGCTCCTCCTCGGCCAGGCGCCCGACGAGCAGACGTTCGTGCTGGACGTCGAGCGCGACGGCGAAACGGTCGGATTGAACCCGGATCTCGTGTCACGCGCGCTTCTGCGACTCGACTCCGAGGGCATCGCCGGCGAGCTGGCGCTCGGGGACTTCCGCACCGAGCATCACGCGCTCGCGGAGGAGTGGCGTGGGCTCGTCGACGCACTTCCGTCCGACTGGTCGCACCTCCTTGCGCAGATCGATCTCGACTCGAGCGACTTCGTCGACCGCGCTGCGATGCTCGTCGGGCCGACGAACCCGGTGCTCGTGGACGGCGTGCGCGCGCTCCAGTTCCGCTCGGCGCGGCTGGTCGGCTACGGCGTCTCGGTCGGGATGGCCGCGCGCTGCCTCGAGCGCCTCGACGCCGAGCGGATCACCGGGCGCATCACGATCGTGAAGGTCGTCTCCGACGCGCGCCCCGTTGCGACGCAGGGTCCGGTCTGGCGCGCCGGCGGACGCTCGGTGTGACCGACGACCGTCCGCAGGTGTCGTGGAAGGCGATCGAGGTCGACGCCGTCCTCGTGGGACGCGACGGCACCGACGCGGGACGCGTGACGCGGGTCGTCGGCGACAAGAACGCGGACGTCTTCACCGGGCTCGCGGTGTCGCTCGGCCTGCTCAAGAGCGAGGCGATGGTCGCCTCCGAGCGCGTCACAGGAATCTGGCCGGACCGCGTCGAGACCGACCTGGGCGCCGGCGGAGCTCGAGTCGCTCCCGCCGTTCGAGGAGGAGCCGGTCGTCCAGTGGACGCCGGGCCGGCGAAGCTTCCTCGACCGCCTGTTCCGGCGCTAGCCCGAGACGACGGTCCAGCTGTACGAGGCCGGCGTCGCGTCCTTGTTGCCGGCCTGGTCGATCGCACTCACTTTCAACGTGTGCTTCCCGAGACCGACGGTGAACGTGGCCGACTTGCCGCAGTCCTTCCACGCGCGGCCGAGCTTGCAGCGGAACCTGAGGCCCTTCTCGCTCGACCGGAAGGTGAACGCGGCCTTGCGGCTCGTCGTCGTCCGCTTCGGCTTCTTCACGATCGACGTGTTCGGATCGATCGTGTCTTTCGCGGTGACGGTGAGCGATGCGGCCGACACCGATCCGGCATCCCCCGCCATCGAATCGTTCAGCGCGACGGCCCAGATGCCGTTCGGGCTCGCGCTCGCGAACGCCCCGGTGAGCGAGGTGTCCGAGGGCGCGGAACTGACGCTCGGACCACCCGGCCCGGACGTGCGGTAGATGCCCGTCGGAATCGTGGTCGAGCCGTTGACCGCGGCCGCGCCGGGCCACCAGCTCTGCGTTGCGGTGTCGCTGAACGTGTACGGCCCGGCGAGATTCGAGCTGTCCCCGCAGGGCGAGCCGGTGAGCGAGCCCGTTCGCGCGAACAGCGTCTGTGAGGAGGAGTTCGGCGCGATGAGCACGGCCGTGATGTCGCCCGCCCACGGGTGCGAGCCGAACGTGAGCTTCACCGTGACGCTCGTGATCGTGTCCTTGAGCCCCTTGACCGCAAACTTGACGATCTTCGGCGAGCCCGGCGTCGGGGATCCGCAGCTGCCGCTCAGACCGTCCGGGATGGCGCCGAGCGTCCCCGGCATGGCGGCGAAGGTCTTGGCAGAAGCGGGCGCAGCCGCGAGGACGCCCACGGCGAGAATCGCCGCGAGCGCGAGCAGGGACCGCAGGTAGCGCCACCGCATCCAGCCCAGTTCGACGCGACGGGTGAACGTCCTAGGCGCGCAGCTCTGCGGAGAAGCGCTCGACCACGGCGGCGACGACCCGCTCGCGGATCGCGCGCGCCTCGTCCTCGTCGAGCGTGCGGTCGGGCGCCTGGAACGCGACGCGCAGTGCGACCGATTTGCGCCCCTCAGAGATCTGCCCGCCTCGGTACACGTCGAAGACGCGCGCCTCGACCAGCTCCGTCGCCGATTCGACCGCGACTCTTACGAGGTCGCCGGCGAGAACGTCCTCGTCCACGACGAACGCGAGATCCTGGCGCACGGCCGGGAACGCGCTCACCTCGGCGTAGCGCGCCTCGTCGGGCGCAAGCTCGGCCAGCTCGTCGAGGTCGAGCTCGAACGCGCCCCACGTTCCTTCGAGGAGGGTCGGATGCAGCTCGCCGAGCCAACCGCCCTGGACGGACGCGGCCTTGCCGGGATGGAGGAACTCGCTCTGCGTCCGCTCGACCCGCGGCTCGAGCCGCAGGGCCGAGAAGAGCGTCTCGACGGCGCCCTTGGCCCGGCCGAAGCCGCCCTCGGCGATCCCGGCCACGTGCCGGCGCTCGTTCGGCAGCTTCTCGCCGGACGGGAGGTACACGCGCGCGAGCTCGAACAGCGCGATCCCCTCGTTGCCCGCGTCGAGGTTGCGCTGCACCGCCCCGACGAGGCCGGGGACGAGCGTCGTGCGCAGCACGGCCTCGTCCGCGGAGAGCGGATCGGGCAGGCGCAGCGCGTCGGGGTTCGGGTCGCTGCCGTAGAGGCTCCACGTGTACGCCTCGTCGAAGCCGGCGCCGACGAGCGCGTCCTCGGCCCGACGGCGCAGGCGCTGCTCGCGGGTCAGGCGCCCCGACCCGCCGCGGGCCGGGAGCGTGAACGGGATCTCGTCCAGGTGGACGCGCGCGATCTCCTCGACGACGTCGGCCTCGCGGGTCACGTCGCGGGCACGCCAGGTCGGAACCACGACGTCCCACGCATCGGTCTCGACGAAGCCGAGCCGCGCGAGCAGCCGCCGCTGGTCGTCCTCGGGAACCTCGAGGCCGTTCAGCGCGTTCGCCCGATCCGGGCGGAAATGGATGACGGGCCGGTCGGGCAGCCCGCCCGACACGTCGGTCGATCCCGCGAGCCTGGCGCCCGCGAGCTCGACGAGCAGCGCGGTCGCGTGGTCGGCGGCCGGCTCGGCCAGGTACGGGTCGACGCCCTTCTCCCAGCGGTTCGAGCCGTCGGTGCGAAGCCCGAGCCGCTCCGAGGTCGCGAGGATGCCGGTCGGCTCGAAGTTCGCGGCCTCGAGAAGGACGGTCCTCGTCTCGGGACGCATTTCGGTTTCCTCCCCGCCCATGATCGCGGCGAGCGCGACCGGCTTCTCGGCGTCCGCGATCACGAGAACGGAGCGGTCGAGCTTGCGGTCGGTGCCGTCGAGCGTGCGCAACGCCTCGCCCGTGCGTGCGGGGCGGACGACGATCTTCCCGCCCGCGAGCGTGTCGAAGTCGAAGGCGTGCAGCGGGCTGCCGAGCGAGTGCATGACGTAGTTGGTCACGTCGACGACGTTCGAGATCGAGCGCATCCCGGCCGCGGTCAGCCGCGCCTTCAGCCACGGAGGCGAGTCGCCGACCATGACGTCGCGGAAGAGCCGCCCGATGTAGCGCGGCGCGGCCTCGAAGTGCTCGACGGCCACGTCCACGTGCTCGTCGCCCATCGACGCGGGCGCGTGTGCGGGATACGGCTGCAGCTCCGCTTCCGGGAAGACCGCGGCGACCTCGCGCGCGATCCCGTAGACCGCGAGCAGGTCGGGCCGGTTGCCGGTCACCTCGATCTCGAGCACGTCGTCGCCGAGCGGGAACACGTCGCCGAGCGGCGTCCCGGCCTCGTGCCCGTCGCCGAGCACCATGATCCCCTCGTGGTTTCCGGAGAGCTCGAGCTCGCGCTCGCTGAGGATCATCCCGTCGGAGGTCTCGCCGCGGAGCTTCGCCTGCTTCAGCTCGGTTCCGTCCGGGAGGACCGCCCCGGGGAGCGCCACGGCCACGGTCGCCCCCGCGCCGAAGTTCCACGCGCCGCAGACGATCTGGCGCGGCTCGGCCTCGCCTACGTCCACGCGGCAGAGCTGGAGCCGGTCGGCGTTCGGGTGCTTGCCGGCCTCGACGACGCGCCCGATCTTGAAGAGCCCGAGGTTGCCGTCGGCGTCGGCGACGCCGTGCCGCGAGATCCGCTCGACCTCGCAGGTCGTGACGGCGAGCCGGTCGGCGAGCTCGCGCAGCGGCACGTCGAAGGTGACGTACTCGCGCAGCCAGGAGACGCAGGGAGCCTTCATCTCGAGAACTGGCGCTCGAGGAATCGCCAGGTCGTCGTCCCAGAGGAGACGGATGTCGGTGACGTCGTGGCGGAGCTGGGCGATCCGCTCGAGGCCGAGGCCGAACGCGAAGCCCGACCACTCCTCGGGGTCGAGCCCGACGAACTCGTAGAGCGACGGGTCGACCATGCCGGAGCCGCCCATCTCGATCCAGCCGGAGTGCTTGCACACGCGGCAGCCCTGGCCCTCGCAGTTGAAGCACGAGACGTCCGGCTCCATCGACGGCTCGGTGAACGGGAAGTAGTGCGTGCGGAAGCGCATCCCGCGCTCCTCGCCGAAGAGCGCGCGCATCAGGTGGAGCAGCGTCCCCTTGAGGTCGGCGAGGGTGATTCCGCGGTCGATGACGAGGCCCTCGACCTGGTGGAAGACCGGGCTGTGCGTCGCGTCATGCGTGTCGCGCCGGTAGACGCGGCCGAGCGAGATGATCGCGATCGGCGGCGGCTGCGCCTCCATCGTGCGGATCTGCGACGGCGAGGTCTCGGTGCGCAGGAGCACGTCGCCGTTCAGGAAGAGCGACGCGAGCCGCGACCTGGCCGGATGCCACGGCGGGAAGTTGAGCGCGTCGAAGTTGTAGCGCGTGGTCTCGACCTCCCGGCCGTCCACGATCTGGTAGCCGAGCCCGAGGAAGACGTCCTCGACCTCGCGGCGGATCTGCGTGATCAGGTGCAGGTGCCCGCGCGGGATCGCGTCGCCGGGGAGGGTCACGTCGACGCTCTCGCCGGTCAGGCGCTGGTCGAGCTCGGCGCGCTCGAGGGTCGCCGGCGCTCGTCCACGGCGGCCTCGAGCCGCTCGCGCACGGCGTTCAGGCTCATGCCGGTCTCGCGGTCGCGCACCTCGCGCAGCGCGAGCTTCAGGTCGCTCGACCGTCCCAGGTAGCGGACGCGGACGTCGTCCAGCTCGGCCGTCGTGGAAGCCTGCGCAATCGCGCTTGCCGCCTCGGTTTCGAGCGCCTCCACGTCCATCGGACGAGCGTATCATCGGCCTCCGTGGAACTTGCTTCGTCATACGACGCGATCGCGGAGCTCTACGACGAGTGGTCGACGAGCGTCACCGAAGACATCGACTTCTACGTCGCGGAGGCGCTGAAGGCCGAGGGCTCGATCGTCGAGCTCGGCATCGGGACTGGCCGGATCGCGCTCGCGATCGCCGACGCGGGCGTCCCGGTGATCGGCGTCGACTCCTCGGCCGGGATGCTCGGCGTCGCGCGGCGGCGTGCGGCCGAGCTGGGCGTCGCGGAGCTGCTCGACCTGCGCGAGGGCGACTTCCGCCGGCCTCCCGTGACCGAACGGGTCGAGCTCGTGACCGCGCCGTTTCGCTCGCTGCTCCACCTGCACACGGACGCCGACCGGTCGCGGACACGCTCGCCGCCGCCCACGAGCTGCTCCTCCCCGGCGGGCGGTTCATCTTCGACGTGTTCACGCCGAGCCGCGCCGACATCGACGAGACGCACGACCGCTGGCTCGAGCGCGAGCCCGGGATCTGGGAGCGCGCCCGCTGGGACGAGAGCCGCGTGCACGCTGACCCTCGAGCTGCGCGGCCCGACGTCCGAGACGTCGATGCAGCTCGCCTGGCTCCCGCCCGAGCGGTGGGACGAGCTGCTCACCGAGGCCGGCTTCGAGATCGAGGAGTGCTACGGCTGGTTCGACCGCCGGCCCTACGACGGGCACGAGGATTCCGTGTGGATCGTCCGCCGTCCGGCCGAGTAGGCTAGCGCCGTGCTCTGGCTCGCCATCGGCATCGTCGCGCTCGTCGTCCTGATCTTCCTCGTCGTGCTCTACAACCGGCTCGTCCGGTTGCGGAACCGCTGCGAGAACGCATGGGCCCAGATCGACGTCCAGCTGAAGCGCCGCCACGACCTGATCCCGAACCTGGTCGAGACGGTCAAGGGCTACGCGAGCCACGAGCGCGCCACGTTCGAGGAGGTCACCAAGGCCCGGACCGCGGCGCAGATGGCGCAGGGGCCGGCCGAATCGGCAGCCGCCGAGAACATGCTCACGCAGGCGATCGGCAAGCTCTTCGCCGTCGCCGAGGACTACCCGGAGCTGCGCGCCACCGAGAACTTCCAGCAGCTCCAGGCACAGCTCGAGGAGACCGAGTCGAAGATCGCCGTCTCGCGCCAGATCTACAACGACGCGGTCCTGAGCTACGACAACGCCCTCGAGACCGTCCCGACCAACATCGTCGCGGGCATCTTCCGGTTCAAGCCGCGCGAGTACTTCGAGGTCGAGGACGCCGCGGCGCGCGAAGTGCCGCAGGTCCAGTTCTGAGAGCTCTCCGCCTCGCCGTAGCGCTGGCCGCCGGGGCGCTCCTCCTCGCGGGCTCCGCGCAGGGGCAGTCGAAGTCGTTCTCGCTCCCCGACGCGAACGTCATCGTCACGATCGCCGACGACGGGTCGCTCGACGTGAGCGAGACGATCCTCTTCGTCTTCAACGGGCCGTTCACGGGCGGCTACCGCGACATTCCGCTCCGCGAGGGCGAGTCGATCTCGAACGTCTCGGTCGAGGAGAACGGCCAGGCCTACCGCCCGGGCGCGTCGGCCGAGCTCGGCTCGAGCGGCGACCCGGGGACCTACGGCACCGAGGAGACCGACGACCGCTACCGGATCGTCTGGCACTACAGCGCCTTCAACGAGGTGCGCTCGTTCACGATCAAGTACAAGCTCAGCGGCCTCGCGATCGCCTACGACGACGTCGTGGACGTGAACTTCCAGGTCTGGGGCGACGAGTGGCAGGAGCCGCTCGGGCAGCTTTCCGCGCTGATGCTCCTCCCCGGCGACGCGAGCGGGGAGCAGTTTCTCGTCTGGGGCCATCCGGTGTCCGTGCGCGGCGACGTCACGAAGGGTTCGGTCGACGCGACGCTGCGCGCCGAGAACATCCCCGCCGAGCAGTTCGTCGAGATGCGCGTCGTCTTCCCGCGCGAACTCCTCACGTCCACCGCCGGCGCGCAGGTCCGCTCCGGGAACGCGCTCGAGCGGATCGTCGCCGAGGAGCGGGCCGACGCGCGCGAGTTCGAGGAGAGCCAGCGCAAGATCAACGACGCCAAGGATCACCTCGGCCGCACGCTGCTCATCCTCCTCGGGCTCGCCGTGCTCCCGGCGCTGGCCGTGATCGGCGCGACGTACTGGTTCTACGGGCGCGAACGCCGCACGAGCTACGACCGCGAGTACGAGCAGGAGCCGCCGAGCGACCTCGAGCCCGCGCTCGTCCCGACGCTCCTCCGGCAGAGCACGAACGTCGGCGCCGCGGAGTTCACCGCGACGCTCTTCGACCTGATCCGCCGCGGGCGCTACAAGTCGACGCCGGTCACGACCGAGAAGGCGATCTGGGGCGGCCTGCGCAAGGAGGACGTCGCCGATCTCGAGCTGAGCCCCGGCGAGGAGCTCGACCTGAAGCCGTTCGAGCGGGCCGTCGAGGAGGTCGCCGACGGCGTCATGACCTCGGGGAGCCAGCTGCTCTCGAACTTCCGCGACGAGATCGCCGCCGACCGCGAGACGAACAGCAAGCGGTTCGAGCGGTTCAAGTCCCGCGTCGACGACGCGGTGACGGATCAGAAGTGGCTGAGCGGCCGGGGCCTCCTGCCGCTCATCCTCACGCTCGTCGCGTTCGTGCTCGTGGGCGCGATCCTGTTCGCCGTCGGCGTCGCCCGCTACAGCCCGATCGCGCCGACGTGGGCGAACGTCGTCATGATCGCGCTCAGCATCTGCCTGCTCGTCAACGCGATGCTCCTCTTCGTGTCGATGTTCTTCGTTCGCCTGTGGCGGCGGCGCAGCGCGGCGATCGAGGGCGAGGCCGAGCGCTGGGAGGCGTTCCGCCGCTTCCTCTCCGACTTCCCCCGGCTGCAGGACGCGCCGCCCGCCTCGCTCGAGCTCTGGGAGCGCTACCTCGTCTACGGGATCGCGTTCGGGATCGCCGAGCGCGTACTCCAGGCGGCGCAGCTGAAGATGCCGGAGGAGCTGCACCAGGCGAGCACCGTCTTCTGGATCAGTCCCACCGGTGACCTCGGCTCCGGGCCGAGCGCGCTCGGAATCGGCGACCTCTCGGCCGGGTTCGGCAGTGCACTCGCTCCGCCGTCGAGCGGCTCGGGCGGTGGCGGCGGCGGCTTCTCCGGCGGCGGCGGAGGCGGCGGCGGCGGTGGAGGCGGAGGAGCCTGGTGAGGCGCCGGCTCGGCTAGCCGTGCTCGATCTCGGCGAGCAGCGTCGCGATGCGCGAGATCTCGATGCCCTGGTCGCCTACGACGTCGTTCATGAAGATCGAGATCTCCGGCTCGATGCCGCCGCCGTTGGCCTGCAGTTCCGCGACCATCGCGATCGCACCCTCGTGGTGGCGCCGCATCGCACGGAGGAACCTGAGGTCGAACGCGCTACCGGACAGCTGCTCGAGTCGCTCCATCTGCCGCGGCGAGAGCATCCCGGAGAGGTGGCCGACATGGTTCACGCTCGGGTCGTACGGGACCGGCTTCTCGCCGCGAGCCTCGAGCCAGCCCTCCATCCGCTTGATCTCGTCGGTCTGGGAGATCTCTATCCGCTTGGCGAAGAGCGGGAGATCTGTCCGGTTCGTGCGCGCGGGAACGAGCGTCGTCATCGCGAGCGCCTGACCGTGGTGGAGGATCATGTTCTCCATGAACGTGACGTCGGCCTCGGTGTGGGTTGGCGTCTCGAGTGTTGCGATCTCGTCCGGCGAGAGCTCCCGAACGGTTTCGCCGGGCGCGCCGGGCTGCACGATGTTCGGTCCGGTCTCGGTGGTTTCGGGCGCCGCATCCTCGACATCTCCGCCGCTACATCCGGCCACGAGGAGCGCGACGATCGTGACCGCTAGGGCCCTGCGCGACGACGCGACAGCTCCCGGCGATTTCTTGAAGCGGGCGCGTGGCGCCTGTATCTTCGTGGATTCCGCGCCGTTCCTCGCCGAGCGGGAGCCAGGATTTCGCTCGCTGCGGAACGTGCGCAAGGCCGCGTTCCCGACCATGGGGGAAATCGATGACAGGCGCTTCCAAGCTTCATGCGACACCGGGCAAGCGTGCCAGACGGACGCGTACGTTCGTCGCGCTGGGCGCTCTCGCGCTTGCGCTCATGCCGGCTGCCGCCGGCGCGCAAACGCACACGAACGACGACCCACGCGTCGGGCTCGCGTTCGGGCTCGACAACCCGGGGATCGCTTCGAAGGGCGTCGAGCTCAGGGCGCACGTGAACAAGGCGCCCGGGTTCTTCGACCCGGCCGCGGCGGGCGCGATCGCATTTGCGAACTCGGATCTGGCGATCAAGGGCAACGTCGCGTTCGTCGGCAACTTCAACGGGTGGCAGGCGTACAACATCTCGAACCCGGACGCGCCCACGCTCATCACGCAGGTCGTCTGCCCGGGCGGCCAGGGTGACCCGTCGGTGTGGGGCAACCTCCTCTTCATCTCGGTCGAGGAAACGAGGGCACGCACGGACTGCGGCACGCAAGGCACGATCGGCGCGGTTGACCCGAACCGGTTCCGCGGCGTGCGCATCTTCGACATCTCGAACCTCGCCGCGCCCGTGCAGGTCGCGGCCGTCCAGACGTGCCGCGGGTCGCACACGCACACGCTCGTGCCCGACCCGAAGAAGCACGCGAACGCTGTCTACGTCTACAACTCCGGCACGTCGGGCGTGCGCTCCGGCGATGAGCTCGCCGGTTGCGAGAACGCGGCGCTGACGACCGATCCGGTGACGTCGGGGAATCCGACCCAGTGGCGGATCGACATCATCCGCGTGCCGCTCGACAACCCGGCGGCGGCGGCGATCGTCAACCAGCCGCGGATCTTCACGAATCCGGCCACCGGCGCGTTCAACGGCTTGCAGAACACGCAGGCCGGGACGCTCCATCCGTCTGGGACGCCGTACGCGCCGCTTCCGAACACGAACACGTGCCACGACCTCACGGCCTTCCCCGAAATCGGCCTCATGGCGGGCGCGTGCCAGGGCAACGGGATCCTTCTCGACATCAAGGATCCGGCCAAGCCGAAGCGGCTGGACGCGGTCTCCGACCCGAACTTCTCGTACTGGCACTCGGCCACGTTCAACAACGACGGGACGAAGGTCATCTTCACGGACGAGTGGGGCGGCGGCACGAGCCCGCGCTGCCGTGAAACCGACCAGCTGAACTGGGGCGCGAACGCCCTCTTCGACATCAAGAAGAAGAAGCTGACGTTCCGCTCGTACTGGAAGATGCCGGCCGTCCAGACGACGCAGGAGAACTGCGTCGCGCACAACGGCAACATCGTTCCCGTGCCGGGCCGCGACATCTTCAGCCAGGCCTGGTACCAGGCGGGTCACGTGCTCCTGGACTTCACGGACACGGCGAACCCGAAGGAGATCGGCTACTTCGACCGCGGCCGCATCAGCGAGTCCGGGATCCTCTTCGGGAGCCCGCCCGCGCAACTCGGCGGCCTCTGGTCGACGTACTTCTACAACGGCCGGACGTTCGGCACCGAGATCGCCCGCGGATTCGACGTGTTCGGGTACACGCCGACCGCCGACCTCTCGGCAAACGAGATCCAGGCGGCCTCCGAGCCGCGGCTCTCACGGCTGAACGCGCAGCTCCAGTCGGAGATCGTCCACGCTCCGAGCTTCGCGGTTGTCCGCTCGTACCTGGACCAGCTCGTCCGGGCGGGCGCCATCTCCCCGTGGGACGTGAAGAAGATCACGAGGCATCTCGACAAGGCCGAGAGCGCGACCAAGGAATGGAAGGCGAAGGCCGAGCTCAAGGCGGCGGAGAAGGACGTTCCGAGAGGCAGAAAGTACGACGACCTCAGGGACGCGATCCACGACCTCCACAAGAGCCTCTAGGGGTCAATCCGTACGAGAACGAGAGGGGCGCCCGCGGGCGCCCCTCTCACGTTCGGGAGCTAGCCTGCCGGCGACGCCACTCGTAGAGCGCAACCGTCCCGGCCATCGCGACGTTCAGCGACTCGGCGGCGCCGCTGAGCGGGACCGACACGCGGAGATCGGCCTCGATGTCGGCAGGTAGTCCCTCGCGTTCGGCTCCCAGGAGGAACGTCGCCCGCTCCGGCAGTTCGGCGTGCCAGATCACGGTCGGCGCATCCATCGCGAGTGCGATCGTCGGGCCGGTCACGTCCTCCCACGAGACCAGCGGAACGCGGAACGTCGCACCGACGGCGGCGCGCAGAGCCTTCGGCCCGGTCGGGTCTGCGCAGCCTTCCGAAAGCGCCACGAACGCCGGCCCGAGCGCATCGGCGGCGCGGATGAGCGTCCCGATGTTCCCGGGATCCTGGACGCGCCACAGCGCGAGCCCGACCGGCGCATCCGTGCCACGGGGAAGATCCGCGTGGCGAAAGACGCCGATCACACGCGACGGGTGCGGCAGGGTCGAGATCCCGGCCATCAGCGGGCCGTCGACGAGCGTGGCGCCGGGAAGACGGTCGAGCAGCACCGTGCGCGACGCGTCGACGAGCGCCTCGACCGGCTCGAGGCCGGCGTCGAGAGCGGCGGCGACGAGATCCTCGCCCTCGGCGGCGAACAGGCCGAGCCGCTGCCGCTTGCCCGCCGACTCGAGCTGGCGCACGAGCTTCGAGCCGCGGGTTGGTCGCGGCGGTTACGACGCCAGCCATCGCATCCGGTTCGCGTGACCGTCGAGCAGCGCGAGCCTTCGCTTCTCGCCGCCCGGCCAGACCGTAACGTCGAGGGCGGCCGCTTCGAACGCGGGCCGGTCGGACTCCTCGTCGAACTCGTAGGAGATCCACGCAAGCGGGCCCTCGCGGCCGGCGGCCCCGATCTCTTCGGCCAGCTGGATCCGTTCCTCGCGGCGCACGTAGGCCATCGAGACGGAATGGAACACGACAGTGAGCCCGTCCGCAGGCCGACCGGCGAGAAGCCGCGGCAATTCCTCGCGGTAGTCGCCGCGAACGAGGTGCGGCGGATCGAGCCGTGCGACCTCGATCGCCCGGCGCAGCCGCTCCAGCCGCGCGGGCTGGTCGGCCCACACGAACGACTGGAGCAGGAGCGCCTCGTCGTCCGAGGTGACGTCGATCGGAGAGCGGTCGATGCCGAAGCGCGACCGAACCCGAGGCCGACGCTCGAGCAGCTCCGCGGGCGGATCGCCCTCGCCGGTCAGCGTGAGCAGAGCGTCGGCATCGCCCCACGAGCCGGTCGCGTACTCGTAGCGGTAGCGGTCCCAGAGAAGGTTCAGTCCGGCGCTCGGCCCGAGCTCGATCAAATCGAGCGGGCGCTCATCCGAGACGGAGAGAAACGCCGGGAGCAGCGCGAACGAGCGCTGCACCTCGTTCGTCTGCACGTCCTGGGAGGCGACGAACCGGGTGAGGAACTCCTGCCGCTCGCGCACCACGTCGCCGAAGCGAGACCACGGATCGTCCTCCTCCCCGCGCAGCTCGAGCAGGTGCACGCCGGCGAAGACGAGCATCGGCAGGTTCCACGGCTGCCGCTCGGCCGAGCTGATCGCGGCGACAACCGAATCGTCCGCGTACTCGCGAGCCAGCCGCGCGTAGAGCGGCGAGCCGCCGGGCTCGAAGCTTTCATCCGCCATCCGGCGGAACGACTGGGCGACCTGTTCGGGCGCGCTCAGGCTTCGAGCGCGGCCTTGGCGCGCTCGGCGATCTTCGTGAAGGCAGCGGGATCGCTCACGGCCAGGTCGGCGAGGATCTTGCGGTCGAGCTCGATCTCGGCCTTCTTGCACCCGTTGACGAACTGGTTGTACGAGAGGCCTTCCTTCCGCGCCGCCGCGTTGATGCGGATGATCCAGAGGCGCCGGAACGTGCGCTTCTTGTTCTTGCGGTCGCGGTAGGCGTAGACGTCCGACTTGAGGATCTGCTCCTTCGCCTTGCGGTAGGAAACCCGGCTGGAGCCGAAATAACCCTTCGCCTCGTCGAGCACCTTCCGGCGCTTCTTGCGGGCGTGTACCGATCGCTTTACGCGGGCCATCGTCGTCCTCCCTAGCTGCCGAGCATCCGGCGCACTTCGCGGTCGTCCGCAGGAGAGACCGGCTGGTCGTTGCGAAACGCGCGGCCGCGCTTGGCCGACTTCTTCTCGAGATTGTGGCTTTGCATCGCATGGCGGCGCAGGAGCTTTCCTGAGCCGGTGAGCTTGAACCGCTTCGCGGCGGCCTTCTTAGTTTTCTGCTTGGGCATCTTCAGCCACCTCCACCGGCGCTGCTTCTGTTTGAGGCTGGGGATTGCGGTGCGGGCCGAGCACCATGACCATGTTCCGCCCGTCGAGCAGCGGATCCGACTCGACGACGCCGAGGTCCTTCACGTCCTCGGCCAGCCGCATGAGCAGGTCGCGCCCGCGCTCCGGATGGGTTGCCTCTCGTCCTCTGAACATGATCGTCACCTTCACCTTCGCCCGGTCCTTCAGGAATCGGGCCACGTGCCCCTTCTTCGTCTCGTAGTCGTGCACGCCGATCTTCGGCCGGAACTTGATCTCCTTGACGTTGATCTGCGTCTGATGCTTGCGGGCGGTCTTGGCCTTTTGCTCCTGCTCGTAGCGGTACTTGCCGTAGTCCATGATCCGGCAGACCGGCGGATCCGCCGTGGCGGCTACCTCGACGAGATCGAGATCCTTCTCGATCGCGATCGCCATCGCCTCGTCACGCGTCTTGATCCCGAGCTGGCCCCCGTCCTCGTCGACGAGACGAACGTTCGGGGCCCTGATCGCTTCGTTGATCCGCGTCTGCGGCTCGACCGGACGGTCCGGTCGTACGAATCGCCTCGGCCTCACTGACCTGTCACCAAACTGTGCCTTTCCTCCAGAACAACAAAAAGCTGCACGCAGGCAGCTCCGTCAACCTCGGTTCTCGGTTGAACCTCCGGGAGCCCTGGGCTCGGGAGGTGAGGAACGGAAGCTCCTGCTTGCAGGGTCAAACCTTATCAGCCGCAGCGATCTCGCCTGCGAGTGCACCCAGGCTCAAGGTCGACTGCTCACCGTGGTGCCGGCGCACCGCGAGCGCGTCCCTCGACTCCCGCTCGCCCCACACGACCACGTACGGGATCTTCGCGAGCTCGGCGTCGCGGATCCGGCGGCCGAGCGTCTCGACGCGCTCGTCCACGCCGACGCGGATCCCCTGGTCGCGCAGCTCCTCCGCCACTTCGGCGGCAGCGACCGCGTAGTCGTCGGCGACCGGGATGACGCGCACCTGCTCGGGTGCGAGCCAGACAGGGAGCTCGCCGCCGGTGTGCTCCAGGTAGACGCCGACGAAGCGCTCGAGCGACCCGAGCAGCGCGCGGTGGATCATCGCCGGGGTGTGCTCCGCGTTGTCGTCGCCCGCGTAAACGAGCCCGAAGCGCTTCGGCATCTGGAGGTCGAGCTGCACCGTGCCGAGCTGCCACGAGCGGCCGAGCGAGTCGTTCATGTGGAGGTCGATCTTCGGACCGTAGAACGAGCCCTCGCCCTGGCTCTCGACGTACTCGAGGTCGCGGGCGGCGAGCGCCTTGCGCAGCTCCTCCTCGGCGAAGTCCCACTCCTCGTCGGTGCCCAGCTTGTTGTCCGGCCGCAGCGACAGCTCGACCCGCATGTCGAGGCCGAAGAGGTCGTAGAGGAAGTACGCGTAGTCGAGGCACGCGAGCAGCTCGTCCTGGATCTGGTCGTACGTGCAATAGACGTGCGCGTCGTCCTGGACGAAATGGCGCACGCGAAGGAGCCCGTGCAGGACGCCCGAGAGCTCGTTGCGGTGCAGGTTCCCGGCCTCGGCGATGCGCAGCGGCAGCTGCCGGTACGAGTGCGGGCGCAGCGAGAAGAGCAAGCAGTGGCCCGGGCAGTTCATCGGCTTCAGGCCGAAGTCGCGCTCCTCGATCTCGAGCCGGAACATGTGCTCCTGGTACTTCTCCCAGTGGCCGGACGTGACCCACAGGTCGGAGTCGTAGAGCTGCGGCGTGCGCACCTCCTCGTAGCCGCGCTTTCTGTTCTCTGAGCGGCGCAGGTCTTCGAGGACGTTCCAGATCGCCATCCCGCGCGGCTGCCAGAACGCCATGCCCGGCGCCAGCTCGGAGAAGTCGAAGAGATCGAGGTCCTTGCCGAGCCGGCGGTGGTCGCGCTTCTTCGCCTCCTCGATCCGCTCGAGGTACGCCTCGAGATCCTTCTGGTCGAAGAACGCCGTGCCGTAGACGCGGGTCAGCTGCTGGTTCTTCTCGTCCCCGCGCCAATAAGCACCCGCCAGTGACGTGAGCTTCACGGCCTTGATCGGCGCGGCGTTCTGGAGGTGCGGGCCCTTGCAGAGGTCGACGAACTCGCCCTGCGTGTAGAGCGAGATGTCGCCCTCGGCCATGTCCACGAGCTCGACCTTGTACGGCTCGCCCTCGGATTCGAACCGCGCCTTCGCATCGTCGCGGGAGATCTCCTCGCGCGTCCATTCACGGCCCTCGGCGATCTCGCGGCGCACCTCCTCCTCGAGCCGTTCGAGGTCAGCGTCGGTGATCGGCTCGGGGAACTCGAAGTCGTAGTAGAAGCCGTTGGCGATCGGCGGGCCGATGGCGACCTTCGTCCCGGGGAAGAGCCGGCGAGCGGCCTCGGCGAGGAGGTGCGCGGTCGAGTGGCGCAGCACGTAGAGCGCGTCGGGATCCTCCCGGTCGCGCGTGGTCAGAAAGTGGACCGCGGCGCCGTCAGGAAGCGGCAGCCGCAGGTCGCGCGGCTCGCCGTCGACCTTGACCAGGACGGCCTGCTCGGCCAGCTTCGGACCGATCGCGCGCGCCGCGTCGAGCCCGGTCGCGCCGTCGGCCAGCTCGAGCTCCGCTCCGTCGGGGAGGATCACCTTCACAGCGACGGAGAATACTGACGCCCTCGCTTACACCGGCGTGGGTTCAGGCGGTGTCGTCTTGTTGGAAAAAAGTGGTGAACGGGTGGGCCGAACCGGGGCAGCGGGCTACGATCGGTTGCGATGACCGATCAGCTGCGCACCACGCTCGAACGCGAGCGCAAGCTCGAGGTTCCGGAGGGCTTCGAGCTGCCGCCGCTCACGGGATCGCCGCTCGAGCCGCGCACGTTCACTTCCACGTACCTGGACACGCCCGACCGCCGGCTCGCGCGCCTCGGGATCACGCTGCGGCGGCGAACCGAGCGCGGGCTCGGCGCGTGGCAGCTGAAGCTGCCGAGCGGACGCGACCGGCTCGAGCTCGAGTCGGCCGGTGGCCGCACGCCGCCCGAGACCCTCACGTCGTTGCTTGCGGGGATTCTCCGCAACCGCGATCTGGAATCGGCCGCGGTCCTGCGGACGCACCGGCAGGGGATCCGGGCGCAGAAGGGGCAGGTTCCCCTCGCCGAGGTCGTCTACGACCGCGTCGCGATCATGGACGGCCGCAAGATCGCCGACCGCTTCGAGGAGGTCGAGATCGAGGCGGTCGAGGGGGACGAGCTCGCGCTGAACCGGCTCGAGGCGGTATTGGTCGCGGCGGGAGCGGAGCCGGGGAACGGACTGCCAAAGGCCTTTCGCGTGATCGGCGTGCCCGAGCCGGCGCGGCCGCTCGCCGCGCCCGACCAGGAGGTCGTCCGCGCGGCGCTCGAGCAGAACGCCGTGGAGCTCGCACGCCACGATCCCGGCACGCGGCTCGGCCACGACCCGGAGGATCTGCACAGGTTCCGGGTCGCCACGCGCCGTCTTCGCGCAGTGCTCCGCGTCGCCCGGCCGCTGCTCGATCGCGAATGGGCCGACGGCCTGCGCACCGAGCTCGGCTGGCTCGGAAGCTCGCTGGGACCCGTGCGCGATCTCGACGTGCTCACGGAGCATCTGACCGCGGAGCTCGCGCGACTGGACGACGACGACCGCGCCGCGGGCGAGCCGCTCCTCGAACGCCTCGCGGCCGAGCGGGCGGCGGCACGCGAAACGCTCCTCGACGCGCTCGCGACTCCGCGCTACTTCGCCCTGCTCGACGCCCTCGAGGTGGCGGCGGCGGAGCCGAAGTTCAGCGGCGCCGAGGTTTCCGTCACCGAGCTCGCCGCACAGGAGTTCGGCCGGCTCGAGAAGGCGGCGAAGGCGCTTCGGCCCGACATCTCCGACGACGACCTCCACGGCATCCGCGTCCGCGGCAAGCGGGCCCGCTACTCCACCGAGCTCGCCGCACCGCTCGCACGGTCGGGCTCGGCGAAGGTGATCACGCGCGCGAAGCGCTTCCAGGACGTGATCGGAGACCATCAGGACGCCGTGGTCGCCGAAGAGAAGCTGCGGGCGCTGACGGTGCAGCTGAAGGATCCGCCCTCGGCATTCGTCGCCGGGCTGCTCGTCGAGCGCCAGCGCGAGCGTCGCCGCGAAGCGCGCGCCGCGGTTCCCGACGCGTGGCAGCGCCTCGCGAAGGCAGGCCGGAAGGCGTGGCCGCGATGACGCTCGTCCATGCAGCGGGAGGCGTGGTCTGGCGCCGCGTCGGCGGACGCACGGAGGTCGTCCTCGTCCACCGCCCGCGATACGACGACTGGACCTTCCCGAAGGGCAAGCGAAAGGGCGAAGAAACCGACGAGGACTGCGCGCTGCGCGAGGTCGAGGAGGAGACGGGCCTGCGCTGCTCGCTCGGCGACGAGTTGCCGTCCACGGAGTACGAGGATTCGCGCGGGCGCCCGAAGATCGTCCGCTGGTGGACGATGGAGCCTGAGAGCGACACCGCCGAGATCGACGAGGACGAGGTCGACGAGGCCCGCTGGGTTTCGACCTACGAGGCCTCCCTGCTCCTCACGTACGGCCGCGACCGGCGGCTGCTCGAGGCGTTCTCCTCGGTATCGGTCTAAGCGGCCGCGGCTTCGACGCGGTCGAAGAGGTCGAGCACGGCGCCTTCGCGAAGGCCTCCGCGCGCGACGATCAGCGGCGTCTCGAGGAGCGCCTGCACCTCGGCGAGGAGCACGGCGCCGGCGGCGAGCGAGAGAACGCGCGCCGGGTCGATTCGATGGCGCTTGGCGTAGATCCGCGTCGGCGTCTCGATCAGGTCCTCGACCACGGACGCGAGCTCGGCGGACCCGAGAGCCGGACCGACGGCCTTGCCGATCGCCCGCGCCGTGCCGCCGGTCGCGAGCGATATCCGCGGCAGCGGCGGAACGGCCGAGTCGAGCGCGGCGGAGACTTCGGCCCGGATCTTGTCGACGGCCCTGCGCCCGCAGGGGTCGTCGCCGACGAACCTGCGGGTCAGTCGGACGGCGCCGAGGTCGAACGAGCGCATCCAGGCGACGCCGCCTTCGGGTGTCCCGACGCCGATTTCGGTCGAGCCGCCGCCGACGTCGCACACGGCGACCGTGCCTGGGTTCTCCTCGAGCCGGGCGATGGCACCCTCGAAGGCGAGGCGTCCCTCCTCGTCGGGCGAGAGCACTCGAACGGGCGCGCCGGTCGCGGACTTGAGGGCCGAGACGAGCTCGTCGCCGTTTTCGGCCTGACGGCCGGGAGCGGTGACGACGACCTCGATCGCGTCACAGTCGAGGCTACGGGCGTTTCGCGCCTGCGCGGCGGCGCGCTCGGCCGTGCGGCGCAGCGCCGCCTTGCCGAGGCGGCCGGTCGCCTCGACCTCTTCGCCGAGCCCGAGGAACTCACGCTCCTGCAGGACGGGCTCGTGTCCGGACCTGGACCGGTCGGCGACTAGGAGCCGGACCGTGTTCGAGCCGACGTCGATGATCCCCACGCGCATCGTCCGCATTGTTCAGACCCGGTCGGCGGTCACTTGATCACCCTGCTCGCCGGGCGCGTGCCTCGGCGTCGCGCCTTGCGCATGAGCACGTCCTGCGCCGCGCGGGCGGGCTCGTCGTCGGCGGGCCGAACCCGCGTCCACGAGCCGTC
Organism: uncultured Thermoleophilia bacterium; assembly: GCA_963716005.1. Taxonomy (GTDB): domain Bacteria; phylum Actinomycetota; class Thermoleophilia; order Gaiellales; family Gaiellaceae; genus CAVRUF01. The sequence goes on from OY970285.1 coordinate 1,264,426, forward strand.
CTCGCCGAGTTCCCAGGCGTCGTCGTTCGCGCCGAGAAGCACATCGAAGGCCCCTGCGAGCCGCTGCTGGAGCACGCCGTCCTCGACGGGCGCGACGACTTCGAGCCGGTGGTCGAGGTTGCGGGGCATGAGATCGGCGCTGCCGAGGAGCCACGACGTCGACTTCTCGGCCTGGAAGCAGTAGACCCGGCTGTGCTCGAGGAATCGCCCGAGGATGCTGCGCACGCGGATGTTCTCGGAAAGCCCGGGAACGCCGGGCCGCAGCGTGCAGATCGAGCGCGCGATGATGTCGATCTGCGCGCCGGCCTGCGAGGCCGCGTACAGCTCGTCGATGACCGCCTCGTCCGTGAGCGAGTTGACCTTGATTCGGATGCGGGCCGTCTTCTTCTTCTCGGCCGCCGCCGCGACCGCGCGGATCTCGTCGATCAGCCGTCGGCGCAGCGCGAACGGGGCGACGAGCAGCTTGCGGAACCGCTGCGGCCGGCCGAATCCGGTCAGGTAGTTGAAGAGCTCGGCGACGTCGGCGGCGATCTCCTCGTCGGCCGTGAAGAGCCCAAAGTCCTCGTAGAGCCGAGCGGTGAGCGCGTGGTAGTTCCCAGTGCCGAGATGGACGTAGCGGCGCAGCTTGTCGCCCTCCCGCCGCACGACGAGCGTCATCTTCGCGTGGATCTTCAGGTTCGGGAACCCGTAGACGACATGGACGCCCGAGCGCTCGAGCGCGCGCGACCACCCGATGTTGCGGTGCTCGTCGAAGCGCGCCTGGAGCTCCACGAGGCACACGCTCTGCTTGCCCGACTCGGCGGCGGAGACGAGCGCGGGGACGAGCGGTGAATCGTCGCTCGTGCGGTACACGGTCGTCTTGATCGCGGTGACGTCCGGATCCTCGGCGGCGGCCCGCAGGAACGCCTCGAAGGTCGTCGAGAACGAGTCGTACGGGTGATGGACGAGCAGGTCGCCGGAGCGGATCGTCTCGAAAACGGAGCGCGAGCTCAGGCGGCCCGTGAGGCGGTCCGGCGTCCGGCCGAGCCACACGGGATCGCGCAGGTCGGGGCGCTCGATCGTCGCGAGCTGGATCGCGTCGGCCAGGTCGAGCGGGCCGCGCACGCGGTAGACCTGCTCCGGCGTCACCCGCAGCCCGGTCTGGAGCCGGTCCAGCATTCGGTTGGACATCGCATCCGAGACCTCGAGCCGGACGGGCTCGCCGAATCGCCGGCGCCGCAGCTCGATCTCAACGGCCTCGAGCAGGTCGTCGGCCTCGTCGGAGACCTCGTAGTCGGCGTCGCGCGTCACGCGGAAGGCGGCGCACTCGACGATCTCCATCTGTGGGAAGAGCGAGGAGAGGTGGTGCGCGATGACGTGCTCGAGCGGAATTCGCAGCCCGCGCTCGCCAAGCTCCAGAAAACGGGGCAGGCCCTCGGGAACCTTGACGCGCGCGAAGCGCTCCTCCCCGGTCTCGGGCTGGCGCACGAAGACGCCGAGGCTGAGCGAGAGGCCCGAGATGTACGGGAACGGTTGCCCGGGCCCGACCGCGAGCGGCGTCAGCACGGGATAGACCTCGGCCTCGAACCGCCGCGTGAGCTCCTCCAGTTCGACGGGGTCGCAATCCTCGACCTGGCCGATCACGATGCCCTCCGCGGCGAGCGCAGGCCGCAGCTCCTTCGACCAGACGCGCGACTGCTCGGCCCCCAGTTCGACGACGCGCTCACGGATCGCCGCCAGCGTCTCGACCGGCGTGCGGCCGTCGGACGTCGGATCGGCGATCCCCGACTCCTCACGACCGATGAGCCCGCCGACCCGGATCATGAAGAACTCGTCCAGGTTCGCGGCGAAGATGGAGCAGAACTTGACGCGCTCGAGGAGCGGCACGGTCGCATCGGCGGCGAGCTCGAGCACCCGGCCGTTGAACTCGAGCCACGAGAGCTCGCGGTTCAGCACGCGGTCCGGGATCGCTCGGGTTTTCGACTTCGGTGCCCGCGCGCGTGAAGAAGCAGTGGCCATGGTCAGATGATCGATGGTGCCGTACCCAGATTCAACTATGGGTTACGAAGTGGTGAAACCGCGGGCTAGACGGCGGTTTCTTCGACGGCCTTCGGCAGCGGCTCGAACTTGTAGCCGACGCCGTAGCGCGTCTGGATGAACGTGTGCCGCGTGGAGCGCGTCTCGATCTTGTCGCGCAGCTTGCGGACGAAGACGTCGACGGTGCGGTCGCGTCGTGTTTCACGCCGGCCCCAGATCCGCTGGAGCAGCTCGTCACGGGTGACCACGCGGCCGCGCTCGAGGGCCAGCGCGTAAAGAAGACGGAACTCGGTCGGCGTCAGCTCGACGCTCTCGCCGTCCACGTAGGCCTGCACGTTCAGCGGATCGACGAGGAGCTCCTCGACCTGGATCGGCTCACCGCGCTCCTCGTTCTGGGCGCGAACGCCGCGCCGCGCCGCCGCGCGCACGCGGGCGACGAGCTCCTTCATGGAGAACGGCTTGACGAGGTAGTCGTCGGCCCCGATCTCGAGCGCGTGGACACGGTCGTGCTCGGTTCCGCGGGCGCTGACGACGACGATCGGCGTCCCGATCCCCTCTTGGCGGGCGGTCTCGAGGAGCCGCCAGCCGTCGAGACCCGGGAGCATGAGGTCGAGCACGCAGACGTCGGGATGCTCGTAGCGCAGCCGCGCCAGGCCGGACTCGCCCTTGTTCACCCAGATCGGGTCGAAACCTGCCGAAACCAGGTGACGGGACATCCCGTCGGCGATGACGTCGTCGTCCTCGATGATGAGAACCTTCGGCACGTACAGGGAATTGTGACTGTCGGAGCGCGCGGCCGGGGTGCGTTCCCGGTAAACGGCCTGTGAACAAGTGGAGAACATGGGTTCGCCGACCCGTGTTGCTCTACGCTCCCGCCGTGCGGCTTCCCTCGCGCAAACGCGCCGAGACCGGTCAGAACGAGGAGCTCGTGCTGGACGCCGAGCGAGGCCGGCGGCTGATCGAAGAAAGCCGCGAGTTCGTGCTCGTCCTCGACGCCGACGATCGCGTCCTGCTGGCGAGTCAGCGCGCCCGCGAAGCGCTCGAAGGCATCGTCGCGGGCACGGTCGTGACCGAGGAGATGATCGGCTCGGGCTCGAGCCGGGTGCCGTTCCGCGTGCCGTACGAGGTCGCGGGACGGACCGAGACACTCGTCTACGTCTCCGACGAGGGCGATCTGGCCGCCTACGAGGAGCTCCGGGCCGGGTTCACCGCGGCGGTTTCGCACGAGCTGCGCACGCCGCTGGCCCGGATGCTCGCGCTGCTCGAGACGGCGCTCCTCCCCGAGGCGGATACAGCCGTGCTGATCGACCAGGCGCGCTCGGAGATCAGCGAGATCACGGAGCTGATCGACGACATCCTCTTCCTCAGCGAGCTCGAGTCGGGCCGTGAGGTCGTCGGGCTCGGCTCGACGGTCGCGCTGCCGCTCCTCGAGAAGGTCGTCGCCTCGGCGGCCGACAGCGCCGCGCGGGCGGGGGTGCGCCTCGCGGCCGAGGGAGATCCGCAGCTCGAGCTGCCGCTGCGGCCGCGCATGATCCGCGTCGTGGCCGCGAACCTCGTCGAGAACGCGATCCGCTACGCCGGCGCCGGAGCGACGCTCACGCTGAGCGTGAGATCGGTGAACGGCAGCGTGGTTCTAACGGCCGCCGACACCGGCATCGGCGTCGCCGAGGACGACCTGCCTCGTCTGTTCGAGCGCTTCTACCGCGCCGATCTCGCGCGCGCGTCACGCGGGACCGGGCTCGGCCTCGCGATCGTGAAGCACGTCGTCACCGCCGCCGGCGGGCACGTCGAAGCGAGCGGCGATCGCGGCGAAGGACTCACCGTCCGCTGCGTGTTTCCTGCTCGCTAGAGCCGCGTTCACAACTTGTTCTCCACTCGTTCACAGCCTTTCTCCCCACGGGCAACCACGAGCGGCCGACACTCGGGCCAATGGCTCAACGCGAAAGGAGAACAGTGAGTTTTCGGCTTCCCACCAGGGCGATCCTCGTTGCCCTCGCGGCGCTACTGGTCGCGTTCGCCGCTGCCGGTTGCGGCCGCGACGACGACTCGAGTTCCGACGCAAGCGGCGGTGGAACAAGCAGCAGCTCCGGCGAGCAGCTCTCCGGCACGGTGATCGCAGACGGATCGAGCACGGTCGGTCCGCTCACGACCGCGGCGGCCGAGGCCTTCCGCGAAGAGCAGCCCGACGTCAACGTCGAGGTCGGCATCGCCGGCACCGGCGGCGGCTTCGAGCGTTTCTGCGCAGGCGAGACGGATCTCTCCAACGCCTCCCGCCCGATCAAGGACGACGAAGAGGCGCCGCTTTGCGCTGACGCCGGCATCGAGTACACCGACTTCCAGGTCGCGGTCGACGCGCTCACGGTCGTCGTGAACACGGAGAACGACTGGGTGGACTGCCTGACCGTCGACCAGCTCGCGAAGATCTGGGGACCCGACGCCGAGGGCACGGTCACCAACTGGAACCAGGTCGACCCGAGCTTCCCGGACCAGGAACTCACGCTCTCCGGCCCCGGCACCGACTCGGGCACGTTCGACTACTTCACCGCCGAGATCAACGGCGAGGAGGGCGCCAGCCGCGCCGACTACAACGCGAGCGAGGACGACAACACGATCGTTCAGGCCGTGTCGGGCGACAAGGGCGGCCTCGGCTACTTCGGCTACACGTACTACGAGGAGAACCAGGACACGCTCAAGGCCCTCGAGATCGACGGCGGAGACGGTTGCGTTGCCCCGAGCGCCGAGGCCGCACAGGACGGCACCTACACGCCGCTCTCCCGGCCGCTCTTCGTCTACGTGAAGAACGAGTCGTTCACGAAGCCCGAAGTGCTCGGCTTCATGACCTACTTCCTCGACAACCTCGACGCTATCGCCGAGGCGGCGCAGTTCATTCCTGTCCCGGACGAAGTGCTCGACGAGAACGCATCGAAGCTCGAAAGCGCAGGCTCCTAGCCGGCGCATGGCAACGCCCGACCTCACCGCAGGCGCGCAGCCGGCCCCGATCCGGCTGCGCGCCGATGGGCGCAGATGGGGCGAGGACGTCGTCAAGGTCGTCCTCGGTCTCTGCGCCCTGGTCTCGATCCTGACGACGGTCGGGATCATCATCGCGCTGCTCGAGCCGTCGATCGAGTTCTTCCGCGAGGTCTCGCCCGTGGACTTCTTCTCGGGCGACCGCTGGGCCCCGCTCTTCGAGCCCGCCTCGTTCGGCGTTCAACCGCTGCTCGTCGGCACGCTCGTGATCACGTTCTGGGCGTGCCTCGTCTGCCTCCCGGTTGGCCTCGGCGTCGCGATCTTCCTGAGCGAGTACGCAAAGCCGCGGACGCGCGGCATCGTGAAGCCGGCCCTCGAGACGCTGGCTGGCATTCCCACCGTCGTCTTCGGGTTCTTCGCGCTCACGTTCTTCACGCCGTTCCTCCAGGATCTCGGCACCGGCGTCGGCGGCTTCAACGTGCTCTCGGCCGGGATCGTGATCGGCGTCATGCTGATCCCGATCGTCGCCTCGGTCTCCGACGACGCGATGAGTGCCGTCCCCCAGGACCTCCGCGACGGCGCCTACGGGCTCGGTTCGACGCGCCTCCAGGTCTCGACCAAGATCGTCGTTCCGGCCGCGATCTCGGGGATCATCGCGAGCTACGTGCTGGCGATCTCGCGCGCGATCGGTGAGACGATGATCGTGCTGATCGCCGCGGGCGGTCTGGCGCAGATCACCGCCGACCCCCGCGAACAGGCCCAGACGATGACCGCGTTCATCGCCGCAACCGGGACGGGCGACGTTCCGACCGGCTCGATCGAATACAAGACGATCTTCGCCGTCGCGCTGACGCTGTTCGTGATCACGTTCGCGATGAACATGTTCTCCATCCGCCTCGTGCGGAAGTTCCGGGAGATCTACGAGTGAGCGCCGCGCCTCAGACGATCGGACGCCAGTCGCGCTCGAACCGGGTGCGCGGCACGGCCTTCTACATCGTGCTGCTCGTCTGCGTGTCGATCGGCTTCCTGCTGCTCGGCGTGCTGCTCGTCGACGTCGTCCGCAAGGGATTCGCCTACATCGATCCGGTGCTCTTCCAGAATCCAACGTCGGCAAACCCGGAGAAGGCGGGCGCGCGTCCGGCCATTCTCGGGACGATCTACATGATGTTCCTCCTGCTGGTGATGGTCATGCCGATCGGTGTCGGCACGGCGATCTACCTCGAGGAGTACGCGAACCGCGAGCGGTGGTACAACCGGATGCTCGAGGTGAACATCCAGAACCTCGCGGCCGTGCCGTCGATCGTCTACGGGATCCTCGGACTGGCGTTCATCGTGCGCGGGCTCGGCATCGGACGGGTGCTCCTCGCGGGCGCGATGATCCTCACGCTGCTCGTGCTCCCGACGGTGATCGTCGCGAGCCGAGAGGCGATCCGGGCGGTTCCGGACTCGATCCGCCAGGGCGCCTTCGCCCTCGGCGCGACGCAGTGGCAGGTCGTCTGGCGCCAGGTCCTCCCCGCAGCGATCCCGGGGATCGCGACCGGCTCGATCCTCGCTCTCGCGCGGGCGATCGGCGAGACGGCGCCGCTCCTCCTGGTCGGCGCGCTCACGTACGTCGCGGTCGACCCGACGATTCTCGGCTCCTTCACGGTGCTGCCGGTGCAGATCTACCAGTGGATCACGCGGCCGCAGGAGGAGTTCCGACTACTCGCGGCGGCCGGGATCATGGTGCTCCTCGTGATCCTCCTGACGATGAACGCATTCGCGATCTGGCTCCGAAACCGCTATCAACGACAATGGTGAGGGACGACATGGAAATCTCCACCGCAGCACCTGGGAGAATCGCCGGAGTGGACGAGAAGATTCTTGAACGCAAGAGCTCCGAGGCCTACGCCCGCCGCGAGGCGCTCTTCGAGGTGTCGGACCTAGGCGTCAACTACGCCGGAGTGCCGGCATTGAAGAACGTCTCGCTCGAGATCTACAAGAACTACGTGACGGCGTTCATCGGCCCGTCCGGCTGTGGCAAGAGCACGTTCATCCGCTGCTTCAACCGGATGAACGATCTGATCCCGTCCGCGGCCATCGACGGGCGGATCATGTACCACGGGCTCGACCTCTACGGCCCCGAGGTGGACGCGGTCGAGGTGCGCAAGCGCATCGGCATGGTCTTCCAGAAGCCGAACCCGTTCCCGAAGTCGATCTACGACAACATCGCGTTCGGCCCGCGTGTGCTCGGCCTGAAGGACAACCTGGACGACCGGGTCGAGAAGGCGCTCAAGCAGGCCGCGCTCTGGGGCGAGGTGAAGAGCCGCCTGAAGGCCAGTGCGTACAGCCTCTCCGGCGGGCAGCAGCAGCGCCTCTGCATCGCCCGCTGTCTCGCCGTCGAGCCCGACGTGCTCCTCATGGACGAGCCCGCCTCGGCGCTCGACCCGATCTCGACGACCGCGATCGAGGATCTCATGCACAGCCTGAAGGAGCGCTACACGATCGTGATCGTCACCCACAACATGCAGCAAGCGGCCCGTGTCGCCGACATGACCGCGTTCTTCAGCGTCGAGGTCGACGAGGAGAAGGACAACCGCACCGGCATCCTCGTCGAGTACGACGAGACGCCGACGATCTTCACCAAGCCCGCCGATCAGCGAACAGAGGACTACGTCACAGGACGGTTCGGATGAAAGTCACACGCGTCACACTCCAGGAGGATCTCGATCAGCTCGAGGCGGGTCTCCAGGAGGAGGGCGAGCTCGTCCTCCGTTCCCTGCGCGGCGCGCTCAACGCGCTGAAGACCCAGGACATCGAGCTGGCCGAAGAGGTGATCGGCTTCGACGACGAGATCGACGCCCGTTACTTCGAGATCGAGGAGGGCATCCAGTCGCTCCTCGCGCGCCAGACTCCTGTCGCCGGCGACCTGCGCCTCGTGCTCGCCGTGCTCCACAACAACCTCCACCTCGAGCGCATGGCCGACTACTGCGTGACGATCTCCAAGCTGACCAAGCTCGTCGAAGGCATCTCGCAGGACCATGACCTCCTCGAGGGCTTCGAGGAGATGGGCGAGCGCGCGGAGGAGATGATCCGCATCTCCCTCGACTCGTTCGCTCACCGCGACGCCGACAAGGCCGAGTCGCTCGTCCACCTGGACGAGCTGATCGACCGTGCCAATCGCCGCGTCGTCGACCGCGTGCTCGCGCTGGGCTCGGATCCGGAGCGACGCGAATGGGGCCTGCGGATGATCATCGTCTCGCGCTGCCTCGAGCGGATCGGCGACCACGCGGTGGACATCGGAGAGCAGACCGCTTACCTGGTGACCGGAGAGTTCCGCGAGTTCACGGACGCGTCCCACACGGGGCCTCCGAACACGACGCCGCGCGAGCTGGACTAGAGCTCGGCCGCGAGATCCGCGACGCGCCGGGCGATCTCGTCGCGAATGCGCCGGACCTCCTCGACAGGACGGCCGGCGGGATCGTCGAGCTCCCAGTCGACATAGCGCTTGCCGGGGATGTACGGGCATGCGTCGCCGCAGCCCATGGTCACCACGACGTCGGCCCATTCGGCATCCGCCCGCTCGAGCCGGCGCGGCGTGCGACCGGCCAAGTCGATTCCGACCTCGGCCATGATTTCGACGACCTCGGGATGGACGCGCTCCGCGGGCGCGCTGCCTGCGGAACGCCCTTCGTGCTCCGGCGCCGCCTGCTCGAAGAGCGCCGCGGCCATCTGCGAGCGGCCGGCGTTTCGGACGCAGACGAAGAGCACGCGGCTCAAGGCTTGCGGGCGCGGACGATCGCGCTGTGCATCCCGTCCGCGACTTCGTGCGTGAACTCCACAGACACGTCCTCGAGACCCGCGGCGGCCAGGCCCGCCTCGTACTCGCTCCGCGAAAGCGCTCCGGCGATGCATCCGACGTACGAGCCGCGCTCGGCGCGCTCCGTCTCGGAGAGGCGATCCTCCGCCACGACGTCGCTGACGCCGACGCGTCCTCCCGGCTTCAGTACGCGGCCGATCTCTGCGAGCACGGCGGGCTTGTCCACGGACAGGTTGATCACGCAGTTCGAGATGACCACGTCCACCGACTCCGCCGGCAGCGGGATGTCCTCGATGACGCCGCGCATGAAAACGGCGTTCCCGATCCCGGCCTTCTCGGCGTTCGCGCGGGCGAGATCGAGCATCTCCTCGGTCATGTCGAGCCCGTACGCGCGCCCTGTCGGCCCGACCCGCTTCGCGGAGAGAATCACGTCGATGCCGCCACCCGAGCCGAGGTCGAGCACCGTCTCGCCCTCGTGCAGATCCGCCACTGCGGTCGGGTTGCCGCAGCCGAGAGACGCAAGCACGGCTTCCTCAGGGAGTTCGCCGCGCTGCTCCTCGTCGTACGTCCACGTTCCGATGTCGACGTCGAGCGAGTCGCTGCAACACGACCCGCAGTCGCAACCGGACTGCTCGCGGGTCGCTGCCCTCGCATAGCGCTCCCGAACCTCTTCGCGAAGCTCCTCAGGCTGCGTCGGCATGTGCGGCTCCTTTCAGATCGACGAGACTCGCGAGCCGCGCCATCGCACCCGGCCGGAGTGAGAGATAGACCCATTTCCCGCGCTGCTCGCGATCGAGCAACCCGGCGTCGACGAGCTTGCGCACGTGATGCGACACGGTCGGCTGGGACAACCCGAGCGGGACCGTGAGCTCGCAGACGCACACCGGCTGCCCGCGGGTCGCAACGACGTTCAGGATCCGGACGCGCGCCGGATCGGCGAGCGCGCGGAAGAGCGCCGCAGTGGCGTCGGCCTCGTCGGTCGTAAGCGACGGGGACGCCACGGGGCCGCAGCACGCAACCGGATCGAGAGTGGCGACTCGTTTCATGGACATTCGTCAATATATCGATGAACGTCGATATGTCAACTCAGACGAGGAGTACGGAGGCGGCCCGAACGGGGTCGCCTCGGCCGGCACCGGCGGGCGCCGCGTCAGGATCGTCCGCGTGGCGAATGCGAGCACGCCGACCGTGCACGCGGCGCCGAAGAGCAACAGGTCGCCACCCGGCAGGCGGGTGACCAGTTCCATCGACGCTCCCACCGCGGCCGCGCAGGGAATCGTCATGACCCAGGCGAGGAGGATGTTCCCGGCGACGCCCCAGCGCACGGCGTTCAGCCGCCTCGTCGCCCCCGCCCCGAGCACCGAGCCCGACACCGTGTGCGTCGTCGAGACCGGGAAGCCGTAGTGCGCGGTGACCCAGAGGATCGACGCGGTCGAGGTCTGCGCGGCGAACCCGCGCGGCGGGTCGAGCTTCGCGATCCGCGTGCCGAGCGTGCGGATGATCCGCCAGCCGCCCACGTAGGTCCCGATCCCCATCGCGAGCGCGGCGCTGACGATCACCCACATCGGCGGGCGATCGAAGTCGGGGTCGAGATGGCCGGTGGAGACGAGCGCGAGCGCGATGATCCCCATCGTCTTCTGCGCGTCGTTCGTCCCGTGCGTGAACGCGACGAACCCGCCCGAGACGAGCTGAAGCCGGCGGAAGACGCGGTTGACGATCCCGGGCGAGCGCCTGCGCACGATCCAGAGGACCGCGATCATCAGCGCCGCCGCGGTGACCAGCCCAAGGATCGGCGCGAGGAGCGACGGGATCAGAACGTTGTCGAGAATCCCCTGCCACTGAATCGCGTCCAGGCCCGATGCGGCGATGGCGGCCCCGACCACGCCGCCGATGAGCGCGTGACTCGAGCTCGACGGCAGTCCCAGGTACCAGGTGAAGAGGTTCCAGAAGATCGCGCCGACGAGGCCGCCGAGGATGACGCTCGGCGTGACCGCATCCGCGTTCACGATCCCAGAGGCGATCGTGGCCGCGACCGCGAACGAGACGAAGGCGCCGGCGACGTTCAGGACGGCGGCCGAGAGCACCGCGGCCCGCGGCGACATGCGCGCGCGGTCGACACGCTCGTGGCGATCGAGTTCGCGGTGTCGTGAAAGCCGTTGGTGAAGTCGAAGAAGAGCGCGGTCGCGACGACGGCTGACGAGCGTCCAGTCCATGGGACGGAGCTAGGCGTTCTTCACGACGATGTTGCCGATCACGTTCGCGGCCCGCTCGCACGCGTCGATCGCGTCCTCGAGCGACTCGAAGATGTCCTTCCAGCGGATGACGACGAGCGGATCGATGCGCGGATCGCGGAAGAGGTCGGCGATCGCCTCGCGGACGATGCGGTCGCCCTCGTCCTCGAGCGTCTTCAGCGCGATCAGCTCGGCCTCGACCGTCTTCACGTCGCGCAGGCCCTTGAGCGGCGACCTTGTTGAGCCGATCCGCCGCGCCCACGAGGATCTATGCACTGCTCGAGCGCCTGCCTCGTCGCCTGCTCCACGCCGTACAGCTCGAGTAGGTCGCAGGCCTCGTCGATGATGTCGACCACGTCGTCGAGCGCCTGCGCGAGCTCGTAGATGTCCTCGCGGTCGAACGGCGTCACGAACTGCGTGTTGAGGAGCTGGATGATCTCGCGCGTCGCGTCGTCGCCCTTGTGCTCGATCGCCTTGATGTCGGCCTGGCTCACCGAGGAGTTCGGGTACTCGCGAAACCGCGTCTCAGCCTTGCGGGCGGCCTCGAGCGCATTGGCTCCCGCCTGCTCGAACAGGACGTAGAACTCGGACATCCGAGGGACGAGCTTCAGACGCACCGGCGGGATCGTACCGGGCTTGTAGGCTCAGGCCATGACCAACGCGACGCTCCACACCAATCACGGGCCGATCCAGGTCGAGCTCTACGACGACGACGCGCCCGTCACCGTCCAGAACTTCCTGAAGCTCGCCGGCGACGGCTTCTACGACGGCGTCACGTTCCACCGCGTGATTCCGGACTTCATGATCCAGGGCGGCGACCCGACCGGCACCGGCTCGGGCGGCCCCGGCTACCAGTTCGAGGACGAGGAGAACGACGCACCGGATCGAGCGCGGCGCCCTCGCGATGGCGAACGCGGGCCCGAACACGAACGGCTCCCAGTTCTTCGTCGTCGTCGCCGACGCGTGCCCGTGGCTCGACGGCAAGCACACAGTCTTCGGCCGCGTCACCGAGGGCCTCGACGTCGTGGACACGATTGCCGAGCTCGACCGCGACCACTCCGACAAGCCGCTCGAAGCCGTCGTGATCGAGCGCGTCGAGCTGGCCTAGCCGAACACACGCGCGGCTTCCGCGTGCCCCCCTGAAACGAAAAGTCGCTCTTTGGAACATTCGGTCCCGACCCCACTTGCGCTTTCCGGCCGGGTCCGCAAGTATCCCCTTCGTCAAGTCCTGGTGGCCCTCGGGCCAGCAGGACTTGGCATTTAAGGGGACGTCCTGCTTGGAGATTCGGCGGCCGCCCCCAAGGTGCGCGAGCGGCCCGAAGACCTCGGCGCTCTCAAGGAAAAATCGCTCTTTGGAACATTTCGTTCCGAACCCACTTGCGCTTTCGGGCCAGGTCCGCAAGTATCCCCTCCGTCAAGTCCTGTAGGCCTTCGGGCCCGCAGGACTTGGCATTTAAGGGTTGGTTCAGCGGAGCTCGTACAGGCGGTCTTCGATCTCGCCGCCCCGCACGTCGTCGTACACGCGCTCCGAGCCGACCAGCGTGAAACCGCTCTTCTCGAGAATGCGCACCGAGCCGTGGTTGTCCCCGGCGACCTTCGCGTGCATCGGCCGCTTTGCATCCACCTCAAGGAACGCCGCCACCGCCGCCGTGGCGATCCCTTTGCCCCAATGGGCGCGCGAGATCCAGTAGCCGAGCTCGCGCAGGCCATCGCGCTCGAAGCTCAGGACGTTGCCGGCCACCTCGCCGTCGAAGAGGATCGTGCGGATGGTGGACGTGGGATCGGCGAGGATCCTCGCCCAGTGCACCTCGAAGGCCTCGCGATCGCGCGAGGCGACCGCGGCGAGGCGGCTTGCGGCCTCGTCCGCCTGGTTCTCGAAGAAGACCGGCAGGTCGGACTCTTGGACTTCGCGGAGCTGAACCACGGTCGCCATGCTACGCCGCGGCGACCGCGGTTCCCGCCCCGCCGCGCTTAAACGGTCCTGCGCCCACTCGCTACGGAGATCAGTGCCAGGATCGCCGCAACGACGAGGATCAGGAAGAGCAGCTTGCTGACGGCCATCCCGCCGGCGATGGCGAGAATGACGAGAAGCAAGACCAAGAGCCAGAGCATTTTCGTTCCTTTCGGTAGGGACGATGCTCTGAGATGCCCGTCCCGCCGATCTCAAAACCTAGAGATCTGCTTACAAGCGCGAGGGCCTTTCGTCCGGCGGGCCGGGCTCAGTTCTTGAGATCCGCCCTTACCGCCACGACTCGGAAGCCGAAGGTGCCTCTCGCGCCCGGACGCCGCGACCTGACCTCGAACGAGTGGGATTCCGCCTCCGGACGAAGAGCCCGCCGAGATCGCCGTACTCGCGCGGCCCGGAAGGAATCATCATCGAGCTGGCGGAGCAGATCGGCTAACTACTTAGAGGCGCTTCGTGTACCGGTGACAGGGCACCGCGATCGTCCCGTCTCCGATAGCGGCCATGTATTCGAACGGCCCTTCATCGGCCCAGCCCATGCGCTCGTAGAACCGCCGTGCCCGGGGGTTCCCGCCGACGACTGCGAGCCAGGCCTTCGCGTGGCCGTTGGCGCGGGCCTGCCGCTCGGCCTCGGCTATCAGCGCATCTGCGACACCCGCACCGCGATGCGCGCGGGAGACGTAGACCTGCTCCACCTCGTCGTCGACGACCATGACGAAACCCGCGACCACACCGTCGACCGCCGCAACCGTCGTATCGCCGACGCGTTCGCCCGCCCGGGTCCGGAACGACTCGTCAGGCCTCGCGGCAACAAGCGCCTCCGGGACATGCCCGTCATGCGCGTCGTGCCAGCCAAGCCGCCAGATCTCGGCCACCGCGTCTACCTCTCCGGCGGACGCCTTGCGGAGGATGAGGTCGCCGTCCGAGCCCACACCCGCAGTGTCGCACGAGCCCAAAAGTGGTGAGCCTGCGTTCGACAGGGAGCCAAAGTGGGTGCGGACTGGTCACCGCCTAGCACACCAACGCGCTGTCCGAGTGGACACGGCCGGGGAAGCCATCTAGCCGCCGGCGCCGTCGCGTTCTAGCGTTCTACTGGCGGGCCAGGCGTCAGCGGCCCAGGCGTTCGGGTCGCCCACGGCCCCGGATAACCCGTGCCGCGTCTCCGGTTATCACCAGAGGTTCTTCGTGTTCGCGTCGATGCGCCGGTAGGTCGGTCTGCATCGGGTGCCAGTCGTACCCGTCTCGGCTGTCGTACCGGGCGTGCCCGTACCCCTGCCGGATCAATCGCACGCCCGCGTCGCGACGGCTCACCCGAACGTACCGGAGCATCCGGCCGTAGCGATCGGCGTCGTCGGTCGACGAGGGGTTGACCAGCCAGACCCGGCCGCCATCCGGGATGAAGTTGTCGAGACTTCGCTTCGCCTTGGCGTAGTACCGCTTCCCACGCTCCGGCGTGTCGTACCCGATCAGCCGAACATATCGACCGCTCTTTAGCCGAACCGTGTCCCCGTCCACGACGTAGTCCACGTAGGCCACTCGCTTCGACGTGCTGGCACTCGCCTCCCCGGCGACGACCGTGCCCCCGACGAGGCCGGTCAACGCAATCGCGACGCCTACGACGACGAGATAGAACCGCGGGTTACCCCGTTGCATCAACGTATCGCCTATTCAGCGTGCGCCCGGCTGGGTTTGGCTGCCGGCGGGTTCAGCATGATCAGTTGTCCCCGGCGACAGGCGTATGCCGGCGTCGCCGCTCCGCATCGAGGTCGCGAAGTTGGCGCCTTGCTGCTGGTACCAATGGCCGAACAGCACAACCGCGTCGTGCTTGGTCGCAGCGCCGTCGATGATCGGCTCGCTGCCGCGCTCGAGGTTCCAGACCGGCGGCCAGAGATCAGGCAGGCGGTACAGGCGGTACTCACCTCCCTCGGTTTCGTAGTCGCCCGGCGCGACGAAGTCGAAGCTCGGAACGCTCATGGCTGAACTGCAGCAGGTCGCTGCTCTTCTCGTTCGTGGTGGACGGTCGTCATTCACTGGCCATCGGCCTCGATGACTCGCGGCGTGATGAAGGCGCGATGAAAATCGTGTAAGCGGAGCGTCAGCGCCTTCGAGCGGAGCGCGGCCAGCGGCACGAGACGCCGGCGCCCGCCGGCGCCGGTCAGGGAAGCGAGAGTGGGCGGTACTGAGTTCGTCCGGCGGTCGAATCAGATCTTGTGTGGTTCGCGCAGGTGCAAGGACGCGCGCTACCGGCGTTTGCACCCGGAGGCTTACCGGGCGAAGCGGCAGCGGAAGGATGCTCGGCGCTCGGCGCGGCTACTGCGTCGTGCCTCCTGAAACGGTGGCCGGTGTCTTTGCGTGCTCGATCGCCCAGTCGAGGGCGTAGTCGGCGATCTCCTCCCAGCCGGTCTGCGCGGGCATGAGGTGCGCGCGGCCCTCGTACTCGACGACCTCGGTGATCGTGCCCTCCGCCTTGTAGTGCTTCGCGTTCGAGCGTTGGATCGAAGGCGGCATGAGGTGATCCTCGCTGCCAGAGATGAAGAGCAGCGGCGCCCGGTTGGGGTTCTTGTAGTCCACGTGCGTGTCGTCGGGCCCCGGATGGATGTTCGCGAGCGCACTGGCCCAGAAGACGCGGCCCGACGCGGGGATGTGGTAGCGCTCGTAGAGCCTGCGCGCCTCCTCCTCGCTGAACGTGTTCGTGAACACGTAGCGCCATTGATCGAAAGTGAACCCGACGGCCTTGTGCCGGTTGGCGGGGTTTTTGAGGACGGGGAAGCTCGACTTGATCTGTGACAGCGGCACGCGCTTGACGCCCTCGGTCGGCGCCGAGTTGATCGCGACGCCGGCGGCGCCGTAGCCGTGATCCATCAGCACCTGCGTGAAGACGCCACCGGCCGAATGACCCATCAGGATCGGCGCCGGCTCGATCTGCGAGACGACAGACTCCAGATGCTCGACGACCGCCGGCACCGTGAGCTCCTCGATGGGCGTCGGGTCCGCATTCAGCGCCTCGACCTCGACCTCGAAGCCGGGGTATGCCGGAGTCAGGACTCGGTAGCCGCGGCTCTCGTAGCGAGCCTTCCAGTCCTCCCAGCTTCGCGGCGTCACCCAGAAGCCGTGGATCAGAACAATCGTGTCGGGGGTGGTCGCGTCAGTGCTCATGCGTCGTCCTTTCCACTCGAGAAGCCAACGAGTTCAGAAACGTCAGCCGCTGAGTCGAGGAATGCGGAGCAGGTCGTTGCCGGGCTGCTCCTTGTGTGTCGGCGATGCCGTGCGGCCTCGAGGATCAGGGCAGCCGTCGCGGACGGTCGAGATCCCGGGTGCGTCACAACCACAGAGGCGCTACAGATGGACACCTCGCTGCTCGCCTAACCCTGCGCGAGCCAGGGTACATCAGCTGCCGCCGCGGGCGTTGTGACCGTTTGGAGAACGCGGTTACTGCTCGCGTCGTCCAAAAGCGGCCCATACGCCGCCGGCGGTGACGGACGACCAGTGTTGCTGCAGGCTTGATCCTGAAGCCGGTGGACGAGCTCTAGTAGGACTGATACGTGGTGCGATTGTATGACTGGACGTTCCACCTAGGAACTGCGTAGAGCGCCGAGCTCTCCCGTAGCGAACGTTTAATCCGCTAGCCGATCTGCTCTGCCAGCCCGATCAGGATGCCCTCAGGGCCTCGCACGTAGCAGAGCCGATACATGTCTTCGTACTGGACTACCTCGTCGACGAGCTGCGCGCCGTGCTTTCGGAGACGGGCGAGCGTATCGTCGAGGTCGTCCACGGCGAACATGACACGCAGATAGCCCAGCGCGTTCACCGGGGCGTTTCGGTGATCGGCAACCACGGGCGGCGTGAGAAAGCGCGAGAGTTCGATCTTGCCGTGGCCGTCCGGCATACGCATCATGGCGATCTCGACGCGCTGGTCGCGCAGTCCAGTGACGCGCCCTGACCAGTCTCCTTCGATCATCGCTCGACCTTCGAGTTCGAGGCCCAGCTCAGCGAAAAAGGAGATAGCGGTATCGAGGGATTCCACCACGATCCCGACGTTGTCCATGCGTTGAAGCGTCACGCGGCCCCCTCTTATCGTGTTGTCGCTTGGAGACGCAAACCCGACGAGCGTACCGGCTGAGGATCGCGTTCGATCCTCACCTCAGCCCGGGCGCTGACGCCTAATCGACGCCGCCGCTCGAACGCTAGAACGCGACGGGCTCCGCGGCTAAATGGCTTCGCCGGCCGTGTCCACCCGGATCAGCACGGGCCGACCTCAGTCCTCGGCGACCTAGACTCACCTGGCATGAGGCGGATGCTGAACTTGCTCAAGCGCACGATCCGCGCTGTTCGGTTCGCTTCGACGGACAAGCGCATTCCACGGTCCCTTCGGTGGCTGGGCGCGCTCGGCGTTGCACCGATCCCTGGCCCGTTCGACGAGGCGTTGTTGCTCGTCGTGGCTGTCCCGCTCGCGCTCTTCTATCGAGGCCCGCTGGCGGAGGCGTGGAACCGCGCCGCTATCAACGGATGAGGCCCGCGACGGGGCCGAAGCGATCTGAACGCGATCCTCGAGCCGGGCGGTGCGGCAGCTCGAGAACGCGGTTACGGGCGGCGTCGTCTACTGACTCCGCGGCTTGCCGGCGGCCCGCCGCGCATGTTTCACAGAGACGGTCGACTGGAGAGTAAGAGTCGCGACCTACTCCGCTAACGAAAGGTTGACATGCCGACCTGGCTCTTCATAGTCATCATCGTTCTGATCGTGCTGGCCGTCCTTGGCTTCTTTGGCCGCAGGTAGGCCGGGCGATGAGGAACGCCGCGTCATCGCTGTGGGCTTCGGCCCAGGGAGATCCCGTCTTCATGCGCCGCGTGAACGGCTGGTTGACGATCTTCTGGGTCGGGATGATCCCCGTGTCGTATGCGCTGGGCTGGCTGAGCAGCGTCGTCTACGTCTCGGCCCTGTCGTTATGGGCGCTCGTCTCGGGTCACTGGGCGGCCTGGCAGGCGGCACGCGTGGAGGTCGCCCAACAGGAAGAACTCGAACGGCAGAAGCGGGAGCCGGTCGAGGAAAAGGTCGTCGAGCACATGGTCGAGATGACCGACATTGATCGAGCCCCCGAGTAGACACGGAACATCACGCCGGCCGATAGCGGAGCGCCGCGGTCCGTAGGTTGGCGGTCGTGCCTCGCTACCTGGTCAAGTTCAGCGACGGGGCCGCTACCTGAGAAGGGTGGCGTACCTGTCTCGCCATTTGTCGTCCGAGACCGAGCGGCGGAAGAAGGCCTCGAACACCGCCCGCGGAGTCGATCCCTCGGCGCGGGCGATCAGCGCCGCGGCGGCCGCGAGGTGGTACCGCAGCAGGTCGTCGTCGATTCGCGCCACGTCGAGTAGCTGCTCGAACGCCCACAGCATCTTTTCCGCCTCGGCGGCCGGCAAGCTGGAGCGGAGCTCGTCGGCGAGCGTTTCGAGGCCGACGTCGTTCCAATCGAGCATGAAGTTGATTATCGGCAGCACGGCGGCCGACATGAGATGTTTGGGGCCCGAGACGGTCTGAAACAAAGGGCTCCAACTCGCAATCGAAAGAGGGGGAGAAAATGACCACAGAACTATGGACCTACCGCGAGACTTCGCTCGGCACGATGGATCTCTCGGGCTTCGAGGTCGAAGCGCAGGACGGTTCGATCGGCAAGATCGACGAGGCGACGAACGAGGTTGGCGCCAGCTACGTCGTCGTCGACACGGGCCCCTGGATCTTCGGCAAGAAGGTGCTCTTGCCGGCCGGTGTGATTGACCGCGTGGACACGGCAGACGAGAAGGCGTACGTCGGCCTGACGAAGGACGAGATCAAGAACGCACCGGAGTTCGACGAGTCGAACTACCGCGACAAGCAGTACAGAGACGAGGTCGGCGGGTACTACGGCCGCAGCCGGGAGAATCGGCTCTAACCAGAACGTGTCGACGCCGCAGCGGCCGCGTGCCGCTGCGGCGTCACGGCTCCTGCTTGGCCGCCGCGAATATGAGCTGAGCGGTTCGGCGTAGTGGGCAGCGCGTGATGTCCTTCATGGAGCGAACCGCCGTCGTAGCGTGTGTCACAATCGCGCCGACCTCTGCGGCGACACCATCGGCCACAGGAAGGGAGCACCATGCCTGAAGCAAGGGACGCCGCGAGCAGCGATCTCCAGATGCTGAGCGCGAACGCGCACACGGCAGAGTCCTTCGGGCGCGCGATCGTCTCGGCGTCGCTCGCCGCTGCCGCGGAGAAGGGCGGCTCGAAGTCCGGCCCGATCAAGATGACGCTGAACGTCACCGTGACCCGGATCCCCAAGATCGGCGCCTGGGTGTGCGTCGGGATCGAAGGCTTCGGGACATTCTGCAGGCTCGAGCGGCAGGATTAGGCGACGAATCCAGGAAGCACGGCCCAGGGCCGCCTCAACGTCGTGTTTCGGCCTCGAGCTGGAGTTCGTGCCGGACAACGGCCCGTAGCTCGTCGAGCGCCCCGTTGAGGCTTCGGAGGGCCCCGGCCCGTGCGAGTTCGGACACGAATTGTGTCCCGCTTCCTCTGATGGCCTCGATGCCCAGGCGCCATTCCTCCGAGGAAACCTCGCCGCCGGCCGCCTCCTCTCTGAGCCGCTCGAGTTCGCGGGTGGCGTTGTCTCGCCGGGTCCTCTCTTCTGCGGGGATGGCGTCCGCGTCCACTCTCGCAGCCTGATGCACGTGTTCGACCGCCGCGACGACCGCGTCTGAACCGAAAGCCAGAACGCGGGCTGACAGCGGGGCTGGCATGGCAGCCAGCGGTCCAGAATCCGAGGCCTTCAAGGCCTCCTCCTCCCGCTCCAACGCCTCATAAACCACGCTACTCGCCTTCGCTGACCACTCCAGAAGCTCGACGTACGTCTCGGCCCGCTTCTCCCAAAGCCGCTGCTCCCGAGAAAGCGCTCGTTGCTGTTCGAGCGTCCGTCTTGTGTTCTTGACGGCAAGCAGGGCGCTCAGAAGGCCGACAGTCAACGCCGCCGCAGCAGCTACGTAAGGGGCTGCGACCTGCCAATCCATCTGCGTAGTCTTGCTCCTTCGGGGGTCAGCCTGCCTGCTACGGCTCGTTTATGCCAGGCGAGACGTAACCGCGATGTTGCGAACGGCGTCTATCGGCTCGAGGATCTGCGGCACCCGACAACCGATGAGGGGCTCGGCTCGGCCCGCGCTGCCAGGGTGGACACGGCCGGCGAGGAACTCCGCGTCGGGCTAACTTCGAACGTCGAGGAAGGCGGGCGGTCTGAGTAGGTCGGGCTCTGCGGTACGAGCCAACTCGTTTCGCTCTGCGTCGACCTCGGTGGCAATGCCGGTGCCCTCGATGTCGCGCATGCCTGGGAGAAAGAGTGCCCCGAGTGTGGCTACACCACCGATCACTGCTGCTCCGATCAGTGTGGCTCGCACGCCAACCAGGGCGGCGACCGGAGCCGTGATGGCGAAGGAAAGCGGGAGGAGGCCGATCGAGATCAGCCAGTCAAGACTGGAAACCCGGCCAAGCATCGAAGCCGGAACGTGGCGCTGTTTGATCGTCGCCCACACGATGGTGCCCGCGGTTTCGAGCGCGTTGAACAAGAGACACGCCACCATGAGCTGCCAGGAGGATGTCGCGAGGCCGTAGCCCGCGATGGCGAGCGTAGCGAGCGTCCACGCCGCGTACATGAACGTCACGTCACGGGCCGGGTGGCCGCGCTGCCCCATGATCAGCGCGGCACTGATCGCCCCGACGCCCCCGGCCGCGAAGATGAGCCCGAGATCGCCGGCCGAGGCGTGCAGCTCGTTCTTCACGAGGTACGGGAGCAGCACCTCGGCAGGGCCCATGAAGGCGAGATAGGCGATCGCGGCGGAGAGGAGGGTGCCCCACAGCCAGACCCGGCGCCGGACGAACCGGAGGCCCTCCTTCACGGCGCTGAAGGACGAGTCGACATGTTCCGATCGAGGATGTGCCGGGGGTCGCATCAGGAATACCGCGACGGCGGAGACGAGGAAGGTCGCGGCGTCGACTGCGAATGCGGTACCCAAGCCGACACCGGCCACGAGCACTCCTCCCAGCGCCGGCCCCGCGAGACGATACGCGATCGGCCGGACCAACTGGTCGAGCGAGTTGGCCGCTGGGAGGTCGGGCCCTGGGACGATGTCCGGCACGATCGCCTCGAAGGCGGGTGCGAAAAAGGCCGTGCCGACGCCGTACAGAGCGACAATGACCACGAGTTCCCAGAAGGTGAGGAGGCCGGTCAGGGAGAGGACGGCGAGGGCGGCGATAACGATCGCGCGTGCGAAGTCGGCGCACAGCATGAGCGAGCGCCGGTCGAGACGGTCGCTGAGGACCCCCGCCGGCAGCAGGAAGGCGATCATCGGGACGGTCATGCCGATCCCGAGGAGCGAAAGCGCGGCGGGCGCGTTCCAGAGCTCGTAGGCTTGCCAGGCCATCGCCACGAGGAAGATGCCGTCCCCGACCAGCGAGACGGTCATTCCAGCCCAGAGGAGACGAAAGTCTCGGTGGCGGAGCGGAACGAGGAGGTTTACCCGGGAGAAGCCGCCTGGGCGGTCGAACGCCTCGTGGCTATGCTGCATACGGCCGCGACTTGCCGATCGCTTCCTCGCCGCCGTCGAGGTAATTCACGAGCGCATCGTGGTCCATCGGCTTGGCGAACAGGAAGCCCTGGCCAAGCTCGCAGCCAAGTTCACGTAGCGACATGATTTGCTCGGGCAGCTCGATGCCCTCCGCAACCACCTCGAGACTCAGGCTGTTTCCAAGGGCGACGATCGCCGCGGCCAGACTCGACTCGTCCCCCTCGGACGAAAGGAAGGAGCGATCCATCTTGAGGATGTCGACCGGGAAGCGGCTCAGGTAGGAGAGCGACGAGTAGCCGGTTCCGAAGTCGTCCATCGCCAGGAGAACCCCTAGCGACTTCAGTTCATGCAGCCGCTGGACCGCGAGATCCGTGTCGGCCATCATCACGGTCTCGGTGATCTCGAGCACGAGGGCGGAAGGCGGGAGCCCGCTCGACAGGAGCGCATCGCGAACGTCGTCGACGATCGTCTCCGACTGGAGCTGCTTGACGGACAGGTTGACGCTCATGGTCAACGGCGGCTTGCGAGGGAAGCGCTCGTGCAGGAGGGCTCCCTGACGGCAGGCCTCCTGGAGGACCCAGCGGCCGATGGGGACGATCAGGCCGGTCTCTTCGGCAAGCGGGATGAAGTTGAGGGGTGGGATCGTCCCGCGCGTCGGGTGGTTCCAGCGAAGCAGCGCCTCGACGCCGTAGTCGGCGCGATCATCAAGGCGAACGACGGGTTGGTAGTGGATAACGAGCTGCTGCAGCTCGAGCGACCGCTGCAGCTCCGCCTGGAGCTCGAGACGCTCGACCACGCGCTCGTGCATCGCCGGCTCGAAGACGCGATAGCTCCCCTTGCTGTCGCGCTTGGCCATGTACATCGCCACGTCAGCGTTGCGGAGGAGCTCCTCCGCGTCAGATGAGCCGAGCTCGTCCCCCGCCAGGCAGATGCCAACGCTCGCGCGCGGATAGACCTGCTTGCCGTCGATGTCGTACTTGAGCTCTAGGGCGCGCAGAATCCGCCCGGCCACGTCGGCGGCCTCCGCCGAGTCCGCGATCCCGTCGAGCAGGATGGCGAACTCGTCGCCACCGAAGCGGGCAACGGTGTCCGCCGGGCGCACGGCCGCCTGAAGGCGCTGCGCCACCTCCCGCAGGACCGTATCGCCGGCCGCGTGGCCGAGGCTGTCGTTGATGGTCTTGAAATCGTCCAGGTCGATGAACATGACGCCGATCGCCCGGCCTCCGCGGATCGAGCGCATGATGGCTTGCTGGACGCGGTCTGCGAACAGCGCTCGGTTGGCGAGGCTTGTAACCGGGTCGTGGAACGCCTGGTGCGCGAGCTGATCCTCGAACTCCTTGCGCTCGCTGATGTCTCGACCGTTCAGGACGATGCCACGGACGTGCTCGTCCTGCAGCAGGTCTGTGTGCTGAACCTCGAACTGGAGCCAGGTGCCGTCTCGGTGCCGGAGCGAGCACCCGATCACGTGTGTCTCCGATCCGCCGCCCACGTAGGCCTCGCCCACGCCCGACAGGATTTGCGCGAGCCGCGGCCGGTCGGCCACGCTAACTAGCTGGGCGAAGTCGCTTCCCTCGACTTCGTCGGCGCGGTAGCCGAGGACACGCTCGATGGACGGACTTTGGTACGTGACGGTGCCATGGGCGTCAAGGACGGTGATGAGGTCGCTCGAGTGAGCCACCAGCGACCGGAATCGGGCTTCGCTCTGGCGACGGTGCAAGTTCTCTGCCAGCAACGCTCCTTCTACGGCGAGCGAGACCTGCGAGGCAAGCGACGTGAGCGAGTCGACGAGCTCGCGGGGTATGTCGACCGGCGAGCACAAGACGAGCAACCCGCGCGCCCCGTCACGGACCGAGAGCGGCAGAACCAGCACGGCCTGGCCCTCATGAAGGCGAAGCTCGCTCCGCACTTCCTCGGGCAGTCTCGAGAGCGGGACCTGGTGGGTTGCCCTGGCGGACTCGCGGAGCCATCCGTAGGCCGTCCTCGATACATGCCAGTCGCCCTCGTCGCCCGACGAGGCGGCGACAACTGCGCGCTCCTCGTTCAACAGGACTAGACGTACGGTCGCCGGCCTCCCGACGAGAGCAAGGACCGCCGAGATGGCTGCCTCGTTGACCTGCTCACGACCGCCGGCCGCGACGAGCTCGACGCCCGCCCGACGCAGTGCCAGCTCGCGTGCTGCCGCTCGCTCCTCCTGCCGCACCAGGCCCACCATGCGGGCGACGACGAGAAGGAACAGAAGCGCCGACGCCACGATCAACACGAGGACGTCAGGGTCGTCGAGCGCCTGGTAAAACCGGACGCCAGGCGCGATCAAACAGGCTCCCGCGAGCAATCCAAGACGGAGCGGAGTAAGGCGCGCGCGCGACTCAAGCGCAGGTTCCTCAAGCGTGCGCATGGAGGGGTGGAGCGCGGCCGCACCCCAGAGCAAGTAGTAGGCGATCCAGCCCACGTCGTAGCTCAGCTGGTGGTTGTACGCGTCCGTTAGCAAGGCGTACGTGTAGGCGGAGTCCACAGCGAGCAGCGAGACAATGCTGCCGACGAGGAAATAAAACGCCGGCGCCCGCTTCCCCTTGTCGACCGCCAGGCGGATCACTGCAGCCAGGAGCAGAATGTCCCCGAGCGGATAGGCCGCGGACACACCCTTCTCGAGCAGGGTGAGCCCGGAGAGGTGGATGTTCGGAGCGACCAGGAAGACCCAGGAGAGCAGCGCGATGCCGACGGTGAGAATGAGCGAGTCGATCAGGCCGGCGCGGTCGCCCTGCGGATTGCGCCGTCTCACCAGAATGAGCAGGCCGACCACGAGAGCCGGGTAGACAGTCAGATAGATGGCGTCCCCAAGCGAGGGGAACTCCACCTCGACCCCGAAGAGCTTCGGGTAGCTGTAGGTGTAGAGGTCGCCGGCGAAGAACAGGAACTGCCCGACGATGAAGAGCAACCACGCGGCGCGGGCCTTCGGCCGGTGCAGGTAAATCCCGACCGCGATCGCAACCGACGAAGAGAGGCCGAGCAGGTTGATGAGCGGGCCGCTCCCCTTTAGCGCCGGCAACCAGAGATAGGCCGCGGTGAGGAGGCCGCCGACAGCGAGGTAGAGAACCCAGGCGCGTCCCCGCCAGTCGATACTGGCGAGGAGGCTCACGCGGCGTACTCCTGGCGCCCGGAGGGCCGGAGTTCGTACTTCGACGCGAGCTTGCCGAGAACGTCGATGAGTTGTTCGATCTCGGCCTGGGAGTTGGCCGCCGTGACCTGGATCCTGAACCCGACCTCGCTCTTCGGCACCAGCGGATAGGCGGCGAGGGTCACGTACACGCCGTGATCGAAGAGGAAGCGACCCGCCGCGTCGATGTCTTCGTGACGCGCGAGCGGAACCTCGATGATCGGGAAGCCGGAACGATTCGGCGTGTGGACTCCCATCCGATCGAGGCACTGGAGGACCTGGTCAGTCTTTCGCCAGAGGTCGGTGCGAATCGCGTCGCCGCGGGCTTCGTTGACGTCGAAGCCGGCAAGCACAGTCGCGAGCGAGGCGATCGGCGATGGCCCGGAGTAGAGGTAGGGCGGCGCGGCTGTCTTGAGCAGGTTCTTGAGCTCGGTCGGGCAGGCCACGTACGCCGCGAGCGACGAGTACGACTTGGAGAAGCCGCCGACGAGCACGATCCGGTCGTACGACTCCTCGCAGTACCGGACGATGCTATTTCCACGCATGCCGTATGGACTCGGCTCGTTCGGGGCACGCTCTCCGATCACCCCAAACCCGTGAGCGTCGTCGACATAAAGCATGGCGTCGTATCGACGGGCGAGCCGAGCGAACTCCTTAAGATCAGGCGCGTTCCCGGTCATGCTGTTGACCCCGTCCATGCAGATCAGTCGCGTGGTCGAGCGGTCCTGCAGCAGGAGTTGCTCGAGGTCGTCCGGATCCTCGAACCGAAACCGCTTCACCGTCGCTCCGCGGGCCGCCGCGAACTGGCAGCCGTCGTAGATCGTCTTGTGAGCCCGGTTGTCGACAAATATTGTCCCGTCGCCGGCCAGCACGGGGATCACGGACAAGTGGATCAGGGTGATCGTCGGGATGACCAACGCGTCCTCGCATCCGAGGAGCTCGATCAGCCGCTCCTCGATCTCTGGGTAGAGGACAGGGCTGCCGAGCATGCGCGACCAGCTCGGATGCGTCCCCCACTTGTCGAGATAGTCCGGGACGGCCTCGATGATCTCGCGATCGAGGTCGAATCCAAGGTAGTTGCAGGAGGCGAAATCGGCCAACCACTGGTCGCCGATTCGGATCATCCGGCCGTCGATCTCGTCGATGACGGCGTCCGTCATCGGGTTGGAACGCTCGAGTTCGACCAGCTCGCTGCAGGCCGCGAGCCAGCGATCGATCCAGCGTGGGGATGCAGACGGCGACCGTGGGCCGTCCGAGCCGAAGATGCCCATGCACCCAACATCGGACATTGCTCCTGAAATCTTTAGGAAGATGATCGAAACGGGGTCCAGCACGGCTCGGGTCAGAAGGCGGTCGGTGAGTATCGGCGTCTTGGCCTCGGTCGCGCATGCTTCCACCGCGTTCCCGTCGAGCCCCACCGGAAGTTCCCATTAGTCGGTGCAAGCCCGAAAGCTCTAAGCGTCGGTCGGGCGGCTCGAACTCCCACGAGCCGAGCCGGATCTTCTCCGCGGTACTCACCTGCGAGCGGAGGATCCAGGCTGACCAGACCGCCCCTTGAGCGCGGGGGCACCGAGGGGGGCACCACCCGAGCCTTCCTGGCCTCCCTGGCACAAACGACCCGTGTGTTCATGCGGATCGCGCATGACTACACGGGTCGAAATGGGCGGTACTGGGCTCGAACCAGTGACCCCCAGCTTGTCGAGCTGGTGCTCTCCCAACTGAGCTAACCGCCCTTGGGCGCCGGATTCTAGCGAACGCTCTTGGGCAGGAAGCCCAGTGGGTTCACGGGCTCGCCGTGCCTGTGGACCTCGAAGTGCAGGTGCGGGCCGGTGCATGACCCCGTGCAGCCCGCTTTAGCGATCCGCTGGCCGCGCTGGACCAGGTCGCCCGGCTCCACCTGGATCGACGACAGGTGCGCGTAGAGCGTCACGAGGCCCGGGCCCGTGGCGGATCTCGATCACGTTGCCGTAGCCCGCGTGCTCGTCGAGCCAGCCGGTGGCGGTCACGACGCCGTCGTCGGCCGCCCGCACTTGGCTCGTCTGGAGGACGGCGATGTCGACCCCGGCGTGGAGCCGGCCCCAGCGCTCGCCGAACGGCGACTCGAACGGTCCGCGCAGCGGCACGGCCAAGCGGTCCGCTCCGCCAGGACCAACGCGGGGAGGCGTGGTGTAGTCCGGGTAGGAAGCGAACGCGGGGGCGGCGAGCGCACAAGCGCAAAGAGCCGCCGCGGCGAGCGCGGTGAAACGAAGCAAGCGCCCCAGGCTAGCCGAGGAATCCGGCCGCCGACTCCCCCGGATGGGGGGACGCGCCGCAGCCCGAAGACCGCGGCGCGTCCGGAGATCGTCCTACGAGCGGGGCGCCGTGCCGGTCTTCGTGACGCGGATCGTCCCCTGCATCCACGGGTGAATGGCACAGAGGTAGTGGATCCTCCGGCCCACCTTGGCCTTCACGCGCGCACCGATCATCTTCCCGGGCAGGAGGATGAGCGAGTCACCCTGCGACTGCATCCCGGCCGGGCCCAGATCCACGCGTTTCCTCGCGAGAGCCGAGTCGGGATCGTTCGGGTCCTCGAGGTGGTTGTTGATGAGCGAGCAGATCGGGCAGGCGAAGATCTCGTTCACGGTGTTCGGGACGTTCTTCTCCATGACCAGCGTGACCGAGTGGGGATCGCCGGACTTGTCGGCATCGACCCAGGTGACGCGCTCGTTCGGCCGGACGAAGATGACGCCTGCGTCAAAGTGCAGCGTGCTGCTCAGGTACTCGTTGGGCGAGAACGCATCGCCGCCGCGCGTCTTCACGGTCTTCCCCGCGTAGGCCGGAGCCGCCGCGAGCCCGACCGCCAGCAGTGCTGCGAGGAGCACCACGAGGCGTCGGGAGAACTTGGTTTCGAGCATGCGAACCTCCATCGTTTCTGCCGCCGAGTGTTCCACCCGCAGCGCGGCGTTACAACGTTTCTACTTGCGGAGCGTGAGCGTTCCGCTGGTCGTCTTCGAGTAGCCGTTCTTCGCGACGCTGAGGCGCAGGCGCACCTTCATCGTCGCGGTCGGCTTCACCTTGAACGCGGTCTTCGACGCCGCCGGGAGCGTGTGCGTCGAGATCGCCTTCCACTTCGAGCCCGACTTGCGCTCGAGCACGATCTTCCCGCCGGCCTGGTTCGGTCCGGTCGAGACGGTGATCGTGTACTTCCCGTTCTTCTTACGCGACTTCACGTTCAGCTTCGGCTTCACGTTCAGACGAACTTGGAACTGCTCGTCGACGGGGCCGCAACGGAAGCCTGGTACTGGCCCGGCACGGGCGGAACCGAGAAGGTGAACCGGCCGGTCGTCGCGTTCGCCTGCCGTCGTGAGCGACGGATTGGCCGACCGCCGACCCGGTTGAGCTCGACCGACGCGCCCTCCTCGGCGTAGCCGCTGAAGCGCCGCAGGCTTCCCATGCGTGACGGCGAGGCCGCGGCCGGCCAGATACAGGTTCGAGACGAGAACGAAGCCGTGCATGCCCGGGATGGAGCGAGCAGTGGTACCCGTACGTCCCCGGCGTCGAGAAGACCAGCTGAACGTCGCGCCCTTCGCGAGCTGGCGAACTGAACAGCGCAGTCCGCTCGTCGCTCCACGAGGTTGTGGTTCGCGAGGTATGGACGACGTTCGTGACCTCGTTGTTCTTCCACTCCACCGTGTCACCGGTGATCGCGATCACCTGGTGCGGCGTGAAGCGCTGGAACTTCACCGAGACGTTGCGCTGCACCGCGGCGCCTGCCGAGGGAGCGAGCGACGCGGCGACGACGCCTGCGATGAGAAGCGCGCGCACGCGCATCAGCGGCTCACTTTGTAGTAGCCCATCATCCCGGCCATCATGTGAGTCTCGACGTGGCAGTGGTAGAGCCACGTTCCCTTCACGTCCTCCTTGAAGCGGAACCGGAAGCTCTCGGCCGGGCCCAGCGTCTTCGTGTCGATCCACTCGCCGTTCTGCTTCCAGCGGTGCCCGTGGATGTGGAACGTGTGGTGCTCACTCCCGAGCGCGAGCACGTCCCACTGGACGATGTCGCCGATCTTCGCCGTCTGCGTCTGCTTGTTCCCGGGGAACGCGCGGCCGTTGATCGTCATGAAGCCGAGGTGGCTGGAGAGGAACGCGATGTTCTCCTTGTCCGGCTTGCGCTCGTTCTTCCCCAGGATCGAGATTGCGCCGTACAGGCCGCCGTCGATCGACTGGGTCATCGACGAGGCGTGGTCGTGGTACGGCCACACCCCGCGCGAGCCCTTCACCGCGAGCAGGTGGTACGTCCAGCTGTGCCCGACGGCAACGTTCGCGCCGGGGCCGGAGGTGCCCGGGATGTACGCGCCGTCCGAGCCGACCTGGTACTTGAACGCGTGGAAATGCATCGAGTGCCGGTTCAGGAAGCGCGTGTCGAGGTTCTTGAAGTGCACGACGACCTTGTCGCCGACGCGTGCGCGGATGGTCGGGCCGGGGATGCCGTCGTTGTCGCCCGTGACGTACGGGTAGTTCGCCCACGGCTTGGCCCAGTTCTTCGTGTACCGCTTGTAGAGCACGGTCTGCATGACCGTTTCGCCCTTCGTGTAGGTCGTGCCGCTGATCGGGTCGAGCCCGCTCGGCATGAGATCCCACGTGGCCGGGACGGCGGCGATCCAGTAGTGCAGCGTCTTCGCCTGTGCTGCGGCCGGCGCCACGGCAAAGCCGATGGCGACCGCGAGAACGAGCGCAAACGTCCGCAGCACGAACTCATTGTGCCGAAAAAGCTGCAGGAATCGGTCGGTTGCGTGTAAGCGGGCGGTAAGCGGCTAGAGCCGCTCGAGCGGCGCGTACTCGAGCATGAGCCGCCGCTCGGAGCCGTCGTCGGCGAAACGCACCGTGACGGTGCCGTCCGACTCGATCCGCGTGACGACGCCCTCGCCCATCGTCGCGTGCCGCACCGTGTCGCCCGTGGAGAGGTCCGGGAACTCGACCTCGCGCTTCGGCGTCACCGTCGGCGCGCCGTAGCCCGACCACGACGTCGGCCGCAGCCGGTCGCGCTCGATCTCGTCCTGGGGGAGCTCGTCGATGAACCGGCTCGGCAGGTTGTAGTTGCGCGAGCCGTAGAGCGCCCGGGCCGACGCGTGCGTCAGCGTGAGCCGCTCGCGCGCACGCGTGAGGCCGACGTAGCAGAGCCGGCGCTCCTCCTCGAGGCTTCCCTCCTCGAGCGAGCGCGCGTGCGGGAAGACGCCCTCCTCCATCCCGATCATGAACACCGCGCGAAACTCGAGGCCCTTCGCGTTGTGGAGCGTCATGAGCGTGACCTTGCCGCCCTCCTCGTCGATCGAGTCCTGGTCGGAGTAGAGCGAGACCTGCTGGAGGAACTCGGAGAGGCGTCGGCTCGTCGGCCGCCTCGTCGTACTCCTTGCGCGACGCCGAGGAGCTCCATCAGGTTCTCCATGCGGCCCTGCGCCTCGATCGTCCGCTCGGCCTGGAGCGCCTCCATGTAGCCCGACTGCTCGTAGACGCGCTCGAGGAGATCCGGAACCGAGAGCTCCTGCGCGGCCGAGGCGAGCGAGTCGAGGAGCGCGCGCAGCTTGCCCACGGCCCGAAGCGGCGCCGGCCCGACGCCCGCCTCGTCGGCGCGGCCGATCGCGTCCCAGAGCGTGATCCCCTGCGCGTCGGCGAACGCCTGGAGCCGCGCGAGGCTCGTGTCCCCCACGCCGCGGCGCGGACGGTTGGCCATGCGGAGCGAGCGAAACCGTGTCGGACGGGTTGTCGATCGCCTGGAGGTAGGCGATCGCGTCGCGCACCTCGGCGCGCTCGTAGAAGCGCGGGCCGCCGATCACCTGGAACGGAATCCGGACGGTGCCCAGGATCTCCTCGATCACCCTCGACTGCGCGTTCGTGCGATAGAAGACCGCGATGTCGGAGGCCGAATGGTCGCCGTCGACGAGGCCCGAGATCTCCGAGGCGACGAAGCGCGCCTCGGCGTGCTCGTCCTCGACCTCGAGCACGCGCACCGGCTCGCCCTCGCCGACCTCGCTCCACAGGTTCTTCGGCTTGCGCTCGCGGTTGTGCGCGATGACCGCGTTCGCGGCCTGGAGGATCCGGTTCGTCGAGCGGTAGTTCTGTTCCAGCGCGATCGTCTTCGCGCCCGGGAAGTCCTGCTCGAACTCGAGCACGTTGCGGATGTCGGCGCCGCGGAAGGCGTAGATCGACTGGTCGGGATCGCCGACCGCGAAGACGTTCTTGTACTTGCCGGCCAGGAGCTGGAGCAGCCGGTACTGCGCGTGGTTCGTGTCCTGATACTCGTCCACGAGGATCCAGCGGAAGGTCTTCTGCCAGCGGTTGCGGGCCTCCGGGAAGCGCTCGAGAACATCGACGGTGAGCATGAGCATGTCGTCGAAGTCGAGCGCGTTCGAGGCGAAGAGCCGGCGCTGGTAGGCCTCGTAGACCTCGGCGACCGTCTGGTCGTAGAAGGAGCCGACTCGCTCGGAGTACATGGCCGGGCTGACGAGCTGGTTCTTCGAGCGCGAGATCTCGGCGTGGATGCCGCGCGGTGAGAAGCGCTTCGGATCCTTGTCGAGCTCCTCCAGGCAGGCCTTCACGACGCGGACCTGGTCGGCCTGGTCGTAGATCGTGAAGTTGCCCTTGTAGCCGAGCCGTGGCGCCTCGCTTCGCAGGATGCGCCCGCACGCGGAGTGGAACGTCATCACCCACATCGTCCGCGCAATCCCGCCGACGAGCCCTTCGACCCGGCGCTTCATCTCGGCCGCGGCCTTGTTCGTGAACGTGATCGCGATGATCTCGTTCGGCTTCGCGCCCGCGCCGCGGATCAGGTGGACGATGCGATGAGTGAGGACGCGCGTCTTCCCGGACCCCGCGCCGGCGACGACGAGCACCGGCCCGTCCACGGCCAGCACCGCCTCGAGCTGGGCGGGATTCAGGTCGGCGAGGTAGTCCTGGGACGGCGCGACGGTCACGCTCCGATGCTAGACGCTCCGCTGCTCGTTCCCGCCGGCCGCAATGGACCTCGCCCCACCCAACCATGGGAGGGGAGGACCCTCCACCCGCCACCCAAGCCAACCGTAGCTCCGACGGGCGCGCAGCTTCGTGCCGATTCTGTGCCGATTTCGCGCGGCGGCCGGGTCAGAGCGGCAGCGGGCGGTCGGCGATCGGCGACGAGTGCACAATCGAGGTCGTCGTCCGTCCGTAGACCACCAGACGGTCGAGGATGCCCTCGAGGTCGTCCATCGAGCGCAGGTGCAGGTCGAGCACGAAACAGTCCTCCCCGGTGATGCGCTGGCACTCGACCACCTCGGGGATGTCGCGCGCGGTCTCGGGAATCTTGTGGAGCTGCCGCGACTCGGGCCGCACGCGGACCTGCGCCCGAATCGGGTAGCCGAGCGCCTTCGGGTCGAGCTGCGCGCGGTAGCCGGTGATGACGCCAGCGCGCTCGAGGCGCTGCACGCGCTCGGCCACGGCCGGCGCTGAGAGGCTGACGCGGCGGCCGAGCTCGGCCATCGTCAGGCGCGCATCGGCGTGGAGCTCTGTGAGCAGCCGACGGTTGATTTCGTCCAGCAGCCCGTTTTCGTAGGCGGATGCTGAGGATGTCTTTGCGTTCGTAGGCATTTCGCGTCGAACTCCTTTGGTCGTCCCTGGCGGCAGCCTAGCGCGGTCGCGACGATTTCGGGATGGAGACGACCGCCGACCGGATTCGGACGCGCGCCACGACGGTGCCGCCCGCGACTTACTTCGTGGGGAGCGCCGTCTTCCACTACCTCGGCCCTGCGTTCGCCGTCTTGCTCTTCGCGCTCGTACCGCCGCTCGGAGTCGCCTGGCTGCGGATCGCGAGCGCGGCGGCGATCTTCGCGCTCTGGCGGAAGCCGTGGCGCGGGCTGGCGCTGCTCGACACGCGCGGCCGCTGGCTCATCCTCGGGCTCGGGACGACGCTCGGGCTCATGAACGCGTGCTTCTACCTCGCGATCGACCGGCTTCCCCTGGGGACCGTGGCCGCGATCGAGTTCCTCCCTGTGATCGGGCTGGCCGCGCTCGGCGCGCGCACCTCGAGGAACGTGCTTGCCCTCGTGGCAGCCGTGGCGGGCGTCTACCTCCTGGTCGACGTCCAGCTCGTCTCCGCCCCGCTCGGAGTCGCGCTCGCCTTCGCGAACGCCGGGCTCTTCGCGCTCTACATTGTCCTCGGCCACCGCATCTCGCGGCTCCCGACGATGGGCGGGATCGACGGGCTCGCCGCGGCGATGCTCGTCGCGCTCGTCGTCGCCACGCCGCTCGGCGGCTGGGCCGCGATCCCGGCCTTCGCTCGCCCCGCTCGCGCTTCTCGCCGGGATCGGCGTCGGGATCACCTCCTCGGTCATCCCGTACGTGTGCGATCAGCTTGCGATGGCGCGCATGCCCCGCTCGACCTACGCGCTGCTCGTCTCGCTCCTCCCGGCGACCGCGACCGTCATCGGCATCGTCGTGCTGGCGCAGATCCCGAGCCCGCAGGAGATCGCCGGCGTCGGGCTGGTCGTCCTAGGTGTCGCGTTCCACCGCGAGCAGGCTGTCTAGCGCCGCGCCGAGCGATAGGCTCGCCGCTTCCAGCGCCTCAGGGTCGGCCGACTTGAGGACGATCTCGACCTCGGGTCCCTCTGCACCGAAGTGCGGGTAGCTCCCGACGGTCACCGCGGGATGCTCCGCGGTCGCCTTCTCGAGCAGCGCGACAAGCTGGCCCTCTGTCGCCTGCACGGTTCGCTTCCGCGACACGATCGGGGTGCCTTGGAACCGCTCGGCGATCGCGTCGAACATCTCGCGCATCTCGCTCGGCAGGCCAGGAAAGACGTAGACGTTCTCGACCCGGAAGCCGGGAGCGCCGCCGAGCGGATTGGCGAGCGGCTCGGCGCCCGCGGGCAAGCGGGCCCAGCGCGCCGCGTAGTCGGCGAGGCCCCGCGGCCCGAAGCGCGTGCGCAACTCCCCGGCGAGCGGCTCGATCTCGATGCAGCCGACGCCGAACGCGGCGGCAACGCCCTCGCGGGTGACGTCGTCGGGCGTCCCGCCCAGGCCTCCCGTGACGAACAGGAGCTCGGCCTGCGAACGGCGGGCGCGGATGAACGCGGCGATGTCGCCCACCTCGTCGCGCACCGCGGCGACGAACGTGACACGCACCCCGAGGACGGCCAGCCGCCGCGAGAGCCACGAGGCGTTGGTGTTCTCCGTGTCCCCGGAGACGATTTCGTTCCCGACGGTGAGGACGGTCGCGTCCATCGGGCGAGTATTACCGCAGGGGAAACGGACGGCGAGCGAGAGCGACGACCACCTGGGCGGTCGTCCACACGGGGCTCGTCGCGTACTGCCGGTTGTAGCGGTAGCTGCCGTTCGGGCGCTGGAGGCGCTGGAGGTAGCGGAAGGCCGGCTTCCCGGGCTTCTTTCCCGCGGCGACGAACGCCTGGATCGCCCACGCGGTCGACGGTGCGTCCGAGCCGCGGTTCGGCGTCAGCTCGAAGCCGCCGTCCCGGTTCTGGAGGCGCCGGAGAAAGGCGAGGCCGCGCGTGATCGTCTTCGCGCGCTTCGAGATGCCGGCGGCGCGCAGCGCCTGGATCGCGGCCGCGGTGTCGTTCGAATCGGCCTGGCCGTTCGCGTACCACGACCAGCCGCCGCCCTTACCCTGCCGCGCCTTGATGAAGCGGATGGTCTTCGCCGGAACCTTGCGTCCGGCGGCGCGCAGGGCGATCACGCCCCAGATGGTCGAATTGATCGTCGGCCCGATCCGGCCGTTCGACCTCGTGTAGCCGGCGAGGCGCGTGGCGAGCGTCCCGACGAGGCGGTTCATCGACGCGAGAGCGACGATCCGCAGCTCGAGATCCGTGACCGAGGCGTCATTGCGGCTCGCCAGGTAGTCGCCGGCGTCGGCGCTTCGGGTCGGCCACTTGCGCGCCGCGCGGATACCGAGCACGGCCCAGCCGGAGAGGCCTCCGTCCGAGGTGGTCGACTCGGCGAAGCCGCCGTCGGGGCGCTGGTGCGCCTTGAGGAACGCGACGCCGCTGTGGTAGTCGGCCTCCGCCTCTGCGGCGGCGAAGCCGGCAAGGGCGAGCGTTGCGACGAGCACTACGACGAGCTTCATGCCCAGACCACCTCCGTGTGCCGGCGCCGATCGTAGCGTTCGAGCACGCGTCTCAGCTCCGGCCCGGCGGCGAGCGCCAGCACGAAGTTCCCGATGCCGTGCGCCAGGTCGAAGGGGATGCCGCGCGCCATGAGCAGCGTGAACGCCTGCCACGTGTGCGGCCAGAACGAGTACCAGTTCCACACGTCCATGAACGCGCTGAAGCCGAGCCCGAGGACGAAGCAGGCGAGCGCGAAGGCGAACCGGCCCTTGAGGAGCGGAGCGGCGAGCCCGCCGACCAGGCCGCACAGGCCCCACGCGAGCATCTGCCACGGCGTCCACGGGCCCTGGCCCAGGAAGAAGTTCGACGTGAGCGCGGCCACGGCGCCCACCGCGAAGCCTCGGCGCGGGCCGAGCGCGACGCCCGCCGCGACGGTCATGACCGTGACCGGCTGCACCCCGGGGACGGCGGCGAAGAGCACCCGGCCGGCGGCGGCGAGGCCGGCGACGGTGGCGACGAGGGTCAGATCCTTGGCGGAGTCGGGCGAGCCCTCGAGCATCGCGGCGCCGCCCGCGAGGACGGCCAGGACGGCAAGGAGCAGGGCAACGCTCGCCCGGTCCGGGTCGAGCGCAGCCCACGCCGACGCGGCGAGCGCGACCACGGCGCAGATGAACAGCGTTCCGCCTCTAGACCGCAACGGGTTCCTCCTCCCGAACGGCGCCGAGCGAGACCCGGCGGTGTGCGGGGAACGTGCGGTCGTGCGTGGCCACGAGGACGGCGCGGCCCTCGGCGGCGTACGCGAAGAGCCATTCGGCGAGGGCGGCCTTGCGGTCGGGATCGACGCCGCGCGTGGGCTCGTCGAGTACGAGGAGATCAGGCTCGCCCACCGCCACGGCGGCAAGGCCGAGCCGCTCGCGCTCGCCGCTCGAGAGATCGCGCGGATGGCGATCCTCCGCCCAGGCGAGCCCGACCCGGCCGAGAGCGCGGCGGGCCTCTTCCTCCCCGTGAGCGCCGAGCGCGACCTCGTCGAGCACGCGCTCGCACGCGAGGTAGCGGCCCGGATCCTGGAGGAGCAGCCCGGCGCGCCCCTCGCGCTCGACCGTGCCGCCGTCGGCGTCGAGCAGGCCGGCGACGATCTTCGCGAGCGTGGTCTTGCCCGAGCCGTTCGGGCCCTGGAGCGCGACCACCTCGCCGCGGCGGATCTCGAGGTCGACGCCGTCCAGCACGGTGATCCCGGAGCGGTACGCGAACGAGACGCCGTCCGCGCGCGCAACGACCGGGCCGGGTTCAGGCGCATCCACATCCGCCGCTGGCTCGGCCGGCAGGTAGCGCGGGCGGTGCTCCGCGAGCCAGGCGAGGCCCTCGTCGCGCGGCGCGTCGCAGAGCAGGCGGCCGTCCTCGAGGAAGAGCACGCGGTCGCACACCGAGAGCGCCCGCTCGGTGCGCTGCTCCGAGAGGACGACGGCGGCGCCGGAGCCCTCGACCTCGGCCAGGAGGCGCGCGGTCGCGTCGGGATCGAGCTGGGACGTCGGCTCGTCGAGGAGCACAAGCCCGGGCCGCACCGCCAGCGCGGCGGCGAGGCAGACCCGCTGAAGCTCCCCGCCCGAGAGCTCGTTCGTCCGTCGCCCGGCGAGGTGGGCCGCGCCGAGCGCGTCGAGCGCCGCGTCCACCCTGGGCCAGATCTCGTCCGGCGCCGTACCGAGGTTCTCGAGCCCGAAGGCGACGTCGTTGCGGACGAGCGCCATGAGGATCTGGTCCTCAGGATCCTGGAAGACGGTTGCGACGGTTCCGGCGAGGTCGGCCGGGTGCGCCGCGCGGGTGTCGAGCCGCGCGACCTCGACGCGGCCGGAGAAGTGCCCGCCGTGGAAGTGCGGGACGAGGCCGGCGAGCGCGCGGATGAGCGTCGTCTTCCCCGAGCCCGATGGGCCGAGGAGCGCGACGATCTCGCCCGGATGGAGCTCGAGCGAGATATCGACGAGCGCCGGCGCGGCGACGTCCGGATACGTGAACGACAGGTTCTCGACGCGGGCTAGAGCCATAGGAACCCCACGAGGACGAGCGCGACGGCGCCGCCGATCGCCGCGCGGTCGAGCCACGTCCACGGCGCGCTCGGCGCGGTCGTCCGCCCGGCGCGGCCGTAGCCGCGGGCCTCCATCGCCTCGGCCAGGTTGGACGCGCGCTCGAGCGACCCGGAGACGAGCGGCGAGAGCAGTCGCGCGTGCCCGCGAACCCCGGCGACCGCCACCCCGCGGCCGCGAACGGCGTCGCGCAGGCCTGACACGTCCCGCTCCAGCGAAGGAACGAGCCGGGTCGCCAAGGCGACGGCGAGCGCCGAGCGACGGAACCCGCGCGCCGAGGCGACGAGCCGGTCATGGTCGACGAGCAGCGCGTACGCGGAGAACGCCAGCGCGACGCCGATGAGCCGAAGCGCCTGGAGCGCGGCGATCTGGATCTCCTCCACGGTCACGTCGACCGGCCCGAGCACGGGCAGCGTCGGCCCGCTCCAGATGACATTCG
This sequence comes from uncultured Thermoleophilia bacterium, assembly GCA_963716005.1. Classification (GTDB taxonomy): domain Bacteria; phylum Actinomycetota; class Thermoleophilia; order Gaiellales; family Gaiellaceae; genus CAVRUF01. The sequence goes on from OY970285.1 coordinate 1,301,711, forward strand.
TCCCCCAGACGGCGAGGAACGGCGAGAGCAGGAACACGCCGACGCCGGAGACGAGCGCGCCGAGGATGTAGATGCGGCGCCGGCCGGGCTCCGCCTGGAAGCAGACGACCAGCAGCGCAATGACGATCAGCGCGGCCGACCAGACGTGCTGCGCGAGCAGCGCAGCCGTCCCGGCGGCGGCGAGCAGGATCGTCGCGGGCGCGGGCGCGAGCCTCACTCGACCACCGCCCCGGTCTCGTCGAACTCGGCCTCGTAGCGGTAGCGCAGGATCGTGGGATCGTCGGCGAGCGCGGTCATCGCGGCGCGCACGGCAACAAGCGACCCCGCGAGCGCGAACGTGACCGGAGCGCCGTTCGTGTCGCCGCGCTTCGCGGTCAGCTCGGCGCCGTCGGTGTCGGTGCGGATCTCCACCGCGAAGACGTTCGGCTCGCCTTCGCCCTCGGCGCCGCCGAGTGTCTCGAGCAGAGCGGACGCCTCGGCGTCGAGCCCGGCAGGCGCGTGCACTTCGGCCGGACGACGCTTCCCGTCCCAGCCGTGCAGAAACGGCTCGGGAAACGCGCCGACGACCACCGGCCGCCGCACCTCCTCGTTCCAGTCGCGGTAGTCCCACCAGACGATGTCGCCGGGCCGCAGCTTCACCTCGGCGCCGCCACGGTCGGGCTCGATGCCGTTCAGGAAGTAGAACCAGTCGTGCTGGTCGTCGAGGCTCCCGGCGAGGCCGTTCACGGACTGGACGAACCGCCCGCCGTAGCGCGTCTCCACGTCGGTCGCGCCGTCGAGCGCCGCGATCGCCGAGATCCCCGAGGAGACGTCCGTGTCCACGATCACCTTCGTTCCCCGCTCCTGCGTCACCCAGAGCGTCGCGTCGCCGCCGCCCGGCTGCGCCGCGTCGCCCCCGCCCCCGCACGCGGCGAGGACGAGGACGAGCGCGAACGCGCAGACCAGGCTGAGGACGCGACGCATCGGCTAGCGGGCTTGCGCTCCGGCGAGAACGGCGGAGCGGACGAACCCCGCCTTCGTCACGCGGACCGAGCGGACACGATTGTTCGGGCAGAGCGTCCCGGTCTTCGACTTGACGGTGCGCCCATTCACCCGGAACACGACGTCGCCGACCGCGGTCTTCACGCCGGCGTCGTCCTGCTGGCGTGCCGTGAAGCAGAGCTTCGGCTTCCGCTTCTTGTCGATCGTGAGCGTCTTCGGGCCGCCGGTCGGGCCGAACGTCGCGTAGTACCAGAGGACACGATCGCCCTCCTTCAGGACGTAGTCGGTCGCGCCGACGGGCGGCGAGACGCCGTTCACCTTGTAAACCCAGCCGGTCGAGGCCGAGCCGGCCAGGCGCCCGATCTGGTTCACGAACGAGCCGAACGAGAACGTGAGTGTGGCGTAGAAGAAGTCGCCACGGCTGCTGGCCCGCTCGAGCGCGCCGAACGCGGTGTTCGCGCCGACGGTGATCGGGTCACCCGACGGCGGCTGGATCGTTCCGCCGACCGGCGTGACCCACGGCTCCTTGGCACCCCAGATGGTGGTGTTCTGGCTTTCGACGCGCACGTGGACCTTCACGGCCAGCGCGGGCGCGGCGAGCGCGAGGGCTGCCACGACGATGCCGAGCCAAACGAGAGAACGGTGCACGTTTCCTCCTTCCTCGAGGGGAACGGATCGACGAGTGGCAGGTCTTCTGACTCGGGGCGCCCTCCTCGCCGCCTTCCCGGCCGAAGCCAGTGACGTCGTGGCGAGGAGCGTCTCCCCTTACAGCGGCGGGACCGTGCCGGACTTGCACCGGGCTTCCCTTGACCGCTCGCCTAGGTTGTCGGGGCAACGCTAACACTCCCGTAGGCTGCGCGCGTGACTGCCTCCGAAAGGCTCGCGCGCTGGGGCCCCGTCGTCGCCTGGGCGGCCGTGATCTTCGCCTTCTCCTCGGTGGCGCACCTGGGCACGGGACTCGGCAGCTGGGATCTCGTGCTGCGCAAGCTGGCTCACTTCGCGGAGTTCGCGGTGCTCGGCGCGCTGCTCATGCGGGCACTCGACCGTCTGTGGCTCGCGGTGGCGATCGGCTCGCTCTACGCGATCACGGACGAGCTCCACCAGGCGTTCGTCGACGGACGCGTCGCCTCGCCCGTCGACTGGACGATCGACACGGCCGGCGTGCTTGCAGGCGTCCTCCTCTACTCGAGGGCGCTGCGGTGAAGACGGTCGCGATCGACCTGGATGCCAGGCTCGGCGACACGCGTCCGCTCTGGGACGCCTTCCTCGTGGACGCCGCCCGGCGCTTCGCGTCGATCGCGCCGCTCGACCCCACCACGCTCCCGGCAGATCGCGGCGAGGCGGCGGCCGAGCTCGACGCCTGGGCCACGGCGGGCGTCGGCGACTGGCGCAAGGCGCTCGAGCGCTTTGCCGAGGATCACGCGCCCGTCTACCTGCGGCCCGACTCGGGCGCGAACGCGGAGCTACGCAAGCTCAAGTCCTCCGGCGCGCGGATCGTAGTCTTCACCGACGCGCCGGAGCCGCTCGCCCGCGTCGCCGTCTCGCACCTCGGGCTCGCGCGCTCGATCGACGCGCTCGAGTTCGGCGCGGGCGCGCGCGAGCGGGCGGAAGCTACGTGAGTCCGACGCCGAGGCGGCAGGCGCTGCGATACGCGGCCGGCGCCTTCGCACACGCCTGGCGCTGCTCGGCCGGCGTCGCGTAGATCGACGCCACGATCGTCCCGACGCCGTTCCAGCAGCGCTCCTTCAGCTCTGCGCGGACGATGCGGCAGAACTCGGCGGCCTTCTTCCCGGACGGGTCATAGGACGCGAGGTCGCGCGCGGCGCCGTAGACACAGCTCGACGTGTAGTCGCCCGCGAGGTCGCAGAGCGGCGCGATCTTCGCGCCCACCTCGAGCGTCTGCCCTGACGCGTCGCGGCCGAACGACTCGAAGCAGGTCTCGATCCAGTCCGGCTCGACGGTGCGGCAGGTGGCCGCCGTCTGCGCCCAGTCGAAGCCGTTCAGCTCGTTGATCCGCGACGTGACCATGAGGTAGCAGTAGAGCTTGTGCCGCTCCTTCATCTCCCGGCACGGGTAGACCGGATCGTCGTCGCGCACCCACTGCGACTCGATGCCGTAGCTCGACGAGATGTTCTCCATGAAGACGCCCCCCGTGCAGGAGCTCTGATCCCAGTCGGTCGCGAGCGAGTCGCAGACGTCGAGCGACCACGGCAGGTCGTAGCCGCGGTAGATCATCAGCCCGTGTCCGAGCCCGTGGACGCACTGGTAGAGGAGGAACGTCGTCTTCGCGATCTCCGGGTCGTCGCAGATCCCGCCGGCGATCTCCTTCACCTCCTCGGGCGCGGAGACGCCGGCGAACGAGCGCTCGAGGATCCCGTGGTAGTAGCCGGACCAGCACGAGGCCGAGCCGGCCGCGAACGCCTTCGCCACGTCGCCCTCGTAGCGCTGGAGCGAGGCCGAGCCGATCATGTGGACGATCCGGTGGCAGTTCGCGCGCACGTCGGGGTTCGCCTCGATCGCGTCGTCGAACCTCACGAGCGCGTTCTTCGGGCCCTCGTAGTAGGCGAGGTTCCCGAACGCCTGCTCGTAGCAGGGCTGGTCGCCCTGGGCGCAGCTTCCGAGGAGCGTCTGGTCGGGCTTGAAGTGACCGGCGGCCGGATGGGCCTCGGCCGTCGTCGTCGTGTGGCCGGTGTGCCCGCCGCCGTCGCCGCCGCCCGAGCCGTGGCCGCCGAACGCGAACGCCGCGAAGCCGAGCGCTGTTGCGGCGACGAGCACGGCGATTCCGACCGTCGTTCGGGTGACCCTGGGCATGCCTACAGGGTATTCGTCGTCCCGGGAGCGTTAGTTCGTTAGCGGCGCGACCCGGCCCACCAGGAGCGTGGCCGCTCCTCGTGGATCCGAGAGTCGACGCCCGCGAAAACGGCCAGCGGGCACGCGATGAGCAGTGCGATCAGCGCAATCTGGATCATGCTCATTCAAACGACCTCGCACGGCAAAACATTCCTGCAAAACAGCCATTTTGAGAACTCCCGGCGGGCCGCGCCGCACGCCCCCTTGTTAGCGCGCGGCGCAACCCACCGGAACTTGGAAACTCGTTAGCCGTGAATCGAGACGATCAGCGGGATGATGAGGATCGCGACCACGTTGGCGATCTTGATCATCGGGTTGATCGCGGGGCCGGCCGTGTCCTTGTAGGGATCGCCGACCGTGTCGCCGGTCACCGCGGCGGCGTGCGCCTCGGAGCCCTTGCCACCGAACTCGCCGTCCTCGATCAGCTTCTTGGCGTTGTCCCACGCGCCGCCGCCAGAGGTCATCGCGATGGCGAGGAAGATGCCCGTGATGATCGTGCCGATCAGGAGACCGCCGAGCATCTCCGGCTTGATGATCCCGACGACGATCGGGAAGACGACCGGGATCATGCTCGGAAGGATCATGCGCTTGATCGCCTCGGCCGTGACGATGTCGATCGTCTTTCCGTACTCGGGCCGGACGGTGCCCTCCATGATCCCCGGGTTCTCGCGGAACTGGCGGCGGACCTCCTCCACCACCTGACCGCCGACGCGCCCGACCGCCTCCATCGCGAGTGACGCGAAGAGGAACGGCATGAGGCCGCCGAGGAAGAGCCCGGCGATCACCCATGGATCGCTCAGCGCGAACGTGACGTTCAGCCCGTCCTCCGCGAGCGACGACGTGAACCCGTCGAAGAGGATCAGTGCGGCCAGACCGGCCGAGCCGATCGCGTAGCCCTTCGTGACCGCCTTCGTCGTGTTGCCGACCGCGTCGAGCGGATCGGTGACCCCACGTACCTCGTCGGGGAGGTCGGCCATCTCGGCGATACCGCCCGCGTTGTCCGTGACCGGGCCGTACGCGTCGAGCGCGACGATGAGGCCGGTCATCGAGAGCTGCGCCATGACGGCGACGCCGATGCCGTACAGGCCGGCCAACTCGTTCGCCGCGATGATCGCCGCGGCGATGACGATGACGGGCAGCGCAGTCGCCTGCATGCCCATCGCGAGCCCTTCGATGATGTTGGTCGCGTGACCGGTGGTCGAGGACTTGGCGATCCCCTTGACCGGCGGCCAGCGGGTGCCGGTGTAGTACTCGGTGATCGCGACGAGGAGGAAGGTCACTCCGAGTCCGATCAGGGTGCAGCCGTACAGCTCCCAGAAGGTGAAGTCGACCGTCTCGAACGCCTTCACGACCGGGATGAACCCGAGTGCGGAGAAGACCACTGCGGCCAGCACAGCCTTGTACAGCGCGTTCATGATCGAGCCGCTCGAGCCGATGCGCGCGAAGAACGTCCCCAAGACGGAGGCGATGATCGCGACGCCGCCGATCGCGAGCGGGAAGACGACGAGATTCGACGACGCGAAGTTGAGCGCGCCGAGGAACATCACGGCTACCGCGGTGACCGCGTAGGTCTCGAACAGGTCGGCCGCCATGCCGGCGCAGTCACCGACGTTGTCGCCCACGTTGTCGGCGATCACGGCCGGGTTGCGCGGGTCGTCCTCAGGGATGCCCGCCTCGACCTTGCCGACGAGGTCGGCGCCGACGTCGGCGGCCTTCGTGAAGATGCCGCCGCCGAGGCGTGCGAAGACCGAGATGAGCGAGCCGCCGAACGCGAGTCCGATGAGCGCGGTCGTGGCCTCCTCCGGCGTGTTGTCGAACATCTCGGTGAGGACGCCGTAGTAGCCGGCGACGCCGAGCAGCCCGAGGCCGACGACGAGCAGGCCGGTGACCGAGCCGGACGAGAACGCGACGGCCAGCGCCGGCTTCACGCCGCTCTTGGCCGCCTCGGCCGTGCGGACGTTCGCCCGCACCGCGACGTTCATCCCGATGAAGCCGGCGGCCGCCGAGAAGACGGCCCCGATCAGGAATCCGAACGCGGTCGACCAGCCGAGGTCGTTCCAAAGCCCGATCCCGATGAACAAGATCGCGGCAACGCCCGCAATCGTTATGTACTGCCGCCGCAAGTAGGCGGATGCGCCCTCCTGCACGGCGTGCGCGATCTCCTGCATGCGCTCCGACCCCGCGGGGAGCCTGAGCAGCCTCACCGTCAGAACGACGGCCCACGCAATTCCGATCGCCGCGCAGACCAGCGCGAATAGGACGCTGTGATCCTGAAAGAAATCCGTCAAATCCTCCGCCTTCTCGTGTTCACAAGGTTGGCGTCGAACGGCCCGCTGGAACTCGAAATTCCTTTGGTACAGGCCGATTTCGCCCGCGGCATTCTATTCACAATGTCCGGACGCGTGAGCTAGAACCGCGCGCCGCGGAGCGCGTTGGCGCACAGATGCTCCTCGGGCTGCGGCGGGATCTTCGGAATCACCGCGAAGAGGAGCTCGCGCAGGCGCTCGTTGTTGCTCGTGAAGACCTCGACCACCTGCTCGTGCGAGACCGGCTCGGTGCCTTCGACGCCGACGTCGTGGTCGGTGACCATCGAGATGTTCGCGTAGCAGAGCTCGAGTTCACGAGCCAAAAAGCCCTCTGGATATGCAGTCATGTTGATCGTCTCCCAGCCCATCTGCTGGAACCAGCGCGACTCGGCCCGGGTGGAGAAGCGCGGGCCCTGGATGACGACGACCGCGCCGCCGTCGCGCGCCTTGATCCCGAGCTCGCCGGCCGTCTCGACGAGGAGCGTGCGCAGGTCGGGGCAGTACGGGTCGGCGGCCGAGACATGCGTCGTCTCGGGGCCCTCGTAGAACGTGTCCGCACGGCCGCGCGTGCGGTCGACGAACTGGTCGACGACGACGAACTCGCCCAGCTCGAGATCGGCCTGGAGCGCGCCCGACGCGCACGGCCCGATGATCCTGCGGACGCCGAGCTCCTTCATCGCCCAGAGGTTCGCGCGGTACGGGATCTGCCCCGGCGGCAGCTCGTGGTCGCGGCCGTGGCGCGGGAGGAACGCGACGCGCTTGCCCCCGACGTCGCCGATCGCGAACGGCGCCGACGGCTTCCCGTAGGGCGTTTCGACCTCGACCTCCTGCACGTCCTCGAGGAACGAGTAGAAGCCGGAGCCGCCGAAGACGCCGATCTCTGCCTGGCCGGTCACGGCGGGGAGCCTAGCTACGCGTCATCGGACGCGGGCGCGGAGGTATCGCCGGGCTCGGCTGCGGCGGCGTCCTCCGCCGCGGCCTGAACGTACGCGAGCTGGAGGCTCGCGACCGCCGCGGTGAAGTCCCTCAGCAGCTCCTCGGGAACGAACGTCTCGAGCACCGCCGTCAGCGACTGCATCGTCTCGATCGCGAGGCGCACCTGGGCAAGGTCACGGTGTTCCACGGTGTCCGGCGTCGCGCCGAGCCGCTGGTAGCCGATCGACGAGACCGCGACGAGCGTGTTCACGAGGACGTCCTCGACGCGCAGGTTCCGCAGCTCCTGCGCCATCTCGCGGGCGCGCCGTTCCTGATCCTCAGACACGCGCCGGCTCCAGGACTTCGGCGGCGTAGATCTCCTCGAGCGTCGCGCCCTGCTCGTGCTTCGCGACCTGGCGCTGCGCCGCGTTCGCGACCGGAATGGAGAGGAACGGCGCCGCGCCGATTTCCTCGGCGACCGGCAGCACCCATTCGACGAGCTCCTCGAGCGCCGCCCGCGTCGAGCGCACTCGCGCCGACGGGAACGCCGACAGGTCGATCAGCTCGCCGGACATGCCGTAGCGGATCGCGCGCCAGAAGTTCTCCTCGAGCAGGCGGTCGGGGTAATCCGGGAGCGGCTCGCCCTCGTCGAGCGCGCGGGCGATGCGCGCCGTCACCGAGTAGAGGAGCGCCGCGAGGAACTGCGCCTCGCCGAGCTGCGGCTGGCCGTCGCAGATGCGGATCTCGACCGTGGGGAACGCGAGGTGCGGCCGCACGCTCCACCAGATCTGCGTGTCCTCGCTGATCGACTTCGTGTCCCAGAGGAACTTGACGTAGCGCGCGTAGTCGTCCCAGTCGGCGAAGGAGTCCGGGATCCCGCAGCGCGGGAACATCTTCGTGAAGATCTGCGTGCGCGCGGAATGGAGCCCCGTCGAGAGGTTCTCCAGAAAGGGCGAGCTGGCCGAGACCGCGAGCAGCTCCGGAAGGAACGACCGCAGGGCGCTCGAGACCTTGACCGCGCGGTCGGCGCCGCGGATGGCGGTGTGGACGTGCAGCCCGAAGCTGTTGTTGCGCCAGACGACGTAGCGGAGGATCTGGTCGTTGGCACGGTAGTGCGGCGTGTCGATGATCCGCTGCTCCTGCCATGGGCTCCACGGATGCGTGCCCGTCGCCGCGAGCCGCACCCCGAGCTCGTCCGCCAGGCGGAGGAGCTGGGCGCGCCGCTCGCCGAGACGCTGCGCCGCCTCCGTGAAGTCGGTACACCTGCCGGTGCGGATCTCGACCTCGGAGGCGATCAGCTCGCCCACGAGCGAGCCGTCGAGGTCGCTCCCGACCGAGGCGGCCTGGAGCTCCTCGAAGCGGTTTACGAGTCCGAGCGTCTCGGGATCGAGGATCGCGAACTCCTCCTCGACCGCGAGCGTGAAGTCCTCCGCCTCGTCGAATCGCTCCCGGGCGAGACGCAGCGCCTCATCCGGGCTAGGGCGCTTCGCCTCTGCCATCGGGCGAAAGTATCAAAGCGAAAGTATTAGAGAGGCGATCCGCTCCCAGCTGAAGTGCTCGACCGTGGCCTTGCGCGCGCCGGCGCCGAGCACGGCCCGCACGTCCGGCGAGAGCGCAAGGAGCTCGCGGAGCTTCGCCTCGAGGTCGTCCACCTCGCCGTTCTCGAAGCTCGCGAGGTGCCGGTACTCCGGCGGGTAGTAGCTCTCGACGGCGGCGGCGATCTCGGCCAGGCCGGAGTGGCGCGCGACGAGCGGCGGCGAGGCGCAGGCGGCGGCCTCCGCGGCGACCATGCCGAACGCCTCGGGGAAGACCGACGGCGTGACGCTCACGTCCGCGAGCGGCCAGAGGTGCGCGAGGTGCCGGTGCTCGAGCGGCCCGGTGAAGAGCACGCGGTCCGACGCGCGCGCCTCGAGCGCGTCGCGCTCGGGTCCGAAACCGACGATGACGGCCCGCGCCTCCGGGATCCGGTCGAGCGCGTCGAGGAGGAGGCTGACGCCCTTCTCGTCGGAGAGCTTCCCCACGTAGACGATCGTCTGCGCGTCGCCGGCGAGGAACGCGGCCAGCCGCTCCGCGTTCCCGGGATCGGGGAACCGCTCGTTCTCGCGGCCCGGGTTGGGCGGGTCGAGCTCGGCCTGGGCGACGAGCGCCGGAAGCGCCTCCTCGCGCGCCTCCGGCTGGAGCCGCTCGATGTCGACACCCGGCGGGACGATGTGAACGCGGTCGAGGTACTCCCCCGGCCCGACGACTGCCCCGAGCACGCCGCGGATGTGCTCCGAGCCGGCGAGCACCGCCTTCGCGGGGTCGAGCGTCTCCTGTGCCCAGTCGGCGAGCTCCTCGTTCCCGCGGATCGAGAACTCGAGCTCCGAGCCGTGCGCCTTGACGACGAACGGCGCGCCCGCCGCGACGCCGACCGGCGCACCGAGGAGGACGTGGTTCACGAGCAGCAGGTCGGCAGGCAGGTGCTCGCGCACGGCGGCGGCGTTGCGCTCGACGAAGTCGTTTCGCTCCTCCCAGGAGAGCTCCTGGAGGTAGCGCGCCTCGACGCCGTCGTAGTGGTCGAGCACGAAGACGGGCAGCGGGCCTCCGCCGAGGTCGGGCCGCACGACCTTCGCGCCGCCGAGGTCGAACCGCTCGGGGTTCGGCTCCTGGCAGAGGACGACCACGTCGTGCCCGAGCCGCGAGAACGCCCGCGCGAGCGCGCGCGTGTAGACATTCGAGCCGGTTCCCCCGAGTAAGTAGCCGTGCCAAATGAGAACCTTCATGCGTGGATCCTGACGGTCAGCTGGTCGAGCGTGCGCAGCGGGGAGACCAGTCCGCGTTCGCCGAGCTCGTAGAGCGGCACCAGCATCGCATGTTCACGCTCGCGGCCCGGACGCTCGGCTCGCGCACCGATGCCGAGGACGCGGTGCAGGACGCGTTCGTGCGCGCGTGGCGCTCGATCGGCAAGTTCCGCGGCGGCTCGCTCTTCTCCACTTGGCTCTACCGGATCTGCGTGAACGCGGCGCACGACCACCGCTCGCGCCGCCGGCCCGAGCCGGTCGAGCCGACGGATACCGACGCCGACCCGCGCGACCGCTTCGCCGACGAGCAGCTCTCCGGGGAGCTGCAGCGGGCGCTCGGCTCGCTCGAGGAGCACCAGCGCGTCACCGTCGTCCTCTTCGACGTGCTCGGCGTCTCGTACGCGGAGATCGCCGAGATCACGAAGTCGACCGAGGGTACGGTGAAGTCGCGCCTCTTCCGCGGCCGCGCCGAGCTGGCACGTCAACTGCGGGGAACACGGGAAGCGGAAGGCGAGTCGTAGTGAAGATGGCCAAGGGACATCCGCAGCGCCATGACCTGCTCGACTACGTCGAGGGCTCGCTCGACGCCGCCGACCGCTCCTCCGTGAAGCAGCACCTCGACTCGTGCGCAACCTGCCGCGAGCTCGTCGCCGACGCCGCGGCCGGCAAGCAGCTCCTGGCCGCCAGCCCATCGCTCGAGCTCTCCGAGGAACGCGCGGGCGCAATCGTCGCGGCGCTCGACCGCCCGGCTCCGGCCCCGGAACGAAGACGTCCCGCGTGGCGCTTCGCGGCCGTGGTCGCAGTCGCGCTTGCCGTCGCCGTTCCGCTCTCCTACGTCGCGCTCCAGAGTGGCGGCGGCGACGACAACGCCTCGTCCGCGGGCGCGGAAACGGGCGCGACCGCGGAGGAAAGCGGCGGAGGCCAAGACGACGCCGGGGCCGACACGGGCGCTGCCGCTCCGGAGACGCCAGAGCTCACGATCGTGCGCGGCGTCGCAGCAAAGCCGGCCGCGGTCGCGCGTGCGCTCCGGACCGCGGGCTTCACGGCGGACGTCGAGGCCGACTCCGTCGTCGTCGTCGTCGAGGACGCGAAGGTCAAGGACGTGGCGGACCTGCTCGACGACCGGTTCGAGCCCGGCGACACCGTCGTCTTCTGGCGTGTCCCCTAGGTGAGGTAGAAGTAGAGCGCGTAGAGGAGCTCGACGGCCGGGCTCGTCGTGTGCACGGTCACGTCGGGCGGCACGTTCAGGAGCGCGTCCGTGTAGTTGAAGATGATCTTCACGCCGGCGCGCACGACGTCGTCGGCGACACTCTGGGCCGACTCCGCGGGGACAGCCAGGACGGCGACGATGATGTTCTTCTCGCGGATGACCTCGCCGAGGCGCGCGTAGTCGAGCACCTCGAGATCGTCGATCGGCTGGCCGACCTTCCCCTGGTCGGTGTCGAAGGTCGCGGCGATGTTGAAGCCGTGATCCGCGAAGACGGTCGAGTTCGCGACGGCCTGGCCGAGACGTCCCGCGCCGAACAGCGCGATGTTGTGCTGGCCCTGCGTGCGGAGGATCTTGCGGATCTCGCCCGCGAGCCCGTCGACCGTGTAGCCGACGCCGCGCTTGCCGAACTTGCCGAACCCGGAGAGGTCGCGGCGGATCTGCGTCGCGTTGATGTTCGTGTACTCGCTGATCTCCTGGGAGGAGATGCGCTCCTTGCCCATCTTCTTCGCCTGCGTGAGCACCCGGAGGTACTGGCTGAGGCGTGCGGCGACTCCGACGGTGAGGCGCTCTTCGGAGGAGATCCGCGTCTCGTCGAGTGTGGCCGTTGCGAGTCGCGAGTTCATAGCTTGTGACAGAGCATAGCCCGGCAGATCAGTAGGTGCGGAGGGAACCGCGCGCCGCTCGAGGCAGGACTTTGTGACGCCGGTCAGAGGACGCCGAGACGCCGGCGAAGTCCGTCCGGATGGACGTAGAACGTGAACGCCGGCTCCCCGTCGACGACGACCACGGGGATCCGCTCACGGTACGAGTCCTCGAGCGCGGGGTCGCCCGTGATGTCCACCTCGGTCAGCTCGAACGGCGTCTCGTCGCGCACTTGGCCGATCACGCGGCGCGCCGCGGCGCAGAGGTGACATTCCGGTGCGTAATAGAAGAGAACGCTATGGGTAGAGCCCGCGGATATTGGTTGCCTCCGCCACTCGGGCGACGCCGAGCGCATACGCCGCCTGCCGCATTGTCATCGCCTTGCGCTCGTGGAGGTCCCAGGTCTGCGTGAACGCCCGGGTGATGATGTCGTCCAGGCGCTGGTTGACCTCCTCCTCCTTCCAGAAGTACTCCTGGAGGCCCTGCACCCACTCGAAGTACGAGACGACCACGCCGCCCGCGTTCGCGAGGATGTCCGGCAGGACGAGGACGCCCTTGTCCGCCAGGATCTCGTCCGCCTCGACGGTCGTCGGCCCGTTCGCGCCCTCGCAGACGATCGACGCCTTCACGTCTGCGGCGTTCTCGCGGGTCAGCACCTGCTCGAGCGCGCACGGCGCGAGCACGTCGCAGTCGAGGACGAGCAGCTCGTCGTTCGAGATGTCGTCCGCGCCTGGGAGACCACTCAGCGCGCCGGTGAGGTCCTTGTGACGGTGCGCCTCGTCCAGATCGATGCCTTTCTCGCAGACGATCCCGCCGGTCGAGTCGGAGAGGCCGATCACCTTCGCGCCCTCGTCGCAGAGGAGCTCGGCGAGGTTGCGGCCCACGTTCCCGAAGCCCTGCACGACCACGCGGGCGCCCTCGAGCGACTTGCCGCTCCGCTGGAGCGCTTCGCGCGCGCAGAACCCGGCGCCGCGCCCGGTCGCCTTCTCGCGCCCGAGCGAGCCGCCGACGTTGACCGGCTTCCCGGTAACGACGCCGAGCACCGAGTAGCCCTGATTCATCGAGTACGTGTCGAAGATCCACGCCATCACCTGCGCGTTCGTCCCGACGTCCGGCGCGGGGATGTCCTTCTCCGGCCCGATCTGCGTGATGATCTCGGTCGTGTAGCGGCGGGTGAGCCGCTCGAGCTCCGACATCGAGAGCGTCTTGGGATCGCAGACGACTCCGCCCTTGGCACCGCCGAACGGGAGCTCCATGAGGGCGCACTTCCAGGTCATCCACATGGCGAGCGCCTTCGTCTCCTCCATGGTCACGGCCGGGTGGTAGCGCAGGCCGCCCTTGGAGGGGCCGCGCGCGACGTTGTGCGTGATCCGGAAGCCGGTGAAGACGTCGACCGAGCCGTCGTCGCGGCGCGTCGGGATCGAGACCTCGATCGCCTTCTTGCACTCGAGGAGCACGCCGAGCATGTCGTCGTCGAGCTCGAGCACGGCGGCGGTGCGCCGGAGCTGTTCCCGCGCCATCTCCAACGGGTCTTCTTGCGAGAACGACGTCGGGGTCTGGACGGTCGTCACTGCGAGCGGAGTCTAAACCGGACGTCCACCGAGGTTGCGGTCGCGCCCACGTCGCCCGAGGGCGGGTAGGCGACGAGCCGCAGCGTGTACGCGCCCGGCCTGAGCACATGTCCGCCGGGACCACGGCCGGTGACGCCCAGCGCGTAGCGGCCGGGGAGCAGATCGTGAAGCCGCGTGAGCACGCCGAGGCGCTTCTCGCCGCGCCAGAGCTCGACCACGAGGAGCTGCACGGGCTCGACCGCCTGGCCGGTGTCGTCGGTCTTCACGCTGCCGGCGCGGAACGCGAGCACGGCCGGTGCGACGTCGGAGGCGGTGAAGTCGTCGGCCGAGAGCGAGACGTTGCCGAGGAGCGGCTCCGGACTCTGCTCGCGGAAGCTGACCGCCCACGGCAGGCGGACGGGCCGCGAGCCCTCGGGCGAGACGACGAACGCGCCGCCGGCGCTCCCTTCGAGCGGGCCCTTGCCGGTCGCGATCAGCGCGACCTCGGCCGTCGAGCCCGGGGTCACGGAGACGTGCGCGGGCGAGGCCGCGAAGGTGAGCTCGGGGACGCCCCAGGTATCACGCGCGAGGCCGAGGTCGATCTCGAGCGCGCGCGTGGAGAGGTTCCGGATGCGGACGGTCTGCGTGACCTGCCAGCCGTCTCCGCTCACGCGGCCGTAGGCGAGCGTGACCGGTTCGGCGGCGATCTCGGCCGCTGCGGCGCCCGTCGCGTCGACGATTCCGGCGCCCTGGACGGTCACCGGCTCGGGACCGGTCTCGAGGACGATCTGGCGCGCGCTCCCGACGAGGAGGCTGCGCAGCTCGCCGGTCGTGAGGCCCGGGCCGCGCCTGGATCACCGCGGCTGCGGCGCCGGCCGTGACCGCGGCGGCCACGCTCGATCCGGTCGCGGTCGCGTAGCGCTCGGTGCCGTCCGAGTTGCGGCCGCCGTCCGAGGTCGCGATCCCGACGCCCGGCGCGACGACGTCCGGTTTCACCTGTCCGCCGAAGGCCATGCCGCCCGAGGAGAACGGCGCGACGTCGCCGGCGAGTCCGTTCGCGACTCCGCGCACGCCGCCGAAGGAGACCGTCACCTGCGTTCCGTCCACGAGCTCGTCGAGCGCCTCGTTCCCCGCCTCGGCGGGAAGCCCGATCACGGGAACCGCCGTTCCCTCGTCGAGGTCGAGCGAGCCGGCGTGCACGCGGGTCCCCGCGACGAGCACCGCGCCGGCGCCGGCGGCGACCGCGTTACGGACGCGTGTGTCGAGTGCACTCCCGGCCGGGAGGATCGCGGCGCGCCCGGCGACGCGGCTCACGCCGTTCTTGTCGAAGAAGTCGGCCAGGATCGCGCCGTCGGCGACCTCGTCCTTGCGCCGGTCGACGTCGGCGAGCGACGGTCCGGAGAGCGCGACCGCGTCGAGCTGCCCCTCGGGAGGCAGCACGCCGAGGACGGGCGCCGCGCCGGAGAAGACGTCGTCGCCGTCGGCGGAGACCTTCGTGTCGGCCTCGAGATTGGATGCGCGGAGATCGATCGCGCCGACGGTCAGCGCCGCTGCGGCGCCGCCGGGATCGCCGACGGTGCCGAACCCACGGCCCGCGCGTCCGTCGTTCCCCGAGGGCGCGACCACGAGCGTTCCGAGCTTGGCCGCCCCGGCGACCGCGCGGGACTCGGGGCTGTCGGGGAAGGACGCGTACGGCTCGACGACCGCGGCGAGCGCGACCGGAAGCGCGTCCGAGACGTCGCCGTCGCGGTTCGGGTCGACGGCGCGCTCGAGCCCGGCGAGCAGCGTGTCGCCGTGGCCGAGCAGCGCGTACGAGCCGTCGGCCGTCTGCTCCCAGCCGAGAATCCTGAACGGGACGACCGTGGAGCCGGGGACGACGCCCTGGAGCCCGGTCGGGCCGTCGGCGCCGACGAGGATCCCGGCCATGCGGGTTCCGTGCGGCTCGACGCGGCCGGGGTCGTCCGGCTTCGGCTCGGCCGCGGCGCGGCGGTCTCCGTCCACGAGGTCGTAGCCCGGACGCACGCGCCCGCCGAGGTACGGATGGTCGAGATCGACGCCGGAGTCGAGCAGCGCGATCTTCACGCCGGTGCCGTCGAAGCCGGGCAGCGCGTCGTCGAGCCTACGCCCCGCGCCGGCGGCGAACTCGGGCCGGCCAAGGGACTGCGCGGTGAGCGCGGCCGGGTAGAGCGTGCGCACCGGATAGACGCCGACGATCCCGTCCATGCGCTCGAGCTCGGCCTGCGCGCGGCCGTCGAGGACGGCCGAGAAGCCGTTCAGCGTGCGCGTGAACGTGCGCACGCGCTTCACCTTGACGCCGCGCTGAGCGAGGCGTTCCAGGAGGAGCCGCTGCGAGGCCTCGGCCTCCGCGAGCCAGCGCTTCTGGTCGGCCGGGGTCGGCAGCGACTCGGAGCGCGCGACCGAGTCGGCGAGCGACGGCGCGGCGAGCACGACGATCATCCGGTCGGGCTGGGCCGACTCGGGACGCTCGCCGAAGACGTCGTTCCAGGCCGAGGCCGCCGCCTGGAGGGCGGACTCGCCGGCACCGAGAACCGGCGCCGCGAAGACGATCGCGACGGTGCAGGCCGCAACGAGCGCGAGAACGGCCGGACCCGCCGCGCGGCGCCTCTGACTACGCCGCGGAGGCATACGCATCGAGCTCAAGGTAGCGAGGATACGGAATCTCCTGTAGGAACCTGCCGGCAGAAGCGACCATCGCTGCGTTATCGGTACAAAGCGGTAACGGTGTAAGCACGGCTTCGGGAAGCGACGCGCGCAGCTCCGAATTGGCCGCGACGCCGCCCACGACGGCGATCTTCGTCGCGTTCAGCTCGGTCGCCGCGGCCCGGGTCCGCTCGACGAGCGCCCGCACGATCGCTCGCTGGTAGGACGCGGCCAGATCCGCCCGGCGGCGCCCCAACTCTTCGGGGTCGAGATCGCGGACCGCGTAGACGAGCGCCGTCTTCACGCCCGAGAAGGAGAAGTCGTGTCCGGCGACCTTGGCGACCGGGAACGCGAACGCCTCCGGATCTCCCTCCTGGGCGAGCCGGTCGATCGCCGCGCCGCCCGGATAGCCGAGCCCGAGAAGCCGGGCACCCTTGTCGAACGCCTCGCCCGCCGCGTCGTCGAGCGTCGTCCCGAGCACGCGGTAGCCCGCGCGGTCGGTGACGTCGAGGAGCAGCGTGTGTCCCCCGCTCGCGAGCAGTGCGAGGAACGGCGGCTCGAGCGGCTCGGGCTCCAGGTAGAGCGCGGCGACGTGCGCGTGCAGGTGATCCACGGGGATGAGAGGCAGCCGCAGCGACCACGCGAGCGCCTTCGCGGCCGAGACGCCGACGAGCAGCGCGCCGATGAGGCCGGGGCCACGGGTGACCGCGATCGCATCGAGATCGCCGAAGCCGACACCGGCCTCCTCGAGCGCCTCGTGGATCACGGGCGCGAAGAGCTCGAGATGCCGGCGCGACGCGATCTCGGGAACGACTCCGCCGTAGCGCGCGTGCAGCTCGGCCTGCGAGGCGACGACGTTCGAGCGGATCTTCCCGTCATGCGTGACGACGGCCGCGGCGGTCTCGTCGCACGACGTCTCGATCCCAAGGATCATCAGTTGGCGCGCGCCTCGACTTGGGCGAGCGGGTCCTTCCACATGACGAGCGCGTCCTCGCGGTTGTCCGTGTAGTAGCCGCGCCGCACGCCGGTCGGCGAGAACCCGAGGCTCTCGTAGAGCGCGATCGCCGACGTGTTCGAGACGCGCACCTCGAGCGTGTAGCCGCGCCGGTCGTCGTCGGCCGTCGTGCGGAAGAGCTCCTCGAGCATCTGCGTGGCGATGCCGCGCCGCCGGTAGGGCTCCGCGACCGCGACGTTCATCACGTGCCAGGCGTCGACGTACCGGGAGATGATCAGGTAGCCGACGAGGCTCTCGTCCACCGGGTCGAACGCGCCGAGCGAGATCGACGACGGCTTGGCCAGCTCGCCCGCGAACATCGACCGCGACCACGGCGTGGGGTACGCGGTGCGCTCGATCAGCTCGATCGCGTCGAGGTCGCCGAGGGTCAGCCTGCGGAAGTCGAGCGTCATGGCTTGAGTGTGCCCGCGCGGCGGTTTTTCTCGGCGTCCGGAACGCGGAGGTAGAGCGGCTCGAGCGTGTCGGCCGAACCGAAGTCCGCGGCGAGACCGGCGAGGTTGCGCGCCCAGGGAACGTGCTCGTCGCTCTCGTCCTCGGGCACGACGCCGCCCGCGGCCTCGATCGCGGCCCGGTACAGAACCGCCCCGTCGCCGACGTAGCGCGTGCCCTGCTCGACCTGCAGGTCATCCGGGGAGACGACCACCGGAGCCCCGCTCGCGCGCGTGAACACTTCTCCGCGCCGTGCGTCGAGCACCGGAACCGCCCCGGGCGAGCCCGCGGCGAGCGTGTCGAGCGTGGAGACGCCCGCGGTGGGAAGGCCGAGCGAGAACGCCAGCGTGCGCGCCGTCACGAGTCCCATGCGCAGGCCGGTGTAGCTCCCGGGCCCGGTTCCGACGGCGAGCGCGTCGAGATTCGAGGCCTCCAGCCCCGCCTCGGCCAGGAGCTCCTCGGCGTCCGCCAGCACGCGGAACGCGCGGGAGCGACGCTCGCCGAGCAGCGCCCCGTCCCGAAGGAGCGCCACGGTCGAGGCGTCGGTCGCGGTGTCGAAGGCGAGGACAAGCATCAGTTTCCCTTGTTTTCCAGGGATTTCTGGACGGCGACCAGTCTACGGTCGCCCTCTTCGAGCCGCAACAGCACCCGAACGCGCGGCTCCGGCAGGTAGCCCTTCCCCACCTCGGGCCACTCGACGAACGCGACCGCGCCGTCGAAGTACGGCTCGAGGTCGGCCCAATCGGCCTCGCCGAGGGTCTCGAAACGGTAGAGGTCGAGGTGCGCGACGGGGAAGCGGCCCGGGTAGCGATGGCCGATCGCGAACGTAGGGCTCGTCACCGCGACCGTGACCCCGAGCGCCCGGCACGCGCCGCGCACGAAGGTCGTCTTCCCAGCGCCGAGATCGCCCGACACCTCGACGACGTCGCCGGGCACCAGGTCGGCCGCCAGCTCGGCGGCGATGCGCTCGGTCTCCTCGGGCGAGGAGGACGTCAGCTCAGCCATGGCCGAAAGCTAGAAGAGGTCGAGCTGCTCGGCGGCGGGCAGCGCCGGCTCGGGCGGCGCGGCGGCATGGAGCTCGATCACCTCGGCCGACGGAGCGGCCTCGACCGTGCGTCCGAGCAGCGCCGGGATGCGGGCGAAATCCTCCTCGAGCGTGCGCAGCATCGCCGGCGTGTAGAGCGCCGCCGCCGGATGGAAGATCGGGTAGAGCGTCACCGTGCGCCCGCCGACGCTCGCCTCCTGCGGCGTTCCATGCACGCGCGTGATCCCGTCCGGCTTGCCCGACAGGAGCTTCGTGGCGAAGTTCCCGAGCGTCGCGACGAGCTTCGGCTCGATCAGCTCGAGCTGGCGGAAGAGGTGCGGCTCGCACGAATGGATCTCGTCCGGCTGCGGGTCGCGGTTCCCGGGCGGGCGGCACTTGAGGACGTTCGCGATGTAGACGTCCTGGCGGTCGAGCCCGATCCCTGCGAGGAGCTTGTCGAGGAGCTTCCCGGCCTGGCCGACGAACGGATAGCCCTGCTGGTCCTCGTGGAAGCCGGGCGCCTCGCCCACGAACATGAGGTCGGCGTTCGGATCGCCCACGCCGAAGACGACCTGCGTGCGTCCCTCGGCCAGACGGCAGCGCGTACAGACGGATGTTTCCGCCGCATAAGCGGCGAGCGCATCGCTCCGGGTCAGGGCGTCAACCGCAGCCACAGCTTCCGCCACAGCAGCCCCCGGCGCTTCCGCCAAAGCTCGGCTGCTCGGCGGCGCCGTGAGCGGCGAACACGGAGAGCTGGCGGCGCGTTTGCCCCGAACCGCAGTCTGGGCAATCAGGATCTGCGTCGCTCAGCCGGAGGAGTTCCTCGAAATGACTCTCGCACTCCATGCACACGAACTCGTAGATCGGCATCGCCAAAGGAGTCTAGTGGCTACGTATGACGTCCGGTGCCGACGTCCGCAGCAGCTAAAGTCCTGCGCTCAGAGGTCGATGGGACAACCAGGGGGGTTGTTCGTATTTTCGTAGTACTGTCGCAACCAAGGGATGAAGGAGAACCGTGCGCCGCGGGCTGATCGCAACGGTCGGGCCGCTAGCAGCGCTTGCGCTCGTGCTCGGCTTCTTCTGGGTTCTCCGCTCGCTCGGGGCCGACGTGCAGTCGCTCGGGCCGCTGCCCCTGCCCGTGCCGCGCTCGGACGAGACGGCAACGGTCGCGGTTCCGCCTTCGGCGCAGCCCGCGACGACCCCGCCCCCGGGCTCGCCCACCGGCACGGCGCCGCCTCCCGCTCCCTCGCCCGTCGGCGGGAGCCTGATCACGTCTCCGCCCCCCGCGGCGCCGCTGCTGCCGCCGGCCCAGCCCATCGGTAACGACGGGCCCTCGACGCCGTCCGGCAGCCCGCCCGCGCCGGGGAATCCCAGCACGCCCGGCAACCCCGGCACGCCTGGGAATCCCGGTAACCCGGGCACGCCCGGCAACCCGTCGGCTCCGCCTCCCCCCGGCTCGGCCACCGGCGGCGTCGACCCCGGCGGCGACGACGACGATGACGACGACATTCCGTGGTGGAAGCGCCATCACGGCGACAAGAAGCACGGACACGGCGGCCGTAAGCACGACCACGGCCACAAGCACGGGGGCAAGCACTCCTCCGGCGACGACGATGACGACGACGATCGCGGGCGCCACCACGGGAACCGCGACAAGGATCGCGACCGCGGGCGGCACGATGGCGACAAGAAGCGCCATCGCGGCGACGACGACGACAACGGCGATCGCGGACCGGCACCACGGCAACCGCGACCGTGACCGCGGACGTGACCACGATGACGACGACGATCGCGGACGCCATCACGGCAATCGCGGCCGCGACCACGACGACAACGACGGTGACCGCGGACGCCACCACGGGAACCGCGACCGTGATCGCGGGCGCGACGACGACGGCGACCGCGGGCGAGACCGTGGGCGCGATCACGACAAGGGCCGCGACCACGGCCATCGCGGACGCGACCACGACGGCCACGGCGGCCGACGTCACCGCGACTAGGACACCCTCCGGCTAGACTGCGGCCGCCCGGTATCCGCGAGGAACTGGAGCCGCTCATGACCTTCCAATCGATCTGCGTCGTCGGCGACGGCCGTCTCGGACGGGCCTTCTCCGCGCGCCTGCGCGAGCGCGGCCTGCCGGTCGAGGTGACGACCCGCGAACACGACTGGGCCGGCGCCGACCTCGTTCTCCTCTGCGTCCCCGACACGGCGATCCCGGACGTAGCCCGCGCGGTTTCTGTCGGTCCCTGGATCGCACACACGAGCGGCGCGACGACGCTCGACGCCCTGGCGCCGCATACGCAGCGGTTCAGCGTCCACCCGCTGCAGGCGTTCGTGCTCGAGCGCGGGCCCGAGCAGCTGGACGGAATCTGGAGCGGCGTCAGCGGCGAGTCGCCCGAGGCGCTCGAAACCGGCTTCGCGCTCGCCGAGACGCTCGGGCTGCGGCCGTTCGAGCTCGCCGACTCCGACCGGCCGCTCTACCACGCCGGCGCCGCGTTTGCGGCCGCGTTCGTGGTCACGCTCCACCAGGTCGCCGCGGAGATCTTCCGCGAGGTCGGCGCGCCCGTCGAGGCGCTCGAGCCACTCATGCGGCGGACGATGGAGAACGGCTTCGTGCCCACCGGCCCGCATCGCCGCGGCGACTGGAAGACCGTCGACGGCCACATCGCCGCGATCCACGAGCGCCATCCCGAGCTGGACGCGCTCTACAAGGCTCTCTCGGACGCGACGGCGGCCCGGCCGGAATGAAGGTCGTCCGCACGGCGGCCGAGGCGCGGGCCGCGCATCCCGCCGAGGGAACGGTCGGGCTCGTGCCGACGATGGGCGCGCTCCACGAGGGGCATCTCTCGCTCGTGCGGGCCGCGCGAGACGAGTGCGATTTCGTGACCGTCAGCGTCTTCGTGAATCCGGCGCAGTTCGGACCCAGCGAGGATCTCGCCCGCTATCCGCGCGACGAGGCCGGCGACCTCGCGCAGCTCGAAGCCGCGGGCGTCGACCTCGTCTTCGTGCCGGACGCCGAGGAGATCTACCCGCCCGGGTTCGACGACTGGATCGAGGTCGAGGGCGTCTCCGAGGGAATGGAGGGCGACGCACGCACAGGCCATTTCCGCGGCGTGGCCACGGTCGTCCGGCGGCTCTTCTCCATCCTCGAGCCCGACCGGGCCTACTTCGGCCAGAAGGACGCGCAGCAAGCCGAGGTGATCGCGCAGCTCATCGAGGAGCAGCGGCTCGGGATCGAGCTGCGCGTCCTCCCCACGGTGCGCGACGACGACGGGATCGCGCTGTCGTCGCGCAACGCCTACCTGAGCTCGGAGGAGCGCGAGGCCGCGCGCGCCTTGCCGCGCGCGCTCGAGGCGGGGGCCGAGGCTTTCCGCGCGGGCGAGGATCCGGTCGCGGCCGCCGTCGGCGTCCTCGCGGCCGAGCCTCGCCTCACCGTCGACTACGTGGACGTCGGACGCTGGAACGGCCGCGTCGTGCTCGCCGCGGCCGTCTTCGCCGGCGCCACGCGGCTCATCGACAACGTCCTTCTGGAAGGATCATGGGCGTGAAGATGCCGCTCACCGAGCTGGCCGCGATGAAGGCCGAGGGCCGCACGATCGTGATGGTCACGGCCTACGACTACCCGACCGGGCGGCTTGCGGACGAGGCGGGGATCGACGTCGTCCTCGTCGGCGACTCGGCCGCGATGACGGTGCTCGGCCTCGACTCGACGGTGCCGGCGACGATGGACGAGATGCTGATGCTCGCGCGCGCGTGCGCGCGTGGGGCTCGACGGCCGCTCGTCATCGGCGACTTGCCGTTCGGCTCCTACCAGGTGTCCGACGAGGACGCGGTCCTGAACGCCGTGCGCTTCGTCAAGGAGGCCGGCATGGACGCCGTGAAGCTCGAGGGCGCCGGCCCCGAGGCGGACCGGGTGCGCGCGATCGTCGGCGCCGGGATCCCGGTCATGGGCCATCTGGGCCTGACGCCGCAGTCGGCGACGATGCTCGGCGGCTTCAAGGCGCAGGGACGCACGGCCGGCCAGGCGAAGCGGCTCCTCGACGACGCGCTCGCCCTCCAGGAGGCCGGGTGCTTCGCGCTCGTGCTCGAGGCGGTGCCGGCGGCGGTGGCGGGCAAGGTCACCGCGGCGCTCACGATCCCCACGATCGGGATCGGCTCGGGCCCGGACTGCGACGGGCAAGTGCTCGTGCTCCACGACCTGATCGGGCTCTACGAGGGAAGCCGCGCCCGGTTCGTGAAGCGCTACGCGGAGGTCGCGGACACGATCAAGGACGCCCTCGAGCGCTTCGCCGCCGACGTGCGCTCGGGCGCGTTCCCCGAAGACGAGCACACGTACTCGATCCCGGACGACGAGCTCGCCCGCTTCGAAGCCGAGCTCGGCTAGAGCGCCAGCGCGAACACGACCCCGAGGGCCACGAGCGCCAGGATCGTGAGGACGATCGCGCCGAGTGAGCGGACGAACGGCCACGCGTGCACGGTCATGACGCCGAGGATGAGCAGACCCATCGCCCAGAGCGAGAAAGCGATGTCCGCGACGTAGAAGACGTAGCGGCCGTCGCTGATCGAATCACGGCCGCCGCTGTGGAAGACGTGGTCGCCGTACACCGCAAGGCGAATCGGCCAGAGCACAAGCGCCAGCGCGAGGGGCGCGGCAGCGAACGCGAGCAGGTGACGCGCGCCGCGCGCTTTCCCGGCGCCCCCGGCGGAGTGGATGCCCAGGGCGAGCGCGCTGCCGCCCACCCAGTACGTCGCCCCGCCATAGAGCCCGCCGGCGATGAACACGAGCACGGCCACGGTCGCCGCGTCGCGCGCGGGATCGTCCATGAGCGTCGCCGACCAAGGAGACGCGAGCACACCGCCGATCCCGGCCAGGAATGCCAGCGCGAGGACGACCTCCTGGCGTGCGTTCATGGCCGGATCCGACTCGTCTCGGAGCGCCAGGAACGTCGAACGGGGGGTGATGAGTACCCCGATCGAGCGAAGCCACCAGTCTCGCTCGCTCGTTCTGGACACGGTTCCGGCCTCCATGGCGACCAGCTTATCCCTTGGCGCCAAGCGGCCTGGAGCCATGCGTCGTACTACGGAGCGGCCGGTCGGATCACCCGAAAGGGTGGTGCCGACCCACCCCAATGGAGCCGAAACCTTCATTCGTAAGGTCAGTCTGCGGCTACTCAAGGAGAACACATGGCCAGGCGTACACGTAATCTGCTCACGACGCTGCTCCTTCTCGGAGTCGTCGGGAGCGTGGCCGGTTGGGGCGTCTACTCGGCGTTCACGGCTACCACGACCAACTCCGGCAACACGATCACCGCCGGTACGGTCTCGATCTCTCAGCACGCTGGTTCGACGACGCTCTACAGCCTCACGAACCAGGGTCCGGGTTCCAGCACGGTCAAGTGCATCCGGGTCACCTACGGCGGATCGCTGGCGTCGAGCGTCAAGCTCTACACCTCCGCGGTCACGAACGGCGCTGCCTTCAACCTCCAGGTTGAGCGCGGCTCGGGCATCACTGCGCCCGACAACACGATGAACTGCACCGGCTTCACCGCTTCTTCGACGGCGTACAACGGCACGCTCGGGTACCTTCCCGGCAACCTACGCCGCCGGCGTCGACGGCAAGGCAGCCGCTGCGGCGTGGGCACTGAACGATTCGGTCGACTATCGCTTCACCATCACCGTGGTGGACGACGCGACGCCGAACGCCCACACCAGCGCTCTGAGCTCCGGTGCGCACACGTTCACGTGGGAGGCCAGGAACAACTAGGACGAGCTAGCCAAGACTGACGCCTGAATCGAGCTGGGAGCGGAGATGAAGAACACCGCCTTCGCTCCCAGCCGATCAGGAGAGCACGTCTTGCTTGCGGCAACACGTACACGGATCGACTGGCTGGCACTCGTTGCCGGAGTCGTCCTCGCGGCAATCGCACTCGCCGGCTGGCGAGTCGACGGAGGTCTCAATCCGCCCCCCGCGGATGTCGCCTTCCTCGTAGCACCGTCCCTGGACATCGCCATCGCGACGACCACGGGCTCGGACGAAGCGGTAGCCATCCGAGCGACGGATTCGGAACAGGGCGTAGCGCGAGCCTTCGAGATCCGGAACGCGACAGGCGGCAAGCTCGACCTCCGTCTTCAGGCCATCCCGGCGACGGGCGAACTCGACGAGTCGCTCAACGTCAGGGTCATGACCGGAGGCGCGACGCTCTTCGAAGGGTCGCTCGGGCAGCTTCGGGCCGGAACCCCGGCCTTCGCTCTCGAGAGCCACGAGACGTCAGATCTTCAGGTCCTCGCTTGGATCCCGAGCACCGCGACAGATGAGTCGTGGGGCGGGCGCTCCGAGCAGGTGAAGCTCGAAATCGTCACCACACCAAGCACATGAGACTCTCAATCCAGATCACCCACACTGACGGCGGCGTGAAGGCCCAGCGGCCTGCACGGCGGAAGCGGACGGGCCGCACCAAGCTGCTCTTCCTCACCGCTCTCTGCGCCGCGCTCGGTCTTGCCAGCTTCGGCGTCTACTCGGCCTACACGGCGACGACGACGAACACCGGCAACTCGTTCGCCTCCGGCACGGTGTCGATCACGGACAACGACTCCTCGACGGCAATGCTGAGCCTCGCGAACGCGAAGCCCGGCGATGCCGACTCGAGTTGCGTGCGGGTGACCTACACGGGTTCCCTCGCAGCGAATGTGCACCTCTACGGCGCGTCGAGTGGCGGGCTCGCGCCGTACCTGACGCTCACCGTCACCCGCGGGACGGACCCGTCGCCGTCCTTCGATTCGTGTGCCGGATTCACGCCAGACGCAACGAACTACATCGGCCAGGGCGCCGGCGTCATCTACCAGGGCGCGCTGAACGCTTTCGGCACCGACTGGGCCACCGGGGTCGTCGACCCCATCACCGGGACTCCGGAGAGCTGGACGCTCAACGAGTTCCACTCGTACCGCTACACGATCACGTTGCAGGACAACAACGCGGCACAGAACCAGACCGGGACCGCGTCCTTCACCTGGGAGGCGCGTAACTCGTGACCTCCGTGACGACGTCACACGACATCTCCGCGGCATATGCGCGGGCGTGGGACGCCCGCGTTCGTCGTTCAACGGTCGGTCGCATCGTGCGGATCGCCTGCCTCTTCGCAGTCGGGTTCACCGCCACGATCGCGGCAGCGGTCGCGCTTCCCCTGGCGTTCGGGATGCACTCGTTCACCGTCCTCTCGGGATCGATGGAGCCGACCATCTCGACCGGCGACGTCATCGTCGTAAAGACCATCTCGCCCCTCGAGGCGAAGGTCGGGGACGTCGTCAGCTTCCGCGACCCGGAGAACGCCGAGCGGCTTCTGTCGCACCGGGTCATCCAGATGCGCGTCCTGCCGGAAGGCGTCGCGTTCGTCACCAAGGGCGACGCGAACACCGGCGTCGAGCGCTGGCAGATCGCCCGCAACGGGACGATCGGCAAGGCCGAGTACCACGTCCCCAAGATCGGGTACCTCACGAACAGGCTCGGCAGCAAGTTCGGACGGCTGCTGTTCCTCGTCCTCCCGCTGATCCTGCTCGCGGGGCTCGAGCTGCGCCGTCTCTGGAGCACTGCAGACGACGAGGATCCCAAGGAGCCCGCCGATGCGTCCGCGCGGTAGGCGTCTCCGCAAGTTCCTGATCGTCATGGTCGTCGCCGGCCTCGCCGGGACGGCCGTCGGCGTGATCCACGCCGCCTTCTTCGCGACCACCGGCAACACCGGCAGCTCGTTCGGCTCCGGCTCGGTGATCCTCACCGACAACGACGCGAACGGCGCCGTCCTCTCCCTTTCGGCGGCCAACCCCGGCGCGACCGACTCCGGCTGCATCCGCGCCTCCTACTCGGGCTCGCTCCCGGCGACCGTGAAGCACTACGCCGACGTCACGGGCGCGCTCTCCCCCTTCCTCACGCTCAAGGTCACGCGCGGCACCGACCCGTCGCCGTCCTTCCGCTCCTGCGCCGGCTTCACGCCGGACACCTGCGACTTCTACGGCAAGGGCGCCGGCGTGCTCTACGACGGCCTGCTCTCGAACTACCCGACGACGTACGCCGCCGGCATCCAGGATTGGACCTGCTCCGGCGCGTCGACCTACGGCACGGCCGTGAGCGGGACAGCGGGGATCGTCAACCAGTACCGGTTCGACCCGTTGGCGACGCGCGACACCTTCACGGACACCTCGGGGACAAACCTCACGGCGCACGCGGGCGAGCTCAACGCGACCTGGATCCAGACCGCCATCTCGGAGCAGAACGGCGTCGTCTCGAACGAAGGGCGCGCGCGCAAGAACGGCAACGCCGTGGCCGTCTACATCTCTCCCGCCCTCGCCACCGCGGACTACGCGATCGAGGCCGACGTCCACGCGAAGACGCTCATCAACAACGACGCGATCGGCGTGCTCGGCCGCTACGACAACTCGATCACGACCGGAACGGGCACCTGGTACCTCGCGCGGTACCTGTACTCGACGACGGCCGGGAACTCCCAGTGGCAGCTCTACAAGGACGTCAACGGGACACAGACGCAGCTCGGCACCTTTGCGCAGACGATCACGGCAGGCACGAACTACCGCGTCCGCCTCCAGATGATCGGCACGTCGATCAGCCTCTGGGTGAACGGCGTCCAGCGGGTCACGGCGACGGACAACGCCGTCACCGCCGCCGGTTTCCCCGGCGTCCGCCTCGGCTCGCCGGGCTCCGCGGTGACCGTCAACGACACCACCGGCCTGCACCTCGACAACTACGAGGTCTACGACATCGGCGCGACGCCCGACTCGGTCGGCACGAACGACGGCACCGTGAACAACGGCGCAGCCACGGCCGCCGGCGCGATCCCGGGCGACTCGAGCGTCTCGATGAACTTCGACGGTGTGAACGACTACGTACGCACCGCGCGCCAGGTCTCGGACAACTTCTCCCTCGAGTTCTGGTTCAACTCGACGCAGGGCATCGGCACCGGCACGACGTGGCAGTCGGGCGCCGGCCTCGTCGACGCGAACACGGCCGGGACGACCAACGACTTCGGCGTCTCGCTCAACTCGAACGGCCGCATCCTCGCGGGAACAGGGAACGCGGACACCACCCTCCAGTCGGGCACGGGGCTGAATGACGGCAACTGGCACCACGTCGTCTTCACGCGCGTGCGCGCCTCCGGTGCGCTCGTCCTCTACGTCGACGGCCAGCAGGCCGCGACCGGGACGGGCGGCACGAATGCGCTGAACGCCTCCGCGAACATCGACTTCGGCCGGCTCCAGACGGCGGCGAACTACTACGCCGGCCGCCTCGACGAGGTCGCGATCTACAACACGGCGCTCGCGCCGGCAACGGTCGCGTCCCACTACGACACGGCGCGCACGGCCGAGGTCTGGACGAACCCGGAGAACCACTCCTACAGGTTCGAGGTCACGATGGCGAACACGAACGCCGTCGAGGGCCTCTCCGCGACGGCGACGTTCAGGTGGGAGGCGCGGAACCAGTGATGCGCCTCGCCACCATCGTCTGCGCGATCTTCGTCGCGCTCGGCGCGGCCACCGTCGCGTGGGCCGCCTTCAGCTCGATCACCTCGAACGCGAGCACGTTCTCGGCGAGCTCCGGATCTCTCGAACCCGACCGTGACCGGCTCGATCATCGCGAAGACCTCCGGGCTGACCCCCGGCAAGATCCGCCAGGGCGGCCAGTACTACGTCTATGCGAACGCGACGGACGCGGGCAACCCGGCGAGCGGAATCTCCTCGGTCGCGGCCAACCTGACGTCGTTCGACACCGGCACCGGCGCGGTCGCACTGACAACCGCTGGCGGCCCGTGGACGGTGAACGCGGTCTCCTACTCGTACCGCTCGGCCGTGCTGACGGCGAACACGCCGCTGAACACGGGCACGAACTACGCGTACACGGTCACCGCCAACGACAACGCCTCCCACACGAGCGGCGCGACCAACTTCAACGTGGCGATCGAGCGCTACGACGAGGTCATCTCCGCGACGACCGGGCTCGTGAGCTACTGGAGGCTGAACGAGGGGGCCGGCACGAACGCGGCCGACAGCCAGGGCGCGAACACCGGCACCTACGTGAGCACTCCGACGCTTGCGGCCCCGGGCGCGCTGACCGGCGACACGACCACGTCCGTCCAGTTCAACGGCACGAGCGAGTACGTGAACGTGCCCGACGCGGCGTCCCTCGACATCGTCGGGAACATCACGATCGAGGCCTGGATCCGCTCGAACACGCTGATCAACAACTCGACCATCCTGTCCAAGGGCTCCACGGCCGGCTACCGCCTCATGCGGAACGGGAACACCAACCAGTCGCAGTTCGGTACGAGCGGCCCGACCAACGGAAACCTGAACGGCCCCACGTCGATCAACGACGGCGCCTGGCACCACATCGTCGCGGTCTACACCGGCGCGAACAAGTTCATCTACATCGACGGCGTCCAGGACGCCACGGTCGCAGCCACCGGCGCGATCACCGCGAACGCGACGGCGCTGCGGATCGCCGAGAACGCGCAGGCGACGGGCCGCTACTGGGCCGGCTGGATCGACGAGGTCTCGCTCTACAACGTCGCTCTGACGCCCGCGCAGGTGCTCGACCACTTCAACGCCGGACGGGGAACCGGCTAGCCGTGACCGGCTACGACGAGCCCGAGATCCAGGGTCCCGCCGACGAGCAGCCGGACGACCCGTACTACACGTCGCGGCCCGCGGCTCCCTACCCGGAGGACGAGGAGCACCGGCGGCGGCGCTGGCTCGCGATCCTGCTCTCGATCCTCGTCATCCCGCTGCTCGTCGCGGTCGCCCTCGCCGGCGGCAGCGAGACGGGCACCGGGTCGAGCAAGTGCACGCCCGGAGCCGAGGCGAACGGCGCGGCCTGCCCGACGACGAATCCGGTCACCACGACCGGGCCGATCGAGACGCCCGGCCAGCCGGTCCCGCCGACCACGACGACGCCGAACTTCGGCGGCGGCGTTCCGCTGCCTCCGGTGACGCCACCGCCGCCGAGCTACAACCCGAACCCCCCGACCTACCCGCCCCCGTCGCCCCAGCCGACGCCGCCCGCGCCGCCCGCGCCTCCCGCGCCGCCGGCTCCCCCTGCACCCCCGTCGTCCCAGCCGACGTCTCCCCCGACGCCGACGTACAACGGGCCTCCGAAGCTCTCGCGCAGCGACGGTGGCAAGGCGCTCTTCAAGCTCCCGAACGTGGGCGGCGGGAAGACCGTCACGAAGTGCGTGACGATCAAGTACCAGGGGAACCCGTCCGCGCGCGTGCGGCTCTACGGGATCCTCACCGGCACCGGGCTCGACAACTACATCGACTTCAAGATCACCCGCGGCACGTCCCCGTCCGCGACGAACGGCTCGTGCGCGGACTTCAAGGCCGACTCGACGAACTACCTCGGCGACGGCTCAGGCATCGTCTTCAAGGATCTCCTCTCGGAGTTCCCGCTGACGTTCGAGAGCGCCGACGACGAGCCGGCCCAGGCCGACCGCGAGCGCTGGACGAACAACGAGAGGCACACGTACAAGTTCGAGGTCAAGCTCCGCTCGGACAACGCCGCGCAGGGGCTCACGGTCGGCATGCAGCTCCGCTGGGAAGCCCGCGGCTACTAGGCCCTAGGCCGCGGCTGGTTCGGCCGCTGCCGCGAGCAGCTCGCGCAGGAACTTGCCGGTGTGGCTCGCGTCCACCTGCGCGACGTCCTCGGGCGTGCCCGCGACGAGCACCTCTCCCCCGGCCTCGCCGCCCTCGGGGCCGAGGTCGATCACCCAGTCGGCCTGCTTGATCACATCGAGGTTGTGCTCGATCACGAGCACCGTGTTCCCGGCGTCGGCCAGGCGCTGGAGCACCTCGAGGAGCTTCTCGATGTCGGCGAAGTGGAGCCCGGTCGTGGGCTCATCGAGGATGTAGAGCGTTCGTCCGGTCGCGATCTTCGAGAGCTCCTTGGCGAGCTTCACGCGCTGCGCCTCGCCGCCCGAAAGCGTCGTCGCCGGCTGCCCGAGCTTCACGTAGTCGAGCCCGACGTCGTGCAGCGTCTGCAGCCGCCGGCGGATCTTCGGGATCTTGGCGAAGAACTGGAGCGCCTCCTCGACCGACATCGCGAGCACGTCCGCGATCGACTTCCCCTTGAAGCGCACCTCGAGCGTCTCTCGGTTGTAGCGCGCACCCTTGCACGTCTCGCACGGGACGTAGACGTCCGGGAGGAAGTGCATCTCGATCTTGATCGTCCCGTCGCCCTTGCAGGTCTCGCAGCGGCCGCCGCGCACGTTGAACGAGAACCGGCCCGGGCTTGTAGCCGCGCACCTTCGCGTCCTGGGTCTGCGAGTAGAGGTCGCGGATCGCCGTGAAGAGATCCGCGTAGGTGGCCGGGTTCGAGCGCGGCGTGCGCCCGATCGGGGACTGGTCGACGTCGATCACCTTGTCGAAGTGCTCGACCCCGTCGAACTCGACATGGTCGCCGGGCTTCACCCGCGCCCGGTGGAGGCGATTCGAGAGCGTCTTCAGCACGATCTCGTTCACGAGCGTCGACTTCCCCGAGCCGGAGACGCCGGTCACGCAGACGAACTTCCCGAGCGGGAACTCGACGTCGATGCCCTTCAGGTTGTGCATGCTCGCGCCGCGCACCCAGAAGGAGCCGTTGTCCTCGGAGCGCCGCGGCGGGACGGCGATCGTCCGCTTGCCCGAGAGGAACGCGCCCGTGACCGAGTCGCCGTTTCGCTCGACCTGCTTCGCCGTGCCCTCGGCGACGACGCGGCCGCCGTGCTCGCCGGCGCCCGGGCCCATGTCGATCAGGTGGTCGGCCGAGCGCATCATCTGCTCGTCGTGCTCGACGACGAGGACGGTGTTGCCGAGGTCGCGCAGCCGCTCGAGCGTCTCGATCAGGCGCCCGTTGTCGCGCTGGTGCAGGCCGATCGACGGCTCGTCGAGGATGTAGAGGACGCCGACGAGCTGCGAGCCGATCTGCGTCGCGAGCCGCAGCCGCTGCGCCTCGCCGCCGGAGAGCGTCGCAGACGCGCGGTCGAGCGCCAGGTAGCCGACCCCGACGTTGTCGAGGAACGTCAGGCGCTCGCGGATCTCCTTGACGATCCGCTCGCCGATCAGCGAGTCCTGCTTCGAGAGGCCCAGCTCGTCGAGGAACACGAGCGCCCGCTGCACCGACATGCGCGTGAAGTCGTGGATGTTGCGGTCGCCGATCGTGACGCCGAGCACCTCGGGCTTGAGCCGGGCGCCCTTGCACTCCGGGCAGGGCCGCAGCGCCATGTACTCCTCGATCCGCTCGCGCTGCTGCTGCGAGTCCGTCTCGCGGTAGCGCTTCTGGAGGCTCTCCACGATCCCCTCGAACGCCAGCATGTACGAGCGCTTGCGCCCCATCCGGTTGCGGTAGTTCACGTAGATCTTCTCGCCGCCGGTGCCGAGGAGGAAGCGGTTGCGCTCCTCGTCGGCCAGGTCGCACCAGGGCCTCGACAGGTCGATCTCGTAGCGGTCGCCGATCGCCTCGATGACCGCGTCGTAGAAGTTGGACGACCAGCCGAGGGACCACGGCACGAGCGCGCCGTCGGCGATCGAGAGCGTCGGGTCCGGGACGAGCAGATCGGGGTCGATCTCCTGCTGGTGGCCGAGCCCGGTGCAGCGCGGGCAGGCGCCGTGCGGCGAGTTGAACGAGAAGACCCGCGGCTCCAGCTCGGGCAGGCCGACGCCGTGGAACGGGCAGGCGAACCGCTCCGAGAAGGTCAGGGGCTTGCCGTCGATCACGTCGATCACGACGAGCCGGTCGGCGAGCGCGAGCGCCGTCTCGACCGAGTCGGTCAGTCGGTGGCGGATGTCCTCCTTGAGGACAAGCCGGTCGACCACGACCTCGATCGTGTGCTTCAGCTTCTTGTCGAGCTCGATCTCCTCCTCGAGCTCGCGCTGCTCGCCGTCCACCTTCACGCGCGTGAAGCCCTCGCCGCGCAGGTGCTCGAAGACGTCCTTGTACTCGCCCTTGCGGTCGCGCACGACCGGCGCGTTGACCGTGAACTTCGTCCCCTCGGGCAACTGGAGCACCTGGTCGACGATCTGCTGCACCGACTGTCCGGCGATCGGGCGTCCGCACTCTGGGCAGTGCGGCTTGCCGATCCGCGCGTAGAGCAGGCGCAGGTAGTCGTAGATCTCCGTGACCGTGCCGACCGTGGAGCGTGGGTTCCTCGAGGTCGTCTTCTGGTCGATCGAGATGGCCGGCGAGAGCCCTTCGATCGAATCTACATCGGGCTTCTCCATCATCTGGAGGAACTGGCGCGCGTAGGCCGAGAGCGACTCGACGTAGCGGCGCTGCCCTTCCGCGTAGATCGTGTCGAAAGCAAGCGACGATTTGCCGGACCCCGAGAGGCCGGTCACGCAGATCAGCGCATTCCGCGGCAGGCGGACATCGATGTCCTTCAGGTTGTGCTCGCGGGCGCCGTGGACGACAAGCTCATCGGCAGCCATGCCAGGTCAGTCTAGCTTTGGCCCCGGACGAACGCATGTTCGATTGGAGCTAGTGGAGGCGTCCCGGATCGGGCACGTACGGCACCTCGAGATTCCCGGCGATCACCGTGCCGTAGCCGAGCATCCGCCCCATGAGGCTGCGGTCGATCTCGATGGGCTGGCCGGGCGTGAGCTCCGCGGCGACGGCCCGGCGGCGCAGGACGCCGTGGACGACCAGCAGCTTCCGGCTGGTGACCACGAGGCGCGTGCGATCCCAGGCCAGGACGGAGCGGACGGCGACCCAGGCCGCGAGCGCGAAGGCCAGCGTTCCCGGCGCCAGCGCCCAGAGCTCGGTCCGGCCGAAGTACGCGAGCGCGATCCCGATCGCCGCGAAGAACGCGGCGCGGAAGAACGGGCGTACGAGCGCAGCCGCATGGGGACGGTCGTCGAGCCGCACGTCTTCCCCGGGCTCCAGGTACTTCCTCATACGTCGCGTTTCGGCGACGCGGGCAGGACCCCTACTTACGCCTTGCGCCAGCGGCGGAACACGAGTCCGCCGATGGTGAAGCCGAGGCCGAACGTGCCGATGGCGAACCCGCCGACGGCAACGGCCTTCCTCGCGCCGTCCATGCGCTCCCAGCGTCCGAGCGCGTCCTTCTCCTCCGGCGAAAGCGGTTCCCCGCGCCGCTTCTTGCGGCCTGCCGCCCCGGCGCGCAGCCCGACGTAGATGTCGTCGAAGAGCTCGTTGGATTCTTCAGCCATGCTCACATTGTAGTCTCAGAGCCAGATGTGGCCGGTGCGGGTTCTCCATGTTTCCGACCTGCACGCCGGCACGGCGGAAGAGCCCCCGATCGAATCGGCGCTTCGCGACCTCGTTTTGGAGGTCGATCCGGCGCTCGTCGTCTGTAGCGGCGACCTCACGCACCGCAACCAGCCCGACCAGCACACGCGCGCCGCAGCGTTCTTGCGCTCGCTCGAGCGGCCACTTCTGGTCGTCCCGGGAAACCACGACATCCCGATGCTGCCGCCCGGCCGTTACATGTCCACGTTCGACGCGTTCAGGCGGGAATGGCCCGAGACGGAGCCCACATACAGCTCGGAGCGGATCGTCGCCTGCGGGCTCAACTCGGTGCGCGCTTGGAGGCGCCAGGCCGGCGGGCTCTCGGACGAGCAGATCGGCCGCGCCGCCGCCGCGTTCGCCGACTCGCCGGCGGATGCCGTTCGGATCGTCGCGCTTCACCACCAACTCGCGAGCCCGCCCTGGCGCACGGCCAAGCGGCCCGTCGCCCACCGCGGAAGCGTGCTCGACGCCCTCGCGGCGGCGGGCGCCGAGCTCGTCCTCTCGGGCCACGCCCACCAGAGCTCGATCGTCGAGCGGCGCGAGTTCCAGTCGGGAGAAGGAGCGCTGGTGGTGGCGACCGCTCCCGGGCTCGGGCATCCGCGCCCGAAGCGCCGCGGCGAGGCGCGCGGCCTGCACCGCTTCGACATCGACGAGACGACGATCCGCGCCCTCACCTACGCCTGGAACGGCGCGGGCTGGACGCAGATCGCCGACCGCCTATTTCCACGCGGCGCCGGGCCGCTCAGCGCGAACTGAGCGACCCGGCCCGCGAAGCTCCTACGGAGCCGTGATCGGGGGGCAGACGGTCGCCCCGGTGGTCGTGCACTTGACGCGGCCCTGGATCGCCGGCGCCATCGGCAAAGGCGTCGATCGGGCCGTGACGAAGTCGGCGGTCACCTGTTCCATGAAGTCCTGGGTGACCATCCGGCTGGCGAAGTTCGGATACCCGTCACCGCCGTTCGCGGTGAAGTCGTTCTGGCGCAATCGTGTAGTTCGCCGCCGCCGTGAGATCGACGGCCGCCCCCGTGCACGTTCCGTCCGCTGCCTGCCGTACGGCCCCGGTCACGCGGCTTCCGACCGGTGCCGAGATGTTGTACGTGAAGCAGAGTCCGGAGACCTGCGCGAAGCGTCCGTTCGCGGCGGGCATCGACGACACGCCGTTCTCGAGCATCGTCTTCAGCTCCGCTCCGTTCACGGACATCGTCACCACGATGTTCCCGAACGGCAGCACGGCGAAGTTCTGGCCGCGCGTGATCGGGAACGGAGGCGGTGTGAACGGCGAGCAGAAGTCGCCGGCGATGTCCGGGTTCGGACACGTCAGGTCGGCCCGCAGGCCGCCCGAGTTCGTGAGCGCGAAGTCGGTGCCGTAGGTCGTCCGCATCGCATCGGTGACGATGTTGCCGACGAGCGACTCGCAGAGCCGGCCGTCAGCGCGGCCGCACGAGTCGGAGCGCGGAATCGCCCGCGTCGAGGCGCCGATCTGCGCGCTGAAGATCGGCGCGAGCGCCGCGTTCAGCTCGTCGATCCTCGCCTGGATGGCGGGATCGGGCGTGATGCCGATGTTCCACGGCTTGTGGAAGTCGGCCGTCTTGTACTCGACCCGGCCGGTGTCCTCGTCCACGAGGAGCCGGACGCGGGTGAACCGGAGGCCCTTGCCGCGGTTCTCGGTCACGAGCGACCCGTTCGCGCGGGTCGCGAGGACCTGGACGTCGTTGTGGTCGCCCATCACCACGTCCGCGCCGGTGAGCGCGTCGGCGATGTCGATGAGCGGCCCGCTCGGGTTGCTGTAGGGTGCCTTCGTTCGCTCCCTCGTGGCCGAGGGCGATGATCGTCTTGACGCCCTTCCAGCGCAGGCGGTTGATCTCCGCCTGCACGTTCGGGACGACCTCACGGACCTCGAACGGCCCCAGCCGGCCCGGGAAGAGCAGTTCCGGAGTCGCCTCGGTCGTGAAGCCGACGATCCCGACCTTCTCGCCGCTCACCCGGTACGTGGCCGACGGATCCCACTCGGCCGGCGTCAGCCCGTTCGGGAAGACGACGTTGGCCGAGATGACCGGGAAGTCGGCGAGCGGAATCAACTCGTTCCGCAGGAACTGCTCCCCGCGGTCGAAGCTGTGGTTTCCGATCGCCTCCGCGTCGATTCCCATCATGTTCATGATCTCGACCGCCGGCCGATCCTCGAAGAAGTTCGAGATCGGAGGCGTTGCCCCGCCGAACGAGTCGCCGCCCTGCACCTTGAGCACGCCTCCGCCGGCCTCGGCCGAATAGAGGTCGTACCAGGTGTCGATGAACGCCGCGCCCGCGATCGGGAACGTCGGGTTCAGCGCACCGGTGCTGGACACGTTGTCCGCCGCTTCGGCGAGCGGCGTCAGCTGGGCGTGCCAGTCGCTGATGTTCAGGATCGTGATCTCCTCGAGATCACGCGTCCCCTCGATGATCTTCGTGAGGATCTTCCCGCGCGCGTTCTGCGGGCCCGCGATGTCGAGCAGGTACGCGACCGTCGGGGCGATGTCGACCGCCCGGACGCCCTTCACCTTGTCGTCGTCCCGGTCGATGTCCGGGCCGCCCGCGATGAAGGTCGCGTGCATGTTCACGTTGTGCTTGAGATCGACCAGGTTCGGCAGGTAGCCGTGCTGGCCGAAGAACTGCGAAAACGCGATCCGCTGGCCCACGGTCGCCGCGTCGAACTGGTACGGCGGCCGGAGAACCACGACCACGTCGCCGGAGCGGCTCGGGTGGAGCGACATCGAGCCGTCCACGTTCGAGAGCTCCTCCTTCTTCAGGATCTTCAGCACGACCTGCTTCCCCGGGTTCGCCGGGTCGGTCAGGTTCTGGAACGCGGTGATGATCTGGTTCCGGACCGTCTCGTAGTTCGCGACCGGCACGATGCCGCCCGGATCGCGTCCGACGACCGGAATGTAGATCTGCGCCGCGCCGCCTGCATAACAGGCCTTGGCGAGCGTCGGAGCGCCGCCCACGCGGCAGTTCCCGGTCTGCTCGGTCGCCTGGAGGCCGGCGTCCATGAGGACCTTGCCCACGTTCACCGCGTACCACTGCGGGGCGAAGCCGTGATCGGAGGAGACGAACGTGTTCGCGTCCTTCTTGATCAGGTCCTGCGTGAGATCGAGCGTCTTGTCGGCCTCCTGGTACGCCGCCCGGATGTAGCCACGGCGAATCGCAACACGGCCGTCGGGGATGTTGTCGTTCGTCAGGTCGTCGTAGTACGGGTTCGGGTCGCCGTCCATGTCCTTGCGGGTGACGAGACCCATGAACTGGTGCTGGAACTCATCCGTCGTGGGCACGCCCACGAGCGCGAGGTCGGGATCGACCCCGAGCTGGCCGGACTTGTGGCCGAGGATGTACTTGAGGTACGCGCGATGGGCGTCGGCCCACTTGAGGCCCTGCTCCACGTACGTGTCCTCGTCCACGATCCCCGCCTCGAGCGGCGCGAAGTCCGCGGCGGTCGAGGTCGGGAACTGCGACGCGAGGGTCTCCTCGAACGTCGCCGCGCACGCGCACCCGTTGTAGGTCGCGTTCACGCGGCTCACCGAGGTGAAGTACATGCGGAACTTCGAGAGATCCTTGGCGATGTCGACGGCCTTGATGTAGAGGCCGGCGGTCTGGCCCGCGCGCGTGCCGATGAGCGTCACCTTCACGTCGGCCCACTGGCCCTGCTTCAGCTTCGCAACGGCCGAGGCGCCGTTCTTGGCCGCTTCGGACGGGACGACCCACACGCTGTCGTAGTCGGTCTTCCCGTTGTTGCGCGAGTCGTAGATGTAGAGGTCGTAGATCCGGGTCGGGTTCACGGCGGCGTTCGTCGTCGTGACCGTCATGATCTCCTGCTTCGCCGGGCTGTACGACGTGGGGACGTTCGTCCACCCCGCCGCGTCGTCGAGGTCGAAGCGCTGGTAGTCGACGCCGAACGTGTTGGCGAGCGCCGGCTGTCCCGGAAGGTCGAAGTTCAGGGCGACGCCTCTCCGCGAGAAGAACGAGCGGAAGTCGACGACGGGGCCCTGGAGGGCCGGGACGAGGTTGCGCGAGCCGACCCACTCCATGGAGACGACCGTCTTGCCCTCGCGCTCTGCGGCCTGCGCGATGTGGTCGGCCTGGAGGATTCCGGTGGTCGCGAAGCTCGTCGAGTTGTTGAAGTTCCCTTCGCCTACGCGATGGAAGGTGTTGTTCGTCGAGCCGTGCTCACCCGGCCACGTGCCGGTCGAGAGCGTGTACCAGCCGACGCCGGTGTTGGGCGGGAAGCCCTGCACGAGACCGTTCTTGCCGGTCACGCCCTGGCGCATCAGCTTCTTCATGGTGGGCATGTAGCCCCGGTCGGCATAGAACTCGACCTTGTCGGGCCGCATCCCGTCTGCGGCGAACATGATCACGGGGGAAGCCTTCGAGCCGTGGCCTCCGCCGCCGTGCGAGCCTGTCGCTCCCGCGAGGCCCGTCGATACGGATCCCCCGATGAGCAGCAGTGACGCGAGTGTCAACGCGGCCGGAATTCCCCGCCGCGAACGGAACTTCCGTCTCATATTCGTCTCCCCTCAAGTCGGACTTCGGCCGACCATAACGCGTCGAGTGGCTTTGGGGAACCCGGAGCCAAAGCGACACCCCGTCGTCACCAGCCGCTAGCCTCGTATGGATGAAGCGTTTCCTCGTCTCCGCACTCGCAATCGCCGCGTTCGCGGCAGCCGCTCCGGCCGGGGCCGCGATCGTCCCCGGCAAGTCGATCGCCGGCGTGAAGCTGGGGATGACGCAGGCGCAGGTGACCGGCGTGCTCGGCACTCCCGTCGAAGACGACGCACGGGACGAACGAGTTCGGCCCCTACACCGTCTTCAAGTACCGCCGGCTCTGGGTGACCTTCCAGGGCAACGCGACCGCGACCGCGGTGAAGACCACGCGGAAGGCCGAGCTGACGCCGCACGGCGTCCACGTCGGGTCGACGCGGGCTCAGCTGAAGGCGGGCGTGACCAAGCTGCACTGCATCGTTCCGAGCCTCTGCCAGAAGGGCAAGGGCGTCCCCGGCTCACGCGTGACCGTGTTCCGCCTCTACCACGGCAAGGTCACGAGCATCCTCGTCGGCTTCGTCATCGACTAGCCGGTTCGGCTTCCGCGTCCAGCTCGCGCCGCAGCGCCTTGATCTCGTCGCGCAGCTTCGCGGCGTACTCGAAGCGCAGCTCCTCGGCGGCGACGAGCATCTCCTCCTCGAGCGTGACCGCGAGCTTCTCGGTCTCCTCGCGCGTCATGCCCTCGGTCTTCGGCGCCCGGCGGCGCTTGCCCGGGACGTTCGGCGACTCGAGCGCGAGGAACTCGGCGATGTCGGAGACGCCCTTCACGATCGACTCGGGCGTGATCCCGTGCTCGGCGTTGTACGCGAGCTGGATGTCGCGGCGGCGGCCCGTCTCGTCGATCGCCCCGCGCATCGCGTCGGTGACCTTGTCCGCGTACATGAGCACCTTCCCGTTGATGTTGCGCGCCGCGCGCCCGATCGTCTGGATGAGCGCCGTCTTGCCGCGCAGGAAGCCCTCCTTGTCGGCGTCGATGATCGCGACCAGCGACACCTCGGGCAGGTCGAGTCCCTCGCGGAGGAGGTTGACACCGACGAGCACGTCGTACTCGCCGAGGCGCAGCTCGCGGATGATCTGGATCCGCTCCAGCGTGTCGATCTCGGAGTGCAGGTAGCGCGCCTTGAGCCCCGACTCGAGCAGGTAGTCGGTCAGGTCCTCGGCCATCTTCTTCGTCAGCGTCGTGACGAGCGTGCGCTCCCCCACCTCCTCGCGGCGGCGCACCTCGTTCATGAGGTCGTCGATCTGGTTCAGCGTCGGGCGCAGCTCGATCGGCGGGTCGACGATCCCCGTCGGGCGGATGATCTGCTCGGCGATCACCGAGGAATGGCCGGTCTCGAACGGGCCCGGCGTCGCGGAGACGAAGACGAGCGTCGGCGTGCGCTCGAGGAACTCGTCGAAGCGCAGCGGCCGGTTGTCGAGCGCCGACGGGAGCCGGAAGCCGTAGTCGACGAGCGTCTGCTTGCGCGAGCGGTCGCCCTCGTACATGCCGCCGATCTGCGGGACGGTCTGGTGCGACTCGTCCACGAAGACCACGTAGTCGTCCGGGAAGAAGTCGAGCAGCGTGTTCGGCGGCGAGCCGGCCGGGCGGTTGTCGAGGATCCGCGAGTAGTTCTCGATCCCGTTGCAGTAGCCGAGCTCGCGGAGCATCTCCATGTCGTACTCGGTGCGCTGCCGGATCCGGTGCGACTCGAGCAGCTTGCCCTCCGAGTCGAAGTGCTTCACCTGCTCCTGGAGCTCGTGCTTGATCGCGCCGATCGAGCGCTCGATCGTGTCCTTGTCGGTCACGTACTGCGTCGCCGGGAAGATCATCAGGTGCTCGAGCTTCGAGTAGATCTCGCCCGAAACCGGGTCGAAGTGCGTGATCTGCTCGACCTCGTCGCCGAAGAGCGAGATGCGGTAGGCCGACTCCATCGACGCCGGCTGCACCTCGATCACGTCGCCGCGCACGCGGAAGCGGCCGCGGCCGAGGTACGAGTCGTTGCGCGAGTACTGGATGTCCACGAGCTTGCGCAGGAGCGCGTCGCGGTCGACCTGCTGCTCGAGCCCGAGCAGCACCGTCCTCTTCTCGTAGGCCTCGGGCGAGCCGATCCCGTAGATGCACGAGACCGAGGCGACGATGACGACGTCGCGGCGGGTCATAAGCGCGCTCGTCGCAGCGTGGCGCAGCCGGTCGATGTCGTCGTTCACCGACGAGTCCTTCTCGATGTAGAGGTCGGCCTGCGGGACGTAAGCCTCGGGCTGGTAGTAGTCGTAGTAGGAGACGAAGTACTCGACCGCGTTCTGTGGGAAGAACTCCCGGAACTCGTTGCAAAGCTGCGCGGCCAGCGTCTTGTTGTGGGCGATCACGAGCGCCGGACGCTGGAGCTTCTCGATCGTCCACGCCATCGCCGCCGTCTTGCCCGTGCCGGTCGCGCCCAGGAGCGTCTGGAACCGGTTGCCCGCCGAGACGGACGCGGTGAGCGAGGCGACGGCCTCCGGCTGGTCGCCGGTCGGCGAGTACGCGCTGTTGACGTCGAAGGCAGCCATCGGGCCATCGTAGCCAGGCGGTTGGGGGGCGACGTGGGCCGATTTCCTCCGTACACTCGAATGGCTCCTCGTAACGCAATGGGTCGTCGTCTCAGCAGCTTTTTCGGACTTGCGCTCGTCTGCGCCTGCTTTGCGCTGCCCGGAATCGCGAACGCGGCGCGGCCGAACATCGTCCTGATCCTCACCGACGACCAGCGCTGGGACACCGTGTCCTCGGTCATGCCGACCGTGCAGAACGAGATCGCGGGGCACGGGATCACGTTCACGAACGCGTTCGCCGTCAACCCGCTCTGCTGCCCGAGCCGCGCGACGATCCTCACCGGGCGCTACTCGCACTCGACCGGCGTCTACGGGAACAAGCCGCCGTACGGCGGAGTCGGCTGGTTCGACGACTCCTCGACCATCGCCACGTGGCTCGACTCGGCGGGCTACCGCACCGGCTTCATCGGCAAGTACCTGAACGGCTACGGGAGCAGTTGGCAGCCGCCGTCGATCAACCGCTGGTTCGTCCCGCCGGGCTGGGACCGTTGGATGGGCTTCAACGGCGGCTACTACGGAATCCGCGTCGGCGTGAACGGGATGAATGTCTTCTACGGGCCGGAGGAGAGCAACTACTCGACCGACCTGTTCACGCGCGAGGCGGTCAGCTTCCTCGACGGAACCGGCAACGAGCCGTTCTTCCTCGTCTACGCACCGTACGCACCGCACGCGGCCGCCACTCCTCCGGCGCGCTACCTCGGTGCGCTCGACGGGATCGCGCCGTTTCGTCCGGCCGCGTTCGGCGAGCCGGACGTGACCGACAAGCCCGACTGGGTGCGAAAGCGCCTGCCGATCACCGCCGAAGCCGAGGATGCGATCGACGCGTTCCGCCAGAGCCAGCTCGAGTCGCTGATGGCGGTCGACGACGGCGTCGACGCGATCCTCGACACGCTCGGCGCCTCGGGGAAGCTCGCGAACACGATGGTCGTCTTCGCCTCCGACAACGGCCTCCTCTGGGGGGAGCACCGCCTCTCGAACCGCAAGGAATCAGCCTACGAGGAGTCGATCCGGCTGCCGCTCATGATCCGCTACGACGCGCTGCTCGGCGGAGCCGGCACGACCGACAAGCTCGTCGGCAACGTCGACCTCGCCCCGACCTTCGCCGCTCTCGCCGGAGTCGCGGCCCCCGCGGCGGAGGGCAAGAGCCTCCTGCCGCTCCTCGCCGGCGGAACGCCGCCGTGGCGCACCCGCCTCGTGATCGAGCATCTGCAGGCGAAGGGCGGCATCTCCGCGGAGGTTCCCACCTACTGCGGCGTGCGCAGCCACCAGTACAAGTACGTCGTCTACGCGACGCACGAGGAGGAGCTCTACGACCTCGTCGCCGACCCGGCGGAGCTCGTGAACCGCGCCTCCGATCCTGCGTTGCGCCCGACGAAGCTCGGCCTGCGCGCCGACGTGCACCGGCTCTGCAATCCGTCGCCGCCCGGGTTCGACCTCTCCTGGCTCTGCACGGGCGAGCCCGCGCCGGGCGCGACCACGTTCGCGGGGACGGGGGCCGCCGAGACGATCTGCGGGCGCAAGGCGAGCGAGGTGCTCGACGGTCGAGGCGGGAACGACGTGATCCGCGGCGGTGCCGGCAACGACCGGCTCTTCGGCGGCGCAGGCCCGGACCGGCTCGACGGCGGGCCCGGCCAGGATCACCTCGACGGCGGGCCGAGCGACGACATCGTCCTTGCGCGCGATCACACCCGCGACCGGATCGTCTGCGGACGCGGGCACGACCTCGTCCTCGCGGACAAGCGCGACGTCGTCGCGCGCGACTGCGAGCAGGTTCGCCGCCGGTAGGCGCTAGCCCCAGGCGAACTCGGTGGAGCGATCGAGCTCGGCCGCGCGGTCGCCGCTCAACGCGAACACCCTGACCACGTGGCCCTTCCCCTCCGGGGGCAGGACGCTCGCGGGCAGGTTGAAGGCGAACCCCGAGTCGGCGACCCCTCGGTGCTTCTCGGGCTCGGGGGATCGAAGGGACTCGCCGCGCGCGACGTAGACGAGCTGCCCGTCGGCGAACACGGCGACCGCGTCGACCGGCCGGCGACGCTTTTCGTCGACCGCCCAGCCCTCGAACGTGTACCGATCGGTCAGGGAGCTCGTGCCGACCGTGCCGACGATTTCCGCGGGAGCGAGCTGGAGCGTCTTTCCGTCGACGCGCCGGACCGCGTCCCCGTCGAGCACGAGGGACGGCGTCACCGAGGCGATTCGTGCGAGTGCCCCGTCCGCGCCGACGACCAGGATCTCGACCTCGTTCTCTCCCGCCACGAGCGAGCTCTCCGGCACGAAGACCGCCAGGCGGGTCTCGCCGCCGCTCGCCTTGTACGTCTTCGTCGTCGCGACGACGCTCCCGTTCACGGCGACCGCCAGATCCGTCCCGCTGTCGACCCCGGAGACCCGGCCTGTGATCCACGCGGGCGAGAGCTGCCCCTCCGGGTCGTAGTCGGCGAGGACCACGCGGCCGTCGAGCTCGACGCGCGCCTCGCCCGCGCTGCCGACGTTCAGCGATTCGAGCGGCTTTCCGACCAGGTCGCTCCTGGGTCCGGCCAGGTAGATCTCGTCCCAGCCGCCGCTTCCGAAGAGGCCCGTCCAGTGAGCAGCGGAGGCGTCGCGGTCGG
This sequence comes from uncultured Thermoleophilia bacterium, assembly GCA_963716005.1. Lineage (GTDB taxonomy): Bacteria > Actinomycetota > Thermoleophilia > Gaiellales > Gaiellaceae > CAVRUF01. The sequence goes on from OY970285.1 coordinate 1,345,092, forward strand.
TGAGCAGCCGTGAAAGCGGCGCCTCGAACTTCGCGCCTGCCTTCCCCTGGATCCGCACGACGCCGTCCGCCTCCGGCTCGCCCTCGACGAGTGAACGTCCGTCCATCGGCTCGGGAACGCTGATCCCGAGCACGTCGGTGATCGTCGGGAGCACGTCGATCGCCCGCACGAACCCGTCCTGGACGCCGCCCTCCGTCTGCTCCGGGAGCTTGACGAACAACGGCACGAACGCGAGGTCGTGCATCGTCTCGGCGGTCGCGTCCCTGCGCGGCAGGCCGGGCGTGAAGCTCACGCCGTGGTCCGCCATGACGACCACGAGCGCCTTGTCGTAGAGCCCGGTCTTGTGCAGGCGCCGAAGGACGACCCCGAGCACCTGGTCGGTGTAGCCGACCTGGAGGAGATACCGCTGGTATCCCTGCTCGACCAGGAAGGGGTCGTTCGCCCAGGTCCGGTCGTCGAGGCCGGGGATGACCCGCGTGTCCCCGACGTAGTGCTTGCCCGACGGCAGGTAGCGCCACGGGATGTGCGGGATCTGCACGTGCAGGTAGTGCAGCGACCGCGGCTGCGATCCCGACATCGACCGCACCGAGCCGCAGATCGGCGCGCACTCGCTCACCGCGGCTTTGGCCCGGCCTTTTCCGGTGGCGACGCGCAGTCCCCCGAAGTCCCGCCAGGTCTGGTCCACCGGCGGAAGGCCGAGGGCCAGCGAGTGCGGCAGGAGGACGTGGAGGTACACGAGGCCCGTATCCGACGCGAGCGACGACAGGCGGTCGCCGACCGGCTCCACCACGGTCGGCTTGCAGAGGTCGACGGGACAGAGGTGCGTGAGCGACTCGTGCACGCGCAGGCGGTAGCCGTTGCCGAGCAGGGTGAAGAGGTTCTGCCGGTGGTTCGCGTAGATCGGCAGCTCGCTCTGCTTCGGCAGCTTCCCGGTGAGGGCCGAGGGAACCGCGTGCTCGGTGAACGCATGGACGGTCGTCGCCTGCCGGTAGAAGGTCGCGTCCCCTGCGAGCTCGGTGAAGTTGGGGAAGCGCTCCGCATTGATCCGGCCGTCGGCACCGAGGAGTCCGGCCGTGCTCAGCTCGTCGAACATGACGAACACGACGGGGGTGTTGGAATCGACGGCCGCGGCCTCGACCGGCGTCTCGTCGACGTGGAGCAGCGCCGTGACCGGCGAGTTGAAGAGGAAGAGCGCCGCGAAGATGAACGGCGCCGGCAGGAGAATCGTGAGGAACGACCGAACGGGCGCCAGACGGACGTAGGCGAAGGCGGCCGCGGCCCCTCCGAGACAGGCGGCGACGACCAGCGACGTGCCCGCGTTCTCGGCGATGCGCTTCGCTCCAAGGAGCAAGATCATCGCGGAGAGCCCGGCGACGAAGAGCACGTGGACTACCCACCAGACGCGCTCGCCGACGATCGCGACGAGCCACTCGATCACGAGGAGCACGGCCGGCGGCAGCAGCAGGATCGCGAGTGCGAACACGACGATGTCGGACGGCGTCGAGCCGCGCACCGCGAAGAATTCGGCGTTCTTGGAGAAGAGGTAGTAGAGCGGCTGCGCGACCGCGAACGCCGACAGGACGACGATGTGAGCCGCGGGCGTCAGGAGCTTGCGCGGGCGCGCGCGCGGGCCGACCAGCCTGCGCAGCGCGCCTCCTCCCCTCGTCGTTCCCGTGCTCTCCGCACTCGCCATCGTCGGCCTGCGCCCCTTCTCAGTCGGTCGCTGAAGCGGCGTTCGAGGTTACTGCGATTTCCGCCGCGGAGCGAGCGGTCAAGGCCGGAGCTCGTCGTCGTACGCGCGCCGATAGACATCGCGCAGCTCGAGTACGTCGTCCACGTACTCCTCCGTCTCGGGGAAGGCGATCCCCTCGTCGTTTTCGATCCACTCGTCCACGTTGGTCTGCCCGGCGTTGTAGGCGGCGAGCGCAAGCCGCTCGTCGTGGTACTTGCGGATCAGCCGGCGGAGGTAGAACGACCCGTAGCGCACGTTGATCTCGGGGTCGTAGAGATCCTCGACGACGAACTCGTTGCCGCCCGTGTGGACGGCGATCCCGCGCGCCGTGTCCGGCAGGAGCTGCATCAGCCCGATCGCGCCGGACGGCGACTCGGCCTTCGGGTCGAACTTGCTCTCGCGGTAGATGACGGCGGCCAGGAGGGCCGGGTCGAGGTCGTAGTTCTCGGCGTGCCCGACGACGATGTGCTCGTACCGGAGCGGGTAGCGCAGCTGCGCGTACCAGGTCGGCTTGGTCTTCTCCAGGTAGAGAACCGAGCCGGCCGCGAGCACGAGCAGCGCGGCGACGGCTGCGACGATCTTCGTCATTCCTTCTCGGTCAGCCTGCGGATCACGTCGGACGCGGACGCGTCGAGGTGGTCGAGCGAGCCGCCGTTCTCGATCACGAAGTCGGCGCGCGCGATCTTCTCCTCCTCGGGGATGAGCCGCTCCTCGCGGTCCGAGACCGACCGTCCCAGCCGAGCGGCGCGCACCTCGGGCGAAGCGGTCACGACCACCACCGCGTCGAACTGCTTGTCCCCGCCGACCTCGTAGAGGAGCGGCACCTCGGTCACGCACACGGCGGGAGGATCGTCCAGTCCGGCCAGCTCCTCGCGCCAGGCGAGGTACGTCCCGACGACGGGCGGGTGGAGCAGCCCTTCGAGCCACTGGAGCGCCTCGCGGTCGTGGAAGACGCGCTCGGCCACCCGGCCGCGGTTGATCTCGCCGTCGTCGCCGAGCACGTTCGGCCCGAGCCGATCGACGATCGCCGTCTTCACCGCCTCGTTCTCGCGGAGCAGCCGGTGGACGATCTCGTCGCTCGAGATCGTGGCCGCGCCCTGCCGCGCGAACGCGTGCAGCAATTCGCTCTTCCCCGCGCCGATCGCCCCTGTGATTGCGACTGCGACGGGGCGCCGGGACGTGCTAGCTGGGATCGTCCTCGCCCTCGGCGGGCTCGGCGGCGGGCTCTTCGGCGATCGCTTCGGCTTCCGCCTCGACCTCGGCCTTCGAGGTCGGCTTCGACTTCGTCCTCGACGGCGGCTTCGGCTTCGACAACCGCTTCGGCTTCGGGCTCGGCTTCAGCCTCGACCTCGGCTGCGACTTCCGCTTCGAGCTCGGCCTCGATCTCGGCGGGGCCCTCGGCCTCTGCCTCGATCGAAGCCTCGGCCTCGGCCGGCTGGTCGCCGTCGGTCGACTCGGTCGAGTAGACGGTCTCCTCGCCACCCTCCTCGAGCCGCTTCAGCGAGAGCGAGAGGCGCCGGCGCTCGGCGTCCATCTCGATGATCTGGGCCTTCACGGTGTCGCCCTGGTTCACGATCTCGCGCGGGTTCTCGACGTGGTGGTTCGCAAGCTCGGAGATGTGCACGAGGCCCTCGACGCCCGGGAGGATCTCGACGAAGGCGCCGAACGTGACCACCTTGGTCACGCGCCCCTCGACGACGTCGTTCTCGGAGTACGCGTCGACGACCTGCTGCCACGGGTCGCTCTGGGTCTGCTTCAGCCCGAGCGAGATGCGCTGCCGGTCGCGGTCGATGTCGAGCACCTTGACCTCGACCTCCTGGCCGATGTCGAGCACCTCGGACGGATGGTTCACGTGGCTCCAGGAAAGCTCGGAGATGTGGATGAGGCCGTCGATCCCGTCGAGGTCGACGAACGCGCCGAAGTCGACGATGTTCGAGATCGTGCCGGTGACGACGTCGCCGGGCGAAAGACGGTCGAGGATCGCCTGGCGGGCGTCCTTGCGCTCCTCCTCGAGCACGGCGCGCCGCGACAGCACCACGTTGTTGCGGCTGCGGTTGAGCTCGATCACCTTGGAGCGAAGCGTCTTGCCGAGGAACTCGTCGAGATCCTGGACGCGGCGGATGTCGACGAGCGAGGCGGGCAGGAAGCCGCGCACGCCGAGGTCGAGGATGAGACCGCCCTTGACGACCTCGATCACGATGCCCTCGACGGGCTCGCCGGTCTCGGCGGCGCCCTCGATCTTCTTCCACGCCATCTCGAAGCGCGCGCGCTTCTTCGACAGGATCAGGCGCCCTTCGGCGTCCTCCTTCGTGAGCACGAGCGCGTCGATCTGGTCGCCGAGCGAGACCTCGTCGGCCGGATCGACCGAACGGCGGATCGAAAGCTCGGAAACCGGGATGACGCCTTCGGACTTGTAGCCGATGTCGACGAGCACCTCGTCCTTGTCCACGCGGACGACGGTGCCGCTGACGACCTCTCCCTCGTTGATGATGGGAAAGGTCGAGTCGTAATCCGGAATGCGCTCGCCATCCGGACCGGTAATCCAGAAATCTTCCTCAGACTTTGTGTGGTCTGCTTCTATAACCGTCTCGCTCTGCGTCACGTGAGCGGGGAAGTATAGCCAGGAAACCTTGAATCCACGCGACTTCCTGACAACTGCGGCCGTTGGGCTCGTGCTGGTCGTCGGAGCGCTTGCGCTGGTCGACTCCGTGCGGGGCTGCGACACGTCCGGAACCGAGGCCACGCCTCCGCCGCCGACCGCCGAGACGACGCCTCCGACGACGACGGCGGAGGACGGGCCCGCGGCCCAGGCCGAGGCGCCCGAAGGCTGGCCGCAAGGGGACATCCCGGGCGTTCTCAGCTTCATCGACGCGGACTCGTGCCGGATCCGCTCGATCGGCCTTGCCGGCGGGCGCGAGCGGCCGCTGACCGAGTACCAGACGAACTGCGGTGGGTTCTGGGGCCCTGAGCGCGGGCGCCCGCCTGAGCTACGAGGTGGACGACGTGGCGCGGCGCCGCTTTCTGATCCAGATCTCGGACACCGGCCAGGGCCTGCGCGACTACGGCCACTACACGTCCACCACGCCGCTCGTGTGGAGCTTCGACGGCCAGCGCGTGGCCTGGTGTGACCGCCGCCAGGGGATCGAGCGCGAGGTGCTCGGCAAGGCCCGGCGGCTTCCGTTCTGCCCGCTCGCGTACACGCCGCAGGGGAACCTCGTGCACGCCGAGGGGCGACGGCTCGTTCTCGGCACGGCCACGCTCGCCCGCGCGCCGGCGCCGATCGTCTGGGCGCGGTTCGGCGCGAGCAACGGCTCGTTCGTCGTGCTCGCCGAGCGACTGCTGCGCCGGTACGAGAACGGCCAGCCGGCGGGCTTCTTCACCTTGCCGAACGACTGGACCGGCGAGCCGCCGGTCGCAAGCCCCGACACGTGCTCGGTCGCGGTGCCCGCCGAGTCGGGCATCGACCTGATCGACCTGTGCTCCGGCCGCGGCCGGACCGCGCTGAGCGGGCACGCCGCCGCGTGGTCTCCCGACGGCGAGTGGCTCGCGATCGCCGACTCCCAGATGATCGTGTTCCGCCGCGCGGACCACGGCGGGGAAACGGTCATCTGGCCGGCCCGGGCGTTCGCGCTCGCGTGGAGCACCAGCTAGCGACAATGTGCCCGTGAACGGGCGCGGGCTCGCGACTCCGGCGGTCATCGGCCTGGTCCTCCTGGTGGGAGGCCTGGCGCTGGTGGATTCCGTGCGCGGATGCCAGACGACCACGACCCGCGTGGCGCCGACTACTCCGACGGTCACGGAGGAACCGGAACCGGACACGACGACGACCACGACCGACCCTGCGCCTCAAGAGGACGCGCCTGCCGACTGGCCGACCGGCGAGCTCGACGGCGTCCTCACCTACGTCGACGCGGAGGACTGCCGGATCCGCACGATCGGCCTCTCGTCGGGCCGGCCGCGGCCTCCCAGCCGCTTCGTGACCGACTGCCGCGGCTTCTGGGCTCCCAACATCGGCTCGCGCGTCGCCTTCGGTGAAGTCCTGAGCGAAGGGTTCTTCCGCATCGCCGACCTCGGCCACCCGCGGCGTGACTTCGGCTCGTATCCGATCGGCGCGGACACGATGCCGATGTGGAGCCCCGACGGCCAGAGGATCGCCTGGTGCGACTCCCCGAACACCGGCGTCGAGCGCGAGATCCTCGGACAGGGACGCCTGCTGCCGTTCTGCCCGATCGCGTACATGCCCGACGGTGGGCTCGCGCAGGCCGAAGGCCGGCGGCTCGTCGCAGGCGGCCGGACGCTCGTGGAAGCGCCCGGGCCGATCGTCTTCGCCTCGATCGCCTTCGATGGATCGATCGGGCTGGTCCTGGAAGGATTCGACGTAGTCCGCTACGTGGGAGGCGAGCAGGTGGCCCGCACCGGACCGGCAGAGGGGCCGCCAAGCGGCCCGCCGATCTTCAGCCCCGACGGCTGCATCCTCGCCGTCCCGCTCTTTCGTCGATCGTCGGGCTGATCCGGCTCTGCTCCGGCGAGATCGTCTTCGACGAGGTCCCGGGGACCCGAAGCGACGTTCTCGCCGGACGGCACCTCGCTGGCGGTCAGCGGGCCGGACTGGATCACATTCCATTCGCTCGAGGAAGGCCTGCAAGTGCAGGCGGTCTGGCCGGCGGACGTCGCGCAGCTCGCCTGGCGAGTCGGCTGATGTGCTCGGGTGGGTTCAGAGGCTAGGCCGTGGAGCGGCGCGGATTCCTCACCTGGGCGGCGATCGGGCTCGTCGGCGCCGTCGCGCTCCTTGCGCTAGGCGATGCGCTCCGCGACGTCGGCCTCTCGACCTCGAGCCCGGCGCCGACCCAGGCCGTTGCGACGACCACCGCCGCCTCGTCCACGACGACCCCTCGCCCCGAGCCGCAGGCGGACGCGCCGGCCGGTTGGCGCACCGGGAGGCTCGACGGCGTGCTCACGTTCATCGACGCGAACGACTGCACGATCCGGGCGATCGGTCTCGCGAGCGGCCGCGAGCGGCCTCTCGCGCCGTTCGAGACCGCCTGCGGCGAGCTCTGGGCGCCGCCCGTCGGGTCGCTCATGGCGTTCGTCCAGCCGTTCGAGGACGGAGGAATGATGCGCATCGTCAACCTCGACCGGGGCGGCGACGATCTCGGCACCTACGTCGGAAGCGGCGACGTCCACTGGAGCCCCGACGGGCAGCGGGCCGTCTGGTGCACCGATCGGCGTCTCGGCCGCGGGGTCGAGCGCCAGAGCTCAGGCAAGACGCGAGCGATTCCGGTGTGCCCGGTCGGGTACACACTCGACGGCGAGCTGGCCCACATCGCTGGTCGCCGACTCGTCGTCGGCGGGCGGACGGTGGCCCGGACCCGGTATCCGATCAACTCGGCGTACTTCGGACGCGGCGGTGCGGTCGTGACCGTGGACGTCCGCGGGAACGTTCGGCGTTGGGGCGCGGGGAGCTTCCACACCCGGTCCATCGCGGGCTGGTCCGGCTTGCCGCCCACCTTCAGCCCCGATCTCTGCTTCGCGTTGTTCCCACGGACGCTCGGCTTCACGGAAGTCGATCTCGGCTGCGACGGCCGCGTCTCCTTCCACCGCCTGCCCGGCACCTCCGCCGCCTGGTCGCCCGACGGACGGTGGCTGGCCGTCGCGGTCCCGGGGGCGATCTGGTTCTATCCGGCGGGATCAACCGAGCCGTCGGAGCACGTCTGGCCTGCGCGGGCGCTTGCTCTGGCCTGGCGGCCCTAGCTCTTCGCCTCGGCCCAGTCGTCGCCGACGCCGACGTCGACGCCGAGCGGCGGGTCGAGCGGGTACGCGGCGACCATCTCCTCCCTGAGGATCGCCTTCGCGGCCGAGACCTCGACCTCGGGCGCCTCGATGAGGAGCTCGTCGTGCACCTGGAGGACGAGCCGCGCCGCACGGCCCTCCGCGCGCAGCCGCTCGTGGATCGAGACCATCGCCTTCTTGATCACGTCCGCGGCCGTCCCCTGCATGACCGAGTTCACGGCCAGCCGCTCGCCGAGCGAGCGCGTCTGGCGGTTCTGAGCCTTCAGCTCCGGGATCGGGCGGCGCCGGCCGAAGAGCGTCGTCACGTAGCCGTCGCGCGTCGCCTGCTCGACGGTGCGCGCGATGAAGTCCTGCACGTGCGGGAAGCGGGCCAGATACGTGTCGATGTACGTCTGCGCCTCCTCGCGCGGGATCTCGAGGTTCTCGGAGAGCCCGTACGACGAGATGCCGTAGATGATCCCGAAGTTGACCATCTTGGCCACGTTGCGCTGGTCCTTCGTCAACTCGGCCTGCGGGATCCCGAGCACCTCCGACGCCGTCGCGGCGTGGACGTCCTCCCCGCGCTCGTACGCCTCGCGCAGCTTCGGCTCCCCGGACACATGCGCGAGGATCCGCAGCTCCACCTGGGAGTAGTCGGCCGAGACGAGCCGGTGGCCGGGCTCGGCGATGAACGCGCTCCGGATCTCCCGGCCCAGCTCCGTGCGGATCGGGATCGACTGGAGGTTCGGGTTCGTCGTCGAGAGCCGCCCGGTCGACGCGACCGCCTGGTTGAAGGTCGTGTGCAGCCGGGCGTCGTCGGCGGAGATGAGGCTCGGCAGCGGACCGAGGTACGTGTTCAGGAGCTTCGAGTACTCGCGCCACTCCTCGATCACCGGGACGATCTCGTGCTCGTCGCGGATCGTGCGGAGCACCTTCGCGTCGGTCGAGTAGCCGGTCTTGCCCTTGCGCCCCGCGGTGAGGCCGAGCTGCTCGAAGAGGACGCGCGCGACCTGCTGCGTCGAGCCGAGCATGAACTCCTCCCCGGCCAGCTCGTGGCCGCGGGCCTCGAGCTCCTCGACGCGGTCGGCCAGGCGGGCGGTGATCTCGCCCATGCGGTAGGTGTCGATCTTCACGCCGGCGTCCTCCATCGCGGCCAGCACGCGGGTGAGCGGCAGCTCGATCTCGCGGTAGAGCGGCTCCATGCCGCGCTCGGCGACCCGGGCGCGCATCGTCGGCGCGAGGCGTAGCGTCGCCGCGGCGTGGCGGACGAGCGCGGCGGTCTCCTCGTCGGTCGCCGGCTCGGGCTGGAGCTCGACGCCGTACTCGGCCGCGAGGTCGTCGAGCGCATACGTCGCCCGGCCGGGCTCGATGAGGTACGCGAGGAGCAGCGTGTCGTCGGTCGCCTCGATTCGCGCCGCCTTCGCATCGTGAACGGTGACGCGTACGCCGTCGCCGAGCGCGACCGGCGCCGGGACGAGCGCGACCGAGCCGTCCGGCAGCGCCAGCGCGGCGCGCCCGTCCTCGGAGGCCAGCGCGATCTCGCCGTCGACGGCCGGCGCGACGAGCTCCTCGCGCCAGGGAACGCCGACGCCCTCCACGGGAACGGCCTCCGCGGCGGGGAGCGCCTCGTCGATCACGTCGATGCGGCCGAGCAGGTTCCTGAACTCGAAGCGCCGGAAGATCTCCTTCAGCTGCGAGCGGTCCGGCGGAGAGAGCACGAGCGCGGCCGGGTCGGCGTCGAGCTCCAGGTCGCGGCGCATCGTCGCGAGCACCTTCGACGCGCGCGCCTGGTCCGCGTGCTCCTCCAGGTTCTTGCGCCGCGCCGGCGAGAGCTCGGCCGTGTGCTCGAGCACCGCCTCGAGCGAGCCGTACTGCGCGAGCAGCTGGCCGGCGGTCTTGTCGCCGATCCCGGGAACGCCCGGGATGTTGTCCGAGGTGTCGCCCTTGAGCCCGATGAAGTCGGGGATGAGCTCCGGCCCGATCCCGTAGCGCGCCAGGACCCGCTCGGGCGTGTAGACCTGGACGTCCGCGACGCCGCGCGGGGTCATCATCAGCGCGATGTTCTCCGAGACGAGCTGGAAGGCGTCCCGGTCGGTCGAGACCACGGTCGTCTTCACGCCGGCCTCGTCGGCACGGGTGGCGAGCGTGGCGATCACGTCGTCGGCCTCCCAGCCCTCGAACTCGAGGTTCACGTAGCCGAACGCCTCGACGATCGGCTTGAAGTGCGGGAACTGCTCCCGCAGGAGGTCCGGCATCGGCTTACGGTCGATCTTGTACTCGGGCGCGAGCTCCTTGCGGTGAACCGGCCGCGTGTCCCAGGCGACGGCGACGCCCTTCGGCTTGTAGTCCGAGAGGAGCTTGAAGAGCATGTTCGTGAATCCGAGCAGCGCGTTCGTCGGGAAGCCGTCGCTCGTGATCAGCTCCTCGGGGAGCGCGAAGAACGCGCGGTAGGCGAGGTTGTTGCCGTCGACGAGGAAGAGCTCGGAGTCGCGCGCAGGCGCGTCGTTCAGGTCGAGCTCGACTCCGGTGAGCGTCTTCGGCGACACACCGGGAACCTTAGAGGCGGGAAGGAATCAGTCTTCGCCGAGGTACGTCTTGCGGACCTGCTCGTTGTCGCGGAGCAGCTTCGCGTCGTCCGCGAGGGCCACATGGCCCGTCTCGAGGACGTAACCGCGGTTCGCGACGTCGAGCGCCATGAGGGCGTTCTGCTCGACGAGCAGGATCGGCGTTCCCTGCGAGTTGATCTCCACGATGATCTCGAAGATCTTCTCCACGAAGATCGGAGCGAGGCCCATCGAGGGCTCGTCGAGGAGCAGGAGCTTCGGGCGGGCCATGAGCGCGCGGCCCATCGCAAGCATCTGCTGCTCGCCGCCCGACATCGTCCCGGCCTTCTGCGTCCGACGCTCGGCGAGCCGCGGGAAGAGCGTGAACACGCGGTCGAGGTCCTCCTGGATCTCCGCCTTCGGGGCCGTGCTGCGCTGGTAGGCGCCCATCTCGAGGTTCTCGAAGACGGTCATGCGCGTGAACACGTGACGGCCTTCCGGCGACTGGGAGATGCCCATCTCGACGATCTCGTGGGGCGGCGTACCCGTGATGTCGAGGCCCTGGAACGTGATCGTCCCCTCGCGCGGGTGGTTCAGCCCGTTGATCGAGCGCAGCGTCGTCGACTTGCCGGCGCCGTTCGCGCCGATGAGCGTCACGACCTCGCCCTCGCGCACCTCGAGCGACACGCCCTTGAGCGCCTGGATCGTCCCGTAGAAGACCTGGATCTCGTCCAGCTTGAGGATGACGCTGCGGCCGTCGGAGGCAACGGGCATCTCGGCCGCCGCCTGCTTCGTGTCGCCGTTCTGCTTGCGCCCGGGGAGCTTCACTGGGTTGCTCCCGCTCCGAGGTAGGCCGTGATCACGCGCTCGTCCTTCTGCACGTCCTTCGGCTCGCCCTCGGCGATCTTCTCGCCGTAGTCGAGCACCGTGACGCGGTCGGAGATGCCCATGACGACGCGCATGTCGTGCTCGATCAGGAGCACCGTGATGTTCTCCTCACGGCGCAGCTTCGCGACGAAGTCGGTGAAGTTCGCGGTCTCCTCGGGGTTCATGCCGGCGGTCGGCTCGTCGAGGAGCAGGAGCTGCGGGTTGGTGGCGAGCGCGCGCGCCACCTCGAGCCGGCGCTGGTCGCCGTACGAGAGGTTCTTCGCGTACTCGTTGTCCACGCGCTTGAGACCCGAATAGGCGAGCAGCTCGCGGGCGCGCTGGAGCGCTTCGGCCTCCTCGCGCCGCAGCGCGGGCGTCCGCAAGATGGAGCGCCAGACGCCGCCCTTGATGTTGCTGTGCATCGCGACGAGCACGTTCTCGACCGAGGTCATGTTGTGGAAGAGCCGGATGTTCTGGAAGGTCCTCGCCATCCCCATGGCCGTCACCTTGTGCGGCGGCAGGCCCGAGACGAGCTGGCCCTGGAAGACCACGCCGCCCGAGGTCGGCTTGTAGACGCCCGTCAGGATGTTGAAGAAGGTCGTCTTGCCGGCGCCGTTCGGGCCGATGAGGCTGACGATCGCGCCCTTCGGGATCGCGAAGTCCACGTCGTTGACCGCGATCAGGCCTCCGAACTCCTTCCGGACCTTGATCGCTTCGAGGATGTTTCCGTTCTCAGCCACTGTGACTCGCGTCGTAGAGGTTGGCGGTTCCCTCGCCCTCGTCGAACTCCGCCTTGCGGCGGCCGCTCGGGATGAGGCCTTCGGGACGGAACAACATCATGACGACCAACAGGCCGCCGAGGATGCCGAACTTGTACTGCGGGATGTTCACGACGTAGTCGCTCCCGGTATCCGAGATGACGCTGTTGATCCCGTCGCCGATCTTCGTCAGGCCGACCTGGTTCAGCCACGAGATCACGCAGGCGCCCAGGATAACGCCCCAGACGTTGCCCATCCCGCCGACGATCACCATGACGAGCACGATGACGGAGATCTGGAACGAGAAGCTCGTCGGGAAGATCCCGTTGATGAACGAGCCGTACAGGGCGCCGGCGAAGCCGCCGAAGACGGCGCCGATCCCGTAGGACCAGAGCTTCGTCCGCATGAGCGGCACGCCCATGGCCGACGCGGCGATCTCGTCCTCGCGAACCGCGATCCAAGCGCGACCCATCTTCGAGTCGCGTAGGCGCAGGTTCACGAAGATCGTGAGCAGGGTCATGATCAGGATCGTCCAGAACCACGGCTTGAGCTCCGATGGCAGCGACGTGTAGCGGTCGGGCAGGAGCCCTCCGGTCGCATCGCTCAGGCTCTGGCCGAAGCCCGGACGGTCGAGCTGGGTGATCCCGCGCACGCCGTTCGTCAGGTTCTCGTTTTGGAAGTCGAGGAACGGCGGCGCGCCCTGCAGTCCCTGCGGGACCGGGAACTGGTCGCCGTTGCGGAAGACGTCCGGGATGATCTCACCGAAGCCGAGGGTGACGATCGCGAGGTAGTCCCCGCGCAGGCGCAGCGTCGGCCAGCCGATGATGATTCCGGCGATCGCACAGATGATTCCGGCCATGATCATCACGACCCAGAAGCTCAGGTGGATGCCGGGCACCTCCGCGACCGCCGTGTCCGCGAAGTGCACGTTCCGGTTGTTGAAGAGCCCCGAGCCGAACCAGCCGAGCGTGTACGCCCCGAGGGCGAAGAACGCCACGTAGCCGAGGTCGAGGAGACCCGCGAACCCGACCACGATGTTCAGGCCGAGCGCCAGCATGACGTAGACGGCCATGACGAAGAGCGTGTCGCTCGTGATCCCGAGCTTGTCGACGAAGATCGTGTCGAGCGGAGAGCTGAAGCCGAACATGCTGTCGCCCTGCGCCCAGTACGGGAACGTGAAGGCGAGCACGATCGCGATGCCCGCGACGATCCAGCCCGTCCGGTTCGGGTTCCTCCGCTTCTTGGGCTTCTCGCTCGGCTTGGGAGCGTCGGCGGCTACGGGCGCGTCGGTCACTGGCCCTCCGGAACCTGCTCGCCGAGGAGACCCGACGGGCGGAAGACGAGGATCAGGATGAGGATCGAGAAGATGATCGTGGTCGTCCAGCGCGCGTCGCCGAAGCCCTCGTTGTAGGCGGCAATGAGGCCGAGGAGGACCCCGCCCAGCACGGCGCCGGTCAGGTTGCCGATGCCGCCGAGCACGGCCGCGGTGAACGCGTAGAGCCCGAGGCGGAACCCGGTGTCGAACTTCGACACGCCGACGTAGAGCGCGTAGATCGCGCCGGCCGCTCCGGCCAGCGCGCCGCCGAGCGCGAACGTGAACGAGATCGTCCGGTCGACGTTGATTCCCATCATCGCCGAGGCGTCACGATCCTGAGCGGTGGCGCGCATCGCCTTGCCGGAGCGCGTGCTGCGCACGAGGTACGTGAGCACGAGGAGGAGCGGGATCGTGATCGCGACCACGATGAACTCCTTCCACGAGTAGCTCGCGTCCTTCCACGTGAAGATGTCCCCCGTGGGGAGAATGTTCGGCGTCGGCTGGGGCCCGGCGTCCTTCCAGATGAGACCGACGTCCTGGAGGATGAACGAGAACCCGATTGCCGTGATCAGCGGCGCCAGCCGTGGTTGGTTTCGGAGTGGCTTGTAGCCGATCCGCTCGATCGAGACGTTGATGACCATGCAGAAGAGCATGGAAAAGATGAGACAGCAGAAGATCGTCCAGGCACGCTGGCCTCCGGACGAGGCCGCGGTGGCCGTCGTCCCGAGCGGGATGCCGAGGATCAGCGTCGTCGGAAAGAGCGGGATCTGGAACTCGCCCTGCGTCACGATCGTCTGGGTCTGGAACGTCCCCAGCATGAAGTTGTCGCCGTGGGCGAAGTTGATGAGCTCGATGATTCCGTAGACGAGCGTGTAGCCCAGCGCCACGAGCGCGTAGATCGAGCCGTTCGTGAAGCCGATGAGCGTCACCTCGAGGAAGCGCGACGGCGACTCGATCGCGTTCCCGATGAGCCAGAACGCCGCGCCGGCAAGAAGCAGCGCGCCGAAGGCCCACAAGATCAGCTGAGAGGTCGGCGGCAGCCTCCGAGTCGGAAGCTCGTGGGTGACTGTAGTCGTCATCGTGAGGGGGATTATGAATGGAGAGGCCGGTCGAAACCGGCCTCTCCATTCGGTCTATCGATCTTGCGTTACTCGCCCAGCTGCTGAGCCTGGACGAACGTCCAATTTCCACCCTCGGCCTTGAAGATGGAGATCAGGCCGTTCTCAGGATCACCGTTCTCGTTGAAGGACATGGGACCGACGATGCCGTCCGTGATGTTCGTCTCGAACAGCTTCGCCACGACGTCCTCGCGCGTGCCGTCGGAGCGGCCGATCGCGTCGACGAGAGCCTGCGCTGCAGCGGCGCCGTAGGCCGTGTAGACCTCCGGGTCGCCGTACTCAGCCGTGTAGGCCTCGAGGAACGATGCGCCTGCGCCCGTGAGATCTTCCGGGTTCAGGACGGGAGCACTGCCGTACATGCCTTCGACGACGTCCGCGCCGGCCTCTTCGAAGAGCGAGGCGACGACGAAGCCGTCAGATGCCATCAGCGGGACTTCCTCGTTCGACCCAACGACCTCGACCTTGTCCTTGACGACCTGGCCACCGTTGAAGTCGGAGATACCGCCGATGTAGATGCCGTCGGCACCGGACGCCTTGACCTGCGTCATGAGTGCCTTGTAGTTCTGAGCGGCCGCATCCCAGCCGGTGTGTCCGACGACCTCGAGACCCGCGTCGGGAGCGGAGATCTCGAATGCGTCTGCAACGCCCTTACCGTAGGCGTCCTTGTCGTCCAGGATGTAGACCTTCGTGACTCCCAGTTCCTCGGCCATGTACGTGGCGTCAATCTGGCCCTGGAAGTCGTCCGAGGCGACGACGCGCGCGTAGTTGCGCGTTCCGCTCGGGTAGTACTTGTCCGGCTCGCCGGGCTCGGAGCCCGGGCCCTCGTGCGTCAGGCCGACGGCCGTGTTGGCCGGGCTGACGTACGCGAGGGAAGCCTCGTTCGCGATCGGTACTTCGATCTTCGCGCAACCGGAGTTGAACGTTCCGATCACACCGAGGATCGTCTCGTCCTCGACGTAGTTCCGCGCATTCGCGGCACACGTCGCCTCGTCCCACGCGCCCTTGGCGGCGGTCGAGTCATCGAACGACTCGTACTCGATCGTGAAATTGCCTGCCGTGTTGTCGATCTGGCTCAGGTAGAGCTTGATGGCGTTGACCATCGTCTCCGTCTGACCCGCCGACGAACCCTGCAGGGGCAGGTCGGACACGATCTTGGCCGTCTGCTGCTCGGCCGGCTCCGTTCCCTGACCTGCGTCCGTACCGCCGCCGCCGTCGTCGTCGTCGCCACAGCCAACGGCCATGAACGCAAACGCGCCGACCAGCAGTACGAGCACTGCCATAACTGTCCTTCTCTTCACTGCGCCTCCTCATTCGCCCGACTTTTGCTCGGCGCTGCACCTGGCGAGCACCGCCCTGGAAGGGGTATCCGAGCGGGACCCGAACTCACGCCAGGCTGAACCGCTCCTTGTGGGTGGGCAATTATGACGCCGCAGCGGACAGGCATCAAGCCCGTCCGGTTACGATTGCCCTGTCGCCGCGCCGAAGTGGCGGAACTGGAAGACGCGCTGGACTCAAAATCCAGTGGGGCTTGGCCCCGTGCGGGTTCGATTCCCGCCTTCGGCATTGGTACTCCCCTCACTACAGCTCCCGAGTCGTTGTGACGGAGAAGACGAGGATCCACTGCCGAAGTTAGAAGACAAGTGACCGACAGAGTTGGAGTCCTCACCGGGGGCGGCGACTGCCCGGGATTGAACGCGGTCATCCGGGCCGTGGCGCGACGGTCGCTCGACCGCGGCGCCGAGGTCGTGGGCGTCCGCGCGGGCTGGCGCGGACTCGTCGATGGCAAGTTCATGGATATCGGCCCGCGCGAGATCTCCGGGATCCTGCCGCGCGGCGGGACGATCATCGGCACCACCCGGACGAACCCGTACAAGACAGAGGGCGGCCCCGAGGCCGTGCTGAAGCACTTCGCCGACGCCGGCCTGACCGCGCTCGTCGCGATCGGCGGCGAGGACACGCTCGGCGTCGCGGCGCGCCTCTACGCCGAGCACGAGTTCCCCGTCGTCGGCGTCCCCAAGACGATCGACAACGACCTGTCCTCCACTGACTACACCTTCGGGTTCGACACGGCGGTGACGATCGCGACCGAGGCGATCGACCGGCTGCACACGACGGCCGAGTCGCACAACCGCGTCATGGTCGTCGAGGTCATGGGCCGCCACACCGGCTGGATCGCGGTCATGAGCGGCATCGCCGGCGGAGCGGACGTGATCCTCATTCCCGAGCAGCCCATGACCGTGGAGGAGTGCTGCGAGGAGATCCAGCACCGGCACAGCCGCGGCAAGGACTTCTCGATCGTGGTCGTCAGCGAGGGCTACGAGCTCACGTACGCGTCGGGCGAGCGGCGGCAGGTGACGCAGGAGGGCGGCGACGAGTTCGGCCACGTCCGCCTCGGCGGCGTCGGTGACCAGCTCGCGCGCGAGATCGAGGAGCGCACCGGCTACGAGACTCGCGTGACCGTCCTCGGCCATGTCCAGCGAGGCGGAACGCCCACGCCGCGCGACCGCGTGCTCGCGACGCGCTACGGCCTCAAGGCGGCCGATCTCGTCGAGGCCGGGGAGTTCGGGACGATGGCCGCGCTCCAGGGCGACGCCATCGTGGCCGTGCCGCTGGCCGACGCGGTCGCGGAGCTGAAGTCGGTTCCCCCGGACTGGTACGACGTCGCGCGGGCATTCTTCGGCTAGTGCCGAAGCTCATCGCGCTCATCCTGGTCTCCTTCGCCGTGCTCGTAGGCGCGACCGCGTGCGGCGACGAGGAGCCGGCCCCGGGTGTCGAGGCCTACAACACCTACCGCGAGCTCGAGGACGCGCGGAACGACGCCGAGTCGCAGCTTCGCCAGGCGATCGCCGACATCAACGAGGCGGCGGTCGCCGAGGATCGCGACGCGGTTTTGGCCGCGGCGGAGGAAGGGCTCGCCGCGGTCAAGGCGATCGACAAGGCCCTCGAGGCGGAGATCGCGGCGGCCCGCGACCTGGGCGAGATCTCGAAGATCGCCGGCGACGCGAAGGACCTCGAGAACGGCCTGGTGGACACCCGGGAGAGCCTCACGTACTTCGAGCAGATGCTGAACATCGCGATGGAGGATCCGTTCCTCGAGACGGGCGACAACCAGGAGAAGGTCGGCAACCTCGCGGTCGAGGGCACCAACCTGGCCGTGCAAGGGGAGCTCGCGGTGCGCGCGGCGGATCGCAAGATCGCCCTCGCCCTCGGCCTCGAGCCGCGCAACGACGAGGTGCTCGACAACCCGCTCGCGCCGACCACGTCGACGCCGACGACGACCGGCTAGTCGATGTAGACCCAGGTGCCGTCGCGCGCCTGGAAGAGCGGGACGGGCGCATCGACGCGATCGCCGTTTCCGTCGAACGACGTGGGGCCGAGGATTCCCTCCTCGAAGCGGGTCTCCAGCACCTTCGCGGCGATGTCGGCGCGCGTTCCGTCCGAGCGGCCGATCGCGTCGACGAGCACCTCGACGGCCGCGACCGCGTACGGGGCGTACAGCGCCGGCGGCTCACCGTACTTCTCGGCGTAGTCCGCAGCGAACACCTTGCCCGGGCCCGTAAGACCGTTCGTCATGACGACCGGCGAGGTCGCGTAGATCCCCTCGACGTTGGCCGCGCCCGCATCGTCGAAGAGCTCGTCCACGAGGAAGCCGTCGGAGACGACAAGCTTCACGGCCTCGTTGTCACCGAGCTCCGTGACCTTGTCGCGGATCAGCTCAGCGCCGCCGTCGTCGGAGACGCCGCCGAGGTAGACGCCGTCCGCGCCGGATGCCTTCACGCGCTCCATGAGGCCGAGGTAGTTGGCTCCGGCCGGCTTCGGTCGCCAGCGTGTCCGGCACACGACCCCGAGCCCGAACTCCCCGGCGGCCTGCGCGAACCCGTCGGCGATCGCCTTGCCGTACTCGGTGCCGTCGTCGAGCACGCAGGCCTTCGTCGCGCCGAGCGACGCCATCGCCTCGGCGCCGGCGCGGCCCTGGGCGACGTCGGTGGGAACAAGCCGGGCGTAGGTGCGCGCGCCGGTCGGGTAGTAGACGCCGGGCTCGCCCTTCGCGTTGTTCGGCGCCTCGCGGGTCAGTCCGTCGTACGAGTTGGACGGGCTGATCATCGGCAGCGACTCCTTGTTGAGCTTCTCGAGCATCAGCTTCGCGCAGCCGGAGCTATACGGCCCGATCACGCCGACGACGTCCTCCTCCTCCTCCTGCTTGAGCTGGTTCGCGGCGATCATGCAGCCGGCGTCATCGAACGGCGCCGTGTGGGTGATGTCCGTGTCGCGCGACTCGTAGTGGATCGCGGTGTCCCCGACCCGGTAGTCGATCTGGTCGAGGTACAGCTCGATCGCCTGCACCATCGAGGCGGTCTGCTCGCTCGTCCCGCCCTGCAGCGGCAACTCGGAGACGATCGTGACCGTGGACGTCGGCGGCGGAGGCTCGGCTGCGGCGCTCGTCGTCCCCGGCGCGTCGCCGCCCGAGCTGCACCCGACCAGCGCGAGCGCGGTTAGTACTGCCGCAGAGCCGATCCTTGCGCCCATCCGCCCTCCCAGGGTCGTCCTACAGGACGAGGAGCGCAACCAGAAGTTGGCTACGCGCGGCCGGTGAGCTCGGCCAGGGTGGCGGCGAACTCGGTGCCCAGGTGGTCGCCAAAGACGAGGATCGCGTCCACCCCGGCTCGCTCGAGAGCGACTACTTGCTCACGCGCGCCCACGCGCGCATCGGAGATCACGAGCTTCCCGGCCGGGACGTCTGCCAGCAGGTCGAGCGTGCGCTCGAAGTCGTCTTCCTCCTCGTCGCGGTCGCGCTCGGAAAGCAGGAAGATGTCCGGGTCGACGTGCTCGAGAACCGCCTGGAGCGCTTCCTCGTTGGTCACGTCGACGACGCAGTCGAGGCCCAGCTCCCGGGCCCGCTCGTGCTGCTCGGGGAGCGTCTCGTCGGAGGCCAGAACGCAGGCGTCGCCGCCCGCCTCGGCCACACCTTCGAGCCCGGTGCGCGCCAGTACCGGGAGCGACGTCGCGCCGGCGGCGCGGGCCACGTCGGCCTCGGCGACCGCGACCGCCTCGGCGCCCGATTGCTCCGCGAGCGCGGCCTGCTCCTCCACGGCTCCGGTGAGCACGGGAATGACCGAGATGCCGTCGCCCTCGGAGATCGCCTGTCGGAAACGGCTCATACGCCGATCGGGTGCCAGACCGTCTTCATCTCGAGAAACGCCGACACATGCCACGGGGATTGTCCCTGGCCGTTCCGGACGACGCGCTTCACGTTGTCCGCGGCGAGGCGCTCGAGCTCGGCCGTGTCGCCGGTCGCTCCCGCGAGGTCGAGGGCGTTCACGTCGAGGTGGCCGGCCAGCACGGGCGTAAGCTCCTCCTTGCGGCCGGTGAGGATGTTGACGACGCCCGCGGGGACGTCCGAGGTCGCGAGCACCTCGGCCAGGGAGGCGGCGGCGAGCGGATGGGACTCGGACGCGATCACGACCGCCGTGTTGCCGCCGGCGAGCACCGGCGCGAGACGCGAGACGAGCCCGTCGAGCGGGGGCTCCTCCGGCGCAACCACGCCGACGACGCCGACGGGCTCCGGCACGGTGAAGTTGAAGTACGGCCCTGCGACCGGGTTGGAGGCGCCGAGCACCTGCGCGAGCTTGTCCGCCCAGCCGGCGTACCAAACCCAGCGATCGATCGCGGCGCCGGCGTCCTCGTCGCCGGAGAGCTCGGCGAACTCGGCGCGGCGGCCCTCGAGCATCTCGGCGACGCGATAGAGCACCTGGCCACGGTTGTACGCCGTCGCGCCCGCCCAGCCGGGGAGCGCGCCGCGGGCGACCCGCACGGCGTCGCGCAGATCCTTGCGGGAGCCGAGCGCGACGTTCGCGCCCTCGACCTCGTAGGTGCGGCCCGACTCGGAGCGCACGAACGCGCCGCCCACGAAGAGCTTGGCGGTCTTGGCGACGGGCAGCCGGTCACTCATCGTCGAACCTCATGTACGGCTCGAGGCCGTGGCGTCCGCCCTCGCGGCCGAAGCCGGACTCCTTGTAGCCGCCGAACGGCGAGGCCGGATCGAAGCGGTTGAACGTGTTCGCCCAGACGACCCCGGCGCGCAGGCGCTGCGCCATCCAGAGGATCCGCGAGCCCTTCTCCGTCCAGACGCCGGCGGAGAGACCGAACGCGGTGTTGTTCGCCTTCTCGACCGCCTCGTCGGGCGTGCGGAAGGTGAGCACCGAGAGCACCGGGCCGAAGATCTCCTCCTGCGCGATCCGGTAGCTCTGCGCGACCTCGGTGAAGACGGTCGGCGGGAACCACCAGCCCTTCTCGGGGAGGACGCACGGCGGCTGGTAGATCTCCGCGCCCTCCTCCTCCCCGCTCTTCACGAGCGCCTTGATCCGCTCGAGCTGCTCCTTCGAGTTGATCGCGCCGACGTCGGTGTTCTTGTCCAGCGGATCGCCGACGCGCAGCGTGCCCATGCGGCGCTTCAGCTTCGCGACGACCTCCTCGGCGACCGACTCCTGCACGAGGAGCCGCGAGCCCGCGCAGCACACGTGGCCCTGGTTGAAGTAGATCCCGTTGACGATCCCCTCGACCGCCTGGTCGAGCGCGGCGTCGTCGAAGATGATGTTCGCCGCCTTGCCGCCCAGCTCGAGCGTCAGCTTCTTGCCCGAGCCGGCGATGGCGCGCTGGATCTCCTTGCCCACCTCAGTCGAGCCGGTGAAGGCGACCTTGTCCACGTCCGGGTGCTTCACGAGCGCGGCGCCCGCGCGGCCGTCGCCGGTGATCACGTTCACGACGCCCGGCGGGAGGCCCGCCTGGCGGAGCACGTCGCAGAAGAGGAGCGCCGTGAGCGGCGTCGTCTCGGCCGGCTTCAGCACGACCGTGTTCCCGGCGGCCAGCGCGGGAGCGATCTTCCACGAGAGCATGAGGAGCGGGAAGTTCCACGGGATCACCTGCGCGGCCACCCCGACCGGCTTCGGCGTGCGGTTCGGAAAGGCGTACTCGAGCTTGTCCGCCCAGCCGGCGTAGTAGAAGAAGTGCGCCGCGGCGAGCGGAAGGTCGACGTCGCGCGACTCCTTGATCGGCTTGCCGCCGTCGAGCGACTCGAGCACCGCGAACTCGCGCGAGCGCTCCTGGAGGAGGCGCGCAATCCGGAAGAGATACTTGGCCCGCTCGGTCGCGGGAAGGTCGGACCAGCCGTTCTGGAAGGCATCACGGGCCGCGGACACCGCGACGTCCACGTCCTCGGCGCCGGCGTAGGCCACCTCGGCGAGCGGTTCCTCGGTCGCCGGGCTGATCGTCGGCTGGATCTCCTTGGAGAGCGGCTCGACCCAGTCGCCGCCCACGAAGAGCCCGTAGCGCTTCTCCAGGTGGACGATGTCGCGGCTTTCCGGGGCCGGCGCATAGTCGAACGCCGACGGAACCGGGGAGCGGTCCTTGCGTTTCTCGACGTCGCTCATGCGGCAGCCATCGTAGGGATCAGTCCAGCGTGAAGTAGTCCGGGTTCTGGTAGCGCCCGGTCTTCTGCTTGCGGATCTGGAGCAGGACGTCGTTCAGGAGCGAGGACGCGCCGAAGCGGAAGAGATCCGGCGTCAGCCACTCGGGGCCGAGCGTCTCGTTCACGGTCACGAGGTAGGCGATCGCCTCCTTCGCGGTGCGAATGCCCCCCGCCGCCTTGACGCCGACCTTGCGGCCGGTCTCCTCATAGACGTCGCGCACGGTCTCGAGCATGACCAGCGTGACCGGCAGCGTCGCGGCCGGGCTCATCTTGCCCGTGGAGGTCTTGATGAAGTCCGCGCCGCCGGCGATCGAGAGGAGTCCCGCGCGGCGGACGTTGTCGTACGTGCCGAGCTCGCCGGTCTCCAGGATCACCTTCAGGTGCGCGTCGCCGCAGGCCTCCTTCACCTGGCGGACTTCCTCGTAGACCTTCGCGTACTTGCCGGAGAGGAACGCGCCGCGGTCGATGACCATGTCGATCTCGTCCGCGCCCGCCTCGACCGCGCGGCGAGCCTCCTCCACCTTCAGGTCGAGCGGCGAGCGCCCGGACGGGAAGGCGGTGGCCACGGCGGCCACGGCGACGGACGTGCCGTCGAGCCGCTCGCGCGCGACCGGGATCAGGTCGGGATAGATGCAGAGCGCCGCGACGGAGGGCACGGTCGCGTCCGCCGGATCGGGGTGCGCCGCCTTCGATGCGAGCGCCGCGACCTTGCCGGGCGTGTCGGCGCCCTCGAGCGTCGTCAGGTCGATCATCCGCACGACGAGGTCGAGCGCGAACATCTTCGACTCGCGCTTGATCGACCGCCGCGACGAGCGAAGCCGCGCGTTCTTCGACGGCCACCTGGTCGACCGAACCGACCCGCGGGAGCCTGGGCTCGAGGGGAAGCTCGAACCCGCCTGGCAATGCCGGCGCTTGCGCCATGCCTTCCAGTTTGCCCTAACCGGACAGTTCCGAGAGCAGCGACGCCGTGTCGAGCGGGTCGTAGCCGACCTGTGCGGCCACGTCCTCGCTGGACGGCTTCGTGCCCTGGAGGAAGAGCGTACGCAGGAACTCGCCCGTCTCCGGGCGGGCCCACCAGTCCTCGCCGATCTCCGCGCGGAGGTAGTCGCGCACCTGCGCGGTGCGGATCCAGGCGCGCAGGTAGTCGGCCGAGTAGAAGCCCTCGTCCAGGTCGGCGAGGTAGTTGTCGGCGCGGTAGCGCACGCCCGGTCGCGGCCAGGAGCTTCTCCTCGTAGACGCCCGAGTAGTCGGTCGCGTGCTCGAAGTCACCCCAGAGCTCGAGCTCGTAGCCGAGCTTGGCCGCGTAGCGACGGAAGAGGATCGCCTCGAGGAACCGCGTCGCCTCGGCGTTCTCGCGCGCGGTCTCCTCGTCGAGGTCGAAGTAGGCCGCGTGCCAGCCCGGCTCGCGGGTGATCGACTCGACCAGGAAGGAGTAGATCTCGGTCAGCGCGTGGTCGCGGGAGAGGCGCCGGAACGTGTACGAGAGATCGGGGTCGCAGCCCGCGTAGTGGAGCGCGTGGCCGGCCTCGTGGAGAAACGCCTGGTAGTCGTGGATGCCGCCCTGGGCGCGCGTGATCAGGTGGACGACCGACGGCGGGTCGGACGCGATCACGCAGGCACGCGGGTTCTTCTGCGGGCGGTCGTCGAGGTCGAGCTTGATCCTGCGACTCGGCCGCGAGGTCGAAGCCGAGCTTCGTGAGCGTCTCGAGGCAGACCTCGACGGCGCGCTCCTTCGAGTACACGTCGGCGAGCGGCGACATCCGGCGGACGTAGGCGATGTGGTACGAGGACGGCTCGTCCTCGCGCTCCGGCCCGAGGATGCGGTCGAGCCACTTGTCGCGGAGCGGGCCGAACGACTCGGTCTGCGTGGCCGCGGTTCGCTCGAGCACGCCCGAGAGCTCGTGGAGGTCGATCGCCTTCAGCTCCTCGCTCCGCGCGATCGGATCGGTCTGGCCGGTGAGATCGGACTCGAAGGCCTCGCCGCGGCGCATGAGGTCGAGCCGGCCGTCGTTGAACTCCGCGGACTTGTCTCCGGAGATCAGCCCGAGCTCCTCGCGCGCGGCGTAGTCGTCCTCGAGCGCGACCTGGGCCTGGGCGTTTCGCAGCGGCATCTCCTCGCCGCGGAACTCGATCCGGGCCGCCAGCATCGCGTTCTGCAGCTCGTCGTAGGCGGTCGCGAGCTCGAGCGACACGACGCCGTCCTTGCACGCCTCGCGCAGGCGCGTCACCCGCTCGTCGTCACCCGCCAGCGCGTCGTACTGCTCGCGCGTGAACAGGTCGGCGTAGCGCTCGACGATGGCGGCGTACTCGCTCGTCTCCTTCTCACCCACGCGCACGGCGCGGGTCTCCTCCGAGCTCTCGACCATGTAGTCGCGAAGCCGGGTCTCGAACTGGTCGGGCGTCAGCGCAGAGATCGTGTCCTCCTAGAGTCCAAGCCGCGAAAGCATGGCTTCGTCGCGGCGCCAGCGGGGTCGTACCTTCACCATCAGCTCGAGAAAGACCTGCGCACCGAGCAGGTGCTCGATCTCGGGCCGTGCCCGCGAGCCGATCTCCTTGATCATAGAGCCGCCCTTGCCGACCAGGATCCCCTTTTGGGACGCAGTTTCGACGTAGATGACGCAGGAGATCCGGTCGCCTTCGATCTCGGCCACCTCGACCGTGACGGCGTGCGGGACCTCCTCCTTCGTCAGGTGGAGCGCCTTCTCGCGGACGAGCTCGGCAATGCGGTCCTCGACGGACAGATCCGTGATCTCGTCGGCCGGGAAATACGCGGGGCCTTCCGGAAGGAGAGCAGCCAGCTCGTCGCGCAGCGCGCCGACGCCGTCCTCGGTCTTCGCGCTCACGGGATGGAGCGCGTGGAAGTCGCCGAGCGCCGCGGCATTCGCGATCTGCACCGCGATCCGGTTCGGGTCGACGCGGTCGACCTTGTTCAGCGCGATCACGACCGGCGCCGGCCCGCCGAACACGCGCTGCGCGATGAAGCGGTCGCCGCCGCCGATCTCCTCGTCGGCGGAGAGCACGAACAGCACCGCGTCGACGTCCTCGAAGGCGGAGTCGACGGTCTTCTGCATCCGCTCGGTGAGCGCGTCGCGCGGGCGCTGGAAGCCGGGCAGGTCGGCGAGGACGAGCTGGTAGCCGTCGCCGTTCACGACGCCCATGATCCGGCGCCGGGTCGTCTGCGGCTTGTCGGAGACGATCGCGACCTTGCCGCCGCAGAGCGCGTTCACGAGCGTCGACTTGCCGACGTTCGGCCGGCCCGCGACTGCGACGAATCCGCTTCTCAAAATTCGAAGGAATCGGGGAGCAGCTCGGCCGGCGTCCGCTCGGCCAGCTTCCCGTCGATCGGAAACAGCACGCGCTCGATCTGGAACTCCACCATCCACTGCCGGCAGCCGCCGCACGGCGACGCGGTGATCGCGAGCGCCTCGATCCCGCCGGGCTTCAGGCCGTCGCCCACCGCGCGCGAGATCGCGGCCCGCTCGGCGCAGATCCCCAGCGGATAGGACGCGTTCTCCACGTTCACGCCGGTCACGACCGAGCCGTCGCGTAGGAGCAGCGCAGCACCCACGTGGAACTTCGAGTACGGCGCGTACGCGTTGTTCGCGGCCACGGCCGCCCGCTCGTAGAGCTCCTGGCCGTTCATGTGAGCGCCTGGAAGAGGATCAGCGTGACGAGCGTCCCGATGAGGCCGCCGAACACGACCTCGCGCACCGAGTGGATCCCCGACTCGACGCGGGTCTGGGCGACGAGGAACGCCATGAGGAACGCGAGCGTCGAGACGAGCACGCGGTGCTGGAAGTCGGCGACGACGAGCGTGATCGCCATCCAGCCGCCGAACGCGACCGCGGCGTGCCCGGACGGGAGCCCGCCGGAGAGCGGAGTCCCGCGCCCGGTGACCGCCTTCACCGCGATGACGACGATCACCGTGAGCGCGAGCGCGATGATCGTCAGGTTGGCCGGGATGGCCCGGACCTCGTTGACGAGGTGGTACGTCGGCGACCGGATCCGGTCGATGAAGATGAGGTAGCCGATCGTGCCGGCGACGACCGCGGCGATCAGCACGGCGCCGGCGGCGACGTCCTTGGCGATCTTCGCCCGCGGGTCGTAGGCCTTGGTCGTCAGGTCGATCATCTCCTCGACCGCGGTGTTCAGCATCTCGGCGATGAGGACGAACGAGATCGCGATGAGGAGCGCCATGAGCTCGAGCTTCGAGACGTCGTAGGCGAACGCGAGCACGAGGATCACGGTCGCGAGCAGGAAGTGGACGCGCATGTTGCGCTCGCGGCGCAGCACGTGGATGACGCCCTCGATCGCGTAGTTGAAACTGAGGAGGAGCGAGTGCGGGCGCTTGCGCGTCTCGATGCGCGGCGGCAGCTCGAACTCGAGCTCGGGCGGCTCGACGGGCCTGATGGGCGGGCGGCGCTGGCGCTGGCTCACGACGCGAGCTCCGTTTCGCGGCGCTCCATCTCGGCGCCATGGTCGTAGCCGAGCAGGTGCAGGAGCCCGTGGACGAGGGGCGCGCGCCACTCCTCGCCGACGACCTGGGGGCAGAGGACGACGTCGCCGAGCTGGCGCGGAACGCCGTCGGCGAGCGGCTCGCGTCCGTCGATCGGGAACGAGAGCACGTCGGCGGCCTCGTCGATCCCGAGGTGCTCGCGCTTCAGCGCGCGGCTCTCGTCCGGCCCGACGAACGCGATGCCGAGGTCGCCGTCCTCGATCCCTTCGGCCGAGAGCGTCGTCTGCGCGAGCGCGATCGCGGCCCCGGTCTCCACGTCGACGCCGCTGCGGTTTTCGACCTCCACGGCGATCACGCGCCGTTTTCCTCGGCGTGCTGCTTGTACGCCTCGACGATCCTCTGGACGAGCACGTGGCGGACGACGTCCTGGTTTCCGAGCTCGACGAAATCGATTCCCTCCACGTCCCTGAGGATCTCGCGTACGCGCACGAGGCCGGAGGTCTGCTCGCGCGGCAGGTCGATCTGCGTCACGTCTCCGGTCACGACGATTTTCGAGCCGAAGCCGAGGCGGGTGAGGAACATGTGCATCTGCTCGGGCGTCGTGTTCTGCGCCTCGTCGAGGATCACGAAGGAGTCGTTCAGCGTGCGGCCGCGCATGAATGCGAGCGGCGCCACCTCGATCGTTCCCCGGTCCATGTGGCCGGCCACGCGGTCGGCGTCGAGCATGTCGTGGAGTGCGTCGTAGAGCGGCCGCAGGTACGGGTCCACCTTCGCGAGCATGTCCCCGGGCAGGAAGCCGAGCCGCTCGCCGGCCTCGACGGCGGGGCGCGTCAGGATGATCCGGCTGACCTCGCGGTCGGCGAGCGCGGCGACCGCGAGCGCCATCGCAAGGTAGGTCTTGCCGGTTCCCGCCGGGCCGATGCCGAACGTGATCGTCGAGTTGCGGATCGCGTCGGCGTAGCGCTTCTGGTTCAGCGTCTTCGGCGTGATCTTCTTGCCGCGGTGGCGCCAGACGACGTCGTCGAAGACGTCGCGCAGATCGCGGCTCTCCTCCAGGGCGGCCAGGACGGCGTCCACCGTTCCGGCGCCGATCGCGTGCCCGTCCTCGACGAGGTCGACGAGCTCGCCGATCACGACGCGCGCCTCGCCGACGTTCTCGTCGTCACCCTCGAGCGTCAGCCGGTTTCCGCGCAGGAGGACAGTGCAGCCGAGGCGATCGCGGACACGGGTCAAAACCGCGTCGTCGACGGTCGCCAGCTCGGCCGCAACCTGATTGGAAACCGAGAGAACTTCCTGCAATACACGAAGTGTAGTCGCCGCCTGGGCCGGGATTGACAGTCCCAAAGCCGGGTGGGAGGGTTAGTCGGCAACACAGTTCCATGCCGCCGCAAGCAACACCACACACCGCCGCATGAAGTCCGAGCCGCAGACCAACGGCGCGCCGAAGCCTGGGCTCGGTACCGGGACGGAGGGCGACGCCGTCCGCGCGCTCCAATCGGTGCTGAAGGAGCTCGGCGTCTACAGCGGCCCCGAGGACGGCGTGTTCGGCCCCTCGACGGAGGCCGCAGTTCGCGAGGTGCAGCGCAAGCACGGGCTCCCGGCAACCGGAGTCGCCGACTCCCAGACCGAGCAGGTGATCGCCACGGCGGCGACCGCGGACATCGCGGCCGGGCGCGGAACGACGACGGCCGCCGACCAGGCGGGACAGCTCGTCGTGAACGAGACGAACAAGCGCCTCGTGATCACCGCCGCTACCGGCGAGGTGCTCGTCCTCTCGCCGCTCGAGCGCCGCCGGATCGCAGATGACGACCTGAAGCTCTTCGAGAGCGACCTGCGCGAGCTCGAGCGCCAGTGCATCGTCGCTTGCCCGCCGCCCGAGACCTCTACGCGGGATGCCGCGATCGTCGGGGGCGGCTTCTGGGTGCTCGTCGCCTACCTGATCGCCGGCTTCGTCTTCGGGGCGATGTGGTTCTGGATCGCCGGCGCGATCGCGCTCCTCATCGGCACGATGATCGCCTTCGGCGTGGCCCGAAGCGGCGGGCGCGCGGCAGCACGTTGGAGCGCACAGCTCGCAGCGCTCTCGATCGTGATCCTCGTGGGCATCGTCTTACCGGGCGCGGCCATCTACTTCCCGGGAGGCGTGGACGACCTCGTCCAGGGGGCCTACTTCGACAACACCATCCCGCGGGCGAACGTCGACTTCACGTTGTTCGGACGCGCACTGCAGCTCGTCTTCATGTCGGCCGCCTCGCTCCTGCCGGCGCTTCTCTACTTCCTCTTCGACCGCCAGCAGCTGCGGACGCTGCGCGAGCAGTTCGAGCGGCACATGTTCCGCCTCGACCCTTCCGTGGACACGCTCGCCGACGTCCGCGCCAAGTACGGGACGCTCCTCGGAGAGACCTACGGCACGACGACGGGCCGCGGCCAGGGACGGCTCCTTCCGGGCCGGCGCTCGCCGGTCATGATCGCGACGGTCGTGATTACGTTCGGCTGGCTCGTGACGCTCCTGAACCAGGACGTGCACGTGATCAGCGACCGCGTCGGGGTCCTCGCGCTCTTCCAGCCGCAGCGCTCGGCGCTCATCTTCGGCTTCCTCGGCGCCTACTTCTTCGCCCTCCAGCTGATCCAGCGCGGCTACGCCCGCGGCGACCTGCGCCCAAAGACTTACACGCAGATCACGATCCGGATCCTCCTGGTCACGATCCTCGCGATGGTGCTCCAGGTCATGCCCGGAGCCGACGACGAGCCGTACATCCTCGTGCTCGCCTTCGCCGCCGGGATCGTCCCCGAGACGGCGCTCGTCGGCATCCAGGAGTACCTGAACAAGAGCTCGGTCGGGGCGGCCTTCGGACGAGGCATAGCCGAGCCGGAGCCGCTGACGAACATCGAGGGGATCGACCTGTACGACCGCGCCCGGCTCCTCGACGAGGGCGTCTCGAACGTCGAGGGGCTCGCCCACTACGACCTGATCGAGCTGATGCTCCAGACGCGCATCCCCGCTCCGCGCCTCGTGGACTGGATCGACCAGTCGATCCTCTACCTGCACGTCGGCTCGAGCGAGGCGTCGAACGAGGACTCGCGCGCGGCGTCGATGATCCGCCTGCGCGCCTTCGGGATCCGCACGGCGACCGACCTCGAGCAGACGCACTTCGAGGCGAAGAACCGCGGCGAGCTCGAGACGTTCCTGAAGATCCTCCCGTGCTCCGAGGGGACGCCGCAGATGCCGCGCATCCCGGTCATCCTCGACTCGATCAAGGACGAGGAGTGGATGGCGAACCTGCGCTACTGGCACGACCCCGTGCACCTGGTCGAGCAGACGTTCAGCTGGCCGATCATCCCGGCGCCCGTGCCCGAGCCGGAGCGGCCGGCGAGGCGCCGTGCTGCCCGCGCCGGCGGTTAGCTCGACACCGGCTCGACCTCGAGCGTCTGGAGCACGGCGCGCGCCTCGTCGGCGAGCGCCGGATCCGCATCGGGGCCGAGCAGGACATAGGCGCCGAACTCGCGGCCGCCGTCGACGAACTGGACCGTGCCGCCCGAGCCCTCGAAGCATTCGATGTTGCCCTCCGTGACCGGGAGTTCCTCGGCTCCGAACTGCGCGGGACGCGGCCCGAGCTCCGAGTCGTCGTTCGGTTTCCACTCGAGAACGATCAGGGACACCGCGTCGTCCTCGGGGCCGTAGTCGCTCACCTGGCACTGAGTGTCGCGAATGGCCATCGGCCCGGACGAGACCGCGACCTGCGTGACCGGGTCGGTCGCACCGTCGTCGGCGGCCAGCTCGTGCCATCCGTCCGGAAGCGCCACCGTCACGCCGTTCGCCCCTGAGCGAGCCTCGGCCGGCGCGGGCGCGGACTGCTTGTCGCCGCTACACCCGGCGAGCGAGAGGAGAAGCAGGGTCGCGACGAGGACCCGCATGCCCGCAGGGTACGCCTCGACGAGCTAGGCGAGCTTCTCGCGCACGAACGCGCTGACCGTCGACCCGTCCGCGCGGCCGGCGACCTGCGGCATGACGTCGGCCATCACGCGACCGAGATCCCGCAGCGACGTCGCACCCGTCTCGGCGATCGCGTCGTCGACGATCTGCTCGAGCTCGTCCTCGGAGATCGGCTCGGGCATGTAGTCCTCGATCACCTCGAGCTCGTCCTCTTCCTGGTCGGCCTGCTCGTCGCGGCCGGCGTCGCGGAAGGCCTGCGCCGCCTCGACGCGCTTCTTGCGCTCGCGCTGGAGCACCTGGAGCTCCTCGCTCTCGTCGAGCGGGCGCTGCAGCTCCTTCTCGGCCAGGCGAAGCTCCGACAGGATCAGGCGCAGCGTGTCGCGGCGCGACTCGTCACCGCCCTTGATCGCCTCGGTCAGGTCTTCTTCGAGTTCGCCGATGAGCGACGTCATTCGAATCCTCCGAGATCGGGGCCGCCAAGGACGTGCCAGTGGAGATGGAAGACGGTCTGGCCGCCGCCCGGCCCCACGTTGACGATCACGCGGTAGTCCTCGAGGCCGGCCTCGCGCGCGGTGTCGGCGACGAACTCGAGCATCGCCTTCGACTCCTCCGCCGGGAACTCGCCGACCTCGCGGAACGTCGGGAGGTGGCGCTCGGGGATGACGAGCAGGTGGACGTCCGCCTTGGGCGCGATGTCACGGACGGCCACGAAGCCGTCGGCGCTGCGGACGTGATCGCCGTTCGCGACGAGTCCGCAGAAGAGACAGTCAGGCTGCGACACCGACGATTCCCTCCTCCACCACCCGCTCGGCGCGGACGCGCACGAGGTCGCCGACTGCGGCATCGACGAGCCAGGGAGTGTAATCGTCTCCGTAGCCAATTCCTGGTCGGTCGACGAGAACGGTGTCCTCCGTGCCCACGCGCGCGGCCCAGCGGCGGCGGCAGGCGGCCTCTGAGGCGGCGCGGAGGCGGGCGCCTCGCTCACGCTTCACCTGCGGAGGAACCGCGTCGTTCTCGGCCGTGTCCGTGCCAGGGCGCGGCGAGTACGGAAAGACGTGGATCTTTGTGATCCCCGCGGTCTCGACGAGGCGCAGCGTCGCCTCGAACGCGGCCTCATCCTCGGCCGGGAAACCGACGATCGCGTCAGTCGTGAGGTTGAAGCCGTCCGCGAGGGCGACGCGACGTAGGTACGTCTGCGACGTGTAGCGGCGCTTCATCGCCCGGAGCACGCCGTCGTCGCCCGACTGGAGCGGGACGTGCAGGTGGCCGGCGACAGTTGGGGTCTCCCACATCGCGGCGACGAGCTTCTCGGTCACGTGGTTCACCTCGACCGAGGAGAGGCGCAGGCGCGCGAGGCCCGGCGTCGTTCCGGCGGCTCGGACGAGCCCCGGCAGGTCGAGCCCCGCCTCGCGGTCGCGGTAGCAGCCGAGGTTGATCCCGGTGAGGACGACCTCACGGTTTCCCTGCGCGACGCGGCGCTCGATCTCGGCGAGCACGCGCTCGGCGGGGCGCGAACGAGAGGCGCCGCGAACCTGAGGGACGACGCAGAACGCGCACGAGAAGCTGCAGCCGTCCTGCACCTTCACGAACGCCCGGATGCGGTCGAGCCCGACGTCGTCGCGCACGCAGCCGACCGCGCCCACGTCGCCGGCGACGAACTCGGCGGTGCGCTCGCTCGGCAGCGCGACCACCTGGATCTCCTCGGGAAGTCCCTCCCAGGCGCCGGCGAGGTTCGCGCCGCAGCCGGTGACGTAGACCTTGCGGGCGCGCCGGGATGCCTGACGCGCGGCCTGGCGCGACTTCCGCACGGCCTCGTGCGTGACGCAGCAGGCGTTCACGATCGCGACGTCGGTCTCGCCGCGCGCTTCCACGTGGCCGTCAGCGATCAGCCGCTCGCGGATCGCCTGGACGTCGGTCTGCGAGACCTTGCAGCCGAGGAAGCGCGTGGAGAACGTCCCCATGCGCGCGATGGTAACCCCGCTATGCCGGTTTCACGATCCGTCGGCGCGCGAACGCGTAGAGGAGCGGCGCCACGGCGAGGAGCGCGAAGCCGACGACGAGCCACGGCTTCGGGTCGAGACTGCCGCCGCACGTGACCGTGATGGCACCCGCCTCCTCGGTCGTGCGACAGCCGGGCCCCTCGTGGTTCACGGCGGCGATCACGAGGCAGATGACGCCCGCGCCGCCGACCATTCCGAGGATCTCCGGCCAGATCCTGCTCTTGCGCGCGACGAGCCAGATGACGAGGACGGCGAACGGCAGCAGGAAGAGGCCGATCGAGAAGCCCGTGAGCCACGCGAACATCGTGAGCGCGCCGGCGAAGACCCACGCGGCGAAACGCCACCAGCCCTCGGGCGGGATCACGTTCGCTCCCACCGATCGGCGGCCCAGCCGTCGGCCTCGCGGCGCTCGACGCTTCGCCAGCCGGGCAGGTCGAGCGGGTCGTGCGGGCGGTACCCGGACGCGATCCAGATTCGCGCGCGCACGCGTGAGGCGAGCGTCGTCACCGCGCCGAGCTCGATGTTCGCGACGGCGATGTCCGTCTGCGGCAAGTCATCGGTCAAAGCATCGGCCGCGCGGACGTCGATCTCGACACCGTTTCGGTGCGCGTTCTCGCGCGCGATCGCAACCGCGACCTCGTCCGCGTCCAGCGCCGTCACGGGCGAAATGCCGAGCTTCGCGGCGGCGATCGCGAGGACGCCCGACCCGCAGCCGAGGTCGAGGAGGCTTCCCCGCGGAGCATCCACGAGCAGCTCCAGGCACAGCCGCGTGGTCGCGTGCGCACCGGTGCCGAACGCCTGGCCGGGGTCGACGACGACCGCGAGCGCGTCCGCGTCGGGCTCAAGCCACGGCGGCCCGACCCAGAGCGGGCCGATCCGCACGGGCTTGTGGAACTCGCGCCACGCGTCCTCCCAACCGGGCTCGACCGGCTCGCTCGCCGCATCCGGGAAGGCCGCGCGGAGGCGAGCCTCGCCGCCGGCGTCGGTGTAGGCGGCCAGCTCCAGCGGATCTTCGTCGGACTCCTCGAACCCGCCGGGGCAGAGCTCGACGAAGCGGGCCCGCGCCTCCTCCCCGCGCTCAACCGCAACGCGGACGGACACGCGGCGAAGGGCGTCGGTCAGCGGAACGCGGCGCGGAGCTTGTCGAGGAAGCTCCCGTCGCGCCGGTAGGTGTGCTCGCCGCTTTGCGCCTCGAAGGCGGCGAGGAGACTGCGTTGCTCCTCGGTCAGGTGCCGCGGAACGGAGACGTTGAACACGATCCGGTGGTCGCCGCGGCCGAAGCCCTGGAGCACGGGCATCCCCTTGCCGCGCAGCACCTGGACGTCGCCGGGCTGGGAGCCGGGCTTCACCTCGAGCTCGTGGTCGCCGTCGAGCGTCGGGACGGTGAAGGTGCCGCCGAGCGCGGCCTGGGTCATGGTCAGATCGAGCGCCGAGAGGATGTCGTTGCCGTCGCGCACGAGCCGCTCGTCGCGGCGTACGCGCACGAGGACGTAGAGGTCGCCGGACCGTCCGCCGAGCATGCCAGCGTGCCCCTCCCCGGCGAGGCGGATGCGCTGGCCGTCGTGGATTCCCGGCGGAACCTCGACCTCGACCGTGCGCTCCGTGGTCACGCGGCCGTCGCCCGCGCAGACCTTGCAGGGGTGCGTGATCGTCTGGCCCGAGCCGCCGCAGGTTCCGCAGGCCTGCGTCCGGATGAACTGGCCGAAGGGTGAATTCGAGACCGCCTGGAGCCGCCCTGACCCTCCGCAAGTCGGGCACGTCTCGGGCGTCGTCCCCGGCTCGGCGCCGGTGCCGTCGCAGACCTCGCACGGAAGCGACACCGGGTAGGAGACCTCGCGCGTGACCCCCTCGGCCGCCTCGACGAGCTCGATCTCGGTCTCGACCAGGATGTCGCCGCCGTGCGCCGAGCGCGTCGCGCCCGCGCCGAAGATGTCCTCGCCGAAGAGCGCCGAGAAGATGTCCCCGAGGCTCGTGAAGTCGAAGGTCGTCGGGCGGAAGCCGCCGCTCCGAAGCCCGTCGTGGCCGAAGCGGTCGTACTGCTGGCGCGTCTCCGGCTTGGAGAGCACCTCGTACGCCTCGGCGACCTCGCGGAAGCGCTCCTCAGCGTCGGGCTCGTCGGAGACGTCGGGATGAAGCTCGCGGGCGAGACGGCGGAACGACTTCTTGATCTCCGCCTGCTCCGCGTTGCGCGAAACGCGCAGCACCTCGTAGTAGTCGCGCTTCACGGACGCCATGGCTCGAAGGGTACTCGGCGGCTTCGGCGTCGCCTCACGCCAACTCGCGACGGATTCGTGCGCACTTCGGGACGGTCTGCGCAAGACATGCGCGTTTTTCGGCGCTAGCGTCTACAGCGGGGGCAGAGGGCCGAAGGCCCCGGGGGAGGTGTCGCGCGCGAGGGCGCGTCAGTCCTCGTAGATGTCCTCGACGAAGAGCGACAGCTCGTGCGCGGCCGAGCGGACGACCTCGATCGCGTGGGCGTAGTCCATGCGGGTCGGGCCAAGGAGGCTGACCGTGCCGAGGTTGCGGTGACGCAGGCCGTACGGCGCGGCGACGAGCGAGATCGTGCGCAGGTCGGGATCCTCGAACTCCGAGCCGACGCGGACGAACGGATCCTTCGAGCTGAGGTTCGCGCGCATCAGCTCGAGGAGCTCGGCGCGCTGCTCCAGCACCTCGAGCAGACGGCGGTAGCCGCGGAGATCCTCCTGGCGGAACTCGTCCAGGAGTCCAGCAGCGCCGCCGACGTAGAGGCTCTGCTCGCCGGCCTCGACGAGCTCGGTGAACGCCGGTTCGAGCTCGGCGAGGAACTCGCGCTCCGCCTCGGAAAGCTCCGGATCCTCGAAGCGAGCCTTGAGCTGCCGGGCGCCGAGCTGGAGCCCCGCGACCTGCTCGTTCAGATACACGCGCGCCCACTCGGCGAGGCCGGAGTCGACCGGCTCCGTGAACGCGAAGAGCCGCTTCGAGATCCCGCCCGTCGACGTGATCACGACCACCATGACGAGCTGCGGCTGGAGCAGGATCACCTCGACGTGGCGGACGCTCGTCGTCTCGAGCGGCGGCGCCGACACGAGCGCGAGCAGGTGCGTGACCTGCGCGAGCGCATCCGTCGTCGCGCGCAGCGCCTCGTCGACGTGGCTTTGCGCCTCCGGCAGGTTCAGCCGCAGCCCGGATGCAGGCCTCGGCTCGAGCCGGCCGATGACGCGATCGACGTAGGCGCGGTAGCCGCGTGTCCGTCGGGACGCGCCCGGCGGACGTGTGCGGATGCGTCAGGAGCCCGTGCTCCTCGAGCACCGCGAGCTCGTTCCTCACGGTGGACGGCGACGCCCCGACGCCGTCGCGCTCGACCAGCGTCTTCGACCCGACGGGCGCGCCGGTTGCGACGTAGCCCTCGACGACGCGCGCGAGGATCTCCTCCTGGCGGAGGCTAAGGATCAGGACTCGTTCGGCCTCGTCCATGGACGAAGGGTAGTCGCTCAGGCCGATTCGACGGCCATGAGCTCGGCCGTGACCGCGCCGCCGAGGAAGCGGCCACGCTCCGTGAGCTGGAGCCCGCCGTCGCGCCGTTCGGCGAGGCCGAGCGACTCGAGGCGCTCGAGTGCTTCCGGTTCCACGGCGCCTTCGACATCGGCGAAGGGCAGCGGCCGGTCTAGACGGAGCCCGAGCATCAGGCGCTCCGTGAGCTTCGTCGCCGAGTCGAGCTCCTCCAGCTCACGCGGCGGCGCTTCGCCCTGCCCGAGCGCCGCGACGTAGCGCGCGAGGCTCGGCGCGTTCCGCCAGCGGTGCGCGCCGACCGTGGACACGGCGCCGATCCCGACGCCCAGGTAGTCGCGGCCGAGCCAGTAGCCCAGGTTGTGCCGCGCCTCCCGCCCGGGACGGCAGAAGTTCGCCGTCTCGTACCAGCGGTAGCCGGCGCCGACGAGGGCCTCGACGACGCGCTCGAAGTAGCCCTCCATCGCCTCCGCCTGGCGCGCCGAGCTCCTCACCGTGCGCGTGCGTGAAGCGCGTCCCCGGCTTCGCCTCGAGCTCGTAGTAGGAGATGTGCTCGGGATCGAGCGCGAGCGCTTCCTCGATGTCGGCTTCGAGCACGGCGGGGGTCTGGCCCGGGATGCCGTAGAGGAGATCGAGGGAGATGTTCTCGAAACCGCCATCTCTCAGAACGTGCACCGCCCGGCGGACGTCCTCGGGGTCGCAGCGCCGCTCCAGCACGTCCAGGAGGGACGTGTTGAACGATTGTGCGCCGAGCGACACGCGATTGACACGGTTTCGCTTGAGAAGCGCCGCCAGGTCGGGCGTGACCGTCTCGGGGTTCGCCTCGACGGTGACCTCGTCCGCGCCGGGCAGCGCAGCCAGAAGCCGCTCCAACGCGTCCGGCGCCGTGAACGTCGGCGTGCCGCCGCCCAGGAAGATCGTCTCGAGCCGCGGCGCGAGCACCTCGCGCTCCAGCTCGAGCTCCGAGAGAAGCGCGGAGACGTACCCGCGGTGCTCCTCCCCGCGCCCGACCACCGTCACGAAATCGCAGTAGCCGCAGCGGTGCACGCAGAACGGCATGTGCACGTAGAGGTGACGAACGCCGCTCACTTCGACCGCTCCCCGTTCAGGTCGAGCACCGCGAGGAACGCCTCCTGCGGCACCTCGACGATCCCGACCTGCTTCATGCGCTTCTTGCCCTTCTTCTGGCGCTCGATCAGCTTCCGCTTGCGCGTGATGTCGCCGCCGTAGCACTTCGCGAGCACGTCCTTGCGCTTCGCCTTGATCGTCTCGCGCGCGATCACCCGCGACCCGATCGCCGCCTGCACGGGAACGTCGAACATCTGCCGCG
This sequence comes from uncultured Thermoleophilia bacterium, assembly GCA_963716005.1. Classification (GTDB taxonomy): domain Bacteria; phylum Actinomycetota; class Thermoleophilia; order Gaiellales; family Gaiellaceae; genus CAVRUF01. Next base: position 1,381,862 of record OY970285.1, read on the forward strand.
GGATCTCCTGGCGCAGCCGGTCGACCAAGGCGCGCCCGCGCGCGTACGCCCCGTCGCGGTGGACGATGATCGAGAGCGCGTCCACCGTGTCGCCGGCGAGCATGATGTCCACGCGTACGAGCTCGCCCGGCTGGAAGCCGACCACGTCGTAGTCGAAGCTCGCGTACCCCTTCGTCCGCGACTTCAGCTGGTCGTAGTAGTCGTAGACGATCTCGCCGAGCGGCAGGTCGTAGGCCAGCATCACGCGCTCCTCGCTCAGGTACTCCATGTGGTGGAACCGGCCACGGCGCTCGGTGTTCAGCTCCATGACGGCGCCGACGTGCTCCTTCGGGACGATGATCGACGCGCGGATGTACGGCTCGGCGACCTCCTCGACCTCGGCCGGGAAGTCGGAGGGTTGTGCACCTCGACCTCCTGCCCCGCCTTCGTCCGCACGCGGTAGGCGACGTTCGGCGCGGTCACGAGCAGGTCGAGCTCGTACTCGCGCTCGAGTCGCTCGCGCACGATCTCCATGTGGAGGATCCCGAGGAACCCGCAACGGAAGCCGAACCCGAGCGCCTGCGACGTCTCCGGCTCGTAGAAGAGCGAGGAGTCGTTCAGCTTCAGCTTCTCGAGCGCGTCGCGAAGCTCCGGGTACTCGTCCGACTCGGTCGGGAAGAGGCCCGCGAAGACGGTCGGCTTGACCTCCTTGTAGCCGGGCAGCGGCTCGGACGCGGGGCGCTCGTCGCTCGTCAGCGTGTCGCCCACGCGCAGGCGGCTCACGTCCTTCAGGCCGGTGATGACGTAGCCGACCTCGCCCGCGGAGAGCGTCTTGGTCGCACGGCGGTCCGGCGCGAACGCGCCGAGCTCCTCGACCTCGAAGGTCGTGCCCTGCGCCATCGCGCGGAGCTTCTCCCGCGGGGAGAACACGCCGTCGATCACGCGCACGAACGCGACGACGCCGCGGTACTGGTCGTACGCCGAGTCGAAGACGAGCGCGCGGCCGGGCGCCTCGGATCGCCCTCGGGCGCCGGGATCCGCTCGACGATCGCGTCGAGCACGTCCTCCACGCCGATCCCGGTCTTCGCCGAGATGCGCAGGACGTTCGCCGGGTCCTCGCCGACGAGCTCGGCGACCTCCGCGGCGGCGCCGTCGGGATCGGCCGACGGCAGGTCGATCTTGTTCACGACCGGGACGATCTCGAGGTTGTTCTCAATCGCCAGATAGGCGTTCGCGAGCGTCTGCGCCTGGATCCCCTGCGCGGCATCGACCAGGAGCAGCGCGCCCTCGCACGCCTGCAGCGCGCGCGAGACCTCGTACGTGAAGTCGACGTGCCCGGGCGTGTCGATCAGGTTCAGCTGGTGGCCCTTCCACTCGACGCGGACGGCCTGCGCCTTGATCGTGATGCCGCGCTCGCGCTCGAGATCCATCGAGTCGAGCACCTGCTCGCGCATCTCGCGCTTCGTGAGCGTCGAGGTCAGCTCGAGGATGCGGTCAGCGAGCGTCGACTTGCCGTGGTCGATGTGCGCGACGATGGAGAAGTTGCGGATGCGATCGAGACTCATGAGGTTCGGGAGCGCCTGACGAGGGCGAGAATGGTGTCGAGCTCCCTGATCCGAAGGATACGGGCCGCCCCGAGGAACGCAGCCGTCGCAGCGAGCACGGCGATTCCGACGGAGGCGATCTGCGCCCAGCCCGAGCGGCCGAGCGCCTCGTCGAGCACGTACCAGACACCGTAGGCGACTCCACCGGTGACGATCGACGCGACGAGCGTGCGGCCGTATGTATCCAGGATCCGCCGGCCCTCGATCGAGCCGATCCGGCGGCGGAAGAGGAGTATCAGCGCGCCGGTTCCGGCCACGTTCACGAGCGACGTAGCAAGGGGGATCCCCCAGACGCCGAGCCGGAAGAACGCGATGTCGAGGACGATCTGGAAGCCGAGGTTGCCGAGCGCGACCCAGGTCGGGATCCACGGCGACTGGAGCGAGAAGAACGCACGGTTCAGCATCAGCATCGTCCCGTTGAACGTGAGCCCGAGCGCGAACGCGATGAGCGCGTAGGCGACCACGTCGGTCTGGTCGGGCCCGAAGGCGCCGCGCTGGTAGAGGAGCCGCACGACCGGGACGGCGAGCACGGCGCCGATCGCGCTCGCGGGGAGCAGCGTGAAGCCGACCTGGCGCAGGCCGAGGGAGACGGTCGAGCGCAGGCCGTCCGAGTCGCCGCGCGCGGCGAGGCGCGACATCGACGGGAAGAGCACGGTGGCGATCGCGACCGAGAAGATCCCCTGCGGGAGCATGTAGATGCGGAACGCCGCCTCGATCGACGCGGGCGCCAGCTCGGGATCGATGTAGCGGGCCGCGAAGAACGTGTTGATGACCTGGTTGAAGTTGATGAGCCCGAGTCCGAGCGTGACCGGCAGCATCAGCACGAAGATCCGCCGGACGGCGGGGTCGCGCACGTCGATTGCCGCTCGCAGCCGGTCGTCACGGCCGCGCAGCCACGGCAACGGGAGCAGGAACTGGACGACCGTCGCGACGAGCACGGCCCCGGCGTAGATGTAGAGCGCGTCCGTGTCGTTGTCCGCGCGCGGGACGCCGATCGCGACGCCGAGGATGATCACGAGGTTCCACGCCACCGGGGCGAGCGCGGGAACGGTGAAGTGGTCGTAGCTGTTGAGGATCCCGACGACGATCCCGGAGAGCCCGAGCAGGACGACGGTCGGGAAGAGGATCCGCGAGAGCGTGACGACGAGCTCGGCCTGCTCGCCCTCGTAGCCGAACGGCTTCATGAGCCAGGGCGCGAGGAGCATGAAGAGCGCGGTGATGCCGCCGAGGCCGAGCAGCACGAGCCAGAAGACCGTCGACGCGACCCGCCAGGCCCGCAGCGCCTTGCCCTTCTCCAGCAGCTCGCTGAAGACGGGGACGAACGCGGCCGAGAGTGCGGCGTCGGCGACGAGCGAGCGGAGCAGGTTCGGAAGCTGGAATGCGACCGTGAACGTGTTGATCGAGCCCTCGACGCCGAAGTAGCGGCGCACGACGATCTCGCGGACGAGGCCGAGGATCCGCGAGAGGCCGGTGGCGAACGAGAAGATCGCGGCCGAGCTCGCGAGCCGGCGGCGGCTGCTAGGGGGCGGAACGTCCGGTCCGGGCGGCTCGTCGGCGGGCGTTCCCATGCGCGGATCGTAGGAGAGAGGCCGCCCGGAGCCGCCGGGGAAGCGCGCTCCCAGCCTGGAACGGCTGGTACGATGCCCTTCGCGCGGCATCGAGTCCGCGCACTTTTACGCCTATGCCGAATATCAAGCAACAGGAACGCCGAGTTCGAAGCGCCGCCCGCGAGCGGATGCAGAACCTGCGCTGGCGCTCGACCGCGAAGACGCTCTACAAGCGGCTCGAGACGGCTGTGCACGACGGCGACAAGGACACGATCGGCACCGCGCACCGCGACCTGGTCAAGTGGCTCGACCGGGCGGCGTCGCGCGGAGCGATCCATCCGGCGAAGACGGCGCGCAAGAAGTCGCAGGCGGCGCGACTCGTCGCCGGCCCGAAGAGCTAGCTAGCGGGTCACCCTCCAGCCGAAGGACGCGGGCGTTGCGTCCTGATGTCCCACGGGATCGATCGACCGGACCCGGAACGTGTGCCGGCCGGGCTTCACGGTCGGGCGATAGGGCGAGGAGCAGTTGCGGAACGGCTTGCGGTCGAGCCGGCACTGGAACCGCGAGCCCGGGAACGACGACACGAAGCGGAACTCGGCCCGGCGCTTGGTCGTCTGCTTCTTCGGCGCCTTCGTGATCCGCGTGTTCGGCGGCGGGCAGGTCGTCTGCGTCGCGCCTTCGAACTCGCCTTCGGGATCGTTTGTCTCGAGCGGCGTCAGGTCGCCGGTCGTCAGGTTGAACGTCCCGTACTGGTTCGCGCCGGCGCCCTGGTACGTCCAGGCGTAGAGCGTGCCGGTCTCGTTGTCGAAGTCCATCCCCTGCGCGAAGTTCGAGTTCACGCCGGTCGCTCCGATGAACGTGACGGCCGCCGTCTTCGGGTTCATCCGGAAGATGCTGTCGCGGCTGACGTCGTGGACGTACATCGCGCCGTCGCAGTTGATCGAGGCGGCGACGACGATGCCCGTGGTCGTCTCGACGTCGACCAGCGTGGCGGCGCGCGGTCTTGAGGTTGATCGTGTACAGCGCGGTCGTGAGGGTGTTTCCGCTCGTCGCGAAGGCGCGGCCGGTTCTCGGATGGATCGTGAGCGCCGACCACGTGTGTCCCGTGAGCGGCGTAGCGGTGCCGATGCTCGTGAACGCGCCGTTCGTGAGGGTCATCGTGCCGAGCTGGTTGGTCACGCTGTCGAGCGCGTAGAGCTTCGTCGCGTGCGGGTCGAAGTCGTAGCCGAAGATGAGCCGCGTGTTCGGGCCGAGCAACGATCTGCCCGTCGAAGTCGTTCAGGCGATGACGGACGAAGTTGTTCGTGAGCGGGCCGATGTCGTGGGCGAAGGCGAAGCTGGTGACCGCGAGGGTGCCGCCGGCCCGCCTGCGCCGGCCGCGGCTCGGCCTCGGGCGTCGGACATGCCGCCGCGTAGCCCGCGGGCTCGGCCTGGGCCGACGGTGCGTCGCAGTCGATCGGGGCTCCGCGCGCGCCGTCGGCGAGCGCGAGGACGCCGGCGCACAGCCCAGCGAGAGGTAGCAGCAACCACCGATTTCGTGTCCCGTATGTGCTCGCCATCTGCCCCTCAACGGCGCCGTCCGCAGTCCACTGACCCTAGATGCGAGACCGAATCGGCGCAATAGGGTTCGTGCCCGGGTCGTTCCGAATGCAGAGGCCGCGGGCCTAGACGGGCGCGCCGATACGCGGCACCGTGATCTCCACGAGCGCCCGCTCGAGCTCCAGCTCGGCCGGCAGGCGGCTCGCGCCCTTGAGCGCCGCGTCGAGCTCCGCGAGGCGGACGACTGCGGCGTCGAGCTCCTCGCGCGTGTAGTTGCGCGCGAAGGAGACGAGCTTCCTCGCCGGGTACTCCTTCATCTTGAGCCGCTTGGCGACTTCGGCCGATCCCAGGCCCTCCTCTGAGAGTGCCTGCGCGACGCGGACGCGGCTCACGTAGCCGGCCAGCGCCGCGGCGATGCCGAACGGTTCACGGGTTCGCCGGTCCAGAAGCGTCTCGCACGCCGTGAGGACGCTCGGCAGGTCGCGTGCTCCCCAGGCGTCGGTGAGCGCCCAGGGGAGGACGTCCCGCGACGTCACCGCCAGGAGCTCGACCTCGCGCCGGCCGACGGGTTCCCCCGCGGCCCAGGTGGCGAGCTTCTCGATTTCGGTTTCGAGCTCGATCACGTCGTCCCCGACGATCTCGACGAGCGCGCGGGCTGCGTCCGCGTCGGCGCGAACGCCCAGCCGCTCGAATTCGGAGCGAACCCAGACGGACGGATCTCTCGGCTTCGGCACGTCGTATGAGAGCACCAGGCCCGCCTTCTTGCACGCGGCCGCCAGGGCAGCGTGCTTCAGCGCGCCTTCGGCGATCAGTGCGAGAACGCTGTCGGGCGAAGGGTCGGCGAGGTAGGACTCCACCGCGTCCGCATCGTCAGCCTTCCACCGTTCTACTCCCTCGACGACGACGAGATTTGCCCCGCCCGCTCCGAAGAGCCCGAGTGAGTTGCAGGCGGCGACCGCATCCGCGCCCGCGGCGGTGTCCGCGGAGAGGAGGTCGACCGCCTCGCCCGGGAACCGGTCCCGGAGCCGGACGAGCGCGCGCCGGATCTTCGGCCGGTCGCTCCCGAGCATGAGGTAGACCCGGCTGCAGCTCGTCGGTCGACATGGTGCGAGCATATTCACCGCTCGCTGCGGACGGTTAGGCGACGCCCGTCCGATTCGACCACGACGCGGCCGTTCTCGTCGGTTCGGAGAACGGTGAGACCCGGCGCCGCGGCCAGCGCCGCCAGGGTCTCCGGTGTCGGATGGCCGTAGGTGTTGTCTTCCCCGACCGAGATGACGGCGATACTCGGGGTCGTCCTGCGCAGGAACTCCGGCAGCGCCGGGTCGGCGGAGCCGTGATGCGCGACCTTGAGGATCTCCACGTCCGGCAGGCCGAGCGGGACGGTCACGGTCGACTCGGCGTCCGCGGTCAGGAGAACGTCGGTGCTCTCGTAGGTGGCGACGAGGACGATCGCGTGCTCGTTCGGGTCGCCTCCCTTCGGGCCGGGTCCGTCAGGCCAGAGGACACGGAGCACGAGCTTCCCGAGGCGGTAGGTCTGGCCCTGGCGCGCCGTCACGACCGGCACGTCGTGGGAGCGCGCGGCCTGGAGCGCAGCGGATTCCTCCGGGCTCTCGTTCGGAATGCCCGGATCCAGGACGAAATCGACCTCGATGCGGTCGAGCACGGCTGCGGCGCCGCCGACGTGGTCGCGCTCGGGATGGGTGAGGACGAGTGCGGCGAGCCGGTGGACGCCGAGCCCCTCGATCTGCTCGATCACGTCGGCCTCGGGCGGACCCTCGTCGACGAGGATCGCGCCCTCGGGAACCTGGAGCAGAGTGCCGTCCCCCTGACCGACGTCCAGGAACGTCACGCGCAGACCGGCCGGAGGCGCTGCCGCGGCGTTCTCGTCCGTGATCCAGACGCGCCAGCCGGCAACCAGGGCGACGACCATGAGCGCGAGTGCGACTGTCCGCGGCCCGCGCGGCGCGCGGATCTTCGTGGAGACGAACGCAGCCGCCCCGATGAGCGCGACGACGGCAAGCGAGCCGAACGAGGCCACGCGCGCGTGCGGAAGACCCGCGACGAACTCGGCGCACCAGGCAAGGTACGCGGCCAGCCATCCGTTCAGCCAGGCGAGCGCGAACGCCGCCGACGGCAGGACCGGATCGAGCACCGCGCAGATCAGCGCGAACCCCAGAAGTAGCGGGACGACCGGCGCTGCGAGCGCATTCGCGAGCACCGTGTAGACGGGAATCGCCCCGAAGTGGAGCCAAAGCACGGGCGCCGTGACGAGGCCGCAGCCGACCGAGAGCGCGACGCCCTGGGCGACCTTCGGCCGAAGCGGATAGCCCTCGAGCCGGCGCTCGATCCGCGGGACGACGACGAAGATCGCGGCGACGGCGACGAACGAGAGCTGGAAGCCCGGTTCGAGGAGCGTGTACGGATTCACCGCGAGGAGCACCGCGGCGCCGACGAGGAGGAAGTACCAGCGGTCGGACGGGCGCGACGCGAGCCACGCGAGGGAGACGAGCAGCCCGGCGACGCCCGCGCGGACGACGGACGGCTGCCAGCCGACTGCGCCGGTGTATGCGAGCACGCCGGCGATGGCAGCGAGATGCGCGACGCGTCGCCGCACGCCCGCGATCCATCGCGGCGAGCAGGATCCCGCCGACGACGTACGCGACGTTCTGGCCCGATACGGCGAGCAAGTGGTACAAGCCGGACGCCTTGAAGTCGTCGCGGAGCGGCTCGCTCAACCGCTCGTCCTCGCCGAGGACGATCCCCCCGATCACCGCCCGCCGTTCGCCCGTGAGCCCAGGGGCCATCGACGCCGCGAGCCAGCGGCGCAGCCGGTCGGTGACGCCCAGGACGCCGCCGCGCTGTCCGATCTGCCGGAAGGAGCCCGCCCGCAGGATCGTGTGGACGCCCTGCCGGCCGAGGTACTCGGCCTCGTCGAAGCCGCCGTCGGAGTCCGCCGGCTGCGGTGCGTCGAGTGTCGCGACGATCTCAAGGATCGCGCCCTGAGGCGGTGAACGGCCGAGCGGAAGCTCCAGGCGCGCGGGCTCGTCGAACGTGCTCCGGTCGAATCGTCTGACGCGAACGGGCACGCGAACGACGAACTTTCCGCTCCGCGCGGATCCGGTCACCTCGACCTGGGCGAGCCCGGCCTCGCCGATGCGGGCGGCGAGCAAACTCCGGTCGAGCTCGTCCAGCCGGGCCGAGCCCCACCACACGCCGAGGAGCGCCAGTCCAAGCGCGAGCGCGGCCAGTCGTCGCGCGCCCGCCGCGAACGGAGCACAGAGCACGGCCAGCGCGGCACCGATTGCGGCCGCTACGCCCACGCGCAGCGCGAGCGACCCACTCAGCCCTAGGCAGAGCGAGCCCGCAAGAACATGTGGGGCACGAACGCGCGTCAAAGGTCGACCAGCTCCGTCAGACGCTCGAGCCGGGCGGGCCCGATCCCGGGTACGGCGTCCAGCTCATCGACGGACTGAAACGCACCGTGCTCAGTGCGGTAGTCGAGGATTCCCTGCGCCGTGACCGGGCCGACGCCGGGGAGCGAATCGAGCTGCTCGAGCGTCGCCGAGTTCAGGTGGACGCGCTGGCCTGTCCCCGCTTCCGCGCCCGGCCCTGAGCCTGCTACCGCCACTTCGCCCTCCTTCGGGACGAGCACCTGCTGCCCGTCGGCGACCGGGGACGCGAGGTTGACGAGCGCGAGCTCGGCTTTCGGAGTAGCTCCGCCGGCCTTGCGGATCGCGTCGTCTATCCGACTTCCCTCGTCCAGCTGGTACAGGCCCGGGTTCGCGACCGCGCCGACCACGTGAACCGTGACCTGACGAGCAACGGGCTCCTCCGCCTCGATCGCGACCGCCTTCGAGCCACCGGTGGGCGCCGGATCACCCCGCTCGAGGAGCCGCGCCCCGACCACGAGCGCGAACAGCGCGACCGTCGCGTACGCGAGCGCGCGAGCCCGAGAGATCGAAGGCATGTCCATCGACTCCACTGTTGCGGGAGAAGACGCGCGGAACTGTCACGAGGTGTGCCGACTTCGTGACGACTTCGTCACGAACCAGCGCGCTGACCGAGCTAGCCCGCGCAGGGCCCCGGATCGACCGGGGCGAGGCGTCCGTCGATCGCGTCCAGGACGGTCTCGACGGGCACCGCGAAGCCGTCGTTTCCGTTCCGCGACCCGCCGAAGATCATCGCCACGACGCGGCCCTTCGCATCGACCGCCGGGCCGCCGCTCTCGCCGCGCCGCACCTTTCCGCGCAACGGGGTGACCCGACGCAGGCCGACCCCTCCCCCGTCCGCGTTCGGGACGAGCATCCGGCGCGGCGCTCCCGCGGTCGCGGGCACCGCGACGAGCGCACCGTCACCCGGGTAGCCGAGCAGCACGACCGACAGCGGCGTGTCGGCCGCCTCCAGAGTGGCCAGCGAGGGCGTGGTCAGCCCGTTCACACGCAGGATCGCGACGTCGTCGCCGGGATCGCGGTAGACGATCACGGCATCGAGCCGGTCGCCGTCGGGAGTAAGCACGCGGGTGTCCTGCTCGCCCGAGATCACGTGCGCGTTCGTCGCGACCAGGTCGCCGCGGACGACCCAGCCGGAGCCCTGAATCCCGAGACCGCAGGACGTCCCCTCGACCTTCACGACGCTCGCCGCGGCCGCCCGTGCACCGGGGCTGCGCAGGACGCTCTTGTCCGGCGGCGGCAGGTCCCGCGGCACGAGCTGCGGAAGAACCGGCAGCGGGTCGATCCCCTCGAGCGTGCTCAGCACCGAGTCGGGCGGGAGAACATCGACGAGCGCCGGCAGGACGACCGAGCGCTGCACCGCCTTGCGCAGGCCGAGCGACGGCTGCTGAAGCAGGAGCACCGCGAGCGCCCAGGCGAACGCGAGCGCGAGCAGACCGCCGACGATGGCGCCGCCTATCCGGTCGACCACCCCCAAGCCGGGAACCCGGAGGATGCTCATCTGCGCGCCTGCCGCCAGCCGCCCGGCGCCGAACCCGAACGCCATCGCGCCCGCAGCGGCCCCGACGAGCGTCGCGAGCGGCAGCCAGTCGGCGCTCGATTCCGGGAGCAGATGCGGCGCGAGCCACGCGCCGACGACCAGGCCGGCAGCGACGCCGAGAAGCGAGATCACCTGGGCCGTGAACCCGCGCATGTAGCCGGCGACCGCGAAGAGCGCGACCGCGACGAGGACGAGGAGATCGAAGCTCACCGGCCCCGGCCTCTCGGAATCAGGCGGCCGTAGGGCATGAACTCATGGTACGGACGCGACGCTGAGATTCCTGTTCTCGCGCACGCGTACGTCTCGCGGGGCGGATCCCCCAATTGCAGCGTAGCCGGGAAATTCGCACGCGTGGCACGCGGAATCGTGTCGACTTCGTGCCGGTTTCTCCACCGGCGAAAGCGAGCAGCGCCGGAGCGCCGCGAGACCCTCAGACGACGAGGTTCACGAGCTTGCGTGGAACGACGATCGCCTTCCGAAGTTCCTTGCCGTCAACAAGCTCTTGCACGCGTGGCAGCTCCCGCGCGGCCGCGACGAGCTCGTCCTCCGTGAGCGCGGCGCCGACCTCGACCCGGCCTCGCACCTTGCCGTTCACCTGGACGACGAGCACGAACGTGTCGTGCTCGAGGAGCGCCGGATCCGCCTTCGGCCAAGGCTCCTCCCAGAGCCGCTCGTGGCCCAGCTCGACCCACAGCTCCTCGGCGATGTGCGACGCATACGGCTGGATCAGGGACACGGCCGTCTCTGCCGCGAAGCGCCCGGCCGGGTCGCCCGGCGTCTTCGTGAGCTCGTTCACGAGCTCCATCACCGCGGCGATCGGTGTGTTCAGCGCGAAGCGCCGGCCGATGTCGTCGGTCACCTTCGCGATCGTCTCGTGCGCCTTCCGTGCGAGCGCCGTGTCGGGAACCGGCCCGTCCAGCGGAGGCTTCGCGCACTGCTCCATCACCGCGCGCCAGAGCCGGTGCAGGAAGCGGACGATCCCCTCGAAGCCCGAGTCCTGCCACTCCGCGTCCTGCTCGACCGGCCCGATGAACAGCAGGTACATCCGCACCGCGTCGGCGCCGTAGCGGTCGACGTACTCGTCCGGGGTGATCACGTTCCCCTTCGACTTGGACATCTTCGCGCCGTGCCGGTGCAGCATCCCCTGCGTGAAGAGTCGCGCGAACGGCTCGCGGAACCCCACCAGGCCGAGCTCCTCCATCACCTTCGTGAAGAAGCGGGCGTACATGAGGTGGAGGATCGCGTGCTCGATCCCGCCGATGTACTGGTTGACCGGGAGCCAGAAATCGGCGATCGCGCGGTCGAACGGCGCGTTCGCGTTCTGCGAATCGGTGTAGCGGATGAAGTACCAGGACGAGTCGACGAACGTGTCCATCGTGTCGGTCTCGCGCTTCGCCTCGCCGCCGCAGTCCGGGCAGGTCGTGTTGACCCAGTCCTCCGCGGCCGCCAGCGGCGAGCGGCCCTTCGGCAGGTACTCGTCGACCTCGGGGAGCACGACGGGCAGCTGGTCGTCCGGCACGGCGACGATCCCGCACTCGGGGCAGTGGACGACCGGGATCGGGCAGCCCCAGTAGCGCTGGCGGGAGAGCAGCCAGTCGCGCAGCCGGTAGCCGACCTTCGCGTGGCCGCGGCCCTCGGACTCGAGCCAGCGGACGATCTGCTCCTTGCCCTCGGCCGCGGAGAGCCCGGTGAAGTCGCTCGAGTTGACGAGCACCTCGTTCTCGGAGTGCTCGATGAACGCGCCCTCCTGCGCCACCGGTCCGTCGGCGCCGTCGGCCGGCGCGACGACGGTCCGCACGGGCAGGTCGTACTTCTCCGCGAACGCGAAATCGCGCTCGTCGTGCGCGGGGACGCCCATGATCGCGCCGGTGCCGTACTCCATTAGCACGTAGTCGGCGACCCAGATCGGCATCCGCTCCCCGGTCGCGGGGTTCTCGACGTGGCGGCCCGTGAAGACGCCGTCCTTCTCCTTCTCCTCGCGCTCGACCGCGGTTCGCGCGCCGGAGTGGCGCACGTACTCGAGCACCTCGTGCTCCTGCTCGGTGCCCGCGACGAGCGCGGCGACGAGCGGATGCTCGGGCGCGAGCACGAAGAACGTGGCGCCGAAGATCGTGTCCGGGCGCGTCGTGAAGACCGGGACGTCCTTGTCGAGTTCGACGGAGTGGAAGAGCAGCTCGGCACCCTCGGAGCGGCCGATCCAGTTGCGCTGCATCGTCAGCACGCGCTCGGGCCAGGACTCGAGCAGGGACATCTCATCGAGCAGGACGTCCGCGTAGTCGGTGATCCGGAAGAACCACTGCTCGAGGTTCTTCGCCTCGACCTCGTGCCCGCAGCGCTCGCAGCGGCCGTCGATCACCTGCTCGTTCGCGAGGACGGTCTGGTCGTTCGGGCACCACTTGACCGGCGCCTCCTTGCGATAGGCGAGGCCGCGCTCGTAGAAGCGGAGGAAGAGCCATTGCGTCCAGCGGTAGTACTCGGGCTCGTGGGTGGAGAGGACGCGGTCCCAGTCGATCGCCCAGCCCATGCGCTCCATCTGCGCGCGGATCGACGCGATGTTCCGCTCGGTCACGTCGCGCGGGTGGCCGCCCTCGCGGATGGCGGCGTTCTCCGCCGGCAGGCCGAACGCGTCGAAGCCCATCGGGCGCAGGACGGCGGCCCCGTTGCGGCGGCGGAACTGCGCGACGATCTCGCCGAGCATGTAGTTGCGCACGTGCCCCATGTGGAGCTCGCCCGAGGGGTACGGGAGCATCTCGAGCACGTACGTCTTGGCGCCCATCTCGGGAGCACCGGGCTCACCGGGATTGGGGACGTGGAAGGCGCCCTCGCGCTTCCAGGTCTCCTGCCACTTGGGCTCGATCGTCTTCGGGTCGTACCGCTTCATGTCCATTCGTCTATTCGTCTCCAGATACGAAAAAGCCTCTCGTCGGAGAGGCTCAGGGATGACTGGGCGACCGGCTGCTGCCGCTCGCTAGGTTCCCCTGAAGCTCGTAAGAGCGAGGCTCGTCATCTGGTCCGAGTGTAGCGGAGCCCGATTTCGGCGTCTCCCCGGGGACCCCGGTTAGGGCACCCCTCGTGCCTGAGCGTATCGCGCGAATTCGCGCGTGTGGTGCGCGGAACGTGTCGGATCTGTGCCGGACGATCCCCAGGCGTCAGGCGGCTACTTCGGCGCGGGCGGTGCGGTGCGGGGGGCGCCGGGACGCGGCTGGTCCAGAACCCGGGCCTCGATCCGCCGGCGGCGCGTGCGGAGCAGGATCCACGCCAGGATCGCCAGCACGATCAGCGGACTCGCCGCGATGAAAACGAGTAGCGCGACGGTGCCCGCGGCGGCGAGGAAGGCGAACCCGTCGTCGACGGCTCCCGCTACCCCGCCCTCGTCCTTCGAGCCGGCTGGCGCCGAGCCCGTGCGGAGCGTGAGCGCCAGCTCGGCGTTCGCGGCTTGCTTGGCGAGGAGAGCCCGGACGCGGCGCACCTCGCGCAGGTCGGCGCGGTTCCCGGCGAGACGCAGCTCCGTCAGGAGCTTCTCTTCCGCGGTGAGCGTGCCGCTCGCCAGCCGCAGCTCGTCGGCCTCGATCGCGCGCTGGATGCGGTCGACCTGCTTCGCGCGCGCGTCGAGCCGCCCCTGGAGGTCGACGGTCTGCACGTTCTGGTGCGTGATCGTCCCGAGCGCGGACAGCCGCACGACCGCGTCCTCGACCTTCCCGACCGGGATGCTCAGGCTGAGACGCGCCTCGCCGGTGGAGCCATCGGTGTCGACGTTCGATGCGGCGACATGGCCGCCCAGCTCAGTCGTCAGGGCAAGCGCGGCGTTCGTCGCGTCGGAGAGCGCGTCGGCGTCCGGCACGCGGATCGCCATCGTCATCTTCACGTCCTGCGCACGGCCCGACGGCGCGGTCTCGAAAATCGTGCTCGGTTTGGACGCCCGGGCAGCGTCCTGCGCGGCTTCAAGCGGAACCGCATCGTTGGCGTGCATGCTTTCGGTCTGCTGCGCCGACCGTTCCTTGAGGAACGACATGCCTTCCCGCTCGGCGGGAACGGCTCCGGTGTCGCCTGCGCCGCCCCGCAACGCGACCGCGCCGACCACCGCGACGAGCACCGCCACGAGCGCGACGGCGACGAGCCGTCGCCGGGTCACGAACACCCGTCGCGGCGAAACGGGGTCGCAGATCATCCGCACGCGCTCGCGCAGCGCCAGCGGCGCCTCGGCCATCCCGCCGCGCAACTCGCGGACGAGTCCTTGCAGGATCGCCTCCTGCGCCGTCTCCGGCGCGAAGCCGGCGAGCAGACGCTCGAGCCGTGCGGGTTCGATCTCAGGCGATCGCATGGGATTCCATCCTTTCTCCGAGCTTGCCCAACGCGCGTGAAAGCCGCATCGAGCAGGCGGTCCGTCCAATTCCGAGCACGCGCGCGGCGGTGTCGGCGTCCATCTCGAGAACGATCCGCAGCACGATCACCTCGCGCTCGCCGGCGCTCAGCGTCGCCAGCGCGGCGGCGAGCTCGGGCGAGAAGCCGACCGGCTCCAGATCCTCGACGTGCGACTCCTCGGCGGCGTAGCGCTGCTCGCGCCCGCGCCGCCGGGACTCCGAGCGGAAGTGATCGAGCGCGACGCGCCGTGCGACGGCACAGAGCCAGGGCAGCTCAGGCCCGCGCCGCGGGTCGTATCGCTTCCACCGTCGCAGCGCGCGCTCGAACGTCTCCGCCGTCAGGTCGTCCGCAAGCCCCGTGTCGCCGGTGAAGAAGACGAGGAACCGGCGCACGTCGTCGAGGTGCTCCTCGGCGACCTCGGCGAACGGCCTCCGACTCGCGCGACCCCCGACCCAGGGCGATGCGAACGCGTTCATATCCGTACTACGCCACAGATCGGGTCACGCGTCACACTCATGCCGCTTCGACCGCCCCGGGTTCCGCATTGTTCCGCCGCCGCGGAACCGATCGAGTGGAGCCAGCGGGATTCGAACCCGCGACCTTCTGGCTGCCAGCCAGACGCTCTCCCAGCTGAGCTATGGCCCCGTGGGTGAAAGGTTAGCGCGCGGCCGCGATCTCGACCGACGGGACGTCGCCCCAGAGCTCCTCGAGGCGGTAGAAGTCCCGCGCCTCCTGCGTGAACACGTGCAGGACGACGTCGAGGTAGTCGGCGAGGATCCAGGATCCGGGCGAGACGCCCGCCACGTTGCGCGGGATCAGCTCCTCGTCCTGCTTCATGCGGAAGTGCACCTCGTCGTAGATCGACTTCGTCTGGCGCGCGTTCGCGCCCGTGCAGATGACGAAGTAGTCCGTGTACGAGCACACGGGCCGCATATCGAGGATCGTCGTGTCGGTCGCCAGCTTTTCCTGGGCGATCCCGGCGATCCGCTGGGCGTAGTCGAGCGGCGTCAGAGGGCCGCTGGCTTCGAAGGGAACATCTGCCTACAGGGTAGCTCGATAGAGACCGAGCTCGCCGATGATCTGCGCGACCGCTTCGGGGACGAGGTCGTCCACCAGCTCGCCGCGGGCGACGCGCTCACGGATGTCGCGCGAGGACACCGGGAGCGGGTCGAGCTCGAACTCGACGATCCGGTCCGGTCGTGCCAGGCGTTCCTCCGCCGCGTCGACGCGCGCACGGTCGGTCCCGGGCCGGGTCGCAACCGCGAGACGGACGGCGTCGAGGATGGCGTGTGGCTCCCGCCAGTCGGGGAAGTCGGCGAACTCGTCGGCGCCGACGACGAACACGACGTCGCCGTAGCGCTCGCTCGCCCAGCGGGCGGTGTCGACCGTGTACGACGGGCCCTCCTGGTCGAGCTCGCGTCGCGAGAGCTCCACGCCGGGGAGGTCCGCGAACGCGGCCGCGGCCAGGCGGAACCGCGTCTCGGCGTCCGTCTCGACCGGCTTGTGCGGCGCCTCGCCGACGACGACCACGATCAGACGCTCGAGCCCGAGCGCCTCGACCGCCCGGCGTGCGAGCGCCACATGCCCGTTGTGCGGCGGGTCGAACGTGCCACCGAGGAGCCCTACGGCCACGGCCGTTCCAGCCATGTCCAGCGAGCCCGACTTGGTGCTCCCCCGGGGGACCCCCCTGTGCAGCACCCCCAGGTTCGAGCGTAACTCCGAAATGCGCGCGTGTGGTGCGCGGGACTGTGCCGAATCAGTGCCGAGCCGCCCATCAGTACGTGAACGTCTCCTCGCCCACGGTGACCGCGTCGCCCGGCTTCGCGCCGGCGGTGCGCAGGGCCTCGCGGAGCATGTCCGGATCCAGCTCCGCCGCCGCCGGGCCGGTCACGCGATAGCCGCGGTCGGTGCGGAAGATCCGGTACGGCCGCCGGCGCGGCGGCTTCGGGCGATAGACGAGGAAATCGGCGAGCTCGTCGTCCGCGGGGGCCCTCGGCTCCAGCGTGGGAGCTTCGGCCGGAACGTGCTCGAACAGCGCGCGCCGCAGGTCGTCGATCCCGGCGCCCGTCGCAGCCGAGACCGCGACGACGTCCACAACGCGCGGATCCGAAACCGGAAACCCGATCGCCTCGGGCAGCAGGTCGAGCTTGTTCAGCACGACGATCTGCGGTCGCCCCGCGAGCCCGGCGCCGTACGCGGCCAGCTCGCGGTCGATCGCGTGGAACTGCTCCGCGACGTCCTCGGTCACGTCGATCACGTGCAGGAAGAGCCGTGCGCGCTCGAGGTGCGCGAGAAACTCGTGCCCGAGGCCGATCCCCTCGCTCGCCCCCTCGACGAGCCCCGGCACGTCCGCCACCGTGAGCTGCCGTCCGTCGCCCGCCTCCACGGTGCCGAGCACCGGCGCGAGCGTCGTGAACGGGTACTCAGCCACCTTCGGCTTCGCGTTCGAGATGCGGCGCAGAAGTGACGACTTGCCAGCGTTCGGGAAGCCGAGCAGCGCTGCGTCGGCGAGGAGCTTCAGCCGCAGCTCGTACGTTCCCTCCTCCGCCGCCTGGCCGACCTCGGCGAGGCGCGGTGCCTGCTCGGTCGGCGTCGCGAAGCGCTTGTTGCCGTGCCCGCCGAGCCCGCCGCGCGCCAGGAGCGCCCGCGCGCCCGGGTGCGCGAGATCGGCGATCAGCCGACCCTCATCGTCGAACACCTGCGTCCCGACGGGGACGTGGAGCTCGATCGACTCGCCCTCGGCGCCGCGCTTGTTCGAGCCTTCGCCGTGGCGGCCGCGCTTTGCCTCGAAGTGGTGCTTGCGGGAGAAGAACGAGAGATCGCGCCGGTCCGGGTCCGCGAGCAGCACGACGTCGCCGCCCTTGCCTCCGTCGCCGCCGTCGGGACCGCCCTTCGGGACGTACTTCTCCCGACGGAAGCTCAGGCAGCCGTCACCGCCGCGGCCACCCACGACGTTGATGCGCGCGCGATCGTGGAACACCGGGCTAACGCCCCGCTCGGCTAGACGACCGAGACGGTGCGGCCCGAGGCCGACGTGCGGAACGAGACGCGCCCGTCGCGGGTCGCAAAGATCGTGTGGTCGCGGCCCAGGCCGGTGCCCTCGCCGGCGCGGAACCTCGTGCCGCGCTGCCGGACGATGATCATCCCGCCCGTGATCTCCTGGCCGTCGAACATCTTGACGCCGAGCCGCTTGGACTCGGAGTCGCGCCCGTTCTTGGAGGAGCCGAGTCCCTTCTTGTGCGCCATTACTCGTCCTTCCCTTCGGTCTTCTTCGCAGCGGGCTTGCGGGCCGGAGCCTTCGGCTTCGCTGCGGTCTTCGGCTTCGCCGCGGCCTTGGGCTTCGCGGCGGGCTTGCGGGCCGGAGCCTTCGGCTTCGCTGCGGCCTTCGGCTTCTCCTCCGCGGTCTCGGCCTTCTTCGCCGGGGCGCGCTTCGGAGCTGCGGCGCCGATCGACGTGATCTCGATCTTCGAGAGCCTCGAGCGATGGCCGTTGCGGCGCCGGTAGCCGGTGCGCTGGCGGTGCTTGCCGACCACGACCTTCTTGCCGAGCAGATGCTCGACCACGATCGCCTGGACTGCGACCTTCGCGTCGGCGCCGAGCTTCACGTCGCCGTCGCCTCCCACCAGGAGGACGTCAGGCGAGAACGTCGCGCCCTCGTCGTGCGGAACCCGGTCCACGAGCAGCCATTCGCCCTCGCGGACGCGATGCTGCTTGCCTGAGAGTGCGATCACTGCGTAGGTCATGGTCTGCTCCGTAGAACGAGCGGGCTCACGCCCGCTCAGCCGAAAAGTCTAGCCGATTGATATCCGATGGGCGTGCCTTCGGGGAGGGTGGGCACCAAGCACCGAATTCGACCCGTGCGGCGCCCAGCCGGAGGTGCGCTCATCGGATATTGATCGGCTCGCCGAGATCCTCATCATCGACGGCGACAGGAGCGAGCGGCTCCTCGGCCGGGGTTTCGGCCGGGGCGTCGCCATCGACCGGAACGGCAGGCTTCTTCTTGCGGTTGCGCCCGCCGCGCGAGCCTCGGCGCGTCTTCTTGCGCGGCTTCGCCTCGGGATCGGCGCCGTTCGTCTCGGCCGCGGGCTCGACAGCGGGCTCGGCCGGAGCCGCCTCCGCGACGGGCTCGGCGCCGTTCGTCGACTCGGCGGTCACCGCTGCAGCCGGCTTCTTCTTGCGGTTGCGCCCACCGCGCGAGCCGCGCCGCGTCTTCTTCTTCGGCTTGGGCGTCTCGTCGGTGGACTCGCCCTCGGCCCGAGTCGCCTCGGCCGCCTTGGGCTCCTCGGGCTTCGCCTTCGGCTTGGCGGTGCGGGTCTGCTTCGGCTTGGGCTTCTCGGTCGTGGCCTCGGCCTTTACCTCAGCGCCTTCGGCCACCGGCTTCTTGCCGCGGCCGCGGCCGCCGCGGGAACCACGGCTTCGCTTCGGCGTCATCGCCACGCCGGCGTCCTCGCGGTCGAGCTCGGTGCCGGCCTCGATCGGCGCCTCGCCGGCGGCGTCGGCGCCCGCCAGCGTCGCGTACGCGACCGTGCGCGTGGCGCGCTCGATCTTCACCTTGACCGTCTTCCCGATCCGGTCCTTGGCGCCCGCGACCGCGATCACGTAGCCGTTCACGCGGGCGATCGCGTCCCCGTCCGAGGAGAGATGGACGTCCTCGAGCTTCACGTCGAGCTCCTGGCCCTTCGTGACCGGAAGCGCCTTGCCCTCGAGCCTCGAGACCGGGCCGCGGTCGAGCACGGCGAAATGGGATGCGGGCAGGTCGTCACGCGTCTCGAAGAACAGGCGCCGGCTGGTCTCCGCCTCGAGCTCGTCGAGGCGCGAGGCGCCCGGGCCGATCAGGATCCCGGCGACGCGCGAAGGAAGCTCGATCGCGAACGCCTGGTGGCGCGACTCGTGGACGAGACGCCGGATGCGCCGCTCGGCGTCGACCGCGTAGGTCTCCTCCGAGACGACGATGCCGTCGCCCGTGCAGGTCGGGCACTTGTGCGTGAGGATCTCGCGCGGGCCGTCGGTGACGTTCTGACGCGTCATCTCGACTAGGCCGAGCGGCGAGATCTCGACGACGTAGGTCTTCGTGCGGTCCTTCTCGAGCTCGTTCTTCAGCGCATCCTCGACCTGGGCGCGGTTCTTCGGGTTCGCCATGTCGATGAAGTCGATGACGATGATCCCGCCGATGTCGCGCAGCCGCAGCTGGCGCACGACCTCGGAGACCGCCTCGAGGTTGTTCTTCGTGATCGTGTCCTCGAGCCGGGCGCCGCTCGACTTGCCGCGCGCGCCGACGAACCGGCCGGTGTTCACGTCGACGACCGTGAACGCCTCGGCGTAGTCGAAGATCAGGTAGCCGCCCGAGGGAAGGTCGACGCGGCGGCGCAGCGTGGATTTCACGGCCTCCTCGACGCCGCACTTCTCGAGCAGCGGCTCCTTGCCGTCGTAGAGCTCGACGCGGTCGGCGAGGTCGCGCGACGTGCGCTTCAGGTAGCCGACGATGCGCCGGTAGGTGCGCTCGTGGTCGACGACGACGCGCTCGAAGTCGCGGATGAAGAGGTCGCGCACGATCCGCAGCGGAAGCTCGGCCTCCTGGTAGACGAGCGCCGGCGCCTCGGTGCGGGCGGCGCGGCCCTTGAGCGTCGACCAGAGCTTGGCGAGCAGCGCGAGGTCGCCCTCGAGCTCCTCCTTCGTGGCGCCCTCGGCGGCGGTGCGGATGATGATCCCGCCCTCGGGCAGGTCGAGCTGCTTCGAGATCGACTTCAGGCGCTCGCGCTCGGCGTCCTCGAGGCGGCGCGAGATGCCGATCCCTTCGCCGAACGGCGTGTAGACGAGGAAGCGGCCCGGCAGGGAAATCTCGGTGGTGAGCCTGGCGCCCTTCGTCCCCATCGGGTCCTTGACCGCCTGGACGAGCACCTCCTGGCCGCGCTGGACGAGCTCCTGGATGCGGCGGCCGTGGCGCTTGCCCTCGAGCTCCGGGACGACGATCTCGTCCACGTAGAGGAACCCGTTGCGGCCGATGCCGATGTCGACGAACGACGCCTCCATGCCGGGAAGAACGTTGTCGACGACGCCCTTGTAGATGTTGCCGGCGATCGACCGGCGGCCCGGGCGCTCGAGGTAGACCTCGGCGGGAATCCCGTCCTCGACGACGGCGACGGTCTGTTCCATGACCTCGACCGAGACGTAGATCTCCTTCTTCACGTCCGCGAGCGCGGCTCGCGAGCCGGTCGACGACGTGCGCCGCGTCTGGCTGCGCCGGCGCTGCGGCTTCTTCTCCTCGGCCTTCCCTCTCGTCGACGGCTTGGCGGTCTTCTCGGCGACGGCTACCGTCGCGGAGGCATCGCCGGGACGCTTGCGTCCGCGGCCTCCTCGGTTGCCGCGACGACGCTTCGGTCGGCCGTCGGGGCCGGTCTTCGCGGGGTCAGATTGACCGGCGCGTTCTACTGCTTGCGGTTGGGAAGGTGCAGCCGGCGAGGGCGCCCCTTCCGCGGACCCCGGCTTCTTGCGAAACCACTGGAGCACGGTGTTCTCCTTTCAGGCGCACACCGGTCGGCGCTGCACCCGTGTCAGGGGCGCGCGTCGCGGGCGTGTCAGCCTCAAAAATCATCGATAGACAAATGAACGTCGGGATTCCCGCTCGCCCGATCCGGGCTCGGTGCTCCCAGTGACGTTCCTTTCACAGGGTAGCAGCGGCCTATCTCTAGGCCGCGGCCGGGCGCAGCCTGCCGCGCTCGACCTCCACGATCCGCAGTCGCTGACTCAGCCTCGCCCAGGCCCACGGCTCGACCTCGTCGTAGCGCTCGTTCGCCGAGTGGGAACGAATCGCCTCGAGGTATTCGAACCAGGCATCGGCCTCTTCGATCGCGAGGGCCTCGTCCGCTTCGAGGATGTTCTCGAATGTCATGGCCCCGAACGCTAGGACCTGGACCGGACGGACCGGACCCCCGATTACGGTCTGCCGTCCATCTTTCCGCGCATGTGGATCGCCTGGAGCAGGCCCATCATCGCGAGCGTCGCGATCATCGAGCTCCCGCCGTAGCTCACGAACGGGAGCGGGATCCCGGTGATCGGCGCGATCCCGATCGTCATGCCGACGTTCACGAACACCTGCATCGTGAACGCAAGGACGATCCCGCCGGCCACGACCGCGGTGAAGAGGCTCGGCGCGATCGAGATCGTCCGCAGGCCGCGCCAGACGACGAGGCCGTAGAGGATCAGGAGGAGCGCGCCGCCGACGAAGCCGCGCTGCTCGGCGAGCGACGAGAAGATGAAGTCGGTCGAGTGCTCCGGCAGGTAGTTCAGGTTCGTCTGGGTCGCGTTCGCGACGCCCCGGCCGGTGACGCCGCCCGCGCCGACGGCGGTCTCGGACTGGACGATGTTGTACGTGGCGCTGTCGGGGGCGCTGTCCGGATTCAGGAAGCCGGTGAGGCGCTCCACCTGGTAGGGCTGGAGCACGTCGACGCCCATCGAGGGCAGGAACCAGGCGATCGACGCGAGCGCGATCACGCCGACCGCAGCCAGGAAGGCGAGTTGTGACCAGCGCGTCCCGGCGATGAAGAGCGCCGCTCCGAGGATCGGCCGCGTAGACGAGCGCCGTTCCGAAGTCCGGCTCCATGAAGACGAGCACGGCCGGGACGGCGGTCAGCGCGACCGCGCCGAACGTCGTGCGCCACTCGGCGATCTGGCGCGAGCGCTCGGCGAGGAAGCCGGCGATCACGAGGATCATCGAGCACCTTGCCGAGCTCGGACGGCTGGAACTGGAAGAAGCCGATGTCGATCCAGCGGCGCGTTCCGCGCGTCGTGTCGGCGACGACGAGCACGGCGACGAGCGTGACGAGCAGGAAGCCGTAGAACGGCCGGCGCATCGCCTTGAACCGCTCCGGGTTCATGAACGAGAGAACGAGCAGCGCGATCACGCCGAGCGCGACGTTCACGTACTGGCGCACGACGTAGTAGTCGGGCTCGCCCGGGATGTCGTTGCGCGAGACCGAGCCGAGCACCGAGAGCCCGTAGACGATCAGGCCGGCGACGGCCGCCAGGAGGACGAAGTCGAGGTGGCGGAGCCATGCCTGCGATCTCCGCCGTCCACGGGGCGCCGCTGCGTCGCTGTTCGACCCGGACGGCCATCAGTCGGACTCCACGACGCCGGTCTCGTAGGAGCCGGCCGGGACCTGGAAGTAGTGCTCGAACAGCTTGAGCGCCGCCGGCGCGGCCGCGGTCGCCGCCGTGGCCGCCGTTCTCGATCAGCGCGCAGACGACGAGCTCGGCTTTCTCGGACGGGCCCCAGCCGCACCACCACGACTGGTCGCGGAGTCCCGCGAAGCCGGGCAGCTGGACGAACTTCTCCGCCGTGCCGGTCTTGCCGGAGATCGGATACGGGAAGTCGGCGAACACGTTCGTGGAGGTCCCGTAGGAGGCGTGCGTCGCGTCGTAGAGCCCGTCCTGGACGACCTGGATGGCGGCCGGGTCGATGCCGAGGTCGACCGGCTTCGGCGCGATGAACGGGCGGACGACGAGCGGCGCGGCACCTTCCGTGTTGTTCTGCTCGATCGCCTTGACGACGCGCGGCTCGACGAGCTTGCCGCCGTTCGCGAGCATCGCGTAGAGGCGCGTCATCTGGAGCGGCGTCACGAGCAGGTCGCCCTGGCCGATGCCGAGCTGCACCGAGTCGCCGTTCGTCCAGACCTTCTCGCGCGGATCCTTGAAATGGCGCTTGCGCCAGGCCGGCGTCGGCACGAGCCCGTCCGACTCGGGACCGACGTCGATCCCGGTCGAGACGCCGAAGCCCATCGTGCGCGCCCACTTCTGGATCGGCGAGTCGGGCCGCTCGTACGCGCGCAGGGCGACCTCGTAGAAGTAGGTGTCGCACGAGTTCGCGAGCGCCGTCGTCAGCGTCATCGGCTCGTTCTTCGTCGGATCCCAGTTCTTGAAGATCTGCTTGTCGCGACCGACCTCGATCTGGCCGGTGCACTGGATCGGGCTGGACGGGTTGAGGAGGCCCTCCTGGATCCCGGCGAGCGCAGTGACCGGCTTGAAGGTGGAGCCCGGCGGATAGAGGCCGGCGACGGCGCGGTTCAGCGTCGGGTAGTTCGCGTTCGGCGTCGGCGAGCCGCTTCAGATCCTTCGACTCGACCCGGCCCACGTAGACGGACGGGTCGAACGTCGGGTTCGACGCGAGCGCGAGCACCTCGCCCGTGTTCGGATTCATGGCCACGATGGCGCCGCCGTTCGCGGCCCACTCCCCGTCGTTGTGCGCCAGGCGAACGCCGTACGCGAGCGCGCTCTCGGCGGCCCGCTGCAGGCCCGCGTCGAGCGTCAGCTTCACGGAGTACCCGGCCTCGGGCGGCCGGCTGAACTGGCGGTCGCTCGTCACCTGGCCGAGCGCGTCTACGCGGACCTCGCTGATCCCGGGCGTGCCGCGCAGGTTCAGGTCGTAGGCCGACTCGATGCCCGTCTGGCCGATCCGGTCGCCCGCCGCGTAGCCCTCCTTCTCGAGCTGCTTCAGCTGCTCCGGCGAGATCTCGGACACGTAGCCGAGGAGCTGCGCCGCGAGATCGCCACGGTCGTAGCGGCGAAGCTCCGTCTGCGCGAGCTCGACGCCGGGGAACTCGGCCTGGTGCTCCAGCAGGTAGAGCACCTTCGCGTTCCGCACGGCCGTCTTGATCGTGACCGGCGTGAGCGGATCGTCGCGGTGCCTTCGCATCGCCCGCTGGATCTCGCCGACCTTCAGCCCGAGGAGCGGCGCGAGCTTGCGGAACATCGCCAGCTGCTCGGCCGGCGGCATGTCGCGCGATCGTGGCCGGCCAGAGCTGGACCGACGTCGCCGCCTGGTTGGAGACGAGCAGCTCGCCGTTTCGGTCGACGATCGTCCCGCGGCTCGCCTCGACCCTGGCGCTGCGCACCTGGTTGTTCTGCGCCTCGAGGAGGTAGCGCTCGCCCGAGATGACCTGGAGCGCCCACAGGCGCAGGAAGAGCGCCGCGAAGAGCGCGATCGCGATCGCGCCGAGGATGGCGATGCGAAGCGCCGTCTGCGACGTCAGGCGGTAGGGCTCCTCGACGCGGGGGTCGCGGGGAAGGAAGCCGGGAAGTTGCTGGCTAGACAGTTGCCGGCTCCCTTCGGTCGCGCGCGTCCGTCTTGAAGATCCGCGCGACGAGCTTGTAGACCGGGTAGGCGATCAGGACGTTCAGCGCGAGCGTCGGGAGGAGCACGTGCCCGAAGAGCTCCCCGGCCGGGACGCTCTGGCCGAGCATGAAGTTGAAGACCGCCGAGCCGACCGCGACCCAGACGGTCGCGAGAGCAGCGGCGATGAGCGGCGGGTGCGGCGAGTTGCGCGTCGTCGCCTCGCCGAAACGGCCCGTCCAGTAGCCCGCGAGCGTGAGGACGAGCGAGCTCAGGCCGAGCGGCGCCATCGTCCCGATGTCGAGCACGAACCCAGCCCAGAAGCCCGCCGATCGCGCCGAACATCGGTCCGCGCAGAAGCGCGAGCGAGACGAGCACGACGAGCAGCAGGTCGGCGTGCCCGCCGGCGATCGAGATCGGCGTCACGAAGCTGATCTGCACGAGCGCGGCGACGAAGCATGAGCACGGCGGTCTTGACGGCGTCGGCGACGTTCACGACCGGCCCTTCTGGCGACGAGAACGATGACCTCGTGCAGCGAGGAGAAGTCGACGAGCGGCGTGCACTGGATGCTCTTGAAAGTGTCGATGTCGCGCTGGCTGACGCTCGTCACCCGGCAGATCGGGATGTCGCGCGGGTAAGAGCGACTCGAAGCGCCCGATGTTCGACCCGGCGGTGACGACGATGTCTCCGACGTTGACCTCCTCGTCCTTCTGCACGCGGTCGAGAATCAGCGAGCCGGAGCTCATGCCGCGCAGCACGACGCCGGCCGCGCCGCGTCTCCAGCACGTACGCCGAGGCGGCGCTGCTGCTGGTCGGTGAGGAGGCGCACCTTCGACGTCGTTCGGCGTCGACCTCGGTGACGGTGCCGACGAGGCCCTGCGGGAGGACGACCGGATCGTCGACTTCGATGCCGTCGTTCGAGCCGGCGGCGACGAGCACGTCCTGGCGGAAGACCGTCTGCGGCTCGACGAACACGCGCGTGGCGACGCCGCGGTAGTCCTTCGGGAAGCGCGGGCCGTCGCGGAACTCGAGCAGCGCGCGGAAGGTCTCGTTCTCCGTCGCCGCGGTCTGGTTCGATGATCACCTGCTGGCGGAGCTCTCGGACTTCCTTCTCGAGCTTCGCGTTCTCCTCCTTGGCCGAAAGCACGTCGGTGGTCCACCCCCAGGCGTCCTGGAACGGCTGCGCGACGCGCTCGCCGGCGATCTCGAACGGGGCGAGGACGCTGATCCCGATGCGCTGCGCGCCGTGCAGCGCGCCGTCCGAGGACTCGCGGAAGTAGACGGTCACGAGGGCGAGCGAGACGAGCACGAGCCCGAACGCCACGAGGCGCGCGCGGGCCGGTTTCCGCTCACGGCTACGCGTACGCTCGGTGCGAGAAGCGGACGAACGAACCAGAGGGATCCGTGCGGTGCGAGGCCGGGGCACGGGAACTACATCCTAGCCGCGTATGCGGAGAGGCAGACGGTCGACACGGGCGCTACCTCCGGCGGCCGTTGCGCTGCCGGGCCTTGGCGGAGCGGTGAATCGCCTCGAACTCCTCGAGGCTCTTCCCGGACCCGACCGCGACGCAGGTGAGCGGGGACTCGGCGAGGTGGACCGGCATGAGCGTCTCCTCGCGCAGGCGCACGTCGAGACCCGAGAGAAGGGCCCCGCCGCCGGCGAGAACGATGCCGCGGTCCATGATGTCGGCCGCCAGCTCCGGCGGCGTCTTGTCGAGGGTCGACTTGATCGCGTCGAGGATCTGGTTGACCGGATCGTCGAGCGCACGCCGTAGCTCCTCGGAGGTGATGACGATCGTCTTCGGCAGGCCGGTGAGCATGTCGCGCCCGCGCACCTCGGCGCGGACTTCCTCGCGCAGCTCCCAGGCCGAGCCGATCTCGAGCTTCAGCTCCTCGGCCGTCTGCTGGCCGATCAGGAGCTTGTACTCCTTCTTGATGTGAGCCATGATCGCCTCGTCCATCTCGTCGCCGCCGACACGGATCGACTGGCTGACGACGATGCCGCCGAGCGAGATCACGGCGACCTCGGTCGTGCCGCCGCCGATGTCCACGATCATGTTCCCGGTCGGCTCGGAGACGGGCAGCCCGGCGCCGATCGCCGCGGCCATCGGCTCCTCGATCAGGTAGGCCTGGCGCGCGCCGGCGCTCAAGGTCGCCTCCTCCACCGCGCGCTTCTCCACGCCGGTGACGCCGCTGGGCACGCAGACGATCACGCGCGGGTGCGCGAAGCGGTTGTGGTTCACCTTCTGGATGAAGTGACGGAGCATCTGCTCGGTCACGTCGAAGTCGGCGATGACGCCGTCCTTCAGAGGGCGGATGGCGGAGATCGTGCCGGGCGTGCGGCCGAGCATGCGCTTGGCCTCGACGCCCACGGCATGGACCTCGCCGGTGCGCTGGTCGATCGCGACGACCGACGGCTCCGAGAGAACGATTCCGCGGCCACGCACGTAGACGAGGGTGTTGGCCGTGCCGAGGTCAACAGCGATCTCCCGGCCGCCGAGACCGCTCATGTACCTCCAGATGCCCATTCAGGCGCGGAAGTCTAGCTGTTGCAGGGCTTTCGCTCTACGGGTGAACCGTCGCGGCACTAAGGGAAGCGCCGCTCGAGGATCGCCAGGAGCGCGGCCGCCGGAAGGCCGACGACGTTCAGGTAGTCGCCTTCGATCCGCTCGACGAGCGCGGCGCCGCGGCCCTGGATCGCGTATGCGCCCGCGCGTCCCTCCCACTCGCCGCACGCCACGTACGCGTCGAGTGCCGCCGCGCCGACCTCCCGAAACGTCACGAGCGTCGTCGCCTCGACCGCCTCCTCCCACCCGGGCCCGACCAGGCAGAGCCCCGAAACCACCGCATGCGTCCGACCCGCGAGCCGACCCAGCATCGACCGCGCCTCGGCAGCATCCGCCGGCTTGCCGAGCATGTCGCCGCCCAGGAAGACGGTCGTGTCGACGCCGACCACCGAGCTCGCCGGCCACCGACCGCGCCTTCCCCCGCGCATGCTCCAGGGGAGAGGCGTCCGGACTCGCGGCCTCGTCGTAGACCGGCGCCACGACCTCGAACGGAATCCCGAGCTGCTCCAGGATCGCCCGGCGCTGCGGCGACGTGGACGCGAGGACGATCACGCCGGCTTGCGCGCCTTCCAGACCTCCTCGCACGGCCACTGCCGCGCCCATTCGAGCTCCACGAAGTCCCACTGCCCCGAGTCGCCGCCCTCGGGCGCCTGCAGCTCGCGGAGCTCCTCGACGACGAACCCGCTGGAGACGAGCAGGCGAATCATCTCGGCGTGCGACACCACGTACTCGACGCCGTCCTCGCCGGGCCACTCGATCCGTCCGAGCCCGCCGAAGTGCGGCGACTGGAGCTCCGCCCGCACGGGGATGCTGCCGTCGCGCGGCGAGCACAGGACGAGGAGCGGCGACGTCCGCAGGAACACGAGCCGTCCACCCGGACGAAGAAGCCGCGCCGCCTCGGGGATCCAGAGCGCCGGATCGGCCCAGAGACTTGCGCCGTACTCGGAGATGGCCAGGTCGAACGACGCGTCCGGCAGCGGCACGTCTTCCGCGCCGGCCTGAACCAGGGGAAACGAAATCCCGAACTCCTCCTGGAAGCGGCGCGCGTTCTCGAGCTGCGCGGTCGACGGGTCGACGCCGACCGGCCTGCCGCCTCGCCGCGCAACCCATGAGGACACGTACCCGGTTCCGCACCCGAGCTCGACGACGTCGAGACCCTCCAGCTCGGGGAAGAGCCCGACCTCGGACTCCGGAATGCTCCAGATCCCCCAGTCCGGCTCGTTCGACTCCCAGTTCCGCCGCCCGGCGGCGAGATAGTCGGCCGCGTAGACGTCCCAGGCGGCCGCGTTCTTCTCGACCGAGCCGTCAGTCAAGGTCGGGGAACCAGAGCGCGATCTCGCGCGCCGCCGACTCCGGCGAATCCGATCCGTGGACGAGGTTGTTCGGCATCGCGAGCGCGAGGTCGCCGCGGATCGTGCCCGGCGCGGCGTCGACGGGATTCGTGCCGCCCATCGTCGTGCGCACGACCGGGATCGCGGACTGGCCCTCGAGCACGAGCGCGAGGGTCGGCGCCGACGTGATGAAGTCCACCAGCTCGCCGAAGAACGGCTTGTCGGAGTGCTCGGCGTAATGCGTCTCCGCCAGCTCGCGGTCGACCGTCACGAGCTTCGCGGCGCGGATCGTGAGGCCACGATCCTCCATGCGCCTGAGGATCTCGCCGGTCAGCTTGCGCTCGACGGCGTCGGGCTTGATCAGGAAGAGGGTGCGTTCGGCCATCGGTTCGCGGCCTCCAACCGCGCGGTGTCTTCGCGCTTCTTCGCGCGCCAAAAGATCCAGCAGACGACCCCGAGCACGATCCAGCCGAGCGCCAGGACGACGGCGAACACGACGGACAAGGCCGTGTTCTGCTCGGCCGCTGCGAGAACGAGGGTCACGCCCGGAGGCTAGAGCGTTTCGACGACGCGCGGCGACTCGACCGGCGTCTCGCAGTACGGGCAGATCTGCCAGAGCGGCTCGAGCGGCGCCGAGCAGCGGCGGCACGCCGCCTTCAGCTTCGTCGTGCAGACGGGGCAGACGAGGAAGGTCGAATCGATGTCGGCGCGGCAGACCGGGCAGCGGTCGCCGCCGAGGCCGTCCTCCATCGCCTTGATCTCGAGCTCGCGCTCGCGCACGTCCTCGATGTACTCGGGCGGGCGGAAGAGCATGTAGATGAGCGGCCCCACGAAGGGCGGGAAGAGCCCGAGCGCGACGGCCATCGCGAGCAGCCACGGATCCTCGATGCGGCGCTTCGCGTCCTTGTAGACCCAGAACGCCGTGGCCAGCCAGAAGACGACGACGAAGAAGAGCGTGACGTTGCGCGCGAGAAGCCAGAGCTCCGAGTCGAAGAAGTCGCTGACGGACCCGAACGCGTCTTCGTCGGTCGTGGTCTGGAGGAAGAGGAAATGCGCGCTCACAGAATCATCTTTCCGACGAGCCAGCCCGCCCCGAACGCGAGCGCGACGATCGCGGTGAGCACGATCGCCGCGAGCACGAACACGCTGACCCGCTCGCCTACGTGACCCATCGTACGTACGCCGGTCGGACAGCGGCAAGACGAGCGATCAGGGTGAGCGAGCCGGTGACGAGCACGGCTCCGGACGGGCCCGCGAGCGTCCGCGCCCGAGCGACCGCCTCGGCCGGGTCGGCCACCGTTTCGACGTCGGAGAAGTGCCGGGCTGCGATGGGCGAGAGCTCCTCGGCGGGAACGGCGCGCGCGTGGCCCGACGACGTGACGACCGCTCGGCGGCCGAGTGTGGCCAGCCTCGCGAGCATCGAATCGGCGTCCTTGTCGGAGAGGATCGAGACCACGATTGTCCATTCGTCGGCTTCGGGGAGACGCGCGAGAACGTAGTCCACGCCCGCGACGTTGTGGGCGCCGTCCCAGAGCTCGAGCGGCGCGTCGCCGACCTGCTCGAGCCGGCCGGGCACGAGGACGTCGCGCGCCGCGGCGGGGTCGACCGGGCGGCCGAGGAGCGCCGACGCGGCCAGCACTGCGAGCTCCTCGTTGGACTCGCCGTGGAGACCGTCGCCCCACTCGGGCTCGCCGAGGACGAGCGTCGCGCCGGGCCGGACGACCGCGAGCTTCTCGGCGGCGATCTCCTCGCGCGTGTCCCCGAGATGCTCGGTGTGCTCGAGCGCCACGTTCGTGAGCACGACCACGGGCGCGTCGAGGACGTTGGTCGCGTCGAGCCGCCCGCCCAGGCCGGCCTCGACGACCGCGACGTCGACCTCACGGGCGGCGAACTCCGCGAACGCGGCTGCGGCGAGCACCTCGAACTGCGTGGCGTCGACCGCCTCGGCGCCGGGTCTCACGCGCCCGAGAGCACGGTCGATGTCGGCCTCCTCGCCGTCCACGCGGATCCGCTCCGCCCAGGTCGTCACGTGCGGCGAGGTGAACGCGCCCACGGAGAGCCCCTCGGCGAGGAGCAGCGCCTCGGTCATCCGAGTGACGCTCGTCTTGCCGTTCGTGCCGACGACGTGGATGGAGCGAAACGCGCGCTGCGGATCGCCGAGCCGCGCGAGCAGCGCCCGCATGCGGTCGAGCCCGAGCTGCATGCCGAAGAGCTCGAGGCTCTCCAGCCACTCACGATCGGAGCGCATCGAGCTCGCGGCGGTAGCGGTCGAGCTTCTCCCGCTCGGCCTCGACCACCTCCGGATCGGCGTTCGCGACGAACCGGTCGTTGGAGAGCATCTTCTCGCCGCGCACGACCTCGCCCTCGAGGCGGGAGATCTCGGCGGCCGCGTTCCCGTCGGTCTCGGCGGGAGCGCGCCGCTCGACGGCCTCGAAGATCCGGCGCTCGTCGTCGGAGAGGGTCACGCGCACGCCGCTTCGTCGTACGATCGCAACCGCGTCCTGGACGCGCTGGAGCGCGTCCGCGTCGGCGTCGTAGTCGCCGCGTCGGCTCCGGCCACGGCGACGACGATGAGACCGAGTCTCTCGCGCGGGGAGGTTCGTCCAGATCTCCTCGGTGACGTGCGGCATGATCGGGTGGAGCAGCGCCAGCAGACGCTCGAGCGCGACGAGCGCCGTGGCCGCCGCGGCCGTGTCCTTCTCGTAGAGCCGCGGCTTGATCGCCTCGGCGTACCAGTCGCAGAAGTCGTCGAACGTGAGCCGGTAGACCGCGTTCACCGCGCGGGCGAACTCGAACGACTCGACCGCCTCGCCGACCTCGCGCGCCGTCGCGTCGATGCGCGCCAGGATCCAGCGCTCCTCGACCTCGCGCGGATCGAGCGCCGGATCGACGCCCTCCGCGTTCCCGAGGATGAGCCGGCTGACGTTCCAGAGCTTGTTCGCGAGCTTGCGCCCCTCCTCGACCGCGCCGTAGGAGAACCGCACGTCCTGCGTCGAGGACATCTTCAGGAGCCCGTAGCGCACGGCGTCCGTGCCGTGGTCGGCGATCACGTCGAGCGGGTCGATGCCGGTGCCGAGGCTCTTCGACATGCGGCGCCCGTCGGGCGCGAGAACGGTCGAGTGGATGATCACGTCCCCGAAAGGGATCTCGCCGATCAGCTCGAGCCCCATGAAGAGCATGCGGTTCTCCCAGAGGCGGATGATCTCGCGCGCGGTCGTCTGGAGGTGCCCGGGGTAGAACGCCTGAAGGTCGGGCGTCTCGTCGGGCCAGCCGAGCGTCGCGAACGGCCAGAGCGCCGACGAGAACCAGGTGTCGAGCACGTCGTCGGAGCGGGTCAGCTCGGTGGCGCCGCAGTCGCCGCACGCGTCCGGATCGGTGTCACGCACGGTCAGGTGGCCGTTCGGGCACTCCCAGATCGGGAGCCGGTGCCCCCACCAGAGCTGCCGCGAGATGCACCAGTCGGGCGCGTTCTCGAGCGAGTCGTACGCGTAACGGTGCTGCGACTCCGGGTGGAAGCGGACGGTGCGCGTCTCGAGCGCGCGCATAGCCGGCTTCTTCAGCTCGTCCATGGCGCACCACCACTGGAGCGAGATCAGCGGCTCGATGCGGCTTTCGCACCGTTCGCAGAGCGCGACGGTGTGCCGGTAGGCCTCGCGCTTCTCGAGGAGATCGCGCTCCTTGCACCAGGCGACGATCTTCTCCGCCGCCTCCTCCTGCGTGAGCCCGGCGAGCGCGGGGACGTGGTCGTTCATGCGCCCGTCGGGCCCGATGCACATCGGCTCGGGCAGCGCGTGGGCGCGGCCGATCTCGAAGTCTTTCTGGTCGTGGCCGGGCGTCACCTTGAGCGCGCCGGTGCCGAATTCCGGGTCCACGCGCTCGTCGGCGATGACGAGCACGGGCCGCTCGATAAACGGAACGATCACCTCCTTGCCGATCGCGTCGGTGTAACGCGGGTCGTCCGGATGGACGGCGACGGCGACGTCCGCCGGGATGGTCGCCGGCCGCGCGGTCGCGATTGCGACGTGGCCCGAGCCGTCCACGAACGGGTAGCGGATGGTCGTCAGCGCGTCGTCGCGTTCGGCGTGGACGAGCTCGAGATCCGAGAGCGAGGTCTGGTGGTAGGGGCACCAGTTGATGATCCGGTTCGCCCGGTAGATCCAGCCCTTCTCGTAGAGGTGGACGAACGCGCGCATGACCGCGCGGACGTAGCCGTCGTCCATCGTGAACCGCTCGCGCCGGTAGTCGAGCGAGGCGCCCATGCGCCGGAACTGGGTCATGATCTTGCCGCCGTACTCGCGCAGCCACTCCCAGACGCGGGCCTCGAACGCCTCGCGGCCGAGATCCTGGCGCGTCTTCCCCTCGGTGCGCAGGTGCTTCTCCACCGCGTTCTGCGTCGAGATGCCGGCATGGTCGTAGCCGGGCTGGAAGAGGACGTTGTAGCCCTGCATCCGCTTGAGCCGGCAGAGCGCGTCGCCGAGCGCCAGCTGGAGGGCGTGGCCCATGTGCAGCTCGCCCGTCACGTTGGGCGGCGGATGGGCGTCGACGAACGTCGGCCTGGACGGGTCGGGGTCGGCGTTGTAGAGGCCTTCCTCCTCCCACGTCCGCTGCCAGCGCTCCTCGACTCCTTCTGGGCGGTACAGCGTGTCCACAGTTCATCGATTCTACGGACGTACAATCCGCCCGAGGCCCGATGACCCAGCTCGTCGACGATCCGCTCGCAGCCGGCCGTGAGGCCGCCGCTCGCGGCGCCTGGCGCGAGGCGTACGACACGCTCAAGCCGGCCCAGGCGGAGCTCGGCGGGGACGACCTCGAGATGCTCGCCGAGGCGTCCTGGTGGCTCGGCAACCTCGACGAGGCGATCGGGCTGCGCGAGCGCGCGCACGCGAAGTTCCTGAAGCAGGGCGACAAGCTGCGCGCGGCGCAGATCGCACTCGTCCTCTCGGGGGACTTCTTCGGCAAGGCCGACCTCTCTGTCTCCCAGGGCTGGTTCGCGAAGGCCGAGCGCCTGCTCGAAGGCGAGCCCGAGTCGCTCGAGCACGGCTATCTCGCGCTGTTCCAGGGACTGAATTCGCTGGCGACCGATCTCGCCTTCGCGATCGAGAAGGCCGAGGCGGCGCACGAGATCGCGACCCGGTTCGCGAGCCCCGACCTCCAGGCGCTCGCGCTCGTCACCAAGGGACGGGCGCTCGTCCTTCGGGGCGACGCAACCGAGGGGCTCGCGCTGCTCGACGAGGCGACCGCATCCGCCGTGAGCGGCGAGCTTCGGCCGCTTTCGACCGGGTGGGTCTACTGCGTGACCATCACCTCGTGCAACGGCGTCGGCGACTACCGCCGCGCGTCCGAGTGGACGAAGGCGGCGAAGCGCTGGTCCGACGGCATGGACGTCAAGGGCTTCCCCGGCGCCTGCCGCGTGCACCACGCGACGGTCAAGCGTCTTCAGGGCGACTGGGCCGGCGCCGAGGAGCAGGCGGTGCAGGCGTGCGAAGAGCTCCAGGGGTTCGACGCCTGGACGACCGCGGCCGGCTTCTACGAGATCGGCGAGATCCGCCGGCGCCGCGGCGACTTCGCGGCCGCCGAGGAGTCGTACCGGCAGTCGAAGGAATGGGGCCGCGACCCGCAACCCGGGCTCGCGCTCCTGCGGCTCGCCCAAGGGAAGGTCGACGCGGCCGTGTCCGCGATCACGCGCGCGATGGAGGCGGGCGGCGATCCGATCACGATGATCCGGCGACTGCCGGCACAGATCGAGATCTCGCTCGCCGCCGGAGATCTCAAGACCGCCCGCGAGGCGGCGACGAAACTCGACGAGCTGACCGAGATGTTCCGCGTCGCCGACGAGCGGACGCCGGCGTTCGAGGCGAGCGTGTGTCTCGCCTGGGGCGAGATCCGCCTGGCCGAAGGCGACGCCGCGGCCGCCGTGAAGAAGCTCGAGCGCGCGGTCGAGATCTGGCGCGAGGTCGGGATCCCGTACGAGACCGCCGAGGCGCAGACGCACCTTGGGCTCGCGCTACGGAAGGTCGGCGACGAGGACGCGGCAGTCGAGGAGCTGACGGCGGCCCGCTCGACGTTCCAGCGGCTCGGCGCGGTGCTCGACGCCCAGCGAGTGTCCGAGCTCCTCGGCGAGGTTCCGGTCACCCGGACGTTCATGTTCACGGACATAGTCGGTTCGACAGAGCTCGCCGAGGCGCTCGGCGAGGTGAAGTGGGAGAAGCTCCTCGCCTGGCACGACCGGACGCTCCGCGAGCTCCTCCAGGCGGAGGGCGGCGACGTGATCAAGCAGACCGGCGACGGGTTCTTCGCGGCGTTCGACTCCCCCGCGGCGGCGGTCGAGGCGGCCGTCTCCGTGCAGCGCGCTCTCGATGCGTACGAGGGTGTCGCGCCGGACGTGCGAGTCGGGCTCCACGCCGGCGGCGCGTTCGCGAAGGACGAGGGCGACTACGGCGGACAGGGCGTCCACGCCGCGGCGCGGATCGGCGCGTTGGCGGGCGCCGGCGAGATCCTCGCGAGCTCGGACACGCTCGCCGACACGGCGATCCGCTACTCGGTGAAGAACACGCGCGCGGTCGAGTTGAAGGGCATCGCCGAGCCCGTCGAAATCACCGAGATCGCCTGGCGCTAGCGTGCATACGTACCATTCGTCACGCCATGGTGACGGCCCATGATCCGGTCGCAGCAGGGCGCGAAGCCGCCGAGCGGCGGTCGTGGACCGAGGCGTACGACCTTCTCCAGAAAGCCGACGCAGAGGGCGCCCTAGGTGCGGAGGATCTTCTCCTCCTCGGTGAAATCACGTTCTGGAGCAACCACGGTGAGGAGGCGATCGGGTACCTCGAGCGCGCGTACCGCGCGTTCGTCGAAGCCGACCAGCCGCTCCGTGCGGCCTACGTCGCCACCCGGCTGGGACACGAGTACTCGACCCAGCTCCAGCCGTCGGTCGCGCAGGGATGGATGAGCCGAGCCAGGCGGATCCTCGACGAGGAGCCGGAGTCGGCGGAGCACGGCTACTGGGCAGTCGAGCAGGCGCTCCTTACGCTGGGCACGAACGCGCTCGAGGAATCGATCGCGTTCGCGCAGGAGGCGGAAGAGATCGGCCGCCGGCACGGCGATCGCAGCCTCGAGATCCGTGGTCTCCAGCGGCGGGGCATTGCACTCATCTCGCGCGGCGACGTCGCCGAAGGGAGGCTCCTGCTGGACGAGGCCGGCGCCGCCGCAGTCGGCGGCGAACTCGACCCGTACTCGACGGTGGTCGTCTACTGCAACACCATCGGCGCCTGCCGCGACGTCGCGGACTTCGACCGCGCCGGCGAGTGGACCGAGGTCGCGCACGGCTTCTTCCCGTCGTCGTTCCCTGGGCTTTGCCGCGTGAACTACGCGGAGGTCATGAAGTTCAAGGGTCGCCTCACCGAAGCCGAGGACGAGGCCGGGCGTGCGAGCGAGGAGCTGCGGAGCTGGTCGCCCCGTGTCGCGGGCGCGGCGTTCTACGAGCTGGGCGAGATCCGCATGCTGCTCGGCGACTACGCCGCGGCCGAGCAGTCGTTCCGGGACGCCGACGAGTTCGGGCGCACGCCCGAGCCCGGACTCTCGCTGCTCCGGCTCGTGCAAGGGAACGCGAAGGCCGCATCGGCCTCGATCGGGCGCGCTCTGGCCGATGCGAGCGTGACCTCCGCGCATCGGGCGCGCCTGCTTCCGGCCGGAATCGAGATCGCGCTCGCGAGCGGCGACGTGGATCAGGCCGAGGAGCTGGCACGCGAGCTGGACGCGATCGCGGACACCTTCGAGACGTCCGCCCTGAAGGCGTCGTCGGCGTTTGCCCGCGGCACCGTGCGCGAGGCGCGCAACGATATCGCCGAGGCGTTCGCGTGCTTCCGGGAGGCCCGGCGCCTATGGGACGCGACCGGTGCGACCTACGACGTCGCCCGTGCGCGCGAGCGGCTCGGCGCGCTCGCCCGGGCCGAGGAGGACGAGGAGACCGCGGCCTGGGAGCTTCAGGCCGCCGCGGCGCGGTTCGAGCGGCTGGGCGCCGTCCGCGATGCCGAGCGCGTCGCCGATCTCTTGCAACGTGTTCCGTCCCGAGAGGTCACGAAGACGTTCCTCTTCACGGACATCGTGAAGTCCACCGAGTTGCTCGCGACGATCGAGGACCGTCACTGGGCCAACGTGCTGCGCCGGCACGACGACACGCTGCGGGCGATCTTCGCCGACCACGGCGGCCAGGTCGTCGACCACACCGGCGATGGGTTCTTCGTTGCGTTCGATTCGACGGCGAACGCGGTGCAGGCCGCGATCGGCGTGCAGCAGGCGGTCGACCAGGAGTTCGTCTTCGACGTCCGCATCGGCATCCACACGGACGGCGCGCTGAAGGTGGGCGACGGCTACCGCGGCCGTGGCGTCCACACTGCGGCGCGCGTCGGCGCCGCAGCGGAGGGTCGCGAGATCCTCGTCACCGAGGCGAGCGTCGACGGCGTCTCCGTGGCCGCGTCGCAGCCAAGAGCGATCGACCTCAAAGGGATCAAAGACCCCGTTGAGGTCGTCTCCGTGGACTGGCGCTAGCCGCGCCCTCGCAGCGTTCCTCGTCCGTCGCGGCTGCTGGGAACACGCCCGGATCGGCGACACGCAAGCCGCAACGCAGCGCCGAGGCGGCACTGGCGGCCGGACTTCTGGCGGAAACTAGGCGGACTCTTCGGCCAGCTCTTCGGGCTCTTCGGAGCGGCCGCCCTCGGTCACGAGGGTCGGGCGCAGGTGCTTCTCGATCGTCTCCTTCGTGATCACGCACTTGTTCACGTCGGTGCGCGACGGAAGCTCGAACATGACGTCGAGGAGCGCGTGCTCGATGATCGAGCGCAGGCCGCGGGCGCCGGTTTCGCGCTCGAGCGCCTTGTCGGCGATCTCCCAGAGGGCGTCCTCGGTGAAGATCAGCTCGATCGAGTCGTAGTTGAAGAACCGCTGGTACTGCTTGACGAGCGCGTTCTTCGGCTCGAGGAGGATCTGCACGAGATCTTCCTTCGTCAGCTGGTGCACCGCCGAGACGACCGGCAGCCGGCCGATGAACTCGGGGATGAGGCCGTAGCCGAGGAGATCCTCCGGCATCACCTTGGCGTGCAGCTCCTCACCGGTCGTGTCCTTGCGCGACTTGATGTCGGCGCCGAAGCCGACCGCGTTCTTGCCGATCCGCTTGCCGATGATCTTCTCCAGCCCGGCGAAGGCGCCGCCGCAGATGAAGAGGATGTTCGTCGTGTCGATCGAGAGGAACTCCTGGTGCGGATGCTTGCGCCCGCCCTGCGGCGGCACGCTCGCGACCGTCCCCTCGAGGATCTTCAGGAGCGCCTGCTGGACGCCCTCGCCCGACACGTCCCGCGTGATCGACGGGTTGTCCGCCTTGCGCGCGATCTTGTCGACCTCGTCGATGTAGATGATCCCGGTCTCGGCCTTCTTCACGTCGAAGTCGGCCGCCTGGATCAGCTTGAGGAGGATGTTCTCGACGTCCTCGCCGACGTAGCCGGCCTCGGTGAGCGCGGTCGCGTCGGCGATCGCGAACGGCACGTTCAGGATCCGCGCGAGCGTCTGCGCCAGGAGCGTCTTCCCGCAGCCGGTCGGGCCGAGCAGGAGGATGTTCGACTTGGCGAGCTCGACCTCGCCCTCGCCGATCGCCATCTGGACGCGCTTGTAGTGGTTGTAGACCGCGACCGAGAGGGTGCGCTTCGCCTCCTCCTGGCCGACCACGTAGTCGTTCAGGACCTCGTAGATCTCCTTCGGGCGCGGGAGGTTGTCGAGGTCGAGCTGCGCGGGAGCGGTGAGCTCCTCGTCGATGATCTCGTTGCAGAGATCGATGCACTCGTCGCAGATGTAGACGCCGGGACCGGCGATCAGCTTCTTGACCTGCCGCTGGCTCTTGCCGCAGAAGCTGCAGAGGAGCTGTTCGTTTCCGTCGGTTGCTCGGGCCATGTCTGCTTAACCTTGTAGCGGGTCTTGGCGGTTACGCCTAGGGGGATCAGGCTACGGCGGCGACTCCGGCGCCGCGCTGGGTCTGGACGGTATCGATGATTCCGTACTCCTTGGCCTCCTCGGCGGTCATGAAGTAGTCGCGCTCCATGTCCTTGGAAACCTTCTCGGTCTCCTGGCCGGTGTGCTCGGCGAGGATCTCCTCCAGGCGGCGCTTGATGTTGATGACCTCGCGCGCCTGGATCTCGATGTCCGTGGCCTGGCCCTGGAAGCCGCTCGAGACCTGGTGGATCAGGATCTTCGAGTTCGGCAGCGCCATGCGCTTGCCCTGGGCTCCGCCGGCGAGGAGCACCGCGCCCATCGACATCGCCATGCCGACGCACACGGTCTGGATCTGCGGCTTGATGTACTGCATCGTGTCGTACACCGCGAGGCCGGCGTACACCGAGCCGCCCGGCGAGTTGATGTAGATCGAGATGTCCTTGTCGGGATCCTCCGATTCGAGATGGATCAGCTGCGCGATGATGAGATTCGCGATCTGATCGTCGATCGGGGTCCCGAGGAAGATGATTCGCTCGTTCAAGAGGCGCGAGTAGATGTCGAACGCGCGCTCGCCGCGCGATGTCTGCTCCACCACCATCGGGATCAGGGGACTCATGTCGTACGTTCCTCCTCGCTGCCTGGGGTCCAAATGTTCATCCCGGACGTGCTCTTCTCCTTCTCCGGGGTCCAGAGTTTCTCGCGCGCCTGGGCAAGCTCCACCGGGATCGGCTTCACTCCGGCCGCGATCTCGTCGAGTGCTTTTCTCATTCTGAGGTCGGTGCGCAGGGCCTCGAGGGCGCCGCGCTCACGAAGGGTTGCCGAGCGTCGTGTCGGGGTCGTCGCCGACCGCTTCCGACTGCTCGCGGACGAAGGCCTCGAGCTCCTCGTCGGTGATCTGGATGTCGAGCTTGTCGGCGACCGCGTCGAGCACGAGCTCACGGCGGATCGCCCGCTCGGCCTGCGCGCGCAGGCGCATGGCGACGTCCTCCTGGGACTGGTTGGTCGTGGCGAGGTAGGTCTCGACGCCGATGCCGCGCTGGGCGAGCGAGCGCGCGAGACCGTTGAAGAGCTCGGACGCGCGTCGGTCGACCAGGGACTCGGGAACGTCGAACGGGGTCGCGTCGACGAGCGCGTCGACGGCCGACTCGCGGAACGCCGCCTCGGCCTCGTCGGCGATCGACTCGCGCAGCCGCTCCTCGATCTCGGCGCGCAGCTCGGCGATCGTGTCGAACTCGCTCGCGGACTTGGCCAGCTCGTCGTCGATCTCGGGGAGCACGGGCTCCTTGATCTCCTTGAGCGTCATGAGGACGTCGGTGGTCGCCTCGTCGGGCATCGCGAGCACGACCGTCTTCGCCTCGCCGGCGGCCATGCCGGGAAGCGCGTCGTCGAGCTCGTCGATCAGCCGGCCGCTCCCCACCTCGGTCACATAGTCGCGCTGCGTCCCGACCTGCTCGCCCTCGAGGTCGACGACGACGGTGTCGCCTTCCTGCGCGGGGCGCTCGACCGGAACGAGCTCGGCCACAGTGCGTCGAAGCTCCTCGAGCTCGGCGTCGACGATCTCGACGGGAACCTCGGCCTCGGCCTTCGGGACCTCGAGCCCCTCCCACTCGCCCACATCGGGCTTCGTGAGGACGGCGACGGTCGCGGTGAACTGGAACGGCTCGCCCTCGCCGGGCATGTCGCCCAACTCGACCTCGGGCGTGCTGACCGCCTGGATGCCCGCCTCGTCGGCCGCGTTCCAAAACCAGCCGTCGAGGTGTCCGCGGACGGCCTCGTCCCACACGGCGTCGCGCCCGATGCGCGCGGTTACCACGGCCAACGGCGCATGGCCGGGCCGGAACCCCGGGATCCGCGTGTTGGCGGCGAGGTCGGTGGCGGCGTGCTCGAAGGCGTGCGCGACGTCGTGCTCGGAAACTTCGACCGCGAGGCGAACGCGGTTTTCGGGGAGCTCTTCGACGGTCGTCTTCACGGCCCGGCCCATTCTGCCAGCGTCGCGCCTGGCTGCGGCGAGTACCGATGCGGGCGAGAGGACTCGAACCTCCAAGAGCTTTCGCTCAACGGGTCCTAAACCCGTCGCGTCTACCAGTTCCGCCACACCCGCGTTTCGCCCGTAAGGGTATTCGGTAGCTTCCGTCCGCATGCGTGGGTTCATGGAACGCAAGTGGCCCACGATCCTCGCCCGCGCCGCTCGCGGCGCCCTCGACGACGGAGCGACGGACGCCGCCGCGGCCCTCGCGTACTACGCCTTCCTCGCCGTTCCGGCGGTCGGGCTCGTCACGCTCGGGCTCTTCACCGTGCTCGCGGGCGAGGACACGGTGAACAGCCTCGTCGACCGGCTCGAAGGCGTCGTGCCCGACGAGGCGACGGCGCTTCTTCAGGATTCGCTCACGCGCGCGCTCGACAACACCGGCGGCGGGATCGCGCTGATCGTCGTCGGCGTGGTGCTCGCGGTCTGGACTGCGACGAGCGCCATGGGCGCGCTCATCCGCGGGCTGAACCGGATCCACGGGCTCACCGAGAGCCGCTCGTACCTCCGACGCCGCCTGCTTGCGCTCCTCATGCTTGGCTGGGTGCTTCTGGCGCTCGCGCTCTTGCTGGCGCTGCTCGTGCTCGGGCCGGTCATGTCCGAATGGCTCGGCGACGCGCTCGACGCCGAGAGCGCCGTCAGCTGGATCTGGTGGATCGCCCAGTGGCCGATCCTCATCGGCGTCCTGTTCGCGACCTTCGGCGCGGTGCTCTACCTCGGTCCGAACACCGAGCCGCGCCGGCTTCGTCTCGTGACTCCGGGCGCGGTGGTCGCGATCGTGATCTGGCTCGTCGCGTCGGGCGGCTTCGCGATTTACGTCGACCGCTTCGGCTCCTACAACAAGGCCTGGGGCTCGCTCGCGGGCGTGATCATCGTCCTCACCTGGCTGTGGCTATCGAGCCTCGCGCTCGTCCTCGGCGCCGAGGTGAACAAGGAGGCCGAGCGCGGGCGCTGAGTGGAAGGGACGGGCGAACCCCCGGGCTACACTGGGTTTGCCCGGCCCCGTAGCTCAGTGGATAGAGCGGCAGGCTTCGAACCTGCGCGCGGAGGTTCGATTCCTCCCGGGGCCACTCAGCATTTGGCCGCCGAAAGATTGTCGCGATGGGAGAGCCGCCGTCCGTCTGAGACGTTCACCAAAGCGATACACGCCGCGTTGTAGCTGCCGCGCGTGCAATAGTGGGCGAGTCTGTAACACCAGTTGAGCCGACAACGAAAGGAACGCTCCTGGTAATCAAGGATCATGAGACGTCCGCGGCGCGCGAGGCGCAGAGCCTCCTCGACTCGCTCGCGGAGGTCACTACGTCGTGGGACTCGCTCAAGGCCGCGGCTCGCTAACCGTGACCTGGACGAGTAACCACCACGCACGCTCACGCGTGTAGAGCCCGATCGAAGGGAGAGGCCTGATGGCTGAGACACCGACCGACGTCCTCGTTGCCGGGTACCAGGACATCGACGAAGCAACGAAGGACTTCGAGGCGCTGGTCGCGCTCGTCAAGGAGAAGAAGGTCGCGATCGAGGGCGTCATCCTCGTCACGCACGCGGAGGACGGCAGCGTCTCGGTGCAGCGGACCGGCGACAACCTCGGCCGCAAGGGAATGGGCTGGGGCGGCGGCGTCGGGCTCGCGGTCGGTCTCTTCGCGCCGCCGCTGCTCGCGTCCGTCGCCGTCGGGGCGGTCGCGGGCAGGGTCTTGGGGAGATTCGCCGGCAACAAGGTCAACAAGGAGCTGCACGAGAAGATCGGCGAGAACCTGCCGCCCGGGTCGGCCGGGATCATCGCGATCTTCGACGACGAGCAGCGGGTCGGTGTCGAGCAGGCGCTCTCGGGCGCGCTGCTCCGGTCGGTCGTCCAGGGCGACAAGCAGGGCATGGGCGCATTGAAGGAGTCGCTCGCCGAGGCGATGGGGAAGTTCAGTCCCGACCGCACGGTGCTGCCGATCCCGGATCCGAACTTCGGGGGCGCGATCGGCCGAACCCTGGACACGTCCGTCGCCGACTGGACGATCGCGATGACGCCGTCGCCGCCGGAGGGCGCGCCGAACGTCTTGGTCGTGCTGATCGACGACGCCGGCTTCGGCAACCCGTCGACGTTCGGCGGGCCCGTCTCGACCCCGGCGATGACGCGGGTCGCCGAGCAGGGCCTCAGGTACAACGGCTTCCACGTCGTCGCACTGTGCTCGCCCACCCGGGCCGCCCTGCTGACGGGCCGCAACCACCACACGGTCGGCTTCGGGTCGATCGGCGAGTTTCCCGGCCCTTTCCCGGGTTACTGCGCGAGCGTGCCGAAGGACTGCGCCCCGGTTCGTCCGCACGCTTCAGGCCAACGGCTACTCGACCGCCGGGTTCGGCAAGTGGCACATGACGCCCGACCACGTCCAGGGTGCAGCCGGGCCGTTCGACCGGTGGCCGAACGCGTGGGGATTCGACCACTTCTGGGGCATCCTCGGCGGCGAGGCGGGCCAGTACGACCCGCTGATCACGCAGGACAACACGACGATCGGCGTCCCGGAGGGCGAGGACGGCGAGGAGTACTACTGGCCGGACGACATCACCGATCAGGCAGTGGGCTGGCTGCACGGGGTGCGCGCGCAGGACCAGGAGAAGCCGTGGTTCATCTACTACTCGACCGGGTGCTCGCACGCACCGCACCAGGTCGCGGTCGAGTGGAGCGAGAAGTACCGCGGCAAGTTCGACCAGGGCTGGGACGCGCTGCGCGAGGAGACGTTCGAACGGCAGAAGACGCTGGGCGTGATCCCGCCGGACGCGGAGCTCACGCCGAGACCGGACGCGCTCCCCGCCTGGGACTCTCTCTCGGACGCAGAGAGGGCGCTGTACGCGCGCCAGATGGAGGTGTACGCCGGCTTCCAGGAGAACACCGACTGGAACATCGGCCGCCTGCTCGACGCGATCGAGGAGATGGGCGAGCGCGACAACACGCTCGTCGTCTACATCTTCGGGGACAACGGCGCGAGCCTGGAGGGAACGGTGACCGGCTCCTTCAACGAGCTGACGATGCAGAACGGGATCGCCCTCACGGCCGAGCAGCAGCTCTCGCTGATCGATCAGTACGGCGGGCTCGACGCCTGGGGCACCGACGCGTTCGCGCCGCACTACGCGGCCGCCTGGGCGTGGGCCGGGAACGCGCCGTTCCAGTGGGGCAAGCAGTGCGCCTCCCACCTCGGCGGCACGCGCAACGCCACGGTGGTCTCCTGGCCGGAGCGGATCAAGGACGCCGGCGGGTTGCGCACCCAGTTCACTCACGTCATCGACGTCGGGCCGACGATCCTCGAAGCGGCCGGTATCCCCGAGCCCACGGTCGTGGACGGGACCGCTCAGAAGCCGATGGAGGGGACGAGCTTCCTCTACACCTTCGAGGACGCGGACGCGCCCGAGCGCCACACCGTGCAGTACTTCGAGATCGTCGGCAACCGGGCGATCTACAAGGACGGCTGGTGGGCCGCCTGCAAGCTGGACCGGATCCCGTGGGACCTTTCGCCGCCGACGATGGCGAGGTTCGCGCCCGGAGCGTACGACCCGGAGCAGGACACCTGGGAGCTGTACTACCTGCCCGACGACTTCAGCCAGGCGAATGACCTGGCCGCGGAGAACCCGGAGAAGCTCGCCGAGCTGAAGGAGCTCTTCTGGGAGGAGGCCGAGAAGCACAACGTGCTGCCGCTGCTGGCTGCCCTCTCGGTCTTCTTCGGGATCCTGCCGCCGATGCCGACGACCACGACCCAGACCTTCTACGGCGACGTCGAGAACATCGCGGCCGGGATGATCCCGCGTGTCTACGGCCGCTCATACGCGATCGAGGCGACGCTTTCGGTCCCCGAGGGCGGCGCCGAGGGCGTGATCGTCGCCGAGGCGGACGAGATGGGCGGCTTCTCGCTCTGGGTCGACGAGAACGGCCTTCTGCACCACAGCTACTCGGTGATGGGCGTCGAGCGGTACGAGCAGGTCTCGACAGAGCCGATCCCGACCGGGGACGTCACGATCCGGATGCAGTTCGACGCCGACCGGCAGGAACGGATGGCCGGCGGAACCGTCTACCTGTACGCGAACGACGAGCAGATCGGCGAAGGACGGATGGAGCAAGACGGTCGCCGTCCGCTTCTACGCATACGCCGGCATGGACATCGGCCGCGACAACGGCCTGCCCGTCGACCGCGCCTACGCGGACAAGTCGCCGTATCCCTTCACCGGGACGGTGAAGAAGGTCGTCTTCGATCTCAAGCCCGGCAGCCACGACGAGGAGAAGGCGCTGCACGAGACCGGCGCCCACGTCGCCGCGGCGCAAGGGATCAGCGCATAGGAAAGGAGAACCATGAGCCAGAGTCATCTCGTCATCGACTTCCCGATCAAGGGTCCCGCCAACGCCAAGGCGCTACCGGAGGAACTGCCCCCGTTGATGCCCGATCTCGCGAAGGCGCAGGACGACCTCGGGACCGTGCATTTCTCCCGTTTCATGGTCGTGGGCGACGAGAAGCTTCTCTTCCTTTCCGACATCGACGGTGAGACCGACCAGCACATCGAGCGGCTCGTCGAAAGCGCCGGCCCGGTGTTCGACGCCATCTTCGAGCACGTGGACGACCCTCCGGCCACGCCCGTGGCTGATAACCGCGACAAGGCCAGCAAATGGTTGAAGCATCATGTCCGCGAGCCTCTTGACGAGT
This sequence comes from uncultured Thermoleophilia bacterium, assembly GCA_963716005.1. Classification (GTDB taxonomy): domain Bacteria; phylum Actinomycetota; class Thermoleophilia; order Gaiellales; family Gaiellaceae; genus CAVRUF01. The sequence continues at coordinate 1,426,560 of OY970285.1, forward strand.
ATTTCGCGTACGAGGACGCTTCAGTTCAAGAAATCAAGGAGAGCGCGCGTTCGGCCGGCTTCACGGGCAATACCTCGCAGGGCACCCTGCTGACCTTCTTGTCCTTTAAGTCACGCGCTCGAGGCGCGGCTTTGAAGTTGGTCGGGAGTACGCTATTGCATGACAAGGCACAAGAAGCGTCGGATTCGCTTGGGACTCTGCATCTCGCGCACTTTGTGCCTTTTGAAAACAACCACGTGGGGTTCTTCACCGTCTATGACGGTGATTTTGAGAAGTACATCCAGGACTTCGCGGACAAGACGGCATTCACCTTCAATGCTCTCTTTCCAAATGTCGTTGGCGCACCGCCAACCCCAGTAGAAAAGAACGCTCAGGCGTTCTATCAGTGGGGGTTGGACAACAACTATCCGCCCATCGGGTTTTACAGCGCCTATCCGGGCCTCTCGGTTCTAGACATCCGAGCCCTGTTGGCCGACTATCGCGAGTCACCAATGGCCGACGCTGGATAGCGGCTGTGGCTCGGCGCCTAGACGGCGGCGTTCGTGATCGACAGTACGAGAAAGGAGAACCATGAACCAGAGTCATCTCGTCATCGACTTCCCGATCAAAGGTCCCGCCAACGCCAAGGCGCTACCCGAGGAGCTGCCTCCGTTGATGCCCGATCTCGCGAAGGCGCAGGACGACCTCGGGACCGTGCATTTCTCCCGTTTCATGGTCGAGGGAGACGAGAAGCTTCTCTTCATTTCGGACATTGACGGCGAGGTCGACCAGCATATTGAGCGGCTCGTGGAGAGTGCCGGCCCGGTGCTTGATGGCATCTTCGAGCACGTGGACGATCCTCCAGCGACGCCGGTGGCTGATAACCGTGAGCGGGTGAGCAAATGGCTGAAGCGTCAGGTCCGCGAGCCTCTCGATGAGTACTCCGCGTACGAGGATGCGTCGGTTCAGGACATCAAGGAGTGCGCGCAGGCGGCGGACTTCACGGGCAATACCTCGCAGGGCTGCTTGCTGACATACATGACCTTCAAGTCACGTGTGCGAGGTTTTGCTGCGAAGCAGGTCGCGCCGGCCCTGGTGGGAAAGAAGGGGCACGACGCATCAGATTCTATTGGTACGCTGCATTTCTTCGGTTGGGTGGCCTTTGAGAAAAACCGCTTAGGGTTCTTTACGATCTTCGACGGTGATTTCGCGAAGTACATCCAGGACTTCGCAGACAAGACCTCGTTCGCCTTCGATGCTGTCTTTCCACATATCGTTGGCGGGCCGCCAACCCCAGTGGCAAAGAACGCGCAGGCGTTCTATCAGTGGGCTTTGGAGAACAACTATCCGCCGATTGGGTTTTACACCGCTTATCCAGGTCTCTCGACTCAAGACATTCGAGCCTTGCTGGCCGATCGCGCATCAGCACCGGCCACTTCTGGATAGCGGTGGGGTTTCGTAGCCGGCTGCTGGATCGTAAGCGGCAGGAACGCCTTGAGACCGAGGGTGCCTCGGGAGCCGCTGCGGAGCGCTCGCTTGACCTCGCCGACATTCAGGGGTTCGTTCTCCGCGGTTACAGAATGCCGATGGTGCGGCATTTCTTGTTGGCGGTAGGAGCTCCGGCAGAAGCCCGCAGGCAACTCGGACGGCTCGTGAGCGGCGACGAGTCCGACGCCCCGCAAGTGACGACTGCCGAGGACTGGCACGTGGGCTTCGCGCCCGGGCCGGGAGACGATCCTGCCGAGTCCCCGCGTCACAAGCCCGACTATTGCCTCAACGTCGGTATCACCTGGCCCGGGCTGGTTGCGCTGGAGGTGGAAGAACGCGTCCCAACGCTCTCGTTCAGGTCATTCGGTGCGTTCATCGAAGGGGCCGCGCAGCGAGCGGAGCGGATCGGAGACGCCGGGCTGGGCTCGCCCAAGGACTGGGTCGGCGGGTTTGGGCGGGAGGACAACCACGTCCTAGTCACGCTGCATGCGATCAGCCCGGACGCGATGACGAGCTATAGCGACAGGCTCTGTGCGTTGTTCGCCGAGGACAACGCGTTTCGAGAGATCGGGCGGCAGGACGGGATGGCGTTGATGGAGATGCACGACGGCCAACCCGTGCCCACGGCAAAGGTTCACTTCGGATACACCGACGGCATCAGTACGCCCACCATTCGTGGCGGCCCGGAACAGTATCCCCCCGACCACCAGCAACCCTGCGAGCCATGGCTCTTCGTCCTGCGGGAGGACGCCGAGAACTACATGGTGCCTGAGCCGCTCGAGCTGGGCCTGAACGGGAGCTTTGGAGTCTTCATGAAGGTCGAGACCGACGTCGTCGGCTTCGAAGACTTCCTGCAGTCGAACAGAGACACGATCGACCCCGAGTTGCTGGCGGCGAAGATGTGCGGTCGCTGGCGCAACGGCGTTCCGCTTGCCTTGTCGCCCGACACGGATAGCCCTGCGGAGGAGGTCTCGCCTGAGCAGTTGAACGCTTTCGAGTATGTGAATGGCGATGGCTCGGGAGATCCGAAGGGGCTCCGCTGTCCCGTCGGCGCACACATACGCCGCGTCAATCCGCGGGGCCAGCCAATCGCGGGCCAAGGGGTGCCCGGCGGCAGCAACAATTCTCACCGGATAATTCGCCGCGGCATGCCGTACGGGCCGGCCTATGATCCAGGGCAGCCTCACGATGGCGTCGAGCGCGGGATGCTCTTCTATTTCATCAATGCGAACATCGAGAACCAATACGAGTTCGTGCTGCGACGGTGGGCCAATGACAGCGAATACGCCGGCGGTGTCAGGCTTCACCCAAGTTCGAGAGATCCACTGATCGGAACCCAGGACACAGCGGAGAGCATCTTCGTCATACCGCAGGCAGACGGGAGCCCGCCGATCAAGGTGACAGGTCTCTCTAGCTTTGTTACGACCAAGGCCGCTGCGTACGTGTTTCTGCCGAGCATCACGGCAATCAGATTCATCGCCGACCTCGGGGAGGGCTAGCTCCGCTCGTCCGCGGCCTCTGCCTCGTAGGCAGCAACCGCAGCCCGGACCGTCGGGAAGAAGCGGTCGGGCCCGATCCGGGCCGTGAGGCCCGTTTCCTCGAAGATCTCGCGCTGCCGTCCTTTCAGGCGCGCGAAACAGAGCGTGATGCCACGTTGCTCGAGCTCGACCTGGAGTCGACCAAGCATGTCGATCGCAGTCGCGTCCAGGTACGTCCAGGCCTCGGCGTTGAGCACCAGCCACCTGATGTCGTCAGAAGCGTCGGCAAGCTCGAGCACGCGTTGTCGGAGGTAGTCGGCATTGACGAAGAAGGGCGGCGCGTCGAAGCGGTACACGAGCAGCCCCGCAATCGTCTCGGCGCCCTCCCAGCGCGTGATGTCGTGGTAGCCGTCGACGTCCTCCACGCGGCCGAGCACGGCGTCGTGCGGGCGGGCCGCGCGATAGAGGAACACTCCGATCGAGAGGGAGATCGCGACGACCACGCCGCCGACGGGACCGAACACCAGGACGCCGACCAGGGCGACGAGAGCCAACACGACCTCGGCCGACCGGACGTGGCGGAGCTGCCAGATCGACCGGCCGTTGATGAGCCCGGCCGCGGCGACGACGATGATCACGCCGAGCGCCGCGGTGGGCAGCGGCTCGATAAGTGGCATAGCGACGAGGAGGAAGAGCCCGACGATCGCCGCCGCGACGAGGACGGCGGCCTGCGACCTTGCGCCGGTGGAGTCGTTGACCGCAGACCTGGAGTTCGACGACGAGACCGGAAACGCGCCGGTCAGGCCGCCGATGAGGTTGGCGCCGCCGATCGCGGTCAGCTCACGGTTGGCGTCGACCTCGTAGCCGTGCTTCTGGGCGTAGGTGCGGACGGTCGCGATCAGGTCGGCGAAGGCGACCAGGGAAAAGGCCGCCGCGGGAAGCACGAGATCGAAGAAGTCCTGGGCGCCGACCTGCGGCCTTCCGAACGAGGGCAGGCCGCCCGCGACCTCGCCGACGACCGCGATCCCATGGGCCGCAAGATCGACGACCGCCGCGATGACGAGCGCGAGCGCGAGCACCACGAGGGACGGCGGCACGGCGGGCAGAAAGCGTCGAACCGCGATCGCCGTCGCCAGCAGCACTGCGCTCAGGAGCACGGTAGGCCCATTCGCGTCGCCGAGATTCGAGAGGATTTCCCATACGACCGAGAAGAAGTCGTCGACCGGGACGCTGATTCCCAAGAGCTTGCCCAGCTGGGACGAGATCACGATCAGCGCGACCCCGTTGATGTAGCCGAGCAGCACCGGCTTGCCGAAGAAATCCGCGATGAACCCGAGGCGGAGGACGCCTGCCAGGAAGAGCAGCATTCCCATCGCCAGCGCGAGTGCGGCGGCGAGGGCCGCGTAGCGAGCCGGATCGGTCTCACCCCCAACAAGAGCGATCGGCGCCACCGTCACGCCGGTCAGGACCGCGAGCGTGGAATCGGGTCCCACAACGTGCTGCCGCGACGTCCCGAGCAGCCCGTAGACCGCCAGCGGTAGAAACGTCCCGTAGAGGCCGTACACCACCGGAAGGCCCGCGAGCTCTGCCATCGCCAACGACGAGGGCACCGCCACAGCGCCCACCGTGATCCCGGCCACGAGATCGGACCGGAGATACGAGCGCGGGTACCGCAACATCATCGCCAGGCCGGGCGCCGCCTCGGCCAGCGACCGCGGCACGAGCGCGTGCGCGTACGAGGTGAGCGCGGCGCGAGAGCTCTCGCGCGTCACGTCACGGCTCCTGCGCGATGCGAGGCGCCGGCAGGCTGGTGCTGTTCGAACTCATCGTCGATCCTGAAGCGCGATGGTAGTGGGGAACGCGCTCGAATTCCTAGCGGCGACGAAGAAGTAGCAGCGGGGAGGGACGCCTGTTGGCTGTCACTCACACTTCGCGTGGCGCGCCAGATCGGCCTTGACCAGCTCGGCGATCTGCCAGCGGAGGAGGTCGGCCCGAGCGTCGTGCTCTCCGACGAGCCGGCGCAACTCCTCGAGCATCCGCTCGATCTCCGCGTGCCCCCTCCGCGGGGCTGCGACGGAGGGGGCATTCGACGGGGAGAGGAGAGCGGTGCTCATGCGATGAGTGAAGGAGACCAGGCACGCGTAAGAGACGGATGAGACAGGTCTAAGCGGTTCCTAAGACTCTTCGGGCAGACTTCCCCGGCGATGGCGACCTACGACCTGCTCCGCGACCTACCCCTCGAGATCGACTCGTACGCGCTCGAGGGCCTCGTCCTCGACGTGTCGAGCGGGTTCACCCGGCACACCACCGTGATCCGCCTCGCGGGCGGCGGCGAGGAAGGGGTCGGCGAGGACGTCACCTACGACGGCGACGACCAGCTGCGCCACCAGGAGGCGGGCGCGTTCCTCGAGCTCGCCGGCTCGCACACGGTCGGCTCCTTCTCGGATCTGATCGGCGGGCTCGACACGTTCCCGCAGGCGCCCGACCGCGACGTCTACCGCAGCTACCGCCGCTGGGGCTTCGAGAGCGCCGCACTGGATCTGGCGCTCCGCCAGGCCGGAATCCCGCTGACCGAGGCGCTCGGACGCGAGGCGGGGCCGCTCAACTTCGTCGTGTCGATGCGCCTCGGCGAGGAGCCGACGAGCGCGCCCGTGCGCGGGATCCTCGAGAACTACCCGGGCATGAAGTTCAAGCTCGACGCGACGAGCGAATGGACGGACGAGCTGATCGACGAGCTGCGCGAACTCGGTGCCGTCGACTCGATCGACCTCAAGGGCCAGTACAAGGGCACGGTCGTCGACCAGGCGCCCGACGTCGACCTCTACGGCCGCGTGATCGACGCGTTCCCCGATGCCTGGATCGAGGATCCGGACGTGACACCCGAGACGAAGCCCGTCCTCGAGCCGGCGCGCGACCGGGTCACCTGGGACGCGATCATCCACTCGGTCGCCGACATCGAGGCGCTCGAGTGGCCCCCGAAGACCGTGAACGTGAAGCCGTCGCGGTTCGGAAGCCTCAGCGCGCTCTGCGACGCCTACGACTACTGCGAGAATCACTGGATCGGCGCGTACGGCGGCGGGCAGTTCGAGCTCGGGCCCGGACGCGGGCAGATCCAGTACCTCGCCTCCGTCTTCCATCCGGACACCCCGAACGACGTCGCGCCGGGCGGGTTCAACCTGTCCAACCCCGGACCGGGACTGCCGTCGAGCCCGATGGCGCCGGCGCTCGAGCCGACCGGGTTCCGCTGGCGGACGGACGGGTAGGAGGACGCTGTGATCAAGCTGTACTTCCTCCTCACGCGTGGTTGGCGGCTCATCCCGCGGCGGCATCGGCGGCAGCTGCTGCTCACCGCCGCGATGCTGGCGAAGACGCACGGCCCGAAGGCCGCCCGACTGGCCCGCGAGTACACCCCGAAGGTCGCCGACGCGGCCACTCGCGCCCGCGACGCCGTACGCAAGCCGCCGCGCCCTTAGCTCGGCTCGCGCGGCATCTCGGCGGCGAGGTCGCGCGCGAAGCCTGCGACGACCTCTTCGAGCTCCGCGTGCCGCTCGGGCTCCCAGCCGTCGAGAAGCTCCGCGATCCGCTTTTCCCGCGCGGCGACCAGACGGTCGTGTGCCGCCCTGCCCGTGTCCGTGAGCCGCGCGCCGGTGACGACGAGCCCCTGCCCGCGCAGCTCGAGTAGCGGTCCTGCCAGCCGCTCTGGGGCAACGGCAGGCATGTCTTCGTCGCCGAGGCGGATGAGGACCCACGCGCCCGCGGGGCTGACCTCCACCCCTGCCCGCTCGGCGAGACCGGCGTACGCTTGCCAGCGGTTCTCCCGCTCGGTCAGCACCGAGAGCGAGCGCACGATCTCCTCGAACGAGTCGTCCGAGCGCGGCGACGCGAAGCTCTCGCCGATCCCCTCGGCCTCGACCGTGTGGCGCAGCGGCCGCTCCGGGAGGAACCACGTGAGGACGAACCCGACCGCCGAGATGAACGCCGCCACCAGGAACACGGGCCGGATCGAGGTCGCGAACGCCTCGACGTAGACCGCGTGCACCGCGTCCGGAAGCGCCGCGATCGTGGCCGGATCGGTCGCCTCGGGCGCCGGTGCACCCGGCGGAATGCGCGACGCGAGATTCGTGGCGAGCTCGTGGGCGAAGATCGCGCCGAAGAGGGACACGCCGATCGAGCCGCCGATCGAACGGAAGAGCGTCGCCCCGGAGGTCGCAACGCCGAGGAGCGTGTAGTCGACCGCGTTCTGAACAGCGAGGACGAGCACCTGCATCACGAACCCGAGGCCGAATCCGAGCAGCAGCATGTACGCGTCGACGACGATGAGACTCGTGTCCTCGGTGATCCGCGAGAGCAACGCAAGGGCAACGGTCATGAGCGCCGTCCCGACGATCGGGAAGACGCGGTAGCGCCCGATCCGCGAGATCAGCTGGCCGCTGCCGATCGACGCGACGAGCAGGCCGACCATGAGCGGCAGGAGCTGCAGCCCCGAAGCGGCCGGGCTCTGGCCCTTGGCGATCTGGAGGTAGAGCGGCAGGTACGTGATCGAGCCGAAGAGCGCGAGCCCCACGATGAACCCGATCGCGCTCGCGACCGAGAACACGCGGTTCTTGAAGAGGACGAGCGGAAGGATCGGCTCGGCGGCGCGGCGCTCCACCGCGAGGAACCCCGCCACGCCGAGTGCGCCGAGGATGGCGAGCGCGACGATCGTCGGCGAGCTCCAGCCAAGGGTCGTCCCGCCGAGGCTCGTGAAGAGGACGATCGAGGTGAGCGCCAGCGCGAGCAACGCCGCGCCGAGGTAGTCGATCGTGTGCTGGCGGCGCTGTGACGGCGCCTGCATGACGATCCCGACGACGGCGAACGCGGCCGCGCCTATCGGGATGTTCACGTAGAAGATCCAGCGCCACGAGAGGTGCTCGACGATGAATCCGCCGGCGAGCGGCCCGATGATCGTGGCGAGGCCGAAGACCGCGCCGAACATCCCCTGGTAGCGGCCTCGCTCGCGCGGCGGCACGATGTCGCCGACGCTTGCGATCGCGGTGACCATGAGTCCGCCGCCGCCGATTCCCTGGATGGCGCGGAACGCGATCAGCTGCGGCATGTCCTGCGCGAGCCCGCAGAGGGCCGAGCCGAGCAGGAAGATCAGGATCGCCGACTGCAGCATCAGCTTGCGCCCGTACAGGTCGCCGAGCTTCCCGTAGAGCGGCGTCACGATGGTCGCGCCGAGCAGGTAGGCGGTCACGACCCAGGAGAGGTGCTCGACGCCGCCGAGCTCGCCGACGATCGTGGGCAGCGCGGTCGAGACGATCGTCTGGTCGAGCGCCGCGAGGAGGACGACGAAGAGCAGGGCACCGAAGACGACCCGGACGCGCGGCTGCGCGACGGTCGGCTCGGCGGCCGCGTTCATTCCGAGCCGAGGTCGCGCTCGGCCGAGCGCAGTCGCGCGAGCGCGAGATCGAACGAGCGGGCGAGGTGCGCCTCGATCCTCCCGAGCCGCTCGCGGGCGACCCGGACGCTCTCGAGCGCCCCGTCGAGCTCGTCGAGCGCCTCGCTCATGAGCTCGAACCGCTCGCCGGCCGGGAGCACGTCGCCCCACCGGGCGCGGAGCTCCTCGAGATGTCCCTGCGCCGCGACGAGGAGATCGGGGAGCGGCGGGTCGAGCCGCAGCTCCTCCCCGAAGACGACGATCCGCTCGGTCAGCTCCTCGGCCATGCCCGAACGCTACCCGCCGCCCTCCGGCGGCTCACCGGCTAGGCGAACGCGCCGGCGTAACCGTTCAGGGCCGGCTGGCCGCCCAGGTGGGCGTAGAGGACGCGCGAGCCCGGCGCGATGCGCCCGTCGCGGACGAGGTCGATGAGCGCCGCCATGGACTTGCCCTCGTACACCGGATCGGTGATGACGCCCTCGAGCCGCGCGCACAGCCGGATCGCCTCGATCGTCTTCTCGTCCGGGATCCCGTAGATCCCCGCGTGCCACTCGTCGAGGAGCACGATCTCCTCGTCGGCGAGCTCGCGGCCGAGGCCGATCGCCTCCGCCGTGAACCGGGCGATGCGCGCGATCTGCTCCCACGTCTGCTCCACGGTTGCCGAGCCGTCGATGCCGAGCACAGCGCGCTCAGATTCCTGTAACGCGAACCCCGCGACCATCCCCGCGTGCGTCGACCCGGTCACGGCGCACACGACCACGGTGTCGAAGAACACGCCGAGCTCCGCCTCCTGCTCCGCGACCTCTTCCGCCCACCGAGCGAAGCCGAGCCCGCCGAGCGGATGATCCGAGGCGCCCGCCGGGATCGGATACGGCTTGCCGCCGCGCTCTCGCACCGACCCGAGCGCGTCCTCCCAGCTCGGCCTGATCCCGATGTCGAAGCCGGCCGCGTCGAGCCGCACGTCGGCGCCCATGATCCGCGACAGGAGGATGTTCCCGACCTTGTCGTAGACGGGATCGTCCCAGTCCACCCAGTGCTCCTGGACGAGGACGCAGCGCAGCCCGAGATGCGCGGCGACCGCGGCGACCTGGCGCGTGTGGTTCGACTGGACGCCGCCGATCGAGACGAGCGTGTCGCAGCCCTGCGCGAGCGCGTCCGCGGCCAGGTACTCGAGCTTGCGCACCTTGTTCCCGCCGTAGGCGAGGCCCGAGCTCACGTCCTCGCGCTTGGCCCAGATCTCGACCTCGCCGCCCAGGTGCTCGCTCAGCCGCTCCAGCGGATGCACCGGCGACGGCCCGAAGGTGAGCGGGACGCGGTCGAAGTCGGCGAGGCTCATCGGTTGGCGATTGTCTCAGTTGTGGAAGGATCGGACGCATGGGAAAGGTGAGAGCCGGAATCTCGATGTCCCTGGACGGCTACGTCGCCGGGCCGAACGCGTCGCTCGAGGTGCCGCTCGGCGAAGGCGGCGAGGAGCTGCACGAGTGGGTACTCGCGTCTCGCGCCTGGAGGGAGCGGCACGGCCACGAGGGCGGCGAGGAAGGCCTTGACTCGGAGATCGTCGCGGAGTCGATCGAGAACATCGGCGCGCAGATCATGGGCCGGAACATGTTCAGCGGCGGCTTCGGCCCCGGAGCCTGGTCCGACGACCCGAACTCGACCGGCTGGTGGGGCGACGAGCCGCCGTTCCACGTGCCGGTCTTCGTGCTCACGCATCACGCGCGCGAGCCGCTCGAGATGCAGGGCGGCACGACGTTCCACTTCATCACCGACGGGATCGAGACCGCGCTCGACGAGGCCCGCGCCGCCGCGGAGGACGAGGACGTCTTCCTGGCCGGCGGCGGCAGCCTCATCCAGCAGTACCTTGCGGCCGGGCTCGTCGACGAGCTCGAGGTGCACATCGCCCCCAAGGCGCTCGGCGGCGGCGTCCGCCTCTTCGACAACCTGGGCCCGAGCCCGCCGAAGTTCGAGGTCGTACGCGCGGTCTCGACTCCCGGCGCCACCCACGTCAAGTACCGCGTCGCGTGACCGACGACGGCTTTCGCTCCGACCTCGCCCGCGAGACCGCGCCCGGCGCGCTCGAGCGGTTCATCCGCTACGTGCGAATCGACACACAGGCCGATCCGACCTCCGACACGGTTCCCTCGACGGCGAAGCAGCTCGACCTCTCGCGGATCCTGGTCGAGGAGCTGCACGAGCTCGGAATCGACGACGCGTTCCTGAACGACGAGGGGTACGTCCTCGCGACCGTGCCGGCGACCGTCGAGCGCGACGTTCCGACGGTCGCGTTCCTCGCGCACGTCGACGTCGCGCCGGACGCGCCGGGGGACAACGTCCAGCCGCAGGTGATCCGCTACGACGGAGGCCGCGTGCCGCTCCCGGGCGATCCCGCGATCGCGCTCGACCCCGAGGTGAGCCCGAAGCTCCTCGACCACGTCGGGCACGAGCTGGTCACGAGCGACGGCACGACGCTGCTCGGTGCCGACGACAAGGCCGGCGTGGCGACGATCATGGCCGCGGCCGAGTACCTGCTGGCGCACCCGGAGATCGAGCACGGGCCGATCCGGATCTGCTTCACGCGCGACGAGGAGATCGGAACCGGCACCGACGAACTCGAGTTGGACGCGCTCGGCGCGGACGCCGCCTACACGCTGGACGGCTCGACGGCGGGCGAGATCGAGAACGAGACATGGACGGCGCGCGAGGCGACGATCACGTTCACCGGTGTCGCAGTCCACCCGGGCTACGCGAAGGACCGGCTCGTGAACGCGCTCAAGGTCGCAGCCCACTTCATCGCAGCGCTGCCGGCCGCATCGCTCTCGCCGGAGACGACCGAAGGCCGCAACGGCTTCGTGCATCCGTGGCGCGCGTCCGGAAACAGCGAGGTCTTCACGCTCGTGATGATCCTGCGCGCCTTCGACGACGACTCGCTGGAGGAGAAGGAACAGCTCGTACGCCGGCTCGCCGACGAAGCGGTCGCGGCGTACCCGGGCTCCTCTGTCGAGATCGAGGTGACGGAGCAGTACCGGAACATGAAGGAGTACCTCGACGACCATCCGCACGTCCTCGACAAGGCACTCGAGGCGGTGCGGCGTACCGGGATCGAGCCGACGCTCCACGAGATCCGCGGCGGCACCGACGGCTCGAGGCTCTCCGAGCGCGGCCTCCCCACGCCGAACCTCCCCACCGGCGGACACGACTTCCACAGCCGCTCCGAGTGGTGCTGCGTCGCCGACCTCGGCGCCGCCGTCGCGACGGTCGTCCACCTCGCTCAGATCTGGGCGGAGTGAGGGTGGCGGATGGGACTCGAACCCACGACAACCGGGACCACAACCCGGGGCTCTACCAACTGAGCTACCGCCACCGCGCAAGGCTCATCCTAGCGTTGCCGCTGCTACCGTCGCCCCCGCGGGCGCCTGTAGCTCAGTGGACAGAGCGGCGGACTTCTAATCCGCGGGTCGGAGGTTCGAATCCTCCCAGGCGCATTTCTCAAACCGGCTGGCCACGTAGGCCATACGGCCGCCGCGCATGAAGACTGCCGCGCCCGCACGAGGCGGGCGCGGCCGGACGAGACAGGTCCAGCGGCGGGGAGCGACTGCGCGAAGCCGCCCCCGCCGTGGACCGACAGGTGGTGGTTTTGGCGTGCCACCGCCCGGAGCGCGAGACGGGTGTGCCGCGAGGCGTCCCGCGCTCTGGGAACGAGGAGGGCCGCCGCGGAAAAACTTGCGCAGCCGAGGAGATCCGGAGTAGGCGATCGAGGCACCTCGAATTGGCTACGGCGCCATCGCCCCACGCGCCGCGCGATCCGATCTTCATGGGAGTCGTACTCCCAAGCGAAAGGAGATCGTCAATGCCGACACGCGACACGCCGGAGACGACCTCTGGCCCCGCCGTCTGGACGCTCATCGACGCGTTGCTCACCGACGGTCAGAGCCATTCGGGACCGCTCAAGGACAAGGATCGCCTGCGCTCCGCACCGGCTTCTCCCGACGCGCAGGCGGATGCCGTCGTTCCGGCTCGCGCCGATCGCGCTGGCCGCCATCGCGGTCGCCGCGTTTCTTGCGTACTCATCCGCCGACTTCCAGGGCGGCGGCAACGGGTCGGTCGCGCCGAGCGTCGACGCGCTCCCCGGCAACCCCCCGGCGCTCGTGAGCGTCCCGCCGAAGCAGAAGAAGCAGCGGGCGCAGATGCCGGCGAAGGTCGAGACGGTGGCCTACAGGGCAACGCGTCCGGCCACGCGAAGCTCGAACCCGCCGAAGGCCCCGGCCGTCAAGGCGCCGCCGGCGAATCAGACCACGCCCGAGGCGCCCCCGCGACGACCGATGCGGTCGCCGGTCTCCCGATCGAGCTGCCGGAGCTTCCGATCGACCTCGGCATCCTCCCGCTCCGAAGCTAGACCCGAGTACGGCGGAGGCGGCCTTCCGGGCCGCCTCCGTCAGGGATCCGGATCGCGTCGACGAAGCACACTCGCCCGAGGCGAGCCACGCGATCCACACCTAAGGACGCCCGTGCCGCGAAAACCTTGCGCGGCGGGCGGAAGCTACTAGAGCCGGAGCGTCTGGGATCTCGATGCCGGGCAGCTGCAGCTCGGGTGGAAGCAACGGATTCACGTGCCGCCCACGACGTCGTCGACGACGTCCTCGAGGCCGTGACGCGCCCACGGTGGCGTTCACCGTGTCGACGATCGGGTCGACGGGCGTCGGGACGACGAGCGGATCCGCCGCCCACGGTCGGGGCGACCGCCGCCGCGGGGCCGGTCGCGGCTGGCCGGGCTTCTGCTTGGCGGCCGGCTTCGGCGCCGGCGTCGTCTTGCGGCGGAGGCGTCGGGCTTTCTCGCCAGGCGAACACGCCGAGGCCGGGGCCGAGGCGACCCGCGTGCTCGGGCTCGACAGGCCGGCGGAGATGGCCGCTGCTCCACGTCGGAGGGGACGCCCAGGCCGATCGCAAGCGCGGCAACCGAAGCGGCGACGCCGACCTTCGCGGCCTTCCGATGCCGAGGAAGCCCTTGAGCGCGGCGACGAACGAGCCCAGGCCCGAGAGCCGCAGCTTCGCCGGAAAGGGATGCTCGAGCCGCTGCGCCAGCGAGCGGCGGGCACGGAAGATGAGCGTCTCGACCGCCGAAGCGGACAGCCCCAGCTCTTCGGCGATCTCCGCGTACGAGCAGCCCCGCCATTCCCGCATGACGATCGCCCGCCGCTGCAGCTCGGGCATGTCGGCGAGCGCGTCCGAGAGCGAGAAGAGCTGCTCGCCGGCCGCCTCGCGCCGGGCGCGACAGCCTCGAGCGCCTGCGGGTCGCGAGCAGCTCGCGCGCGCGACTCAATCCACGCGATCGAAACCGGGCGCGGCACGTGTTCCGGGCGATCGTGAAGAGCCAGGCTGCCTCCTTCCGCGGGACCGCCCCGCGCTCGAATGCGCCCAGGGCCGCGAGGAACGTCGTCTGAGTGGCGTCCTCTGCCTCCTCCCTGTTGCCGAGCTGGTAGAGGCAGAAGCCGTAGATCCGGTCGTAGAAGCGCTCGTACAGCGTCGCGGCGGTCGGACGCCGCCGGCGGGCACAGTCTCGGGAAGAGGAACCTGATGCAGGGACGCTGGGCTCATGTGCCTATACGCACGGTACCCCTCAAAAACGCCGTACCAATCCTCGTTTCGCGCAGATCCCCCTCTTAGGCCACCCGGCGGCGCGGATGAGGGACGCCGCCGGTCAGCCCGGCGGATACGGCCGGGCGCAAGGCGTTTGAGCAACCCGCTTGAAACCCCGCGCAAGTTTTTCCAGATTGCGCCCCCTTTAGCGATACGACCACGAACGAAAGGGTGCCAAATGCGCGGATATGCAGAGGAATTTTCGTTCGAAAGCGACTACCGGCCGGGTGGCGTGGAGCTGCTCCCCATGCCAGAGCTGGAGCGCACGACGCTGCGTCGTCGCCGACGACCACCCGGTCGTCCTCCAAGCAGTGTGTGCCTACCTCGAGGCGAGGGGCATCCAGATCGTCGCCCGCGCGATCGAGGGCCGTGACGCGCTCGCCCGGATCGCAGAGCAGCAGCCGCAGGTCGCACTCGTCGACCTCGGACTGCCCAACCTGAGCGGCGCCGTCGCCGCGAACTCGATCCGCAAGGTCGCGCCCGACACCGCGGTGATCATCTTCACCGGCCACGCCGAGCTCGGACAGGCAACCGCAGCGCTCGACGCGGGCGCCCGCGGGTTTCGTCCTCAAGGAGGCGCCGCTCTGCGAGCTCGCCCGCGCGATCGAAGTCGTGGGCGCCGGCGGCTGCTACGTCGATCCGGCATTCGCCGGAGCACTGATGGAGTCGGGCGTCGCCCGCCTTCTCACGGCAACCGAGCGCGAGCTGCTTCGGCTCGTCGCCGACGGCCTCACGAACGACGAGGTCGGAGAGCGGATCTTCCTCTCGGGACACACCGTCCAGAAGAGGCTCGCCACGGTGATGGCCAAGCTCGGCGTCGGCACCCGCACCGAAGCGGTGGCCCTCGCGCTCCGACAGCACATCATCGCGTGAGGAGGCAGACATGCTGAAGCTTGCCTCCCCCGACACCGTCATGGCCGTGCCGGCCACGCTGCGCGACCGGCTCCGCCTGAACGGATCCGGCGAGCGGAGCGAGCGCCCGGCGATGGCCCGGGCGGCGTTCTACCTCTTCGCAGTCGGCGGCCTGCTCGCGCTCGTGTCGCTCACCCTGCCGACCGAGCAGCCGCGCAACGAAGCCGCGCTCGCGGCAACCGCGCTCACCGCGCTCGCGTTCTCGTTCCTCCCGCTGGTCGCGTTCGACCGCCTGCCCGTCTGGGCGTTCGAGCTCCTCTGCGCCGGAGGCACGCTGCTCGCGAGCACCGCGCTCTACGTCGGTGGCGCGGACGCGTACGAGTTCTTCTACTTCTGGGTCGCCCTCTACGCGGCCTACTTCTTCGGACACTCCGGCTGAGATGCTCCAGCTCGGGCTCGTCCTGGCGTGCTACGCGGTGGTCGAATACGCGGCGCCTGCCGGCTCGCCCAGTCCGTCCGGCTCGTGATCGCGAGCGGTGCGCTCATCGTCGCCGCGACGACCGTGGCGCTCCTCAAGGCGCGGCTCGTCGCGGTGATCGATCGGCTCGAGGCGGTCCTCGAGGCGTCTCCGCTCGCGGTCGTGGAGCTCGACTCCCGCGGACAGGTCCGCGGCTGGTCGGCCGGCGCCGAGCGGCTCTTCGGCTGGTCGCGGGACGAAGTGGCGGGCGAGCGCCTCCCCATGGCGGCCGCGGGCAAGAGCGTCGGGCATCTCTTCGAGCGCGTCATGGCCGACGCGCCGCTGAACGGCCACGAGCTCGACTGCAGCCGCAAGAACGAGCCTCCGGTCTCGACCGCGCTCTACACCGCGCCGCTCGCCGGCGACGGCTTCCACGCGGGCGGCCGGCTGCTCCTCGCGGCCGACGTCAGCGCCCGGACGAAGCTCGAGGAGCGGCTCACCCGCGCGGCCAAGATGGAGGTCATGGGCCGCCTGGCGAGCGGCATCGCCCACGACTTCGGGAACCTCGTCCTCATCATCCGCACCCACGCCTCGCTCGCCAAGGACCGCGTCGGTCCGGCCGTCGAGACCGAGGTGGCGGCGATCGAGCAGGCCTGCGGCGACGCGACGCGGATCCTCCGCGAGCTCCTCGCCTTCGGCCGGCACGAGACGCTCGAGCCCGCGATCCTCGACCTCGACGACCTCCTCGCGAGCGTCGCGGCGATGATCGACCCGCTGCTCGACGGCGGTCTCGAGCTCACGCATACGCGCAGCGAGCGGCCCGCGACCGTCCTGGCCGACCGGACGCAGCTCGAGCTGATCGTCCTCAACCTGGCCCTGAACGCCCGCGACGCGCAGCCCGACAGCGGAACGATCCGCCTCGAGACGCACGCCGGCGAACATGCGGTCGAGCTCCGCGTCACCGACACGGGCAGCGGCATGGACGAGTACACGCTCGCCCGCGTCTTCGATCCGTTCTTCTCCACGAAGGACGAGGAGCAGGGCACCGGGCTCGGCCTGTCGATCGTCCACGACCTGGTCGTCGGAAACGGCGGCCAGATCGACGTCGAGAGCGAGCCCGGCGTGGGAACGACGTTCCGTGTCGTCCTTCCGCTCGCGGCTCGCCCGGCCGTGCTCCACAGCACCGGCGCCCGAGGAGCTCCTCACCGTCGACCACGGACTCGAGACGGTGCTCCTCGTCGAGGACGATCCCGAGGTGCGCGAGTCGCTCGGCCTGGCGCTCGAGCACTACGGCTACCGGATCCTCTCGGCGAGCGGCCCGGCGGGAAGCGCTCGAGCTGGCCGCCTTCGAGACGATCGACGTGGCCGTCACCGACGTGGAGGCGGATCCGGGCGACGAGCTCGCGAGCAGGCTCGGGGGCATCCCGGTCGTCTACATCGCCGGTCACGGAGGACGCAGCACCGATCTCCGCGCCGGACACGTGCCTCGTCCGGCCGTTCACTCCTATCCATCTCGCTCGAGCGATTCGAGCGGCTCTACGCGATCCAGGGAGCGCCGGCCGGGCAGCCGTCCGTACCTCCCAAACGGCCGTTCGCACCCTGGAAGTCGCGCAGGTGGCGGGCTGACGATGGTCGCCTTTCTGATCCCTGCGGTCAGGCGAATCCTCCCGTCGATCCGACCGCCGATCCCACGGCCGGCGCAGCTCTCATCCCGGGCTGCGCCGGCCCTACCCCGTTCGAGTGATTCGGCGCATGTATCTGGCCTCGGCCGGGTCTCGTACCACACAACCGAGATCAACTGATCTCGAAGGAGGCAACCAAATGAACTGGATGCGCACCACGACCATCACCGCGGTCATCGCGGTTGCAATGGCAGCGCTGTGCGTCCCCGCGTTCGGACAGGTTTCCATTCTCGATCCGAGCAGCGGTGACGATGGCAACGTCCCCGTCACGATCGGGACGATCAAGGTGAAGAGCAACACCGATCAGACCGGCAGCAAGGACATCACGGTGCCGGGTGAGGGCGAAGGCTCGGCTTCGGTCGGCCCGTCGCCTGGAATCGGTGGAGTCCTCCAGGTTTCGTGCATCGGCGGCGTCCTGGGCGGCGGCTCGACCAACGCCGGTCTCGCCGCGGACATCGGCGAGTGCGGCTCGGGCGGCGGCACGCCCGGCAACGGCGGCGGCAACAACGGCGGTGGAAACAACGGTGGTGGCGACGGCGATGGCGACACGACCGTCCCCGGGCTCCCCGACCTGCCGCGATGTGTCGACGTGGCTCTTTGCTGAGCGTCGCACTCGATCTCGAGTGTGAGGGTGCCGGCGGCAACGGCACCGGCCCGACGAAGCCCCGCAACACCGGCGACGACGACAACGCCGACGGCGCGGGCTCGACCGGCGCCAACGGCGGCAACGGTGGTAGTGGGGACGGTTCGGCTACGTCCTGCATCGACGAGGCCGCGAACGTCAGCGGCACGTCCGGCAAGGGCCCGCTCGTGGGCGGGCTCGCCCTCGGTCTCCTGATGTTCGCCCTCGGCGCACTCTCGCGCCGCCGGCGCACCGGCTCGACCGAAGCCGCGCTCTAACGCGTCTGGCCAGGCCCGTGGACGGTTGGGGGCCGTCCACGGGCCTTCTCCGCTCTCGCTTTCCCGGGACGGAAGCGCTGGACTTCCGTCACCCACGTTAGACTTCTCCTCAGTCGAGTTAGAGACTTCTCGTACAAACTCGACAGGGCGAGAGGAGGCGGCCGTGCGGCGGCCTCGATGGCATCGGGTGACGGTTGGAGCAGCGGTCGGCCTCGTCCTTCTCGCCTGCTCGTCCGCGCCGGCGTTCGCCGTGCCGCCTTCGAACGACGACTTCGACTCCGCGAAGGTCATCGGCGCTCTCCCCTACGCCGATCCGGTGAACACCGTCGACGCGACCAGCGCAGGAGACGACCCTTCACCCTGCAGATTCAGCGGGCACTCGATCTGGTACCGGTTCGCCGCCGCCGCAAATGCGCGCATCGAACTCAGCCGGTCAGGGACCGCCGACCGATGGTTATCGTACGTATTCACACTGGCTCGAGAGGAGCGCTTACCGAGAAGGCCCAGGCGGCTTCCGCATGCGCTTCGACGCTCTCGCCGGAACGACGTATCGACATCATGGTCGCCGGCTTCCCCGGGAGCGCCTTCACCTTCTCGGCGCGCGTGTCTCCGCCGCCGCCCGCAAACGATGATTTCGACAGCGCCGCTCCGATCGGCTCACTCCCTTCACCGCGGATGTCGACCTGTTCGACGCGACTCCCGCGCTGGACGACCCGTCCTGTCCGGAGACCTCGTCTTCAACCGACCACAACGTCTGGTACTCCTACGCGGCGCCTGCCGACGCTCGCATCGACGTCAGGATCACCAACAGTCCGTCCAGACCGCCTTCGCGGACTGCATCTTCACCGGGTCGCGAGGGGCACTGGTCCCGGTGCAATCCACGCGGCGAGGCCAAGGGCACCACCGCTTCAATGCCGTTGCGGGGACCACGTACTTCGTGCTGGTCGCCCACAGCCAGTTCTCCAGCACGTTCGACAGCTCACGGTGAAACAGGCGCCCCCGCCGCCCGCACGATGCGTTTGCGAGTCGACCCGGTGATCGACGGACTTCCGTACTGGACACTCGGACAACAGCGAGGCGATGGCGGACAATCGGACGATCCGAGCGGCTGTGGCGAGTTCAACTCGGTCTGGTACTCGTTCACACCCACGCGCGACATGCAACTCGCACCGACGTACGGGTGACGACGGATACCTCCAACCTCGCGGACGTCACGCCGTCAGAGGCTCGGCCGGCGCGCTCGTGGAGATCGGCGACATGCTGGGAGGATGCCCGCTCGATCCCTTCGAGGCGAAAGCGGGGACGACGTACCACTTCATGGTCGGCTCGAGGTACACGATTCTCGGCGGCCGTTCACCTTCTCCCTGACGGGCGTGCCGCGAGGACGCGTCGAGCTCGCCGTCATCGGAAAGACGAGCGTTGTCTACGGCAGGCGCGTACCCTGAGGATCCACCTGGTGGACGTGGCGGACACGTCGAACCGTGTCGTCTCGCTCTTCACGATCTCGCCCCGAGGCGCGAAGACACTCGTGCGCTCGGGAACCGTGAACGCGAGCGGCAACCTGGTGGTGACCTTCAAGCCGCTCAAGAACACGAGTTCCAGGCGCAGTGGGCCGGGGAAGCCGGCTGGCTCCCGGGGACGAGCCCGACCCGGAGCGTCCGGGTCAAGGTGATCACCACCACGAGACTCGTCGGCTTCTACGGCCGCTCCGGCGCGTGCAAGCTCTATCGCTCCGGCAACGGGGTCGGCCAGATCGGCACGGTAAAGCCCAAGCGGACCGGCGACGTACCTCGTGTTCATCGCGCAGAAACGCCGGGCCGGCGGAGCCTGGCGGCAGATCGCGAAAGCGAGTTTCAGGATCCGCGCGAACGGATCGGCCAGCGCCGTCCTCGGCAATATCGGTACGGGCACCTATCGGGTCCGGAACTCGTACCCCACCGACGCGAACTTCCTCGGCGACGCCTTCGACTGGCAGGCGGGCGTCACTAGACCTGACGGGGGACGCAGTTCGAGGGATGGCAGATCGCCGCCTCGATGCCGATTTCCTCCGTGCACAACTGATTGCGGCGCACGAAGGGAATCGTCATGCGACTTCGCGTTCTGCTCTCAGGGCTCGGCTTCTTTCTCACAGCACTCGTGATCGCCTGGGGGCCGGTCGCCGCCAGCGCGCACGGCGCCGTGCAGAAGTGCACGATCAAGGGCACGAACGGGGCCGACCAGCTCCTCGGGACCTCGCGCAAGGACGTGATCTGCGGCTACGGCGGCAACGACATCCTCGCCGGCCTGAGCGGCAACGACATCCTCAAGGGCGGCAAGGGCAACGACCGCATCCAGGGCGACGCCGGCAACGACCGGCTCTTCGGCGGCCCCGGCCGCGACACGCTCTACGGCTACGACGGCGCCCGCGACTGGCTCGACGGCGGCACCGGCTACGACCAGGGCTACCGCGACCGCACGGTCGACTCGATCAAGAACGTCGAGCGCTACCCCGGGCTCTAGGTAGCCGCGCGGCGCTCGCGCTGGTACTCGAGGATCTCCCGCAGGATCGCCTGGATCGAACCGGCGACCGGGATCGCGACGAGCGCGCCGAGGATCCCCGCCAGCTCGGCGCCGATCAGCACCGCGATCAGAACGAGGAGCGGCGAGAGCTGCACCGTCCGCCCGTAGACGAGCGGCTGGAGCACGTGGTTTTCGAGCTGCTGGTAGCAGACGAAGAAGATCGCGACGATGACCGCCTGGACCCAGCCGAGCTCCACTCCGACCACCGCGGTCACGATGATCGCGGCGAGCGTGGCGCCGGCGAGCGGAATCAGATCGAGCACGGCGACGACCACGCCGAGCGCGACCGCGTACTTCGAGTCCACCAGCAGGAGGACGATCGTGGCGGCGATGCCGGCGATCAGGCTGATGGCGAGGTTCCCGGTGACGTAGCCGCCGATCGTCTTGTAGATCTCGCCGCCGACCCGCTCCCACCGCACTGCCATCGTCTTCGGAAGCAGTCCGAGGAACCGCTGGACCGTCGTCGGGCCCTCGAGCAGCATGAAGAAGGTGAGGAACGCGATCGTGACCGCGCCCACGACCGCGGTCACGACGCTCTTCGCCACGGCCACCGCCGGCTCGGTGACGCCGAGGACGCCGCCGAGACCGTGCTCCTCGATCGCTTCCCGCACGCGCTCGACGATCTCGTAGTCGCGCTCCAGGAATCCGAGCGGCCCGCGGCCCTTCGTCAGGTCGTCGATCAGGTCCGGAACCGCCTCGATGAAGTCGCGGATCTGCGTGACGAGCGGCGGGATGACGAGGAAGCCGAGTCCCGTGAGCGCGAGGAGCGCCGCGGCGAACACGATCCCCGCGGCCATTCCCCTGCGGATGCCGCGCCGCACGAAGAATTCGACCGCGGGATTCAGTGCCGCGGCGAAGAACAGCGCGATCAGGATCCACGTGATCACGTGCCACGCGAGGTAGACGAGCGACAACCCGAAGACGACGAGCAGCACGATCCCGAGGATCTGGAGCACGGTGCGCGGCCTGCACGACGACCACGCGAGTCGCTTCCTCGGGCATGAACACAAGTCTCACAGCGAGGTCAGACAGCCTCTAATGGGGGTTCAGACACTCCTCCGCAAGTTCGAAACTCAGTCGTGGTGCCCAAACACGCGCTGCGGCTTGGCCTGACTCTCTCAGGGATCGTTCTTCTCGCCATCGGGGCGAGCGGCTCCAGCGCGGCCGAACCCCATGCGGCGAAGCGCGTAGACGCGCCCTCGAGCGTCGGCCGGGCGGCCCCGCAGGAAACGCTCGCGAACGGCCAGGTCATCGTCCGCTTCAAGGCGGGCACGACGGCGGCCGAGCGCACCGACGCGCTGGAGGAAGTCGACGCGACCGTCGACGCGACGCTGCTCCCCCGGATGCAGGTCGTGGACCTTCCCGACGACGTCGCGGTCGGCGAGGCGGTCGGCACGCTCGAGGCGAATCCCGACGTCGCCTACGCGGAGCCGAACTTCGAGCGCGAGGCGGCGGTCGACCCGAACGACCCCGAGTACCCGGAGCTCTGGGCGCTCCCGAAGATCGGTATGCCCGCGGCCTGGGATCTTGCGACCGGCAGCTCCAGCGTGATCGTGGCCGTGATCGACACGGGCGTCGCGTACGACCATCCCGATCTCGCGCCGAACGTCTGGACGAACGACGACCCGGCGGGCGGCGGCGACCAGGACGGCAACGGCTTCGTCGACGACACCCACGGCTGGGACTTCGTCCAGGAGGACGCCGTCCCGCTCGACTTCAACCGCCACGGCACGCACGTGGCCGGAACGATCGGCGCCAAGGGCAACAACAACCTCGGTCTCCCGGGCGTGAACTGGGACGTCTCGCTCATGCCGGTGCGCGCCGGCGACTTCTACGGCTCGTTCGGCTCCTCGGACACGATCGCCGCCTACACCTACGCCTGCCAGAACGGCGCGCGCGTCGTGAACGGCAGCTTCGGCGGGCCCGGCTTCTCCCAGGCCGAGCTCGACGCGATCAACTCACCCGCCTGCGCGAACACCCTCTTCGTCTTCGCCGCCGGAAACGACGGTGTGAACATGGACACCGCGGGGCCGCTCGAGTACCCGTGCGCCTACAACAGCGCGCGGATCATCTGCGTGGCCGCGAGCGACGAGACCGACGGGCGCGCGGACTTCTCGAACTACGGCGCGACGAGCGTCGACATCGCAGCGCCCGGCAACGACATCTTCAGCGCGATCCCCAGCTGGGACTTCGTCGGGCAGCTCGAGAGCTTCGAGGATCCCGGCTTCGGCGCCCGCTGGGCCCTGCCCACGGCCACGAACGGGGGGCCGCTCTGGGGCCGCACCGACGATTTCAAGTCGGCGGCGACGTTCAGCCTCGCCGACTCGCCCCCGGTGACTCCGGGGACGCCGATCCCCTATGCGGAAAACACGATCAACCAGGTCGTGAACGACCTGCCGCTCGCCGACCTGACCGGCAAGCGCGGCTGCTTCCTCCAGTACGACCTGCGCCACGACATCGACGTGGGCGACTTCCTCCGGATCTACGGTGGCGCGACCAACGTGCCCGCGGCGATCACCACCGAACTCGTCTCGCTGTGGAGCATCACGCCGAGCGACGAATTCGTCCTCGTCCAGGACGACCTCTCGGTGTTCGACGGCGCGCCGTCCGTCTACCTGAAAGTCCAGCTCGCCTCGAACAACGATGGGAACGTCGGCGACGGCGCCTTCCTCGACGCCGTCGGCGCAGTGTGCCTCGACCCCGGCGTCGAGACCTACGAGCGCCTCAACGGAACCTCGATGGCCGCGCCGCAGGTGTCCGGCGTCGCCGCGCTCATGATCGCGCGGAACCCGGCTCTGACCGTCGCGCAGACGCGCAGCATCATCCTCGGCACCGCCGACCCGGTGCCGGCGTTCTCCAATCCCGTGCCGCTCGTCGCTACAGGCGCGCGGCTCGACGCGCTCGACGCGGTCGAGCACGCCGTCCTGCCCCCCGCGCCGACGATCGAGCTCGGCCCCTCCGGCTCGGTCTCGTCCACGAGCGCGACGTTCGAGTTCACCGGCGAAGGCGACGCGGTCGAGTGCCGCCTCGACACGGCGCCGTTCGCGGTGTGTGAGTCCCCGGAGGACTACGTCGGCCTCGCCGAGGGCGAGCACACGTTCCGCGTCCGAGCGACCTCCCCCGCGGGCCCGTCGGACACGACCACGCGCGTGTGGACCGTGGACACGATCGCCCCGGTCGCGCCGACGATCGATTCCGGCCCGACCGGCGCCGTGTCGTCCACGACCGCGACCTTCACGTTCTCGAACGTCGAGAGCGGGCTCACCTTCGAGTGCAGCCTCGACGGCGGCGCCTACTCCGCCTGTACCTCGCCGGCGACCTTCAACGGCCTGAGCGAGGCTCCCCACACGCTCGACGTCCGCGCCAAGGACGCCGCCGGGAACCCATCGCCGGCGACCACCCGCCCCTGGATCGTCTCGCTCGTGGACACGCCGACGATCGACTCCGGTCCGTCCGGCTCCTTCTCGTCAACCTCGGCCTCGTTCACGTTCACCGACGTCGAGGGCGGGACGACGCTCGAGTGCAGCCTCGACGCGGCCGCGTTCGCTCCCTGCTCCTCGCCGGCGAACTACCCTGGCCTCGCGCAGGGCTCGCACACGTTCCAGGTGCACTCGGTGAACGGCCTCGGCAGCGTCTCGGACGCGGCCTCCCGCACCTGGATGGTCGGATACGGTCGACCCGGTCGCGCCGGCGGTCGACTCCGGTCCGACCGGCCTCGTCGCCTCGACCTCGGCCACATTCGCGTTCTCGAACGTCGAGAGCGGCCTCGGGTTCGAGTGCAAGCTCGACAGCGACCCGTTCGAGCCGTGCGCCTCGCCGGTCGACCTGACGAGCCTCGCCCAGGGATCGCACACGTTCCAGATGCGCGCGAAGGACGCCGCGGGGAACACCTCGCCGGCCGCCTCGCGCACCTGGACGGTCGACACGGTCGCGCCGGCCACGCCGACGATCGACTCCGGCCCGAGCGGGACCTTCGCCTCCACCTCGGCCACATTCGCGTTCACCGCCACCGAGATCGTCGAGTGCCGGATCGACGGCGCCGCATACGGGAGCTGCACCTCACCGGCCGACTACACGGGCCTCGCCCAGGGATCCCACTCCTTCGACGTCCGCGCCTCGGACCTCGCCGGGAACATGTCCGCGGTCGCATCGCGCACGTGGACCGTTGACACCGTCGCCCCGCCCGCGCCGACGATCGACTCCGGCCCCTCCGGCTCCGTGTCCTCCACGGCGGCGACGTTCGCGATCTCCGACACCGAGGCCGGCGCGATCCTCGAGTGCCGCCTCGACACCGACCCGTTCGGCGTCTGCACGTCTCCGGTCGACTACACCAGCCTCGGCCAGGGGTCGCACACGTTCCAGGTTCGCGCGAAGGACTCCGTGGACAACACGTCTGCCACGACCTCCCGCACCTGGACGGCCGACACGGTCGCGCCGCCGGTTCCGGCGATCGACTCCGGCCCGAGTGGCACCGTCGCCTCGACCGTGGCCTCCCTGGCCTTCTCCGACACCGAAGGCGGCGTCACGTTCGAGTGCCGCGTGGACGGCGGAAGCTACGGCGCCTGCACCTCGCCGGCCGACTACACCGGCCTCGCCCAGGGCTCCCACACCTTCGACGTGCGCGCCTCGGATGCCGCGGGCAACACCTCCGCGGCGGCCTCGCGCACCTGGACGGCCGACACCGTCGCCCCGCCCGCGCCGACGATCGACTCCGGCCCGACCGGCGCCGTCTCCTCGACCGACGCGAGCATCACGTTCTCCGACACGGAGGCCGGCGTCGTGCTCGAGTGCCGCCTCGACTCGGATCCGTTCGCCGTCTGCAGCTCGCCGGTCGACTACACCAGCCTCGGCCAGGGGTCGCACACGTTCCAGGTTCGCGCGAAGGACTCCGTGGACAACACGTCTGCCACGACCTCGCGCACGTGGACGGCCGACACGGTCGCACCCGCCGATCCGACCATCGACTCGGGCCCGACCGGCACGGTTGCCTCGACCTCGGCGTCGTTCGCGTTCAGCGGCGACGAGACGCTCGAGTGCCGGATCGACGGCGGGTCGTACGCGACCTGCACCTCGCCGCAGGGCTACTCGAGCCTCGCGCAGGGCTCCCACACCTTCGACGTCCGCGCCTCGGACGCCGCGGGCAACCACTCGAGCCCGGCCACGCGGACGTGGTCCGTTGACTCGTTGGCGCCGCCGGCCCCGACAATCGACTCCGGCCCGACCGGCACGGTCGCCTCGACCGCCGCGAGCTTCACGTTCTCCGACACCGAGGTGCGGCGCCGTCCTGGAGTGCCGCGTCGACTCGGAGCCCTTCGCCGTCTGCCCCTCGCCCGCCGACTACGCCAACCTCGCGCAGGGCTCGCACACGTTCCAGGTTCGCGCCAAGGACGCGGTCGGGAACCTGTCCGAAACGATCTCGCGCACCTGGACGGCCGACACCGTCGCGCCGCCCGCCCCGACGATCGACACCGGGCCCCACGGGCTTTCCGCGACTGCGGCTCCGACGTTCACGTTCTCCGACACGGAGGCAGGGGTCACGTTCGAGTGCAGCCGCGACGGCGAGCCGTACACGACCTGCACGTCGCCGAAGGGCTACACGAGCCTCGCCGAGACCTCGCACACGTTCGACGTGCGCGCCAAGGACGCCGTCGGGCACACGTCGGCCGCGACCTCGCGGACGTGGACGGTCGACGTCACCGCTCCCCCGATTCCGACGATCGACTCCGGCCCGACCGGCACGGTCGCCACAACGAGCGCGACGTTCGCGTTCTCCGACACCGAGGCCGGCGTCACCTTCGAGTGCAAGCTCGACACCGGCGCTTTCGCCGCCTGCACCTCTCCGGCAAACCTGTCGGGCCTCGCCCAGGGTTCGCACTCCTACGAGGTGCGCGCGAAGGACGCGGCCGGGAACACGGCCTCGTCTACGCGCGCCTGGGCGGTCGACTCGGTCGCGCCGAACACGACGATCACGGCCGGCCCGAAGACCGGGAAGGCGACAACCGCGACGTTCAAGTTCACCGCTACCGAGGCCGGCTCGACCTTCAAGTGCAAGCTCGACAAGGGCGCGTGGGCCGCCTGCAAGACGGGCAAGATCTACAAGAAGCTGAAGAAGGGCTCGCACACGTTCCAGGTCGCGGCGACGGACAAGTACGGAAATCTCGACAAGACGCCCGCGAAGAAGACCTGGAAAGTTACGTAGACGACTAGACCGTCCGGGGGTTGTCGCGCACGCAGCAAGTTGCGACACTCCGGGACGTGTTCAGAACGGCCCGGCGACTCGCCGCGTTCCTTACGTTCGCAGCGGCCTCGGCACTCGTACTCGCAGTGTCGGGCTCGAGCACGCCGGCACCCTCGTCCGGCCCCACGCTGAAGAACACCCGCTCGGCCGAGTACGTCCCCGGCCAGGTGATCGTCGGCTACGCGGCCGGCGTAACGCGAACGGGTCGGCGCGCCGTGCTGAGGACGCAGGGGATGACCGCCGTCCAGTCGCTCGGCCGGCAGGCGCTGCTCGTCGACCTGCCCGCCGGTACCTCGGTGGACGAGGCCGTCGACGCGCTCGAGGACGAGCCCGGCGTCGCGTACGCCGAGCCGAACTTCGTCTACCACACGAGCGCGATCCCGAACGACACGAACTTCGGCCAGCTCTGGGGTCTCAACCAGGTAAGCGACAAGGACATCGACGCGCCCGAGGCCTGGGACACGACCACGGGCAGCTCGAAGATCGTCGTCGCCGTGATCGACTCCGGCGTCACCTTCAACCACCCGGATCTCGCGCCGAACATGTGGGTCAACCCCAGCGATCCTCCCGGCGGCGGCGACCAGGATCACAACGGCAAGGTCGACGACGTCCGCGGCTGGGACTTCGTGCAGAACGACAACGCCCCGTTCGACCCGAGCGACCACGGCACGCACGTCGCGGGGACGATCGGCGCCCAGGGCAACAACTCCCTCGGGATCACCGGCGTCAACTGGGACGTCTCGATCATGGCCCTCCGAGCGGGCGACGCCCTCGGGAGCCTCTCGTCGAGCGCGATCGTCAGCGCGATCCAGTACGCGTGCGCCAAGAAGGCGCGCGTCGTGAACGGCAGCTTCGGCGGCTCCAACTTCAGCACCGCCACCCAGGCCGCGATCAACTCGCCGGCCTGCGCGAACACGCTCTTCGTCTTCGCTGCGGGGAACGGCGGCCAGGACGGCGTCGGCGACGACAACGACACGGCGCCGACGTACCCGTGCAACTACCCGACGGCGCGGATCATCTGCGTGGCCGCGACCGACCAGAACGACACGATCGCCGGCTTCTCCAACTTCGGCGACACGAACGTCGACCTCGCCGCGCCGGGCGTCGGTATCTACAGCGCGATGCCGAGCTTCTCGAGCCTCAGGTTCGACGACTTCGAGAACGTGCCCACACTGTTCTCAACCCGCTGGGTCGGAACCGGTCTTTGGGGCCAGGAGAACTTCAGCTTCCACACGCTTCCGAACTTCTCGGCGAGCGACACCCCGCTCGGCAACTACACCGCGAACAGCGACACGAGCCTCCGCTCGCTGAGCGGGACGAGCCTCGCGGGCCGGACCGGCTGCGTCCTCGACTACATCTTCAACCTGGACACGGAGCTCGACTTCGACTTCTTCCGGATCGAGGCGGCGACGAGCGGCTCCGGACCGTGGTTCGACATGACCGGCGGCTGGTCCGGGGCGACCGGCCCCACCACCTGGTTCCCGGACACGGCCGACTTCGACGTGTTCGAGGGCTTCAACACGTTCCTGCGGCTGCGCCTGACGACGGACTCGGCCGTCCACCAGAACGGCGTCCGCGTCGAGGATCTCAACCTGCGCTGCCTCACCGCCCCGCCGCCCGCCGGCGAGTACCAGAACCTGAACGGCACGTCGATGGCGAGCCCGCACGTCGCGGGCGCAGCCGCGCTGCTCCTGGCGCGCAACCCGGCGATGCCGCCCTCCAAGGT
The DNA here is from genome assembly GCA_963716005.1 of uncultured Thermoleophilia bacterium. Lineage (GTDB taxonomy): Bacteria > Actinomycetota > Thermoleophilia > Gaiellales > Gaiellaceae > CAVRUF01. Next base: position 1,454,972 of record OY970285.1, read on the forward strand.
CCGGTCGCTCCTCCTGAGCACGGTCGACCCGGTCGCCGGCCTCGCCGGGAAGGTCGTCACCGCCGGACGCCTGAACGTGGCCACCGCGATGCCGCTCATCGACCTGACGAAGCCGAACACGGCCTTGAAGAGCGCGCCGAAGTCGAAGACGAAGAGCAAGACGGCGACGTTCAAGTTCACGTCCTCCGAGGCCGGCTCGACCTTCAAGTGCAAGCTCGACAAGGGCGCCTGGACGGCCTGCAAATCGCCGAAGGTCTACAAGAAGCTGAAGAAGGGCTCGCACACGTTCCAGGTCGCGGCAGTCGACTCGTTCGGGAACACCGACGCGACTCCGTCGAAGAAGACCTGGAAAGTCACCGCGTAGGCGGCCCATGGCACGCGGCCTCGTGCTCTTCGGCCTGACGGCGGTTTCGGCCCTCGTCCTCTCGGTGGCGAGCTCGGGCGCGCCGGTGCCGACGCTCAGCCGCGCCGCGGGCGACGCGTACGTCCCGGGCCAGGTGATCGTCCGCTACGCCGCCGGAACGACGCGCGCCGAGCGCCATGCGGCGACGCGGACGGCCGGCGCGGCGAGCGTCGAGTCGCTGGGAACCGCCCGGACCGAGCTCCTCGAGCTCGACGCCGGGGTGTCCGTCGCCGAGGCGATCGCCGAGCTCGAGCTGAGCCCGGACGTCGCCTACGCCGAGCCGAACTACCTCTACGAGATCTCGGCGGTCCCGAACGACACGAACTTCGGGCAGCTCTGGGGACTCAGCCAGGCGAGCGACAAGGACATCGACGCGCCCGAGGCCTGGGACCTCACCACCGGCAGCTCGAGCATCATCGTCGCCGTGATCGACTCCGGAGTGGCCTACGACCACCCGGATCTCGCGCCGAACATCTGGACGAACGATGACGACACGGGCGACAACGTCGACGACGACGCCAACGGCCAGATCGACGACACGCACGGCTGGGACTTCTTCCAGGGCGACAACGTCCCGCTCGACGCGAACCACCACGGCACGCACGTCGCCGGGACGATCGGCGCGCGCGGCAACAACTCGGTCGGCGTCACCGGCGTCAACTGGCAGGTGTCGATCATGCCGCTGCGCGCGGGCGACGCCGGCGGAAGCCTGCCGAACAGCGCGATCATCAGCTCGATCTACTACGCCTGCGCGAACGGAGCCCGCGTCGTGAACGGCAGCTTCGGCGGCAGCGGCTCCTCCACCGCGACGCTCACCGCGATCAACTCGCCGGAGTGCGCGAACACGCTGTTCGTCTTCGCAGCGGGGAACGGCGGCTCGGACGGGATCGGCGACAACAACGACTCGTTCCCGCAGTACCCGTGCAACTACGACACGCCGAGGATCGTCTGCGTCGCGGCCACGGATCAAAACGACGCGATGGCCACCTTCTCGAACATCGGCCCGAACAGCGTCGACCTGGCAGCGCCCGGCGTCGGGATCTTCAGCTCGACGCCGACGTACAACAACCTCCTCCTGGACGGGTTCGAGGACCCGGGGTTCGGCACGCGCTGGGGCGGCCAGACCGCACCGGTCGGCCATCCGCTCTGGAGCCAGGAGAACTTCGTCTACGCGGGCGGAGGGATGTTCAGCCTGAGCGACTCGCCGGCCGGCAACTACCTCCCGGGCACCGACACGCAGATCACCTCGCTCGTGTCTGCGAACCTGACCGGCCGCCACGTCTGCTCCCTCGACTACTTCCTGCACCTCTCGACTTTCCCGGGCGATGTCTTCCGGATCTGGGCCGCCAAATCGCCCATCGGCACATTCGAGGAGGTCACGCCCCCGGCTGGCTACTCGGGGTCGACCGGCACTAAGTTCTTCGGGCTCACCGAGGAGATGGCGCAATACGACGGGGAGCCGACGGTGGTCCTGCGGTTCCGGCTGACGAGCAATGTCGACGCGAACGTCTCTGACGGCGCGCACGTCGACGACGTCGCGATCAAGTGCGTCGGGACACCTCCGCCGGCGGGCGAGTACGAGAACCTGAACGGGACGTCGATGGCCACCCCGCACGTCGCAGGAGCCGCGGCGCTCGTCCTGGCCCGTAACCCCGGGCTCACGCCGGCCCAGGTGCGGACCATCCTCCTGGCCACGGTCGACCCGGTCGCGAGCCTCAACGGGTCGACCGTCACCGGCGGCCGGCTGAACGTTCGCGCGGCGGTCGCGTCCGTCGACGTCACGGCCCCGCCGGTTCCGTCGATCGACTCGGGCCCGACCGGAACGGTCAGGTCGACCGGCGCCACCTTCGCGTTCTCGGACACCGAGGCCGGTGTCGCGTTCGAGTGCAGCGTCGACGCCGCCGAGTTCGCCGCCTGCTCGTCGCCCCTCGTCCTGACGGGACTCGCGCAGGGCGCCCACATGATCCAGGTGCGGGCCTCGGATGCCTTCGCCAACACCTCGGCCGCGGCCTCGCGCTCCTGGGCGGTCGACACGGTCGCGCCGCAGACGAAGATCACCTCCGGTCCGCGGAAGTCGACGAAGTCGAAGAAGGCGACGCTCAAGTTCTCCTCCACCGAGCCCGGCTCGACCTTCAAGTGCAAGCTCGACAAGCGCGCCTGGACGACCTGCAAGTCGCCCAGGGCCTACAAAAACCTGAAGAAAGGCTCGCACACGTTCCAGGTCAGGGCCACGGACAAAACCGGGAACGTCGACGGCACACCGGCCAAGAAGACCTGGAAGATCAGCTAGGTAGTACCGAGTGGCGCAAGCTGGGACACTTTTGGCATGTCCAGAGGCGCCTGGCGGCTTGCTGGCCTGATCACGCTGACTGCGGCGGCGGCAGTCGTTCCCGCTTCCGCAGGTAGCAACGGAACGCTCGTCCAGGGAGCGACTCTCCGCGGCGCCGAGATCGTCCCGAACCAGGTGATCGTCCGCTTCGAGCCCGGGACGACGATGGCCGCGCGCCGGGACGCCGTACGCGACCTGGGCGCGACCGCGCGACCGCTAGGGCTGTCGCGCACCGAGCTCGTCGAGCTGCCGGACGGAACCTCCGTCGAGGCGGCGATCGCGGCCTTCGAGGGCGACCCCGGCGTCGCCTACGCCGAGCCGAACTATGTTCGCCGCACATCGGCGATCCCGAACGACACGAACTTCGGCCAGCTCTGGGGTCTGAACCAGGCGAACGACAAGGACATCGACGCGCCCGAGGCCTGGGATCTCACCACCGGCAGCCCGGACATCGTGGTCGGCGTGATCGACACGGGAATCGCGTACGACCATCCCGACCTCGCGGACAACATCTGGACGAACGACGATCCGCCGGGAGGCGGCGACTCCGACGGCAACGGGTTCGTCGACGACACGCACGGCTGGGACTTCGTCTCGAACGACAACGTGCCGCTCGACGCCAACGAGCACGGCTCGCACGTCGCCGGGACGATCGGGGCGCGCGGCAACAACGCGCTCGGCATCACTGGCGTGACCTGGAGGGTCTCGATCATGCCGCTGCGCGCGGGCAACGCCGCCGGCGGTCTCCCCGACAGCGCCATCCTCGGCGCGATCCAGTACGCGTGCACGAACGGCGCCCGGGTCGTCAACGGAAGCTTCGGCGGGATCGGGTTCTCCCAGCCGGTCTTCGACACGATCACGTCCGCGGCGTGCGCGAACACGCTGTTCGTGTTCTCGGCGGGGAACGGCGGCATCGACGGCGTCGGCGACGACAACGACGCGCTGCCCCAGTACCCGTGCAACTACGCCACGACGAGGATCGTCTGCGTCGCCGCGACCGACCAGAACGACGCCAAGGCCGGCTTCTCGAACTACGGAGCGATGAGCGTCGACCTGGCCGCACCCGGAGTCGGGACATACAGCACGATCCCCACGTTCACGACCGTCGCAGCGGACGGCTTCGAAGACACGCCGACGCTCTTCAGCACGCGCTGGGGCGTCCAGGTTGCGCCGACCGGCCACCCGATCTGGGGACAGCAGACGCCCGGCGCCTTCGGGACGTTCGCGCTCAGCGATTCGCCGGCGGGGGACTACTCGGCGAACACCGACTCGCAGATCCGCTCGATCTCCGGGACGAACCTGACAGGCCGGGCCGGGTGCTCGCTCGGCTACTACATGCATCTCGAGACGCAGCCCGGCGACGTCTTCAGCATCTATGCGTCGACCGCGTTCGGGGGCCCGTACACGGCTCAGGCGGGCTGGACAGGGATCACCGAGCCGGGCTTCTGGCAGTTCTTCACGGAGCTCGGGACCTTCGACGGAAGGCCGAATGTCTTCCTGCTGTTTCGTCTCACGAGCAACGGCTCCAGCCAGGACGACGGAGCGCAGCTCGACAACATCACGTTCAAGTGCCTCGCGTCGTCTCCCCCCGCGGGCGACTACCGCAACCTCAACGGGACGTCGATGGCGGCGCCCCACGTCGCGGGCGCCGCGGCGCTTGTCCTCGCCCGCAACCCGGCGCTCACCCCGGCCCAGGTACGGACGATCCTCCTGGCCACGGTCGATCCGGTCGTCGGCCTGAACGTCGCGAGCGCGGGCCGGCTGAATGTCGGGAGCGCCGTGGCCTCAGTGGACGTGACGCCTCCGAGCACGACGATCGACACGGGCCCGTCCGGTCCGATCGCCGACCCGACGCCGACCTTCACGTTCTCGAGCAGCGAGGCCGGAACCTTCCAGTGCCGCGTGGATGCCGCAGCGTTCGCCGCCTGCAGCTCGCCGCACACGACTGCCGCCCTAACCGACGGTTCCCACACCTTCGAGGTGCGCGCGACCGACGCTTTCGGCAACACGGATCCGACCCCGGCGAGCCGCTCGTTCACGGTCGACACCGCCGCGCCGCAGACAGCGATCGACTCGGGACCGCCCGCGTTCACGAACGACACGACGCCGACCTTCACGTTCACCGCCAACGAGACGTCGACGTTCCAGTGCCGTGTGGACGCGGAGGCCTTCGCGTCGTGCAGCTCGCCGTTCACCACCGCGACGCTCGGCCAGGGCGCCCACACGTTCGAGGTGCGCGCATCCGACGAGGACGGCAATACGGATCCGACCCCGGCGAGTCATTCGTTCACGGTCGACACGACGGCCCCGGACACGACGATCGGCGCCGGCCCCTCCGGGCCGACGAACGATTCCACGCCCACCTTTGCGTTCTCCGGCAGCGAAACGTCGACGTTCCAGTGCCGCATCGATGCCGCAGCCTTCGCCGCCTGCACGTCACCGCTCACCTCGGCCGCCCTGAGCGACGGCGCCCACACCGTCGACGTGCGCGCGACCGACCAGGCCGGGAACACGGACGCGACCCCTGCCACACGCTCGTTCACCGTGGACACGCAGGCGCCTCAGACGGTGCTCGACTCAGGTCCGGCGACCCCAGGCAACGACGCGACGCCGGCATTCACGTTCTCGAGCAGCGAAGCCGGGACATTCCAGTGCCGCTTCGACGCCGGCGTCTTCACGGCTTGCAGCTCGCCGCTCACAAGCGCTGCCCTGGCCGACGGCGCCCACACGTTCGACGTTCGGGCGGTCGACCAGGCCGGCAACGCGGATGCGAGCCCGGCAAGCCACGCCTTCGTCGTGGACACGGCTCCGCCGCCGCTCCCGGCGATCGACTCCGGCCCCGCGGGAACGGTCGCCGCCACCGGCGCAACCATCGCGTTCTCGAGCACGGAGTCGGGCGTTGCCTTCTCGTGCAGCCTCGACGGAGGAGCGTTCGCCGCCTGCACGTCGCCGGCGGTCTTCGCCGGGCTGGGCCAGGGCGCGCACACGTTCCAGGTGCAGGCGACCGACCTCGCCGGCAACACGTCGGGCGCGACCGCACGCGCGTGGATGGTCGATACGAAGGCGCCCAACGCGACGATCGGCAAAGGCCCTGCGAAGTCGACAAGCGCCCGAACGGCGACGTTCAGGTTCTCCTCGACCGAGCTCGGATCGACCTTCAAGTGCAAGCTCGACAAGGGCGCGTGGCGAAGCTGCAAGTCGCCGAAGACCTACAAGCGGCTCAAGAAGGGCTCGCACACGTTCCAGGTCGCCGCGACCGACAAGGCCGGCAACGCCGACCAAACGCCGGCCAAGAGGACCTGGAGGATCCGCTAGCCGAAGGTGAACGCGTAGGCCTCGACGCCGGGCGAGAAGCGCAGCTCGAGCAGGTGCTCGCCGCCCTCGGGGAGATCGGTTAGGCGGTAGAGGTCGTCCTTGTCCACGGTCACCGTCTTCACGGGCTTGCCGTCGAGGAGCACCTGCACCGTCCCGGGCTTGCCGTCCGTGCCGAGCACGAGGTTCGCGTTCTCCGCCCAGTAGCGCAGCTGGAGCCGCGCGTTGTCGCCCGCGACGATCCGCTCGCCCTCCACGGTCCAGAAGCCCGAGTAGGAGACGCCGTTCGGCGGAACCGTCTCGGCGAACTGGTACTCGGTCAGGCGATTCGCCGCGATCGGGCTGCCGTAGTAGCCCTGGAGCCGCTCGGCGCCGAGGTACGTCTCGGGCGTCTGCACGTTGCCGGGCGTCTCCGCGTCGACGTCGTTCGAGACGAGTGCCGGCAGGTCGGGCTCGGCCAGGAGCTCCCGGATCGCCTCTTCGGTCTCCTCGTACTCGCCCTCGCCGAAGTGCGCGAAGCGGATGCGGCCCGAGCGGTCGATCAGGTACTTCGCCGGCCAGTAGCGGTTCGACCACGCCTCCCAGGTGCCGAAGTCGGGATCGAGCGCGACCGGGTACTCGGAGCCCGAGGCGCCGCACCGCGCCCTCCACGTTCGACCGCTCGCGCTCGAAGGCGAACTCGGGCGTGTGGACGCCGACGATCACGAGCCCCTTGTCGCGGTAGGTCTCGTCCCACTTCTTGATGTACGGGAGCGTGCGCAGGCAGTTGATGCACGAGTACGTCCAGAAGTCGATGAGGACGACCTTGCCGCGCAGCCCTTCGACCGTCAGCGGGTCGGAGTTGATCCAGCCTTCGACTCCGGCGAACTCGGGTGCCGGTCCTCCGTCGCCGAGCTCGCCGCCCTCCGCAGCTACCTCCTCGCGGCCGGGGACGATGCCGTCGAGGCGCGACTTCACGTCGTCCGAGGTCTCGAGCCGCTGGAGCGCGCGCGTGTACTCCGGCAGGTTCGTCTGCAGGCGCGTGTCGACGTTGAAGGCCATGAGGATCGCCACGACGAGGACGGCCCCGCCGAGCGCCCGGCGGATCATCGGGGCGGCGCTCTTGAACCGCGGCAGCGCCAGCCCGCGCCGGCCGGCGATCGCGATCCCGAGCAGGACGAGCCCCGCGCCGAGCGCGTACGCCAGAGCGTGACCAGCACCGCGTCGAGCGAGAGATCCTGCGTCGCCGCCACGGTCGCGACGGCGCCGATCACCGGTCCCGCGCACGGCGTGAAGACGAGCCCGAGCGTAGACCCCGAGCAGGAACCCGCCTCCGGCCCGGCGCGAGTCGAGCCGGGAGAAGCGCGCGAACGGCCGCTCGAACGCCTGGCCGAGCCGCGGCCAGAGCAGCGAGAGCCCGACGAGCGCAACGACGACGATCGCGATGTTCCGCAGCAGGTCGTCCGGCAGGTGGAGCGCCGAGAGCACCGCGGTCGCGGTCAGCGTGAAGACCGTGAAGCTGACGACGAGCCCGGCGACGATGGCGTACGGCTGCCGTTCGTTCCCCGTCGTCCCTCCGGCGAGGATGACCGGGAGCACCGGCAGCACGCACGGCGAGAGCGCCGTGACGATCCCGGCGACGAACGCAACTAGGAGAAGTACGACCATCTAGTACTTCAAGAGTGCCTTGGCGCCGATCTGGCCGAGGCAGGGAGCGCAGTCGCCGAACTCGTCCGCTCGTACCTCGTTCACGGCCTGGAAAGCCGATGAGGGCGGCGGTTGTCGTGCGACTGGTGGCGCGTGGAACATGTAGAGCCCCCGATCCTCGAACTCGATCTCGACGATTGCCCGCTCACCCTGCCCGAGCGTGACGGTGTCCGTGTATTCGAACTGGTCGCGGGTTCCGGTTCGGAAGAGCTTGAAAGCGGGCGACCGGGCTCGAACCGGCGACATTCAGCTTGGAAGGCTGACGCTCTACCAACTGAGCTACACCCGCGTACTTCGATCGTAGCGTTACCGTGCGGCGGTGGCACACTCGCCTTGGAGCTGGCACTTCGGCTGGGGCGAGGTCGCGATCCTCGCGGTGCTGGTGGGCGCGTACGCAGCGGCGTGGCGTGCATATCCCGTCTCACGCGCGCGGGCGGCGATCGGGATGCTCGGCCTGCTGCTCGTCGCCGCGGCGCTCCTCAGCCCGCTCTCGACCATCTCGCTCCACTACCTGCTCTCGGCGCACCTGCTTCAGAACGTCGTGCTCGCGGAATGGGCGCCGGCGCTGCTCGTCGGCGGGCTCGCGCCCGCGCTGGCGGAGCGGCTCACGGCGAACGAGGCCATGCGCGCCCTCACCCACCCGCTCGTCGCGCTGCCGCTCTGGCTGGCGACCTACGCGGTCTGGCACGTCCCCGCGGTGTACGACGCGGCGCTGCGCAACCACGGCCTCCTGGCGCTCGAGCATGTCTCGTACCTCGTCGCCGGCGCGCTCCTCTGGTGGTGCGTGGTACAGGAGGCGCCGCACGCGCTCGACTGGGGGAAGCGCGCCGCGTACGTGTTCGCCACATTCCTGCTGGCGAGCCCGATCTCGCTGCTCCTCACGCTGCTGCCCGACCCGGTCTACGGCTTCTACGAGGATGCTCATCGCTTGTGGGGCCTGACGCCGCTCGAGGATCAGCAGATCGCGGGCGTGATCATGTCGGGATCGGAGGCGATCGTCTTCTTCGGTGCCTTCGGGTTTTGCATGTTGCGTTTCCTTGAAGACGAGGCGTAGGTACTGACGGAGCATGGAAAGGCGAGCCAAACTACGTGGCGGCGTGCGCATCCATCGTCCCCAGCAGGTCGCCGTCCGCGGCCTCCATCTCTTCGTGCTGTCCGCGTTCGCCGTGGCGCAGCCGCTCTTCGATCTCCTCGGGGACACGCCCGAGTTCTTCGTCGTTCGCGGCTCGACGACCTGGGACATTCTGGCGCTCGCGCTCGGACTCATCCTCGTCCCGCCCGCGCTTCTGCTCGGGATCGAGGTGCTCGGCGGGCTCTTCGGCCCGCGAATCCAGACCGGTCTCCACCTCGTCTTCTGCGCCGGCCTCGCGGGGCTCGTCGCGCTGCAGGCGCTGAAGCGCTCGGCCGACCTCTCGCCCTGGCTCTCGTTCGTCATCGCGGCCGCGGCCGGAGCCGGGCTCGCGGTCGCCTACGCCAAGCGGAAGGGCGTGCGGACGTTCCTGACCGTCCTCGGCCCCGCGCCGCTCGCGTTCCTCGCGCTCTTCCTCATCAACTCGCCGCTCGACAAGCTCTCGCTCGAGTCTGAGGCGCACGCGAGCGCGGTCACCGACATCACGGCGACGGCGCCCGTGGTCATGGTCGTCCTCGACGAGCTCCCGACGAGCTCCCTCATGGACCAGCACGCCGAGATCGACCCGGTGCGCTACCCGAACTTCTCCAGGCTCGCCAAGGACGGGACCTGGTTCCGCAACGCAACGACCGTGCACGAGCACACGACCGAGGCCGTGCCGTCGATCCTGACGGGCAACGAGCCGGGCCAGGGCGCGCTGCCGCTCTACTCGGATCACCCGGACAACCTCTTCACGTTCCTCGGTGCGAGCGGCGCGTACGAGATGCACGTCTTCGAGCCGGTCACCCAGCTCTGCCCGACCGACCTCTGCCCGCGCACGAAGGAGTCGTTCTCGGCCCGGATGAGCTCGTTGACCGATGACCTCGCAGTGATCTACGGCCACGTCGTCCTCCCCGACGGGGTCTCGGACGAGCTCCCGTCCGTCACCGAGACGTGGCAGGACTTCGGCAAGACTCACGCCGAGGAGGAGCTCGCCGCCAAGCCGCTCGCGCTGAAGGACGACGCGGACATCGACCGGACGGTCGGCCGCCAGCTGTGGCAAGACCAGCGGTTCCAGACGGAGCAGTTCGTCGACTCGATCGAGCCGACCACCGAGCCGACGCTCTTCTTTCTCCACTCGATGCTCCCCCACTCGCCGTGGCGCTTCCTCCCGTCCGGCCGCCAGTACGGCGACGCGCTGGGGATCGACGGAATCGCCGACGACGAGTGGGGCGGGGACGACTTCCTCGTCCAGCAAGGCTGGCAGCGGCACCTGCTCCAGACGGGGCTCGTCGATCGCCTGCTCGGCGAGCTGATCGACCGGCTGGAAGAGGAGGGTCTCTACGAGAAGTCGCTGATCGTCGTCACCGCCGACCACGGGGTCAGCTTCAAGCCGAACGACCGCCGCCGCGGGATCACCGAGACGAACATCGGGGACATTGCGAACGTGCCGCTCATCATCAAGCGCCCCGAGGAGCATCTGGGGTTGATCGTCGACCGCACGGTGCGCTCGATCGACATTCTCCCGTCCATCGCAGCCGCGCTGGGCGAGCCGCTGCCGTTCGAGGTCGACGGCGAATCGGTGTACGACCGCGCGAACGACCAGCAGACGGTCGAGGTGAGCCAGCGTGAGGGCGAGCCGGTTTCCGCGCCCGCCGACGAGGTGATCGGCCTGCGAAACGCGACGCTCATCCGCAAGCTGCACCTCTTCGGCGCCCAGAGTCAGGACGGCCTCTACGCCTTCGGCCCCGACGCCGCGCTCGTCGGCTCGGCGCCCGACACGCTTCCCTCCGTGAAGGCGACCGGCCTGAAGGCCTCGATCGACGGGGAGCCGCTCTTGCGCTCGGTCGACCTCGACTCGGCGCTCGTGCCCGCACATGTCTCCGGTGGGCTTTCGGGCGAGGGAGCGGAGGAGGGAATCCGGCTCGTCGTCGCCGTGAACGGGACGATCGCCGGCGTCGGTCAGAGCTTCGACTCGAACGGGTCGATCGTGTTCTCCTCCTACGTGCCCGAGTCGGCGTTCACCGAGGGTGCGAACGACGTGCAGGTCTACGCGGTCACCGAGCAGGACGGCGAACCGGCGCTGCAACCGCTCGGCGGCACGGGCGCACAGCCCGAGTACACGCTGGCCGACACGGAGATCGAGGTGTCCGAGGGCGAGCCGATCCCGATCGCGCCCGGAACCGAGGGCTCTGTCGAGGACTGGTTCTTCGAGCGCGACGCGGTGCGGTTCGGCGGCTGGGCGGGCGACGTGGAGTCCAAGGCGCCAGCCGACCGCGTGCTCGTCTTTGCCGACGGCGAGCTCGTCCACTCCGGCACGCCGGGGATCGGGCGCGCCGACCTCGCCAAGCGCTACCCGGGGCTCGGACGCTCCGGGTTCGTCTTCGACCTGCCGCAGAGCCTCGTCGGCGACGGCGGCGAAGTCGAGCTGCGCTTCTTCGCCGTCCGGGACGGGACCGCGACCGAGCTCACCTACCCGAACGGGTTCCCCTGGCGATGAAACGGGGCGTCCTGGCCGCGCAGGTCGCCGTGTCGGTCGTCGCGCTCGGCGCCGTCATCTGGTGGGCCACGCGCCAGGAGCCGCCGCAACTCCCCCGTACGCGCAACGACGCGCTCGCGCTGATCGCCGCGCTCGGACTCTACTGCCTCGCCACCCTGGCGCGGGCCGAGCGCTGGCACCGGATCGTCCGCCGCGCCGAGATCCACACCGGCCGGCCCGACACCTACAGGCTGACGGCGGTCGGTTACATGGGGAACAACGTTCTCCCGGCGCGAAGCGGCGACGTCTTGCGCGCCTTCCTCCTCGCCCCCATCGCCACGACCCGCAAGCGCAACGTGCTCGGAACGGTCGTCGCGGAGCGCCTCCTCGACGCGGTCGCGCTTGCGCTCGTGCTCGTGGCCGTCGTCCTCGTGTTCGTTCGCGACGCCGAGATCCCCGAGGGCCGCGTCGTGCTCTTCGCCGCGATCGGACTCGCCGCGGCCGCGCTCGTGCTGGTGGTGGCCTACGTCCGGGCCAGACGAACCGGCGCGCTCGGCCGCGCGCGCGAGATCCTCCGTCCGCTGGCCGCGCCCTCGAAGAACCTGGCTAGCGTCCACGGCGGTCGGCTCCTCGTCCTCTCGCTCGCGGTCTGGCTCCTCGAGGCGTCGGTCTACCTCGCCGTCGCCCGCGCCGTGAACCTCGACTTCAATTTCGGGGACGCGCTCTACGTCATGGCGCTCACGAACCTGTTCGCGCTCATCCCGGCCGCGCCCGGCTACGTCGGGACGTTCGACGCCGCGGTCATCTTCGCGTGCAACTCGCTCGACGCCTCCGGCTCCGACGCGCTCGCCTACCTCGTCATGCTCCGGTTCGTGCTCTTCGTCCCCATCACCGTCGTCGGGCTCGCCTTCCTCGTCTCGCACTACGGCGGCTGGTCGCGCTTCCGGGCCGCCCGGCTGAGCGGCTCGTCCGCGTGAGGGACTTCGCCCGGAGGCATCCGACCGCGCTCGGTGCGGTCGCGCTCGTCGCGCTCGTCTGCGTGTCGCTCTTCGTGCGCACGCGCGACCTCCGCGGCCCGTTCTGGATCGACGAGGGCCTCTCCGTCGGGATCGCCTCGTACCCGTTCTGGGACATCCCCGGCGTGCTCGTCCAGGACGGATCGCCGCCGCTCTACTACATGCTCCTGCACATCTGGATCGCGCTCTTCGGCTCGGGCGTCGAGGCGACGCACGCGTTCTCGATCCTCTTCGCGCTCGCTGCGATTCCCGCCGCGCTCTGGGCCGGCTGGAGCCTCTTCGGCCGCCGCGCCGGCTGGGCCGCGGCCGCGCTCGCCGCGTTCAACCCGTACCTGACGATCTACGCCCAGGAGACGCGGATGTACGCGTTCCTGAGCTTCCTCTCGATCCTCACGGCGGCCGCGTTCCTGCACGCCTTCGCGTTTCGCCGCCGCGGCTACCTGCCGGTGTTCGCGGGACTCCTCATCGTCATGGTCTACACGCACAACTGGGCGCTCTTCTTCACGGCCGGCGCGCTCGTCGCCTTCGCCTTGATCGCTCAAGATGTCGGACGACCGGCGGGCGCTCCTGAAGGACGGCGCGCTCGCGTTCGGCGCCGTCGGGGTCGCGTACCTGCCGTGGGTTCCGACCCTGATCTCGCAGGCCCAGCACACCGGCGCGCCATGGTCGAACGCGCCGGGGTTCGGGCAGCTCGCGGAGGGATTCCTCGTCGTGCTGAGCGGCCAGGGCGCGGTCGTCGCGATCGTCCTCGCGGGAGGCGTCGGGCTGATCGCGGTCGCCCGGCGGGCCAAGTCCTCCCCGGCGCGAACGGCCATCCTCGCGTCGTTCACGCTCGCCGCCGGGACGCTCACGATCGCGTGGATCTCCTCCCAGGTCTCGCCGGCGTGGGCGAACCGCTACCTCGGCGTGCTCGTCGGCCCGGTGCTCCTCCTCGCAGCGGCGCTCGTCCCTCGTGCCGGACGGCTCGGCCTGGTCGCGCTCGGCGTCGTACTCGTCTTCTGGGCCTCGTTCCAGCCGGCGGGCATCAAGTCGAACGCGGACGTGCTCGGAGAGCTCTACAGGGACGAGATCCGGCCCGGCGACCTGGTCGTCTCCACGCAGCCCGAGCAGGTTCCGGTGCTCGCGTACTACCTCGGCCGCGACCACGAGTGGGCCTCGACGCTCGGCCCGTTCGCCGACACGCGGATCATGGACTGGCGCGACGTGGAGGGCGAGCTCGAGGCCGCGACCGCCGAGAACACGCTCGAGCCGATGCTCGACGCGCTGCCCGTCGGGAGCCGCGTCGTCATGATCCGCCCTCGCGTGCGCGACCCCCGACCCTGGAGCGCTCCGTGGACGAGCCTCGTGGCGAAGCGCTCGAGCGAGTGGTACGTCGCCATGGCGGCCGACGACCGCTTCGAGCGGACGGAGCAATACGTTCCCCCGTACACTGGCCCTGTCCGCCGGCCGCTCGTCCTCGAGATCTTCGAAAAGACCGAGGGAGGGTAGGCAAGCACGCACGCCATGACTTCGTCTGTCACCGAGACACCCGAACCGGCGCCGCCGACCTCCTCGACCAAGCCCACGGTCGTGCTCGGTGCGGGCCCGGCCGGCCTGACCGCCGGCTACCTGCTCGCCAAGCGCGGGCTCCCCGTCGTCGTGCTCGAGTCGGAGAACCAGGTGGGCGGCCTCGCGAAGACGGTCGAGCGCGACGGCTACCGCTTCGACCTCGGCGGCCACCGCTTCTTCACGAAGTCGAAGGAGGTCGAGCACCTCTGGCACGAGGTCATGCAGGACGAGTTCCTCCTGCGCCCGCGCATGTCGCGCATCTACTGGAACCGGAAGTTCCTCGACTACCCGCTGCGCGGGCCCGACGTGATCAAGAAGCTCGGCGCGGTCGAGCTGGTGCGCGTCATGGCCTCGTACGCGAAGGCGAAGATCCGCCCGGTGAAGCCCGAGGAGAGCCTCGAGGACTGGGTCACGAACCGCTTCGGGCGCCGGCTCTTCGAGCTCTTCTTCCGCTCCTACACCGAGAAGGTCTGGGGCGTGCCGACCTCGGAGCTGCGCGCCGAGTGGGCCGCGCAGCGCATCAAGGGCCTGTCGCTCACGAGCGCGGCCAAGGCGGCGTTCTTCGGCAACGAAGGCAACAAGGTGAAGAGCCTCATCCAGGAGTTCCACTACCCCCGCTACGGCCCCGGCCAGATGTGGGAGACGATGACCGACGACATCCGCGCGCTCGGCGGCGAGGTCCTCCTCGACACGCCGGTCGAGCAGATCGTCACCGACGACGGCCGCGTCAAGGAGATCGTCGCCGGCGGCCGGACGTTCGAGCCGAGCCACGTGATCTCGTCGCTCCCCTTGCGCGCGACGGTGGACATGGCCAGCCCCGCGGCGCCCGGCCGGCGTGCTGGACGCCGCGAGCGGCCTTCGCTACCGCGACTTCCTCACCGTCGCGCTCGTCCTCGACGGCGAAGACCTCTTCCCGGACAACTGGATCTACATCCACGAGCCGGACGTCCGCGTCGGGCGCATCCAGAACTACCGCGCCTGGAGCCCGTGGATGGTCCCGGACCCGTCGAAGGCCTGCGTCGGGCTCGAGTACTTCTGCTTCGCCGGCGACGACCTGTGGTCGATGAAGGACGAGGATCTGGTCGCGCTCGCGACCCGCGAACTCGTCCAGCTGGGGCTCGTCGAGGAGTCGAAGATCGAGCGCGGGTACGCCGTTCGGGTTCCCAAGGCGTATCCGATGTACGACGTCGACTACGCCGAGCGCGTGGACGTGATCCGCGACTGGCTCGAGGGGATCGAGAACCTCCAGCAGGTCGGCCGCAACGGGCTCCACCGCTACAACAACTCGGACCACTCGATGCTGACGGCCGTGCGCGCCGTCGAGAACGCGGTGCTCGGACAGAACCACGACATCTGGGCCGTGAACGCCGAGAGCGTCTACCACGAGGAAGACGCGCCCGACGAGCACCCGTACCGCGAGGCACCGGAGACACCCGAGATGAAGACGCGCGTCGGCTCCGAGCTCTAGCGGACCCTTCGACCATCGGGACGGCGAGATTCGAACTCGCGGCCTCCGCGTCCCAAACGCGGTGCTCTAACCAGGCTGAGCTACGTCCCGTAGCCCGCCCATCGTAGTGGCGCCCTAGGCGATCAGCGACTGGCGCAGCGCGGTCGCGACGGCCTGCGTGCGCGTGTCGGCGTCGAGCTTGGCCATCGTCTTGCGCACGTGCGTGCGGACGGTCTCCGGGGAGATGAAGAGGCGCTTGCCGATCTCCTCGTTCGAGCAGCCGTCGGCGAGGAGGCGCAGCACGTCGCGCTCGCGCTGCGTCAGGGTCGGGATCTTCTCCGTCGCGGTAGCGGACGTCAGCGCACCCGCGAGCACGGGATCGACGTAGGTCCCGCCGTCGGCGACGAGCCGCACGGCGCGAACCAGGTCCGCGAGCGGCGCCTCCTTCAGGACGAACCCGCGGGCGCCGGCGTCGATCGCCTCCGTGAGCAGCGCCCGGTCGCCGTAAGCCGTGTAGAGGAGGACGCCCGTCTCGGGGACCGACTTCACGACCTGGCGCGTCGTCTCGATCCCGGAGACCCGCGGCATGCGGAGATCCATGACGACCACGTCGGGCCGGCGGGTCTCGATCTTGGCGAACGCTTCCTCCCCGTCGACGGCGCGGCCGACGATCTCGATCCCGTCGGCGCCGAGGACCTCGCAGATCGCCTCCACCATCGCCGGATGGTCGTCCGCCACCAGGCAGGTGATCGAACGGCTTTCGGACGGCTCTGATGGCGGCAAGGGCATCCCCCGGTCGGGGTACGGAGATCGCGCGTCAATGGGGATCGGAAAAGCGCGCTGAAACGCCGTAACCCTACAGTGATGACCCGTCATTTCACGGCCGCCGCCCCGGCCGTAGACGAGCGGCCCGACGACCAGCCGAACCTCGATCAGGGGTCGGCGCTCGACGCCGTGCTCCAGTGGGTCGGTGACGGCGTCTGGATCGAGGTCGACGGCGTGAACCGCGTCAATCTGACCGGCCGGAAGCTCCTCGGGCTCGGACCGGGATACGACCCGAACGACGGCCAGGGGCTCGACGCCGTCTTCGACCTCGAGGGGAACCAGCTGGCGCCGCGCTCGCTCCCGACCGAGCAGGCCCGGACGCTCGCCCGCCCGGTTCCGTATCGCGTCCGGATCCGCCGCGCCGACGGCGCCGAGCGCGTCTTCGAGGGAACCGCCGCGCCGATCGTCGAGGAGCGCGAGGTGCGCGGCACGGTCACGACCTTCCGCGACATCACCGACGAGCACAACCGCAGGCTCCTCACCGAGCGCCTCCTGGAGCAGCTCTTCGAGGCGCTTCCGACCGCCGTCGTCGTCACGCACCCCGCCACCGGCGAGGTCCTCTCGGCCAACCGCGCGTTCGGCGAGCTCGTCGGCCACGCGCCGGAGGAGCTCCTCGGCGCGACCGCCCCCTACTCCTGGGAAGCCGAGGTGCCGGAGCTCGACTTCGACGCCGACGAGCCCGTGATCGCCGACGGCCTCCTGCGCCGCAAGGACGGACGCCTCGTCCCGGTCGAGATCACCCCGCTCGTCGTCCGCGAGGACGGCGGAGCGCCGGTTGCGACCGTCCGTCTCATCAGCGACCTGAGCGAGCGCCGCCGCTTCGAGCAGCAGATCGTCCAGAGCGGCAAGCTCGCGGCGATCGGCGAGCTCGCGGCCGGCGTCGCGCACGAGATCAACAACCCCCTCTTCGCGATCCTCGGCCTCGTCGAGTTCATGCTGAAGGACGCCGAGCGCGGCACGAAGCAGTTCGAGCGCCTCGAGCTGATCCAGCAGACCGGCCTCGAGATCAAGGACGTCGTCCGCGCGCTGCTCGACTTCGCGCGCGAGCGCTCGGACGAGTTCGAGCGAGTCGCCATGCGCGACGTCCTCGCCCGGACGCTCGACCTGGTGCGGCGCACGTCGCTGCGCAAGGAGATCGAGCTGGTGGAGCGCTACGCCGACGAGCCGCTGTACGTCGCAGCCAGCGCCGGCCAGCTGAAGCAGATCGTCCTCAACCTGATGACGAACGCGCAGCAGGCGATGCGCGACTCGGGCGCGGTCACGATCGAGCTCGAGCGCGACGGCCTGCATGCGCTCGTCCGCGTCCGCGACACCGGCCCCGGCATCCCCGAGGACGAGAT
Organism: uncultured Thermoleophilia bacterium; assembly: GCA_963716005.1. Taxonomy (GTDB): domain Bacteria; phylum Actinomycetota; class Thermoleophilia; order Gaiellales; family Gaiellaceae; genus CAVRUF01. The sequence continues at coordinate 1,472,465 of OY970285.1, forward strand.
CGAGCGGATCTTCGACCCGTTCTTCACCACGAAGCGCGAACTCGGCGGCACGGGGCTCGGCCTCGCGCTCAGCCAGTCGATCGCCGTCTCGCACGGCGGCACGCTGGTCGCCGCCTCACCCCCCGGCGGCGGCGCCGAGTTCACGCTTCGCCTGCCGCTCTTCGAGGAGGCCGCGTGAGCGAGCGCGTGCTGGTCATCGAGGACGAGGACATCGTCCGCGCCCTGATCGTCGAGATGCTCGAGGGCGCCGGCTACGAGGTCTTCGCGGTAGACCGCGCCGAGACCGGGCTCGAGCGCATCGCCGCCGACGCTCCGGACCTCGTCGTCAGCGACATCGTCATGCCCGGACTCACCGGGCTCGAGCTGCTCGAGACGGTGCGCGAGACACATCCGACCCTCCCCGTCGTGCTCGTCACCGGCGCCGGGACGACCGGGAACCTGGCGCAGGCGCGCGCCCTCCGAGCGAGCAGCGTCGTCGTGAAGCCGTTCGCGACCGCGGACCTCGTCGCGGCGGTCGAGGCGGCGCTCTCCGAAGCGGTCGCCCCGGTGGCCCGCCCCGGGCGCTCGGTGCTCCTCGTCGAGGACGACGCCGACCTCGCCGGGCTCGTGAGCGAGACGATCAGCCGCACCGTCGACGACGTCCGCGTCGTCCACGCGCTCGACATCGCGAGCGCCGTCAGGCTCTCGGCCGAGTCGTCCTGGTCGCTCGCCGTGCTCGACAACAACCTTCCGGACGGGAGCGGGCTCGACCTCCTCGAGCGCCTCCTCGACTCCTTCCCCCAGATGCCGGTGCTCGTCATGACCGGCGAGGGCTCCGAGCGCGTCGCCGTCGAGGCGTTTCGCCGCGGGGCCTCCGACTACGTCGTGAAGGGCGAGAGCACCCTCGCCGAACTCGGAACGCGCGTGCGCGCGCTGCTCGCGACATGACGCTGCGCTGCCTCGTAGCCGACGATCACCCCGGCGTCGTCGTCGCCGTCTCCGACCTGCTCGAATCCCACAAGGTGGAGGTGGTCGGCGTGGCTGCGGACGGCGAGGAGGCAGCCGCGCTCGCCGCCGAGACGAACCCCGACGTGGCGCTCGTCGACTTCCGCATGCCGAAGCTCTGCGGGACGGAGCTGGTCGAGCGCATCCGCGAGGTCTCGCCCACGACCGAGGTGGTCGTCTACACGGCCGAGGCCGGCGACCATCTCGCCGCGGACGTCATCCGCGCGGGCGGCGCCGGCGTCATCCTCAAGGAGGCGCCGCTCGACGACATCATCCGCGCCGTCGAGGCCGCGGCCGCCGGACGCAAGTACGTCGACGCGACCCTGGCCGCCAGGGCCCTCATGCAGCCGCGCCGCGCCAACTCGCCGCTCACCGGCCGCGAGCAGGACGTGCTGCGGCTCCTCGCCGAGGGGCTCGGAAACGACGAGATCGGCGGCAAGCTCGGGATCAGCGGCGAGACCGTCCGCACCCACGTGCAGAAGGCGTGCGAGCGGCTCGGCGCCTCGACGCGCACGCAGGCCGTGGCCACGGCCATCCGGGGAGGGATGATCCAGTGACCGCGATCATCGACGAGCGCTTCCGCGAGAAGCCTTTCCCGCGCGCCCTCTTCGTCAGCGCATTCATCGTCGCCGCGCTCACCGCGGCCGCGCTGCACGCCCTCGCGCCGTTCGCCTCGGTCGACGTCGAGCCGCTGCTCGTCGGCAGTGCCTGGCTCATCGCGTCCGGCATCGCGCTCGCCACCGCCGTCGCCGTCGCGGTCTGGACGCACGACCGCAGCCTGCGCCGCGCCTGGCTCTTCTGGGCCCTCGCGTGCGCCGTGTGGTTCACGGGCGCGCTCGCGCGGCTCGTCTCGGTGACCGGCGACCTGCCGAACCTCGAGGGAGTCGGCGACATCGCCTGGTTCCTCGTCCCGGTGATCGCGATCGCGTCGATCGCCTACGACGCGCCGAAGGGGCTCTCGTTCGGGCTCTTCCTGCTGGATGCGATCCCGGTCGTCCTGCTCGTCGCGATCGTCGCGCGCTTCCTCAGCCCGCACGAGCTGAACGAGCTCGACCACCACGAAGTGCTGATGCTCGGCTACCCGGTGCTCTACCTCCTGCTCGCGCTGGTCGGGCTCCAGATGCTCGACCTGGAGCGGCCGCGCCTGCCCTCTCCGAACATGTGGGGCTTCGGCGTCGCGCAGCCGTACCTCGCGCTCGCGGCCGCGACCTATCCGGCGTACACGGCACAGTCGCTCGTCGTCGCCGCCCCGCCGTGGGACGCCTTCTGGACGGTCGGCTTCATCGCCGCCGCCTGGGCCGCGCTCTGCCGCGCCCGCGCGATCAACGCGACCCCGCGCCTCGTGCGCTTCGACGACAGCGGCCCGCGCGTCCTCGCCCCGGCGATCGGCACGCTCGGCCTCGTCATCGTGAGTCTCGCCGCGCCGGACGAGTACAACCACATCCCCGCCGCGCTCGCCGTCGTCGCCGTGGTCTGCTTCATCCTCCGCGCGCAGGTCGTGCGCCGCGAGAGCATCAGCGCCCAGAAGGGCCTCGTCGAGAGCGAGCGCAAGCTTCGCACGCTCGTCTCGAACGTCCCCGGCGCCGTGTACCGCTGCGAGTACGGGAGCGGCTGGATGATCGACTTCGTGAGCGAGGAGATCGAGGCGATCACCGGCTACCCGGTCTCCGACTTCACCCGGACCCGCCGCCAGAGCTTCGACACGATCGAGCATCCCGACGACGAGGCCAACTTCAACGCGCACATCACGCGGAAGATCGAGGCGCGCGAGCCGTTCGAGTACGAGTACCGGATCATCCATGCCGACGGCGGCGTGCGCTGGGTGCTCGACAAGGGCCAGGCCGCGTACGGCCGGCGCGGCGAGGTGCTCTGGATCGACGGCGTCCTCGTCGACATCACCGAGCGCAAGCGCGCCGAAGCCGAGGTCGAGGCCCAGACCGGACTCCTGAGGATCCTCCAGAGCGTCGCGGTCGCCGCGAACGAGGCGAACGAGCTCGAGGACGCGCTGCGCGCCTGCGTCGACGAGGTGTGCGCGCAGTCGGACTTCACGATCGGACACGCGCTCGTGCGGCGCGGCGACGGGCTCGTCTCGACCGGCATCTGGCACGCGGACGACCCCAAGGTCGGCGCGGCGTACCGTGCAGCGACGGGTGACCACGTGTTCCGCGGCGAGACGGGCTATCTCGGACGCGTCCTCAAGACCAAGCAGGCCATTTGGCTCGTCGACCCGGTCGCCGACGACCTGCCGATCCGCTGGCAGGAAGCGGCCGAGTTCGGGCTGCGCAGCGCGCTCGCATTCCCGGTGGTCGTCGGCGGCGAGGTCGTCGCGGCGGTCGAGTTCTACTCCCCGCATCCCACTCCCCCGGACAGTCGCGTGCTCGGCGCCGTGACGAACGTCGGCGCCGTCCTCGGTCGCGTGGTCGAGCGCCGCCGCGCCGAGGAGGTGCTGGAGCAGCAGAACGAGCACCTGCGCCAGCTCGACTCCCTGAAGGACGAGTTCGTCGGGCTCGTCTCGCACGAGCTGCGCACCCCGCTGACCTCGATCCGTGGCTACCTCGATCTCGTGCTCGACGACCGCGAGGAGCTCAGCGAGAACCACCAGAAGTACCTCGAGGTCGTGCAGCGCAACTCGCAGCGGCTGCTCCAGCTCGTCAGCGACCTGCTCTTCGTCGCGCAGGTGGACGCCGGCCGCCTCTCGGTGGACCGCGAGAACGTCGACCTCGCCGCGATTGCCGCCGAGGCCGTTCAGGGCGCGCAGCCGCACGCGGACGAGCAGGGCGTGCGGCTCGAGCTCCACGCGGAGCCGACGCTCCTGTCAGGCGATCCCGCGCGGCTGTCGCAGCTCGTCGACAACCTCGTCTCGAACGCGATCAAGTTCACGACCTCCGGCGGCTCGGTCGTCGTGCGCACCCGGACGACGCAGCGTGGCGTGCTCCTCGAGGTCGCCGACTCGGGCATCGGGATCCCTGCGGACGAGCAGGAGCATCTCTTCGAGCGCTTCTTCCGCACGTCGAACGCACGGCGCGCCGCGATTCAGGGCACGGGGCTCGGCCTCGTGATCGTCCAGGCGATCTCGGAGGCGCACGGCGGCCGCGTCTCGGTCGAGAGCGAAGAGGGCGTCGGCACGACGATCACCGTCGAGATGCCCGCCTCCGGCGCGGTCGAGCTGCGCGAAGTCGCGTAGCTACTTCTTGACGGTCCAGCGCCAGGTCGCCGGCGTCTTGTCCCAGCCGCCGATGCTTCCTGCGCGAACCCGGAAGGTGTGCCTGCCCGGCTTGATCCGCTTGTACGTCTTGCCGGGGGAGCACTTCTTCCACCGCTGCTGCTTGTCGAACTTGCACTGGTAGCTGACCTTGCCCCTCTGCTGGCCGGCCTTCCAGGTCGCGCCCCAGTGGAAGAACGCGGTCTTCTGGCGCGTGACCTTCGGCGGCCAGATGTGGAGCTGCGTGCCGGGCGGCGGCGGCTTCGGACACTGCGTCCCCATGTCGATCTGGACGGGATCGCTCGCCGTCTCGTTCGTCCCGTCGTACGCGCGGATCTCCCACGTGTAGATCGTCTTGCAGAGCTGGTTGCCGAGCGTCACCGACGTGTGCCGTACCGGCCGCGCGCGGATGCGGCGCGTACAGCGTGCCGTTGCGGTAGATCTCGTATCCGGCCAGCCACGTCTCGTCGGCTAGCGCCGCTCCACGAGAGCTTGACCGTGCCGATCGCGAGCTTCTGGACGGTCAGCGACAGGTTGCAACGGAGCGGTGCTGTCCGCGGTGTCCGAGAACGTCGCCGTCGCCGTCTTCGGCGCGTCCATGAGGATCGAGCACGCGGTTCGCGAGTCCGCAACCTTCTGCGACGGCGCGCAGTTCGACGACCAGCCGGCATGGTGGAGAGCCCGAGTCCGGCGTGACCGTGAGGAGCGCCGTGGCCGGGATGGGCACGCCTTGCGGCGCGCCGAGATACGTGTGCCAGTGGATGCAGTGCAGCGCCGACGTCTGCGCGCAGAGCATCTTCACGTTCCAGTTGTGTCGCGTCCACGGGGACGGCGCACTCGGGGTCGCCCTTGAAGTCGTAGGGCGCGGTCTCGTACGGGTTCTTGGCGGTCGCGCTGAACGTCCCGGCTCCGGGACCCGCAATCGCGGCGGTGAGCACCTTGAGCGGTTGAGCAGGGTTGAGCGTGTCGGGCGATACGCAGACCGGCCGGCACTGATCCTTGCCGGGCGGGAGCAGATACTGCGCTGTTGTTCGGGCACACGATCGCGGCCTTCGCCTGCGTCGGCTGCGCCAGCATGAGGAATGCGAAGAAAGACATCGCCAGGAGGATCCAGGCGAGCCGCTTCAGACCACCTTCTCGTACCTCTGCGTGATTGCGCATACGCCTCTCTAACCGCGTCGTAGCACAGGTTCTGACCAAATGTACCACCCGGTTTGAGCCGGAAGATCGGCCTTGCGAATTCATTACCGGCCGCTTACTCGGGCAGTAGTCTGCGCGGTCGCCCGTGGATGCCCCCTACCAGCCGATCCCGCCCGAGCCTGCCCGCGAAATGCGGCCGCTGCTCGGATTCACGCTGGTCACGTCGGCGATTCTGCTCTGGTCGCTGAACGCCCCCGTGTCCAAGGTCATCCTCCAGTCGGCCGACATTTCGGCGTACCGGCTCGCGGAGGTCAGGGCGACCGGCTCGGCGCTCCTCCTCATGGGCGCTGTGCTCATCTTCGCGCCGCGGTCGCTCAAGGTCGACCGCCGCGAGCTTGCGTTCCTCGTCTGCTTCGGCGCCAGCCTCGCGCTCGTCCAGTTCTTCTACTTCGTCGCGATCGAGCGGCTCGCGATCGGCATCGCGCTCGTCATCAACGCGCTCACGCCGGTGCTCGTCGCGCTCTGGGCGCGGTATGCGGGTCACGAGGACGTGCGCCGGCGGATCTGGGTCGCGATCGGCCTCTGCCTCGTCGGCGTCATGCTCGTCGCGGGCGTCTGGAGCGGGCTGACGCTCGACGGCATCGGGCTCCTCGCGGGACTCGCGAGCGCCACGACCTACGCGGCCTACGTCCTCATGGCCGAGCACGGCCTGAACCAGGGGCGCGACGCGTTCTCGCTCCTTGCCTGGGGATTCGCCTTCGCGGCGGTCTTCTGGGGGATCTTCCAGCCGTGGTGGACGTTCCCGTGGGACAAGGTGGACGGCGCGTCGTCGCTCCTCGGGCGGCTCGCCGAGTACGAGGTGCCCGTCGGCGGGCTCATCGGGTACGTGATCGTCTTCGGAACGGTCGTTCCGTTCTGCCTGCTCGTCACGGCGCTCCACTACGTGCCGGCGACGCGCGTGACGATCTTCGGGATGCTCGAGCCGGTCGTGGCCGCTGTCGTCGCGTACGCGTGGCTCGGCGAGGAGCTCACGGCGGTGCAGATCGTCGGCGCGCTGCTCGTCCTCGGCGGGGTCGGGATCGCGCAGACCGCGCGGACGAGCTCGGCCTAGCGGACTTCGAAGAGCTCGCGCAGCTCGGCGACGCGGTCGGCCCGCAGCTGCTCGCGCTCGCCGCGCGCAACCGCGTCCACGACGTTCTCGACGACGGTCGCGAGCTCGAGCGGATTGAACGGCTTGGTCACGTAGTCGACGCCGCCGAGGTCGATCCCCCGCGCCTGGTCGCGCACGTCCGCGCGGGCGGTGAGGAAGACGATCGGTATCGCCTCGGTCGCCTCGTCGGCGAGGAGCTCCTCGGCGACCGTCCAGCCGTCGACGCCGGGCATCATCACGTCGAGGAGGATGAGGTCGGGACGCTCGAGCGCGCGCGGCCGCGAGTCCGGCTCTCCCGTCGGCGGCCTCGACGACCTCGAAGCCCTCCGCCTCGAGGTTCGCGCGGCAGAGGAGCCGCAGGGGCGCCTCGTCGTCGACAACCAGGACCTTCGTCGCCATTAGCTCCGCCTACCCGGCCCGCCGTCGTTCGATGCGGGCAGCTCGAACACGAAGCTCGAGCCCTTCTCCTCCGACTCGACCCACAGGCGGCCGCGCATGGCGGCCACGAGTCCGCGGGCGAGGAAGAGGCCGACGCCCGTGCCGCTCTCCGGGTCGGGCCCGCCCTCCGTGCCGTGGAAGAGCTTGGTGAAGAGCCGCTTGCGGTCGGCGAGCGCGATGCCCGCCCCCTCGTCGACGACCCGCAGCTCGACCGTGTCGGAGCGCGCGCGGCCCACGATCGTGATCGTCCCGCCCGGCGGCGAGAGCTTGACGGCGTTCGCGACGAGGTGGTGGACGACCTCGCCGAGCCGTCCTCGATCGGCCTGCGCTATGAGCCCGGCAGGAACGTCGACGTCGAACCGGTGCCCTGTCCTCGGCTCGCTCTTCACGACGCCCGCGACGAGCTCGCTCAGGTCAACCGGGCCGAGGTCGAGCCCGAGCGTCCCCGCTTCGAGCCGCGCGACGTTCAGAAGGTCGTCGACAATGCGGATGAGCCGCTCCGACTCGGAGGCGATGTACCCGAGGAACGTGGCCCGGTCGGTCTCCTCGAACTGGACGTCCTGGCGCATGAGCGTCTCCGCGAAGCCGTAGATCGAGGTGAGCGGCGTGCGCAACTCGTGCGAGACGGCCGCGACGAACTCGGACTTCATCGTCTCGACCGCGCGCTCGGCCGACACGTCGCGAAAGGCGAAGACCCGGCCCGCGACCGCTCCGGAGTCGTCGTGCATGACCGCTTCGGTCAGCGAGAGCCAGACCTCGTCGCCGCCGCGCAGGATCGCGACCTCGCGCTCGCCGGCGGGGCGCTCGTCGCCGCTTTCGAGCTCGCGCTGGAGCGTCTCGGCGACGCGCCGGCCGACCGCCTCGCTCGCCGGGACCCCGGTGATCTGCGCCGCGGTCGCGTTCCAGAGCACGATCGTCCCGTCGCGATCGACGGCGACGATGCCGTCGGCGATGTTCCCGAGAATCGCTTCGCTGCGCTCCTTCTCCTCGGCCACGCTGCGGTAGAGCTCCGCATTCGCGAGAGCGGCCGAGGCCATCGCGGCGAGCGCGGTGAGCGCCTGCGTCTCGTCCGTGCGCCAGGCACGCGGGGTCGCCGAGTAGACACTCAGCATTCCTCCGAGGCCACCGCCCGGCCCGGACATCGGCACGACCGAGGAGGAAACCAGGCCGTGCGTGAGCAGCGTGTCCTCGGAGGCGAGCCTCGGCGCCGCCAGAATGTCTTCGACCTGGCCGGGGCTGCGCGACTGCGCCACGTCGCCGAGGAGCCCCGCGCCCGAGCTCGACCGCGTCCCGACCGTTTCTGCGGCGTGCTCGCCGGATCCCGCGGCCACGACCAGCTCGTCGCCCACGAGCGTTCGAACGACGGCGGCGTCGGCCGCGAGCAGCTCACGGGCCGCGATCGCGATCTCCTCGGTGACGCGCTCGGCGGAGAGCCCGGTGACGAGCCGCGCGCCGACGGTCGCGAGGTACTCCGACAGCATGCGACCGCGCCGCTCGGACTCGTACAGCTCGCTGCGCTCGAGCGCGCCGCGCGCCGCGTCGCTCAGATGGCCGGCGACGGTGAGATCGTCGTCGGTGAACTCGTGATCGGCCTTGAAGACCACGACCACCGAGGCAAAGTCGTTCTCCCCGCGAGCCACCGGCGCGGCGCACAAGGATGCGTAGCCGCTCTTCGTGAGGAGCTCCCGCGCAGCCTGATCGAACCGGTCGTCGTCGGCGAGCGAGCTGACGACCATCCGCCCCTTACGGCCCGCGTCGGCGAGCGGCGTCTGGGCCGCCGGGATCCCCTCGGCCAGCGCTGCGGCCAGCTTGGGCGGCAGCTCGTAGGACCCGGCGAGCCGGAGCAGCGAGCCGGCGGGCTCGAGCACGAACGCCGCGTCGCCGCCGAGCGCCTCCGCGGCCGCGCGCGCGAGCGCGTCGAGCGTCTGGCCGAGCGTGAGCGGCGAGCCGAGCACCTCGGCGATCCGGAAGAACCCGAGCTGGATGCGCGCCTGGCGCTCGTCGTCGTTGAGTAGCCGGGCGACGTGGATCGCGACGCCGACCTCGCCCGCGACCGCCTCCGCGATCGCGATGTCGTTCGCCGGCCAGGCGCCCGTTTGTCCTCGGTGGAGCGCGAAGACCCCGACGAGCTCGTCGAAGACCACGATCGGCGTCGCCAGCGCGGCCCTCACCCCGAGCGCGACGAGCTGTTCACGCCCGCCTAGGGTGGTGTCGTCGAGCTCGGGCGCGTCCTCGATGTCGCCGATGGCGACCGTGCGGCCCTCGCGGAGCGCGAGATTCGAGACCGGCAGGCGATCCCTCTCCAGCCCGATCGGCGCGACGTCGGGCGCCGTCCATTCCGCCCGCACGGGAATCGCCTCTCCCTGTCCGAGCCGGATGAAGCAGCGCGAGACGCCGAGCGCGAGCCCGGTCTCCGTGACGGCCACGTCGAGGACGTCGTCGAGGTCGAGCTCCGATCGGACCCTGCGCGCGATCTCGCTGACCAGCCGCTCGCGCTCGAGCGCCCGTCGCAGCGCGTCGGCGGATCGCATGCGGCGCAGGACCGGCGCGACCTCGTCGGCGAGCGCCTGTACGGCGTCCACGACCGCCGGCGAGAAATGGCGCCGCTCGGCGCAGGCCGCGAGAACGACGACACCGACGAGCCGCTCGTCGGCCGCAAGCGGCACGAACGCGGCGCTCTTGGCGCCGATCGTGTCCGCGAGCCGGCGGTTCACGTGCGCCGCGGTGGCCGTGTCGTAGACGGTGAACGCGGCGCGCTCGCGGGCTGCCGTGGCGATGCCGCCCACATCGTGGGCGAGGTCGATCGAGACGCTGCGCCACCAGACCTCGTCGCCGCCGCGGATCGCGAACCCGGAGGCGCGCTCGGCCTCCTCGTCGGCGAGCGCGAGGGCGAGCACGTCGGTCTGGGCGATCTCGCCGACCGCGTCGAGGAAGATGTCGACCGCCTCCCGGGGGTCTTCGGCACGGGAGAGCGCGCGGGCGATCGTGGGCTGGTCGACGCCGTGGTGCGCGAACCGGAGATCGGTCATCTCCTCCGATGATAGAGCGGCGCAGAAGATAGGCCGTTCGGCCTATTGGCACGGCCTGGCACGCGGGATAGCGTTCGGCCACTGGACGATGCGAGCCGCGGCCGGTTGTCCTGGCCGAGTAACGCCGCGGTGAGCGATGCGGAGGGCCCGCTGCTACACCCCCCCAGCGGCGGGCCTTCCGCTCAGTTCATCGGGCTGCGGAACCACGTGGATACCATGAGATCCATGGTGAAGCGGATCCTCCTCGCATCGCCGCGCGGCTACTGCGCGGGCGTCGAGCGCGCCGTCGACACGGTCGAGCGTGCGCTCGACATGTGGGGCGCGCCCGTCTACGTGCGGAAGCAGATCGTCCACAACCTCCACGTCGTCCGCGATCTCGAGGAGCGCGGCGCGATCTTCGTCGAGAGCGAGACGGATGTGCCCGAGGGCGCGACGGTCGTCTTCTCCGCGCACGGCGTGGCGCCGTCGGTCCACAAGAACTCCGAGACGCTCAACCTGAAGACGATCGACGCGACGTGCCCGCTCGTGACGAAGGTCCACGCGGAGGCGCGGCATTACGCGAAGCGCGGCTACACGGTCGTCCTCATCGGGCATGAGGGTCACGAGGAGGTCGAGGGCACGATGGGCGAGGCGCCCGAGGCGATCGTCCTCGTCGAGTCGCCCGAGGACGCGGAGACCGTCGATCTCGCGCACGCGGAGAAGCTCTCGTACATCACGCAGACGACCCTCTCCGTGGACGAGACGAACGAGGTCATCGAAGTGCTGCGCCGACGTTTCCCCTGGATCGAGGCGCCGAAGAAGGAGGACATCTGTTACGCGACCACGAACCGGCAGCGCGCCGTGAAGGCGATGCTGAAGGAGATCCAGCTCCTCCTGGTGATCGGCTCGCGGAACAGCTCGAACTCGAACCGGCTGGTCGAGGTGGCGCGGGCGGCCGGTGTGGCGTCCCATCTGATCGATGACGAGACCGAGATCGACGAGGCGTGGCTCGAAGGCGTCGAGACGCTCGGCGTGACGTCGGGCGCGTCGGCTCCGGAGCGGCTCGTCGACCGCGTGATCGGCTGGTTCCGCGAGCGCGGCGTCACCGACGTGGAGCCGTTCACGGACGAGACCGAGGACGTCACCTTCAAGCTCCCGGTCGAGATCCGGCGTTCGGCCGCGGCTGCTTCGTAGGCCGCTCGTAGCTCCTGCGTGACACCGGGCTGACGGCGCCGTGCCGCTACGCGCTGTCCACGGGCGTTAACGCACTACGACCCCACCCGGGAGGGGGAGCACCGCCCTCGGACCCGCCTTCAGCGTAACCCGGAAACTCCTACGTGTCTGTGACGGTTCGCGCCGGGTTCGTGCCGGACCGTGCCGACTTCGCGCGGCGACGCTAGGCCTTCGCCACGGCGAGCTCGGCGCCCGGCTCGAGGCGCTCGGCGAGCGTCTCCGCCTTGATCCAGTCGGCATGGCGGAGGAGGTCCTCGTCCGAGGGAACCGTGAGGACGATCCGATCGGTCACCTCGAGCCCGGCCTCCTTGCGCATCAGGTTCACAGAGTGGATCAGGTCGAGCACGCGGCCCTCGAGCCGCAGCTCGTCGTCGAGCTCCGTGTCGATCGCGACAGTGACGCCGTCGGCCGACTCGACCGCCCAGCCCTCGCGACCGACGCGCTCGACGAGCACATCGTCCGCCGTCAGGTCGTGGCCGCCGACGCGGAAGCCGCCGCCGTCGAGCTCCTCGAACTCGCCCGCGGCGAGCGCGGCCCGCACCGCGCCGAGCTCTTTCCCGAGCCGCGGCCCGAGAACCGGGAGGTTCGGCTTGACGCGCAGCTCGGTCGCGTCCACCTCGCCGAACTCGAGCTCCTTCACGCGCAGCTCGTCTCGGATCGTGTCCGCGTGCTCGCCGGCCCGCGCCGCGCCCTGCACGACCGCGCGCCCGAGCGGCTGGCGCAGCTTCAGTCCCGCCCCGTCGCGGGCGCGCCGGCCGAGCTCGGCGACTGCGCGCGCCTCGGCCATGCCGCCCAGAAGCTCCGCGTCCACAGCCGCGCACCTCGGGCCAGCCGGCCAGATGGACGCTCTCGGGCGCATCCGAGCACCGCTCCGCGACGAGTGCCTGCCAGAGATGCTCGGAGAGGAACGGCATGATCGGCGCGATCACCCGCAGCGACTGGACGATCGCCGTCCACAGCGTGCGAAACGCCGCGTCGTCGTAGTCGTAGAACCGCCGGCGCGAGCGGCGGATGTACCAGTTCGAGAGGTCGTCCACGAACGCCTCGAAGCCCTCGACCACGCGGTACGAAAGCTGCGCCTCGTACGCCTCGGTGGTCTCGGCCACGAGCGCGTCCGTGCGCGCGAGCAGCCAGCGGTCGAGGAGCGTCAACTCCACGTCCTCGAGCCCCGAGAGGTCGGCGTAGCGCGGCTCGAAGCCCTCGATGTTCCCGTAGTCGCAGAGGAACCGCACCGAGTTCCACAGCGTGAGGAGCCGCCGCTTGATCTCGTGCGCGGGCCCGTAGCCGAAGAGCAGGTTGCGGTCGGGCGGCTGCGTGCAGAACTGCCAGCGCATCACGTCCGCGCCCATGCGCGAGAACGCGTCCTCGGCCGGGATGAGGTTCCCCCAGGAGCCGTGCATCTCGCGGCCGTGCTCGTCGAGCATCTTCTCGTAGCCGAGCGCCGACTTGAACGGCGCCTTCCCGACGAGCGCCACCGACATGAAGAGCTGCGAGTAGAACCACAGGCGGATCTGCTCGCGCATCTCGGTCACCCAGTCGGCCGGGAACCACGTCTCCCAGTGCTCGTGGTCCGGGAGGTCGGCGGTCGAGAGCCCCTTGGACGCGCCGGTCGCGTAGCCGCCCTCGACGAATTCGGGGTTCTGCCAGCCGAGCGTCGAGAAGGGGACGATGCCGGCGTCGAGCCAGACGTCCCCGACCTCGACGACCCGGCGCACGCCGTCGGCGCCGCAGCCGTCGCAGCGGATCGTCACCTCGTCGACCCATGGCCGGTGGAGCTCCTCGAGCTGCTCCAGCCCGCCGGTCGCCTTGTCGGAGAGCTCGCCCTTCGAGCCGACGACGGTCAGGTGCCCGCACTCGCCGCAGGGATAGAACGGCAGCGGCAGGCCGAAGAAGCGCCGGCGCGAGATGTTCCAGTCGCCGAGGTTGCGCAGCCAGTCGTCCATCCGCTTGCCGAAGTACTCGGGCGTCCAGTCGATCGTCGCGTTCGCGTCGATGAGCTTCGGGCGCAGCTCCTCGACGGCGATGAACCAGTCGTCGGAGATGCGGAAGATGAGCGGCGTGTGGCAGCGCCAGCAGAAGGGGAAGCGGTGCTCGATCGTGCCCGCGTCGATCAGGCGGCCGCGCCCGGCGAGATCGGCGACGAGCTGGTCGGCCGCTTCGGCGGTTCCGAGCCCGTGCAGCCAGCCGTAGTCCTCGTAGAACCGTCCGGCCTCGTCGACCGGCGTGAGCACGGCGAGGTCGTGCACGCGCGAGAGCTCGAAGTCCTCGGAGCCGCAACCAGGCGCGATGTGGACGATCCCCGTGCCTTCGTCCATCGAGACGTCGTCCCACGGGATGACGCGGTGCTCGACCCCGGCCGCGGCGGGCAGGTCGTCGAACGGTCCCTCGTAGCGCCAGCCGACGAGCTCCGCGCCGGAACGGCGATCCTCGAGCTGCGCGTCGGGATGGCGGCGCACGGCGACCCACTCGCCGTTCTCGCGCCGGCCGTACTCCTCCTCGGGGTTCACCGCGGCGGCGACGTTCGCCGGAAGCGTCCAGGGCGTGGTCGTCCACACGGCGAGCGCCTCGCCGGGACGGTCAGTGAGCGGCAGCCGGACGAAGAGCGACGGGTCGATCCGGTCCTCGTAGCTCCCGACCAGCTCGTGCGCGGAGATCGACGTGCCGCAGCGCGGGCACCACTCGGTCGAGCGGTGGCCGAGATAGAGGTACCCCTGCTCGTGCATCCGCTTGAGGAAGCCCCAGATGTACTCGATGTTCGTGTCGGAGAAGGTGAAGTAGTCGTTGCCCCAGTCCATCCACTGGCCCAGGCGGACGCAGCCGCGCGTGATCTCGCCGGCCGACCAGACGACCTTCTCGCGGCAGCGGCGGGAGAACTCCGCGAGGCCGTACTCCTCGATCTCGTGCTTCGAGTTGAGACCGAGCTCGCGCTCGACGCCGACCTCGATCCAGAGGCCCTGGCAGTCGAACCCGTTCTGGTAGCGCTGATGGAAGCCGCGCAGTCCCTTGTAGCGCTGGAAGACGTCCTTCAGCGTGCGGCCCCAGGCCGTGTGGACGCCGAGCGTCTTGTTCGCCGTCACCGGGCCGTCGACGAAGCTCCAGACGGGGCCGTCGGCGTTCTGCTCGCGCAGCCGGTCGAACGTTTGCCGCTCCTCCCACCAGGCGAGGATCTCCTCCTCGAGGGCGGGATGATCGGGGACGGGCGGAAGCGGCCTGAACATGGGGAAACGGAGTCTAGACGCGGGACTTTTCGCCGCGGCCCGGACGTTTCAGAAGGAGACAATCAACAGGAGGAACACGTGGCGACACAGGCAGTGGAAGCGACCGAAACGACATTCGAAACCGAGGTGCTGGGCAGCGAGAAGCCCGTGATCGTGGATTTCTGGGCTGAGTGGTGCGGCCCGTGCCACATGGTCGCTCCCGCGCTCGACCAGATCGCCGAGGAGCGCGCCGACGAGTTGCGGCTCGTGAAGGTGAACATCGACGAGCAGCCTGCCCTGGCGCAGCGCTACGGGATCATGAGCATCCCGACGATCGTCCTGTTCAAGGACGGCGAGCCGGTGGCCGGCGCCCTCGGGGCGCAGCCGAAAGGCGCGCTCGAGCGAGCGCTCGGTCTCGTCGAAGACGGCGCCTAGCCCTTTCGCGCTACGAACGGCCCGTGTCCATTCGGGTCATGTTGGGGGTCTGACCCCGGACATGGCCCGAACGGCCGTGCCCGGTCTTCTCGTAGGATCGCGGCGTGAGGCACCAGTCCGCGACCGCGCACGAGCTCGCCCAGGTCGGGCTCCTCGCCGGGCTGCCCGGTGAGGTGCTCGCGAAGCTCGGCGAGCGGATGGAGCGTCGCGACCTCGTGCCCGGCGAGCGCGTCGTCTCCCAGGGCGAGGACGGCGACCGGTTCTACGTCGTCATCGGCGGGCTCCTCCGCGCCGTGCAGGACGAGCTCGGCGAGCGGACCGTGCTGAAGCCCGGCGCCTACTTCGGCGAGGTGGCGCTCCTCATGGACGTCTCGCGAACGGCCACGGTCGAGGCGGTCACACCGGCGACGGTCGCGAGCTGCGACCGGGAGACCTTCGACGAGCTTCTGCGCCCGCTCTTCACCGAGTAACCGGCACAGAGTCGACACATCCTGCGCGCCACTCGCGCGGATTTCCTCGATAGCGTCTTGGGCGGGGCGGCAACGCATCCGCGTCCAGTCAGACGCGCGTCTGCTTTACGAACCGCCGAACGACTCGAGCACGGCGTCCGACAAGACCGGCCACGCCTCGCGCGACCAGTCGCCGAAGTCGCGATCCGTCAGGCACGCGCACGCGAGCCCCGCCTCCGGATCGACCCAGAGAAACGTCCCGGCGCGGCCGAAGTGGCCGAACGTCCGCGGCGAGTTCCGCGCGCCCGTCCAGTGCGGCGCCTTGCCGTCGCGCAACTCGAACCCGAGGCCCCAGTCGTTCGGATCCTGGCGGCCATACCCGGGAAGCACCCCGGCGAGCCCGGGGAACGCGACCGTCGCGGCCTCCGAGAGCGTCTCGTCCGCCAGGAACCGCGGCGCCAGTAGCTCGCGACCGAACGAGAGGAGATCGCCGAGCGAACCGGCGAGCCCTGAAGCGGGCGAGCCGTCCAGCCGTGCCGCGATCCCGACCGGTTCGAACACCGCCGCGGCCAGGTACTCCTCGAACGGCATCTCCGCACGCTCGGAAACCAGCGCCGCGGCCAGCTCGATCCCCGTGTTGGAGTAGATCCGCCGCGTTCCCGGTCCGGTCAGCGGACGCTCGCCGTCGAGCGGAAGCCCCGACGCGTGCGAGAGCAGATGCCGCAGCGTCGCCCCGGGCGGCCCCGCCGGCTCGTCGAGCTCCACGATCCCCTCCTCGGCCGCGACGAGCACTGCCCCCGCGGTCACGAGTTTGGTCACCGAGGCCCAGGGAAACACCCGATCTTCCGCTCCGCGCCGCGCCAGCACGCCTTCCGCCGAAACCACGCCAACAGCGGCGTTTTCCACGGGCCAGGCGTCGATGAGGGCGAGGGCGTCCACGGCGGGCGATACTACGCGCACCAGCAGGAGGCGAACTTGTCGGAATCGACCGAACCAACCAGGCCGCTCTATCCGCCGTCGATCACGGGGGAGAGCTTCGCCGAGGGCGGCAGCGTCACCGAGCACAAGTTCGGCAGCGGCGATCCGTTCACGCTCGGCGTCGAGGAGGAGTACATGCTGCTCGACCCCGAGACGTTCGACCTCGTGCAGCACATCGACACGGTGCTCTCCCGCATCCACGAGGAGGAGTTCGTCGCGCGCGTGTCGCCCGAGCTCATGCAGTCGGTGATCGAGATCTCCACGCCCGTCTGCCACACGGCGAGCGACATCGACTCCGAGCTGCGCCGGCTGCGCGGATACGTCACCGGGCTCGGCCGCAAGGAGGGTCTGCGCGTGGGCTCGGCCGGCACGCATCCGTTCAGCCTGTTCGAGCGCCAGCGGATCACGGCCCGGGACCGCTACCGCGCGCTGGTCGACCAGCTCCAGTACGTCGCGCGCCGCGAGCTCATCTTCGGAATGCACGTGCACGTCGCCGTCGACGGTCCGGACAAGTGCATCGCCGTCCTCACCGCGATGCTGAACCACCTCGGCGAGCTGCTCGCGCTCTCGGCCTCCTCGCCGTTCTGGCGCGGCGAGCTGACCGGGCTCGAGTCGACGCGGCAGATGGTCTTCGCGGCGTTCCCGCGCTCGGGCGTCCCGCCGCGGTTCGCCGACTACGAGGAGTACGCGCGCGTCGTCGGCCAGCTCGAAAAGACCGGCTGCATCGCCGACTACACGCACATCTGGTGGGACATCCGTCCGCATCCCAAGTGGGGCACGCTCGAGGTGCGGGTGATGGACGCGGTCACGCGCGTGGACGACGCCGTCGCCATCGCCGCGTACATTCAGGCCCTCGTGAAGCGCTACTGCGACGACTACGACGCCGGGCAGCAGCTCCCGACCTTCCATCGGATGCTCGTGACCGAGAACAAGTGGCTCGCCGGCCGTTACGGCCTCGAGGCGCCCGTGATGGACCTCGTTACCGGACGACGGAACCGCGTGCCGATGGCGCAGCTCATCCGCCGGACGCTCCGCGAGATCGAGCCGTACGCAGCGGAACTCGGCTCGGACCGTGAGCTCACCGGCATCGCCGACATCCTCGCGCGCGGAAACAGCGCCGACCGGCAGCGCCGCGTCTACAACGCGAACCGCGACATCGCCGAGGTCGTCCGCGAGATCGCCGACACGACCGAGAACGTCGAGCTCGAGCCGGTCGCCGCGTGATCGCCGCCGGGGAGCCGGCACCGAACCCCACCCTGCTCGCCGCCCCCGGCGAGTCCGTCCGGCTGCACGATCTGACGCCGCAGGGCGAGGGGATCCTGCTGCTCTTCTACCTCTTCGACTGGTCCGCGACCTGCACCGACGAGCTGCTGATGCTCCGCGAGCGCCGCGAGGATCTCGCGGCGGCCGGGTTCTCGCCCTTCGGCGTGTCGCGCGACAGCCCCTGGTCACACGTCGCCTGGCGCGAGGCGCTCGACCTCGAGATCCCGCTCCTCTGCGACTGGGAGGCCGAGGCCATCCATGCGTTCGACATCGCCCACGAGTTCCGCGGGCTCTCGGACGTCGCGCAGCGATCGTGCTTCCTCGTCGGGGGCGACCGGACGGTGCGCTGGACGCGGCTCTATGCTCCGGGCGAGGTGCCCGACATGGACGAAATGGTCGCCGCGGCGCAGGAGCACGGATCGTGAAGCCGGTCCTCGTCGCCTTGTTGCTCGCGCTGGCCCTCGCCGGCTGCGGCACGGAGGAGTCCGCGGACACGAGCCCCGCCGCGGGCACGACAGGGGCCACGCCGACGTCCTCCCCGGAGCCCGCCACCTCGCTGACGATCGAGGTCGCGCAGACCGGCTTCGACCACGGCGTCACGCAGACGACCACGCTCGAGTGCGACCCGGTCGGCGGCACGAACCCGCTCTCGGCCGAGGCGTGCGCGCAGCTGGCTGCTCATCCCGAGGCGCTCGAGCCGGTTCCGGACGACATGGCGTGCACGATGATCTTCGGCGGCCCCGAAGAGGCGCGCGTCTACGGCACGTTCGAGGGCGAGGAGATCGACGCCGAGTTCAGCAAGGCGAACGGCTGCGAGCTGGCGCGCTGGGAGTCGCTCGAGCCGCTCTTCAAAGTCGTCGTCGACTAGCCCCGGCGCGCGGCCCGCAAGCTACGGTCGCGCGATGGATCCCGACAACCCGCTGCGCAACCCGGCGTTCATCCTGCGCGCGGGGCTCGTTGTGCTCCTCCTCGTCCTCCTCTTCGGCCCGTACTGGCTGCGCGCCACCGTCCCGATCTGGATCCCGTTCCTGATCCTCGCCGGGCTCGAGCTGAACTTCTTCGTCGGCGCGGTCCGCGCCGAGCCGCCCGGCCCGCCGAACCGCGGGCCGCAGCCGGTCGACCAGGAGCTCTACGGCTACGCCGTACGAGGAGGAGGACGAGCTCTGGTCGGACGGCGAGCCGAACGAGATCGAGCCCGAGCCCGTTGCGTACCGCCGCCGTCCGTGGCGACGACTGCTCGCGGCCGGCGCCGTGCTGGCCGCGCTCGCGTTCGGTTTCTGGATCACCGACAGCCGCACCGGCTGGGACGGCCTGGACGAGAGCACGCAGTCCGAGCTGACCGACCGGCTCGCGGTCGAGGCCTCCGCGATCGCCGACAAGCCGGTGACGGTGGAATGCGACGAAGCCGGCGAGCACGTCGGCGCCGTCCAGCACGCGGACGGCGCGGCCCAGGTCGGCGGCGAGATCGCCTACCTGACGCCGGAGCGCTGCTACGACCTCTACCGCCTGGCCTTCAACAACGAGGTGAATTCCAGCCAGACGGCCCGCTCCGTCGCCGTTCTCGCGCACGAGGGCTGGCACCTGCGCGGCGTCGCGAACGAGGGCGAGACCGAGTGCTTCGCGTTCCAGTCGGGCGTCGTCCTCGGTCAGCGGCTCGGGCTTTCAGAGGAACGGGCGAGCCAGATGATGAGCCAGCAGCTCGCCGAGAACGCCCTGCGCAGCGGCCCGGGAGTCGAGTACGTCGTCCCGCCGGAATGCCGCGACGGCGGGCGGCTCGACCTGAATCCCGAGACCTCGCGGTTCCCCTAGGTCGCCTGGATCCGTACGACGACCACGACGAGTGCCGCGCAGGGGATCGTGGTCAGGGGAACCAGACAACGCGCGGGATCACGGTACGAGTACGAGCTTTGCTCCGGCTCCTTCGGCCTGGCGGCGCCACGCGTCGGCGACCTGGTCGAGCGGCACCCGCTCCACGTCGAGGCGGATCTCTCCGGCCACCGCGAGGCCGACTAGCCGCCGGTAATGCTCGGCCAGCTCGTCGGGCGGGACGGCGAAGTTCGTGTGTCCGAGGATCGAGAGGTTCTTGAAGCGGACGGCCGCCGAGGCGAGCTCCGAGGTCGCGCCCGCGGACTGGCCGAGGTTGACGAGCGTCGCATGCGGCGCGGCCGCCTGGATCGCCGCCGCTGCAGGCTCGCCCCAGAGCGGATCGAAGACATAGCTGGGCCCTTCGCCGCCGAATGCATCCTTGATCGCGCCAGCGAGATCGCCGGCCTCGTCGAGCCGCAGCGTCGCGTCGGCTCCGAACTCGGCGGCACGCTCGAGCCCGGCGGCGCTGCGGCCCGCCGCGACGACCCGCGCCGCGCCGAGGAGCTTCGCGGCCTGCACGGCGACGAGCCCGACCGAGCCCGTTGCGCCGAGCACGAGCACGTTCTCGCCACCGCGCAGCGGCGCGCGCCAGGCAAGTGGGAGCCAGCCGGCCAGCCCGGCGATCCCCAGCGCGGCGGCGAGCGCCGGGTCCGCCCCGTCGGGGACGTCGATCGCGTGCGCGTCTCCCACCGGTGCGCGCTCCGCCATCGCTCCCTGGGTCGTGCGGCCGAGCGAGCCGCCGAAGATCCAGACCGTGCGGCCGTCCTCGGTGCGGCCGACGGCCTCGCAGCCGGGGACGTAGGGCACCTCGGGATGACCGGTCGCGAGGATCCCGCGCGAGACCGCCAGGTCGATCGGGTTGATCGGGGCCGCGAGGACCTCGATCGTCTCGCCGTCCGGCTCGGGAGCGTCACCCAGCTCGGCGGCCGCGCCGACCTCGCGGACGAGCGCGGCCTTCACTCGACCTCGACGATCGCCTCGATCTCGACCGTGATCCCGAACGGGAGGCTTCCCATGCCGACCGCAGACCGGGCGTGCTTTTCGCCGAACACGTCGACGAAGAGATCGGAGCACCCGTTGATCACGTAGGACTGCTCGCGGAAGTCTGGCACCGCGTTCACCATCCCGAGCAGCTTCACGACCCGCACGACGCGGTCGAGGTCGCCGAGCTCGTTCCGCAGGACGGCGAGGATGTTCAGCCCGGCGAGGCGAGCATGTTCCGCGGCCTCCGCGGTCGTGACGTCCAGGCCGACCTTGCCGGTCACGAACTCGCCGTTGGCGAGCGTCGGAACCGTCCCGGACGTGTAGATGAGGTTCCCCGTCCGCACGAAGTTTGCGAAGTTCGCCGCGGGCTCGAGCACAGGCGGAAGCTCGATGCCCAGTTCCTGGAGCCGTGCCTCGGCGCCCAACTACATCCCCATCGCGTGGTAGCCGGAGTCGACGTAGAGCGTCGTCCCGGTCACGTTCTTCGCGTCCTCCGAGAGGAGGTAGGCGGCCGCGCCGCCGACGTCGTCGGCCTCGATCGGCCGGTGGAGCGGCGAGCGCTCCTCGACGATCGCCTCCATGGTCGGGAAGCCGGCGATCGAGCGGGCGGCCAGCGTGCGCACCGGCCCGGCGGAGACGGCGTTCACGCGGATCGACTTCTGGCCGAGATCCCAGGCGAGGTACTTGACCGACGAGTCGAGCGTCGCCTTGGCCACGCCCATCACGTTGTAGTGCGGCACGGCCCGCTCGCCGCCGAGGTAGGTCATGGTCACGATCGAACCGCCGCCTGCCTTCTCCATCAGCGGCTCGGCCGCGCGGGCGCACGCCACGAGCGAGTACGCGGACACGTCGACCGCGAGCCAGAACCGGTCGCGCGGCGTGTCGGTGAAGCGTCCCTCGAGGTCGCGCGCGTCGGCGAAAGCGACCGAGTGGACGAGCAGGTCGAGCTCGCCGTCGAACGTCTCGGAGACCTGGGAGAAGAGCGCGTCGATGCTCTCGTCGGAGCGGACGTCGCACTCCGTGATCAGCGGGCTCCCCACCGATTCCGCGAGCTCGCGCACGCCCTTCTCGATGCGCTCGCCCTGGTACGTGAACGCGAGACTGGCACCGCCTTCGGCCAGGCGCTGCGCGATCGCCCAGGCGATCGAGCGCCGGTTTGCGACGCCGAGGACGAGCCCGCGCTTTCCCTGGAAGTCAGGCATCGCGCGGGAGTCTACGGGGATACTCCCGCCCATGCCCGTGGCCGTCATCACCGGAGGATCGAGCGGAATCGGCGCCGCCACGGCCCGCGCTCTCGCCCGCCGCGGGTGGCGCTGCGTGCTCCTCGCGCGGGGCCGCGAGCGGCTCGAGGCGGTCGCCGCGGAGATCGACGGCGAGGTCGAAGTCTGCGACGTCTCGGATCGCGTATCGGTAGACGACGCGGCGGCCCGCGTCGCCGAGCGGCACCCGGCGATCGGGCTCCTCATACTCAGCTCCGGCATCCCCGGCGGCGGCGGATTCCTCGAGCTGCCGCCCGAGCGGATCGAGCTCGTGACCGGCGTGAACTTCCTCGGGAGCGTGTGGGGCCTGCGGGCGTTTCTTCCGTTGCTCGAGGCGGGCGCGCCCTCCGACGTGGTCGTCGTCGCGTCGGTGGCAGGGACGGCGGTGCCGCTCACTTCCGGCCCGTACTCGGCCTCGAAGCACGCGCAGCTCGCGTTCGCGCGCAGCGTCGGCTACGAGCTCGAGCCGCGCGGGATCCGCATGCACGCGATCAATCCGGGCCCGGTGCCGACCGAGGGCTTTCCGCAGGACAAGGCGCTCGCGAGCCGCTTCGGGCGGCATCTGGTGGTCATGCCCGACGAGGTCGCGGCGACGATCCTGCGCGCCGTGGACAAGAACCGGCGCGAGGTCGTCACTCCCCGGGTCTTTCGGCTCGCGGGCGCGGCGCAAGGGATCGCGCCGGCGTCGCTCGGGCGCTTCACGGCGCGCGTTCGCAACCGCTGGCGTTAGCTAGCATCGCGGCGTGGCACAACTTTCCATCGGCGACGCGGCTCCCGGCTTCACGCTCCCGGGCGTGGACGGCGTCGAGCACTCGCTCGCCGACTACGAGGGGACGCCGGTCGCGGTCGTCTTCTCGTGCTGCCACTGCCCGTACGTGATCGCCTGGGACGACCGGATGAACGCGATCGCCCAGGACTACAAGGGCCGCGCCGGAGTCCTCGCCGTGAACTCGAACCACCATGCGGGCGACACGTTCGACGCGATGGTCGTGCGCGCCGCCGAGGAGGGCTTCGTGTTCCCGTTCCTGCGGGACGAGTCGCAGGACGTGGCCGAGGCGTACGGAGCCTCGCGCACGCCCGAGGTATTCCTGTTCGACCGTGAGCACCGGCTCGTCTACCACGGCGCGCCCGACTCGGACTACCAGGATCCCGAGGGTGCCGATCCGTGGTTCCGCGACGCGCTCGACGCCGTCTTGGCCGGCCGTGCCCCCGAGGTGGCGGAGACCCCGCCCGTGGGCTGCACGGTCAAGTGGGCGCCGAGCTAACCGGCCGCTCTCGACACACTTCCGTGCACCACACGCGCGCATTTCCGTAATTTGAACGCGGGGCGGAAAGCCCTGCTCAGAGACTACTTCTGCTCGCGGCGGACGAGCTCCAGGGCTTGTTCTCGCGTCGCGATCGTTCCCGCGGCGCGCTCCTCCTCCACCAGGTCGAGGAGGCGCCCGATCTCCGGGCCCGCTTCGATGCCCAGCTCGTCGCCGCGTAGGAGCGGCTCGGTCGGATCCGACGCCCGAGCTGTGAGAACCGCGTCGACGAACGCCCCCGCCCCCAGGTACGCCAGCGCCTCGAGCGCCCACGGCTCCGTCGCTCGGCGGAACCGATAGATCGATCGCGGCGAGTCGTCCACGGGCGGCTCGGCCCGCGCCAGGATCGAGGCGAACCGCTTCGTCTCGTTCGACGCCGGCAGGCCATGAATCGCGTCGCCGAGCACGACCACCAGCGCGTACGACGGATACTCGGCCGCGCCGACCTCGTCGAGCCGACCCGAGTCGCCACCCAGCGGCCGAAGCAATCCGAGCTCGTCCAGCCGGCGGAACCCGTCCGGGGACAGCCGCTCGAGCTCGCCGAGCACGCGCTCGCCGGCCGGCTCCGACACGAGCTCCGCGTCGCGACGGACGAGCGCCTCGGTCTCCTCGTCGAGGTGAAAGCCGAGCTCGTCCTCGAGCCGCACCGCACGCAGCAACCGCAGCGGATCCGCGCGGAACACGCCGTCGGTAACCGCCCGCAGCGTCTTCGTGCCTAGATCCGGGACGCCGCCGAGCGGATCGATCGCGTCGGTCGTCCCCAGCCGCCGCGCGATCGCGTTCACCGTGAAGTCGCGCGTCGCGAGGTCGTCGGCGATCGTTCCCCGCAGCGGCGTGAAGTCGACCGTGTGCCCGTCGCGGTAGGCGACGCGCCAGGCGCCGTGGCGCTCCGAGAGCGGCACCACCGCCCCGCCCTGCGCGCCCGCGTACGCCCGCGCGGCCGCCTCGGGCTCGGCGCACGCGACATCGACGTCGAGCACGGCGCGCCCGAGCAGCTGGTCGCGGATCACGCCGCCGACCAGGTACGCGTCCTCCCCGGCCACGGCCAGAAGCGGCGCGTCATCCATCGACGACCCTCCGCAGCGCGCGCTCGGGCGGCGTGCGGATGCCGCACGTCACCTCGTAGTTGATCGTGCCGAGCACCCGCGCATGATCCTCGGCGAGCACGCCGTCGCCGATCACCGCCACCGGCGCTCCCTCTGGCTCGTCGCCGAGCTCGACCGCGAAGGAGTCCATGGACACCGTCCCGAGCACGCGCCGCCGCACGCCCCCGACCGAGACATCCGTTCCGGTCAGCCCGCGACGAAAGCCGTCCGCGTAGCCGACGGGGACGAGCCCGATTCGTGTCGGCTCCTCGGCTACGAACCGCCGTCCGTACCCCGTGCTCTGCCCCGGCGCAAGCGTCTTCGCCTGCGCCACGTGGCTCCGCCAGGAGAGGACGGGCTCGAGCCCGTGAGCGGCAGGATCGTCGCCGAACGGCGAGAGCCCGTAGAGCGCGACGCCGCAGCGCGCAGCGTCGAAGCGCGCCTCCGGGAAGCGAAGCGCCGCGGCACTTGACGCGATGTGCGCCGGCACATCGACCTCGGCGGCGAGCGCGGAGAACACCTCGAGCTGCTCGCGCACGAAGGCCTCGTCGCCGTCCGCGGTGGCGAGGTGGCTCATGAGACCGACCACTCGGTCGCGCGGCGCGGCGAGCGCCTCATCCGGCGTCATCCCGAAGCGGCCCATTCCCGTGTCGACCTTCAGGTGCACGCGCAGTCCGTCCGGAATCTCCGGCGTTGACACCGCGACCTCGAGATCGGCCTCGCGCGCGAGGCCGGCAGCGCCGAAGAGCGGCCCCATGACGAGGATCCGCGCATCCGGGAACTCGCGGCGCAGAGCGGCGCCCTCAGCGACCGTGACGACGCAGAGAGCGGCTGCGCCTTCCTCGAGCGAGGCGCGCGCACAGTCGACTGCGCCGTGCCCATACGCGTCCGCCTTGACCACAGCCCAGAGCTCGGCGGGCTCAACCGCTGCTAGCAGCGCTCGGACGTTCGCCCGCAACGCGCCGAGATCGATCGTCACCAGAGAGCGTTCCGTCATGCCCGAGACAGCACCGGCGAGAGCGAATCGATCACGTCGCGGGCGATGAGTCCGGCCTCGCCGTGGAGGATCGCGGCGTCGCGGGCCGCGAGTCCGCACGTCGCCGAGGCGGCCGCGGCCGCGCGCTGCGCTTCCATCCCTTTGGCCAGAAACGCTGCGACCACGCCGGTCAGAACGTCGCCCGTGCCGGCGCTCGCCAGGCCCGGTGTGCCGAGGTCGCCGACGAGCACGCCGCGGCCGGACGCCGCGACCAGCGAGTCGGCACCTTTGAGCAGGACGACCGCGCCCGCGTCGTCCGCCGCCCCGCCCGCCGCCTCGAGCCGGTTCGCGTCGACCCACGCCGAATCGCGCCCGAGCAGCCGCCCGAGCTCGCCCGCGTGCGGCGTCAGCACCGTCGGCGCATCGCGCGTGAAGATCCATTCCAGGTGACCGGTCACGGCCCAGAGCGCATCCCCGTCGAGAACGAGCGGACGCTCCACCCGGTCGAGCACGAGGCGAACCAGCTCGCGCGTGTCGTCGCTGCGTCCCAGGCCCGGCCCGATCGCGAGCGCGTCCGCTGACTCGGCCGCGGCGAGCACGACCTCGAGCGCTTCCGTCCCGAGCAGCCCGTCCTCGTCCGGCGCGGCCGAGAGCGTCACCTCGACGAATCGCTGCGCGAACGCGCCCGCGAGGGACTCGGGCACGACCGCGCGCACGTAGCCCGCCCCGGCGCGCATCGCGGCTTCGGCGCTCAGGTACGGCGCGCCGGTCAGCCCCGGGGAGCCGCCGACGACCACAACGTGGCCGGCGCTGTACTTGTGGTCGAGCGGCCCACGCCGCGGAACCTCGCCGAGGATCTCTTTCGTGACGCGCCCGTTCTTCGTCCGTCCGTCGCCGGTCAGCCCGATATCGGCGACGACGATCTCGCCGCAGCGGTAGCGGCCCGGCCCGACCGCGTGGCCGACCTTGCGCCCGTGGAACGTGACCGTGAGATCTGCGTCGACGGCGCCGCCGAGGACGATCCCCGTGGAGGCGTCGACGCCCGAGGGCACGTCCACGGACACGACCGGGATCCCGCGCCGTTTGATCTCGGCGATCTGCGCAGCTGCCTCGCGGCGCGGCGCGCCGGCGAACCCGGTGCCGAAGATCGCGTCGACCGCGACATCGGGGGACGACGCCGCAGCGACGACGGGAATCCGCGCCTTGCGCGCCTGCGCGAGCATCTCCGCGGCGTCGCCGGCGATCTTCTCCTCCTCCCCGACGAGCACGATCTCGGCCTCGCGGCCCGCTTTCGCGAGGTGGCGCGCGACCACGAACCCGTCGCCACCGTTCGCGCCCGTCCCGCACCAGACTGTGAAGTGCGCCGCGCCCGGATACCGCTCGAGCGCGAGCTCGGCCGTCGCCGCACCCGCTCGCTCCATGAGCTCGAGCGTCGGCCCGGCGTAGGCCTCCTCGGCCGCCCGCATCTCGGCGGCGGTGTAGAGCGGCTCGACGCTCACGCGTCCGCCACGACGCAGATCGCGGCGGCGAGCTCCTTCGAATGCGTCATCGAGAGGTCGATCGAGCCCGCGCCGACGCGCTCGCTCCAGTCCTTCGTCCAACCGGACAGGTTGACGCCGGGCTTCGGCCGGCCGGCGATCTCGATCTCGCGCCAGGTGAAGTGGACGCCGCAGCCGAGCGCCTTGCCGATCGCCTCCTTGGCCGCGAAGCGCCCGGCGTAGTGCTGGGCAGGGTTCGGGCGCGAGTCGCAGTAGGTGCGCTCGGCCTCGGTGAAGACGCGCTCGCGGAATCCCGGACGGGCCAGGGCCGCGCGGATGCGCCCGATCTCGATCAGGTCGACGCCGACCCTCATGCGAGGAGCTCCGGCAGGTCGGCGATCGAGTCGATCACGGCGTCGGGCTGCCGATCGGCGGCGGCGAGCGTGTCCTCGCGGAACTTTCCCGTGCGGACGAGGACGCCGCGCAGCCCCAGTTTCTGCGCCATGGAGAGGTCGGCCTCGAGGTCGTCGCCGACCATCGTCGTGTCGCCCGGCTCGGCGCCGAGCGCGGCCAGCGCGGTCTCGAAGTACGCGGCGCTCGGCTTGCCGACCAGCTCGGCCTCGACGCCCGCGGCGTACTCGAGCCCGGCGACGACAGCGCCGGAGTCGAGCAACGGGCCGTCCGCCGTCTGCCACCAGCGGTTGCGATGCAAGCAGACGAGGCGAGCCCCGCGCTCGAGCTCGCCGAACGCGGCGTTCAGGCGCGGCCACGCGAACATCTCGTCCGCCTCGCCGTTTTCGTCGGCGCCTCCCACGAGAACCACGTCGGCGTCGGACTCCACGAGCTCGACGTGCTCGGCGAGATCGTCGTGGATCGCCCGCACCGTCAGCGGGAACACGCGCGACCCGGCGAGGAGCTGCGCGGCCGCGACGCCGGTGGTCGAGATCTCGTCCTCGCCAGCGGCGATCCCCAGGCCTTCGAGCATGACCGCGATCTCGGCGCGCGACTGAACGGTGTTGTTCGTGACGAAGCGCAGCGGCTCGCCGGCGTCGCGAAGCTTCTGCACGGCCTCGGCCGCGCCCGGAATCGCCTCGCCGGATACGTGCAGCACGCCGTCGATGTCCAATAGGACAGGCATTCCGGCGAGTCTAGTCCGGTTCGTTGCGTGTGCGGGAAGGCGTTTCGTACCATTGACCGGGCATGATCCGGCGCGCCCTCTGGCTTTCGCCGCTTCCGCTCATCGCGGCGGGGAGCCTTGCCGCGCATGGCCTCGTCTACCGTCTCGCCGCGCCGGCCGCGCACGACCACGTCCAGCCGGTCTCGCACGCGCCGATCGCCTGGTACGCCTGCGCGGCGCTCTGCGGCGCGATTGCGCTCGTCGCCCTGATCGCGATCGCGGTCTGGAACGTTCACCGTGGCGTTCGCGTGCGCCCGCCGTACTGGCTCGTCGCGCTCGTCCCGCCATTGGGCTTCGCCGCTCAGGAGCAGATCGGGCGCGTCTTCCACACCGGCGCGCTGACGACGATGCCCGAGGCGTCGTTCGTGCTCGGCCTGCTGCTGCAGATCCCGATCGCGCTGCTCGCGCTCTGGCTCATCCGGGTCGTCCTCGCCACGGCGATCGCCGCCGTTCGCGCGCTCGCCGCCGAACCGCAGCGCCGCTCCGCACGAACTACCACGCAGCGTCCCGCCTGGACGGCTCTCGTCCCCTCCCTGCCGGCGCTCGCGCTCGGCTACGGCGAGCGGGGCCCACCGGCGCTTCTCCGACCCTGAGGACGCGCGCCGCCCGGGCGCGCCGAGCAGAAGGAGAGCCCAGAACGTGCTGACCCCCAGATTTCGATCCCGAGGGACGCGCCGCTTCGCGGCGAGGCTCGCGGTCGCACTGGCAGCGCTGGTCGCGGCCCCGGCGGCCATGGCCCACGCGACGGTCGTCTCGACGAGCCCGGAGAACAACGAGGTCGTCCCCACCTCGCCGGCGCAGGTGTCGATCGTCTACAGCGAGCCGGTCGAGACCGCGTTCGGCGGCGTCCGCGTCTTCAACAACGAGGGCGAGCGGGTCGACGAGGGCGCGCTCGAACGGCCAGACGACAAGACGGTCGCGGTGGCGCTCAACCCGGAGCTCGCGGACGGGACGTACACGGTCACCTGGAGCGTCGTCTCGGCTGACACACACCCGATCCGCGGTGCGTTCGTCTTCCACGTCGGCGCCGCTGGAGCCAACCCCGAAGGCATTGCGGGCGAGGTGCTCGAAAGCGGCGCGCCGAGCTCGGTCGCGCGCTCGTACGACGTCGTGCGCTTCCTCGGCTTCGCGGCGCTATTCCTCTCGGTCGGCGGAGTCGTCGCGCTACTCCTGTTCCTGCGGGATGCCCAGCAGCCGGTTCGGCGCAAGCTCTGGTACGTCGTCGCGGGCGCGTCGGGCTTCCTGGCGCTGCTCGGCCCGGTGACGATCGTCATCCAGGGCGCGGCCGCCGAGGGATTCGGGATCGGCCAGGCGCTGCACTGGAACATCGCGTCGGAAGTCCTCGAAACGCGCTTCGGCCACGTGATGGTCGCGCGCACCGTGCTGGCGGCGGCGCTCTGCGTGTTCGCGATCATCGCGCCGCGGATCCCGGCGAAGTACCGCACGTACGAGGAGGCGGCGCTCTTCCCGGCCGCCGGGCTCACGATGATTCCGGCGCTCTCGGGCCATGCGTCGGTGAGCGGCAACGCGTCGTTCGTCCTCGATGCCGTCCACGTCGCCGCCGCTTGCGTGTGGGTCGGCGGCCTCGCGTTCATCGTCATGGCGCTGCTCCTCGCGACCGACGGCCGCTGGCCGCTGGCGATGCGCTGCGTACCGCGCTTCTCCGCGGCCGCGGTGATCTCGGTCGCGGCGCTCGTGACCGCCGGAACGCTGAACGGCTACCTCCAGATCCGCACCTGGGACGCGCTGTTCAACACGACCTACGGGCAGCTGCTCATCGCGAAGATCGCGCTCGTCACGCCGCTCCTCCTCATCGGGCTCTTCAACAACCGCTTCGTCCCGCGCCTCAAGGCCGGGCAGTCGACCGCCGCGCAGCGCCAGCGCTTCCTGCGGATGACCGGCGCCGAGCTCGCGATCATGGCGCTGATCGTCGGCGTCACCGCGGTGCTCGTCTCGGAGCCGCCCGCGAAGGCGCAGGCGGCGATCGAGGAGGCCCAGGTACCAAAAGGCACGGCGACGATCATCACCGGCCCGTACCACCTGGAGCTGAAGGTGGAGCCGGGCACGGCCGGGCCGAACGACATCGTCATCGAGGTCGTCCACGGCGATCCGCCGACCGAGGTGAAGGTGTCGGCGTCGCTCCCGGAGCAGCAGATCGGGCCGCTCGACTACGTCGCGGTCAAATCCGGCGAGACCGAGTACACCGTCAAGGGCGCGGATCTCTCGATCGCCGGCACCTGGACGCTGAACGTGAACGTCCGCGTGGGCGAGTTCGACGCGTACGAAGGCGAGGCGCAGGTCGGGATCAAGTAGTGGACGGCCTCAAGGTGACGCCGAGCGTCGTCATCCCCGTCGGGGAGGTCGAGTTGCGCACGTCCCGGTCGAGCGGCCCGGGCGGCCAGCACGCGCAGAAGACCGAGACGCGGGTCGAGGCGGTGTTCGACGTCTATGCCTCGGCCACGCTCTCGGAGGCTCAGAAGCGACGCTTGACTACGAAGCTCGGCCCGGTCGTCCGCGCGGTCGCGCAAGACGAGCGCAGCCAGTCGCGCAACCGCGATCTCGCGCTGGAGCGGCTGGAGGCGCAGATCCGCGAGGCGCTGAAGATCCCCAGGAAACGCCGCCCGACGAAGCCGACCAAGGCCGCGAAGGAGCGTCGCCTCGACACGAAGAAGCAGCGGGCGACGACCAAGCGCCTGCGCAAGCCGCCGGCCGAGGACTAGCTACTCGACCGTGACGGTCTTCGCAAGATTCCGCGGCTGATCCACGTTGAGGCCGCGGAGTCGCGCGATGCGGTACGCCAGGAGCTGAAGCGGGATCACAGCGAGCGGCGCCTGGAGGAACGGGTGCGTGCGCGGGACGAAGATGACGTCGTCGGCGTAGTGCTGGACGTCCTCGTTCCCGTCGGTGGCGATCGCGATCACCGACGCGCCGCGGGCCCGGACT
The DNA here is from genome assembly GCA_963716005.1 of uncultured Thermoleophilia bacterium. Taxonomy (GTDB): domain Bacteria; phylum Actinomycetota; class Thermoleophilia; order Gaiellales; family Gaiellaceae; genus CAVRUF01. The sequence goes on from OY970285.1 coordinate 1,503,014, forward strand.
TCCTGGATGTTCGAGACGATCTTTTCGTAGACGTGCGAGTCGGTCGCGACGCAGACGACGGGCGTCGAGTCCTCGAGCAGCGCGATCGGCCCGTGCTTCATCTCGCCGGCCGAGTACGCCTCGGTCGGGATGTACGAGATCTCCTTCAGCTTGAGCGCGCCCTCGAGCGCAACCGGCAGGCCGACGTGGCGGCCGAGATAGAGGAAGAAGTCCTCGTCGTAGTGGCGCTTCGCGATCTCCTCGATCGGATGGCGCGTGTCGAGGAACGTCTCCATCTTCGCCGGCAGCCCGTGGAGCTCGTCGACGAGGCTTCCGATCTCCTCCGGGGCGAGCGTGCCGCGCGCGTCGGCGAGACGCAGGCCGAGCAGGAAGAGCACGATCACCTGCGTCGTGAAGGTCTTCGTCGCCGCGACGCCCATCTCCATCCCGGCGCGCGTGTAGACGACGCTGGCCGCCTCGCGGGTGAGCTGCGTGCCCTGGAGGTTCGTGACCGCGACCGTGTGCGCTCCGAGCTCCTTGGCGAGCTGCACGGCCTGAACCGTGTCGCGGGTCTCTCCCGACTGGGAGATCCCGATCACGAGCGTGCCCTTCGGGACGACCGGGTTGCGGTAGATCCACTCGCTCGCAACGTCGAACTCGCACGGGATGCGGGCCCATTCCTCGATCGCGTAGCGGCCGACGACGCCCGCGTGGTACGCGGTGCCGCAGGCGAGGATGAGCACGCGCTCGATCCCGGCCAGCTCCTCGTCCGACAGTCCGAGATCGACCTTGACCTCGCCGTCGACGATGTACTCCTCGAGCGTCCGCTCGACGGCGTACGGCTGCTCGTAGATCTCCTTGAGCATGAACGTCTCGTAGCCCTGGCGCTCGGCCGACTCGTCGTCCCACTCGATGATCAGCTCGTCGCGGTCGCGCTCCTCGTCGTCCGTGGAGACGAACCGCGCGCCGGCCGGCGTGATCTCGACGACCTCGCCGTCCTCGATCAGCTTCACGCGCGAGGTCTCGCGCTGGAACGCGGCGATCGACGACGCCAGGAACGTCTCCCCGTCGCCCACGCCGACGACCAGCGGGCACTGAAGCCGCGCGCCGACGAGCAGGTTCGGATGCTCCTTGTGGATGACCACGAACGCGAAATGGCCCTCGAGCTGCTTGTAGACGACGCGGACGGCGTCCAGCAGGTCGCCGCCGTAGTGGCGCTCGATGAGGTGCGTGACCACCTCGGCGTCCGTCTCGGACGAGAAGACGTGGCCCTCGGCCTCGAGGCTCTCCTTCAGCTCGCGGAAGTTCTCGACGATCCCGTTCAGCGCGATCGAGACCTCGCCCGGATTGCAGCCTTCGAGCGGGTGCGCGTTCTCCTCGGAGACCTTGCCGTGCGTAGCCCAGCGCGTGTGGCCGACGCCCGTGTGCGTGTGGGAGCCGTTCGGCTCGACCGCCTCCTTGAGGTTCCCGAGATTGCCCACCGCGCGGACGTATTCGAGCCCGTCGTCCTCCAGGAGACCGACGCCGGCCGAGTCGTAGCCGCGGTACTCGAGGCGCTCGAGCCCGGCGATGATCAAGGGTTTGGCTTCCCTGGAACCCACGTATCCGATGATTCCGCACATAGGGGCAGCCTTTCTTCGGGACATCTCGTCCAAAACCTCGCCCGGCGCAGGGGCTGCGGCGGCCGCTAAGAGAGGTCTCTTGAAACGAGGTCGGCGATGGTAGCACAGAGATCTTGAGCCATATTGGTAGTTTCCGATTCGGCCAAGACCCGAACCACCGGCTCGGTTCCCGACGGCCTGACGAGCACCCGTCCGCTGTCGCCCAGCTCCCGGTTCAAGCGCTCGACCTCGGCCACGATCCGCGGGGTCAATTCCTTGGTTTCGACGGGTACGTCACGCCGCGCCTGTGGGAACCGGACGAGCGTCGCGCCCAGCTCGCCGAGGGTGCGTCCGGACTCGACCACGGCCCGCGCGAGGAGTACCGCCGCGACCAGTCCGTCCCCGGTCGTGTGCCCGTCGAGCCAGGCGATGTGGCCCGACTGCTCGCCGCCCAGCTTGCCGCCCTCGCGGTGGAGCGCCTCGAGCACGTAGCGGTCGCCCACGTCGGTCGTGACCGTACGGATCCCGTGATCGGCCATCAGCTTGTGGAAGCCGAGATTCGTCATCGTCGTGACCGCGACGAGGTCCACGCCCAGGTGGAGCGCGAGCACGGCGAGGATGCCGTCGCCGTCCATGGCGTTTCCGTCCGCATCGACGGCGACCACGCGGTCTCCGTCGCCGTCGAAGGCGACGCCGAGGTCGAAGTCGCCGTCGCGGACGAGCTTCGCCAGCGCCTCGGGATGCGTCGCGCCGCAATCGGAGTTGATGTTCGTCCCGTCGGGCGAGTCGCCGATCGACGTCACCGTCGCGCCGAGCCGCTCGAGCACGCCCGGCGCAATCGCGCTGAAGGCGCCGTTCGCGGAGTCGCAGGCGATCCGTAGCCCGTCCAGCGGAGCGCCGAAGCGTTCGACGACGAGGTCGGCGTAGCGCTCGGCGAGCGAGTCGTCAGGCACCGGCGGCTCGCCGGCCGCTTCCGGGTCGGCGAAGAGCGCTTCGATCTCGAGCTCCTCCTCGTCGGTCAGCTTGCGGCCGCCGGGTGCGAAGATCTTCACGCCGTTGTACTCGGGCGGGTTGTGCGAGGCGGAGACGACCGCGCCGCATTCCTCGGCGAGGAGCGCCACGGCGGGCGTCGGCAGCACGCCGCCGAGCGTGACCTTCGATCCACCGGCGGCAAGGCCCTCGGCCAGCGCGGCCTCGATCGCCGGGCCGGACGCGCGCGTGTCGCGCCCGATGAGCACGGATGCGCCGTCCGTCCAGCGGGCAAAGGCGAATCCGAGCCGGCGCACGACGTCCTCGGTGAGGCCCTCGCCGACGACTCCGCGCACGCCGTCGGTTCCAAAGTACGTGCGGCTGCCGGGCATCCGGGGAGGCTAGATGATCGGGTTCGGCGGCCGGACTAGCGCTTGGAGTACTGCGGCGCCTTGCGGGCCTTGCGGAGACCGGCCTTCTTGCGCTCGACGATGCGGGCGTCGCGCTTCAGGAAGCCCTCGCGCTTCAGCGCGGTGCGAAGCTCCGGGTCGGTCTCGACGAGCGCCCGGGCGAGCCCATGGCGAAGAGCCCCGGCCTGGCCGGACGTGCCGCCGCCGTGGATCCGAACGCGGACGTCGAAGCGGTCCTCGGCCTCGGCGACGCGAAGCGGAGCGGTCGCGATCATGCGCTGCGAGGCGCGCGGGAAGTACTCCTCGAGGCTGCGGCCGTTGACCCACCACGTTCCGTCGCCGGGACGGAGGATCACGCGGGCGACCGAGGTCTTGCGCTTGCCGGTGCCGCGGTACTGCGCGAGTTCGCTCATTCGGGAAGTGCCTCCGGGTTCTGTGCCTCGTGCGGATGGTTCGGGCCTGCGTAGACCTTGAGCTTGACGATCTGGCGCCGCGCGAGCTTGTTGCGCGGGAGCATCCCCTTCACGGCGCCGCGGATGACCTCGGTCGGCTGCCGGTCGAGCTGCTCGCGGAGCGTGCGCGACCGGATGCCGCCCGGATAGCCCGAGTGGCGGTAGTAGCGCTTGTCGTCGAGCTTCTTCCCCGTGACGGAGACCTTCTCGGCGTTCACGACCACGACGAAGTCGCCGGAGTCGACATGGGGCGTGTACGTCGGCTTCTTCTTGCCGCGCAGCGTGTCCGCGATGCGCGTGGCGAGACGTCCCAGGGTCTGGCCCTCGGCGTCTACGACGTACCAACGGCGCTCGATCTCGCCCTTTTTCGCTGTCCAGGTTTTCATCACAAAAAAGCGGCGGACAGGCATCCGCCGACCCGCAGGATGGTAGCAAGAGTCACGGGTTCAGCTGTTCTCGAGGGTGAGCAGCACGATCTTCGGCTCACCGTTTCGTTCCTGCCAGCGCGAGGCGACCGTGGCCTCGCTCTCGTCGCCCGAATAGAGGATGCGGCAGACCATCGCGTCGCCGTCGGACTCGACCGAGACGACCTCGGCCGCCGTTACGGGGCGCGGCATCTGCTTCATGACCGTTCCGGCGCTCTCCATCGCCTCCGGGCTCAGGTCGCTGCCTGCCCGGCCGAGGTCGCCGGCGACGATCGCCTGTGCATGCGCGTTTGCGCTCTCTCGTACGGTGATTTCGTCCATGCGGGCGATTCTATGCTGGCTCGGCCGCAGGGCGGCGCCACGTCGACTTCGTCGCGATCACGAGAGCGGGCAAGAGCGCGATCGCCGCCGCCCCCGCTCCGAGCGCGAGCACGCCCTCGGCTTGGAGCGCCCAGCCGCCGAGCAGCGCGAGCGAGGCTCCGGTCAGGCCGGACAGGAGGTCGCTGAACCCGACGAGCTTGCCGCGCTCGCTCGGCGCGGCGCAGTTCACGAGCGTCGTCGTGGCCGAAACGAACGCGAGGTTCCAGCCGAGGCCGAGGCCGAAGAGCAGCACCGCGTGCGCGAAGACGCTCGAGGCCCAGATCAGTCCGAGACAGGAGAGCGACTCGAGCGCGAGCCCGGTGACGAGCGTCGGGATCGCGCCGACCCGGTCGACGATCCGGCCGACCACGAGGACGAGCGCGAACATCCCGAAGACGTGGGCGCCGATGATCGGGTAGACGTCCTTCTGTTCGTGATGGTGCTCGTGGACGACCGCATAGCCGGTCAGGTTCATGACCACGACCATCACGGCGAACGAGGCCACGGCCGCGAGGAGCGCCGTCGGAACGCCCGGACGCCGAAGAATCGTCCGCAGCGGCGCCGCCGGGCCCGTGGGGCCGGTTGCGGTACCGAGCCGCTCCGCGATCTTCTTCGGGTCGGGCCGAACGAAGACGACGATCGAGAGCCCGATCAGCATCAGAACCCCCGCCGTGACCCACGGCGCGACGAGCTCGGACGGCTCGAGCCCCTTGCCGGCGAAGAGCGGGCTGAACACGAAGGGCCCGAAGAGCGCGCCGACGACCGAGCCGCTGAGGACGTACGAGATGCCGCGGGCGCGGCGCTCGGGCGGGTACATGTCGCCGCCCGCTGCGCGCGAGAGCGTCACGGTGCCGGTCGCGCTTCCGATCAGGAAGAAGCCGATGACGACGCCGACGCCCGAGGAGGCACCGGCAGAGAGCGCGGTCACGAGGCCTCCCGCCGCACCCAGGACGAAACCGGTGGCGATGACCGGAATGCGGCCAACGCGGTCCATCGCGCGTCCGGCGGGGAGCGCGGCGCACGCCGCGCTGGCCAAGAAGATCGCCGGCCCGAGGCCAAGAAGCCCCTCGAATCCGGTGGCGAGCACGAAGGTCGTCGACGCGAGCGCCGCGACCAGCTGGAGCGCTCCCGAGGTCACGGCCATGGTCGCCGCGAGCAGGATCGTGTTGCGGCGAACGGTTCGTTGGAGATCGGCCGTCATCGGTAGGTAGCTTGCTGGAAGACTGTCGAGGAAGCGAACTAGGAGGGGAATGATGGTGGAGAACGGATTCGTCCAGGATCTGGCCGAGCGGATCGGCGCCAAGGTCGGCGCGCAGACCGTGTTCGGGGAGCCGGTGGAGCGCGAGGGCGTCACGGTGATCCCGGTCGCGCGCGCCGCATGGGGATTCGGCGGCGGCAGCGGCCAGGGTGAGGAAGGCGAGGGAACCGGCGGAGGCGGCGGAGCGTCCGCGTCCGCGATCGGCTACGTCGAGATCAAGGACGGGCAGACGAGCTTCAAGCCGATCGTCGACGCGCGCCCCTTCGTGGTCGCCGCCGCGTTCGGCCTCGCAGCCGGGCTCATCTTCGCCGCACGCCGTCGCTAGCTCTCCGAGTGATCGATCTCCGCACGTACCGCCAGGGCGGCCAGACGGCCACGGACGTCGCGGAGACGATCGCCGAGTTTCTCGCGGGCGCGAGCCGCTCGCTCGACCTCGCGCACTACGACTTCCACCTCGCACCGGAGACGGCGGAGATCGTCGGCGGTGCGATCAAGGCAGCGCACGAACGCGGGGTCGCGGTGCGGATCGTCTACAACGTCGATCACCGCAACCCGATCCCCGTTCCGCCGCCGCCCGAGCCGGACGTGACACTGATCGGCGCGCTCGGCGTCCCGCACAAGGGCATCTCGGGGATCCCGGATCTCATGCACCACAAGTACGTGATCCGGGACGGCGAGAGCGTCTGGACGGGCTCGCTGAACTGGACGGACGACTCGTTCACGGTGCAGGAGAACGTGGCCGTGACGGTCGGCAACGCTGAAGTTGCCGCGGCGTTCACGGAGGACTTCGAGCAGATCTGGACGCGCGAGATCGTCGAGCAGACCGGGTTCGTGGAGCCGAAGACGATCGGCGTCGGCTCGACGCCCACGCGCATCTGGTTCACGCCTGGAAACGGCGAGGATCTCTCCGCCCGCATCGCCCGCGCGATCTGCCGGGCGAAGCGGCGCGTGCGAATCGCATCGCCGGTGATCACAACGGCGCCGGTACTCGGAGCGCTCGCGCAGGTGTCGTCGGAGGAAGAGCTCGACCTCGCGGGCGTGGTCGATCAGACCCAGCTGCGGGGCGTCGTGCACGAGTGGCACAACAACGGCAATGTCTTCTGGAAGCTGCCGCTCCTCCAGCGCGCGCTGGCGCGCGGCTTCACCGGCAAGCGTTCGTCCGCGTGGCGGCCTGACGGCGGGATCCACGACTTCATGCACGCGAAAGTCACCGTCTGTGACGACACGGTCTTCATCGGGAGCTACAACCTGTCCCGTTCCGGCGAGATGAACGCCGAAAACGTCGTCGAGCTGGAGAGCGCCGAACTGGGCGACCGGCTGGCGGCGTACATCGACGAGATTCGCGTGCTCTACCCCGAGGTAGAGCTCGAGCCAACCGAGTAAGGAGGACGCATGGGCTTCGACCAGTACCACGAGCCGGCCGAGGAGCTGTCGCAGGCGACGCGGACGTTCGCGCGGATGTGCACGTCGCTGATCGAGGAGGCGGAGGCGATCGGCTGGTACGAGCAGCGGATCTCGCTCGAGAAGGACGCCGAGGCGAAGGCGATCATGGTCAACGCGCAGCAGGAGGAGTTCAAGCACTTCGCCATGGATCTCGAGTTCCTCACACGCAAGAACGCGAAGTGGCGCGCCGCGCTCGAGAAGGTGCTGTTCCGCGAGGGCGACATCGTCGAGCACGGCGAGGAAGCCGAGGAGGCCGCGGACGAGGCCTAGAGCCGGCGCGGGTCGCTGGACTACCCGCGCGCGCTACAAGGGTCCACATCCCCGCCCAGGGTGGGGCTAAATCTCCACCCGCCGCCCGCTGACCAGCCTACGGCTAGGGGGCTGGCGGGCGCATCGGCCGCGGGTGACGATTCCGCGCGGAGTTCGTGCCGATTTCGCGCGGGCGGGCTACGGTCGGGGCTACTCCCACTCGATGGTGGCCGGCGGCTTCGACGAAAGGTCGAGCGCCACGCGGTTCACGCCGGGGATCTCGTTGATGATCCGGTTCGAGATCGTCTCGAGGAGCTCGTAGGGCAGGCGAGCCCAGTCCGCCGTCATCGCGTCCTCGGACGTGACGGCGCGGATGACGATCGGGTACGCGTACGTCCGCTCGTCCCCCTGCACGCCGACCGAGCGGATCGCGGGCAAGACGGCGAAGCTCTGCCACAGGTCGCGGTAGAGCCCGGCGCGGCGGATCTCCTCCTGGAGCACGGAGTCCGCCTCGCGGAGGATCGCTAGCCGCTCCTCGGTGACGTCGCCGATGATCCGGATCGCGAGGCCCGGGCCCGGGAACGGCTGGCGCCAGACCATCGCCTCGGGGAGCCCGAGCTCCTCGCCGACGCGGCGCACCTCGTCCTTGAAGAGCATCCGCAGCGGCTCGACGAGGTCGAAGCTGATGTCGTCCGGCAGCCCGCCGACGTTGTGGTGCGACTTGATCTTCGCGGCCACGCCCTCGCTCGATCCCGATCCGCCGGACTCGATCACGTCCGAGTAGAGCGTCCCCTGGACGAGGAACTCGATCGCGCCGAGCTTGCCGGCCTCCTCCTCGAAGACGCGGATGAACTCCTCGCCGATGCGCGTGCGTTTCTCCTCCGGGTCGGTCACCCCGGCCAACCGGGCGAGGAAGCGTTCGCGCGCGTCGACGTGGACGAGCGGCACTTGGAAGTGCGAGCCGAACGTCTCGACGACCTGCTCGGCCTCGTTCTTGCGCAGGAAGCCGTGGTCGACGAAGACGCACGTCAGCTGGTCGCCGACCGCCTTGTAGGCGAGGAGCGCCGCGACCGCCGAGTCGACCCCGCCCGACAACGCGCAGAGGAGCCGCTCGCCGCCGACCTGCTCGCGGATGCGCGCCGTCTCCTCCTCGATCACCGCGGCGGCCGTCCATGCGGGCGGCGCCTCGGCGACCGTGTAGAGGAAGTTCTTGAGGATGTCCTGCCCGTGCGGCGTGTGCGCGACCTCGGGATGGAACTGCACGGCGTACAGCCCGCGCTCGGGCGACTCGAACGCCGATATGGGCGCGTTCGGCGAGCCGCCGACGACGCGCGCGCCGGTCGGCGGCTCCGACACGGAGTCGCGGTGGCTCATCCAGCAGGTCTGCTCCTCGGGGAGATCCGCGAAGAGCGCACTGTCACGCTCGGCCTCGAGCTCGGTGCGGCCGAACTCGGCGCGGTCGGTTCGCTCGACGGCGCCGCCGAGGTCGAGCGCCATGAGCTGCATCCCGTAACAGATCCCGAGCACCGGGACGCCCAGCTCGTACAGGCCGGAATCGATGTGCGGCGCTCCGTCCGCGTAGACCGACGCGGGACCGCCCGAGAGGATCAGCGCCAGCGGCTTGCGCGCCGCGGCCGCCGCGGGGGAGATCGTGTGCGGCACGAGCTCCGAATACACCCGGGCCTCGCGCACCCGCCGCGCGATCAGCTGCGAGTACTGCCCGCCCAGGTCGACGACCAGGACCGGGCGCTCTTCGATCTTCGGTTCGGGGAGGGGGACGACGTTCTCGGGACTGCCCACGCCCGGGACTATCCCATACCGATCTTCTGCGCCTGCTGGAGCGTCTTCCCCTCGGTCTTGATCGAAGGGGCGAGCGCGATCTCGGCGCGCTGGAACTCATGGATGTTCTCGTAGCCGCAGGTCGCCATCGACGTGCGGAGCGCACCCATCAGGTTCAGCGTCCCGTCGTTCTCGCGCGCGGGACCGATGAGGATCTCGGCGAGCGTCCCGGCCGGCTCGACCTTGACGCGGGCCCCCCGCGGGAGCGTGGGATGGAACGTGGCCATGCCCCAGTGGTAGCCCTTGCCCGGCGCGCCTTCGCGCCCGGGCGAGCGGCGAGCCGATCATCACCGCGTCGGCGCCGCAGGCGACCGCCTTGGAGATGTCGCCGCCGGTGCGCATGCCGCCGTCGGCGATCACGTTGACGTAGCGGGTCGTGTCCAGGAGATGCTGCGCCCGTGCCGCCGAGGCGTCCGCGATCGCGGTCGCCTGGGGAACGCCGACGCCGAGCACGCCGCGCGTGGTGCAGGCCGCGCCCGGGCCGACGCCGACGAGCACGCCCTCCGCGCCCGTGCGCATGAGGTGGAGCGCCGAGTGGTACGACGCGCAGCCGCCGACGACGACGGGGATGTCGAGGCTCGCGATGAACTCCTTCAGGTTGAGCGCGCCGCCGTTCGCGGACACGTGCTCGGCCGAGACGACCGTCCCCTGGATGACGAGGACGTCGAGCCCCGCCTCGCGGGCGATCGGGTAGTACTCCTCGACCCGCTGCGGCGTGAGCGCGCACGCGGCGAGGACGCCGCCGTCCTTGATCTCGCGGACGCGGCGCGCCATCAGCTCGGGGTCGATCGCCTTGGCGTAGATCTTCTGCATGCCGCGCGTCGCCTCGGCCGGCGAGAACTTGGCCACCTTCTCGAGCTGGGAGTCCGCGTCGGCGTACCGCGAGAAGATCCCCTCGAGATTCAGGACGCCGAGCCCGCCGAGCTTGCCGATCTCCACGGCGGTACGTGGCGAGACGACGCCGTCCATCGCGGACGCGAGGAGCGGCAGCTCCAGCAGGTGGTCGCCGAGCTTCCAGCCGATGTCCACGTCATCCGGGTCGCGCGTGCGCCTGGACGGGACGATGGCGATGTCGTCGAAGCCGTAGGCCTGACGCGCCTTCTTGCCGAGCCCGATCTCGACTTCCACGCTAGCTCTCTACCCCCAGGATGCAAAAAGCCCAGGCGGACCGTGTTTGCCTGGGCTCAGGGACGGGAGTTTTCGCGAGAACTCTCATCCCCAGCGACTGTATCAACGCCCAGGGACGTCAGGCGTCCTGGGCGACGGGCGCGAGCTGCTCGACCGAGACGAGCGCCGCGAGCCTTGTTGCCTCGGCCGGATCGAACCGGCCCGGCCCGGCCTCGAGCACCGATGCGGCGCCCGCTGCGACGGCGTCGCGAACCGAATCGTCGACGCTGCGTCCGGCGCCGCGGCCGGCCAGGAAGCCGGCTAGGAGCGTGTCGCCCGCGCCGATCCTCGAGACCGCCTCGAGCCGCGGCGCCGAGCCGCGGACGCGATGCGCTTCGCGGTCGTCGCGCACCAGCGCGTAACAGCCGGCCTCGATCGAGATGAGCACGTTGCGCGCACCCAGCTCGGCGATCTCCTGGAGCCCTGCCGTTAGGTCGTCCGCGTCGTTGAACTCGTGGCCCACGAGCTCCTCGGCCTCGCGCACGTTCGGCGAGACGAGATGCGGCTCGGCCTCGACGCCCTGGCGCAGCGGCTCGCCCTCGGTGTCGAGCACCGTGAGGATCTGCCGGCGGTTCAGGTCGCGCACGAGCTCGGCGTAGAACGACGCGTCGACTCCGCGCGGCAGCGAGCCGGCGAGAACGACGTACTCGGCGCCCTGCGTCAGGTAGGCGAGCTTCTCGCGGAGCGCGTCGAGCTCGGCCTCGGTCACCTCGGGGCCCCACTCGTTGATCTCCGTGTACTGGTCGGAGAGCGGGTCGAGCACCGCGATGGACGTCCGCGAGTTGTCCTCGATGCGGACGAAGTCGTTCAGGATCCCCTCGCCGGTGAGGCTCTCGGCGATCTGCGTCCCGCTCTGGCCGCCGACGAAGCCGGTGCAGACGACGGGCACGCCGAGCCGGCGCAGCGCGCGGGCGACATTGACGCCCTTTCCCCCGGCGCTGCCGAACGCGCTGCTCGCGCGATGCCGGTGCCCGAGCTGGAAGCTCGGCACGAGCAGCGTGCGATCCATGGCGGCGTTCAGGGTGACGGTGACGATCAAAAGATGGATCCGAAAAGGTTGCTAATCGTGTCCCCGGCCTCGGAGAGAGCGTGGCCAGAGTACCACTCCGCCTTCTCGGCGAATCCGGGCGCCTCGACATCCTCCGCGGCGACCAGCGCGCGGCGCGCGACGAGCTTGCCGTTGTCCATCAGGCGGATCTCCCCGAGCTTCTGGCCCTTGCGCACCGGAAGGCTCACCATCGCGGGCGCGACGACCGTCTCGACGAGCGGCCGGTCGAGCGGCAGCACCGCCGAGGCGCCCTTCGCCGCCACCAGCGGGAGCATCTCCTCGGAGAACGGGATCTCCGCGCTCGCATATGTCCGGGCGGGGTCGACGACCTGGCGGCGGCCATACTGGTCGAAGCCCCAGTTGAGGAGCCTGGCCAGGTCGCGGTTTCGCTGCTTGCGCTCGGGGCTTCCCAGGACGACCGTGTAGATCGTCGTTCCGTCGCGCTTGGCGACCGCCACCTCGCACCAGCCGGCATCGTCCGTGTGGCCCGTCTTCACGCCGTAGAGCCCGCGGTAGCGGCCGAGCAGGTCGTTCCAGGTGTGGAGCGAGCGTCCGCCGGCGATCTCATCGGTCCTCTTGCGCACGAGCTTGCGGATGAGCGGCTTCTGCATCGCCGCCTGGGCGAGCACGAGGACGTCGTCCGCCGAGGAGTAGTGCCCCGGCACGTCGAGCCCGTCGGGCCGGACGAAATGGGTGTTCTCGAGCCCGAGCTCGGCGGCCTTGGCGTTCATCATCTCGACGAACTGCGGGACAGTGCCGCCGACGTGCGCGGCGAGCGCGAACGCCGAGTCGTTGGCGCTCTGGATGAGCGCGGCCGCGAGCAGGTCGCGCACGGTCAGGCGCTCCCCGGGCGTCAGGTCGATGCTCGACTCGCCGACCGTCGAGGAACGCGCATTCACTCGAACTTCATCGTCCGCCTTCGCGTGCTCGAGCACGACGAGCGCGGTCATGAGCTTGGTGATGCTCGCGATCTGCAGGCGCTCGTCCTCGTGCGCGCCCGCGAGCACCTCGCCCGTCTTCGCATTCGAGACCAGGTACGAGTTCGCGTCGACCTCGGGCGGAGGCCCGGCGATCGAGGGGGCGGCGGCGACAAGCGCGACGCACGCGGCAAGAAAAAGCAGCAGAAGGCGCCGCACGAACCTGAATGGTACCGGCGCCTACACTGCGTCCATGGGACAAGAGATCGAGACCACGCAGGGCGGCGAGCGCTCGCTCGAGCTCCAGCTCGGCGCGCTCGGCGGGTTCGACCTGCGGCCCACGCGACTCTTCGTCTGGAAGGGCGAGGAACGCGAGACGCAGGCGCGGATCGTCTCGCTCGGCTTCCCGCCCGGGGACGCCGGAAACGAGGTCACGCCCCGCGAGGTCGAGGCGGGTGCGGTCCGCGTGCGCACGCGCGGGAACCCGCTGCTGACGGTCGCGCTCGCCGGGGTCTACGCCACGCGCCGGGCCGTGGAGGCCGCGCGGCGGCCTACTGGATCCTGATCTTCGTTCCCGGCTCGAGCGCGTTCGCTTCGATGTTCGGGTTGAGCGTGATCAGGTCGTCGACGGTCGTGTCGAAGCGAAGCGCGATCGCCTCGAGCGTGTCGCCCGGCTTGATCACGTAGTTCTTGCGCTTCTTGGGATTCCCGACAGTGGTCGTCCCCGTGCTCGTCGGCGTCGTCGCGAAACTGCCGGTGGGGCCTGCCGCCTCCGTCTTCTCCGGGGCGTTCAGCGAGCTCGAGACGAGGAGCGCTAGCACCGTCACGGCCGCGAAGAACGCGAGCGGCGCGAGCAGGCGCGGGCCCCAGGAGGTGCGATGCTCGGACTCGTCGCGGTCTTTCACCATCCGGATACAGCCCAGACCTCTCGTTGAAGGCGCGCCGCCTCGGCCGCGGCCGCCGTGCGCCACTCGGCGCCGTCTACCTTGAACGCGTAGATGACGCTGCGAGACACGGGCACGAGCGCGCTCGCGGGGCCGCTCGTGAACGCGCGGGCCACATCCGCCGGGGTCGCGCCCTGTGCGCCGATGCCCGGGAGGAGCAGGATCGCCTTCGGCATGAGCCGCCGCGCCTCGCCCACCGAGCGGGGATAGGTCGCGCCGACGACGGCGCCGACACTGGACAGCCCGCGCTCGCCGTTCAGATCCTCGCCCCAGGCCGCGACCAGCTCGGCGACGTGGTGCCAGACGGGGCGCTTGTCCGAGAGCGCCAGCTCCTGGACGTCGGCGCTGCCCGAGTTCGACGTCTTCACGAGGCAGAAGATCCCGGTCCCGGCGCGACGGCAGGCGGTGAGGAAGGGCTCGATCGAGTCGGCGCCCATGTACGGATTGACCGTGAGCGCGTCGACGGGCGGATCGGCGCCCTCCGCGCCCTGGAGGTAGGCGTCCGCGTAGGCGCGGGCAGTCGAGCCGATGTCGCCGCGCTTTCCGTCCGCGATCACGAAGAGGCCCGCGTGCCGCGCGTACTCGCACGTCTCCTCGAACGCCTGGATGCCGTCGGCGCCGAGCGCCTCGAAGAACGCGAGCTGCACCTTCACGCCCACGACGTACGGCGCGGTCGCGTCGACGAGTCCGCGGGAGAAGCGGAGGCAGGCCTCGGCGGCGGCGGCCCGGCTCGCGTGCGCGCCTGCGCGAAGCTCGAGCGGCAGGAGGTCGGCCCGCGGATCGATGCCCAGAACGATCTGGCTCCGCTTGCGCTCGACGGCGTCCGCCACCCGATCGCCAAAGGTCACGACCGAGCTGCGCGGACCCGCGTCCACCTCCTGTTGCATGAACGGAGCTTAACTCGCGGCAGCGGCGGCAATTCGCGCGGGATCGAGCGGGAGCACGCGCAGTTCGGGCGGGGGACGCCGGATGAACCCGCCCAGGCAGAGCAGGTCGTCGGCATCCTCGGGCCCGACCGACGGGTTCGCGGCCGAGCGCTGCGCTTCGGCGACCCCGGCCGCAGCCTCGACCGACGCACCGGCGTTCCGCGCAAGCCGTCGCGTCGCGGCGATGCGGCCTCCCGCGACGAAGACGGCCGTGCGGAACCCGTCGTCGAGCGCCGGGAGGAGCAGGCACACCTGGAGCGCGCGGAGTCGCTCGAGCTCGCGCAGGTCGGCGATCGCCGCCTCGAGCGCGGAGAGCCGGTCGCGCAGGCGTGCCGCGTCCTCGTAGCGCTGCGCGGCCGCGAGCCTGGTCAGGCGCGCGCGGACGCCGGCGAGCGGCGCGCCGGCCGTGAGGCGATCGAGCTCCTCCGGCGTCGCCTGGGCGAGCGCGCGGACGGTGAGCTCGGCGCGGCGGCGGCTTTTCAGCGGACCGAGCGCGGTCGGTTCCTTCGCCAGGCGAATCCCGTCGTCGCGCCGCTCGAGGTAGGCGTAGCGGTCGGGGCGCAGCCCCGCGCGCGTTCCCGGGCGGACGCAGCTCGCGGATGAGCCGCAGCTCCTCGATCGCCGCCTCGACCTCGGAGCCGAGGACGCGCCACTCGATCCGCTCGAGCGCGGCGAGCGCAGCCTCGACGGCCGGGCGCTGGCGCTCGGTGCCGAAGTAGGAGCGAAGCCGCGTGCGCAGGTTCCGGGCACGGCCGACGTAGAGCACCTGGTCGCCGGGGCCGCGGAACAGGTAGACGCCGGGTCGCGTGGGCGCGCCGAACGCGAGCGAGCGCTTGTCGTGCGCCTGCCGCGCCCGCGGTGAGGCGATCCGCTGGAGATCCGCCACCGTCGCGGCGCCACGCTCCTGCGCCATCCCGATCAGCGCGACGAGGATCTCGGCCGTGGCCTCCGCATCCGCGAGCGCGCGATGGCACGGCTGCGCCGATGTCCCGAAGAAGCGCGAGAGCGAGGCCAGGCTCGTACGCCCGGCCCTCCCGTTCAGAAGCGCCCGCGCGAGCGGCACCGTGTCGAGCACCGGCGCGGCGAGCCGGCGCGACTCCATCCGGTCGACGGCGCTGTCGAGGAACGACATGTCGAAGCGGGCGTTGTGCGCGACGAGCACGCAGTCGCCGGCGAACGCGAGGAAGCGCCGCATGGCGACGTCGACGGCCGGCGCCCCGCGCAGGTCGGCGTCGCGGATCCCGGTCAGCTGCGTGATCGCGGGGCTGAGCGGCCCGCGCGGGCGGACGAACGTCTCGAACGTCCCGGCCGTCTCGAGGCCGCGGATACGCACGGCGCCGATCTCGCAGATCTCGGAGGTGCGGGCCGAGAGCCCGGTCGTCTCGAGGTCGACGACGACGAAGGTCGCCGCCTCGAGCGGGAGATCCTCCGCCTCGGCGCCCGCCAGTGCGACGTGCGCGCCGGTCCAGACGAGCCGCGCATCCGACTCGACCACCTCGCCGAGCAGCGAGCGCGCCAGCCCGGCCGGGGCGCTGGCGAGCGCGAAGAGCGAGCGCGCAGCATCGGCCGCAGGGACGGGCCCGCGCCGTTCCTCGACGAGCTCGACCAGCCGATCGGCGGCATCCAGACGAAGTTGCACCCCGTCAGCATGACAGAACGTATGTTCGTATAGCTAGACCCCTCTGGGCGAGTCTGGTGATACGAGCCTCGTCGCAGGGTCGCGATGGTCGGTGCGAGGCAAGGACGCAGACTCGTGCCCGTATCGGGAATACGGGCACGACCGAGGACGCCGCATCGCGCCGACCAGCGCGGCCCTGCGGGCTCAGGCTCGTACCGCCAGACCGCCAACGACGGAGGCCGCCTTTTCGGGCGGCCTCCGAGATCGGTGGAAGAGGGGTGGTACCGGCTAGCTGTTCTTGAGAGCGGCCTTCAGTGAGCTCCCGGCCGAGAACTTCGGGACGGTCGCGGCGGCGATCATGACGCGCTCGCCCGTCCGCGGGTTGACGCCCTGACGTGCATTGCGGTGCTGCGGAGAGAACTTGCCGAATCCCGTGAACGTGACGGCCTCGCCACTCACGAGCGTCTCCTGGACCGACTCGAGAAACGCATCGACGGCCGCAGCCGCATCGCGCTTCGAGAGACCTGCCTTCGCCGCGACGCTATCGACGAATTCTGACTTGGTGACTGCCACTTCCCTCTCCTCCCATTTCGATTTCGTAGATCTGGCTCGGAACCGTAACAGTGGGGCTTACAAGCACGCAACCAAGCGGGTTGCGGGGTTCACGCCCCGGTGATCTCGCTGGCGCGGAAGAGCGCCTCGAGCCGCACGGACTCTTCGGCGAAGGCACCCTCCCCTCCTTCCTCGCGATCAACTATGCAAATTGCGGCGTTGCACACGAGCCCAGCTTCTCTCAGGGCTCGGACGGCAGAGATGGCCGCACCGCCTGTCGTGACCACATCTTCGACGAGGCAGACGCTCTGGCCGGCCTCGAAAACGCCCTCGATGCGGTTCTCCGTGCCGTACCCCTTGGCGTCCTTGCGGACGATGAGGAACGGCAGGCCGGAGGCCAGTGACCCTGCGGCCGCGAGCGCGACGGCGCCCAGCTCGGGCCCTGCCAGCAGGTCGGGGCGCTCCCCCAGGGCAAGGGCGCGCTCGGCGATCCGCTCACCCAGAGCGCGCAGGAGGTCGGGGTGCGTCTCGAAGCGGTACTTGTCCAGGTAGTAGCGCGACCGGCGACCGGAGCGCAGGACGAAGTCGCCCTCGAGATAGGCGCGCTCCTTGAGGAGCGCCGCGAGCTCGGCGTCGGTCACCGGGTCGTCCCGAGCACCGCGCGTGCGAGGAGGACGAGACGCTCGCCCTCTCCCGAGCCCGCGGCGAGCGAGATCATCGAGCCGTCGTCGAAGTAGAGCTCGGCGCGCTCGCGCGAGCCTTCCCGGGAGCGCCGGACATACGCGACCGCGGCCACGCCTGCGGCCGTGACGAAGGCCCAGCGCGCCTTACGCATCCGTGGCCTTCCTGCGCGGCTTCGGCTTGTCGGTCGCCCGCAGGGCGGCACGCAGGTCGTAGAGGACGAGGCCGACGGTCGGATCCGGATCCGTGGTCGCCGCGATCGTCCTGCCGCCCTCGCGCACGACGAACACCGCACCGCCCTCGGTGGAGACGACGAGGTCGGTGAGCCCGGTGCGCCCGCTCGTCTCCTCGGCGGCTTCGGCGAGCGCGAGCGCCGCCGAGGCGGTCGTGTCTCCGTCCTCGAGGGTCGAGGCGAGCACGCCGCCGCGCGGGCCGATGACGACCGCCGCGCGTACCTGCGAGGAAACGGAGGTGAGATCGGCGAGCGCTTTGGCTGCGTCCATGCGCAGGAACCTAGCAGGGGTGCGCCTTACACTCCGAATGTGGCTCGGCCGACTCCGGTGCTCGGGAAGTTCCTCGCCGACCGCGGGACGCACCTCGCCGCGATGATCGCCTACTTCGCGCTCCTCGCATTCGTCCCGATTCTCTTCCTCGCGCTCTCGCTGATCGGCCTCGCGGGCACGCCGGACGAGTCGAGCTACCTGATCGAGCAGCTCCAGCGCGCCTTTCCGGCGAGCTCGGTCGAGCGGCTCGTGAGCGTCGTCGAGGACATCCAGGGAAGCGCCGCCGAGCTCGGCCTCGTCGGCGGGATCACCCTGATCTGGGCGGCGCTCGGCTTCTTCAGCGTGGTCGAGTCGGCGCTGAACATCGTCTACGGGCTCCAGAACCGTCCGTTCGTCCGCCAGAAGGCGCTCGTCTTCGTACTCACGGCTGCCGGCCTCGCCGTGCTCTTCGTCGCGCTCGTGATCGGGACGGTCGGGGTGAACCTCGCGCAGGACTCCGGCCGCTTCGGCGGTACGCTCGCGTACCTCTGGGGCATCGCGCTCTCGACCGCGCTCCTCGTCGGCGTCCTCTGGAGCCTCTACACGCTGCTCACGAACGCGCGCATCCCGTGGCGGGAGACGTTTCCGGGCGCGCTCTTCGCGGCGCTCGTGCTCCAGGCGACGTTCCAGGTGCTGCCGCTCTTCGTGTGGGGGAGCGGCGACCTCGCCTCGCTCCAGGCGTTCGGCGGGTTGCTCCTGCTGCTCGTCTGGATCTACCTGATGGCGAACGTGCTCGTGCTCGGCGCCGAGGTCAACTGGTACCTCGCGCACGGGCGCAAGCGGCCGGACGAACCGCCTAAAGGGCTCGCTTAGAGCTCGTCGTCGTCGGTCGTGGCCAACGCGCGCTTGGCGAGCGCCTGGAGGATCTTTCGCTCCACGCCGGGCATCCCGTCGATCATGCTCCAGAACGACTGGCGCGAGAGCACGAAGAACCGCAGCGGCGTCGCCGCCGTCACGGTCGCGGTGCGCGGGATGTCCACGATCAGCGCGATCTCGCCGAAGAAGTCGCCGTCGCCCAACGGGCCGAGCTTCTGGTCGCCCTTCGTGACCTCGGCGTCGCCCTCGATGATCACGAAGAACTCCTGCGCCAGCTCGCCCTCGCGGCAGAGCACACGGCCCGCTTCGACCTCGAGATCCTCGGTCGCCTTCGCAAGCTGTGCGAGCTCGTCCTTGGACAGATCGCTGAAGAGCGGCGCGCGGCCGAGCGACTCGACCTTGGTGTCATGTGAGAACAGCACAGGAGAAATCTAACGTTCCTGCGTGTCCACGCCTAATGCGACCGCCAGCGCCTGGGCGGCCTGGGCGCGGTGGCTGTGGCCCGACTTCCACGCGTCGCCGAGCTCCGCGACGGTCTGCGTCTCGCCGTCCGGGACGAAAACCGGGTCGTAGCCGAAGCCTTCGTCCCCCTTCCGCTCCTCGGCAATCGCGCCTGCGAGCGTCCCGCTCACGGCGATCTCGGTGCCGTCGGGCGCGAGCGCGACCAGCTCGCAGACGTAGCGCGCCCGGCGTTCCTCGACTCCCCGGAGCGCGGCGAGGAGCTTCTCCACGTTCTGCTCGTCGCTCGCGTCCTCGCCGGCGTAGCGGGCCGAGAAGATCCCCGGCGCGCCCCCGAGCGCGGCGACCTCGAGGCCCGAGTCCTCGCCCGCCATCCACGCCTCGGGATCGCCCTCGGTCCGGCCGTGCAGCGCCTTTCCGCGCGCGTTGTCGCGGAACGTCTCTCCGCGTCTCGGGCGGAAGCGGCGGGCCCGTGCCAGCGCTCGACCGTCCAGCCGGGGAGCGCGTCCCCGAGCTCGCGCGCCTTGTTCGCGTTCTCGGAGACGAGGACGAGTCTCACGACTCGGTGCGGACTGCGATGACGTCGTCGAGGCGGGAGAGCGTGTCGACGATCTGCGACGTCGGAACGTCGCCCGGCAGCTCGACCTCGAGGCGAATTCGGCGGACGTCGTGCTCTCGACCCAGCTCGACGCGCCGAACCTTGACCTTGCGGGTCTCGATCGCGTCGACGACGGGCCCGACCGCCGTCCCCGGCTCGACGTCCACCTGGAGCACGCTGGACTGGCGCCGCAAGCCGCGGACGACCGGCGCGCCCTCGAGCCAGCGCACAGGGCCGAGCCCGAGCAGCACGATCGCCGTAGCGATGAGCGCGGCCGCGAAGTAGCCCGCGCCGCAGGCCATCCCGATTCCGGCGACCACCCAGAGCCCCGCCGCGGTCGTGACGCCGCGCACCGACAGCCCCTGGCGGATGATCACGCCTGCGCCCAGGAACCCGATGCCGGCCACGATCTGCGCGGCGATCCGCGTCGGGTCGAACGTGACCGATCCCTCGAAGGTGAAGTCCCCCCAGGCGTACGCGGACACGAGCGTGAAGAGCGCCGAGCCGACGCCGACGAGCATGTGCGTCCGCAGGCCGGCCGCACGCTCGCGCATTTCCCGCTCGAGGCCGATCGCCCCGCACAGGGCCGCGGCGGCGAAGAGCCGCAACGCGATCTCGAGGTACGAGAGCTCAGGCACGGTCGACCGCGACGCGCTGCGCCGCGGCTATCTGCTCGATTCCCGTCCGTGCCAGCTCGACCATCTCGCCGAGCCGCTCGTGGGTGAACGGCTCGCGCTCGGCCGTCGCCTGGATGTCGATCAGGCGTCCGCCGCCGGTCATGACGATGTTCATGTCGACGTCCGCCGAGGAGTCCTCGCGGTAGTCGAGGTCGAGGAGCAACTCGCCGCCGACGATGCCGAGCGACACGGCGGCAATGTGCTCCGGCGGCTCCGTGAACCCCTTCTTGCGCGCGGCGAGGACGAGGGCGACCCAGGCGCCCGAGACCGCCGCGGTGCGCGTGCCGCCGTCGGCCTGGAGAACGTCGCAGTCGAGCCAGAGCGTCCGTTCGCCGAGGTTCTTCAGGTCGTAGCCGCCGCGGATCGACCGGCCGATGAGCCGCTGGATCTCGACGGTACGCCCCTTCTGGCGGCCGGCGCTCGCCTCGCGGCGCATCCGCTCGCCGGTGGACGCGGGGAGCATCCCGTACTCGGCCGTGAGCCAGCCCTCGCCCTTGCCCTCGAGCCAGCGCGGGATCCCGTCCTCGACCGTGGCGGTGCAGAGCACGCGCGTGGAACCGATGGAGATGAGCGCGGAGCCGTCGGCGTTCTCCAGGAAGTCCGGGACGATGCTCACGGGTCGGAGCTCGTTGGGCTTTCTGTCTTCTCTCACGCGACCTCCAGGGCCAGATCGTTCAGGGAGACGGTGCGGACGGAGCGGACCGGGAGCTGGAGGAACCGCTCGCCGAGCCTGGCGAAGTCGCCGGCCTCCCCGGTGGTGAGGAACGTCGTCGCGCCTTCGCGGGCCGGGTCGTTGCCGATCCCCTTGCGTGCGAGCGTCTCGGCGACCTCGCGGGCGGTCTCGTCGGCGGAGAAGACGAGCGTCGTCGCGCGGCCGAAGATGCGCTCGAAGAGCGGACGGAGGAGCGGGTAGTGCGTGCAGCCGAGGACGACCGTGTCGACGCCGGCTTCCTTCAGCGGCGCCGCGTAGTCGCGCACGGCGGCGAAGAGCTCCTCGGTTCCGGCGTTCCCCTCGATCAGCGGCACGAGGCGCGGGCACGCGACCTCGGTGACCGTCACGCCCGCGTCGAGGGAATGGATGACGTCGGCGTAGCGGCCGCTCGCGACGGTTCCCTCGGTGGCGAGCACGCCGATGCGGCGGTTGCGCGTCGCCTGCACGGCGGCGTGCGCCTCCGGAGTTAGGACGCCGACTACCGGCACCGTGAGCTGCTCCTGGAGGAGCGGAAGAGCGACGGCCGTGGCGGTGTTGCACGCGGCGGCGATGAGCTTCACGCCCTGGCGCTCGAGGTAGGTGCCGAGCTCGAGCGCGAACGTCTGCACCTCGTCCGCGGAGCGCGGGCCGTACGGGCAGCGCGCGCCGTCGCCGAGGTAGACGAAGTCCTCGGCGGGCAGCGTGACGAGGCACTCGTGCAGAACGGTGAGCCCGCCCGCGCCGGAGTCGAAGATGCCGATCGGGCGGTCGTCCATGCCGGCGATTCTACGAGCGCGCCTGGACCGCGCAGTGCCGTGTCCGTTTCGGACCTTCGTGAGCGCGGCTCGAACGACTAGCGTTACGAGCGTGCTCGAGGTCTGGGACACACGGGATCCGTTCGACGCGGTTGCGGAGTATCTGGAGGACGCCGGGTTCTACGGCGGAACTCAGCCGGCCGACGTCTACTTCGGCTACCGGATCTCCGACGGGCTGCGGCGGCTGAGCCTGCCTGCGCCGTCCGAGCCGTGCGCGCTTCCGCTCGCGGCCTGCCGCATCGGCCGCGCGGCCGGCACGCCGCACGAGATCGAGATCGGCTCCTGGGAGCACACCTGGCACCCGGACGACTACGGCCAGGCGATCCGCGCCGTCCGCTCGGCGATCGAGCGCGGCGACGTCTACCAGGTGAACCTCGTCCAGCACCTGTCGGCGCCGTTTCGCGGCAACGCAGAGGGACTGGCGCGACGCCTCGCGCCGCTCGACCCGCTCCACCCCGCGCCCCTCGAAGGCAACGGCTGGGCGATCGTCTCCGCGTCGCCGGAGCTCTTCCTGCAGCGCCGCGGCCGCACCCTCACCACGCGCCCGATCAAGGGGACGCGACCGCTCGACGACGCCGCCGAACTCCACGACTCCGAGAAGGACGCGGCGGAGCACACGATGATCGTCGACCTCGAGCGAAACGACCTCGCGCGCGTGTGCGAGCCCGGCACGGTGCGCTGGCCCGAGCTGATGGCCGAGGAGCCGCTCGCCGGCGTCGCGCACCTCGTCTCGACCGTGCAGGGAACCCTGCGCGAGGGCGTGACGCTCCCGGAGATCCTCCGCGCCACCTTCCCCGGCGGCTCGATCACGGGGGCGCCGAAGATCGCCGCCGTCGACCTGATCGCCGCGCTCGAGCCGGTCGGACGCGGCGCCTCGATGGGCGCGCTCGGGACGATCTACCCCAACGGCGACTTCGACCTGGCGCTCACGATCCGCACCTTCGCGCTCGCCGCGGGCCGCATCCACCTCTGGGTCGGCGGCGGGATCGTCTGGGACTCGGATCCCGACGAGGAGATCGAGGAGTCCTGGGTCAAGGCCCGCCCGTTGCTCGCCCGCATCGGCAGCCGCACCGCGGTGCCCGCGTGACGCTCCTCGCGGTCGCCGTCCGCGGCCGCGGCGTCGTGGCGGCGGACGAGCCGGTTCTCCATGCCGACGACCAGGGCTTCCTCCGTGGACGCGCCGCCTTCGAGACCGCCCGGGTGTACGGGGGCCGTCCGTTCAGGCTCGCGGATCATCTCGAGCGCCTCGCTGGATCGGCCTCGCGCATCGGCCTTCCTCCGCTCGACGGCCTCGAGGAGCTCGCCGCCCAGGCGCTCGCGGCGGCCGGCGAGGACGAGGCGGTGCTGCGCCTCTACTGGACGGCGGGGCGCGAGGACACGGACGAGCCGACCGGGCTCGCGCTCGTCTCGTCGCTGCCGCCGGGCCTGGACAAGCGCCGCGAGCAGGGCCTGAAGCTCGCGTCGATCCCGCTGGCGATGGAGGCGGCCGAGCGCACCGACGCGCCGTGGATGCTCGGCGGCGTGAAGTCGACGAGCTACGCCGTGAACATGGCCGCCGAGGCCGAGGCGAAGCGGCGCGGCGCCGACGACGCGGTCTTCCTCGGCCAGGGCGACGTCGTCCTCGAAGGCCCGGTCACGAACATCTGGTGGCGGCGGGAGCGCACGCTCTTCACTCCCGCGCTCGACCTGGGGATCCTCGCCGGCGTGACCCGCGCGACGCTCCTCGAGGAGGCGGCGGCGCTCGGCTACGAGATCCGCGAGGGCGCGTTCCCTCTGGGCGAACTGGCCGCGGCGGACGAGGCGTTCACGTCCTCCTCCGTGCGCGAGGTGATGCCGGTCGTCGCGCTCGACGGCGCGGCCGTCGGCGACGGTGCGCCAGGGCCGGCCGCGGCCGAAATGCAGTCCTCTCTGCGCGTGAGGGCACTAAGCTAAGTCCATGCGGATTCTCACGCTGATCCACGGCAAGGACGCCGGTCCTGGCGTGCTCGGCGAGGAGATCGTCGCCGCCGGCCACGAGCACGAGATCCGCAGCTACGCGCTCGGAAACCTCCCGGCGCATCCTGTCGGAAGCTACGACGGCGCGCTCGTCATGGGCGGCTCGATGAACGTCCACGAGGTCGACGGGCATCCCTGGCTGCACCAGGAACGACATGCGATCTCGGATCTCCTCGACGCGGGCGTCCCCCTGCTCGGGATCTGCCTGGGGAGCCAGCTCATCGCGGCGGTCAGCGGCGGCACGGTCTCACGCGTGTCCCAGCCCGAGATCGGCTGGTACGAGGTCGAGACGACCGAGGAGGCCGCGACCGACCCGGTCCTCGGCTCGCTGCCGTCGCGCTTCACGGCGTACCAGTGGCACAGCTACTGCTCCGACCTCCCGCGCGGCGCGGTCGAGCTCGCAACGAGCCCGGTCTGTCTCCAGGCCTACCGGCTCGGAGACAACGCCTGGGGCACGCAGTTCCACGCCGAGGTCACGTCCCAGATCTGCAACGGCTGGATCGAGAGCTACGACACCGACCCGGACGCGATCGCCGTCGGGTTCGACCAGGACGAGGCGCGCACGGCGGTGGCCCAGAACATCGGCCGCTGGAACGAGATCGGCCGCGAGCTCGCGCGCGGCTTCCTCGGCTACCTGTCCGCCGGGCGCGTCGCGGCCTAGGTCGAACGCCGCGACCATTCGTGCCACGAGCCGTGGTAGTTCACGGCCTCGATCCCGGCGCTCGTGAGCGCGGTCGCCGCGATCCCTGACCGCGAGCCGGAGTGGCAGTAGACGACGATCGGCTTCTCCCGGTCGACCCCGCGCGACTCGAGGAGCGCGTCCAGCTCCTTGCGGCGATCGGCGTGGAGGAGCTCCTCGAGCTCGATGTTGACCGCGCCCGGGATGTGACCCTGGACGGGATCGCAGTGGTGGCCGGCCGTGCCGTCGTACTCGGTCGGCGTACGCACGTCGACGAGGTTCACCGCGTCGTCGGCGAGGAGCGCCGCGAGCTCGTCCCCGGTCATGCGATCCCCTCGAGGAAGGCGAGCAACTCGGCCGAGAGGTCGTCCGGACGCTCGACGGGCGGCAGATGGCCCGTGCCGGGCATGAGCACGAGCCTGGCGTTCGGCAGCGCCGCCACCATCGCCTCGGACTCGGCGGGCGGAATGAGCGCGTCCTCCTCGCCGGCGACGACCAGCACGGGCACGCCGATCTCCGGGAGGAGCGCGGTCGAGTCCTCGCGGTCGCGGATCGCTTTCACGGCGTTCACGACGCGGGCCTCGTCGCGGTTCGGCGCGAGGCCGTCGACCGGGGCGGCAGTCAGCTTCGGCTCCATCTGCTCCCAGAGCGCCGCGACTCCGCCCTCGGCGATGAGGCGCAACGTTGCCTCGCGGGCTTCGCGCGCCTCCGGCGAGTCGGCGCCGGGCCGCGTCCCGACGAGCCCGAGTCCCGCGATTCGCTCGGGCGCCTGCCGCCACAGCTCGAACGCGAGGTAGCCGCCCATCGAGCTCCCGACCGGCACGACCGGGCCGTCCGTGGCGCCGAGCACCGACGACGCCCACGCCGCCATCGTGGCGCCGTCTCCGAGCTCGGGCGCGTCGGCCGTCCAGCCGGCGCCCTCGAGCGGCGCGCGCACGCCGTCCCACATTCGCGGGTCGAGCGGGAACGCGTGGAGGAGGAGGACGTGTGGTCGGCTCATCGGCTGGCCCGGCGAAGGAGAGCGTAAATCCCGGCGGCGAGCAAGAGGATAAGGAGCCACGCAACCGAGACGGTCGGTTGGAGCATCCCCGGGAACTCGAAATCGGACGCGCCGCGCTTCACGACCTGCTCGAGCCAGAAGTCGTCGAGCGTATTCGCGAGCGCGTAGGCGAGCATGAGCGACAGGTAGGCCGTGAGCGCCGTGCGGAGACCCGGCCGGGCGATCCTCCCCAGCTCGCGCGTCAGGAGGAGCGCGGTGAGCGAGAGCAGCACGCCGTCGGTGCCGTGGTGGTGGCCGAAGTGCACGGCGGCCAGGTTCGGGTGCCCGGGCTCGGGCACGACGCGGGACGCCTCGAAGATCCCGCCGAGGCTCAGGTGGATGCCGAGCTCGGCGCCGATCCAGGGGATGGCGGCGACGAGCAGGCAGGCGCCGATCACGACGCGGATCCAGTCGTAGGGGACGCGGCGCGGAGGGCTCCCGACGCCGTGGCGGACGACGGCGGCGATCGTGAGAGCCGCCGCCAGGAGTACGCCGCACGCGGGGACGACGTTCACGAGCTTCGCGTCCAGGTCGTCGGCCTCGACCACGCCGGGGATCGCGACCACGAGCGCGAGCGGGACGACGGCGCTCGCGAGCCGGTCGCCCCATCGCGTGCGGAGACGCTCCGCGGCCAGCCCGGCGAGCGCGATCGCCGCGAGCGCCATGGGGAAGTTCATGAGGACGAGGACCCGGCCCAGCCCGCCCGGGAGGCCGTCGACGCTGACGTTCCAGAGCTCCTCCGGCGGGAGCCGGGAGTAGGTGACGAGCACGGCGAGCGCGCTCACGCCGAGGAGCGCCCAGACCACGAGGGCCTCGGTTAGCGCCGGCCGTTGCGCGTCGGCCACTAGCGCGGAAGGTCGATCGCGCCCTCGGCCTCGCGGGCCTCGGGATAGCCGTGCGTCGCCCCCGGGAGCGAGAACAGCGTTGCGATCTCGGTGAGCAGCTCCCGCGCGGGCGGCAGCTCCTCGGGCGAGCGGCCGGTGCGGGCCGTCTCGCGCACCGCGTCGGGGTCGGCGCCGGTGAGCCGGGCCATGAGACGCGGGTTGGCGCCGAACGCGATCACGTCGCCGGGCGGCAGCGAGCCGTAGAACTCGGGGACGGAGAGGTACTCGTCGACCACGCGCCCGCGCTCGAGTGCGACGTAGCGGACGACGGCGTTCTCCTCGGCACCGACCGCGACGACGAACGCGCCCATGCGGTCGGAAAGCTCGCGGGCCAGGCGGCGGAGCATCTCGGGCTCGCGGTCGCAGAGCTCGTCGTAGATCGAGGTCCAGCCGTCACGCGGAGGGACGACGACGCTGCCCTTCGATCCACCGGGCAGCCGCGGGACGAACTGGCGCACGGCCCGCGTGACCGCGTCGAGGTCGTCCGACTGGACGTGGATCGAGCCCAGCGACGGCTCGTGCGCTCCGCCCAGGTGGCTCTCGATCGCCTCGACGGGCGCGGTGAGGACGCGCGTCACCTCGCTGAACCCGGCGCGGATCCATGCGTCGCCGGCGTCGTGCGACGTCTCGATGAGGATGTGCTCCTCACCGGCCGCGCGCGCGGCCTCGACCAGCTCGCGCAGGGCGTCGTCGGTGGGCTGCTCGTCGATGCGTGCCTGGTACGGCATCGCCGGAACCCTACGTCGCGCGCTCGACCCGCGCGCCGACCAGCAGGTAGTGCGCGGCGAGGTTGCGGTAGCCGGCGAAACGGTCGCCGAAGCTGCGCACCTCGTCGATCGTGGCCGGGCGTCCTTCGAGGTAGAACGAGGACACGACCTTGCGCAGCGCGAGGTCGCCGGCCGGCCAGGCGTCGACGCGGCCGAGGTGGCGCGCGAGGAACCAGTCGGCCGTCCACTCGCCGATCCCGGGCAGGGAGACGAGCTCGCGCTTGACCTCCTCGTCGGGAAGCGCGGCGAGCGCATGGAAGTCGACGTCGCTGCGGGCGAGACCCACCGTGTACGCGGCCTTGCTGCGCGAGAAGCCGAGCGCGATCAGCTCGTCGGGCTCCGCCGCCGCGAGCCGCTCCCGCGTGGGGAATGCCCAGACGCGCTCGTGCTCGACGCCGAACGCCCGGATCAGGCGTCCGCGAATCGCAGCCGCTGCGCGGAGCGAGATCTGCTGCGACGTGATCGCGGTGACGAGCGCCTCGACCGGGTCAGGAACCTGCGCCGGACGCAGGCCGTGGAGCTCTCCGACGAGCCGCGCGAGGACGGGGTCGTCGGTCGCGGCGAGCGGCGCGAGGTCGAAGCCGCCGCCGAGGAACCGGCGAACCGCGTCGGGCGCGGGCGCGTCGATTTCGACGCCGCCTCCGGCCGGGCCGATCGCGACCTCGCGGCCGTCGAGGACACGGACCAGTCTCCCGTCGACCCAGCGGTTCGCGAGGTCGTCGCCGAACGCGCGAAAGCGCTCGGTCGTGAGCGCGAAATCGAACGGCTCGGGGAGCGCTACGAACACGCGCGCAGGCTACGCGTGTTTCGTCACACTTCCGCGCGCCGTTCGGCGCAAACGCGCATGTCGTGTGCGTTTTCCGGGAGTAGGCTCTACGCCGTAGGCGGGCGGGATCGGGAACCCGATGTAACTCGCGCGAGGGCTACGCGCCGCCGAGCGGCGCGGATTCGAGCCAGCCGAGCGTTCGCTCGACGTCCTCGGCCCGGGTGCGGTGGTTGAGGATGCACATCCGCATCGCGTAGCTCCCATCGATCCGCGTGGACGAGATGAGGCCCTCGCCGCTCTCGGCGAAGCGGCGCACGAGATCGGTGTTGAGCGCCTCGAGCTCGGGCTCGTCGTCCACCCCGGTCGGCCGGCGGCGGAAGCAGACGATCCCCAGTGTCGCCGGCGAGAGCAGCTCGAGCTCCTCCGAGGCCTCGATGCGCTCCTGCGCGAGGACGGCCAGGTCGAGTGAGCGGTCGATCGCCTCGCGGAACGCGTCAACGCCGAAGTACTGGAGCGACAGCCAGAGCTTCAGCGCGCGGGCCGCGCGGGTGAGCTGGATGCCGCGGTCGGCGAAGTTCACCTCGACGCCGCCGACCGCCGTGTCCTGGAGGTAGTCCGGCATGACGTGGAACGCCTGAGCGAGCAGCGGGCCGTCGCGGACGACCAGGCAACCGCACTCGTACGGCTGGTAGAGCCACTTGTGCGGGTCGAGCGCGACCGAGTCGGCCTGGTCGATGCCGGCGAGCCACCCGCGTCCGCGATCGGTCAGCATCGCGAACCCGCCGTACGCGGCGTCCACGTGCAGCCACACGTCGTGGTCGGAGCAGACGGCCGAGATGTCGGCGATCGGGTCGATCGCGCCGGTGTTCGTCGTCCCCGCGGTGGCGACGACCATGAACGGCTGCCGGCCTCCCCGGACATCCGCCTCGATCGCCGCGGCGAGCGCGTCGGGCCGCATGCGCAGGTGCTCGTCCACGCCGATCGAGCGCACCTGCTCCGGCTTGATGCCGAGCACCTGGAATGCGCGCGTGACCGACGAGTGGACCTGCGACGTGACGTAGACGACCGTGTTCTCGGCACGACCGCCCGCCTGCGTCTCGCGCGCGCACGCGACCGCCGTGAGGTTCGCGAGCGACCCGCCCGGGACGAGGATCCCGGATGCCCGCCCGCCGTAGCCGATCCACTGGCGGAACCAGTCGATGACGATCAGCTCGAGCGTGCTCGGGCCTGCCGACTGGACCCACGTGCCGGCGAAGACGTTCGCGCCGCTCGCGAGGAAGTCTCCGAGGATCCCGGGCCACGTGGGGCAGCTCGGCGTGTAGCCGAAGAAGCGCGGATGGTCGTGCTGGCCGGTGAACGGGAGCACGTCGGTCTCGAGCCTGCGGAAGAGCTCGCCCGCGTCGGTCGGCCCGGCCGGCGGGCCCTCGCGCAGGCGCGACTCCATCTCCGCGCGGGAGGCTCCGCGCCAGACCTTGCTCTCGTCGAGCCCGGCCGTGCGGTCGACGAGCAGGTCGACCATCCGGTAGCCGAGGGCGCGCATCGTCTCGAGGTCGACCTCGAGCGCGTCTTCGGTCCGCTGGTCGCGATCGCTCACGGAAGCGCCCTCACGATGTCGTGGAAGTCCTCGAACGGCATGTAGTCGAGGCCTTTCGCGTCGAAGTAGCGGGCGAGGCCCGTGCGGGCGAAGACGTGGTCGGCGAGCTCGGCGGCGCAGCGGTCGGAGTAGCCGTCGCCGACGTAGACGAGCTTGCTTCCGTTCGTGAGCGCCTGCACGGATGCGCGCTTGCACGCCTGGCCGCAGACCGGGCAGATCTCCTCGTCGGTGAAGGTGATCTTCCAGCCCGTGGGATCGGGGTCGGCCGAGCTCGCGACGAGCGGCAGGTCGCCGAGGCCCTCGCGCTCGAGCACGGGCTCGATCAGCTCCTTGAAGCCCGAGGAGACGACCGTCACCTCGTAGCCGCGCTCGCGCGCCTCGCGGACCAGCTCCCCGAAGCCGGGCCGCGTCTTCGCGTTCGCGAGCACCCAGTCCACAACCTCGCCGAGCGGCGCCTTGACCGGCGCGAACTCGCGGCGGATCACCTCGTGGAGCGGTAGCTCGCCGCCGAGGAGGCCGCCCTCGAGCTCGGAGAAGACGTCCTCGTCGCCGAAGCGAGTCGCGATCGCGTCGAGCAGGTCCTGCTCCGTGATCGTGCCGTCGAAATCGAGGATCAAGGCAGGCGCGCTCATGCGGCAAGCCTAGATCAGTCGGGCGAGGGCGCAGGCGGCTTCTGTCCTCGCGCGAGGAAGATTCCGCCCGCGATCACGACGCCACCCACGACCTGGAGCCACGTCATCGTCTCCGAGAGGACGAGCAAGGCCCAGATCGCGCCGAGGAACGGCTGGAGGTTCGCGTAGAGCGACGAGCGCGCCGCGCCGACCCGGTCGATCGCGGTGAACCACATGATGTTCGTGAACACCAGGCTGAAGAACAGGCTGTAGAAGAAGCACGCCCAGGCGAGCGTCGTGAGCTCGGCCCAGTCCTGCGTGACGATCTGGTGCGCCGAGGCGACGAGCAGCGGGATCGAGCCGACGATCAGCACGAACGCGCTGATGCGGTACGGCGAGTACCGGCGCATGAGCGGGCCCATCGCGACCGAGTACGCGGCCCACGTGGCCGAGGCGATGAGGCCGAGCGTGACGCCCTTGAGGTTCCCGACGAAACCGCTCGCGGCTCCTGCGGCGACGAGCCCGACGCCGAAGAACGAGACGACGGCGGCCATCCAGTGCCTCAGGCCGAGCCGCTCGAGCCCGAAGGCCCGCGAGACGAGCGCGACGAAGATCGGGAGCGTCCCGAAGAGGAGCGCGACCGTCGACGCGGTGGTCAGGCGCACCGAGTAGGCGAACGTGACCTGGTTCAGGAAGATCCCGAGCATCGCCGCGACGACGAGCAGCAGGATGTCGCGGCGCTGGACGCGGAGCGTGTGCTCACGCGCGAGCGTGAAGCTGGAGAAGATCGCGGCGCCGAGCGCGAAGCGGACGGACGAGTAGGTGAGCGGCTCCCAGCCGTGCGTCAGCGCGTACTTGACGACCGTGAAGTTGAAGCTCCAGAAAAGGACCGTGACGAGGAGCAGGACGTCCGGGGGGATGCGGTTGCGCACGGCGCCCGGACACTAGCGATGCGCCTTCGGGCCACGGTCCGCCTGGGGGTGGCCCGCTAGGGCCGGTTCACCTCTCCGCCTTCCTCGGGGTCGCCCGACGCGACTCCCGGCCCACCCGTTGAGACGTCACCACGGTCGATCCCCTTGGAAGGCGGGCTCACCTCTCCACCCTCCTCCGGGTCGGCCGATGCGACCTCCGCATTCGCGGCCGGGGACACGTCACCGTGGTCGATCCCCTTCCCGGCATCGGGCTCCGGCGACGGCCTGAGAGGGTCGAACGCCCCGCCGGCGGATTCGGGCGTCGAGTGGCCAAGGGGGCCGTAGGTCTTTAGGTCTACCTCGGGCTTGGGCTGCTCGCCTTTTATCTTCTTCATCGCGTCGGCAAAGATGGAACGGAGCGACATGAAGCGCCTCCTGTCCGGTTGCTGGCCTGCGCACGCTGGCCGCAGGAGTCTAGATCCACGCGGTAAAGTCGCGCCCATGGCCGAGGCGACTACGGACGACATCGACTACCTCGTCGGACCGGCGACGCCGCACTTCGCCTACCAGATCCGCGCCCGGGTGAAGGCGCTCGTGGCCGACCTCCCGCAAGGACATCCGACCCGCGCCTACGCGGAGCAGAAGATCGCGCTCCTCGACCGCCTCGGTCACGCGTCGTCGAAGGCCGAGGAGGGCCCGCTCGAGCCGAAGACGCGCGCCGGCTGGTCGAGCCTCCCGAGCAGCGCCCCGGCCTCGCCGGCGCCCGACCACCCGTGAGCTTCCAGGGCGCGAACGTCCTCGTTACCGGCGGCACGCGCGGGATCGGGCGCGCGATCGCGCTCCGCTTCGCGAGCCAGGGCGCGCGTCAGGTCGCGATCAGCTACCTGCGAAACGACAAGGCGGCCGAGGCGACCGCCGAGGAGATCCGAGCCGCCGGCGCCGAGGCGCTCGTCCTGCGCGGCAACCTCGGGGATCCCGACAACGCGCGCGAGATCATCGAGGCCGCCGGAGCGCTGAACGTGCTCGTCTCGAACGCGGCCACGGGCGTGATCAGGCCGATCGCCGAGCTCACGGAGAAGCACTGGGACTGGACGATGAACGCAAACGCCCGGGCGCTCTTCACGCTCGCCCGTCACGCGGCGCCCGCCATGCCCGAGGGCAGCTCCATCGTCGCGATCTCGAGCCTCGGCTCCGACCGCGTGCTCGACAACTACTCGCTCGTCGGCACCTCCAAGGCGTCGATCGAGTCGCTCGTGCGCTACCTCGCCGTCGAGCTCGCTCCGGACGACATCCGCGTCAACTGCGTCTCGGCCGGCCTCGTGGAGACGGGCGCCCTCGACCACTTCCCCGACCGCGAGGGGATGCTCGCAACGTTCCGCGAGCGCACGCCGGCCGGACGGCTGGTCGACCCGGAGGACGTCGCCGACGCCGTCGAGTTCCTCGCCTCTCCGCAGGCGGCGATGATCCGCGGCCAGACGATCGTCCTCGACGGCGGCTACTCGATTCTCGCCTAGCTTCCGCCCGCCTCACGCATGAAGCCCTGACGCGCCGCAGAGACGAGCGCGACCGACTCGGGGAAGAGCACGCGCATGGCGTCGCGCAGCGCGATCGCCTGCTCGTCCGACGTGCCGGACACCTCCATCTGCCCGAGAGCCGCGGCGGTCAACTCGACCGCGGTGTTCAGCGTGAGCGTCGCGAACTGCTCGCGCTGCGACTCGGCGACCGCCTCGCTCTGCTGCTCGGCGAACTCGCGCAGCGAGCGCATCAGGTCGTCCGGGTCTCCCCCGAACGGGAATCCGAATCCACCCTCCATCAAGTCTCCTTTCTCATTCGAGAGCGGCCTTGTAGCCGCGCTCGACCTCGTTCGAAAGCTCCTCGGCCGCGCCGATGCCGGACTTCATCGCCTCGGCGAACGGCGAGCCGTTGTCTCCCAGTGCACGCTCCAATCGTGCAGCGGCCGCGCCGATCGCGTCGAGGTAGGCGCCGCTCGCGACCCGCGGCTCGGGCTCGATCGCGGCCTCGAGCGCCGCCGCCGCCTCCTCGGCATCCTCGATTCCCTCGGGGTCGTCGGCCAGGCGGATCTCCTCCAGCCGCAGCCGGAGCTGGGGCACGTCGCCGCCGCCCGCGTTCTCCTCGGCCAGCTCGCAAAGGGCGGCGATGGAAACGGCCTCGCGGACGAGACGACGCTCGGTCACCGCGGCGCCGCCGGCATCGACCGCAAGCCAGTGCCGTTCATCCCCGGACTGGAACGCGCAGAGGTAGACGCGACGCCCCGGGGACGGCTCCGTCGGGACGATTCCGACCAGCTCTTCGCCCTCGTCCGCAAACCCCGCCGCGGCGGCCCGCACGGTTGAAATGTCCTCCGCGGGCCCCACGAGAGCACAATATCCCGATGGCCTTCGCGCTCGCGCCCGAGCTACCCGCCAATGTGACCCCTCCCGCGCTCGTCGCACCCGCCGCCCGCGAGGCGTCGTTCGGGCGCATTTCCGGGACTGTGCAGCCCGGCACGTACCGCGTCGTCGTCCGCGTGAACGGGAAGGAGAAGGCCGCGGCGCGGGTCGGCGGCAAGAAGTTCGAGCTCCAGGTGGACCTGCCGCCGCGCGACGCGACGATCGAGGTGGTCGCCGAGGACGCGCTCGGCAACTCGGGCAAGACGCGCATCCAGGACGTGCTCGGGCTCCCCGCCACCGGCGCCCCCGTCGCAGCGGAGACCCACGAGGACGCGAGCCTCGCCGCAGCGGTCGACGAGCTCGTCGACGACTTCCCCGCGATCTCGGCCGTCTACGTCGAGAACCTCCAATCCGGCGCCGGCGCGGCGTGGAACGCGACCGCGCACTTCCCGGCGGCGTCGACGGTGAAGCTCGCGATCGCGGTCGAGACGTTGCGCATCCTGTCCGACCGGCCCGAGGAAGGCACCGAGCTCGACGTGCTCCTGCGCGACATGCTCGTGGACTCGGACAACGAGGCCGCCAACGCGCTCCTGCGCTGGATCGGATCGACCGAGTCGGGCGGCGCCGAACAGGTGAACCGCACGCTGGGCGCGCTCGACCTCGACGACACGCACATGTACGGCGGGTTCCTGATCGCGTCGACCGGCCCGCCGATTCCGCTCGAGACCGAGTCCCAGCCCGACTTCCCGGGCAAGTACACGTCCGCGTGGGATCTCGCGCAGCTCTACCGCCTCATCCACCTGGCCGCGCAAGGAGAGGGCCGGCTGCTCAACCTGGAGGGGACGTTCGAGGCAGGCGACGCGCGCGCGATTCTCTGGTACCTCGCGCACTCGGTCGGACCACGGAAAGCTCGACCGCCTGCTGGGCAAGCGCGCGATCGTCGCCCACAAGGCGGGCTGGGTCAGCGACGCGCGCCACGACGCAGGGGTCGTCTACACGCCGCGCGGCGCCTTCATCGCGGTCGTCATGACCTACACCGGCGGCGGCGCGGGCGAGTCGTCGGATCTGCTCGCCGCGCGGGTCGCCAGGGCCGTGCAGGAACGCCTCGGCGACACGAGCGCGGCGCCCACGCCCTCGGCTTCCTCGTCCTAACGCCGTACGATTCCACGATGGAGCTCGTCTTCGAAGCGTTCTTCGTCGCGGGATTCGCGGTCGTCGCCGTCTCGTTCCTTCTGGTCGCGTTCGGCCGGATCTCCGAGCGGACGCTCGCTCATCCTGCACGGCGACGCTCGGAACGGCCGCTGCAGTCGCGCTCGTCGCGTTCGGCGTGAACTCGTTCGAGGAGTTCACCGACCGCGGCGCGGTCGCGCTGGCGGCGGCGGGCCTCCTGGGCGCGACGATCGCCGAGGCCGGGCTCTACGCGCTGGCGCGCGGGCTCGCGGCGATTCGCACCCAGGAGCAGCTCATCAAGTCCGGACAGGACCACATCGCCGCGGTGCTCGATGCGCACGCCAAGGAGCAGTCGGAGGCGTTCGACCGGACGCTCCAGCGCGAGCGCGCGAACGCAGGGCACGCGCTCAGCCAGCAGGAGCGCAAGCTGACCATCGAGCGCCGCGACATGGTCGCGCGCCAGGCCGACCGCGCCCGAGCCGAGCTGGCGAGCGCGATCGAGCAGATCCAGGAGCAGCTGGAGCAGCGCCTCACCGCCTGGGCCGCCGACCTCGACCGGGGACAGCGCGGCCTCGAGTCGCGGCTGAACGCGCTCGCCCAGCGCCAGGCCGAGGCGATCAAGGCGTACGAGGCCCGGTTGGCCGCCGACTCCGACTACCTCCGCTCGGCGACCGAGGAGCAGCAGACCGCGCTCCAGCGGCTCCGCACCGAGCTCGAGCAGGTCGGCCGCGAGTCGTTCGAGGCGGGCCAGGCGGAGATCGAGGTCTACGCGGAGGAGAACCGCCGCCAGCTGACCGAGATCATGCAGCGGCTCCGCGAGCAGGAGCGCAGCGTCCGCGAGCAGATCGAGCGCGAGGAGGCGGACGCGAACACGCGAATCCAGGCGTCCTTCGAGGACATCGAGCGCCGCCAGCGCCAGAGCCTCGAACGCTCGCTCGAACGCGCGACGCAGCGGCTCGTCGACGAGGCCGAGAAGCGCTTCGACGGCCAGA
Organism: uncultured Thermoleophilia bacterium; assembly: GCA_963716005.1. GTDB lineage: Bacteria > Actinomycetota > Thermoleophilia > Gaiellales > Gaiellaceae > CAVRUF01. The sequence continues at coordinate 1,538,248 of OY970285.1, forward strand.
TCAAGGAGTCGCGCGAGAAGTCCGCGCAGCGGCTCTCGCACGAGCTCGAGAAGCAGATGCAGCAGTTCGCCCACCAGGCGGAGCGACAGATCTCCGAGCGGATCGACGAGGCCGCCAAGGCCGCTGCGTCCCGGCTGGAGCGGCGCATCGGCGACATCACCCGCGCGGCGGACGCTCAGCAGGAGGTCGCGGCCGAGCGGCTCCGTCAGATGAGCGACCGTCTGGCCGAGTCACTGAGTCAGGCCGAAACGCGTTTGGAACAGCAGATGTCGGTTAGGCTCGAGCGGTTCGAGCGCTCGATCCACTCGAACGGCTAACCAATTCGGGCAGGGATCGTCTCGGAGAGAACGAACCACCGGCGACATGGGAGACGAACCATCGATTGCGATGGACGACGTGATGGAGCAGACCACCACACTCGGGCGTGACCTGGACGAGCGATCCAAGGTGGAGAGCTGGCGCCTCCACGTGCTCGCCGAGGCCGGATATCCGCTTCCGATCGCGGAGCGGGTCGCCCGCTCGAGCGCCGACCTGCACGACGCGGTGACGCTCGTGACCGAGCGAGGCTGCAGCCCAGAGCTCGCGGCCGAGATCCTGGTCTAGCCCGTTACATTGCTCGGGTGACGCCCGAGCCGCCCATCGGAGAAGAACGCAAGGTCTACGCGGTCGCGGCGTTCAACCGCGGCGTCGCCGACTGGCTCGCGCGCCTGCCCACGCTCTGGGTCGAGGGCGAGGTGACCGAGTTCCGCCGCCAGCCCGGCTGGCAGAGCGTCTTCTTCACGCTGAAGGATCCGGCCGACGGCTCGTGCCTGCCGGTCTCCATGCCGCGCGCCTCCTTCGACGCGCTGCGGATCGAGCTCGCCGACGGCGCCTCGATCCAGGTCTTCGGCCGGCCGGAGCTCTACACGGCGCGCGGCACGTTCCGCCTCCGCGCGCTTTCGCTCGAGCCGGTCGGGCTCGGCGCGCTCGCCGCGCGGATCGAGCGGCTGCGCCAAACGCTCGCAGCGGAAGGGCTCTTCGCCGAGGAGCGCAAGCGCGCGCTGCCGCTCCTACCCCGACGGATCGGGCTGCTGACCGGCGCCGAGGCGGCGGCGAAGCGCGATTTCGTGACCGCGGTCGGGATGCGCTTTCCGGCCGCGCGGATCCTCGTCTCCGAGACGGCGCGTGCAGGGCGCGCGGGCGCCGGCGCTCATCGCCGCGGCGCTCGAGACGCTCGCGGCCGAGCCCGAGATCGACGTGATCGTCCTGGCCCGCGGCGGCGGGAGCTTCGAGGACCTCCTGCCCTTCAGCGCCGAGCAGGTCGTGCGCGCGGTCGCCGCGTGTTCCGTTCCCGTGGTCTCGGCCGTGGGCCACGAGCAGGACACGCCGCTCTGCGATCTCGCCGCGGATGCCCGCGCTTCGACGCCGACCGCCGCGGCGCGGCTCGTCGTGCCCGACGAAGGGGAGCTGCGGGCCGGACTGGCTGCGTCACGTGCCGCGCTCGCCCGTGAAGCAACCCGCAAGGTCACGGTTGCGTCCGAGCGTCTGGGCGTGCTGCACGGATCACTCGCGCGCGAAGGAACCCGCACGTTCGCCCGCGCCCGTGAACGATTGCTCGCCGACCGCGCCCGTCTCCTGAAGGCGCCCGGCATGCTCGTGGAGCGCCGCCGCGAGGCGCTCGACGCGGTCGCGGCGCGGCTCCGCACGCTCTCCCCGCGCTCCACGCTCGAGCGCGGCTACGCGATCGTCCGTGCCGACGACGGCATCGTCCGCAACGCCGGGGCGCTCGCCACCGGGACGAAGGTCGACGTCGAGCTCGCCGACGGCGGGTTCGGCGCGCGCGTCGAGGAGATCCGGTGACGGAGCCGACCTTCGAGCAGGCCCGCGAGGAGCTGGAGAAGATCGTCGCCGAGCTCGAGAGCGGAAAGCCCGGCCTCGACGAGGCGATCGCGCTGTGGAAGCGCGGCGAGGAGCTCTACGCGATCTGTCTCGGCAAGCTCGATGCGGCGCAGGGCGCGGTCGAGGAGCTTGCCAAGCGCGCCGAATCCACGCGCCCGGACGCGTGAACGGGCGGCTCTACGACCTCTGCTCCCGACGCGCGGAACACGGTGAGCTGGGCGCGTTGCGCCACGAGCTCCTCGCGGACGTCGAGGGCGATGTCCTCGAGATCGGGGCCGGCACGGGCGCGAACCTGCGCCACTACGCGGCGGCCGGGCGGGTCGTCGCGCTCGAGCCCGATCCGGGCATGGCGAAGCAACTGCCGGCGAAGATCGCGCGAGGCGAGCGTCCCGGTCGAGCTCGTCGACGGCCGCGCGGAGGCGCTTCCGTTCCCGGACGGGAGCTTCGACGCCGTCGTCTCGACGTTCGTCCTCTGCTCCGTCGAGGATCCGCCGCGCGCACTCGCCGAGATCGACCGCGTGCTGCGTCCGGGCGGCCGGTTCGTCCTCCTCGAGCACGTGCGCGGATCGGGACGGAGAGCCCGATGGCAGGATCGGCTCACCGGCATCCACCGCAAGCTCGCGGGCAACTGCCACCTGAACCGCGACACGCGCGCCGCGATCGCGGCCGCGGGATTCGATACGTCGGGCCTCGACGAAGTCGCCTTCCCGGCACACCATCCGCTCGTTCGGCCGGGCATTCAGGGTGTCGCGACCAAGACCTCTTCGTAGTAAGCGCCTGCCCGCCGGCCCGTGCGGCGATTGACCTCGCGCAGCACGCGCTCCTCGAGCCGCAGCCCGGCCCCGGCGAGGATCCCGTCGTAGAGGCCGCGCGAGTCGTTCACGACGATGACGACCCGTCCGCCCGGCCGAAGCGCGCGCTTGGCCCGGCGCAGCACGGCGGCGATCGAGTCCGAGTAGCCGGTCATCCCGCGCCCGATCTCCTCCGGGTCGCGACGCTCGAGACCGAGCAACTCGAACGCGTAGGCGTGCTGCTCGTGGTAGTCGATGAGGCCCGGATAGGGCGGAGACGTGAAGACGAGGTCGACGGGCCCGGGCGGATCGACCTCGCGCGAGTCACCCTGGACGATCGTGACCGCGCTGTCGGTGCGCAGGTCACCGAACTCCTGCACCCGCTGCGCCGAGTCGCGAGCGTAGCGGCGGAGGAACTTCCGCGCCTCGCCGACGGGACGGCAGACGCGCCGGTGCTTGTGGCAGAAGTACTCGCCCCGCACCGGCTCGCGCGGGAAGTCCAGGTCGTCGTGCCGCGTCGAGCCGCGCCGAGCGTGCGGCGCGCGAGAGCACGACGCTCCAGAGCTCCGGATACGCGGTGTGCTCGATCTGCGCGCGAAAGGCCGCCAGCTCGCCGAGCGTCTGCGGCGCGAACCACCGCTCCAGATAGCCGGAGCCCCCCGCTCCGAGTTCGACCCCGTCCAATTCTTCCGAGACCACGACCAAGTCGCCGAGCAGCTCGGCCGGGTCGTACTCCGCGGTCTTCACGCGGGTGAGCAGGCAGTTGAACGCGCTCAGGTCGCAGCCGGCGGCGCGCAGGCCGAGCGCGTTCGCCTCGACGAGCGTCGTCCCCGAGCCGGCGAACGGATCCCACACGAGCTGTCCCGGCTTCGCGTAGCGGCGCAGGAACACCTCGGCGAGCTGCGGCACGAACTTGCCCAGGTACGGGTGGAGCCGATGGACGTGCTTCGTGCGCTCGCGCTCCGGCAGCTCCTGCTCAGTCCAGGAGAGCGCCGGGTCGACCTGACCCGCATACGCCGGATTCGCGCGCATTGCGGGACATTTCTCGCCGCTCGCGGCACATTCCTTCCAGGCACTAGAATCGCGCCATGTCCAGAGTCCCCGCAGAGGAGCTCCGCAAGGTCTGGCTCTTCGCCGACCTCTCCGACGCCGAGCTCGAGCGGCTCGGCGACCGATTCGCCGAACGGACGTTCAAGGCGGGCGACACCGTGGTCGAGGAAGGCTCGACCGGCACGAGCTTCTTCGTGATCGAGTCGGGCACGGCGACGGTGAGCGTCGGAGGCGAGGAGAAGGCGACGCTCGGCCCGAGCGACTACTTCGGCGAGATGGCGATCATGGACGACGGCAAGCGGTCGGCCTCGATCGTCGCAGCCGAGGACATGAAAGTCGCCTTCCTGACGCCGTGGGAGTTCCGCCCGTTCGTCGAGGAGCACCCCGAGCTCGCGTGGAAGCTCCTGTGCAGCCTGGCCCGCAGGCTGCGCGCCGCCCAGACCGCCCAGGCTTAGCGTTCGCCCGGATCGGGCACCCAGTGCCGGTAACCCAATCCCTGGAGGACAAATGGGCATCGGCGCAAGCCTCTTTCTGATCACACTCGGCCTCATTCTGTGGCTGGCCGTCACCGCGGAGGTACAGGGGATCGACATCAACCTGGTCGGGCTGATCCTCGTGATCGTCGGCGGGATCGGACTGCTCCTCTCCCTCGTGTTCTGGTCGTCCTGGGGCGGCTACGGAGCGCGCCGCACGACCACGACGGTCTCCAACGACCCGTACGACCGGCCGCCCATGTAGGCGTTAGGCGATTCGGTCGACGCGCTCGTCGACTTCGAGGTCGGTGACCTCGGGCATCCGGCGGAGCATCGCGAACGAGAAGCCCTCGCGCGCGAGGAAGATGAAACCGAGAGCGACGCCGACCGAGACCTCGACGGCCTGAAGGCCGATCCCGTACGCGAAGCCGCGGCCGTAGCTGACCCCGTACGGGAGCAGCGAGAGCGCGATCGCGGCCTGGACGAGGCCGATGTTTCCCGGCCAGAGGGGGAAGACCATGACCAGGTTCATGATCACGAGGACGAGCGCGGCCATCGTGATCGTCCCGTCGATCCCGAACGCGTAGAACATCGTCCACACGGCGAGGAGCTGCGTCGTCCAGCCGACGAGCTGGAAGCAGAGCGCGGCGATCGCCGGGACCGGGCGCTTCATCACGGTCAGGCCGTAGCGGGCGAGGCGGAGCACGCGCCGAACGGGGCCGATGTCGTCGACGCCGCCGCTCGGTGTCCGGCGGGCGATGATCAGCGACATGATGAGGAGCCCGAAACCGACACCCAGCGCGATCGCCAGGGCCGGCCGCGCCCACTGCGGGATCTTCGCGGCGTAGACGACGTAGATCACGAGCGTCGACGCGGCCACGACGTCGAAGAGCCGGTGCGCGAAGACGGTTCCGGTCAGGGTCGCCCAGAGGCCCGGCCGGCCGCGCATGCGCCGCGTGAGCACGACGATGCGGGCGACCTCGCCGACCCGGCCCGGGAGCGCGGCGTTCCCGAGGAGGCCGACGCTGAACGCCGCGAAGACGTCGCGGCTGCGGGGGCACGGGGGCTGAACGGCTTCGTCGATCACGATCTCCCAGGCGATCGAGCGCACCACGATCGAGGCGAGGTTGAGGAGCACGGCGACGACGACCCAGCGCCACGTGACCAGCTCGAAGGCGTGCCGGACGATGTTGATGTCGAGACGCCAGAAGACGAGCGCGATCGCACCCGCGAGCACGGCGATCACGATCGCGAGGCGCCACGAGACGGGACCGCGGGACGTACTTCATGCGGCCACCGCGACCTCGGTCGTGAGGCCGGTGTAGATCTCCTCGAGCCGTCCGGCCACGCGCGCCCACGAGTAGCGCTCCTCGGCCTGCTGGCGTGCCGCCGTGCCGAGACGCACGCGGCGTTCCTCGTCGGAGAGCAGCTCGACGAGCGCCGCCGCGAGCGCGTCCGGATCGTCCGGAGGAACGAGGATTCCGGTCTCCGGATTGGCGACCTCGCGGTAGCCCTCGATGTCGGAGGCGACGACCGGCGTCGCGCAGGCGAACGCGCGCGTGAGCACCATGCCGAAGCTCTCACGGCCGATCGACGGCGCGGCGAGGACGCGCGCTTGAAGAAGCTCGTCGGTGAGAGGCTGCTCCGGAATCGAGCCGAGCAGATCGATGTTCGTGTCTTCGAGGCCGTTGCGGCGCATGAGCCATTTCACGGAAAGAGGGTCAGCTCCGACAACGCGCAGGCGCGCCCCGGTCTTCCGCGTGACCTCGGGCCAGGCGCGCAGCAGGACCGCGAGACCCTTGCGTGGCTCGTGGCGTCCGATGAAGACGACGTGCGGCTCGCGTTCGGCCGGATCGGCCTCGGGCGGGATGACCACGCCGTTCGGCAGCACCTCGATCGGACCGCCGAGGATCGGAAGCGCGGAGTCGCGGGCCCGCTCCGACACGGCGATCTTGTGGTCGATCCGGTCGATCACGCAGCCGAAGAACGCCTTCGCGACGGGGTTCCAGCGCATCGAGTCGCCCGAGCTGTGCGACGTGGAGACGATCGGCACCTCCGCGCGGGTGAGCGCGTAGAAGGAGACGATCGGCGCGAGCGGCTCGTGCACGTGGACGACGTCGAACCGCTCCTCGGCGAACACCCGCCGGATCCGCGGCATCGACTGCGGCGTGAGGACGATGTTCGAGAGCGATCCGTTGGCCGGCACGATGACCGAACGGCCGATCGGGATCACGTAGTCAGGCGGTCGCTCGTGCCGCCCCTCGCGGGGGTGCAGCATCCTCGTGAGGCGACCGGGCGGATCGTGGCCGATGACGATCCGCGCGTCGTGCCCGAGGTCATGGAGAGCGCGTGCCTGGTGCTCCGCATGTTCGGGGACGCCGCCCCAGAAGGACCAGGAAAACGGCACGACGATCCCGACCTTCACCCGCGGAACCCTATCCGTCCTCCCGGTGCGGATCGGTCTTTGAGAAGCTGCGCCCGTGAAGCGCGCGCAGCGGTTGGCAGATATCGGCGGGATCGGCCTGGACGTCGTCGCGGCCGCCGCGGAGCGGGTCGCGGCAGCCGATCCGAGCCGCCCGGTGCTGCGGCTCGAAAACCTGGACACGAACCTGCCGCTTCCGCCCGAGGCACTCGCCGAGACGGAGGCGTCACTCGGCCGACCCGAGTCCAACAGCTGGCTCCCGCTCGAGGGCGACCTCGACCTGCGCTCGGCGATCGCGGACTTCACGGCGACGCGAACCGGCCACCGCTACGACCCGGAGACCGAGCTCGTGATCACGGCCGGCGGGATGACCGGGATCCTCGACGCGCTCCTCGCGATCACCGATCCCGGCGACGAGGTCGTCGTCACCGATCCGACATACGCGGGCATCGTGAACCGGATCCGACTCGCGAGCGGCACGCCGGTGTTCGCGCCGTTCGTCGTGGACGACGGCAAGTGGCGCCTCGACCAGGACGCGTTCGCCGCCGCCGTCGGGCCGAAGACGACCGCCATGGTGCTCATGAGCCCGTCCATGCCGTCTGGCGGAACCTTCACGCGCAAGGACTGGACGCTCGCCTGCGACCTCTGCCGCGAGCACGACCTGACGCTCGTCTACGACGCGGCGATGGAGGCGCTCCTCTACGAGGGTCGCGAGCTCGTCCACCCGCTCCAGTTCGAGGGGATGGCCGAGCGGACGTACGTGATCGGCTCGCTCTCGAAGGAGCACCGGATGATCGGCTGGCGCGTCGGCTGGGTCGCGGGCCCACCCGACGCGATCACGATGGTCCGGCAGGTGGCCGTCTACAACACGGTCATGCCGGTCGCTCTGGCGCGGTTCGCGGCAGCTGCCGTGCTGCGCGGCGACCAGGGCCACGTCGCCGAGTGCACCACTGAGTTGGAGCGCCGCCGCGACCTCATTCTCGAAGGCCTCGCGGGCTGGCCGGTCGTCAGTCCCGGCGGCGGCTGGTCGCTGCTCATCGACGTGGACTCGATCGGCTTCACGCCCGCCGAGGCGTCGAGGATCCTCCTCGAGGACGCCGCGATCGCGGCGACGCCGATGACCGGCTGGGGCGGTCCCGTGGCGGCGCGCTGCCTCCGTTTCGTGTACTCGGCGGAGCCGCTCGAACGGCTCGCGGAAATCCCGGAACGCGTGGCTGGGACAGCGATTGCGGCCACTGTCGCCGCCCGCTGACACTCACCCTTTCGAGTGCTTCCAAAAGGCATCGAAGCGCCGACGATTCATCCCATGGCGGTACTCTTCATCACGCAGAGCGTTCCCAAGCCGGCTCCGCAGAGGCCGGTCGTACGCCCCCCTGGCGCTCCGCGTAGACTCGTTGGCATGGCGATCGCCGAGTCCGCCGCGCACACGTCGGCCGTCGAAGGGATCGGCCGACGCGGGCTCGCAGAGCTCCATACGCACCTCGGCGGCTCGGTCGATCCGGCGGTCATGTGGACGCTGGCGCACGAGCAGGGCATCGCGCTCCCCGTCAAGGACTTCTGGGACTTCGTCGACCTGATCTCGGTCGATCCGCGCGGCGTCGAGGGGCTCCCCCAGCTCGACGCGATCTACCAGTGGACGGAGCTCATCCAGTCGAGCCCGCTCGCGGTCGAGCGCTCGGTCCACGGCGCGATCGGCGGCGCCTACCGAAAGCAGAACATCACGACGCTCGAAGTCCGCTTCAACCCGATGAAGCGAAACCGCGGCGGCGAGCGCGACCTCGACCACATCATCATGGCCGCCGCCCGCGGCCTCGACCGAGCAAGCCTCGAGTACCCGCAGGTCCGCGCCGGCCTCATCCTGATGATGGACCGCACCTTCACGCACGAGCAGAACGAGATCATCATCGACAAGGCGATCCGCTACCGCAGCCGCGGCGTCGTCGGCGTCGACATCGCCGGCCCCCGCCCTGCGCCGGGCCACTATCCGTACCGCGACCTCGCGCCGCTCATCGAGACCGCCCGCGAGGCGGGACTCGGCGTCACGATCCACGTCGGCGAGGAGGGTGAGACCGGCGGCGCGGAGATCGACGAGGTCGTCGAGCACCTGCGCCCGGACCGGATCGGCCACGGGATCCTGGCGGCGCAGAGCGAGGACACGATGACCGCCCTACGCGACGCCGGGACGATCCTCGAGCTCTGCCCCAGCTCCAACCTGCTCACGCGCGCGCTGCCGGACGAGAGTGCGGTTCGCGACACGTTCCGCACGTTCCTCGACCGCGGCGTGCGCTTCACGGTCGCGACGGACGGGCCCGAGATGATGCGCACGCACCTGCGCGACGAGCTGAACCTGCTGCTACGCGTCGGCGCGCTGACCGAGGACGAGGCGCAGGCCGCCAACGAGCTCGGCCACGAGTCCGCCTTCCAGCGTCTGCGCTAGCTCTTCGGGCGCGCAGGAACCGCGGTCGTCGAGAGCCGCGGCAGGCGGAGCTTCGGCTGCTCGAACTCGCCGATCGCGACGGCCTTCTTCAGGTACTCCATCGCCTCGGTCGTGTTGCCCTGCTCCTCGAGCAGCTCCGCGTGCCGCCGGTACACGCGCACGAGATACCGGTTCGGGTTCGTCTCGAGCATCTCGGCGGCCAGCTCGTACAGCTCGGTCGCCCGGGCCGTGTCGCCGATCTGAGCGAAGAGGTCGGCGAGCAGCGTGTAGCTTCGCCCGGCGTCCTCGACGTTCGCGCCGGCGATCACACCTGAAACCTCCATCGCGAGCGACGCGGCCTCGTCCACCCGGCCGAGACCCGCGAGCGCACGCGCCTCCTCGAGCCGATACTGCGCCTGCTCGAGCTCGCTCAGCTCGTTCGTCAGCTCCCGTCCCCGCTCGAGCACCTGGAGCGCCTCGGCGGGATGGTTGTTGTCGAGCTCGATGTGCGCGAGCAGCTGGTGCGCGCGCGCCGCGTAGGAACGGTCCTCGGTCATCTCGACGATCGCGAGCGCCTTGCGCGCGTACTGCGCAGCGCGCACCGAGTCGTCTTGCTCGGCGTGAAGGCGCGACTCGAGCCAGTAGAGACGCGCGTGGAGGAGCGGGTCTCGCAGCTCCTCGACGACGTCGAAGGTCTGGGCCAGCAATGCCTCGGCACGCTCGAAGTCGGCGGCGTCGATGAGCGCGTTTCCGAGGAGGACGCCGAACCGCGACGCCTCGACCCGGTCGCGACGCCGCTGCGCATCGGCGAGGCACTTGTCGAACACCAGGATCGATCCGTTCAGGTCGCCGAGCATCGCGTACGAGCGGCCGAGCGTGTCGGCGAGCTTCGGATGGTCGACGACGTCGGCGCCGTAGGCCTCGAGCGCCTGCTCGAGGTAGTCGGCGGCCGTTCGCGGGTCGCCCCGCCGGAACGCGAGCTGGCCGAGCCCCTCGAGCGCGCGCCCGCGCGACCGCGGGTTCGCGGCCTCCTCGAGCGCCTCGGCGAGAAGCTTCTGCGCCGTGTCGAGATCGTCGAAGCGCATCGCGAACTCGGCCTGCGAAAGGAGATCCTCCTGGTAGGCGGACCCCGCCTGACCGGTCGCGAGAAACTCGCCGCTCACGCCGAGATGCTGGCCGAGCAGATGCAGTACCTGGAGCGAGGGCGTTCGCGTCCCCGCCTCGATGCGCGAGATGTAGGCCGAGGAGCACCCTGGAAACGCAAGCTGGCGCTGGCTCAGACCGGCTGCTTCGCGGGCCTCCTTGAGACGAACTCCGACGGAATGAGGATCGTCAACGTGCGTTGACTTTGTTCTCGGCAAATGACTCCTCAGCTATATACTCTGGCCGACTCCGGGCCCGGGATCGTCGAGTCCTCATTAGTCCGACACGAAAGGACGATCCCGATGAAGTTGCGGCTTGCTGTGCTGTGCGCCGTCCTCGGGTCTGTCGCCGCATTCGTCGGCGGCACGCCCTGGGCGTAGCCACCAGAGCGTTGGGAGGGGCGGGCACCGCTCGCCCCTTCCGCGCTCCTTCGCTGGGAGGGCGTCCGGATAGGCATGAGGGGTAGTTGAACCATCGTCGCGCCGGTGGTGTTCTCAGCCCACTCATCTGAGTGAGTTCCTGCCTCCTGGCAGCAGGATGACACATCCGAAGTCCCCCCGTTCAGGGATAACGCTCCCCCCATTCGGACGCATAACCTGAGCCCGACGGGGGAAGGAGGAAACGGCGCGGGATGAACGGGGATTTGGCACCCAGGAAGACGATCGACCGGACCGAGCGAGCTTGGCTGCTCAACTGCGCCGGCATGCGGGTCGAGACCGCCGACGGCCTCGTCGGCGAGATCCTCACTCCCCTCTACGAGTTCAGCGCGCGCTGGGACCGGCCCTGGGGACTGTCGGTTCGCACCGAGTCGGGCGCGACGATCGTCCGCATGGATGCGATCGAATCGGTCGACACCGAGGCCGGCCGGATCCTCGTCCGCGAGACGCCGTTCGTCGATCTCGGCGCTCCTCCGTCGGCTTAGCCAAGAAGATAGCCGGGTGGTCAGAGGGCGGCGGGCCGGCCTTGCGAGGATGGGCGGCATGCTGACAGTCGAAAAGGAGCGGTTCACGCTCCGCCAGCGCCAGGTGGTTCACCTCATCTCGCAGGGGTGCTCGAACCTGGAGATCGCGGACAGGCTCGGCATTTCGCCCCGCACGGCGAAAGCGCTCGACACGCTGCGGGTGAAGCTCCGCGTGTCCCGCCGGCGTCACAGCCGGCCGCCTTCAGGGAGGCGACCGGCGAGGACCCGCGACTTCACGTCCTCGCAGACTGGCGCCCTCTACGAGGACGGAGGCACCGAGCTAGCCACGAGGGGAGCCGACACGCGCCCGTCCGTCGCGGCGACGACGGCGCGGTCCCTCCCAAAATGACAATCGAGCATGTCGTGAATCTCGAGCAGCACCGGAACGCGCCCCGCTCCACTTCGCGCGCCATGTGAATCGCCAGCGGCTGACGCGGACACAATTCAGGCGCAGGTACCGGCTCCAGGCCCGGGAACGGAAAACCGCCTTCACCGCCGAGTGGAGGAGAGCAACAGTGGGGAGGTTCAGCGTGACGAGGGCGTCGGCCGACGTCGCCGCGGCCTCGATCGGACCGCCGACACCGTGAACCACTCAGCCGGCGCCGACACCGCCTCCGCAGGCGCGTCCGCATGGGCGACGCTCCGCAGAACATCGTCGGCCTGCGAGAGATCGAGCCGGTTGACAGAAGCGACGACGTCAGACCTCAGTAGCCCGTCGCTGGTCACCTGCGGTCACCCGGAGCCCCTGGCGAGTTGATCTACTGCGGCATCGCTGCTACCCGCGCGTGCGAAAGCTGCAACGCGCCACCGAGAAGATCAGCAGACGCACTTGCATAGGCGGGCTCAGCCGCATCGAGCGGTACTTCGGCAAGGACGGCGTCAAAGGCCTCGACGACCATCGGATCGAACTGGGTGCCGGATCCCTCCCACAGTCGTTCGCGTGCAGTTCTGCTCGGCAGCGCGTTTCGATACGACCGCGCCGAAGTCATCGCGCCGTACGCATCCGCAACGGTGATGATCCGGGCGATCAGTGGAATGTCATCACCTTTCAGCGCGTCGGGATATCCAGATCCGTCAAGCCGCTCATGGTGGTGGCGAACCATTCGTGCGACCTCCGAGTAGTCGTCGACACGCCCGAGAATGCGCTCACCGATGACCGAGTGGAGCTCCATCTCACGACGCTCCTCCGGGGTCAGAGGACCTGCTTTCTCCAGGATGCCGGGAGGGAGTCCAACCTTGCCGATGTCGTGGAGCAAGCCGGCGAGATGCGCGAGCTGTTGCTCGTCATTCGAGAGTCCCATGCGCTGGGCGATATCCCGCGCGTAGACCGCCACGGCTGCGGAGTGTCCAGCGGTGTAGTGATCTCGAGCATCGAGCGCCGCGACGAGACCCGAAGCAAACGACAGGCTGGCGGCCTCAAGCCGAATGTTCGCGGCGATCACCGTCTCTGTCAGAACGCGCTGGTTCTGATAGAGCACAAGCAGGCTCTGAGCAGCAAGTGCCGGGACGGCGAAGAAGACGAAAGTCCACGGCGAAATCTCCACGTACGCATACACCAGCGCGGCCACCATGGGTGCGTAGAACGGAAGTGCGCGAAGAAGAAGTCGACCCATAGGCCACATCGTGTTGGAGAACGAGCCACTCCCTCTGATCGCGACGGTCAGAGAGTTCAGGAGCATGTCGCAGATCCCTTCGGCAAGGGCAGCGGCTACTACGGCAAGAAGCAACCAGCCGAACGCCTCTCTGCCATCAAGTACCGCGAAGGCGGCGAGCCCTGCAGCTGCACCGGCTAGAGACCGACTCGCGGTCCAGACGATCCATCTTGTGTACGGCCGGCCGAAAACAACGAGAACCGAACTGCCGCCGACGATCATCGCCGCAAGTGGGTCATACGCAACCGCCGCGAAAAGAATCGGGAGTGCCGCTACCGACATCTCCGTATTCGGACCGATTCGAACGCTCTGACGCTCAGCGATCGCCGCCATGACCGCGAGGGCCACGATTGCCCACCACGGAGCCTTCAACGTAAGGCCGAGCTCCCAGAGCAGGATCAACGTGGCAACGGCCGTTGCCGCCAAGATCGCCGCATAGATGTGGATCCGTTCAATCACGAAGAGTCGCGAAATCCCTGGAATTAGACCCCTAGCAGATCTGTTGAAATCTCCCCCAAAAGGGTGATACTCTTGGCAAGCCGTTGCGTCCAAGAGAGGAGAGCGTGAAGCCATGCGCCTCGTTGAGTTTTTCATGCTGAGCTTCGCAGTTAGATCCGGTAGGAGCTGGTAGAAGCTTTCGCAGTCTGCGGGTTTCCACATTTGTTGACATCCCTCCGAAGAGGGATATCCACAACGTGTGGAAAACCCGCAGTACTGCTAGCTCTGCCGGGTAGACGTCGCTCAGACGTCTCTGGAAATTCTTAGGCGATCAGGCCGCGGCGGAAACCGATGGCAACGGCGTGGGCGCGACTGCGGCCCTGAAGCTTCGCCAGGAGATGGCGCACATGCGACTTGACCGTCTCCTCGGAGAGGAAAAGGCGCACGCCGATCTCGCGATTCACGAGGCCCTCCGAGATCAGCTGGAGGACTTCGATCTCGCGATTCGTGGGCTCCTGCTCGAGCTCACGCATCGGCGTGGTGAACTGAATTACCTCAGCGGACTGGCCGGCGCTCTCGCGCCGCGCCGCCACCTCGTCGAACGTACGAGAGTGCTCGAGGTATCGGTTCAGGATGTCTTTGCGCTCAGCAGCGTCCATCTCGAAGCTTGGTGTCGGCGCGAAACACCCGCCTCCATACCCTAGAACGAGGGAGGCCGACCTACCCCCGACGGGGTGAGGTCGGCCGCCTCGTTTCTAGGATTCGAGCGGTTTAAGCCGCTGCGACGGACGCGAGGTCACGGATTGCAGCAAGTCGCGCAAGCGCCTGTGCCTCGAGCTGGCGCACCCGCTCACGGGTGAGACCGAGCTCGTGTCCGATCGCCTCGAGCGTCCAGGGATCGCCTTCGAAGCCGAAGCGAAGCTCGAGAATCCGGCGCTCGCGCTCGGGAAGAGCGTCGAGAGCGCGCCGGACGCCCTGCTTGCGCAGCGACTCCTCGGCCTCGTCGAATGGATCCGGAGCCTCGCGATCGGCGAACAGGTCTCCCAGCTCGCCCTCGTCGTCGGCACCGACGTTCTGGTTCAGCGACACGGACGCCTGTGCGGCGCCGAGCGCCTCCTCGACATGCTGGAGCGGAAGGCCGGTCGCCTCCGCGAGCTCCTCCTTCGTCGCCTCGCGGCCGAGCTCGACCTCGAGCCGGCGTGCGGCCCGGCTGAGCTTCTGCTGCCGCTCGACGACGTGGACGGGGACGCGGATCGTGCGCGCGTTGTTCGCGACGGCGCGCTGCACCGACTGGCGGATCCACCAGGTCGCGTAGGTCGAGAACTTGAAGCCACGGCGCCAGTCGAACTTCTCGACTGCGCGGTTCAGGCCGAGCGTGCCCTCCTGGATCAGATCCAGGAACGGGACACCGAGGCCGCGGTAGCCCTTGGCGATCGACACGACGAGACGAAGGTTGGACTCGATCATGCGGCGCTTTGCGAGCAGGTCGCCCTTCTCGATGCGCTTGGCGAGCGTGACCTCCTCGGACGCGGTCAGAAGCTTGTGGCGGCCGACGTCGGCGAGGAAGAGCTGCAGGCTGTCGCCCGCGCCGATGACGGCGCCGGGTGCGATGTGAGCCTGCTCGGCCGGCTCCTCGCGCGGAGCGCCGATCTCGTGGCCCAGCGTCTCGAGCTCCTGCGTCAGGTCGGCGATGTCCTGGTCGCCAAGCTCGAGCTCGAGCGCAAGCGCCTCGAGTTCGGCCGGCTCGATGTAGCCGCGCTCCTCCGCGTTCTCGACGAGAGAGCGGGCCTGGGTGGTCTCAAGAAGTTCCTGGGTGGTGTGGTCGCTCAAATGTTCCTTTCGCAAAGTCGTACGTGTGCTCACGACTGAGTAAACGTTCGCAGCGTACGACTGATTCCCTAGCGTGAGAAGGGAATTTCGTCCCTCTTAACCGGGGATTAACGTACCCCGGACCGGACGGCGTTACTCCTCGGTCGCGCCGGCGCCGGCCGCGGCCGGGGCACGCTCGGGGAAGTCGAATTCGACCTTCCCGTCCTCGTTCATGACGAGGCGAGCGCGGAACGGCTTCTTGTTCTTCGAGCGGAACCCGGAGAGAACCTCCTTGGTCCTCCCCTCCTCGAGCAGCTGCCGCGCGACTTCTGGCGTGATCGTGCGGCCCGCGACCTGCTTCCAGATCACGAAGCCGCAGCCAGGCTCCTCGCGGCTTTTCCAGCTCGTACAGCCGTATGCACGGGAGTTCTCGCGAATGATTTCGCCGGTCACGGCGCCGCAGCGCGGGCACAGGCCCAGCTCGGCGCGCTCGGGCCGGAGCTTCTCCTTGTCGAGCGCCGCGATCTGCTCGACCGTCTTGCGCGTGAAGTCTTCGATGCCCTTCATGAACTTGTCGCGGTCGCCGGTTCCGTGCTCGATGTCGCGCAGGCGCTTCTCCCAGTCGCCCGTGAGCTCGGGGGAAAGCAGTGGATGCTCATCCAACATCGACACCACTTGGAGACCCTTTGGTGTCGGGAGGAGCTCCTTCGAGACGCGCTCGATGTACTCGCGGCGGATGAGCGTCTCGATCACCTCGGCACGCGTTGCCGGCGTTCCGAGGCCGCTGTCCTTCATCGCCTCGCGCAGCTCCTCGTCGCCGATCAGCTTGCCGGCGGTCTCCATGGCGGAGAGAAGCGTCGCCTCGGAGTAGCGGGGCGGCGGCTTCGTCTCCTTCGCCTCGCTCACGGCCTCGACGCAGCGGATCGTCATGCCCTCCTCGAGCCGCGGCAGCTCGCCGCCCTCGGCGTCCTCCTCGGAGCGGCCGTTCGCCTTGTCGTCGGCCTCGATGCCGTACACGCCCCGCCAGCCGGCCTCGAGCGTGACCTTGCCGCGCGTGCGGAACTGCTCGCTCTCGATCTCGGTCACGACCGTCGTGCGCTCGTAGCGGGCGGCCGGATGGAACACGGCGAGGAACCGCCGCGCGACGAGGTCGAAGATCCGGCGCTCGTCGTCGCTGAACGACGAGACGTTGTGCTCGACGTCCGTGGGAATGATCGCGTGGTGATCGTCGACGCGCGCGTCGTTCACGACGCGGGAGAGCGGGAGCTCCTTCAGCGCCATGACGAACCGCGCGTGCGGCGCGTAGTCGGAGATCGGAACGAGCGTCTCGGCCGTCGGCTTGAGGAACGGCACCATGTCGCCCGTGAGGTACCTGGAGCTGGTCCTCGGGTACGTGAGCGCCTTCTTGTCCTCGTAGAGCGACTGGGCGGCCGAGAGCGTCCTGCGAGCCGAGAAGCCGAAGCGGCGGTTGGCGTCGCGCTGGAGGCTCGTCAGGTCGTAGAGGAGCGGCGAGCGCTCGCTCTGCTCCTTGCGCTCGACCGACGCGATCGTGCCGTCCTTGCCGGAAACCTTCGTGACGATCTCGTCCGCGCGCGCGCCGTCCTTCAGGCGCGTCTCGTCGCCTTCGAACCACATGCCCTCGTAGCCGGCGCGGGTCGGCGCCTCGAACGTCCCGTGGACGAGCCAGTACGGCTCGGGGACGAACGCCTGGATCTCCCGCTCGCGCTTCACCATCAGCGCAAGGGTCGGCGTCTGGACGCGGCCCAGGGAGACGACTCCGCCCACCCAGGCGCGGCCGCGGATAGTTCCCGCGCGCGTGGCATTCATGCCGACGAGCCAGTCGGCCTCGGAGCGCGACCGTGCGGCGCGCTCGAGCGGGGCCATCGACTCGCCCGGACGGAGCTTCTCGAAGCCCTCGCCGATCGCCTGCTTCGTCATGCTCGAGATCCAAAGGCGCTCGACGGGCTTGTCGACACCGGCGGTCTCCCAGATGTACGCGAAGATCAGCTCGCCCTCGCGCCCGGAGTCGCAGGCGTTGATGACGCGGTCGACGTCGGCGCGCTTCAGCAGCTTGTGGATCACGTTCAGCTGCTTCTTGCCCTTCGCGTCGCGCGGCTTCAGCTTGAACTCCTCGGGGATGATCGGCAGGTCGGCCATGCGCCACTTCTTTAGGCGCTCGTCGTAGTCGTCCGGCTCGGCCAGCTCGACCAGGTGACCGACGGCCCACGTGATGACGTAGTCGTCCGATTCGAGGTAGGCGTCGTCCTTCGCGAATGCGCCTGGAAGCGCGTTTGCGAGATCACGTCCGACGGACGGCTTCTCTGCGATTACTAGGGTCTTACTCATCTGGGAGCACGATAGCTAAGAGGGAAAGCCGCAATACTGGCCCCATGAGCGAGTTCCTTCCTGCGAGGCCGCTCCTCGTGGTCGACGGGGACTCGCTGGCCCACCGGGCCTACCACGCGCTCCCGTCCTCGATCAAGGACGCCGAGGGCCGGCAGGCGAACATGGTGGTCGGCTTTCGCAACATGCTCACGAACGTGTGGGAGGCGGAGCAGCCTCGCGCGGTGTTCGTCGGCTTCGACACGGTCGGGACGGCGCCCCTCCCGACGTACCGCAACGAGCTCTTGCCCGAGTATCAGGGCGGCCGCGACTTCCCGCCGGATCTCACCGACCAGCTCGACCGGCTCCCGGAGCTCGTGACGAGCCTCGGGTTCCAGTGGGCGAAGGCCGCCGGGTTCGAGGCGGACGACTTTCTCGCGGCCGCGGCAAGCGCCGAGGAGGACCGCGGCGGCACGTCGCTGGTGCTCACGAGCGACCGCGACCTCTTCCAGCTCGCCAGCGAGCACACGACGCTGCTCATGCCTAGACGCGGCGTGCGCGAGCTCGACCGCGTCGGGCCGGCGGAAGTGGTCGAGCGTTACGGCGTTTCGCCCGCGCAGGTTCCCGACTTCATCGCTCTGCGCGGAGATCCGTCGGACCGCATCCCCGGCGCCCGCGGCATCGGCGCCAAGCGCGCCGCGCAGATCCTGGCCGAGTACGGGACGCTCGACGCCGCACTCGAGGCCGGGCGCTTCTCGGACGAAGCCGACGCGCTGCGGACGTACCTCCACATCGCGCGCCTCCAGTACGACGCGCCGGTTCCGGACATTCCGGACTCCACGCTCGTCCGCGCCTAGTCCCCGGAAACGACGAGGACGCCTCTCGGCGCCCTCGTCCCCCTTCTGATCGGACCGGTGTGCCCCGCCGGCGAAGGCGGGACACACCTGATCCGAGTTCGCTACCGGTTGCTACTTGGCGACGTTCTTCGACTTGGAGCAGCCAAGCATGTTGGTCTGCGCCGCGACGGAGAACGTGAGGGTCTTGGCCTTCTTGTTCGGCTTGAACGAGACGGACACCTGACCGTTCGCCGGGGTCGTCTTCGATGCGTTGAAGCTGTGCGTCTTGGCCTTCACGACTGCGCCCTTGACGCCTTGACCCATGACCTTGACGGTCGCCTTGATCGTCCGCTTGACCCCGACCTTCGGCGAGCCGCTGATCGTGATGGCGCAGGTCAGCAGGCTCTCCTGGGTCTGCGGGTTCAGGTGCGGCAGGTCGAAGGCGCCCGACACGGAGTCGTTCGTGAGCTGGAAGACCTCGAGCCCACGGCTCCCGGCCGGGTACCAGCTTCCGTACGCCGGCGCCTCGTTCGAGACGTAGATGTAGCCGTTGTACCAGTACGCCGCCGCCGCGTTCGACTTGAGCGCCGAGTTACCAGCGGGCCGGTTCAGCGGGTTGGCGTTGGCCGTGCTCTCTGCGAACGACGTGTTCACGTCGAACCAGCCGAGCTCGGTCGGGCTCAGGTGGTTCGTCCAATCGACGACGTTCATGCCGCCGATGTGCCAGGACAGCGGCAGGATGTACTTGCCGTTGACCGGGACGACGTTCCCGAGGGATGCGCTGCACCCCTGGCCCGAGTAGAGCTCGTAGCGGTTCACGCTCGCGTCCAGCGAGTACGGGATCTTCGTCTGGGAGATCGGCCAGCTCGCGTCGGCCGCGTCGTTCATCCAGAACGCTGCGCGGTTGAACGGCGAGCGAACCGGAGCAGTCCCAGCACCGGTCTCGCACTCGTTGGAGAGCGACTGGCCGTCGTAGAGCCGGTCGACGCTCGCGTTCGTGTTCCCACGGGGGTTGCACGAGAGGGCGACGGTCGCGGAGTTGCTGCCACACCCGGCGTGACCGGAGGTGGAGCTACCCCAGATGATGCGCTTGCCGTCGTACGTGAACATCGCCGTGCCCCACATGCAGTTCGGGGTCGCGGCCTGCGAGGACGTCCCTCCGGCCCAGCGGAACACGCCGGTCGCGCAGAGATCGATGTCGGGATTCACGAAGTGATCCTCGACCGTCGGCGCTTCCGGATCCGAGATGTCGAGCGTTACGCCTTCGGTGACACAGGCAGCCGCCGCGGTGTGAGTGGCCATGGAAACCGCGATGTCGTGGCAACCCTTGTAGCCGGGCTGGTTGTTGAAGTCACCCGTGTAGCCCGGGATGTGCGCGAAGAACGAGTTGTAGCCCTTCAGCCCGAGCGTGATCTCGTCGAGGACATGCGCCGCGGACGGGTTGTCGAGCGGAACCTCGACGATCGTCAGCTTGTCATGGCCCGAGATCTGGTTCGGAGCCGCCGGCGACCCGGGTGCGAGGAGCTCGCAGGTGTTCCCGAAGGTCGTCGGAGTCGCGTCGATCGCAGCGTTCGGGAACGACGAGACGTAGAGCAGCACCCGGTCGTTCGCAACGTCCGGAACGAGCGTGTGGGTGAACGAACCACAGTCCGTCGCGACACCGGCTACGAACGACGGAGCCGACGGGTTGGAGATGTCCACGATGCGGATGCCCTCGAAGCCGGGGGTGATCCGCGTCGACTGGGCAGTCGCGGTGTGATTGCCACCGGTCGTCTTCCAGTACTGGTCGGCACTGCCCGCGCACGCGGCGGTCGTCTGCGGGACGTCGACCGAGCGGAACACGAGGTTCTCCCAGACCGAGACGTCACCCGACGCGCCGTTGCACGAGAAGTCGCTCTCGAGCGCCGGCGAGGCCGGGTTCGAGATGTCGTAGAGGCGGAAGCCGCGATCGCTGCCCTGGACGAGCGTGTCGCCCCAGAAGGCCATGTCGCCGTTCCGCCGTGCGCTGCTGAGCTCGAAGTTCACGCCGGAGGCCGTGGCCGAAGCGGGCTGGCTCAGCTGAATCGTGTCGTTTTCGCCGTTCGTGAACGGCGTGTTGCCGACGCCCGCGAGGCGGCCGGTCGTCGTACCCGACGCGGTCGCGGTGACCAGAGCGGCCACAGCTGCGAAGTCACCGGCACCACCGTTGGCGGCCGTGATGAGCGCGGCAGCAGTGGTCGTAACGGTGTAGACCTGTCCGCCACCCGAAGCGGCCAGGCCGGCCGTCGGGTTCTCATAGGTGAACGAGGTCGTCGTCGGGACGCCGGTCACGGTCCACGTGCCGTTGTAGCCGCCGACGAGAACGCCGTCGAGCGTGACGCTCTGACCGACCTGGAGGCCGTGAGCGGCCCGCGTCTGGATCGTGACCGTGTTGCCGACCTCGCTGGCACCGCTCAGACCGGTCGCGGTTCCACCGACCGACTCGGCAACCGTGCCGCCGCCGGAGTTGGCGAGGCCGGAGGCTGCCGCGTTGTAGGTCAGCGTCGTCGAGCTCGGAACCGTGGAGACGGTGAACGTGCCGTTGTAGCCGGCCACACCGACGCCGGACACGGTGATCGAGTCGCCGGGCGTGAAGGTGTGCGCCGCGGTCGTCGTCAGCGTGACGAGCGTGTTGCCGCCCGCGATGCCGCCGCCGGAGTTGGCGAGGCCCGTGGTCGGGTTCGTGTAGGTGAACGTGGTCGGCGACGGCACCGAGGTGATGAGGAACGTGCCGTTGAAGCCGGCCACGCCGATGCCCGCGAGGATCGCGTTGTTGCCGGCGATCAGGTTGTGCGGGGCGGTCGTCGTGATCGTGACCTTGCCGCTCGTCACGGTGCCGCCGCCGGAGGCCGCGAGGCCCGCCGTCGGGTTCGTGTACGTGAACGAGGTCGAGTTCGGAACCGAGTCGATCGTGAACGTGCCGTTGTATCCGGCGTCGGTCACGCCGGCGATCGTCACGCTCTCGCCGACCAGGAAGTGGTGGTTTCCGGTCGTCGTGATCGTGACGGTGTTGCCGGTCTCGGTCGCACCCGTCGGGGACGCCGCAATGGCGAACGTCTGGAGCGCGCCGTTGGGCGACGCGGCTACGGGCACCGACTGGGTCGCGCCGCCCGGAGACGCCGCGATGGAGAACGAGCCGTTCAGCGGCGCGAACGGGATCAGGCCCGCCAGCGTCGTGTACGTGAACGTCGTCGCGGACGGAACCGAAGCGACCTGGAACGTTCCGTTGTAGCCGGCCACGGAGAGACCGGAGATCGTGACAGCCTGCCCAACCTTGAGGTTGTGCGCAGCGATCGTCGTGATCGTCACGGTCGAGACCGCGTGGCTCGCAGCCGTGA
The DNA here is from genome assembly GCA_963716005.1 of uncultured Thermoleophilia bacterium. Taxonomy (GTDB): domain Bacteria; phylum Actinomycetota; class Thermoleophilia; order Gaiellales; family Gaiellaceae; genus CAVRUF01. Next base: position 1,559,795 of record OY970285.1, read on the forward strand.
TCGTGCCGCCGGCACCCGGGGCAGACACGGCCTGGATGCCGCTGCCCTGGACGGTGCCGCCGCCGGAGGCCGCGAGGCCCGCCGTCGGGTTCGTGTAGGTGAACGTCGTCGTCGACGGCGTCGTCAGCACCTCGAAGGTGCCGTTGTAGCCGGCTTCGGCGACCCCGGCGATCGTGACGGTCTGACCGACGTGCAGGTTGTGCGCAGCCGTCGTCGTGATCGTCACGGTGTTACCGGTCTCGGTCGCGCCGCCCGGAGATGCGGCGATGGTGTTCGACGCGTTGGCGCCGACGAACGCACGGCCGAGATTGATGGTGATGTCATCGCCGGCCACCGAAGCGCCGAGCGTGGCGGCGAATCCACCCGGGTCGTTGTAGGTGATGGAGGTTCCATCGCCCGCATCGGCCGGAAGGGCCTTCGTCTCCCAGAGGATGCTGTTGTCGAGCCCGACCGGGTCGATGAGTGCGTTCGCGGGCGTGCCCACACCGGTGACGGTGGTCTGGGTCGACGCCGTGCCTGCACCGGAGGGCAGGAGCTGTGCGACCGAAGACGTCGTAAAGACGGTCGGCAGGGGCACCGTCAGCACCGTGAACGTGCCGTTGTACCCGGCAATGCCGACGCCATCGATGGTGACGGTCGAGCCGACAGAGAGTCCGTGCGGGGCCGTCGTGACGAACGTCGCGAACGGCGTGACCGTTCCGCCCCAGGCGGACGCAATGCCCGAAGTCGGATGCGTGAACGTGAACGAGGAGCCCGACGGCGTCCCGGTCACGGTCCACGTGCCGTTGTAGAGGGCGTTGCCGGCACCGGTGATCGTCACGGTGTGACCGACCACGAGGTTGTGATCGAACGCGCCGAGGCGGACCAGGACGGTGTTCCCGACCTCGCTGAGGCCCGGGTTCGGGCCGGTGGCCGTGCCGCCGCCCGAGTTACCGAGACCCACGGTCGGGTTCGTGTACGTGAACGACGTGATCGTCGGCACGTCCGTGACCGTGAACGTGCCGTTGTATCCGCCGACCGCAACGCCCGCGACCACGATTGAGTCGCCGACCTGGAAGTTGTGCGGAGTGGTCATGTTGATCGTGACCGTGTTCCCGGACTCGGTTGCGCCGGGAGGAGTCGCGTTGGCCGCAGCGATCGTGTTGCCCGCGACGGTGCCGCCGGAGCGGACGGCCGTCGAGATCGTTGCGCTACCACCCGGGATGCCCGGGCCGGAGATCCCATCACCGAAGCTCGCTACGCGGGCATCAGCGCCTGAGAGATTCGTGATCCAACTGCTGTTCAGCGTCGTGTTTCCGGTGAACGCAGTCGTATCGCGTCCAGTCGGCGACGAGGCGAGCAGCGCAAGGCCGCCGCTGGAATTGGTCGAGACTGTGACCTGCGCGAGAGCGCTGGTCGGGACGGCAAGCGCGGCCAGTAGGCCGAGCGGAAGCGCCAGGCGAAGAAGCCGTCGCATGGGCGATGTCACCTCCGGTGTCGTAAAAAGAAGGGGGCCCGATGGTAAACCACTGCAAGCGCCGCGTCTAGGCACACCTCGTGACTTCTCCGACACCCATTTTTCACCGGTTCGAGGCCCGTTGAGGCTCGTCAGCCACCGCTCTCTGGCGCGCCTTCACCCGACCGCGCCGCACCCCGAAAACGGCGCCCGGATCGAGGCGCTCCACGCTGCGTTTCCGGACTTCGTGGAAGGGTCGCCGGCCGCGCTCGAAGACGTCCACGCCTGCCACGACGCGGAGTACGTCGAGGTGATCAGAAACCTCTCAGAAGCAGGGACTTCCGTCCTCGTCGACCCCGATACGGTGGTCACGCCGACGAGCTATGAGGCGGCGCTTCTCGCGGCCGGCTGCGCGCTCGAGGCGGTTCAAATCGGCGGATTCGCGCTGGTTCGTCCGCCTGGGCATCACGCGCTTCGCGACCGGGCGATGGGATTCTGCCTTTTCAACAACGTGGCCGTCGCCGCGCGGTTCGCCCAGCGCGAGCTCGGGCTCACCCGCGTGGCCATCCTCGACTGGGACGTCCATCACGGGAACGGCACCGACGCGATCTTCCGCGGAGACGACTCGGTGCTCTTCGTCTCGCTCCATCAATGGCCGTTCTATCCCGGCACCGGCGGGCTTGGAGACGGCGACGCGACGACCGTCAACGTCCCCCTCTCGGCCGGCTGCGGCGACGACGAGTACGTGGACGCGATGGAGCGAATCGTCGAGCCGGCGATCGGATCGTTCGCGCCCGACCTCCTGCTCGTCTCGGCCGGCTTCGACGCCGCCTTCGGCGACCCGCTGGCCGGCATGGACGTGACCGAGGCCGGGTTCCGCGAGCTGGCCGTCCGGGCGGGCGGGCTCTGCGACCGGCTCGCGCTGGTGCTCGAGGGCGGCTACGACCCGCAGACGCTGCCCGGACTCGTCGGCGCGACGCTGGACGGGCTCAGCGGCTGAGCAGCTCGGCGGCGTGGCGGCCGCTGCGCACGGCGCTCTCCATCGTCGCCGGCCAGCCCGTGGAGGTCCACGCGCCCGCGCGCACGACACCCGGGCGGCCTGTCTCGGCACCGGCGCGCAGGGCCGCGGTTCCCGGCCGGGGAGCAAACGTCGCCGCAGGTTCGCGGCTCACCCGCGACCAGAGAACCTCCGCCCGGCCGAGCCGCGACGTCAGCTCGCCGGCGACCAGGTCCACAAGCTCCCGGCCGCGGATGTCGAGGAGCTCGGGCACGCCGCTCGACACGACCGTGAGGTACTGGCCGTCGCGCGGCTCGCTCCGCGTCAGGCGGCCTCGGTCGAACACCCAGTGCGCGTGACTGCCGAGGAGCGCAGCGAGCGTGAACCGGAGGATATGACGGTCGAAGACGATGTGGACGCTCACGATCGGCGAGTCCTCGAGCGCCGGCGCCGGCTCACCGAGCAGCTCGGCGCCCTCCTCGTGGGGCAGCGCCACGATGACTCCGTCGCCTTCGATCCTCTCGCCCCCGGCGAGAACGACCGTTGTGCCCTCGATCTCCGTCGCACGCGCGCGTGTACGTACCTGCGCCCTCGCCGCCGTGAGCGCCTCCGCCGCCGCATCGCCGTGGATGGCGCCGAGCGGGGCCTCCGGGAGCACGAGGTCGCTCGCGCCTCCTCCGGCGAGGAGCGCGGTCTGGAGCGTGAAGAGCGCCGGCGCCGCGCTCACCTCGGCGGCGGGCAGGTTGAGCGCCGGGCGCATGAAGACGTCCCAGAAGCGCTCGATCGCCGCCTCCGTCGAGCCGTGCTCGCGGAGCAGGTCGGCGAACGTCTTGTCGTCGTGCTCTTCGGGATCGAGCCGGCCCAGCGTTCGGGCGACGCGACCGATCGCGATCCGGTCGCGCAGGCCGAGGTGTCCGTAGCGCAGAAGCGCCAGGGCGCCCGGCCGGATGAGCGACACACGGCCGTTCTCGGCGACGACGGGAAGCGCGAGCGGCGTGCGGCGTACGGCTCCGGCCTGGCCGATCCGGTCGAGGAGATCGAGATAGGCCGTGCAGCAGCCGAGCGCGATGTGCTGGCCGTTGTCGGGCGGCGGCGGCGGATCGCCCTCGCGCTCGGGAAGCGTCTGCACCGCGCCGCCGAGCGTGGGCCGGGCCTCGACGAGCGTGACCTCGTGCCCCAGGTCCACGAGCTCGAGCGCGGCGGCGATCCCGGCCAGTCCTCCTCCGACGACGGTCGCCTTCATCTGACGCTCACCATGGCACGGAGCTTCGCAGTCGTCGACAGGCTCGGCCGGGAGGAGAAGACGTCGAAGCCGGTCGCGCGCATCGTCGAGAGCAGTCCCGCGTACGAGCCCGCGAAGGAGCGGACGCCGAGCCGGCTGCGGCGGTCGAGCAGCGGAAGCAGCTCGAGCCCTTCGGCGAGGAGCGCGTCGGCGCGGGCGGCCTGGTGCTCCATGAGTGCGCGCCACTCGGCACCGGTGCGCCCGGCGGCGAGGTCGGCCTCGGTGACGCCGAAACGCTCGAGCTCGTCCTGCGGGAGGTAGACGCGGCCGAGCCGGAGATCCTCGGGGACGTCGCGCATGATGTTGATCTGCTGGAGCGCGAGGCCGAGCGTCTGCGCGAGCGGTCGTGCCGCGGCCGGGTCGCTCGGCCCGTAGACGTCGGCGCACGCGGCGCCGACCGAGCCGGCGACGAGGAGGCAGTAGCCGCGCAGGTCGTCCCAGGAGGCGTAGCGGGTGGTGTCCACGTCCATGAGCCCGCCGCGCACGAGATCGTCGAGGTCGGAGACCCGCACGCCGTAGCGGTCGACCACGTCCGCGAGCGCGACGAGCACCGGATCGTCGCCGGGCAGGCCGGTGAGGCTCGAGCGGCACGCGTCGAGCTGCGCACGACGCTCCTCCCGGCCCAGTCCAGGATCGTCGGCGATGTCGTCCACCCGGCGTGCGAACGCATAGAGCGCCGACACCGCCTCGCGCTTCGCGCGCGGGAGCACCCGGATTCCCCATGCGAAGCTGCGGGCCTCGCTGCGCGTGATGCGGACGACCTCCGCATAGGCGGCGTCGGTGTTCATCGGACGAGCTCGCGCACGGCCAGGCGGGCGAGCCGGAACCGCGACGGGGACGGCCGGCTCGAGAAGACGTCGTACCTCGCGCGCGCGAGAGCATCCAGGGCGGCAAGCCCGCCGCGGACGAAGAGCGCGACCGAGCGGCCCTCGCGCCCGCCGAGCGCGTCGACGAGCGGAAAGCCGCGCTCCAGGAGCGTCCGGGCCCGCGCCGCCTCGAACTCGCCGAGCGCCGCGACGCGCTCGCTCGCCGGCCCGGCGAGGTCGGCATCGATCACGGCGAAGCGGCGCATGTCCTCCTGCGGCAGGTACACGCGCCCGAGCTCGAGGTCACGCGGCAGGTCCTGGAGGAAGTTCACGAGCTGGAGCCCGGTGCAGACGTCGTCGCTCAGCGCCACGAGCTCGGGCTCGGCCCGTCCGTAGATGCCGAGCACCAGGCGCCCGACCGGCTCCGCGGAGTACGAGCAGTAGCCGCGCACGTCGTCCCAGGTCTCGTAGCGCGAGACGCGCTGGTCGATCCGGTTCGCCTCGATCAGACGCGCGAACGGCTCGCGCGGGAGGCCGCACGCCGCGATCGTCTCGTGCAGCCGCCGCATGATCTCCGTCGCCGGCGGACCCTCGAGCTCGCGCTCGACCTCAGCGAGAAGCGCCTCGCGATCGCCCTCGGCCTCGTCGCCGATCGTGTCCACCAGGCGGGCGAACCCGTAGATCGCCTTCAGGTGCGGGCGCGCCTCGCGCGGGGCGAGAAACGAGACGACAGGGAAGTTCTCCGTGCGGGCGCGCGCGTCGATTCGCTCGAGCGCGAGCGCCGGCTGTGCGGCGAGACCGGAACCCGGCATGGCCGGATTCTCCCATGAGGCCCGCTACGAGACGGTGATCGTGCAGGCGCGGTCTGCGGCCTGGCTGATCTCGACCGACGTCGCGGGGGCGACGAGCTCGATCTCTTCCTCGCACTCGTTGATCGGCGGATCGACGTAGCCACAGTTGCCCATGCACGGCTTCATGGCGCTTCGCACGGTGTACGTGCCGGCCGGGAGCTCCTCGGCGTGCTCCATCGCTTCGAGGTCGTCCTTGAAGACCGAGGTGCCGTCGGCGTCGACGATCTCGAGCGCCCACAGGTAGCCCTCGATGAACATCGGGCCGCTCGTGTCGAGCACCTGCTCGACGTTCAGGGACGCGTTCTCGGGCGCGGCCTCCGGGGTAGTGTCGGCGGCCTCGTCGGCCGCGCCGCAGCCCGACGCGGCGAGCGCCAGGGCGAGAACGAATGCGAGAGCAGCGAGACGCATCGTCGTGTGTACGCCGCCGCCGCCGGGATTCGTCACATCGGATTTTCGGTGTGCTCGCCGAGATCCGGAACGGCGCCGACCTCGGGCCGCACCCCGTCGACGAGGAAGGGCGCGCCGATGGTCGGAATCGGGCCCCCGGGCGAGCCGATCTCGGTGACGAGCCCGCTGGCGGCGAGCTGCGGGTGGGCGAGCACGTCGGAGACGTCGTTCACCGCGCCGAACGGAATGCCCGCGGACGCGAGGCGCTCTTCCCACTCGGCGGCGGTCCGCTCGCCGAACGCCTCGGCCAGGATCGGCTCGAGCTCGTCGCGCGCCTGGACCCGCTGCTCGTTCGTCGCGTAGCGCTCGTCCTCGAGGAGCTCGGGCCGCTCGAGCACGTCGGTGCAGAACGTCCGCCAGTGATCCGGGGAGAGCACGGCGACCGAGACGAGGCGGTCGGCGGCGGGCAGCGGCCCGTAGGGGCAGAAGAGCGGGTGGCGAAGGCCGGCGCGCGGCGGCAGCTCCTCGCGGTGCCACCAGAGGTGCGGGAAGTAGCCGAGCCAATCGAGCGCCACGTCGAAGAGGGAGATCTGCACGTGCGCGCCCTCCCCGGTCTGGCCCCGGCGCACGAGGGCGGCGAGCGTGGCGACCGCTGCGTACGAGCCGGTCGAGAGGTCGCAGGCCGAGACGCCGAGCCGCGCGGGCTCCTCCGCCGTGCCCGTGATCGACATGAGCCCGGTCTCGCCCTGGACGATCGAGTCGTAGGCGTTGCGGTGCGCGTACGGGCCGTCGGGCCCGTAGCCCGAGATGTCCACGTAGACGACGTCGGGCCGAAGCGCGCGGACGGTCGGCTCGTCGAGGCCGACGCGCGCCGCCCAACCGGGCGCGAAGTTCTGGAGGAAGACGTCCGCCGAGGCGACCAGGCGCTCGACCTCCTCGCGATTCGCCGGGTCGCGCACGTCGATCGCGACGCTCCGCTTGCCGCGGTTCACCCAGACGAAGGCCGACGAGACGCCGTTCGCGATCGTGTCCCAGCCGCGGGTGACGTCGCCGCCCTCGGGCGCCTCGACCTTCACGACGTCGGCGCCGAGATCGGCGAGGAGGCGCGTGCAGAGCGGCCCTGCGAGCCCGATCTCGCACGCGACCACCCGGACTCCGTTCAGGAGCATCAGTCGAGGAGCGCGTCGAGGCCGCGGGTGAGCCCGACGCGGTCGCCGACCGAGCGCACGGCCAGGAGCGTTCCCGCGACGTACGGCTCCGGGCTCTCCCCCGCGTCGTGACGGATCGAGAGCCGCTCGCCGGGCGCGGCGAAGACGATCTCCGTGGAGACGACGAAGCTCGGGAGCCGCACCGAGTGGATCTGCGAGCCGGCCACGGTCGCGCCCCGCGCCTCGGTCGGACCGACGAGCGAAGCGATCTCCCGGCCCAACTCGGGCTGCCGCAACTCCCCGAGCTGCTCGGCGAGCTCCCGCGCCGTGCCGCTGGGGACGTCCGGCTTCTTGGCGCTCGCGAAGTCGACGATCTCCCAAGCCCCGGCATGCCTCGCCGCCTCGCGCGAGATGCGCAGGAGTGTCGCCGCGAGGATCGAGAAGTTTCCGGCCGCGATCACGCCGACCTCCGCCTCGCGCGCGCGGGAATCGATCTCGGCGTAGTCGTCCGCCGTCAGACCGCTCGAGCCGACAACCACCGCGACCTTGCGCTCGAGCGCTGCGAGGACGTTCGCCTTCACCGCCTCCGCGTGTGTGTAGTCGACGACGACGTCCGTCTCGACGGCATCGAGAGCTTCCGCGACCGACGCGTGCGTACCGCCCGACCGCGAGACGCCCGCGACGAGCTCGAGATCGTCGGCCGCTTCGATCGCCGCCGCGACCGCGCTTCCCGTCCAGCCGGTGGATCCAGCAACGCAGACGCGAACCATCGCGGCAGGCTATTCGATGGGTAGCGTTGGCGGCGCAAGCGACCGGAGGAGCCCATGGCCGAGCTGACCGAGAAATGCCGTGCGCTGATCGACGCGCCGAACTTCGCCTACCTCGCGACACTCGATCCCGACGGCTCCCCGCAGGTCTCCCCGGTGTGGATCGACCGCGACGGCGACACGATCCGCGTGAACACGGCCACCGGGCGGACGAAGGACCGGAACATGCGCAACGATCCGCGCGTGGCCATCTCGATTGCGGACCGGAACGACTCGTACGTGAAGAGCGACATTCGCGGCCGCGTGACCGGGATCGTCGAGGGCTGTTCCGAGCCGGACGACCACATCGACGCGCTCGCCCGCAAGTACACCGACGACGACTCGTACCAGGGCCACAAGCCGCACGAGTCGCGCGTCATCTTCCTGATCGAGCCGCTGCGCGTCGCCGACCGGGCGTGAAGCCTCTCCTCTACCTCTCGCGCGCGGAGGTGTCGGCGCTACTGCCGCCGGCGACCGAGCAGCTCGATCTCGTCGAGGAGACATACCGCGCGGTCGCCGCCGGGCGCGTGGAACTGCCTCCCAAGCCGGGCGTGCACCCGCGGCCGGACGCGTTCATCCACGCCATGCCGGCGTACCTAGAGGACGCCGACGTGGCCGCGCTCAAGTGGGTGTCCGGCTACCCGGAGAACCCCGCGCGCGGGCTCCCGTACATCTCGGGGCTGATCGTGCTGAACGACGCCGACACGGGCCTGCCGACGGCGATCATGGACGGCGCCGAGATCACCGCCGCGCGGACGGCGGCGGCGAGCGGCGTCTGTGTGCGCCGCTGGGCGCCTCAGGGCTGGACGACCGCGGCGATCGTCGGCTGCGGCGAGCAGGGTCGCTTCCACGCGGCGCTCCTGCGCGAGTTGAACCCCGGCGTGCGGATCCGCGCGTACGACCCGCATCCCGAGCGGATCGCTTCGCTCGGCGACGTCGAGGCGACCGGGTCGCCCGCCGAGGCCGCGGAAGGCGCGCAGGTCGTGGTCACGGCGGCGCCGATCGTGAACGACCCGAAGCCGCAGATCGGCCTCAGCGCGCTCGGCGAGGAGTGGCTCGTCCTCCCCATCGACTTCGACGCGATGATCGAGCGCGAGGTGATCGAGGCCGCGACGCTCGTGGCCGCCGACGACGTCGCGCAGTTCGAGTACTACCGCGAGCAGGGTCACTTCACGGACTGGCCGAGCCCCTCCGCGCCGGTCGGTGCCGCGCTCCTCCGCCGCGACCTTCCGCCGAAGGTCGCCTGCGTGAACCTCGGGATCGGCGCGCTCGACGCGGCCTTCGCGGCTCGCGTGCTCGATGCGGCCCGCGCCGAGGGCGCCGGGCTAGAGCTCCCGCGCTAGCAGCGCGACATCGATCCGCTCGACGATCTCGTCCGCGGCCGCGAGCCGTTCCGGCGCAACCGTCCCGAGCAGCGCGATGCAGCGGGTGCCGGCCGCTTTCGCCGCGAGCACGCCCGCCTCGCTGTCCTCGAAGACGAGCGCCTCGGCAGGGTTCACGCCCAGGCGTTCGAGCGAGAGCAGGTAGCCCTCGGGATCCGGCTTGCCCGCGCTGCACGTCCTCGGCGGCGACGATCGTGGACACCGCGTCGCGGAGCCCGGCGGCGCCGAGCACGAGCTCGATCTCCTCGCGCGCCGCGCCCGAGACGACCGCGACCGGAACGCGCTCGGCCGCGAAGCGCACGACGTCGCGCATCTCCGAACCCACGGTCGAGCCGTCGGCCACCCGCTCGCGATAGCGCCGCACCCGCTCGGCCATCAGCGTGTCGACGTCGCCGTCCAGCCAGCGTTCGGCGATCTCCGGATCGGAGTGGCCGGCGAGCTGCCCGAAGTACTCCTCGCTCGAGAGCGGACGCCCGTGCTCGGCCGCGATCTCCCGCCAGACCTCGCACAGGATCGGCTCGTCGTCCGAGAGCGTGCCGTTGAAGTCGAAGACGACCGCGCGGATCAAGCCGACGCCTGCCACACGGCGAAGGCGGCGATCGAGACGGCGTCCGACAGCTCGTCGAGCGCATGCTCGGCCGGGACGAGCCGCACTTCGATGTCCTCGTCGTCGTCCGGGGCGAGCGGCTCGGGCGCCGGCTCCACGCCGCCGGCCTCGAAGACGTGGACGTACTCGGTCGAGTACGCGGGCACCGCCCAGAAGCCGCCGGCCTCGCGCCAGTCCGCCGCGACGAGTGCGCACTCCTCGGCCAGCTCGCGCACGGCGGCCTCGAACGGCGTCTCGCCGGGCTCGAGCTTTCCCGACGGGAGCTCGACCGTCCGCTCCGGTGAGCCCGGGCGCATCTGCAAGACCGTGACGAGCGCTCCGTCTCGGAAGGCCACGATCGCGACGGACTCGGGGTGCTCGACGAGCATGAGCCGCAGTCTAAGATCGCGCGATGGAGCTGACCGAGATCCTCAACGAGCTGTGGCCGGGTCAGGAGGTGACCGTCGAGGAGCTCGGCGGCGGCATCACGAACCGCAACTTCCTCCTCTCCGTGGACGGCCAGAACGTCGTCTTGCGGCTGGGCGGGAACGACACCCACCTGCTCGGCATCGACCGGGAGTGCGAGTACAAGGCGTCGGTCGTGGCCGCCGAGGCCGGGGTCGGGCCCGAGGTGATCCGGTTCGTCGAGCCACAGGGGTGGCTTGTGACGCGGTTCCTCGAGGGACGGCCCGTCTCGTCCGAGGATCTCCGCCAGCCCGATCATCTGCGCGCGGCCGCGCGGGCGCTGAAGCTCATCCACGAGGGCCCCGAGGTGCCGGGCCACTTCAACTCGTTCCGCGTCGTCGAGACGTACCGGGACACCGCCGCAGAGCGCGGCGTCACCATTCCGGCGGCGTTCGAGACCGCGCACGCGACCGCCGTCGAGATCGAGCGCGCCCGCGGCGAGCAGCCGTTGACGCCCTGCCACAACGACCTGCTGAGCGCGAACTTCATCGCGACGCCCGACGGGCTTCGCATCGTCGACTGGGAGTACGCGGGCATGGGCGACCGCTTCTTCGACCTCGCGAACTTCGCCGTCGAACCAGGGCTTCGGGCCCGACGAGAAGGTGATGCTCCTCGAGGCGACCTTCGGAGAGGTGCGCGACGCCGACCTGGACGCGCTCGAGCTCATGACCTTCATGTCGGACTTCCGCGAGGCGATGTGGGGCGTCGTCCAGCAGGCGATCTCCGAGCTCGACTTCGACTTCGTCGCCTACGCGGACGAGCACTTCCAGCGGCTGGAGCGCACCGCGGCGTCGGACTCGTTCCGGCAGGCGCTGGCGTGAAATCGAAGGCCCGCGCGGTCGTCGTCGGCGGCGGCGTCGGCGGCGCCTCGATCCTCTACTGGCTCGCGCGGCTCGGCTGGGACGACGTCGTCCTCTGCGAACGCGCCGACCTGACGAGCGGCTCGACCTTCCACTCGGCCGGCCTCGTCGGACAGCTGCGCGGGTCCCTGGCGCTCACGAGAATGATGATGAACTCGGTCGACCTCTACCGGACGCTGGGCGAGGAGGTCGAGCTCGAGACCGGCTGGAACGAGGTCGGCTCGCTGCGGCTCGCGTCCTCCGAGGAGCGGATGGAGGAGCTCGCGCGCCAGGCCGGCTGGGCGAAGACCTTCGGGCTGCCGCTCGAGCTCGTCTCCGCCGAGCGCGCGCAGGAGATGTTCCCGCCGATGACGACCGACGGCGTGCTCGGCGCGGCCTACCTCCCCACCGACGGCTACATCGACCCTAGCCAGCTCACGTTCGCGCTCGCGGAGGGCGCCCGCCGCCGCGGCGCGGAGATCTACACCAACACGCGCGTGACCGCGATCGGGGTCGAGCGCGGCCGCGTCACCGGCGTCGAGACGGACAAGGGCTCGATCGAGACCGAGATCGTGATCAACGCCGGCGGCATGTTCGCGCGGCGAGATCGGCGCGCTCGCCGGAGTCGAGGTGCCGGTCGATCCCGATGGCGCACGAGTACCTCGTCACGCGGCCGCTGGACGTGCCGCACGACGTCCCGACGATGCGCGACCCAAGCCTTCTCGTCTACTTCCGCGGCGAGTCCGGCGGGCTCGTCATGGGCGGCTACGAGCGCGACCCGGCGCCGTGGTCGCTCGACGGGATCCCGGCCGACTTCAACGGGAAGCTCCTCCCCGAGGACTGGGAGCGCTTCGAGGAGCTCATGACGAACGCGATCGTCCGCGTGCCCGCGCTCGAGAACGCCGAGGTCGTGAAGCTCATCAACGGGCCCGAGGCGTTCACGCCGGACGGCGAGTTCATCCTCGGCGAGTCGGACGTGCGCGGCTTCTGGGTCGCAGCCGGGTTCTGCGCGCACGGTCTCGCGGGCGCCGGCGGCATGGGGCAGCTCATGGCCGAGTGGATCGTCGACGGCCAGCCGGGGCTCGACACGTGGGAGATGGACTCGCGCCGCTTCGGGCCGCACTACCGCAGCCGCGAGTACACGCTCGCGCGCACGGTCGAGGGCTACGCGACCTACTACGACGTCAAGTACCCGGGCCAGGAGCGTCTCGCCGGACGCCCGCTGCGGGTCTCCCCCGCCTACGAGCGGCTCGCCGAGCTGGGCGCCTCCTTCGGGGAGAAGTCGGGCTGGGAGCGCGCGAACTGGTTCGAGTCGAACGCGGCCGCCGGGGACGAGTCGCTCCGCCCCCGCGGCTGGGCCGGGAAGATCTGGTCGCCCGCGATCGGCGCCGAGCATCGCGCCTGCCGCGAGGCCGCAGCGCTCTTCGACGAGACCTCGTTCGCGAAGCTCGACGTCACGGGCGCCGGCGCGGCGGAGTTCCTCGAGGGCCTCTGCGCGAACCGCGTCGCCCGCGACGTCGGCCAGGTCACGTACACGCAGATGCTCAATCCCAAGGGCGGAATCGAGTGCGACTTCACCGTCACCCGGTTGGCGGAGGAGCGCTTCCGGATCGTCACCGGCACGGCGTTCGGGCGGCACGACCTGGCGTGGATCCGTTCGCACCTCCCCGACGACGGCGCCGTGCAGCTCGAGGACGTGACCTCGCGCTTCGCGTGCTTCGGCCTGTGGGGTCCCCGCGCGCGCGAGATCCTCCAGCCGCTCACCGACGCGGATCTCTCGCTTCCCGTACATGCGCGCGCGAGAGATCGTCGTCGGCCCCGTCCCGTGCCTGGCCGTGCGCGTCACCTACGTCGGCGAGCTCGGCTGGGAGCTCTACTGCCCCGCCGAGTTCGGGCGGCGCCTGTGGGACCGCCTCTGGGAAGCGGGCTCGGAACACGGCCTCGTCGCAGGCGGCTACAAGGCGATCGACTCGCTGCGCCTCGAGAAGGGCTACCGCGTCTGGGGCGCCGACATCTCGCCCGAGGACACGCCCTACGAGGCGGGGCTCGGCTTCGCGGTCAAGCTGGACAAGGGTGACTTCGTCGGGCGCGAGGCACTCGCCGCCGCGCCCGAGCCCGAGCGGCTGCTGGTCTGCATCGCCCTCTCCGATCCCCGGTCGGTCGCGCTCGGCTCCGAGCCGGTGCGGATCGACGGCGAGATCGCGGGCCGGGTGACCAGCGGCGGCTACGGCTACACGGTCGAGCGCTCGATCGCCTACGCCTACGTTCCGGCCGAGGCGGCGACGCCCGGCCGCGCCGTCGAGATCGAGATCTTCGGCGAGTGGATCGCGGGCGAGGTCGCCGAGGAGCCGCTCTTCGATCCGAGCGGCGAGCGGATCCGGGTGTAGCGTGGCGCCCCCGTGGCTCGTCAACCTCGAGGAGGGACTGGCCGCCGAAACCGGATCGGAGACCGACCGCCTCGCCACGGCGCTCATCGTGCTCGCCTCGGTCGCGGGGGCGAACATCGAGATCGACGAGGCCGAACGGCGAGGCGCGACGCGGCGCGCGCTCCTGCGGCTCGCGGCCGGGGGGGATCCTTCCCGCGGGCTCGACCTGAACGGCCCGGCGGTCGCCGAGTTGGCCGACGAGCTCCGCGAGATCGACCGCCAGATCTCGCTCGAGAACGGCTTCCGCGAGCTGGCCGCGCAGTCGAAAGGCCTGCCGCACGTGAGCGAGGCGCTGCACGGACTCATGCACGCTCCCGACATCGCCTGGCGCGCGTACGCCTGCGGGCTCCTCGCCGAAGATCTGGGCGAGGAGTAGGCTGAGATCGGTGCGCCGGGAAGTCTGGTCGGCAACGGACCGCCCATGAGCGCATACACCGACTTCTTCCCGGATCTCTTCGCCTTCGCGGCGCTCGTCGTCGTCGCGGTGGCCGTGGCGCCGCTCGCCGACCGGATCGGGCTGCCCGCGCCCGCCGCGTTCCTCGCGGTCGGCATCGCCGCGGCCGCGACCGGCGTGTTCCCCGGAGAGGACCTGAGCGCACTGCAGCTCCAGCAGGTCGGGACGCTCGCGCTCTACGCGATCCTTTTCCAGGGCGGGCTCCAGACGGGCTTCAGGGCGTGGCGGCGCTCGGCGCAGCCGATCCTCCTGCTCGGCCTGCCCGGAACGGCCTTGACCGCCGGCGGGCTCGCGCTCATCGGCCACTACGTGCTCGGACTCGAGTGGGCGCTCGCGTGCCTCGTCGCGATCGCGCTCAGCCCGACCGACCCCGCCGCGGTCTACTCGGTGCTGCGCGGCAAGGGGAAAACGCGCGCGCGCACGATCCTCGAGGGCGAGTCGGGCTTCAACGACCCGGTGGGGATCTCGCTCATGGTCGCGGCGGTCGCCTACCTCGGGCCGGAGAGCTCGAGCGTCGGCGACGCGTTCGTGCGGTTCGCCAAGGAGCTGGGGATCGGCGCGGCGGCCGGGATCGCCGCCGGCCTCGTGCTGATCCGCGTGCTGCGGGCGACGCCGCAGATCGCGGACGGCCTCCAGAGCGTCGGCCTCGTCGCCGCGGCCGTGCTCGTGGGCGCCGGAACCGCGTCGATCCACGGCAGCGGGTTCCTCGCCGTCTACATCGCGGGGCTGCTCGTCGCGGACACGTGGAAGGTGCAGGACGGCAGCTATCACATCGCCGCGAACACGGCTTCCGCGGTCGCCGAGCCGGTCATCTTCGGGCTCCTCGGCGCGGCGTTCGCGGCGCAGGTCGGCTGGAACGAGCTCGCCTACGGGATCGTGCTCACCGTGGCGACCGTCTTCGTCGTCCGTCCGCTCGTCGCCGCCGTGGGGACGCTCGGCAGCGGGCTCTCACGAGGCGAGCGTGCGCTCGTCTCCTGGGGCGGCCTGAAGGGAGCTGTGCCGTTGCTCCTCGCGGCCTTCCCGGCGCTCGAACACCTCGAGGGAGCGGCGCGAGTGGAGGGAACGGTGCTCGTCGCCACCGCGGCGTCGATCCTGCTCCAGGGCGCGACGCTCGGCGCGGTCGCGCACCGCACGGTGGGCGCCCGAGCCGAAGCCCGAGCGCCCACCCGCGATTCCGACTAGGAGCCGGGGACGGTGCCGCCGGACTCGTAGATGCGCTCGATCCGCTCGAGCTCTTCCTCGGAGCCCTGCCGGACCGGACCCTTGAACCACCTGTGCGCCGAGATGACCCACCAGCCGCCGAAGAGCAGCAGCGCTCCTCCGACGAGGATCGGCGCGTAGTTCAGCGCCTCCCAGCTGAAGGAGTCGTCCCACGGGACGCTCGACTTGTACGGCGGGAGCATGAAGAGGATGACGATGAACCCGACCCAGAGGATCGCGATCAGGTCGATCCACTTGTAGTGCTTCCCGAGCGTCCACGCGCCGGGCTCGAACTTGTCGCCCATCCGGAACCGGAGGATCACCGGGAGGATGAACGCGACGTACAGCCCGATGACCGCGATGCCGGTTCCGACCAGGTAGCCGACCAGGTAGTTCCAGTACGCCGGCACCATGATCAGCGCCGAGAGCACGACGATCGCGAGCACGGAGAACTGAGGGACGCGGTTCTTTCCGACCTTGCTCCACATCTGATGGCCGGGCACCGCGCGGTCGCGCGAGAAGGCAAAGAGCATGCGCGAGGCCGAGGTCACGGACGCGGTCACGCAGAAGAACTGCGCGACGACGCAGATGAAGAGCAGGAACTCTGCCCAGGTCTGGTTCATCGACTCCTGCCAGCTCCATGGGACGAGGAACCCGATGTTGTCGATCGCGCCCTGCGTGCTCGGGATCGCCAAAGTGACCGCGACCAGCAGCACGAAGCCGAAGATCACGGAGACGACGACCGACATGTACATCCCGACCGCGGCCGAGCGCGATGCGGTCCGGGTCTCCTCCGCCATGTGCGCCGAGGCGTCGAACCCGGTGATCGTGTACTGCGCCATGAGCAGGCCGGTGAGGAAGACGTAGATGAACACGAAGCCGGTTGTCTTGCCGTCCCCGAAGCCCGACGCATTAACGGTCTCCGTGAAGACGTACGAGAAGGACTGATGGTTGTCGGGGACGATCAGAAGGATCGCCACGATCACGACCACGCCGACCATGTGCCAGTACGCCGAGATCGTGTTGAGGAGCGCGGTCACGCTGACCCGCAGCAGGTTCAGGGCTGCGGCCGCCGCGAGGAAGATGACGTAGAGGAGGTAGATGTACTCCTTCTCGTTCGGGTAGTCGAACCAGAAGTTGAAGAGCGCCGTCCCGAACGTGGCGAGGCCGTACCCGATGGCCGCGGTGACGGCGATCTGCCCGATCAGGTTGAACCAGCCGGTGAACCATCCCCAGGCCGGGCTACCGAGCTTCGACGACCAGTAGTAGAGACCGCCGGCCGTCGGGAACGCGGAGGCGATCTCCGCCATTGCGAGCGCGACGATCGTGCTCATGAGGCCGACGAGGAGCCAGCCCCAGCTCACGGCGATCGGGCCGCCTTGCCCGAACGCGATGTAGTAGGAGGTCAGACACCCCGCGAGGATCGAGATGATCGTGAACGAGATCGCGAAGTTCTGGAACCCGCCCATCGCGCGGAAGAGCTCCTGCGCGTAGCCGAGTCGGTGCAGAGTCTTTTCGTCGTCGAGATAGTCCGGTGCCGGGCCCGGCGCACCTGGATCTGCCGCGGTCATGCGTGACTCCTTCCGCTCAATGGGTGAATAGCGAGCTATTTACACGCCTCGCCGGATGGGATGTCAAGACCGCTGCCGCAGGTTAAGCTCACGCGATGCTCAGCCTGAAGCAGCTCGAGGCCGCCGTCGGAGACGGCTCGATCGACACGATCGTCGTCGCGTTCACCGACATGCAGGGCCGCCTTATGGGCAAGCGCGTCCACGGCGAGCACTTCCTTTCGGAGAACCTGGCCGAGTCGGGCGTCGAGGCGTGCGACTACCTGCTGGCGCTCGACATGGACATGGATCCGGTTCCCGGCTACGCCCTGGCGAACTGGGAGCTCGGCTACGGGGACTTCGTCCTGAAGCCCGATCTCGACACGCTGCGCGTGGTCCCGTGGCTCGAGGCGACCGCGATGTGCCTCTGCGACGTCGCCTGGCACGACGGGCGCGACGTCGGCCCGTCCCCACGCCAGGTGCTGAAGAAGCAGGTGGCACGCGCCCGCGAAATGGGCTTCGAGCCGATGATCGGCACCGAGCTCGAGTTCTATCTCCTGAAGGAGACCTACGCCGAGGCGCACGCGAAGGGCTACGAGAACCTGACGCCGTCGGTGCCGTACGTCCTCGACTACCACGTGCTCGCGACCACCTACGACGAGCCGTTCATCCGCCAGGTGCGCAACGGGATGCACGCCGCGGGGATCCCGGTCGAGTACTCGAAGGGCGAGGCGTGGCCGGGCCAGCACGAGATCAACTTCCGCTACGCCGAAGCGGTCGAAGCCGCCGACCGCCACACGATCTACAAGAACGGCGCCAAGGAGCTCGCCCACCTGAACGGCTGCTCGCTGACGTTCATGGCGAAGCCGCGCGAGGACTGGATCGGCAACTCCTGCCATGTCCACTCGAGCCTTTGGGCCGACGGACAAGAACGCGTTTCGCGGACGAGTCGCCGACGTTCAAGAGCTACCTCGCCGGCCACATCGCAGGGCTCCGCGAGCTGGCCGTCTTCGTCGCGCCGACGATCAACTCGTACAAGCGCTTCGCCGCCGGGTCGTGGGCGCCGACGACACTCGCGTGGGGCCACGACAACCGCACGTGCGGCTTCCGCATCGTCGGACACGGCCAGTCGCTGCGCTCGGAGACGCGGATCCCCGGCGCGGACGCCAATCCGTACCTGTGTGTCGCGGCGCTCCTGGCCGCCGGCCTGAACGGGATCGAGAACGAGCTCGAGCTGCCGCCGCCGCTCGAAGGGAACGCGTACGAGTCGGACGCTCCGCGCTTCCCCCACTCGCTCGCCGAGGCGATCGAGGCGCTCGAGTCGGGGACGATGGCGCGCGAGACGCTCGGCGACGACGTGGTCGACCACTACCTGACGTACGCGAAGACCGAGCAGCGGCTCTTCGACTCCGTGGTCACGGACTACGAGCGGCGCCGCATGTACGAGCGCGGCTAGCCGAGCGCGGCCCGCGCACCGGTGGAGAAGCCGGCACGAAGTTGGCGCTCTTCTGCGACAGACACGCGCGCACTTCCCCGGTACCGTCGAAGGCGGGTGGCGGGTGGCCCACTCCCCTCCCAGGGTGGGGCGCGCGCGTGAGTGACCCGACTGCGTAAAGTCCGCCGTATGGCCGACACAGCCAACGGAGCCAAGCCAGTCGTCGGGATCACCACCTACGCCGAGAACGCCAAATGGGGCGCGTGGGACGTCCCGACCGCGCTCATCCCGCTCAACTACGTCGAGTCCGTCGAGTCCGCCGGCGGCCGCGCGCTGCTGGTCCCGCCCTCGACCGACGGGGTCGAGGAGACGCTCGACGCGCTCGACGGGATCGTCTTCTCCGGCGGCTCCGACCTCGACCCGTCGCTCTACGGCGCCGAGTCGCACCCCGAGACGAACGGCATCCGGCCCGAGCGCGACCGCGGCGAGCTCGCGCTCATGGAGGGTGCCCTTGCGCGCGACATGCCGATGCTCGCGATCTGCCGCGGGCTCGAGATTCTCAACGTCCTGCGCGGCGGCGACATCGTCCAGCACCTCCCCGAGGTCGTCGGGGACGAGCGCCACAAGGAGACGCCCGGCGTATTCGCCCAGCACGAGGTCGCCGTGAGCACGGACAGCCGCCTCGGCGAGATCCTCGGCGACCGAACGCCCGTGAACTCGCACCACCACCAGGCCCCCGGCCGCGTCGGCGACGGGCTCGTCGAGACCGCCTGGGCCGACGACGGGACCGTCGAGGGGCTCGAAGACCCGTCGCGCGCCTTCGCGCTCGGAGTGCTCTGGCATCCGGAGGTCACGCAGGACGCGAAGCTCTTCGGCGCGCTCGTCGAGGAAGCGAAGCTCTACCGCGAGCGCACGCGATGATCGAGGTTCGGAACCCGGCCACCGAGGAGACGATCGCCGAGTTGTCCCCGGCCACGGCTGGAGATGCCGATCGCGCCGTCGCGGCCGCCAAGGCTGCCTATCCCGCCTGGCGCGCCGTCTCGCCCGGCGACCGCACACGCCTGCTTCGCCGCCTCGCCACGCTCGTCGAGGAGAACGGCGAGGAGCTCGCACTTCTCGAGACGCGCAACGTCGGCAAGCCGATCGGCGACTCCCGCGGCGAGGTCGGCATGGTCGCCGACGTCTTCCACTTCTACGCCGGCGCGATCGACAAGCACTACGGCGAGACGATCCCGGTCGCAGGCGGCGTCGACCTGACCTTCCGCGAGCCGCTCGGCGTCGTCGGGCTGATCACGCCCTGGAACTTTCCGCTGAACATCGCCTCGTGGAAGCTCGGCCCCGCGCTCGCGTGCGGGAACACGGTCGTGCTGAAGCCCGCCGAGCTGACGCCGCTCACCGCGCTGCGCCTCGGCGAACTGGCGCTCGAGGCCGGGATTCCCGAGGGCGTTCTGAACGTCGTCGTCGGCCCCGGCCGCGTGGTCGGGCAGCGGCTCGTCGAGCACCCGGACGTCGCCAAGATCGGCTTCACCGGCTCGACCGAGGTCGGGCGCGGTGTCATGGAGGGCGCGGCCGCGACGATCAAGCGCGTCACGCTCGAGCTTGGCGGCAAGTCGGCCAACGTCGTCTTCGCGGACGCGGACCTGGAGCGCGCGGCGGCCGCAGCCGCCCGGGAGCCGTCTTCGGAAACGCCGGCCAGGACTGCTGCGCACGTTCGCGCGTCCTCGTCGAGCGCTCCGTCTACGACCGCTTCCTCGGGCTGCTCGAGACCTCGACCGCCGCTATCCGGGTCGGCGACCCCGAGTCGTCGGACACCGAGATGGGCCCGCTGATCTCGGCCGCGCACCGCGAGACGGTCTCGTCATTCGTCGACGGCGACACGTTCTTCCAGGGCGAGACGCCCGCAGGCCCCGGCTTCTGGTTCCCGTGCACGCTCGTCGAGGCGACGAACGAGGACCGGGTGGCCCGCGAGGAGGTCTTCGGCCCGGTCGCGGCGGTCATCCCGTTCGACGACGAGGCCGACGCGATCCGCATCGCGAACGACACGCCGTACGGGCTCTCGGGCTCAATCTGGACGGAGAACGGCGCGCGGGCGATGCGCGTTGCCCGGGCCCTCGAGACCGGCGTCCTCTCGATCAACTCGAACTCGTCCGTGCGCGTCCCGTACGCCGTTCGGCGGGTTCAAGCAGTCGGGCTTCGGCCGCGAGCTGGGCATGCAGGCGCTCGCCGGCTACTCGGAGGTCAAGAACGTCTACATGGCGACGGAGGTCTGAGATGGGCAGGTTGGACGGCAAGGTCGCGGTCATCACCGGCGCGGCGGGCGGCATCGGGCGCGAGGCGGCGCTCCTCTTCTCGGCCGAGGGCGCGCAGGTCTGCGTCGCCGACGTCGACGCCGATTCCGGCGAGCGGACGGCGGCCGAATGCCGCGACGCGTTCTTCTTCCAGGCCGACGTCACGAGCCCGGAGAGCGTCGAGGAGATGTACGCGACGACGGCCGAGCGCTACGGCGGCGTCGACGTCCTCTACAACAACGCCGGGATCATGCCGGCCGACGACGCGTCCGTTCTCGACACGGAGCCGGACGCATTCCAGCGCGTGCAGGACGTGAACGTGCGGGGCGTCTACCTCTGCTGCAAGCACGGGATCCCGCGCCTCCTCGAGCGCGGCGGCGGCTCGGTCATCAACGTCGCGTCGTTCGTGGCGCTCGTCGGCGCGGCGACGTCGCAGATCTCCTACACGGCCTCGAAGGGTGCGGTGCTCTCGATGAGCCGCGAGCTGTCGGTCGAGTTCGCCCGGCGCGGCGTGCGCGTGAACGCCCTCTGCCCAGGCCCGGTGGAGACGCCGCTCCTCATGCGCCTCTTCTCGGACGATCCGGCGGCCTACGAGCGGCGGCGCATCCACCTGCCCATGGGCCGGCTGGCGCAGGCGCGCGAGATCGCGAACGCGGCGCTCTTCCTCGCGAGCGACGAGTCCTCGTACGTGAACGGAACGACGTTCCTGGTGGACGGCGGGCTGACCGCCGCCTACGTCACGCCGGAGTAGCCGGGGGCGGCGCGCCGCCCTGGAGGTGCCAGCGCCACGCGTCGAGGACGTGGTGCACCTCTTCGGCGCCGATGATCTCGTCGGGCGGCACCGGCAGGGTGACCGGGTGGAGGATGAACCCCCGCGTCTGCGGGCCGCCCAGGCCCCCGTGGAACGAGATCAGCTCTTCGAAGGCGCAGCCTTCGTCGCGCATCGGGTCGTAGAAGCTCCCGACCATGATGTCGCCGACGTTTGAGAACGAGTCGGTGCGCTTGAGGTGCCGCGCCGCGTTCGGCGGGAAGATCGCCAGCGGGTCCTCGCCTTCGACCCGGCCCTCGTCGAGGTAGTTCACGCCGTTCGCCCCGAGCGCGACCGCGCCGTGCTCGGAAGAGCGGACGAGCAGCCAGCCGACGTGCGGATGCTCGCGTAGCGCCGGGATCAGCTTGGGATGGCGCTCGTCGATCTCCTCGAGCGTCAACCGGCGCTTCTCCTCCATGAGGTAGATGAGCCCCAGGTTGCCCGAGCCGAGGACGACGACGTCGCCGAGCACCTTCTTTTCCTTCTTTTCCTTCTTGGCCTTGTCTTTCTTGTCTTCGACCTTCGTGCCGGTCGCCTCACTGAAGGCCTGGTTGACGGAGTTGTCGTGCTCGTCGCCGCCGAGCACCGCGCCGACCTCGGCGTTCGTCACGTTGCGGTTCACGAGCTCGTCGAAGCCGTAGCCGTTGCGCTGCTTGAAGGTCGCTCCCTGCGTCTGCCCGTGATCCGAGAGGACGACGATCTCGTACGGCCGCGGCGCGTAGCGGCGCGCCCGCGCGATCCGCCCGAACTGCTGGTCGACCTTGCGGAGCGCCTCGAGCGTGTCGGGGCGTTCGAGCCCGGAGTGGTGCGCGACTTCGTCGTAACTCGAAAACGTCGCGTACATGACGGGCCGGCCGCGCATCATGTCCTGGAGGATCCCCGACACGATCAGATCGCGGACGAAGACGCACATCACCGCGCGCAGCAGCGGATAGATGCCGCCGCGGTGCCCCCGCGGCACGATCTTCCGCCGTCGCTGGCGCCCCGCCGCGGACAGCTCGAGGAAGATCTCCCAGACGATCAGAACGAGCGTGCTCGTCACGTTGTAGCCGTTCGCGAAGAACCCCCGGTAACCGGGGTTCGCCTTGATGTCGCCCTTGAGGCGCGCGACCGTCAGGATGGTCGCCTCGGCCTCGCCGGAGAAGATATTGCCGCGGCTCGCGCCGCCGTCGCGCAGCAAGCCAATTCCGGTCGAAAGCCGCGCCTCGACCTCGACGACCTCGTCGGGGCCGGAGACCGCGAGCAGCCGGCCCTCCTCCTTCTCCACCCAGCGAAACGCGGGGATGTCCTCGTTCGAGCCGAGCAGGATCCCGGCCTGAGACGCGCCCGTCTGCGACGAGAGATCGGTCTCCCACTCGACCAGCCGGTGCGTGCCCTCGTCGATCCATTTGGAGAGCTCGGGCGCCGAGCCGTCGCGCATCGCGCGCTGAAGAATCGGATAGCCGAGCCCGTCGATTTCGAGGAAGATGATCCCCGGAACGTCGGTCTGCTCGAGCACGCCCTGCCGGCGTGCGACACGGCGGGTGACCCGCAGGTCGTAGTCGTCGTCGTCGTTCGTACCGAAGATGATCTCGAGGATCATCGAGACCGCCGTGATCACGAGCGCGGCGAGGAGCGCGGTCCAGTACGAGTCGACCTCGATCGCGTTGTCGGTCAGCTCGGACGAGGCATAGATGATCGCGGCGTCGATCAGGAGTATGAGGATGAATCCGAGCGCCGCCATCACCGGGAGGCGGAGCGCGGCCACGAGCGGCGGCACGAAGGCATTCAGCACGCCGATGGCAATTGCCACGGCCAGCGCGCCGGCGAAGCCCTCCACGCTGATCCCGGGCAGGATCCATGCCGTGACGAGCACCGCCAGTCCGGTCGTCACCCAGTTGACGATGAGCCGGACCGGTTTGAACTTCGGCGTTTCCGGCGTCCAGGCCGGATACTCGCCGTAGGTGGTGGCCTCGGCCATGCGGGCATTCTCTCCATCGCTGCCCGCGGCACGAAGGCGAGATCGTCGGTCAGGACAGGCGCGCTTCCGGTCTCGCCCAGCGCGTCGCCGAGCGCCTCGAGGAACGCGTCGCAGTCGTCGGCGCCCACGACCAGCGGCGGCTTGATCTTGAGCACGTTGTCGTCCGGCCCGTCCGTGGACGATGAGGACGCCGCGCGCCTTCATCGCCTCCTTGACCTCGTCGGCCGCGGCGGTCGCGGGCGAGCGCGTCTCGCGGATCGAGGCTCAGCTCGACGCCGATGAAGAGGCCGTGGCCGCGCACGTCGCCGATCAGCGGATGGCTGGCGGCGAGGTCGCGAAGCCCGGCGAGCAGGCGCCCACCGACCTCGAGCGGCGTTCGCCTGCAGCGCCTCGTCCTGCATGACGTCGAGCACCGCGAGCCCGATCTCGCACGACACCGGGTTGCCGCCGAAGGTGTTGAAGTACTCCATCCCGGTCACGAACGAGGCGGCGATCTCCGGCGTGGTGACGACCGCGGCGAGCGGATGGCCGTTGCCGATCGGCTTGCCGAGCGTGACGATGTCGGGCACGACGCCCTGGAGCTCGAAGCCCCACATGTGCTCGCCGATGCGCCCGAGCCCGACCTGCACCTCGTCGGAGACGCACACGCCGCCGGCCGCGCGGACGTGCTCGAACGCGGCCGCCAGGTAGCCGTCCGGGAAGACGATCTGGCCGGCGCACGCTCGGCAGCGACTCGGCGAAGAACGCGGCCGGGGCGTGCGCCTCGGCGTGCAGCGCGCACCGATTCCGCGTAGCGCGGGCCGAGATCCGGCTCGCCCGTGCGGAGGCGGCCCCGGTACGGCTCGGGCAGCTCGCACACGTGCGTCGTCACGGGCTTCCCCTGGCCACCGGGCCCGGCGAACTTGTACGGGCTGAGCGCGACCGTGCTCGAGAGGTGGCCGTGGTAGGCGTGGTCGAGAACGAGCACGTCGTCGCGCCCGGTGTGCGCGGTCGCGAGGCGCAGGGCGAGATCGTTCGCCTCCGAGCCCGAGTTGACGAGGAAGACGACGCGCAGGGGATCCGGCAGCGAGGCAGCGAGGCGGTGGGTGTACTCGACGATCGAGCCGTGCAGGTAGCGGGTGTTCGTGTTGAGGACGCGCCATCTGCCGCGCGCCCGCCTCGACCACCCGCGGGTGGCAGTGGCCGACGTGGGCGACGTTGTTCACGAGGTCGAGCCAGGCGTTCCCGGCGTCGTCGTAGAGGTAGGCGCCCTCGCCGCGGACGATGTGCAGCGGCTCCCGGTACGCGATGCTCAGTGCGCCGCTGAGGTTCCCACGGCGGCGCCGCGCGATCTCCGGCGCGCGGCCGCGCCAGGCGTGCCGCATCGCCGTCCCGGCCGGCCGATCAGGAGGTTCGGGTCCGGGTTGATGCTCTCCCAGAGGCTCGCCTCGTCGGGCGGGCGCCACACCGGGAACGTCGGCGCCGAGATCGCAGAGCGACGTCACGAGCTGGAGGTGCAGGTGCGGTGGCCAGCCGCCGTTCACCCCGACGGCGCCGAGCCGCGCGATCTGGGTTCCGGCGATGACCTCGTCACCGACCGAGAGATCGAGCGACTCGGGATCGAGGTGGCCGTAGAGCGTCCAGAACGGCACGCCCTCGTCGGTTTCGTGCTCCAGCAGGACGAGGCCGCCGAAGTCGAGCGGTGCCGGGTTGTTCGTGACGACGGCAGCTACGCCGTCCAGCGCGGCGAACACCGGCGTACCCGCGGCGAGCCAGACGTCGAGCGCCATGTGGAGCGAGCGCCGCCGGCCGTCGCCCAGGTCGAACTGGGGTGCCCGGTAGATCGTTCTGTCCTCGCGGTAGAGGCCGATCGCGAACTCGACGCCGGCGCGCTCGATCCGTTCCTCGATGTCTGCACACGCAGCCGCAAGCTCGGCCGGGTCGAGCGGGTCGAAGCCGCCCGCCCCCAGATCGAGGACGACCGCGTCGCCGCCGGCAACGTCGACCGGAAGCACCGGCGCCGGACGCGCGCGTCCCGACTCGAAGAACTGCCGCACATGCCGCGACCACGGCACGGCGTCCCAGCCGCACGCGTCGCGAAAGCGGAAATGAGCCAGGTCGCGACTCTCGGCCCTGAGCAGCTCCAGCGTGCGCGCGACCCCGTCCTGGCTCACGAGCAGGTACTCGTTCTCGGGATCGTTCGCGGACTGCCATGCCGCCATGACCACGCTCATCGCGAGCCGCAGCCGGATCAGGTCGAAGAGCATCTCGAGCTCCTCGGGGCGCAGCGGCCACTCGGCGTCGTAGCCGGCGACCACGGGGGCGACCGCGCGCACGGGCTCGTCCTCGCCCAGCATCGCGTAGGCGCACGCGACCGCGAGACCGGCGACGCGCGGGCTCCGCACGGCGTCGCCGAAGTCGATCAACCCGCTGACGGCGCCGTCGTCGCCGACGAGGATGTTCAGCTCGTTTGCGTCGTTGTGGATCACCTGGTGCGGCAGCCGCTCGAGCTTGGGCGCGACGACGCTCTCGTGACGCTCGAAGATCTCCCGGACCGCCGCCTGTCGCTCCGGCGCGACGAGCTCGAGGTGAGCGGCGAACTCGGACGCGTGCGCCATGTTCCAGAGGAGCGTGCGGTCTTCGGCCGGGTGGCGAAATCCGACCAGGGCGCGGTCGAGCCGGGCGACCGCGCGGCCCAGGCTCTCGCGCCGCTCCGCCCCGTGCGGACCGCACTCGGCCCACGGGCGCCCTTCGAGCCAGGTCAGCAGCGAGACGGCACGGTCGCCGCTGCGGCCGAAGGACTCGCCGTCCGGCGTGCGGACGAGACGCGGCGCCTCGGCGACTCCGGCGACATGCTCGAGCGCCGCGGTCGCGAGCTCGAGTTCGGCCGCGTCCATCTCAGGCGGGTGGAACTTCAGGACGTACTCGCCGTCGCCGCCCCGCAGGTGGAAGTTCAGATCGCGCTCGCCGGGAAGCGGCGACGCGCTCCCGTCCACGCCGTAGACCTCCCGCGCAACCCGGGCCGCCTCGGCTGCGTCGACGAGGATCCGCACCGGTCAAACGTATCCGAGTCGCGCGGGTCCATAGAAAAAGCCCCGTCTCCGAGGCTTTTCCCTTAGCAGGCCTGTAAGCCGGATTCTGTCGAGGGTGACCATCCATCTTTGCGGCGTACCCGGCTCCTAGACGGGCCGTCTCAATGGAGCCTGTCTGCCTTGCACCGGACGGGGTTTGGCTAGCCGCCGTGTCGCCACGACGCTGGTGGGCTCTTACCCCACCCTTTCACCCTTACCTTCGGCGTCTCGCGAGATTCGCCGCCGGCGGTTTCTTTTCTGTGCCACTTTCCGTCGGCTTTCGCCCCCTGGGATGTCCCAGCGTCCTGCCCTGTGGTGTCCGGACTTTCCTCGAGCCGCTTGCGCGGCCCGCGGTCACCCGGCCTGCCTTCCCAGTGTAGCCCGGTTATCGTTCCGCCATGAGTTCGGATTCGCGTCCGCAGGCGATCGAGGCGCTCTTCACGGAGGACCGCAAGTACCCGCCCCCGCCCGAGTTCGCGGCGCAGGCGAACGCCCAGCCGGCCATCTACGAGCGCGACACGGACGAGTTCTGGGAGACCGAGGGCCGCGAGCGCGTCACCTGGTTCGAGCCGTTCACGCAACTCTCCGAATGGGAGCCGCCGTACGCGAAGTGGTACCTCGGCGGCAAGTTGAACGTCTGCTTCAACTGCGTCGACCGGCACGTCGAAGCGGGCGACGGAGACAAGGTCGCCTACCACTGGGAAGGCGAGCCGGCGAACGAGCTCGAGACGATCACGTTCGCCGGCCTCCAGGCCGAGGTCGTGCGCTTCGCCAACGGCCTCAAGTCGCTCGGCGTCGGCAAGGGCACGGCGGTCGGGATCTACATGGGGATGATCCCGCGCCTGCCGATCGCGATGCTCGCCTGCGCGCGGCTCGGCGCGCCGCACACGGTCGTCTTCGGCGGGTTCAGCGCCGACGCGCTCTCCGACCGGCTGAACGACATGGGCTGCGAAGTGCTGATCACGCAGGACGAGGGCTGGCGCAAGGGCGGCATCGTGCCGCTCAAGGCGAACGCCGACGAGGCGCTCGCGCGCAGTCCCGGTGTGAAGACCGTCGTCGTGGCGAGTCGCACCGGCGGCGGCCCGGGGCTCGTCGAAGGCCGCGACCGCGACTGGGACACGCTCGTCGCCGGCCAGAGCCCGGAGCCCGAGTCGTGCCCGTGCGAGCCGATGGACTCGGAGGATCTCCTCTACCTCCTGTACACCAGCGGCACGACCGCGAAGCCGAAGGGGATCGTCCACACGACCGCCGGCTACCTCGTCGGCGTCGCGACGACGCACCACTACATCTTCGACGTGAAGCCCGACTCGGTCTACTGGTGCGCCGCCGACATCGGCTGGGTCACCGGGCACAGCTACATCGTCTACGGGCCGCTCTGCAACGGGACGACCTCGGTGCTCTACGAGGGCGTGCCGGACTTCCCCGAGCGCGACCGCTGGTGGGACATCGTCGAGCGCTACAAGGTCGACATCCTCTACACGGCGCCGACGGCGATCCGAGCGCACATGAAGTGGGGCTCGGAGCACGCGGAGGCACACGACCTGAGCTCGCTGCACCTCCTCGGCTCGGTCGGCGAGCCGATCAACCCCGAGGCGTGGATGTGGTACCGCGAGACGATCGGCGCCGGCAAGACGCCCGTGGTCGACACCTGGTGGCAGACCGAGACGGGGATGATCGCGATCACGCCCCTCCCCGGCGTCACGACCGTGAAGCCCGGCTCGGCGACCCAGCCGTTCCCGGGGATCGACGCGGCCGTCGTCGACGAGGAGGGAAACGAGGTTCCCCACGGCTCCGGCGGCTATCTCGTCATCCGGCGGCCATGGCCGGCGATGCTCCGCGGGATCCACGGCGACCACGACCGCTACGTCGAGACCTACTGGAGCCGTTATCCCGGCGTGTACTTCACGGGCGACGGCGCGAAGCGCGACGCCGACGGCGACTTCTGGCTCATGGGCCGCGTTGACGACGTGATGAACGTCTCCGGACACCGGATCTCGACGATCGAGGTCGAGAGCGCGCTGGTCGACCATCCGAGCGTCGCCGAGGCGGCGGTGTGCGGCCGAGCAGACGCGACGACCGGCCAGGCGATCGTCGCCTACGTGACCCTCAAGGGAAGCGAGGAGGGCTCGGTCGAGCGCATGGAGGAGCTCCGCGACCACGTCGCCGTGAAGATCGGGAAGATCGCGCGCCCTTCGAACATCGTCTTCACGCCGGAGCTGCCGAAGACGCGCTCAGGCAAGATCATGCGCCGCCTCCTGCGGGACGTCGCCGACCAGCGTGAGCTCGGCGACACGACCACGCTCGCGGATCCCACGGTCGTCGAGGAGATCAAGGAGCGCGCCGAGACCGAGCGCAGCTCCGAGGATTAGCGCCCGCGCCTAACCGGCGCGTCCGTCCACCGCGAGCACCTGCACGACCCCGGTCTCGAGCCGCGAGCGGCACTGCGGGCACTCGATCGCCCCGTCCGCAGTGTGGAGCACGAACTCCCCGCAGGCCAGGCACTCGAGGCTTGCGCCGCGGGTGAGGGCCAGGAGCTCCTGCTCGAGCGTGCGGTTCAGCGAAATCACGCCGTCCACCTCAGACGCTCCGGAAGACTCCGACGACCTTGCCGAGGACGCTCACGTGCTCGGGGTACATCGCCTCGAGATCCGGGTTCTCCGGCTGGAGCCGGACGCGTCCCTTCTCTCGGAAGTACCGCTTCACGGTCGCCTCGTCCGTCGACTCGTCGCTGCCGGCGAGGGCCACGACGATGTCGCCGTCGCGGGCCGTCTGCTGTCTTCCGCACGACCACGTAGTCCTGATCGAGGATCCCCGCGCCGATCATGCTGTCCCCGCGGACCCGGAGCAGGAACTCGTCCCCGCCGGACGAGAGAAGCTCCGGGACCGCGAGGTGTTCCTCCACGTTCTGCTCGGCCAGGAGCGGCCCGCCAGCCGCGATCTGACCAACGAGAGGAAGAACGCGCACGCCGCTGATCTCGGCCAGCCCCGCCTGAGGCGAGGGCCGGTCGCGACCGATCAGCTCGAGCGCACGCGGTTTGGTCGGGTCGCGCCGAAGCAGCCCGGCGCGCTCCAGATTCGCAAGATGCGCGTGCACGGTCGAGGGCGAGGCAAGGCCGACGGCCTCCCCGATCTCACGGACGGTCGGCGGGTAGCCGCGCTCGTCCACGTAGCGGGTGACGAACTCGTAGATCTCGGTCTGCCGGGCTGTGAGCATCGAACCTCGCTCCTCGGTAGGGAACGTACGTTCGTAACGGTACCGACCCGTTCGGACGGCGTCAAACGACGGCTAGAATGGCGCTCCCGCACGCGCTGGTGGCGGAATTGGTAGACGCGCAAGGTTGAGGGCCTTGTGACCCGTACGGGTCGTGGAGGTTCAAGTCCTCTCCAGCGCATACGAAGGGCGGCCCGAGGGCCGCCCTTTTCGTTTCCCACAAAGACAGCGGGCCCGCACTCCCAGGAAGAGTGCGGGCCCGCTTGATCGCACGTGCCTTTTCCTAGGCGGGTTGCCCTACCTCTTGACCGCCTTGGTGGACTTCTTCGCCTTCTTGGCCGTCGCGGCCTTGGCGATGTTCTTCGACGGTGCGCTGCAGCCGATCATGTTCTGCATGTTCGGAGCGGTCACCGTCAGCTTGCCCTTGCCGGTGGACTTGACGCCCGTGAGGGTCACGGATCCGTTCTCGCCCGTCTTCACGGACTTGAAGTAGCCGGGAGCCCTGACCTCGACCGTCGCGGCCCAGGCCGCCTGGAGCGGGGCCGGGCCGAAGACCTTGACGGTCGCCGTCAGTTTGGCGGCCTTCTTGGCCTTCGTCGGGCCGCCCGTGTAGGTCACCTGGCAGCGGATCAGCTTGGTGGCCGTCTGCGAGTTGAGCTCGTCGAACGTCATGGCCTGCTTCCACCACGGCTCGTCGACGGTGAAGACTTGCGCACCGTAGTGGAGCTCGTTGCACCACAGCTTGTCGTTGTACCAGTAGCCCGTCCAGCAGCCCGCGCCGCTGTTGCCGGTGTTCGGGAAGAAGAGCTGGTCGACGAACGCGATCTCACGCGGCGCCTTCGGGTTCGTCACGTCGATCACGCTCACGCCGGCCATGTAACCCGACCAGGCGATGAGATCGCGGTCGAGCGACGGGACGAGGCTGATCGTGTGCGACGTGCAGTTCTCCTGCGCGGCCTCCTGCTGCGGACGCGGGAGTGTCCACTGCCCGACGACATTGCCGGTGACGCGGTCGAGGATGTGGATCAGCGGCTTGTTCGTGTCGTCCGAGAACGAGCACTCGCCGCCCGTGCCACCACCCGGCTCGCCGTTGATGTAGACGTACTTGCCGCTCCAGCTGATCGCGGCGGAGTGGACGGTCTGGAGGCCGGGCCACGTGAAGCCGGGCGGAGCCCACATGAGCTCCGTGCCGCCGGGCTCCGCGACGTGGGTGAGGTCGATGATCTGCGCGTTGCCGGAACCGCTGCAGGCGGTTGCCATGAAGTGCAGCTCCTCGAACACGTTCACGTCGTGGCAGTTGCCGCCGCCGCCGACCGAGAACCGGAGGTCCTGGCGGACGCGCGAGTTCTCGGGATGGTCGATCGGAACCTCGACGACCTCGGTGAAGCCGTTGCCGTCGGGGCTCGTGAAGGCCGGGCAGGAAAGCCCGAACTGCGGCTGCGCCGTGTTGCCGCCGCTGGTGCCCATGACGAACAGCTTGTTCGAGACGTCGTCGAAGTACTTGGTGATCGTGTGCGTGTTACCGCACATCGGGACACCCTTGATCTCGCGCGGGTTCGCCGGGTCGCTGATGTCGAGAACCGTGACGCCGCGCATTGTGACGCCGGTCGAGCCGATGACCAGTTCCTCGACGAGGCTGGTCACGTCGCCGGTCGTGTTCGTGACGCTGAGCGGGCCGACGTTGACCGCCGCGAGCGTGCCCGCGAAGACCACGTTGAAGCCCGTGTCGCTGAGCACGCTGACCGTGGCGGTGCCACCCGTCGTCCAGCCCGGCCGTCCGGCCGTGCCCTTGACGGTCTCGCGCACGGAGCCGCTGATCGCAGCAGCTCCGCCCGTGTCGACCGCATCCGTGACGGTGAGCGGGGCGACATCGCTGTTCGCGGCCAGACCCGAGAACGTCACCGTGAACCCGGCGTCGGTCGGGGCCGTCGATGCGGCCTGCGTGCCGACCGGCAGGATGCCGGGGCTGCCCGCGGTGGTCTCGGCGACGACGCCGGTCGCGCCGACGCCGTTCGTGACGGTGACCGGCAGGACGTTCGCACCCTGGTGTGCACCGGCGAACGTCATCGTGAAGCTGGCGTCGGTGAGGGCGCCGATGGCCACCGTGCCACCCGTCGGCCAGCCGGCGACCGGAGCGCCGCCGCGAGCCGTCTCGCGGTTGGCGACCGTGCAGGTCGGGCAGCCGGAGAAGTTGATGACCTCGACAGCGTTCGCGTTCGTGTTCGCGGACGCGCCGCTGAACGTGATCGTGAAGCCGGTGTTCGTGACGTTCGACGTGGCCGCGCCGCCGGCGAAGCCGGACAGGCCGTTCAGGGCCGCGTCGAGGTTGAACGCCGTGTAGGCGAGACCGCCGGCGCCGATCACCGGCGACACTGCGAAGCCGCCGTTGAACCGGAGCTGGAAGTTCGCGGTCGCCGGGTTGAAGTTCGTCAGCGTGACCGTCTGGACCTCGTTGCCCCCCTGGAGCGCGTTCTGGATGCCCTGGGTCGTGTTGTTCTGACCGCGGACGATCGGATGCGAAGACGCGCCGCCGTTGTAGCTCAGGGTGAACGAGTCCGTCCCGTCATAGCCCGTGAGCGTGGCGGTCTGCACCTCGCTGATGCCCTGGAGCGCGTTCTGGATCGCGGTCTGCGTTTGGTTCGTGCCGCGGACGAACGGCGCCGTCGTGTTCGCGCCATGGGTCAGCGTGAACGAGTCGCCGTTGTTGTCGTTGCCCGTGAGGATGACCTGCTGCTGCTCGTTGCCGCCCTGGAGCGCGGCCGAGATGCCCGCGGCCGTGTTGTTCTGCCCGCGAACGATCGGGACCGTGTTCTGCCCGTTCTGGGTCAGCACGAACGAATCGCCATCCGCGTCGAAGCCGTTCAGGCCAACGCGCTGGTTCTCGTTCCCGGCCAAGTCGCACGAACGCGTGAGATCGCCGTTCGGGATGTTGTGCGTGCCCTCGTGTGCGCGGATCAGCAGGTTCCCGTGCACGACGATGTCGCCCTGAGAACCGACACAGAGCTTGTCCGAGATGATCGGAGCACAAGTGCCGCCCATCGCCGCGGGTCGTGCCGTCGCGGGGTTCGTGCACGTGTCGGTCTTGCTGATGTCGAGCAGGCGGAAGTTGTTGTAGTCGGCCTGGATGGCGTAGTGGACGCCGTTGATCTTCTGGAAGGCCCAGTCGCTCGCGGAGCCGCCACCGCCGGAGCGCTGACCATCCAATCGGGACCGCCGACGATCGTCTGGACCCACTCCATGTTGTCGCTGCGCTGGGCCGGGATGAGCCCGAAGGAGTTCAGCGGGCCGAGAACCGGGTCGACCGGGTCAACGCCCGGAACATGCGGCTTGGCCCAGCCGCCAGTCATCTGTTCGGGTACGGCCGGGGGCGTCGCACTCGCGATCGCGATGAGCACGAGGGACGCCAAAACGAGCGGAAGAAAGATACGAAGCAGTTTGGGCATGTGCGATCAGACCTCCGGAAGAAGCTCCTGGAAAAGGGGCCCCGATGGTAAACCATTCATCCATCGGAGTCCAGCCTGCCCTCGAGCGCCGGGAAGCCCTCGTCTAGGGTTTCTCCCCGATGCGCGAGACGTGTGAAAAAGCACTCGACGACGCGGTCGCCGCAGGCGCCGAATACGCCGATGCGCGCGCGGTCATGAGGCGCTCGCAGAACGTCTCGACGAAGAACCGCGCGGTCGAGTCGGTCTCCGATTCCGAGAGCGAAGGCATCGGAGTTCGCGTGCTCGTCGACGGCGCCTGGGGCTTCGCCTGCGATCCACGGCTTTCGCCCGAGGGCGCCCGAGAGGCCGCCGGACGAGCGGTCGCCTTCGCGCGCGCGAGTGCACGTAACGCCGCGCAGCGGGTCGAGCTGGCGCCCGCGCCGGCCCTCGAAGGCGAGTACCGGACAGCGTTTGCGCGCGATCCGGTCGAGGTTTCCCTCGAGGAGAAGATCGGCGTCTGCCTGGCCGCGGAAGAGGAGCTCGCGCGGCCCGGGATCGAGATCACCGGCGCCGCCGTTCGGGCACGGCGCGAGCGGCGAGCTTTCGCTTCGACGGAGGGCACGCGGCTTGTGCAGGAGATCGTCGAGTGCGGCGGAGGCCTCGATGCGCTCGCCGTCGGCGACGGGCGCGTGCAGACCCGCAGCTTCCCGTCGAGCCACGGCGGGTCGAGCGCGCAGGGCGGCTGGGAGTACGTCGAGTCGCTCGGCCTCGAGCGCGAGGCGCCCCGCGTCGCCGACGAGGCACTGGCTCTCCTCCAAGCGGACCCGTGCCCGTCGGGCGTCACGACGGTCGTCCTCGACGCCGAGCAGATGCAGCTCCAGATGCACGAGTCGGTCGGGCACCCGACCGAGCTCGACCGGATCTACGGGACCGAGGCCGCGTACGCCGGAACGAGCTGGGTGAGCGCGGCCGATCTCGGCTCACTCCGCTACGGCTCCGAGCTCATGAACGTGACCGCGGACGCGACCACGCCGGGCGGGCTCGGCACGTTCGGCTGGGACGACGAGGGCGTGGCCGCCCGCCGCGAGCCTGTTGTGGCTGCGGGTGTGCTCGTCGGGTTCCTCAGCTCGCGCGAAACCGGCGGCGGCGGCTCGATGCGCGCGGACAACTGGAGCCGCATGCCGCTCGTACGGATGACGAACCTGCACCTCGAGCCGGGCGAGGGATCGCTCGAGGATCTCCTCGCCGACGTCGACGACGGGATCTTCATGTCGACGAACAAGAGCTGGTCGATCGACGACCGGCGGCTGAACTTCCAGTTCGGAACCGAGATCGCCTGGGAGATCAAGAACGGCAAGCTCGGACGGATGCTCCGCGACGCGACCTACACCGGCGCGACGCCGGCGTTCTGGGCCTCGCTCGACGGCGTCGCCGGACCCGACGAGTGGCGCATGTACGGGCTGACGAACTGCGGCAAGGGCCAGCCCGGCCAGCACGCGCACGTCTCGCACGGCGCTGCACCCGCGCGCTTTCGCGACGTCCAGGTCGGCGTGCGCTCGTGAAGGCGCTCGAGCTCGCCGACCGCGCCGTCCGGGCGGCGAGCGGCGACGGCGTCGAGGCGTTCGTCCAGATCGAGCGCTCCGGGTTCGCGCGCTTCGCGTCCTCCACGGTGCACCAGCCGACGCTCATCGACGACACGACGCTCACCTTGCGCGTCGTCCGGGACGACCGCGTCGGGATGGTCACCACGAACCGGGTCGACGACGACGGACTGCGCGAAGCGGCCGGTCGCGCCGAAGAGGCCGCCGACGTGGCCCACCCCGATCCCGCGTTCCCCGGGCTCGCTCCCGCCGCGGCGATCCCCGAGGCCGAGGGCTGGGATGAAGAGACCGCGGCGCTCACGCCCGAAGGCCTCGCCGAGCACGCGTGGACCGCCATCGGCGCCGCGCCCGAGATCGGGATGTACGGCTACGTCACGAGCGGCGTCACCGAGCTCGCGATCGCCTCGACCACCGGTCTCGCGGCGACGCAGACGATGACCGACGCGACGGTGCTCGCCCTCGCCGGCGACGCCGAGACCTCCGGCTACGCGGACGCGACCGCCTGGCGGATCGGCGACCTCGACCCGGCCGCGGTCGCGCGGCGGGCGGCCGAGACCGCGGCGCGCACGCGCGATCCCGTGGGCATCGAACCCGGAACCCATCGCGCCGTGCTCAGCCCCTGGGCCTTCGGCGAGCTCCTTTCGTACTTCAACTTCAGCTCGCTCGGCGCCCTCGCCCTGCTCGAGGGGCGTAGCTACTTCTCAGGCCGGATCGGCGAGCAGGTCTTCGACGAACGGCTGACGATCCACGACGTCGCGAGTGACCCGGCCGGGATGCCGAAGTCGTTCGACTTCGAGGGCGTTCCCAAGCAGCCGGTCGCGCTGGTCGAGGCCGGCATCGCCCGGAATGTCGTCTGGGACCGCCGCACCGCCGCGCGGGAAGACCGCGAGTCGACCGGGCACGCGCTTCCGGTTCCGGCGCAGACGCACGGACCGGTCGCGTTCAACCTCTTCGTCGACCCGGGAACGAGCTCGACTCGACGAGCTGGCCGAGCTGGTCGGCGACGGCATCTACGTCACGCGGCTCCACTACGTGAACACGGTCGACGGGCGCGAGTCGATCTACACGGGCATGACGCGCGACGGGACGTTCCTGATCGAGGGCGGGCGGGTTACGCGGCCGCTCGTCAACCTGCGCTTCACGACCTCGTTCGGCGCGCTCTGCGCCGGGATCCTGGGGCTCTCGAGCGAGCGCACGCGCGCAAACGCGAGTGACTTCTACGGGGAGCGGTATCCGCACGCGTCGCTCGTCCCGGCAGTCGCCACCGAGGCGTTCACGATCGTGGGAACCGGCTCGCCGCCCGGGCTCTAGCTACTCGAGGGCTTTGAACAGCACGAGCGAGTTGACTGCGAAGATGATCGCGACGACCACGGTCAGCCGCGTGAGGTTCCGCTCGACGATGTGCTGTCCGCCCTGCGAAGCCGGCGTGTAACCCATTCCCCCGAAGCCCGAGTCGCGGCCCGAGTGCATGAGCACGAGCACGACCAGGATGACCGAGAGGATGACCTGAAGGGCTGCAAGAAAGCCGACCACGGCTCGAAAGGATAGCTAGCTCACGCGCGCGTTGAGCGACCTGATCGCGCCGAGCAGGTCGGAGGCAATCTTGTCCTTCGTCACGTAGCCGGCGCCGCCCGACGCCCGCGCCTCGGCCACGTCGCTCGGCGCGTTCGAGCCGGTGAGGAAGAGAACGGAGGTGTCGAGGCAACTCATCGCGGATCTGGCGTGCGGCGTCGAAGCCGCCGACGACCGGCATGGAGATGTCCATGAGGACGACGTCCGGCCTCGTCTGCGACGCCAGAAGCATTGCCTCCTCGCCGTTCGACGCACGGCCCACCACGTCGATCGCTTTCTCGGTCCCGAGGAGCGCTTCGAGGCTCGCGGCGAACAGGTCGTGGTCGTCGGCGATGAGGACAGTCACGGCGTTCGTCTCCATCGGTTGACGTTATCGCGGTTTTGCAAAGAAAAGGCAAGTTTCAGCCGGTTAGCGGCGCTGAATCTCGAGTCCCGACCGCACGCCGACGTGGTCGACCTGGAGCGTCGTGTGATCGAGATCGAAGCGCTCGTTCAGCATCTGCTCCAGCTCGAGCCGGATCCGGTGGCAGTCCGCGCCGGGCTCGACGAGGACGTGCGCCGAGAGCGCCGGGAATCCGCTCGTCACCGTCCAGACGTGGAGGTCGTGCGTCTCGACGACGCCGGGGTGCGCCACGATCGCCTCTCCCACCTCGTCGGGCGGCGCGGTCTCGGGTGCGCCCTCGAGGAAGATCCGGCCCGAGTCGCGCAGGAGCGACCACGCCGCCGCGGCGGCGAGAGCGGCGACGAGCAGCGAGGCGATCGCGTCGACGCGGTTCCAGCCGGTCAGGATGATCACGACTGCCGCGAGCGCGGTTCCGGCGAACGCAGCGGCGTCGGTGGCGATGTGGAGGTAGGCGCCGCGGATGTTCAGGCTCTTGCGCTCGGCCCGGGCGAGGAGCGCCATGACGATCCCGTTCACGGCGATCCCGGCGAGGGCGACCGGGAGGACGATCCACGCATCGACCTCGGGCGGGTCGATCAAACGGCGGATCGCCTCGTAGGTGATCCAGACCGCGATGAGCGCCAGCGCGATGCCGTTCGCCTGCGCGGCGAGGATCTCGGCGCGGGCGAAGCCGAACGTCCACGGGCCGCGCGCGGGGCGGGCGGCGGCATGCAGGGCGAAGAGCGCGAGGGCGAGCGCCGCCGCGTCGGTGAGCATGTGGCCCGGCGTCGGCGAGGAGCGCGAGCGAGTCGGCGGCGATCCCCGCTCCGATCTCGAGCACCATGAAGCCGAGGAGAAGGCCGAGCGAAACCCAGAGGAGCCGTCGGTCGGCGCTGGGCGTCGGCGCGTGGTGATGGTGGTGGCTCACTTCGTGACCTTCTGGAGGAGTTCCCCGATGCGCCGCGCCTCGACCTTCACGTCGTGCTTCGCGGCCGCGGTGCGGGCGGCCGGGTTCGGGCTGGGCAGCTCGGCGGCGGAGCGCAGGCCCGATTCGATCGAGTCGACGCTCTCCGGGATCGACGAGCACCCCGGCCTCGGGCGGAACGAACTCGGGCGGGCCCCCGATCCGCGTCGCGACCACGGAACGCTCGGACGCCATGCCTTCGAGGAGCGCGATCCCGAACGGCTCGACAAGGCTCGGCTGACAGAGCACGTCGCAGGCTGCAACCCAGGTCGCGACTTCCTCGTGCGGAAGCCGACCGGTCAGGCGCAGGCCCGGGATCCCTGCGAGGCGCTCGCGTGCAGGGCCGTCGCCGACGAACGCGAGCGACCCGCGGCCGAGCCGCGCGAACGCCTCGGCGAGCCGGACGACGTTCTTCCGCTCGTCGAGTGTGCCGACGCAGAGGAAGTAAGGCTCCTCGCCCCGCCAGTCGAGCTCGCGGCGAGCCGCGTCGGCATCGTGCGGGGCGAACCGCTCGAGGTCGACGCCGGCGGAGATGACCTCGATCCGCCCGTCCGCCTCGGGGAGCTTCTTCAGCAGCTCGCCCGCGGAGGTACTCCGAGACGGCGATGATCGCCGACGCACGGCCAACGGCCATGCGGGTGAGCCGCTCGACCCCGCGCAGCTCGCCGACGTTTCGGACGTCGCGCCCGTGCGCGGTGACGACGAGCGGCGCGCGGGCAAGACGCGACGCCACCGAAGCGATCGCTCCCGCCGGGACGAGGTAGTGCGCGTAGACCACGTCGGGCCGGTGCCGGATCGCCGCCCACGCGGCGCGCAGGGCGAACCCGATCTGCTTGCCGAGCCCGCCCGCACGCCGGTCTGTCACGACGCGGACGACCTCGTGCCCCTGCGCCTCGAGCTCCCCGGCGATGCTGCGGACGAACGTCCCGTAGTCGGGATCGTCCGGGCCGGGATAGAGCGATGAGACGAGGAGAATGCGCACGGCGACTCGCCCGCCGACCCTAGCGGGAGCGGGCGATGGTCTACGCCGCTGTGCGGAGCCGGCGCGCCTCACGGTCGAGGCGATCGTGCGCCCGGGCACGGTGGATGATCTCGTCGGACGGGCCGTAGCGAACGTAGGCCTTGGCGATGCGCATCTCGTCCCAAAGCTCTTCGATCCGCCGCGTCAGCGCCGCAGCCTCGGC
Source organism: uncultured Thermoleophilia bacterium (assembly GCA_963716005.1). Taxonomy (GTDB): domain Bacteria; phylum Actinomycetota; class Thermoleophilia; order Gaiellales; family Gaiellaceae; genus CAVRUF01. The sequence continues at coordinate 1,598,283 of OY970285.1, forward strand.
CGACTTCTCAGGATTCAAGCCGTATGCGAGGACGTCCCAGAGCTCGCGCCGCCGCTCGGTCGCCTCGTCGATCTCTGTGCGAATCTCATTCAGCGGTCTCATGACCACTGAAACGAACGAGCCACGGCCGCGTATTCCCGTTTAACTTCACGCGCGCGAAGAACCATTAAGAGGAGCCGGTGAGAGGACTCGAACCTCCAACCTTCGCCTTACAAAAGCGCTGCTCTGCCAATTGAGCTACACCGGCGCACCGGCATCGTAGCCCGCTCCTACAGGAGAACCTGGCGCGACTCCTGATGTGTCAGCACCTTGCGCTTCACCCGCTGGAGGGCGTTGTCGATCGTCTTCGTGTCGCACCCGAGCAGCTCGGCCATCTCCTCGTACGAGTTGCCCTCCATGTAGTAGCGGAGCGCGTCCGTCTCGAGCGGGGAGAGACCGGTACCGAGTGTGAAGACGAGGCTCTGGAGCTCCTCGGTGGAGATGACGCAGATGGCGGGATCGTCGACGCCGGGGCCCGGGAGCGCGTCGCCGAGCGTGCAGTCGCCGTCCTCCTGGCCCGCGGGCGTCTGGCTGAACGAGACGTAGCCGTTCAGCGGCTGGTGCTTGAAGCGGGTCGCCGCCTTGATCGCGGTGATGATCTGGCGCGTGATGCAGAGCTCCGCGAAGCTGCGGAACGAGGTCTCCTTGTCGGTGCGGAAATCGCGGACCGCCTTGTAGAGGCCGATGAGGCCCTCCTGGATCAGGTCGTCCGACTCGCCGCCGGCGATGAAGTACGAGCTCGCCTTGAGGCGCACGAACCCCGTATAGCGGCGGATCAGCGCGTCGAGCGCGACCGGGTCACCGTTACGGGCCTTGATGACCAGACGGACGTCTTCGCTTTCGCGCTGAAGTCGTTCCGGTGTACGTGCTGGTCGTACGGCAGCCAACTGCTGGCGGGGCATGGCTTGCCTCCTGGGCGGCGGGAAGGAGAGAGCTGCTCTGGCGGATGCAACCCTAACCCTCAGGTTGAAGGTGACGGCACGCTAGCAGCGACCTGTGGAGAAAGTCAAGAGGTCTTTCTGCGCCAGGCCTCGAGGCGGGCACGCGTTTCCGCGTCAAGCGCGTCCTCGATCTTCGTCTTTCCCGTCCTCGGAACTGGTGCGCGACTCCGCTTTCGCGGTGGTCAGCTCACCGGCGAAGGCCTTCGACGAGCGGTGGGCCACCTCCTGCCCGGCCGTGTCGCGAACGGCGCGGTCGGAGGACACGAGCAGCACACGCTCTTCGCTTCGGCGCTCCGCCGCCAACTGCTCGAGCAGCGCGTCCGCGGGCTGGGCGAAGCGGATCTCGAGCGCGCCGATCCGGTGGTCCTCGCCCACGCCGTCGAAGACGACGACGCCGCGCGCGCCGTGCAGCGCCACGTGACCGGCGAGGAGATCCACGAGCTCGCCGCGATCGGCGAACGACCCGGCGTGGAGCAGGTTGTAGCCGTCGACCAGGTAGAGGGTCGGCTCAGGCATCGCCGCGCTGGCGCCTGGCCTCGAAGAGCGCGACGCCTGCGGCCACGCTCACGTTCAGCGATTCCACCTTGCCCCCGAGCGGAATCGAGAAGGCGTCGTCGCAGGCGCGGCGCACGCTCGGGCGGATTCCCTGGCCCTCGGAGCCGAGCACGAGGAATACGCCGGTGGTCAGATCCGCGCTCCAGACGCGCGTTTGCGCCTCGGTCTCGGTTGCCCACGCCCAGAGATCGGCGCCCTTCGTCTCCTCCAGGTAGCGGGCGAGATTGACGACGACCGCGACGGGCAGATGCTCGACCGCGCCGGCGGACGCCGAGCAAACGGCGGGGGTCACCCGCGCGGAGCGGCGCTCGGTGACGACCACTCCGGTCGCGCCTGCGGCCTCCGCGCTGCGGCACACCGCGCCGAGGTTGTGCGGGTCGGTCACCTGGTCGAGGCAGACGATCAGCGGCTTCTCGCCACCGGCGAGCTCGTAGGCGTCGACGTAGCGGTACGGCTCGCAGAACGCGATCACGCCCTGGTGGTCGCGCGTGTGCGCGGCATCGGTGAGCACGCGGTCGGGCTCGGTTCGGATCCGCTTCACGTCCTCGAGCCACGGCTCCGAGGCGCGCGTCCGCTCCGTCGCGAGCACCTCGATCACCTCGCGGCGGCCGGCGCGGAGCACCTCGTGGACGGGGCGCCGCCCGTAGACGAGCTCGCGGGTCTGGGTCACGCCTTCGGGATCAGGCGGTATCCGTCCGCCACGTCCTGCACCTCCCAGCCCGCCGCATCGATCTCGCCGCGCAGCCGGTCGGCCTCGTCGAAGTCCCGCGCCGCCCGCGCCGCCTCGCGGGCGTCAGCGAGCGCGACGATCTCCGCCGGAGCCTCGCCTGCGTCGGTGCCGGCCTCGAGCCCGAAGAGGGCAAGGCCGCGGGCCAGTTCCTTTAGTCGGCCGGACGCACGCCACTCGTGAAGGATCGCCAACGCGGCGGACGTGTTGAAGTCGTCGTCGAGCGCCGCCGCGAAATCGTCCCAGGAAGGAGCGTCGCCGCGAACGGCCGCGACGCGGAAGGCCGTACGGAAATCCTCCCACTGCGCTTTCGCCTGCTCGATCGCGTCCTCGGAGAAATCCACGGGGCTGCGGTAGTGCGCGCCGAGGAACAGGATCAGAATCGCCTCGCGGCCCCACCGGTCGAGCGCCTCGCGGAGCGAGACGATGTTGCCGACCGACTTGGCCATCTTCTCGCCGGCGAACTCGAGCATCCCGTTGTGCGCCCAGATGTGCGCGAACCCGCGGCCGGCTCCGCGCGACTGCGCGATCTCGTTCTCGTGGTGCGGGAAGCGGAGGTCGAGCCCGCCGCCGTGCAGCTCGAACTCGGCCCCGAGGTGCTTCTCGGCCATCGCGGAGCACTCGATGTGCCAGCCCGGGCGGCCGCGGCCCCACGGAGAGTCCCAGGCCGTGTCCTCATGCGGCTTGTTGGCCTTCCAGAGGGCGAAGTCGCGGGGATCCTCCTTCAGGTCGCCGGGCTCCTGCGAGACCATGTCGTCGAGGTTCGCGCCCGAGAGCGCGCCGTACTCGGGAAAGGCGCCGACGCGGAAGTAGACATCGCCGGACGACTCATACGCGAGCCCTCGCTCGACGAGGTCGGAGATCAGCGCGACGATCTCGGGGATCGTCTCGGTCGCGAGCGGCTCGACGTCGGGGCGGCCGATGCCCAGCCCGTCGGTGTCCTCGAAGTACCAGCGCGCCGCGCGCTCGGCGAGCTCGCCGCTCGGGATCCCCTCGGCGCGCGCGGCGTCGTAGATCTTGTCGTTGATGTCGGTGACGTTCTCGACGAGCTTCGCCTCGTAGCCGCGCTCGCGCAGCCAGTTGCGCATCCAGAGGAAGACGACGTAGGGCCGCGCGTTGCCGACGTGGATGCGCTGGTAGACCGTCGGGCCGCAGACGTACATCCCGATCGGGCCGGGCGGCACGGGCAGCTCCTCCTTGGAGCGCGTGAACGAGTTGTAGATGCGCACGACCGTAGATTCGCAGACCCCGGGGCGCGGGCGTACGGGTCACGCCCGGCCTGTGAGAAACTCGGCACAGAATCGGCAGGCTTCCGCGCGAAAGCCGTGTGGACTCCGCAGCTACCCTCCCTTCGGGAACGCGGGTGGCCGCCAGGAAGGGGGCCACAGCCCCTCCCAGGGTGGGGGTGTGGCCGTTTCCTCGGACTGAGAGAGGCTGCGCCGCTTACGCGTGCGCCCGCTCGAACTGCGCCTCTTCGGTCGAGCCCTTGAGCGCGAGCGTCGAGCTTTCGCCGCCCGAGACCGCCTGCGCGACCAGGTCGAAATAGCCGGCGCCGACCTCGCGCTGGTGCCGGGTCGCGGTGTATCCGTCCTCCTCCAGCTCGAACTCGCGCTCCTGGAGCCGCACGTACGCGGTCATGCCCTCGGCCGCGTAGCCGCCGGCCAGCTCGAACATCCCCGCGTTCAGCGCGTGGAACCCGGCCAGCGTGATGAACTGGAACCGGTAGCCCATCGCCGCGAGCCGCTGCTGGAACTCGGCGATGGTCGCGTCGTCCAGGTGACGCTTCCAATTGAACGACGGTGAGCAGTTGTAGGCGAGGAGCTTGCCCGGGAACTCCGCGTGGATCGCGGCGGCGAACGCCTCCGCCTCGTCGAGGTCCGGCGTCGACGTCTCGCACCACAGGACGTCGGCGAACGGCGCGTACGCGAGCCCGCGCGCAATCGCGCTCTCGATCCCCGACTCCACCTGGAAGAACCCTTCGGACGTCCGCTCGCCGACCACGAAGCCGGCATCGCGTTCGTCCACGTCGCTCGTGAGCAGCGTCGCGGCCAGCGCGTCGGTGCGCGCAAATAGCACCGTGGGAATGTCGAGGACGTCGGCGGCCAACCGGGCGGCTACCAGCGTCCGCACGAACTGCGCCGTCGGGACCAGAACCTTGCCGCCGAGGTGCCCGCACTTCTTCTCCGAAGCCAGCTGATCCTCGTAGTGCACGCCCGAGGCCCCTGCCTCGATGAAGCCCTTCATCAGCTCGAATGCATTCAGGGCGCCGCCGAAGCCCGCCTCCGCGTCCGCGACGATCGGCGCGAGCCACTCGCGCTCGCCGTTTCCTTCCGCCCACTCGATCTGGTCGGCGCGCCGCAAAGCGTTGTTCAACCGCCGCACCAATGCGGGTGCAGAGGTCGCCGGGTAGAGCGACTGGTCCGGGTACACGTTCTCGCCGAGGTTCGCGTCGGCCGCGACCTGCCAGCCGGAGAGGTAGATCGCTTTAAGGCCGGCCTTGACCATCTGAACGGCCTGGCCGCCCGACAGCGCGCCGAGCGCCGCGACGTACTCCTCGCTGTGGAGCAGCGACCACAGTCGCTCCGCCCCGCGCCGGGCGAGCGTGTGCTCGACCTGGACGGAGCCGCGCAGCCGCACGACCTCGTCGGCCGTGTACGGGCGCTCGATCCCGGCCCAGCGCTCTTCCGCCCAGCGGCGCTCGAGCGCCTCCACCTGCTCCATGAACCCCGTCATCGGTGTCCCTCCAAGTAGTCGTAGGCCGGCAAGGTCAAGAACTCTTCGAAGTCGTCCGCGAGGGCCACGCGGTCGAACACCGTGCGCGCGTCGTCCCAGCGCCCCTCGCCCGCGCCGGCGAGCGCGGCGTCTTCGAGCGCGACCACGCGATCGCGCTCGAGCCGCCCGTGCCGCAGCCACTGCCAGATCTGGGAACGCGCGATCTCCGCCGTCGCCGCGTCCTCCATCAGGTTGTCGAGCGCTACCGCCCCGACCCCGCGGAGCCAGGACTCGAGATAGCGGATCCCGACGCTCACGTTGCCGGCGACGCCTTCCTCCGTGATCTCTCCCCCGGGCACGGCCACGTCGAGGAGGTCGATCACCGCAATGTCGACCTCCTCGCGCAGCCTCTCGACCTGATTCGGTCTGCCGTCCAGAACCAGGTCGAACTCGCGCAGAGCAACCGCGACCAAATCGGGATGAGCAACCCAGGTGCCGTCGAACCCGGCGCCCGCCTCGCGCTCCTTGTCCTCCGCCACCTTCGCGAAGGCGCGCTCGTTCACCTCGGCGTCGCGCCGGCTGGGGACGAACGCGGCCATTCCGCCCATCGCGTGGGCGCCGCGCCCATGGCAGGTCTTCACGAGCAGCTCCGTGTACGCCCGCATGAACGGGACGGTCATCGTCACCTGCGCCCTGTCGGGGAGCACGAACTCGGGGCGCGTGCGGAACTTCTTGATGATGCTGAAGATGTAGTCCCAGCGGCCGGCGTTCAGGCCGACGATGTGGTCGCGCAGCTCGAAGAGGATCTCCTCCATCTCGAACGCGGCGAGGATCGTCTCGATGAGGACGGTCGCCCTGATCGTCCCGCGGTCGAGGCCGAGCGTGTTTTCGGTGAAGTCGAAGACGTCGTTCCAGAGGCGTGCCTCGAGATGGCTCTCGAGCTTCGGCAGGTAGAGGTACGGCCCGGTGCCGCGCTCGAGCAGCCGGTGCGCGTTGCGGTGGAGGTAGAGCCCGAAGTCGAACAGTGAGGCGGACACGGTCCCACCGGGGACGTTGCGCTCGTCGAGATGCCAGCCGCGCGGGCGGACGATTAGCGTCGCGACGTCGTCGTTCAGGCGGTAGGTCTTCTCGCCGGTGTCGAGCTCGATCGTGCGCTCGATCGCGTCGGTCAGGTTCACCTGACCCTCGACGCAGTTCCGCCAGGTCGGCGAGTTCGCGTCCTCGAAGTCGGCCATGAAGCAGCGCGCCCCCGAGTTGAGCGCGTTGATGACCATCTTGCGGTCGACCGGCCCGGTGATCTCGACTCGCCGGTCCTGGAGGTCGTGCGGCACGGGCGCGACCTGCCAGTCGCCCTCGCGCACCTCCTTCGTCGCAGCAAGGAACTCGGGCATTTCGCCCGCGTCGATGCGCGCCTGGCGTTCTGCCCGCGCCGCGAGCAGCTCCCGGCGCTGGGGCTCGAACCGGCGGTGGAGCTCGCCCACGAACGCCAGCGCCTCCGGGGTGAGGACCTCCGCGGCGCTAGTCGAGATCGTGATCACGCTCGCAGAAGTCCGGGCAGTTGCACGGACTGAGTTCCGCGGAGCTCAACACGATCACGGACGCCTTCTGCGGCGCCTCCGGCTCGTCGATCTCGGTTGCCGTGTATGTCGCGTCTGCTCGCATCGAACCTCCTTGATCGCTCGATGCCGAATGACGCTAGACCGATCGGTGATATCCAGCAAATCGTTTCTGTAGATCAGCAATATAGAATTCCGTTATATGCAGATTTCTCAAGTCCAGGGTTTCGTCGAGGTTGCGCGGACGGCCAGCGTCAGCCGCGCGGCCGACGCGTTGTTCGTCACGCAGCCGGCCCTGACGTCGCGGCTGCAGCAGGCTCGAGGAAGAGCTTGCGGCGAAGCTCTTCCACCGAACCTCCCACGGCATGCGGCTGACCGAGGCGGGCGAGGCCTTCCTCCCCTTTGCCGTGCGCGCGCTCGAGTCGCTCTCCGACGGGCGCCAAATCGTGAACGCGTTCGAGCGCGGCGGCGCGGGGCGGCTGGCCCTCGGCGCGGCGCCGGCGCTCTCGACCTATTCGCTGCCGACGATGCTGAAGGAGTTCGCCTCCGCCCACCCGCGCGTGCGCGTGAGCGTGCGCACCGGGCATTCCGAGGAGGTGCTCGACCTCGTCCTGCGCGAGCAGGTCGATCTCGGGCTGACGCGCGTGCTGCGCCATCCCGACATCGTCTCGACGCCGCTCTACGAGGACCGGCTCGTGCTCGTCTGCGACCCGTCGCATCGGTTCGCCGAGCGCGGGAAGATCCGCCTCGAGGAGATCGCCCGTGAGCAGCTCGTCCAGTTCGACCGCACGTCGAGCTACACGGAGCTCACGAACGCGCTCTTCCGCACCGCCGGTGTGCAGCCGGACGCGTTGATGGAGCTCGACGCGATCGACGCGGCGAAGAAGATGGTCGAGCTGGGCTTCGGCGTCGCGCTTCTCCCCCAGACCGCGGTCGCGGACGAGATCGCCGCCGGGCGGCTGCGCCTCATCGAGATCACGGATGCGCGGATGCCGCGACCACAGCTCGTCGCCATCCGCCGGCGCGACCGCGGCGACGCCTCCGGCACCGTCGCAGCATTTCTCGCGACTGCGACGACCGTCGGGCCCGAGCTCACGAAGTAGCGGCGGCGCGGCCGAGCGCCTCGTCGCGCGAGAGCGCGGCGATGACCGCCCTGAGCTCTGGCCCGCGCGGCTCACCGGTCAGCGCCAGCCGAAGCGCCCGGAGATCGGCGCCGCCCTCGCGCAGCGCGCCGAGCAGCTCGTCGGCTCCCGCGAGGTCGAGCGTGTCCGGCGCGGCCGCCCGCAGCTCGGCGAAGCGGGCCAGGGTGTCCGGAGACTGGGTCGGCTCGGGGGTCGGCGCGGAGGAGACGAGCTCGGCCAGCGCCCGCGCTTCGGCGAGATCGCGCGCGCCGCGCAGCGCCGGCGCGTACGCCAAAGGAGCATCGGCGCGTGCGGCCAGCTCCTCGTCCGAGAGAGCCGCGAGCACGTCGACGGCCAGGCGCCGCAGCCGCTGCTCGTCGTAGTGGACGTCGTGCTTCGGGAGTCCGAGCTCCTCGAGGTAGGCGCGCACCGCCTCGGCCGGAATCCCACGCTCGCGCAAGTCGCCGAGCGAAGCCGCGCCGTGGCGCTTCGAGAGCTTCGTTCCGTCCGGGCCGAGGAGCAGGCCGTGGTGGATGTACTCGGGCGGCTCGGCGCCGAGCGCGCGCGTCAGGGCCGCATGGAGCGGAGCGTTGTCGAGATGGTCGGTGCCGCGGATCACGTGCGTGATCCCGAGGTCGACGTCGTCGACGACGGAGGCGAGCTGGTACGTCGGCCGCCCGTCGGCGCGCAGAAGCGTCGGTCGCCGTTCCTCGCGGAAGCGCACCGCACCGTCGTCCTCGCGCTCGGCCTCGCCGGTCTCGAGCATCCGCGTCGCGACCTCGGAGTATCGCGCAGCCCTTCGGCTCTGGTGCACAGGGCCCTCGTCCCACGCGATTCCGAGCCAGGTCAGGTCGTCGAGAATCCCCTCCTCCGCCTCGGCCTCGGTGCGCGCCTCGTCCGTGTCGTCGATCCGGAGGATGAAGTGGCCGGCGTGCTCGTCCGCGAAGTGCCGGTTCGCAACAGCAGTGAGCGCGCTGCCCATGTGGAGCGATCCCGTAGGGCTGGGCGCGAAGCGGACGCGAACCACGGCGCGAGCATAGTCAGGCGTTAGGCTCGTGGCGACCCCCACCAAGGAGCGCGCATGTACTACATCGGAGCCGGCCTCATCTACCTCGCCCTGACGGTCGTGTTCGTCGCCGACGTGCTGAGGAACACGAGCCTCACGAGCGGCGCCAAGTTCGGCTGGATCGCGGCGCTCATCATCGTCCCGATCCTCGCCTGGCCGATCTACGGCTACGTCCGGCTCCGCCAGAAGCGCGGCCTCTGACCTTGGAGGCGGCCCTCCTCGCCTGGTTTCGCGAGCACGGCCGCGACCTGCCCTGGCGAGGAACCCGCGACCCGTACCCGATCCTCGTCAGCGAGGTGATGCTCCAGCAGACCCAGGTTTCCCGCGTGGTGCCTCGCTGGGAGGAGTGGCTGGAACGGTGGCCGACCGTCGACGCGCTCGCGGCAGCGTCGCGCGCGGACGTGATTCGCGCCTGGCAGGGGCTCGGCTACAACCGCCGGGCGGTCGCGTTGCACGAAGCTGCGCGTGTCGTTGCCGCCGACGGCTGGCCCGAGGATCTGACGGAGCTCCCGGGCGTCGGCCGGTATACAGCCGACGCGGTAGGAGCGTTCGCGTTCGGGCGAGCCGGTGCTGCCCGTCGACGTGAACGTCGGGCGCGTGATCGAGCGCACCGGCGGCGAGTTCGGCCCGGAGGCGGCGCAGGCGCTCTTCGATCTCGGCGCAACCATCTGCCTGGCGCGTGTCCCTCGATGCGAGGCGTGCCCGCTCGCGACGGACTGCCCGTCACGCGGCCGCCGCTACGAACCGCTGCGCAAGCAGAGCCGCTTCGAGGGCTCGTTCCGCCAGCGGCGCGCGCGAACGCTTCGTGCGGTGGCTGCGGGCGAAAACGCCACGGACGCCGAGGCGGTGACGTCGCTCGAGCGCGACGGGCTGGTCGAGGTGGTCGGCGGCCGGGCTAAGTTGCCGGCCTGACGAGCGCGACCGCCTGGGCCGCAAGGCCTTCGCCGCGCCCCGTGAACCCAAGGCCGTCCGTCGTAGTCGCGCGGACGTTCACGAGGGCGGGATCGACGTCCATCGCGCCGGCGAGCGCGGCTCGCATCTCGTCGCGATGGTCGGCGATGCGCGGCTTCTCTCCGATGAGGACGCAGTCGGCACTGGCCAACTCGAACCCTGCTGCGAGCACGTCGTCGTAGGCGCGGCGCAGCAGGTCGAGCGACGACGCTCCTTGCCAGCCCGGATCGTCGGAGGGAAACAGCGACCCGATGTCCCCGAGCCCAGCGGCGCCGAGCACGGCGTCGATCAGTACGTGCGCGAGCACATCCCCATCCGAGTGCCCGACGAGCCCGGGCTCACCGGGGAACACGACTCCGCCGAGCACCAGAACCTTGGTTCCGGAGAGCGCGTGCGCGTCCACGCCCATGCCGATGCGCAGATCGCTCACGACGCCAGCAGCCTCTCGGCCAGCGCGAGATCGGCCGGCGTCGTCACCTTGAAGAGCGCGGGCTCGCCCTCGACTAGCCGAATCCGACCCCCTGCGGCTTCCACGAACGACGCGCAGTCGCTCCCCTCGCCGCGGGCGATCGCGGTCCGCAGCGTCGAGGCCACGAACGCCTGCGGCGTCTGCACCGCGTAGAGCCCGCTGCGGTCGACCGTCTCGGTCACGATGTCACCTTCCGCCTGTTTGACCGTGTCGGCAAGCGGAAGCGCGGGAGCGACGCCGTCCACACCCTCGAGCGCACCCAGCACACGTTCGATCACCGGCTCGGTGACGAACGGCCGCGCGGCGTCGTGCACGAGCACGACCGGGACGTCCTCGGGCACCTCAGCGAGCCCGGCGCGAACCGAATCGGCGCGCGTCTCCCCGCCGGGAACGGCCGCGGTCACCTTGCCGGCGCCGAGCTCCTCCGCCAGCAGGATCGCGGGCTCCTCCCACTCAGGGGGAGCCACTACGACGATCGCCTCGATCCAGTCGGACCCGTCCAGCCGCTCGAGGCTCTCCGCGAGCAGCGGACGACCGCCGAGGTTCGCGAACGATTTCGGCCGGTCAACGGCAAGACGCTCGCCGCGGCCCGCCGCGACGACTACGGCCCAGATGCCGGTCGGATCTCCGCCGCTCAGCTCGCGACGGCCGCGCGGACAGGGGTGCCGAGAACCTCGTCGAGCCAGGCTGCGGCCTCGTCCTCGTCCATGGCCTTCGCGTACATGAGCTCGGAGGCGAGGATCTTCTTGGCCTTCACGAACATCTGCTTCTCGCCGGTCGAGAGGCCCTTCTCCTGGTCGCGAAGCGACAGGTTCCGGACGACCTCGGCGAGCTCGAAGATGTCGCCGGTCTTCATCTTGTCGCGGTTGTACTTGAACCGGCGGTTCCAGTTCTTCGGCATGTTCGTGCCGTCACCGTGGAGAACGACGAGAACCCGCTCCACCATCTCTTCGTCGATCACCTTGCGGAGACCGACGCGGTCGCAATTCTCGGACGGCACGTTCACCGTCATGTCGTTGTGGAGGATCTGAATGGTCAGGTATTCGCGCTTCTGACCGAGGATGATGCGCGATTCCTTCTTCGCGACAACACCTGCGCCGTGGTGGGGGTAAACGACCTTATCGCCGATCTCGTACAAGTTGCCTCCCTCTCGAAAACGAGCGCACGCCTACGCCCCGACCTCTCTCCAAGACCGTCAATTGTACCTAGACAAGCCAGAAAAAGCCAAACTTTCCAGGACTTTTTGTGACGGACGGCACGCGTCCGCGCTACGAGCAGGGCTTTTCCGGCCTAGAGCTGCAGATACCTGTCGACCAGGTTGTGCTCCTGGAGCCTTCTGAGCCCCTCGCGGATCTCCCGCGCGCGCACCGCGCCGACACCTTCGACGGCTTCCAGCTCACGCTGGCTGGCGCGGATGACCGCGTCGAGACCGCCGAAGTCGCGGACGAGATGGCGGACGATCGACTCGGGGAGCCGCGGGATGTGTTGGAGCACCCGGTACCCACGCGGAGCGACCGTGAAGTCGAGGGGATTCGCCTCCTTCGGGTAGCCGAGAAGCACTGCGATCTCGTCGAACTCGACGAGCCGCTCGTGCGCCAGCGCGCCCAGAGCCTCGAGCGCCGCGATGGCGTTGCTCGGATCGCCTGAGAGCTCGTAGTCGTAGACGACCGCGGCCTTCTCGCGGGCCACGTCCTCCATCAGCTCGTCGAGCTGCATCTGGATGAGGCGGCCCTCCTCCCCGAGCTCGACGCGATTGCGCTCGATCTCGGAGGCCATGCGCGTCGTCATCTCGGCCCGCTGGAGAACGACGAGGACGTCGTCGAGCATGACCGCGCTCTGGAACTCGAGCGCGGTCAGCCGCGTGAGGCCCTGGTCGAGCCGGGTGCGGTAGGTCTCGAGCGTCGCGAGCGCCTGGTTCGTCTTCGCGAGCACCTCGGAGATCTCCCCGAGCTGGTAGCGCAGGTCGCCGATGAACACCGTGACCGTCTCGCGCTGCTGCGAGATCGAGATGACCAGCGATCCCGTCTGCTTCGCGACGCGCTCGGCGGTTCGGTGCCGCGTGCCCGTCTCGTCCGACGGGATCTTCGGATCGGGCATCAGCTGGACGTTCGCGTAGACGAGCTTCGTCAGCTCGTCGTTCACGATGATCGCGCCGTCCATCTTGGCCAACTCGTAGAGGAGCTGCGACGTGAGCGGCAGGTCGAGCCGCATCCCGCCGGAGAAGAGGAACGCGAGGTCGTTCGGCTCGCCCGCGACGATCAGGGCGCCGAGCTGGGCGCGGATGAGGTCGTCGATGCCGGCGCGTAGCGGCGGTCCCCGGCGAGACGAGGCTCAGTGCCGAGAGAAGGGTCCTATCCTTCCGTGGATCCGCCCGCATCGAGTCCCAGAGAGATCGCGCGCCGCAGGGTGTCCGCGGCGCTGAGCCGCATTCTGCCATGAGGCAACGTCTCTTCCGGCACGACGGCCTCGACGAGGCCGAGCTTCTCGCATTCCGAAAGGCGCCGTTCCATCTGCCCGACCGGGCGCAGGCGGCCCGTGAGACCGATCTCGCCGAGGCACGCGACGCCCGCACGGACGGGGACCCCCCGCGCCGCCGAGGCGATCGCGACGGCCACCGCCAGGTCGGCGCCGGGCTCGTCGATCCGCACGCCGCCGGCGACGTTCACGAACACGTCGGCCTGGCCGAGCGAGATCCTTGCATGGCGCGAGAGCACCGCCACGATCATCGAGAGCCGCTTGGGATCGACGCCCGTGGCGACGCGGCGCGGCATCGCCAGGTCGGTCTTGGACACGAGCGCCTGGATCTCGAGGACGATCGGCCGCGTCCCCTCGAGTGCGCACGCGATCGCGGATCCGGGCTCGCCGACCGCGGCCTTGCCGAAGACGAGCGAAGGATCCTCGACGCCGACGAGGCCCGCCGAGGTCATCTCGAACACGCCCAGCTCGTTCGTCGATCCGAAGCGGTTCTTGACCGCACGGAGAATCCGGTGCGCCCGGTAGCGGTCGCCCTCGAACTGGAGGACGGTGTCGACGAGGTGCTCGAGCACGCGCGGGCCGGCGACGGTGCCGTCCTTGGTCACGTGGCCCACGAGGAAGACGGCGATGCCCTCCTCCTTGGCCAGCCGCAAGAGCCGTGCCGCCGACTCGCGCACCTGGCCGACCGAGCCGGGCGCGGAGCCGAGCTCGGCCGAGTAGAGCGTCTGCACCGAGTCGATCACGGCCACCTCGGGGCGTTCGCGCTCGAGCGTGGCGCAGACCTCGTCCAGATTGGTCTCCGCGAGGATGCGCACGTCGCCGGCGCCGCCGAGCCGGTCGGCGCGCAACTTGACCTGCGCTGCGGACTCCTCGCCGGTGACGAGCACGACGGGCCGCTCGGCGCTCATCGAACGGAGCGCCATGAGGAGCAGCGTCGACTTCCCGATGCCCGGATCGCCCGAGACGAGCACGAGCGAAGCCGGGACGAGCCCACCGCCGAGCACGCGGTCGAGCTCGGGAACGCCCGTGGTGACGCGCTCGGCGTCCGAGGCCTCGACCTCGACGAGCCGCAGGACGGGCCGGCCCTGCGTCGCCGGGCCCTTGCGGCCCGACGGCGCCGCGGCGCGTTCCTCGACCAGCGTCCCCCACGCGTTGCAAGCGGAACACCGCCCGAGCCACTTCCCGGTCGTGTACCCGCATTCCGAGCATGCGTACTGGATTGCCGCCGCCTTGGCCACGACTTCGAGTCTAGGCGCAAGGCATGACGGCGACCGTGCCGAATCAGTGTCCGATTGGCTTGCTATTTACACGCAGCACCTAGAAAGTTCCGGCTTACGAAAACAGTCGGTCGGAAGACCAAGAAAGGACAGGCCGCATGGAACGATTCTCGGCGCTCTCCCGCGGAACCCAGCTCATGTTCATCGGGAGCATCCTGCTCCTCATCGACAGCTTCCTGAGCTGGCAGAAGTACGACGGACCCGGTTCCGAATTCGCGGAGGAGCTCGGTGTAAGCGACGAGCTGACCCGCAACGCGTGGCACGGCGTCGGCGTGATCATGGGCCTGCTCGTCATCGTCCTCATCGCGTGGCTCGTGGTGAGACTCGCGGCAGCCGACGTCCAGCTGCCCGTGTCCGACGCGATGACCGGCGCGGTGCTCGGGATCCTGATTCTGATCTTCACGATCATCAAGATCCTCGCCGACAACGAGTACCGCACGATCTGGGCCTGGATCGGCCTTCTACTGGCGGTGGTAATCGCCGTCGGAGCCTGGCTATCAGTCCAGGAAGCCGGCGGAATCGACAACCTCAAGTCCGAGGCCACCAGCATGGGCGGGTCCGGTGGCGCTGGCGGCGGCGAGTCCGCTCCGGCCGCGACCACGCCTCCCCCGCCTCCTCCCGCTGCTCCGGCAGATCCCGAGCCTCCGGCCGCTGCTCCTGAGCAGCCTGCTGCGCCCGAGCCGCCGGCTGCTGCGCCCGAGCCTCCGGCTCCTCCGGCCGCTCCGTCCGAGCCGGCTCCGCACGACCATTCCGCCGAGGGACACACGCACGACGAAGAAGATCGCCCGGCCTAGCCGAAGCCGGCAAGAACCGCACGTCGAAAGCGGCCCTCCGGGGCCGCTTTCTCTATCTAGAGGCGATTACCCCTCGTCGCCGGAGTGGTCGTCGTCGCCGGAGTCCTCGGGCTTCTCGGCGGGGACGGTGACCTTCTCGCGCTGCTCGGGCTCCGGGCCCTGGATGACCGTGATCTCGACTTCGTCCGTGCCGGACTTGCGGTCGACCAGGATCGTCGAGCCGGGCTTGAGCGATCGCCCGAGGACGAAGTCGGCGAGCGGATCCTCGATGTGGCGCTGGATCGCGCGGCGCAGCGGCCGGGCGCCCATCGCCGGGTCGTAGCCCTTCTCGACGAGGAGCTGCTTCGCGTCGTCGGTCAGCTCGATCGCGGTCTCGTGCTCGACCATCTGGTCGCGCAGCCGCTTGAGCATGAGGTCGACGATCGTCGTGATCTCTTCCTTCGAAAGCTTGTGGAAGACGATGACCTCGTCGATGCGGTTGAGGAGCTCGGGGCGGAAGACCTTCTTCAGCTCGCCCATGATCCGCGACTTCATCTCGTCGTAGGTGAGGCCCGTCTCGTCGCCGATGCCGAAGCCGAGCGACTGGTTCTTCGAGATCGTGGCCGCGCCGATGTTCGACGTCATGATCACGATCGTGTTCCGGAAGTCGACCTTGCGGCCCTGGGCGTCCGTGAGCTTCCCGTCCTCGAGGATCTGGAGCAGGATGTTGAACACGTCCGGGTGCGCCTTCTCGACCTCGTCGAGCAGGACGACCGAGTACGGCTTGCGGCGCACGGCCTCGGTGAGCTGGCCGCCCTCGTCGTAGCCGATGTAGCCGGGCGGCGAGCCGACGAGCCGGGACACGGAGTGCTTCTCCATGTACTCCGACATGTCCACCTGGATCATCGCGTCCTCGTCGCCGAAGAGGAACTCGGCGAGCGTGCGCGCCAGCTCGGTCTTCCCGACGCCCGAGGGGCCGAGGAAGATGAACGAGCCGGTCGGGCGCTTCGGGTCCTTGATGCCGGCGCGGGCGCGGCGGATCGACTTGGAGACGGCGACGATCGCCTCCTCCTGGCCGATCACGCGCTTGTGCAGCTCGTTCTCCATCTTGATGAGCTTCTGCGACTCGGCCTCGGTGAGCTTGAAGACCGGGATGCCCGTCCACATGGAGACGATGTCGGCGATCTCCTCCTCGCCGATCTCGGGCTGCTCGACCTCTTCGGACGAGCGCCACTTCTCCTCGAGGTCGCGGCGCTTCTGCGTGAGCTTGCGCTCCTTGTCGCGCAGGTTCGCGGCCTTCTCGAACTCCTGGTCCTCGATCGCCTTCTCCTTCTCCTCGCGCACGCGCTCGATCTCTTCCTCGAGCTCGCGGTAGCGCGGCGGAGCGGTCATCGTCTTGATGCGCATGCGGGACGCGGCCTCGTCGACCAGGTCGATGGCCTTGTCCGGCAGGTGGCGGTCCTGGATGTAGCGGTCGGCCAGGGCTGCGGCCGCCGCGAGGGCGTCGTCGGTGATCGTGCAGCGGTGGTGCGCCTCGTAGCGGTCGCGCAGGCCGCGCAGGATCTGGACGGTGTCGTCCACCGACGGCTCGTCCACCTTGATCTGCTGGAAGCGCCGCTCGAGGGCGGCGTCGCGCTCGAGGTACTTGCGGTACTCGTCGAGCGTCGTCGCGCCGATCGTCTGGAGCTCGCCGCGGGCCAGCGCCGGCTTCAGGATCGAGGCCGCGTCGATGGCGCCCTCGGCCGCGCCCGCGCCGACGAGATTGTGGAGCTCGTCGATGAACAGGACGATGTCGCCGCGCTGGGTGATCTCCTTCATGACCTTCTTCAGGCGCTCCTCGAACTCACCGCGGTACTTCGAGCCCGCGACCAAAGCAGCGAGGTCGAGCGTGTAGATCTGCTTGCCCTTCAGGAGCTCGGGTACCTGGTTCGTCGCGATGCGGGCGGCGAGTCCCTCGACGACGGCGGTCTTGCCGACGCCCGGCTCGCCGATCAGCACCGGGTTGTTCTTCGTGCGCCGCGACAGGATCTGCATGACGCGCTCGATCTCCGTCTGGCGGCCGACGACCGGGTCGAGCTTGCCCTCGGAGGCGAGCTTCGTCAGGTTGCGGCCGAACTGGTCGAGGAGCTTGGAGCTCTTCGTCTTCTCGCCGGGCGCGCCGCTCGAGCCGGACTGGCGCCGGCCGGGGCCGGAGAGCATCCGGATGATCTCGTTGCGAATCTTTTCCGCATCCGCGTCGAAGTCGAGCAGGATGCGGGCCGCGACACCCTCGTTCTCGCGCACGAGGCCGAGGAGGATGTGCTCCGTTCCGATGTAGTTGTGGCCCAGCGACAGGGCCTCGCGCAGCGCCAGCTCGAGCACCTTCTTGGCGCGCGGCGTGAATGGAATCTGGCCGGTGGTGACCTCGTCGCCCTGCCCGACGATCCGGGCGACCTGGGCGCGGACTTCCTCCACCGTGATGTCGAGACTTTCGAGGACCCGCGCGGCGAGCCCCTCCTCCTCGCGGAGGAGTCCGAGCAGGATGTGCTCGGTCCCGATGTAGTTGTGCTTCAGGGCGCGCGCCTCGTCCTGGGCGAGAACGACGACCTGCCGTGCGCGTTCAGTGAATCGTTCGAACAACGCCTCAATCCCCTTCCGGTCGTACCGCGAGAACCCATGGTACCGAAGTGGTCGGGAGGTAACGAGCGCCCATGGAACCTCTATCGGCCGTAACGGCCGGTTAACCAAGACCAAATTTACTAGGGTCGCCTCATGGCGGTGGAGACGACGATCGAGCCCCGTCCGCCCTACTCCCTCGCCCAGTGCGCACGCCACCGAAGCGACGCCACGCGGGTGTTTCGGGACGGAATCCTGACGCTCGCGTACGAAGTCGACGGCGCGCCGGTCACCGCCCGTGTGTGGCAGCGGACGGACGGGAAGCTCGAGGCGCGCATCGACGGGGCGAAGGCCGCGGTCGAGCCGCTGCGCTTCATGCTCGCGGCCGACGACTCGCACGCGCCGTTCGTCGAGGAGTTCCGGGACGATCCGCTCGTCGGGCCGGCGATCCGCCTGCGCAAGGGGATGCGGCCGCTCCGCGTCGCCACGGTGACGCATTCGCTCCTCAAGGCGCTCTGCGGCCAGCTGATCCAGGCGAGCGCGGCACGGCGGCTCGAGCGGCGCCTCCTGGCCGTCTCCGCGGAGAAGCACAACGGGCTGCGGCTGCCGCCGACGCGGGAGACGTTCGCCCGCTACGCGCCGGCCGAGCTTGCGCGCCACGGGCTCGCCGCGCGCAAGGCGGCCACGCTCGTACGGCTCTCGCGCGACATCGATCTCGAGCGGCTGAAGAGCGCGCCTGCCGCGCCGGACCGGATCGAACGCGAGCGCGGCCTCGGGCCCTGGTCGGCCGGCGTCATCTCGCTCTACGGGCTCGGCCGCTTCGACCACGGGCTCGTCGGAGACCTCGGGCTCATCCGGCTCTGCTCACGCCTCTCGGGCGCGCCTGCGACGGTCGAGGACACGCGGCAGCTCCTCGCGCCGTACGGCGAATGGGCGGGACTGGCGAGCGAGTACTTGCTGGCCTAGATGGCGCCGCGGGCGGTGAAGCCGCCGTTCACGCGGGTGACGCGGTAGCCCGTGTCCTCGAGCTTCATCGCGTTGCGCATGAGCCGCCAGCCGCGGTTCGGGCGCGTGGCGAACGCGACGCGCGAGAAGCGGTAGGCGAAGCTGTTGCAGCGGCCCGAGTCGGCATTCCAGCTCTCCGCCGTCGCGACGGGCTCCCAGGCGCCGTGGCTTCCGGGCAGGTGGATCGGCTTGGAGACGGTCTTGCCGTCGACCCAGACGCGCCACCAGTTCTTGCGGCCGCGCATCTCGGCGACGCCGACGCTGTGGGTCTCGCCGGGCTCGACCTTCATGACGGCCTTGTACGTCGGGTACCCGTGCGGGCGCGTGACCTCGTAGTACAGGGTGCTGTCTTCCCAGGAGTAACCGCTGTAGCCGACCTGGATCCACTCGGTCGTGCCGTTCGGGCCGAGACCCACTCCGCCGACGCCGACCCAGCCGGCGACGTGGCCGTTGCGGACTTCGGGATCCTTGACGACGGTGAGATTCGTGCGGACGCCGTGGGACGTGTGCGCGCCGATGAGGCCCGCGTAGGAGTACGACTTCGAGCAGTGCGTGCGCGCAGCCGCGGCGCCGGACGCGAAGAGCGCGCCCAGGGCGATGACGGCGACGAACGCTGCGATGAGGCGCCTCCCGTTCACGCCGTTGGCATCGGCGCGCGGAGACCGGTGTCCGCTCCCTCACGGGAGGGCTCAAGCCGCCAAGATCGAGTGACCCTCGTTCGAGGGACGAGTTACTCAAATCGAGTGACAACGCGCCGACGCCCCGGGATTTCCGGGGCGTCGGCGGTCGTACCTATCTAGGAGGACCTACTTGTTCTTGTTCTCGTCGCGCCCGGTCAGCGGCGGCCGGAACGGGCCGCGGACCGCGATCTGCGCCTTGCACCGCTGCGAGCCCACGACCCGGAAGCGGATGATGCCGACCTTCTTGGGCGTGATCGTCACGGTCGCGACGCCGTTCTTGTCCGTCCGTGCCATCGTCTTCACGCCGGCGCCCTGAACGAGCACCTTCTCGTTCTTCATGCCCTTGCCGTGCTGGTCGCGGCACGTGGCCTTGATGGTGACCTTGCGGCCGATGAAGGCCTGGTGCCGGTTCAGCTTGAGCGACCGGCAGACTCGCGGCGGCTCGAAGGGCTGACGCCAGTTGCCGAAGTCGTTGTTCGCCTCGACCTGGCCCGACGTGAGGCTGATCGCGTACCCGCCCGGAGCGAGCCCGGCGATCGCCACACACTTCGTGTTCGCGGGCAGGGACTGCGTCCAGCCGCCCTGGAGGACCTCGCAGACCACGTACTTGCCCGGGTTCAGCGAGAGCGAGTACGTTCCCGCCGCTCCGGTCGTGGCCGAGGCCGCGATCGTCGACTCGCCCGCCTGGAGCACGCCGTCGCCGCTCGTGTCGGCGTACGCCCGGATGACCCAGCCCGAGAGAACGGGCTCACCCTGGTCGCGGACGCCGTTGCGGTTGATGTCCTCGAACTTCAGGCCCGACTTCGTCGCCTTGCGGTAGTTCCCGAAGTCGTTGCCCGAGTCGACCTGGCCGCCGGCGAGGTCGATCGCCCAGCCGGAGCCGTTGCCGCAGTTGCCGCCGGTCGGATAGGACTGCGTCCAGCCGACCTGCTGCGCCTCGCAGACGACGTACTTGCCGGGCTTCAGGCTCAGCGAGTACGTGCCGTCCTCGCCCGTCGTTGCCTGGGCGCCGAGGACGTTCTCGTCGTTGTCGCGGATGCCGTTCCCGTTCGCATCGACGAAGGCGAAGATCTGCCAGCCGGGAAGGCCGGGCTCGCCCGCGTCCTTCACGCCGTTGGCGTTCAGGTCGTGGAACTTCATGCCCGTCTTCGTGGCCTGCTGGAAGTTGCCGAAGTCGTTGCCGGAGTCGAGCTGGCCCGACGTGAGCGTGATCGCCCAGCCGCCCTGGCCCGTTCCGCAGACGTTGTTCGCCGGGAAGGACTGCGTCCAGCCGGCCTGCTGCGTCTCGCAGACGAGGTAGCGGCCCGGGTCGAGGCTGAGCGAGTACGTCCCGCCCTGGCCCGTCACCGCGGAGGCCGCGACCGTGTTCTCGCCGGCGTCGCGAAGGCCGTTGCCGTTCGCGTCGACGTACGCCGTAGATCGTCCAGCCCGCGAGTCCGGGCTCGGCCTCGTCCTTCACGCCGTCCATGTCGAGGTCGTTGAACTTCATGCCCGTCTTCGTGGCCTTCTGCCAGTTGCCGAAGTCGTTGCCGGAGTCGAGCTCGCCCGAGGCGAGGTTGATGCCCCAGCCGCCGGCGCCGGCACCGCAGGCCGCGTTCGCCGGGAAGGACTGCGTCCAACCCGCCTGCTGCGTCTCGCAGACCACGTAGCGGCCCGGGTTGAGGCTCAGGCTGTACGTGCCGCCTGCGCCGGTCACCTGGGTCGCCCCGACGGTGTTCTCACCCGCGTCGCGGATGCCGTTCGCATTCGCATCGGCGTAGGCCGTGATCGTCCAGCCGGGAAGGCCGGGCTCGCCCGCGTCCTTGACACCGTCGGCGTCGAGGTCGTGGAACTTCATGCCGGTCTTCGTGGCCTTCTGCCAGTTGCCGAAGTCGTTGCCCGAGTCGAGCTCGCCCGAGGCCAGGGTGATGCCCCAGCCGCCGAGGCCCGCACCGCAGGCGCTGTTCGCCGGGAAGGACTGCGTCCAGCCGGCCTGCTGCGTCTCGCAGACGATGTACTTGCCGGGCGCGAGGCTCAGCGAGTACGTGCCGCCCGCACCGGTGACCGCGGAGGCCGCAACGGTGTTCTCACCCGCGTCGCGGATGCCGTTGCCGTTCGCGTCGGCGTAGGCGGTGATCGTCCAGCCGGGAAGTCCGGGCTCGCCCGCGTCCTTCGCGCCGTTGGCGTTCAGGTCGTGGAACTTCATGCCCGTCTTGGTCGCGTTCTGCCAGTTGCCGAAGTCGTTGTCCGCGTCGATCTCGGCCGAGGCGAGCGTGATCGCCCAGCCGCCCGGAGCAAGACCGGCGATGGCCGTGCACTTCGTGTTCGCCGGGAGGGACTGCGTCCAACCGGCCTGCGCGACCTCGCAGACCACGTACTTGCCGGGATTGAGGCTCAGCGAGTACGTCCCGCCCGCACCGGTTGTGGCCGATGCGGCGATCGTGGTCTCGCCCGCCTGGAGCGTCCCGTCGCCGTTCGTGTCGGCGTAGGCGCGGATGACCCAGCCTGCGAGGCCCGGCTCACCCTGGTCCTTGACGCCGTTCGTGTTCAGGTCGTTGAACTTCATCCCCGACTTGGTCGCCTTCTGGTAGTTGCCGAAGTCGTTGTCGGAGTCGAGCTGGCCCGACGTCAGCGTGATCGCCCAGCCGCCCAGGCCCGCACCGCACACGTTGTTGGCGGGGAAGGACTGGAACCAGTTCGCCTGGAGCGTCTCGCAGACGAGGTACTTGCCGGGGTTCAGGCTCAGGCTGTACGTGCCGCCCGCGCCCGTCACCTGGGTCGCCGCGACGGTGTTCTCACCCGCGTCGCGGAGGCCGTTGCCGTTCGCATCGGCGTACGCGGTGATCGTCCAGCCCGCGAGGCCCGGCTCGCCCGCGTCCTTGACACCGTCGGCGTCGAGGTCGTGGAACTTCATGCCGGTCTTCGTGGCCTTCTGCCAGTTGCCGAAGTCGTTGCCCGTGTCGTGGTCGCCTGGGGCGAGGGTGATCCCCCAGCCGCCGAAGCCGGCACACGCCACGTTCGCCGGGTAGGACTGCGTCCAGCCGGCCTGCTGCGTCTCGCAGACGATGTACTTGCCTGCGATGAGTGACATCGAGTAGTTGCCGAGCGCGTTGGTGACCGCGAAGCCGCCGATCGTGTTGTCGCCGGCGTCCTTGATCCCGTTTCCGTTCTCGTCCACGTAGGCCCTGATCAACCAGCCCGGAAGGCCGGGCTCGCCCGCGTCCCGCACACCGTTGGCGTTCAGGTCGTTGAACTTGGTGCCGGACTTCGTAGCGAGGGTCCTCTCGTCCTTCGTGTAGTTGCCGAAGTCGTTGCCGCTGTCGACGTCCCCCGCGGCGAGATTGATCGCCCAGCCGCCGCCGTCGCCGCAGATCGAGCCCGAGGGGTACGACTGCGTCCAGCCGTCCTGCTGCGTCTCGCAGACGACGTACTTGCCCGGCTTCAGGCTCATGGAGTAGTTGCCGTTCGCGTCGGTCACGGCGCTCGCGCCGACCGTCGTCTCGACGGCGTCCTTGATGCCGTCGCCGTCCGTGTCCTTGTAGGCCGTGATCGTCCAGCCCTGGAGGCCCGGCTCGCCCGCGTCCTTCACGCCGTCCGCGTCGAGGTCGTGGAACTTCATGCCCGACTTGGTGGCGTTGCGGTAGTTGCCGAACTCGTAGTTCGTGTGCGTGCCGGTGAAGACCGAGCGACCGGCGTTGCGAAGCGACGAGGCGCCGCTGCTGGAGACCGTGACGGCGTAGCCGCCGATGCCCGTGCCGCAGACGTTGTTCGCCGGAGCGGACTGGCTCCAACCGGACTGCTGCACCTCACAGAGGATGTACTTGCCGGTCGGCAGGTAGATCGTGAACGCGCCGCCCGCGTCGGTGACCGCGGAGCCCGCGACCGTGTTCTCGGAGGCGTCCTTGTCGCCGTCGCCGTTCGAGTCGACGTACGCGTTGATCGTCCAGCCGGCGAGGTACGGCTCGTTCGTGTCCTTCACGCCGTTCGCGTTCAGGTCATGGAACTTCTTGCCGGTCTTGCCGGTCTTCTTGTAGTTGCCGAAGTCCTTGCCGGTGAAGCCGTAGTCGGTGAAGACGTGGCGATCGCCGGAGCGGACGGACTGCGAACTGGCCGAGGAGACCGTGATGGCGTAACCGCCGGCGCCCGGGCCGCAGATCGAGTTGCCGGGGACCGACTGGACCCAGTTCGGCTGCTGAACCTCACAGACGATGTACTTGCCCGGGTTCAGGTAGAGCTCGTAGTCGCCGTCGTAGCCGGTGACCGTGGTGGCGGCGACCGTGGTCTCGCTCGCGTCCTTCACGCCGTTGCCGTTCGTGTCGGCGTACGCGTTGATCGTCCAGCCGGAGAGGCCGGGCTCGGTGTTGTCCTCCTGCCCGTCCGCGTCCTGGTCGTGGAACTTCTCGCCCGAGACCTTGCCCTTCTTGTAGTTCCCGAAGTCCTTGTTCTCGTGCTTCTGGTCGACCACGACCGTGATCGCCCAGCCGCCCGAGCTCGTCCCGCACTTCGTGTTCGCGGGAGCGGACTGCGTCCAGCCGGACTGCTGCGTCTCGCAGACGACCCACTTGCCGGCGAGGAGCCTGAGCTCGTACCCGCCGAAGCTGTCCGTCTGGTCCGAGTCGCCGATGGTCGTCTCGCCGGCGTCCTTGACGCCGTCGCCGTCGGTGTCCTTGTAGGCCTTGATGATCCAGTTCTCGAGGTACGGCTCCCCGGAATCCCTCACGCCGTTCACGTTGAGATCGTGGAACTTCCTGCCCTTGATGTAGCCGTACGTCAGCGCGCTGCGGCCACCCGACTTGCGGGCGGCGAGACGGCCGGAATCGGCTGCGAGCCCGGAGGAGGCGAGCTCATCGGAGGAAGCACCGGCCCCGTCCTCGGAGGCGGCGAGGCTCGCCGAGCTGGCGCTCGTCGAGCTTGCTGCGGACTTGCTGACGCTGCCGCTCTTGGCGGCCGAGGCGGCCTGCGCAGCGGATGCGCTGCCGCCTGAAGCTTTCGTAGCTGCCGGCGCTCGCCTGCGCGGCGCCGGCCTTGCTTTGTCGCTACGGCCGGGTTCGGCGAACCGACCGGCGTCTTGAAGTCCTGCCCGAGCGGGGACGAGCCCCGCGCGGCGATCGCGCCTGCAACGACGAACAGCGCCAGCCCGATCGCGAGCATGACGAGCGTCGACTTCTTGGTTGCACTAACCCCAACCCCACGGTGCCGCAGCATGATTCTCCTCTCGACCTTATGTACGTTCAGGGCGTCTCCCGGGCACGAAACGGACTCCTGGACCCCGTCCGTGTCGCCCGGATCACTCGTGCCGCATGGGGGGTGACGCCCTCCCTCTCCTGAGGTCTCACACTCTCCCCTAGAAGGGGGAGTTCTTCAAGTGCTTTCCACTAAAAATGCCCCGATCGAGGGATACAGCCCTTCCCTCGTTCGAGGCTTGCAGGCTACCGGTCGCGGAGGCTGGGAAAGAGGATGACGTCGCGGATCGTCTCGCGGCCCGTGAAGAGCATCGCGAGCCGGTCGATTCCGAGCCCCAAACCGGCCGTCGGCGGCATCCCGTAGGAGAGCGCCTCGACGTAGTCCGGGTCGCCCTCCTCGGCGGTCGAGTCGCCCGCCTGGCGCTCGGTCTGCTGCAGCCGGAAGCGCTCCTCCTGCTCCGCTGCGGTGTTGATCTCCGTGTAGGCGTTGCCGAGCTCCATGCCGCCGGCGAAGTACTCGAAGCGCTCGACCGTGCGCTCGTCGTCGTCACGCGTGCGCGCGAACGGGGAGAGCTCGAGCGGATAGTCGAAGAGGATCGTCGGCTGGATCAGGTTCGGCTCGACGAAGTGGCTGATCGCGTGGTCGACGAGCTGCGCCCACGTCTTGTCCGCCTTCGTGTCGACTTCGCGCGCGTCGAATAGAGAGCGCAGCTCGGCCTCGTCGGTCGACCAGACGCCGTGCTCTTCGAGGGCCGCGACGAACGAGATGCGCTTCCACGGGGCGGCGAGGTCGATCTCGTGGCCGCGGAACTCGACCTTCGTCGTCCCGAGGACCTCGCGCGCGACCGTGTCGACGAGCGTCTCGATCCGCGCCATCGTGTCCTCGTAGTTCGCGTAGGCCTCGTACCACTCGAGCATCGTGAACTCGGGCTGGTGCTTGTAGGAGATGCTCTCGTTGCGGAAGTCCTTGCCGATCTCGTAGACGCGCTCGAGGCCGCCGACGATCAGGCGCTTCAGGTAGAGCTCGGTCGCGATGCGCAGGTAGAGATCCTGGCCGAGCTCGTTCGAATGCGTCGTGAACGGCGCGGCGAACGCGCCGCCGTAGCGCGGCTGGAGGACGGGCGTCTCGACCTCGACGAAGCCGTCGGCGTCGAGTCCGCGGCGCAGCGCCGAGACCATGTGGCTGCGGGTGAGGAAGTCCTTGCGCGCATCCTCGTTCACGAGCAGGTCGAGATAGCGCTTGCGGTAGCGCGTCTCGGCGTCGACGAGGCCGTGGTAGGTGTCCGGGAGCGGGCTGGCGATCTTGGCGAGCAGCTCGAGCTCGTCCACGGCCAGCGAGGGCTCGCCGCGCTTCGTCTTGGTCGCCGGGCCGGCGACGCCGACGATGTCGCCGAGGTCGAGGTCGACCGGGCCCGAGCGGTCGGCCGCGCACGAGGAGCTGGATCTGCCCCGAGCGGTCGACGAGGTCCAAGAAGACGAGCTTCCCGTGCCCGCGGCGGCCCATGACACGGCCCGCGAGCCGGCGCTGCTCGGCCCCTTCCGCGCCGGGCTCGAGCGCCTCCGCCTCGGCCCGCACGTCGGCGATCTGATCCCGTTCGGGGAAGCGCTTGGGAAGCTGCGGCATGGCGCCGCGAGTCTAGATGCCGAGCCGGTCTAGTTCGGACAGCCGCGGGCTATGTGGCTTTGACGTCCATGATCTTGTACTTCAGGGAGCCGCGGGGCGTGGCGACCTCGACGGTCTCGCCCTTCTTGCGGCCGATGATCGCACGGCCGACCGGCGACTCGTTCGAGAGCTTGCGCTCGGCGGGGTTCGCCTCGGCCGACCCCACGATGAAGTACTCGACCGTCTCGCTGGCGTCCACGTCCCTGAGGCGGACGGTCATGCCGATCGCGACGACGCCCTTCGGGACGTCCTCCGGCTTGATCAGCTGCGCGCGCGCGAGGCGCTCCTCGAGCTGCGCGATCTTCTGCTCGACCATCGCCTGCTCGTTCTTCGCGTCGTCGTACTCGGAGTTCTCGGAGATGTCGCCGAACTCGCGCGCGTGCTTGATCCGCTCCGCGACCTCGCGGCGCTTGTCGGTCTTCAGATATTCGAGCTCTTCCGTCAGCCTTGTCCATGCCTTCGGGAGTGAGCAGTACGTCTTTCACTTCAAGCCTCCGAGACTCCGATTTCCGCAGTCCGAGCCCCGCTCAGGGGTTCGTGAGCCGGCGAATGATAGCGAGCGCGTCAAGGCTCGCGTGTTCGCGCCTCGGCTACGATTTCCTGCCTGAATGCAGGTAGATCTGGACGCACCCTGGAGCATCGGCCCGGTCGAGATTCACGGCCGGATCGTGCTCGCCCCGATGGCCGGGGTCAGCGTGCAGGCCTTTCGCCGCCAGGGACGCCGGTTCGGGGCCGGACTGGTGTGCTCCGAGATGGTCAGCTGCGCCGGCCTCCAGCACCGCAACGAGCGCACGCTCGGCTACCTGCGGATCGGCGCGGACGAGCATCCGCTGGCCGTGCAGATCTTCGGCGCCGAGCCCGACGCGATGGCCGATGCGGCCCGGCTCGTCGAGGCCGCGGGCGCAGACATCGTCGACATCAACTTCGGCTGCCCCGTCCGCAAGGTGACGAAGACCGGCGCGGGCGCGACGCTCCTCGACGATCCCGAGCACGCCTGCCGGATCGTCGCCAGCGTGGTCGAGGCCGTCTCCGTGCCGGTCACGGTGAAGATGCGCCGCGGGCGTCGAGAACGGCTCGCGCGACGCGCTCTCCGTCGGCCCGCGGCTGGTCGAGGCCGGCGCGGCCGCGCTGACGCTCCACCCCCGCTCCGCGAAGCAGATGTACACCGGCACCGCCGACCATTCGCTGACGGCCGAGCTCGTCGACCTCGTGGACGTCCCCGTGATCGCCTCGGGCGACATCGTCTCGCGCGCGAGCGCGGTGGAGGTGCTCGAGCAGACCGGCGCGGCCGCGGTCATGGTCGGGCGCGCGGCGCAGGGCAATCCGTGGACGGTCGCCGAGATCGCCGGGCGCAACGGCCACCGCCCGTCCCGCGAGGAGGTCGTCGCCGAGCTCCTGCTTCTTCATCGAGGACACCGTGCGCGAGATGGGCGAGGAGCGCGCGACCGGGTTCCTGAAGAAGTTCTACGGCTGGTTCCTCGGCCACGGGCGCTTCCCGAAGCCGTTCAAGCAGGAGCTCGTCCAGCTCGCCACGATCGGCGAGGTGCAGCGAGCGGCTGCTCGCCGCGGCGCCGGGCGCGGCGCCGCTCCTGGACGCCCTGCACGCCGAGGTTCCACAGGTCGAGCACACGACGCTCGACCTGCCGGTCTCGATCTACGCCGGCGGGTAATTCGGCTTCGGGAACAGGGGTTCGCCCCGGTACCCTTCGCCCATGGCAACAGTCGCCACAGGCCAGAAGCGGATCGTCTCGGTCCTCATCGCCGACGTCGTCAACTCGACGGGCATCGGCGAGCGTCTCGGGCCCGAGCGCTCGAAGTTCCTCATGGACGAGGTGCTGCGGATCATGGCGACCCAGATCCGCCGCTACGACGGCACCGTCGTGCAGCGCGTCGGGGACGAGATCTTCGCCATCTTCGGCGCCCCGATCGCCCACGAGGACGACTCCGAGCGCGCCGTACTGGCCGCGCTCGCGATCCAGCGCGCCATCGCCCGCTACGCCGAGGAGGTGCGCGACGCGTACGAGGTCGACCTCTCCGTGCGCGTGGGCGTGAACACCGGCCCGGTCGTCATCCCGGCCGACGACGGCGCCGACATCGCCGAGCGGATGAACGCGCTCGGCGACACGGTCAACGTCGCCTCGCGGCTCCAGGAGGTCGCGCCGTCCGGCGAGGTTGCGATCGCCGCCGAGACCGCGCGCTCGGCCGAAGGCTGCTTCGAGCTCGAGGAGCTCAGCGAGCAGGACATCCGCGGCAAGAGCCTCCCCGTCACCACCTTCCGCGTTCGCGGCGTGCGCGAGACCGAGCGCGCGATGCCAACCGGCCCGCTCGTGGGGCGCGACTTCGAGCTCACCGTGCTCGAGCGCACGATGGACGGGCTGCGCGAGGGACGCGGCGTGATCGTCTCGGTGATCGGCGAGGCCGGCATCGGCAAGACACGGCTCGTGAACGAGGTCCGCTCCGAGTACACCGACCTGATCCGCTTCATCGAGGGCCGGGCGGTCTCGTACGCGCAGAGCTTCCCGTACTCCCCCATCCGCGACCTCCTGCGCGACTGGCTCCGCGTCGGCGCGTCGACGCCCGAGACGCGCGTGCGGCTCGAGCTGAAGGCGCAGCTCGCCGAGCTCTTCGGGGACGAGGCCGACGACGCGTACTCGTTCCTCGCCAACCTCCTGGGCCTGACGCTCGAGCCCGACGAGGCGGAGAAGATCCGCGAGCTGAACCGCGAGAGCGTCCAGCACCAGACGATCGAGGTCTTCGCGGAGCTGCTCTACCGGCTCTCCCAGGAGCAGCCGCTCTGCGTCGTCCTCGAGGATCTCCACTGGGCCGACGAGTCGACGCTCGAGCTGCTCGAGGAGACGCTGCGCGTGACCGAGGAGGCGGCCATCGGGCTCGTCTTCCTCTACCGCACCGAGCGCGAGCACCGTTCCTGGCGCCTCGGCGAGCGCGCCCGCCAGCTCCATCCGCACCGCTACCGCGAGATCGAGCTGCGGCCGCTGCCGTCGGACGCGTCGAAGGCGCTCGTCGACCGCACCGCCGACGGCGAGCTGCCCGAGGCCGTCTCCGACCTGCTCGTCGAGCGCGCGGGCGGCAACCCGTTCTTCCTCGAGGAGGCGCTGCGCGACCTCGTCGAGCGCGGCGCGCTGACCCGCGCGAACGGCTCCTGGAAGCTGGCTGTCTCGACGGACGACCTCGCGGTTCCCGCGCTCGTCCAGGGAGCGCTCCAGGCGCGGCTCGACCGGCTCGAACCGGACACCCGCGAGGTGGTCAGCCTCGCCGCCGTGATCGGGCGCACGTTCGGGCTGCCGCTGCTCGAGACGCTCGTCCCGCACGACCAGCTGCGCGACGCGCTCCTCGAGCTCCAGCGCCTCGACCTGATCGTGGAGAAGCGCCGGAGGCCCGCGCCTGAATATCGGTTCCGGCACGGGCTCGTCCAGGAGGTCGCCTATGCGACGCTCGTCGAGCCGACCCGCCGCGACCTGCACCGCCGCGTGGGCGAGGCGCTCGAGGATCTCTACAAGGACTATCCCGAAGAGGTGTACGAGCTGCTCGCGCGCCACTTCAGCGAGGCGGACGAGCCGGAGAAGGCGGTCGAGTACCTGCTCGCGGCCGGCGACGCGGCCCGGCGGATCTACGCCGACCAGGAGGCGCTCGCGCACTACCGCAAGGCCCGCGCGTTCCTCGCCCGCCTCGGCGACGAGCGGCGCGCGCGCGACACGCTCTTCAAGATGGCGCTCGCCTACCACCTGGCCTCGGACTTCGAGAACGCGGAGAAGACCTACGACGAGGCGTTCTGCTGCCGCGTCGAGGAGCCCACGACGTACGAGCTCACCGCCCGCGTCGAGACCGCGTCGCAGCCGCCCGACGAGATCTCCCCGGGCGACGTCTACACGACCGAGGGCGGCCAGTTCATCTCGCACCTCTTCCAGGGGCTCCTGATCGTCGACCGCGAGCTGAACGTCGTGCCGGCGATGGCGGACAACATGCGCGTCTCGAGCGACGGGCTCGAGTACCTGTTCCGCCTGAAGGAGGGCGTCAAGTGGAGCGACGGCGAGCCGGTCACCGCCGAGGACTTCGTGTACGCGTGGACGAAGATCCGCGAGGAGCGGGCGATCACCGCGTTCCTCCTGGAGGACATCGAGTCGGCAAAGGCGCTCGACGACCGCACGCTCGAAGTCCGGCTGCGCGCGCCGCGCCCGTACTTCCCGTACATCCTGGCGGCCACCTGGGCCTATCCGCGGCCGAAGCACGCCGTGCGAGTCGCTCGGAGACGCCTGGCGCGAGCCGGAGAACCTCGTCTCGAACGGCCCGTTCGTCCTGGCGGAGCTGAACGACGACGGAGCGCTGCTTGCAGCGAACCCGCACTTCGTCGGTGTGCGCGGCAACGTGAAGGAGATCGCGATCACGTTCGCGAAGGGCCCCGTCGGAGAGACCGTGAAGGAATGGATCGACGGCCGCTACGACGTGCTTCACGTGCACGACCCCGGCGCCCGCGACGCCGAGAACACCGTCACCGACCTGGTGCCGGAGCTCTCGATGACCTACGTCGGCTTCCGGACCGACACGGGGCCGTTCGCGAACGAGCTCGTGCGCAAGGCGTTCTCGCACGCGATCGACCGCGACGCGGTGAAGCCGGCGCAGCACGGCCTCGTCACCGCGGCGGTGAAGGGCGGCGCGATCCCGCCGGCGATGCCGGGCCACTCGCACAAGGTCGCCCCCTCCTACGACCCGGAGCTCGCCCGCAAGCTCCTCGCGGATGCCGGCTATCCCGAGGGGAAGGGGCTTCCCGAGATCACGATCGTCGCGTCGATCTGGAAGGACTTCGCCGACGGGCTCGCCGACCAGTGGCGCGAGGTGCTCGGCGCGAGAGTCGAGGTGCGGCTGATCGAAGGCCACCTGTGGGGCTCGAACATCGAGGACACCGACCACATGTGGCTCTCGGGCTGGACGGCCGACTACCCGGATCCCGACGGCTTCTTCCGGGGCCTCTTCAAGGCGAGCGGCTGGCCGCTCTACATGGACGCCGAGATCGAGGAGATCTACGAGCGCGCCCGAGATCTCGAGAACACGAACGAGCGGATGCGCCTGTACCACGAGCTCGACCGGATCTGGGTGTCGGAGCGTGCGGCGATCCTGCCCGTGTTCTACGGCCGGACGATGCTGGTGCGGCGCCCGTGGATCCAGGATCTCTGGACGACGCCGCTCACGCGGCTCCAGCTAGACCAGGTCGTCGTCGGGCCGCACTAGCTGCTCGGCGCGGTCCCAGACGAGCCGCAGGCCCTCGAGCGTCAGGAACTCGTCGACGAGCTCGATCGTCTCCGAGTGCGGGGCGATCAGCGAAGCGAGGCCGCCGGTCGCGATCACACGAGCCTCGGCGCCGAGCTCCGCGCGCATGCGCGTGACGATTCCGTCGACCTGGCCGGCGAAGCCGAAGACGACGCCCGACTGGAGCGCCGAGGTCGTGTTCGCCGAGATGACCCGGTCGGGCGCCACGAAGTCGACCTTCGTGAGCCGGGCGGCGCGGGCGAAGAGCGCCTCCATCGAGACCTCGATCCCCGGCGCGAGGACGCCGCCGACGTACTCGCCCTCGGCGGAGACCGCGTCGAAGTTCGTGGACGTGCCGAAGTCGACGACGATGCAGGGTGCGCCATAGCGCTCGCGCGCGGCGACCGCGTTCACGACCCGGTCGGGGCCGACCTCACGGGGATCGTCGTAGCGCACCGGCACGCCGGTCTTCGTCCCCGGGCCGACGACGAGGATCGGCGCCTCGGCGTAGGTCTCCGCGAACTCGGTGTAGGCGCGCACGAGCACCGGGACGGTCGTCGAGAGGCAGACGCCCGAGATCTCCTCGAAGCCGAGATCGCGCAGCTCGAGGAGGCGGCCGACGAGGGCGCCCAGCTCGTCGCCGGTGCGCTCGGCCTCGGTGGCGACGCGCCAATGCTCGGCGAGGCGCTCGCCCTCGAACAGACCGAGCACGGTCTGCGTGTTGCCGGCGTCGACCGTGAGGAGCAGAGGACTACTCGTCGTCGGTGGGCTGGCTTTCGCCGAGCCGCTCGGCGAGCGCCTCCGCGGTGATCGTGGGCTCCTCGCCCTCGCCGCGGAGCTCCTCGATCGTCACGTCGCTCGACGTGTACACCTCGGCCTTCGGGATCATCCGCGTCGGCCGGTTCTTGTCCCAGACCCAGACGTCCTCCATCGTCACGTGGAAGAACGGGTAGGTCGACTGCGGCAGCACCTTCACGTCCAGTCGGTTGCACAGGTACGTCGAGTCCTGCGTGACCACGCAGTAGCGGAAGAGGCTGAAGACCGCCGTGTATTCCTTCTTGAGGCGAAGCTCGAGATCGGCTTCGAACTCGTCGAGTTCGTCGAGGTGTGACATACCCGGATTCTAGCTCTGGTCCACGAGAGTCCCGAGGATGTCCTTGAGGCGTCGCCCGTCCGGGAGCGCGAGCGAGGGATCGAGCTCGACGAGCGGCTCCAGCGCGAAGGCCCGCTCGTGGAGGCGCGGGTGCGGGACGGTCAGCTCGGGCTCGTCGATCGTCGCGTCTTCGTAGAGGAGCAGGTCGAGATCGAGCGTCCGCGGGCCGTACTGCTGGTCGGGATCGCGCACGCGGCCGAGCTCGTCCTCGATCCCGTTCAGGACCGTGAGCAGTGGGCGCGGCAGGAGCTCGGTGTCGACCTCGACCGCCCCGTTCAGATAGTTCGGCTGGTCGGTGTAGCCCCAGGGCTCGGTGTCGTGCAGGGACGACACCGCCAGGATCCGGACGCCGGGGACGGCGCCCAGGAGCTCGACGGCGCGCTCGATCGTCGCGTGACGGTCGCCGAGGTTCGATCCGAGTCCGATGAAGGCGCGCATTGAGGGTCGTAAAGGTTCTTTCCTACCGCGGGCGGTCCGCGGAGCCGGGAGTACCATGAGAGCACGCGCCTCGGAAGGCCGCGTCCTTTTCATCGTGAATACCCACGCTTGCAAGACTCGGATGCAGCGGACCTTCGGGGTCTTCGTCGCCGCGCTCGTGTGCACCGGAATCGGCGCCGCGGGAGCGCAGGCGGCGCAGCCGTTCAAGCCGCAGCTTCCGAGGATCCAGCCCGGAAACGACGGGATCGCCCAGGCGTTCGAGGCCGGGCGGATCACCGAGGCGCAGTACGCCCTCGAGCGGGTGCGCGCGGTCGCCGAGCCGGTCCGCGCCCGCCTCATGTTCGGCGAGGTCGAGACGCCCGAGCGCTACGAGGCGACGATCATCCTCCGCGACCTCGTCGCGAGGCTCGACCGGCTGTCGTATTCGGACCGCGCCGTCGCCCGGCGCCTGCTCGCGCGGCCGACGAGCTCGTTCGACTCGATCCGCAAGTACCGCGCGAAGGCACGCAACAAGTGCGGTCCGAAGATCTGCGTCTTCTGGGTCGAGAAGACGAGCGACGCGCCGAGCCTGAAGGACAAGAACCGCAACCGCGTACCCGACTGGATCGACCTGACGCGCAAGGTGACGGGCTACGTGTGGGGCGTCGAGGTCGGGCGCATGGGCTACCGCGCGCCGAAGTCCGACCGGAAGTCGAAGAACCACGGCCCGAACGGAAAGCTCGACGTGTACGTCGCCGACGTCGGCGCGATCGGCCTCTACGGCTACTGCACCACCGACGATCCCAGCCGCGGGCCCCGCGGCGACATCTCCGCCTACTGCGTGGTCGACGACGACTTCGCGCGCTCCCAGTTCAACGGCGCCGCCTACGGCGCGAGGGCGCTGCGCGTCACCGTCGCGCACGAGTTCTTCCACGCCGTCCAGTACGGCTACGACTTCCTCGAGGACCTCTGGCTCATGGAAGGCACCGCCGGCTGGATCGAGGACGAGGTCTACGACACGGTCAACGACAACCGCCAGTACCTGAAGGTCGGCCCGCTCGGCACGGACTACGCCTGGCTGCCGCTCGACCACGAGAACCCGGACTTCTCCGAGACCGACTCGGGCTATCACTACGGCGTCTGGATCTTCTGGCGCTACCTGAGCGAGCGCTTCGGCCCGGGCGTCATCCGGAAGGTCTGGGGACGCGTGGACTCGCGGCCCGGCGCGCTCGACGAGTACTCGGCCCAGGGAACCGTGCGCGTGCTCGAGAACACGGGCGCGAACTTCGGGAACCTCCTCGCCGACTTCGGCTACCGCAACCTGCGGCCCGGCGCGTTCTACTCGGAGGGCTCGAAGTACCCGAAGCCCGGGCCGATCGTGTCGACGCCGGTGACGAACGCCGGCATCGCGCTGAGCTCGGTCCCGGTCGCGCACCTCTCGAACTCCTACTACGACTTCACGCCGT
The DNA here is from genome assembly GCA_963716005.1 of uncultured Thermoleophilia bacterium. GTDB lineage: Bacteria > Actinomycetota > Thermoleophilia > Gaiellales > Gaiellaceae > CAVRUF01. The sequence goes on from OY970285.1 coordinate 1,632,348, forward strand.
CGGGTGTGGCCGCGGGTTCGACGCTGACGTTCACGCTCAGCCTCCCGGACGACCCGGTGACCACACGCGCGAGCGCGGTCGTCACGACGGGCAGCGTGGTCACGAAGATCGCCGCCGTGCCCAGCGGGCCGAACTGGACGATCACGGTCCCGAACTTCGGCAGCGCCTCCAAGGTGACGCTCGTCCTCACGAACGCGAGCACGCGCTACACCTGCTGGAACGGCGACGTCTACTCGTGCCGCGGCACGCCGCTCGACGACGTCGACTTCGCGTTCTTCGCGGACGTCAGCTAGTCCGCTCCACGGTCACGGCCGTGTACTCGACCGGCGCCTCGAGCTCGACCTGCGGCTTGCGCACGCGCACGCGGACGCGGGAGAGCGGGAACCGTGCGAGGAGCGCGTCGGCGAGCGTCTCGGCGAGCGCCTCGAGCAGCTGGAACGCACGGCCGTCCGAGATCTCGCGCACGCAGGCGACGATCTCGCGGTAGTCGATCGTCCCGGCCAGGTCGTCGCTCCGCGCCCCCGCGACGTCGGCGTCGAGCTCGAGGTCGAAGAGGAACGTCTGGCCGTCGCGCCGCTCCTCCTCGAGCACGCCGTGGAAGCCGTGCAGCTCGAGGCCGTGCATCTCGATGGTCACGCCGCTCACGGCGCCACCGCGGCCGGCGACCGCGAGGGCCTCGACATGCGGGCGGACGTCGTGCACGCGGAGCAGCGTCGCACCGCGCTCGTAGGCGGTGACGGCGGCGCCGATCCCGGCCGCGACCGGGCCGGTCGTCGCCTCGGTGTCGCCGAGCAGCCGTCCCAGGAAGCGCTTGCGGGACGCGCCGACGACGACGGGCCGGCCGAGGGCGGCGATCTCGCCGAGCCGCGCGATCAGCTCGACGTTGTGCTCGACCGTCTTGCCGAAGCCGATGCCCGGGTCGAGGCAGATCCGCTCCTCGGGAATCCCCTCGCCGACCGCGAACGCGAGCCGCTCCTCGAGAAACCGCGCGACCTCGGAGACGACGTCGTCGTAGCGTGGGTCGTCCTGCATCGTCCGCGGCTCGCCGAGCATGTGCATGAGGCAGAGGAACGCGCCCGACTCGGCGACGACTCCGGCGAGCTCGGGATCGCCGCGCAGCGCGGTCACGTCGTTCACGAGGATCGCGCCGAGCGCGAGCGCGCGCCGGGCGACCTCCGCCTTCGACGTGTCGATCGAGACCGGCAGCTCGCCGGCGATCGCCTCCAGCACGGGAACGACGCGGCGCAGCTCCTCGTCCAGCGCGACGGCGTCGGCGCCGGGCCTCGTCGACTCGCCGCCGACGTCCACGAGCGCCGCTCCGTCCTCGACCATCGCGCGCGCGTTCGCCGCGGCGACGGTGGGATCGAGGTTCACGCCCGCGTCCGAGAACGAGTCCGGCGTCACGTTGACGATGCCCATGACGCTGGGCCGGGGGAAGCGCTGCTCGAGCGAAATCACTCCGGAAGTGTTCCAGGCGCGGGGCGGACGGCCGCCATGAGGCCGCCCGCGCTGCGATCGAGCTAGACCGTCGCGGTCGACGCCGGAGCGGGCGCGGCCGGGGTCTTCGAATCCCAGTACCGGTTGAGCGAGCCCTGCACCCGTACGACCCAGACGATGGCCGGGATGAGGAAGATCCCGAACGGGAAGAGCCAGAGGCCCGTCCAGCCGGTGATGGGAGCCTCCCTGCCGTCCTGCATGGTGCATCTTCCCGACCTCGGACGGGATCACGAAGGCGCTGACCGCGCCGACGACGATCCAGACAACCAGGCCGAGAACGCCACCGAGCCCTTCGCCGGTGTGCTGCTTCATCTCCTCCTGCGTCTTGTACACCCAGTAGAGGCTGTAGATGCCGAGCGTGATGAGCGTGATGATGATCACGAACGCGATCCCGCGTCGCTGTCCAAGCGGTCCGTCGTTGCTCACGTGCTTTCCTCCTTGTCGGTCGAGGACGGTTTCAACGCGCCGTCTCCGGATTCCTTGGCGACTTCGGCGTCGATCGCGTCGATCCGCCCCGCCTTCAGGAACAGCTTGTGCTGGCGGAGCGTGAAGCGCGCGAAGATCCACAGCGGCAGCGCCAGAAGCGCCGGGCTGAGCCGGCCGTAGAGGTACTCCGACAGGGCGGCGAGCAAGCGGGAGCGGAACGCGCGCTTCAGGTAGAGGACGACGAACGCCGACACGACGAGCCGCGAAGCCGAGGACGGCGACGACGGCGCCCCAGGTCGGGATGTCCGAGGTCAGCCAGTCGCGGAGCAGGTAGAGGACGAGCGCGACGAGGCCGCCGATGACGACCAGCGCGACGAGCGCCGCCAGCGCCGCCTGGAGCTTGGCTCGCAGGCTGAGCTTGACCGGCTTCAGGAACCGCTTCTGGGCGATCGCGAGCTGCTTCAGGAACGGGTCCGGCGGCCGCCTGAGGTAGTCGAGGACGCGCGTGAACGCCCAGCTCCCCACGGTCGCGTCGGGATCGGGCGCGGCGAGATCCTTGATCCCCGGCACCTCCAGCTCGACCGAGCTCATCGCGTAGCCGTAGCCCGCGAGCGAATGCGCCTCGACCTCGCTGAACGAGTCGAGGTCGGTGCGGACCTGCGAGAGCATGAGCTGCACCCGCGGCGCGACGTCGTAGGCGACCGCGCCCGCGCATGACGGGCGTCGTCGTCGTCTCGGGATCGTCGTCGGGCACCGGCGGGAACGACCAGCGCGGGCAGGCCCTTGCGCAGGTGGATGAGCGCCGAGCGCCCGGGCTGGCGGCGGACGTCCGAGAGCTGCTCCTCCCGCACGCGGTCGCCGTAGATCCCCGAGCGTCGAGCGCGTGACCGAGGCCGGGATCCGCGTGGACGGCTCGTCCATGTCGGCCATCTGGCCGGACGCGTCGCTGACGATCACGCGCTCGCAGCCCGCGTCGAGGAGCGTGCCGACGCCCTGGTTGTCGTGGACGCCGCCGTCGACGAGCTGGACGCGAAGCTCCCGCGTGCTCTTCCCGATCCGGTAGCGGAAGAGGCCGGAGACGGCGAGCGGATGGAAGAGGCCCGGCACGCAGGACGACGCGGCGACGGCGAGCCCGAGCTCGAAGCTGCGCTGGCGCGGCGCGATGTTCTCCCAGTCCGTGACCTCGAGCCGCTTGTTCTTGTCGATCTCGACCCAGTACTCCTCGTCGCGCGGGTACTCGCCCATGCGCACCGCCTCGAAGCGCCAGGCGTGACCGGTGTTCAGCGAGGTGGCGTTGACGATGAGGACCGGCACGGGCGCGTTCTCGCGCTCGGCGTTGTCGCGGAACGGGTTGAACCCCGGCTCGGCGCCGACGGGCCGGACGAGCAGGTCGCGCACCTGCACCATCCCGTCCGGGTTCTCCCGCGGCGCGGGCGGGCCGAAGAGCGGCTCGTCCCAGGCCGGTCGGTAGAAGACCTCGTCGTAGAGCTCGCCGAGGCGGTCCAGCGCGAGTAGTCGGCGCGGCGCATCCGCCAGTTCTTGGCCAGGCTGGAGGTCGCGAGCGCGCGCACGTGCTGCTCGACGCCCGCGAGGAAGGTCGTCTCGAGGTGCTCGACGATGCGGACGAAGTGCTCGTCGGTGATCTCCGCGGCCGGGACGTTCTCGTGGAGATCCTTCAGGTGCAGGTAGAGCTGCGCACCGACGATCGAGCCGCCCGAAACGGTCGAGATGACCTCGACCTTGCGCAGGAGCCCGCGCTCGGCCATGCGCGCGAGGACGCCCACGTGGAAGAACGCGGCGCGAAAGCCGCCTCCGGAGAGGGCGAGGCCCAGCTTCGGGCGGCGCGCCGGCGTGGGAGCCGGCTCTGAGACGTCTGCGGCGGACACCTCGCCTCGGACCCTCCCACCGGGCGGGGCCGCGTGTCAAACCGCGGCGTGTGCGGCAACCGGCACGGCGACGTTACAGAGTCGGCACGGTCCGGCACAGACACGCGCGCATTTCCCGGATACCGTCGAAGGCGGGTGGCGGGTGGTTCACTCCCCACCCAGGGTGGGGCGCGCGCGTAAGGAGGACGGAGTCGCGGACGGCTGGGAGGTCGGTCCTAGTCGCCGGCGATGAAGAACGACCAGCGCCCGTCCGGCTCGATGCCTGCGCGCCAGCCGAGGTAGCCGCTCTCGGGCTGGAAATCGCCGGCGAGATCGCCCAGGAGCTCCCGCTCGTGCGGGCTCAGGTCGCCCTCCTGCTTGTCGTAGGCGAACGGCCACACGTACGTGCCCTGGGAGAGCGTGTAGGGCAACTCGAGGATGCGTGCCAGGACGTCGATCGTTCGTTCGTCCGAGGTCTCGTCCACCTGCTGCCAGTAGGCGATCGGCCCGTCCTCCGCGGGCAGCCCGAATGTGTACGAGAACTCATCGTCCGGGATGAGCGGCCGCAGCGCCTCGTAGTCGCCGGACCGGGCCGCCGCCAGAAGCTCGGCATGGGTCTGGGCGACGGCGTCCGGCAGGCCGACGGATGTCTCGACGGTCTGCGTGACCGAATCCGTCTCGGTGACGGTCTCCGTCTCGCTCCGCGTGACGGTCGTTGTCGAGCCACCGCAGCCGGCTGCGAAAAGCACGGCGAGAAGCAGCGCCGCGCGCACGTGCGGAGCTAGGCGCTCTCGGGCGGAGGCTGCATCGTCGCGCCCGGCAGCGGGAACGGGCGCGGCTTCGGCTCGGCGCGCGGCTTGCGCTCCGGCGTCGGGTCGGGCTCCGGCTCGGACGGCTTCTCCGGCTCGACGAAGACGGTCTCGGGAGACTCGCCTGCGAGCAGACGCTCGAACTGGTCCTTGTCGATCGTCTCACGCTCGATGAGCAGCTCCGTGATCTGGTGGAGCTCGTCCATGTGGTCCTTCAGCACCTGGATCGCCCGGCCGTGCGACTCCTCGATGACGCGGCGGATCTCGTCGTCGATCTCGCGTGCGATCTCCTCGGAGTAGTCCGGCTCGCCGCCCATGTCGCGACCGAGGAACGGCTGGTCGTGGTTGCGGCCGAGCACGCGCGGGCCGAGCTTCTCGCTCATTCCGTAACGCATGATCATGTGCTTCGCCGTCGACGTGACCTTTTCGAGATCGTTTGCGGCGCCTGTCGTGACCTCGTGGAAGACGAGCTCCTCGGCCGCACGGCCGCCGAGCGTCATCCCCATCTGGTCCATGAGCGCCGAGCGCGTCGTGAGGAACTTGTCCTCGGACGGCAGCGAGATGGTGTAGCCGAGCGCCTGGCCGCGGCTGATGATCGAAATCTTGTGGACGTCGTCGCAGTTCGGCAGGTAGTGCCCGACGATAGCGTGGCCCATCTCGTGGTACGCGGTGATCTTGCGCTCGTGCTCCGACAGGAGCCGCGTCTTCTTCTCCGGCCCTGCGATCACGCGCATGATCCCTTCCTCGAGCTCGTGCTCGCCGATCGTCTTGCGGCCGCGGCGCGCGGCCAGGAGCGCTGCCTCGTTGACGAGGTTCGCCAGGTCGGCGCCGGTGAAGCCCGGCGTACCGGCGGCCAGCGTGTCGAGATCGATGTCGGAGTCGAGCGGCTTGCCCTTCGTGTGGACCTCGAGAATCCTGCGGCGGCCGATCCGGTCGGGGCGGTCGACCACGATCTGGCGGTCGAAGCGGCCCGGGCGAAGCAGTGCCGGATCGAGGATGTCGGGACGGTTCGTGGCGGCGATCAGGATGATGTTGTCCGTCATCGTGAAGCCGTCCATCTCGACGAGCAGCTGGTTCAGCGTCTGCTCGCGCTCGTCGTGGCCGCCTCCGAGACCGGCGCCGCGATGGCGACCGACCGCGTCGATCTCGTCCATGAAGATGATGCAGGGGCTCGCCTGCTTCGCCTGCTCGAAGAGGTCGCGCACGCGCGAGGCGCCGACGCCGACGAACATCTCGACGAAGTCGGAGCCGGAGATGGAGAAGAACGGGACGCCGGCCTCACCGGCGACCGAGCGCGCGAGCAGCGTCTTCCCGGTGCCCGGAGGCCCGTAGAGCAGGACGCCCTTGGGGATCCGCGCGCCGAGCGCCTGGAACTTCTTCGGGTTCTCGAGGAACTCCTTGATCTCCTGGAGCTCCTCGACGGCCTCGTCCACGCCGGCCACGTCCTTGAAGGTGATCTTCGGAGAGTCGGGAGCCATGCGCTTGGCGCGGCTCTTGCCGAAGCTCATCACCTTCGAGCCGCCGCCCTGCACCTGGTTCATCAGGAAGATCCAGAAGCCGAAGAAGAGGACGAACGGCAGCAGGTAGGTCAGGAACGACCACCACGGATTCGCGCCGGTGCCCTTCGAGTCGAACGCGACCTCGTTCTCCTGCAGGACCTGCTGGAACTCGGCCTGCGACTGGTCGCTCGGGTAGTTCGTCTTGAACTTCTCCCCGTTGACCGTCGACTCGATCGACTTGCTCTTCGGGTTGAAGACGACGTCCTTCACCGTCTCCGGCTCGGTCTGAACCGTCGTGATCAGGGTCGAGTACGCCATCTTCCCGCGCTCGGGCTTGCTCGGCAAAAGCGTCTGCGACGCCAGGTACACGAGCAGCACGATGAGGATCAGCGGGAAAAGCGCGCTACGGAAAAATCGGCTCAAGACGGCATGACTCCTGGGAGGAAGGGTAGCAGCGGGGGCCTAGGCCAACCCGCGCCTGCTTAGTGCTCCTCAGCCTGCGCGATCAGGTCGTCTCGCAACACCCCGATGTAGGGGAGATTGCGATAGCGCTCGGCGAAGTCGAGGCCGTACCCGATCACGAAACGGTTGGGGATCTCGAAGCCCACGTAGCGGCAGTCGACCTCGTTCTCGCGCCGCTCCGGCTTGGCCAAGAGAGCGCAGATGTCCACGGACTTCGGCCGCCTCGCCTCGAGGTTGCGCACGAGGTACGAGAGGGTGAGGCCCGAGTCGACGATGTCCTCGACGATGAGCACATTTCGATCTTCGACCGAGACGTCCAGGTCCTTGAGGATCCGGACGACCCCGGAGGAGTCCACGCCCGCGCCGTAGCTCGAGATCGCCATGAAGTCGACCTCGCACGGGAGCGCGATCCGCCGCATCAGATCGGCCATGAAGAAGATGGCCCCTTTCAGCACGCCGACGAGCAGGAGATCGGTGCCGCGGTAGTCCTCGGTGATCGCCGCGCCGAGCTCGTCGATGCGGTGCTGCAGCGTCTCCTCGTCGATCAGGATCTCGCCGACGCCGGCTTGCAGCTCGTCCGGAAGCACGGGCACTACGCGTCCCTCCTCGCGCTGACGGCGTCTTCCCAGCCCGGCGCCGAGGCGATCCCGGGCACGGTCACGACGTCGTCACCGCGCACGACGAGCGGCCAGGCCTCGCGCTTCGAGCGGGGAACCTTCGCATCCACGAAGAGATCCTGAACCTTCTTGCGGCGGCCTGCCAGCCGATCGCCCGCTCGCCAGCCCCGGACGCGCAGCCCGGGACGCCGCGACGCGAGCACCCAGCCGCCCCAGCGAACCTCGCCGTCGAGCGCCACCGGCGCCCGCTCGAGCCACACCTGGTCGTACTCGCGCACCGCCACGACGCCGTCTCCGAGGTCGACGCGCTTCGAGCCCGCCGGGGAAGAGACGAGATCGGCGAGCGCGCGCTCGACCGGCGCGGCCAGCTCGGCCGGCGGCTCGAGCGAGGCGAGGATGTTCCGCTCGGCGGCGGGATGGAGCTGCCGCAGGAGCGGGAGCACCTCGTCGCGCAGCAGACCGCGGCTCGTCTCGGCGTTCGAGGAGTCGACGCGGAACTCGAGACCCTCGGCGCGGCAGTACGCCTCGGTCTCGTCGCGCCAGACCGTGAGGAGCGGCCGCACGACGCCGTCGTCGCGGCGCACGCGGATCCCGGTCGTCGTCCCGCTTGAGACCAGGCGAAAGAGGATCGTCTCGACCTGGTCGGAAGCCGTATGGCCGGTCGCGCGGAGCCGCCCGGGCTCGATCGCGTAACGCAGCTCGCGCAGCTCGGCCTCGGTGCGGCCGGGCGCCTCGACGACGCGCGCCCCGAGCCGCTCGGCGCAGAACGCGCGCGTCCTCCTCGGACTCCCGCCCGCGGAGCTTGTGGTTCACGTGCAGCGCGTCGACGCGGTAGCCGAGCGCGCCGAGCGCGTGCCAGAGACAGGTGGAGTCGGCGCCGCCGGAGACGAGGCACAGGACGTCGCCACCCGCCGGAACGAGGTCGTGCGTGCGCACGTGCTCCTCGATGCGACTGCGGAGAGCGGCCGTGTCCACACGGCCATCTTAGAGGCGGGTCTAGAGGAGCGGAGCGACGTCGCAGCCGCGCTTGGCGAGCTCGGGCTGGGCCTGGAGCAGGACGTCGCGCGCGAAGTTCGCGAGGCCGTACGAGCGCTGCATGTGGAAGCCGGCCTTGTCGCGCTCCTTCGCGGCGAGCGTTACGGCGCGGCTGTACTCGCGGAACATCCCGTCGATCAGCTTCTGCGACTGCTTGAGCGCGGGATCGAGCGGTTTCACGTACGTGACCCGCTTGGCAGCGTCCTTCGCCTCCATCGCGACCTCGTCGGCGCCGATCTCGCCCTTGCGGAAGCCCTCGGACCACACCGAGAGCGCCTGCATGTTCGTGCTCGCCGTCTGGATGAACCGCTTGTCGACCGCCGAGCAGGAGTGAGCCTCCGCGCTCTCGGCGCCGCCGCCCAGCACGGCAAAGCCGAGTCCGAGCACGAGAAGAAGAACAGCCGCAGTGATGCCGAGGGGACGCATCGACGCAAAGCATCCGTGGAGAAGGGGCACCCTGCCACCCCCGTCGGGGTGTCCCTCAATGGGACTACCCCTACGCGAAGATGAGCGAGCGGTAGGTGATCGTGCGCTCCATGCCGATCGAGTCGTAGAGCGCGAGCGCCGGGTCGTTCTCCGGGCGGACGAAGAGGCACACCTGCGGCGTCTGCTCGAGAAGCAGGCGGCAGAGGTCGGCGAGGGCGCGCTTCGCGTAGCCGCGGCCGCGCAGGGCGGGCTCGACCCAGACCTGCTGGAGCTGGACGGCGCGGTGCGTCCACGCCGACGCCTCGGCCTTGAAGAGCACGTGGCCCTCCTCCCGCCAGATCCAGCTTCGGCCCTGCTCGATCTGCGCGCGCGTGCGCCACTCGAAGAGCGACGGGTCGCGGCCGTAGGCGTCGATCCCGACCTCCTCGTAGTACGCGTCGGCCGCGGCGGGGACGATCAGGTCGAGATCGTCGAGCGTCGCCGCGCGCAGCCCGCTCTCCCCCGGCGGCGGCGGCGTGTCGAGCACGTACACCGGCTGGCCGGGGCGGTCGTCCGCGCGGAGTCGGAAGCCGTCGGCCGATCGCGTCCCAGAGCTCGGTCACCGCGCCCTCCTCGCCCACGATCATCCGCGGCTCGCCCTCGACGGCGAGATCGGCGAACTCCGCCGTGTCCGGCCCGGACGGGACGACGTTCGCGCCGACGTGGCAGAGCGCCGTGAGCTTGCCGCCCTCCTCGAGCGCGGCGAAACGGCCGAGCCCGCGCCGGGCGACGTCCTCGAGGAACACGCGCTCGACCGGGTCGGCGGCGCAGAACGCGAGGATCCGGTGGAGGTCGGGCGAGCGGACGAGCCGCGGCACGCCCGGACGATACGCCACGTCGGCACCCTCAAACCGGCGCCGACGTCCAGACGACACGCACAAAGCACAACCGGATAGGCTGCCGCCGTGCCGATCCACGTCCGCGCCGAACGAGGGCGACTACGCCGAGGCGTGCCTCCTCCCGGGAGATCCGCTGCGGGCCAAGTACATCGCCGAGACGTTCCTCTCGGACGTCCACCAGCGCAACTCGGAGCGCGGGATGCTCGGCTACACGGGCACGTTCGAAGGCAAGCCGGTCTCGGTGCAGTCGACCGGGATGGGGTGCCCGTCGGCGGCGATCGTGATCGAGGAGCTCATCCAACTCGGCGTGAAGCGGCTGCTCCGCGTCGGCACCTGCGGCGGACTCCAGCCGGACCTCGAGCTCGGCGACCTGATCGTCGCCCTCTCGGCCGTCCCCGCGGACGGGACGGCACGCCACTACGTCGGCGGCGAGCCGCACGCGCCCACCGCGGACTTCGAGCTCGTCCACGCGGCCGTCCACTCGGCCAAGGAGATGGGGAAGCGCGTGCGGATCGGGCCGATCGTCTCGAGCGACGTCTTCTACGACCCGGACACCGGCCGCGCCCAGCGCTGGTCGGACCGCGGCATCCTCGCCGTCGAGATGGAGGCGGCCGTCCTCTTCACGGTCGGCGCGCTGCGCAAGGTGCAGGCGGGCTGCCTCCTCACCGTGAGCGACGTGATCGTCGAGGGCGAGTTCAAGCGGATCACGGACGAAGAGCTGCGCGCCGCGGTTGACCAGATGACCGAGCTCGCGCTCGGCACCGTCACCCAGTGAGCGACACCGTCTTCGTCGTCAACCCGGCGTCCGCCGGCGGCTCGACCGGGCGACGCTGGCCGGAGATCGCGCGCAGGGCGGCCGCGTCCGGGCTCGACGGCGACGCCTTCATCTCCACGCAGGCCGGGCGAGGTCGCCGACCTCACCGCGCGGGCGGTCGCCGAGGGCGCGAAGCGCGTGGTCGCAGTGGGTGGCGACGGAACGGTCTACGAGGCGGTCAACGGGCTCATGCGCGCGGGCGCGGAGGACGTCGAGCTGGCCATCCTCCCCCGCGGCACCGGCAAGGACTACATGCGCACGTTCTCGATCCCCGGCGACCTCGACAAGGCGCTCGCGATCGCCAAGGACGGCGCCGTGCGGACGATCGACGTCGGCCACGCCCGCTACCTCGGCTGGGACGGGACCGACAAGGAGTCGTGGTTCGCGAACTTCGGCGGCGCCGGGATCAGCGGCGCGATCGCCCGGCGCGCGGACACGTCCTCGAAGGCGCTCGGCGGCCGGGTCTCCTTCTTCTGGGCGACCACGAGCGTGTTCATGCGCTGGACGCCGAGCCAGATGACCGTGCGCGTGGACGGCGAGGAGCACTCGGGCCGCATGCTCGAGGTGCTCGCGACGATCGGCGAGCTACGCGGCGGGCGGCATGAAGGTGACTCCCGACGCCTTGCCCGACGACGGCCTGCTCGACGTCCTCCTGATCGGGGACGTGAACAAGGCCGATTTCGTCATGACCGTCCCGAAGATGTACCGCGGGACGCACGTGAAGCACAAGAAGGTCTCGACGCTGCGCGGCCGGGAGGTCGCGATCGAGGCGGAGGAGTCCCTCCCGGTGGCGCTCGACGGCGAGCAGCCGGGGACGACGCCGATCGTCTTCAGCGTCGTGCCGGGCGCACTGAAGCTCCGCGTGCCCGCCTAGGCGGGGGGAGTCTTCTTGGCAGCCGGCTTCTTGGCGGCCGGCTTCTTCGCCGCGGCGGGCTTCTTGGCGGCGGCGGGCTTCTTCGCGGCCGGCTTCTTGGCGGCGGGCTTCTTCGCCGGAGCGCCCTCGAGCTTCGCGAGGCGCTTCTCGAGCTTCTCCAGGTTCAGGCGGAGATCCTTGATCTCGTCGGCTGCAGCGAGGCCGACCTGGCGAAGCGTCTGCCGGGTCTTCTCGTCAACTGTGCCCCTGGCGGACATGACCTTCCCGAGCGCCTCGGTCACGCGCGGGTTCTTGCCCATCTCCTCGAGAAGGCGCGTCACGGCCTCTTCGCCGGCGCTGGCGAGCCGGCCGAGAACGGTTGCATCCGAGTTGTTCTTGCTGTCTGCCATACGTCTCCTTCGTGGTCTCGACTGGACAATACCCACGAAGAGCAGGCCGACACGCCGGTTCAGGCGGTGTGAACGCGGCGGCGGCGTGCGAACCAGACCGCGGCGAGCACGAGGCCGGCGAGCAGCGCGAGCGGCGCGATCGTCGCCACGGCGACGAACGTCCAGGCGGCGACCGCGAGGAAGGCCTGCGCGCCGTCGCTCCAGGCGTCCACGATCCCACCGTCGCTCGAAGCGGCGACCGGCGCCGCACGCTCGCCGAGCACGATCGAGATGGTCGCGTACGCGGTCTGGTCGTCGAGGTAGCGAAGGCGTCCCCGGGCCTCCTCGAGCTGGAGCTGCGTGTCGTTCAGGTTCGACTGCACCGCGAGCGCGGACTGAACTGTGTCGGCCTTCGCAAGCAGCGCGAGCAGCTGACGCTCGACGGCCTCGAGATGGCGGACGCGCGACTGGAGGTCGACGTACTCCGCCGTGACCTCGGTCGAGGTCTCCTGCTCGCTCTCCAGGCGTCCGAGTGACTCGAGCGAGGCCAGCGACGTGACGTAGGACTTCGCCGGCACGCGAACGACGATCGAGCCGCGCGTGGACTTTCCGGGCTTCGGCTTGCTCGACTCCGAGCTGACGACGAACCCGCCGGCGCCGGCCGCGATCGCGCGAGCCTCCCGGATCGCGTCGTCGAAGTCGCCGCGCGCGACCGAGAGACGGATCGACGCGTTCTGGATCACCTTCTCCCCGACCGGGGGCACGCCCGGCGCGACCACGGCGACGTCCTCGCCCCCGCCGGCGGCGGAGTCCTCGTCGACAACCGTTGGTTCCTCCATCGCGGCGCCCGCTGTGGCGCTGGCCGAGTCATCGGAGCCGGAGGAGCACCCGACGGCAAGGAGGAGGGTGGCGCACGCAAGCACGAGGATCGGGAGTGTTTTTCTCATCGTGGTTGCTCTGACCGCCCGAACGCTGCGAAAGTTCCCGGCCGTGGACGGCTTTCGCTTCTCCGAGGATCTCAGCGTCCGCTTCAGCGAGACCGACGCGCAGGGGATCGCGAACAACGCCGTGTACCTGAACTGGTTCGAGGTGGCGCGCGTCGCCTACCTGGCGCGGTTTCGCGGCGGCTACAAGGGCATGATCGAGACCGGCGTCGAGGCGGTCACGCTCGAGACCCACGTCCGCTACCGCGCCCCGTGCCGCTTCGACGATCAGTTGCGGCTCTGGGTCCGCGTGCCCGAACCGGAGAAGCTCCGCGCACGGTTCCGCTTCGAGTACGCCATCGAGCGGGACGGCGAGGTCGTGGCCGACGGCTGGACGAGCCACGCCACTGTCGACGCCGACTCGCTCTCGCCCGTGCGGATGCCCGGCTGGCTCGCGGACGAGATCCGCGCCGCGGAAACCGCCTAGTCCTAGCGCGGCCGGGGGTTCGTCGTCGTCGGGCCGGTGGTCGTCCCGCCCGTTCCGGGCGGCGAAGGCGGCGGCGCCGGAGGATTCGCGGGCGGCGTAGGCGGAGGCGGCGCGACCGGGATCGTCCCGACGCGGACGATGCGCGGCTCCGAGGCGTAGTAGGTCGTGAACGTCTCCTCGTAGAGCACCTTCTCGCCCTGGTAGACGGTGCGCGTGACCGTGACCTGGCGCGACGGCTCGCCCGGATCCTCGACGACCTTCTCGCCCACGTGCATCGTCGGGTCGGGGACCCGCTCGACCTTCGGCTTGCCCGTGGGCTTCAGCGGGCCCGCGACGCTCTCGACGTGGCGGTTCATCGGCGCGCCGAGGATGCGGATCGTGATTCCCGTGTCGCCGTTCTCGCCGCGCATGACGACCCAGTTCTTCGTGTCGTTGATGAACTCCAGGTTCACGTCCGGGTAGTTCACGGTCGCGTCGCGGCCGAGCGGGATAGCGGCTGATGTAGAGGCTGTGCGCGCGGCGCACGGTCAGGTCGAGCCCGGCCTCCCACGCGGCGTTGAAGACGGTCGTGGCGACCTGCGAGACGCCGCCGCCGAAGGCATCCTTGTACTCGTTGTCCATGATCGTCGGCGCCATGCGGAAGCCGCGCTTTTCCGTGCGCGGGCCGACGACGTCGTTGAAGGAGAACGTCTGCCCGCCCGCGAGCGTCGTCCCGTTGATGAGGCGCGTGGCGAGCTGGAGGTTGGTGATGCGGTCGAACGTACCCGAGTACGGCGTGTAGAAGGACGCGAGCACGCGCGTGACCCCCATCGCCTTCGCCTTGGCCGTGGTCAGTGCGGGCGGCGACTCGACGACGACCAGGCCCGCCTCGCGGCGCTGCGTGGAGAGCGCGCCTGCGAGGAGCGCCTTCGCGGTCGCGGCCGCGTCGAGCTTGCGCCCGGCGCCGCTCGGGACGACGCGCACGTGCACTCCGTCCGCGGCGACCTTGAACGACGCCTCCTTTGGCCTGCGGTTGACCGCGCGGGCGAGGCCGTTGAAGTACCGGTTCGCCTCGGGCCCGCCGACCCCGAGCTCGGAGCGCCCTTCGGCCGGAAGGCGAAGGAGCCCTGCCATCTGCTGGGGCCGCACGACCCAGTGCGCGTTCTTCCAGCCGAAGCGAACCGACGCGGACAGGGCCGTCCGGACCTGATCCATGACCGGCGCCAGCTCCTCGCTCGTCACCTCGGGCTGGGCGACCGAGACGGGCAGCGCAACCGGAATCCGCTCGAAGTGCGCGAGCTTGTGGACGATCGAATCGCCCGCCTCGCGCCGGTTCAGCGCACGGCCTTCGCGTGCTTCCACGAGGACGGGATCCAGGCCGCTCAGCTTGATCGCCGCGTTGCGGCCGGGCTGGTCGTAGCCCTTCGCGATCGCGTCGAGCTTCGCCGCCAGCGCCGGCTCGTAGACCTCAGCGGCCGGATCGACGTCTGCGCCCTTGAGGCGCACCACGAGGCGCTTGATGCCGCGGAACGGCATCGGCCACGCGCCCTCGTCCTGGGCCTCGGCGGCGAAGCGGCTCCAGTCGACCTCGGCCTCGACGTCGGCCGGCGCGATCTCGAACGACTTCCCCGCGACGGTGACGACGAGGGGTTTCGACTCGACCGACTCGTACTTCTCCGCGAGGAACGCCGTCGCCTCGCTTTGGTTCATCCCCGAAACGTCGACGCCCGCGACGGTCACGCCCGCGGCGATCTCGTCGTTCGAGCCCGCGAAGAGCACGCCGACCGTGACCCCGAAGAAGAGGACGAGCGCGCTCGTCCAGACGACGATGCGCTTCCAGGGCACGGACCGGACCGCGACGATGACCTGTTTGCCGCGGCTTTTCTTGCGCTTCCGTACCGGCCTGGGCGGCGGCTCCGCTGCCGCTGCTCCAAATGCGCTTCCACCCTCTTGCTCCACCGACAGAAGACTAGCCGCGCCAGCGCTTTCCTTACATGGGAACTACCAGCGGCGCGGCGGCTCGAGGCCCGCCTGCTCGCGCAGCTCGAGAACTCGCAGCACGTGTTCGTCGAGCAGGCCCTTCTCCGCCAGCGGAACGAGCGCGGCGACGGCCTCGCGCGCGTCCCTGCTGCTCGTGAAGAGAACGAGGTCGGCGCCCGCCCGGATCGACTGAACGGCCCAGCGCCGTGTCCAGTCGCCCGTCTGCACGACCGAGAGCGAATCGGTGATCGCGACGCCCTCGAAGCCCATGGCGCGCAGGCGCTGGTACGTCTTCGGGTTCGCGACCGCCCGGCGCGGCCCGAGCTCCTTGTAGAACGCGTGGCTCGTCATCACGCACGGGACTCCCGCGTCGATCGCGGCCCGGAACGCCGCGAGCTCCTTGGGGACGAGATGCGCCTTGACGTGCGGCTCGAAGTCGGTCGAGACCGGAGCGCTCCCGAGGCCCGGGAAGTGCTTGACGCAGGCGATCGCCCTTCCGTCCGCGAGGCCACGCGCGAACGCGAGGCCGAGCGCGGGCCGGGAGAAGTGCCGCGACCCGAGCGGCCCGGTCTTCAGGTCGAGAACCGGCGCGAAGTCGCCGTGGACTCCCCTCCTGCGCAGCGCCCGCGCCGTCGCGCGCCCGGCGTTTCGCGCCGCGGCCTTCGTCCGGTACGAGGACGCGGCAGGCGGCCGGCGGGGCCTTCGAGAACGCCCGGACCTCCCCGCCCTCCTGGTCCACGAACACGAGCGTGTTCTTCGGGCGCCGCTCCGAGAGGTTCCACCGCTGGACGAGGATCCCGGCCGCTCCACGCGGCGCCTTCGGGACGGTCGAGACGACCACGAGCGCGGCCTTGTGGCGCGGCGAGAGCCCGGCGAGCGGGTCGGCGTCGGCGGGCGCCGAGAAGCCGAGCGCCGCGATGACCGCCTGTGCGAACGCCGCGAAGAGCACGGCCGTAGACTAGTTCCGTGGACTTTTCGCTCACACCGGAGCAGCGCGCGATCCAGGCAACCGTCCGTCAATTCGTCGACGACCGGGTGCTGCCGAACGCGATCGAGAACGACATCGCCCACCATCTCGACATGGGGATCATCGAGGGCATGGCCGAGCTCGGCCTGCTCGGAATGGTCATCCCGGAGGAGTACGGCGGCGCCGGTCTCGACTTCGTCTCCGAGGCGCTCGTCTGCGAGGAGATCGAGCGCGGCGAGGCGGCGTTTCGCACGCTCATCTCCGTCCACGTCGGGCTGAACTCGCTGGCGCTCCTCAAGTACGCGAACGAGGAGCAGAAGGAGCGCTACCTGACCCCGCAGGCGCGCGGGACCGCGATCGCCTGCTTCGGTCTGACCGAGCCCGCCGCGGGCTCCGACGTCGCCGCGATGCTGACGAACGCGCGCCGCGAGGGCGACTCCTACGTCCTGAACGGCCAGAAGAACTGGATCTCGTACGCCTCGGTCGCCGACCACGCGGTCGTGTTCGCGAAGACCGACCCGGACGCGAAGCACAAGGGCATCTCCGCGTTCATCGTCGAGACCGGCTGGGACGGCGTCTCCGCCGTGGACACGGAGAACAAGCTCGGCATCTGGGCCGGATCGACCGGGGAGCTCTTCTTCGAGAACGTCGAGATCCCGGCCGAGAACCTCCTCGGCGAGGAGGGCCAGGGCTTCGAGATCGCCATGTACGGGCTCGACCAGGGCCGCTTCACCGTCGCCGCCGGCGCCTGCGGCGTGATCGCCGCCTGCATCGAGGCCTCCGTCGCGTACGCGCGCGAGCGCCAGACCTTCGGCAAGCCGATCGGCAAGCACCAGTTCGTGCAGGACATGATCGCCGAGATGGTGCTCGGCTACGAGACCTCGAAGCTCCTCGTCATGCAGGCCGCGTGGCTCAAGGACCAGGGCGTCCGCAACACGCGGGAGACGAGCCTCGCCAAGTGGCACGCGACCGAGTCGGCCTTCAAGGCGGCGCACCTCGCGATCCAGGTGCACGGCGCGTACGGCTACTCCGCCGAGTACGGCGTCGAGCGCCATTTCCGCAACGCGCGCGCGCCGATCATCTACGAGGGCACGACGCAGATCCACAAGATGATGCAGGCGGAGCACGCGCTCGGATACCGCGACCTGAACGGCAAGGACGGCGACGCCTCGCCGATCACGGCCTGGGCGCCGGCGCTCCTCGCCCGCTAGGACGATGCGGCTCTTCACGCTCGTTGCGGTTGCGCTCGTCGCGGCGGCGCTCGCGCTGCCCGCCGGCTCGGCTCCCCCGGCCAAGGGCGTCTTCGTTCCCGGGCAGTCGCTCGGCGGCGTCACGCTCGGGATGACGCAGGAGGAAGTCCTCGACGCCTGGGGACCGAACCACGGCGTCTGCCTCGAGTGCACGGACGAGACGTGGTACTTCAACTCGGTCCCCTTCGCGCCCGAGGGCGCCGGGGCTATCTTCGAGGAGGGCGTCGCGGTGCAGCTCTTCACGATCTGGAAGCCGGAGGGCTGGACGACGCCGGACGGGTTGACGCTCGGAGATCCCGAGGCCGAGGTGCCCGGAGACCTCGTCGTCTCCGAGGAGCGCACGTGCGACGGCTACACGGCCATCCTCGCGCCCGACGAGGACGCGGTCAGCGTCTTCTACGTCTACGCCGGGTCGCTCTGGGGCTTCGGCCTCATGCGCCCGGAGCTCAATCCGTGTCTTTGAGCGCCGCCGGCAGCTCGCCGAGGCTCGTCAGCGCGTCGTCGCGCTCGGCGTAGCGGCCCTCGCGGTCGAGTAGGAACGCCTGCAGGCCGAGCGCCCGGGCGCCCTCGACGTCGTCGGAGGGCGAGTCGCCGATCATCGCCGCCTCCGCGGGCTCGACCTCGAGCAGCTCGAGCACCGCGCGGAAGATGGTCGGGCTCGGCTTCACCTTTCCGTGGCTCCCCGAGGAGATCCACGCGTCCACGTCGAGCGAGAAGTGGCGTACGAACGCGGCCAGGTCGCGGTTCGTGTTCGAGATGAGGCCGAGCTTCAGGCCGCGGCCGCGCAGCTCGGCGAGCGTCGGGAGCGCGTCCTCGTAGAGCTCGAAGTTCTCGTGGCGCTCCCACCCGCGCGTGATCTGGAGCGCGATCGCACGGATCGCCGGCCCGTCGGCGCCCATGCCGCGGAGAATGTCCTCGGTGAAGCGCACCCAGATCTCCTCGTCGTGGTCGAGCTCGGGGTGGCGACGAAGGTCCTGGAGCGCCTCGGCGCGCGCGGCCGGGTACCGCTCGGGATCGAGCTCGAGCCCGTAGCACCGCTGCCGCATCGCGGTAGCCGGGGCCGCCGAGCAGCGGCCCGGGCTTCGCGAGCGTGAAGTCGACGTCGAAGAGGACAGCGCGGAGAGGCACCTGGAGTAAGGCGACGGGCCGGCGGTTCGCGAGCGACGGGAGGAAGCTGCGGATCGAGCGCATCCGCTCCCGGTCGAGGTCGGCGACGATCACGCAGTCCTCGTCGGGCGCAGTCGCGAGCACCGTGCCCCAGGGGTCGACGATGATCGAGCGCCCGTAGGCCGCCTTGCCGTCGTGGCGTGATGCCCCACTGGTTCGGCGCGGCGACGTAGCACTGGTTCTCGACCGCCCGCGCGCGCAGGAGGAGCTCCCAGTGGTCCTTGCCGGTCGCGAGCGTGAAGGCGGCGGGAACGGTGATGAGCTCGGCGCCGTCGAGCGCGAGCTTGCGGAAGAGCTCCGGGAAGCGCAGGTCGTAACAGATCGTCAGGCCCGTCTCCCACCCGGCCGTCTCGACGACGACGCTCTCGTCGCCCGGCTCCTCGGCCTCCGACTCGCGGTAGACGAGCCCGCCCACCTCGACGTCGAAGAGGTGGATCTTGCGGTAGACGGCCGCGATCTCGCCCTCGGGCGAGAAGACGACGCAGGTGTTCGAGAGCTTCTCGCGCCCGTCGCGGCTCTCGGTGATCGACCCGCCGACGATCGTGATCCCGTGCTTGCGCGCCCAGCCCGCCATCGCGCCGACCGTCTCGCCGCCCTCGAGCGGCTCGGCGGCCGCGCGCATCGTCTCGACCGAGCCGAACGCGTTCCACTTCTCCGGCAGGGCGACGAGCTCGGCGCCGTCGGAGGCCGCCTCGGCCACGAGGCTCTCGGCGGTCGCGATGTTCTCGGACTTCTCGGCGCGGGCGGAGAGCTGGACGCACGCGACGCGGAGACGATCGGCCATGGGTCTGAGGATAGCCTTGCGCCCATGGGCCGCACGCCGGCGGAGATCCTGGGAAGCGCGAAGACGATCGCGCTGGTCGGCGCGTCGCCGAACCCGATGCGGCCGTCGAACCGCGTCATGCGCTACCTGCTGGAGCAGGGCTACGACGTCCGCCCGGTGCGGCCGCTCGTGCGCGAGGTGCTCGGCGTTCCGTGCGTCGCGACGCTCGCCGAGATCGACGAGCCGATCGACCTCGTGGACGTCTTCCGCCGCGCCGACGCCTGCCCGGACGTGGCGCGCGAGGCGGTGGCCGCCGGCGCGAAGGGCGTGTGGCTCCAGCTGGGTCTGGTTTCCCCGGAGGCGCGCCGCATCGCCGAGGAGGGCGGGCTCGAGTACGTGGAGAACCGCTGTACCGCGATCGTCCACGAGTCCGAGCTCGTCTAGGTCTCGTCTTCGTCGATCAGGCGCAGCACGAAGTAGCCGATCGCAATGAGGAAGACGAGCGCCTGCTCCGCGTTCATGAGGACGCCCGCGTAGTTCTGATCCTGGGTCGCCGTGAGCCCCCACAGGCGCGGCGCCGATTCGTAGAAGTCGTAGACGGGCCGCGTCGCGAACGTCAGCGCGAGCCCGAGGAACACCGAGCCGACGAACGCGGCCGCCAGGTAGCCGAGCGAGGCGAGCGTCGAGAGCGGGTTCGGCTTCCCGCAGATGACGGGCCACCAGAAGAGGAGCCCAATCGCGATCAGCGCGACATGCTCCACGTACAGGAGCCAGTGGTTGCGAAGCGCCGCGTCGTAGAAGCCCGCGTAGTGGATGGCGTACCAGCCCACGAGCCACACGGGCAGCGCGACCTTCGGGCGCGTGAGCACGGCGAGCGGCTTTCCGCCGCGCCGGACCAGTCCGTCCACCATCGCCGGCGTCAGTCCGAGCAGGAGGAGCGGCGGCGCCCAGTCCGCGATCATCACGTTCTGGAGCAGGTGGACGAGGAGCAGGTAGTGGACGGCCAGCGTCTCGATCGGGGAGTTCAATGCCGCGACGATGAGCAGAAGGCCCGCGAAGAACGAGGCGATGCGAAGCGGACGCACCTCCTCCCGGCGGGCCGCGCGCACGTAGACGACCGCCGCAAGCACGCAGAGCGCCAGGAAGAACGGCTCCCAGCTCCACGCGTAGGGATCGCCGTGGTGGGTCACGCGGGCCGCGGCGAACGGTTACGCCGCCGCAGGAAGCCCGCCCCGGCCACGCCGGCGATGACGAGAAGCCGATGCCTCCGTAGAGCCAGATGCTTCGCGACTCGTCCGGCGGCGCGTAGTCGAGCCGCCCGTTGACCTTCGCCGCCTCGTCGATCCCACCTCAACCGGCACCGACCAGTCAGGATGTGGTGCGTCGGAGTCGACGGTCGTTGCGCGACGACCTCGGGATCGGTGGCGCTCATCCAGTGGATGCGATGGTCGTGCCAGTCGAACGGTGTCGCCGTCCGCGACCTGCTCCCAGTCGGGCGGCGCGGAGAGGTCGATGTCGCGCGGGAGGCTTCTTGCCGCCGTAGCGGTCACTGGTTCAGATACTGCGTCCCCGAGTTCTTGTTCACGTAGACCGCGCCGTCCTCGAACTTCACGTACGGCTCCTGTCCGTAGCCGAGAACGATCACGGTCTCGCCCGTGCCGTTCGTGACCTGCGAGCGCGGTCGTCCGAGTCGAGGATCGTGACGCCGAGCCCCGTCGGCCGCCGGCTCGATCCCCGTCACCGTCGAGGTGAAGCCGCGCGCGGCGCCGTCCCCATGCGCAGCGGCACCGGAGACGAGGACGAGCGCGGAGACCGCACCGCAATGACTAGGGCGCGCATCGGTTCGATCGTGCCAGAACCAGACTGCGCGCCCTACGGGAACCTCGCGATTCCCGGTGTATCGGGGTGCCCGGATTCGAACCGGGGACCTCGCCGACCCGAACGGCGCGCGCTACCAGGCTGCGCCACACCCCGAGGCCGCAATAGGCTAGCGCAATCGCCACGAGAGCCGAGCTCATCTCCTTCTGCGACGAGCTTCTGGACGTCGCCTCGTTCCCCGACCACACGCCGGTCGGGCTCCAGGTCGCGGGCGCGGACGAGGTCACGAAGCTCGTCTGCTCGGTCTCGCCTTCGCGCGAGCTCTTCCAGCGCGCCGCCGAGGCGGGAGCGCAGCTCGTCCTCTGCCACCACGGGCTCTTCTGGGAGCGCGACGACCGCGTGATCGGCCCGGTCATGCGCGAGCGGCTGCGCGCGCTCTTCGACGCGGACCTGAACTTCGCCGCATACCACCTGGCCCTCGACGCGCATCCCGAGATCGGCAACAACGCGTACCTGTGCCGCGAGCTCGGCATCGAGGCCGGAGCGCGTCTTCTCGGAGGTCGGCTGGGGCGGAACGCTCCGCGAGCCGGTGGCCATGAGCGCGTTCGCGGAGCAGATCCAGGCGCTCGTCGACCGCCCGCCGCTCGTCTTCGCCTACGGCCCGGAGGAGATCCGCACGGTCGCGGTCTGCTCGGGCGGCGCGGCCAGAGCGATCGACGAGGCGATCGCCGAGGGCTACGACTGCTTCCTCACCGGAGAGGCCGCCGAGCCGACCAAGCACCTCGCCAAGGAGGGCGGCATCCACTTCGTCGCGGCCGGCCACTACGCGACCGAGACGTCCGGCGTGAAGTTCCTCGCCGACCGGGTGAAGGAGCGCTTCGGCGTCGAGTGGGAGTTCGTCGACCTCCCGAACCCGGTCTAGCCACGACGGGTATTGCCGCGTCCGGGGTCCACCACTATTGTGTGGATATGGATGTGGAGGTAGCGGGCCTTTGAGCGAGGCCCGGACAACTGAAGGTCGCACCCCAGCCCGCCTGCGCGCTAACGCCAGCGGGTTTTTTTGCGCCCTCGTTCGGTAGGGAAAGGAGCGTTCCGTGGCCAATCATCTGACGCCGGAAGAGCTGTCCGAGGAACTCGGAATCGACCGCGAGGAGATCATCAGGGTCTGCATGCAAGAGTCGATCCCGATCTACCACGGAAAGATCGACAAGAGCCTCTTCGCGGCGCAGCTCCAGGCTTCGGGCCCGCTCCAGAAGTCCGCGTAGGCTAGCGCGCAGCGGCGCGCTTGCGGCGTCGAAGCCTTCTTCTTCGGCTTCGCCGCCGGCTCGCCGTCGGACTTCGACATCGCGACGCTCTGCTTCAGGGCGTCCATGAGATCGATCACCTCGGCGCTCTCCGGCGCCTCCGGGATCGTGATCTCCTTGCCGGCGAGCTTCGCCTCGAGCATCGCCCGCAGCTGGTCGCGGTAGTCGTTCGTGAAGTCCGTCGGGACGAATGAGCCCTTGAGGTTGTCGACGAGCTGGACGGCCATGTCGAGCTCGGCCTTCCCCACCTTCGTGTCCGAGACCGCCTCGTCGATCTCCTTGCGCTCACGGACGTCCTCCGCGTAGAAGAGCGTCTCGAGCGCGAGCGAGTCGCCGAGCGGGCGGATGTAACAGAGGTTCTCCTTGCCCCAGAGGATGAACTTGCCGATCGCGCCGAGCTCCGTCTTCTTCATCGCCTCGAGCAGGAGGACGTACGGCTTGCGCTGCGCGTCGGCCTCGGCCGGCGCCAGGTAGTACGTGCGGTCGAAGTAGATCGGGTCGACCTCGGACATCGGGCACGAAGCGGTCGATCTCGATCGACTGCGAGCGCGTGAGCGCCATCGCCTCGAGCTCGGACTCCTCGACGATCACGAACTGGCCCTTCGCGAACTCCCAGCCCTTGACGAGCTCGTCGGGCTCGACGTCGCGCTCGTGCACGGGGCAGTAGCGCTTCTGCTTGATCGGCGTCCCGCACTCGCGATGCAGCGTCCGGAACGACACGTCCTTGCGCTGCTGCGCGACGGCCAGCCCGATGGGGATGTTCACCAGGCCGAAATTGATGGATCCGTTCCAGATGGTGCGCATAGGACCGAAAACGTTCTCCGCCTCGAAGCGCTTCCCTGCTAGAGGCGGCGGGCGCCGTAGTACGTGCTCGAGTACCAGGACTCGTTGAGGCTCGAGATCTTCACCACGTCGCCCGTGTGCGGCGAGTGGATGAACTGGCCGCCGCCGATGTAGATCCCGACGTGGCCGAGCCCGTTGAAGAAGACGAGGTCGCCGGGCGCGAGCATCGCGCGGGAGACCGGAGAGCCGTAGCCGTACTGCATGGCCGCGTTGTGCGGAAGCGAGACGCCGACCCGCGCGAACGCGTACATGACGAGCCCGGAGCAGTCGAAGCCGCTCGGCGAGGCGCCGCCCCAGACGTAGGGAACGCCCAGGTACTGCATCGCGACGCCGACCACGCCGCCGTAGCGGGCGTCGGGCGTCTGCCCGTCGATGAAGTCGTCCGAGCCGCCGCTCGAGCTCGTCGGCGTCGCGGGCGTGTTGTCGAGGCGCTGCTCCGCGAGCTCCTTGAGCCGCGCCTGGCGCTTCGCCTCGGCCGCCTCGATGCGGGCGATCTCGTCCTTGATCGACGCCAGCATCCGCTCGCGCTCGCTCAGCTGCGACTGGATGCTCGCCTTCTGCGCGGCCAGCTCGTCGACGACGGCAGCCTGGCGCTTCTGCGCCTTGGCCAGCTCGGCCTCGCGCTTCTTCATCTCCTTCTTCGCACGCTCGATCTCGGTGACGATCCGGAGATCCTGCTTCGACACCCGGTTGACGGCATCGGCGCGGTCGAGGAAGTCGGTCAGGCTCGTCGCGCCGAGCAGGATCTCGAGCGTCGACGACTCGCCGGTCGTGTACAGAGCGAGGAGCCGGGCCTGGAGCGTGTTCTCGGCCTTCTTGAAGCTCGCCTTCGCCATCTGGAGATGGCGCTTGTTCGCGGCCTGGTCGGCCTGGATCTGATCCAGCTCGATGTTGGCGGCGTTGTAGGACTCGATCGCCTGCTCGACCTGCATGTCGAGCGCGTGGATCTGCTCGAGGACCTGCTGCGCCTCGGCGCGCTTGGCCGCCGTGGGAGGCGCTGCGGCGGCGGTTCCGGCCAAAAATGTGGTCGCCAGGACCACGACGGAGATGAACGCCGCTCTCTTGGTCGCGAGTCGCCTCACGGTCTCGCGTCCCTAGGCCCAGTCAGGGCGGGCAGGTGTCTGCTCGCCAGCACGAGTGGGCGATGCTAGCAGGGTGTCGAGACGAGGCGCAAACGGGAACCAGCCCCTGTACATCTTGTTACACGAGCATTCATGCGGGCTGGTAGGGTGCCGGGTCGTGCGTGCGGCAGGACGAAGGCACTCGCGTCTCCTCCGCTTCGCCGTCTGCGGCATCGTGACGGCGATCGCCCTGCTCGGGGCGGCGGGGGCGCAGGCCGTCCAATCTTCGGGGTCGAATCGGGAGGCCTCGCAGCTGCGTTCCCAGGGCAAGAGCCTCGAGGCGCAGAAACGCAGCGCCGCACTCGAGCTCTACGGGCTCCAGTCCCAGCTCGGACAGGTGCAGACGCGTCTCGCGCTCCTGCGCGCCGAAGCCCGGACGGCAGAGCGCGTCACCGAGCTGGAGCGACAGCATCTCGCCGACGCGCAGCGCGTCCTCGACGAGTCCGAGGCCAAGCTCGGAGCCCGCATCCGCGAGCTCTACGTCGAGGGCGACCCCGACCTGATCACGCTGCTCTTCGGCGCCGAGTCGCTCGGCGAGGCGATCACGGCGATCGACAACCTGGGCCGGTTCGTCCAGCAGGACATCCGACATCGCCGCCCAGGTGCGCGAGGCGCGCGCCGAGCTGCGCAAGTCCCTGAAGGCCCTCGCGGCGCGGGCGGAGCGGCTGAACCGGCTGACCGCCGACGCCGAGGACGCCCAGGCCGCGCTTCTCGCCGCGCGCGACGCCAAGAGCGCCTACCTGGCCGAGATCACGCGGAAGCAGAAGCTGAACGCCGTCGAGCTCGCCGGCCTCGAGACGATCGCCGGCAACGCCCAGGACAAGGCGGAGGATCTCGGCGGCGGGTCGGCGCCGGCCCCGAGCGTTCCCTCCGCGCCGGTCGGCTCCGGCACGCGGATGACGGTCTCGTCGACGGGCTACGCGCTTCCGGGGACGACGGCGACCGGGATTCCGGTCGGCTGGGGCGTGGTCGCGGTCGATCCGAGCGTGATCCCGCTCGGCACCCGGATGTACATCCCCGGCTACGGCGAGGGGGTGGCCGCCGACACGGGTGGCGCCGTCGACGGCCGGGAGATCGACCTCTGGTTCCCCACGCGCGCGCAGGCGCTCGCGTGGGGGCGGCGTACGGTGACGATCACGATCCATTAGCCTCTAGCGGAGACGGTGAAGGCCCAACCAGCCACGGAGACCATGAACGCGCAGGGGGGAAACGACGAGCCCCGCGTGCTGGTCGTCGACGACCACGACCTCTTCCGGACCGGCCTCGTGAACCTGCTGACCGAGCAGGGCGTCCACGTCGTCGGCGAGGCGCCGAACGGCGAGACGGCGGTGCGGCTCGTCCGCGAGCTCGCCCCCGACGTCGTCGTCATGGATCTGAACATGCCCGGGATCACCGGTGTCGAGGCGACGCGCGAGATCGCCGCGAGCGCGCCGCGTACGCGGGTCGTCGTCCTGACGATCTCCGTCGACGACGGCGACGTGATGGACGCGGTCATGGCCGGCGCGTGCGGCTACCTGCTGAAGGACTCGACCATCACCGAGTTGATCAGCGGCATCCGCGCCGCCGCGGCCGGCGAGTCGCTCATCTCGCCCCACATCGCCACGAAGGTTCTGCAGGTCCTGCGGTCGCAGCAGTCGAGCGCGTGGGCCGGGCGGCCTCTTCGGGCGGAGCTCTCCGACCGGGAGCTCGAGGTGCTGAAGCTGATCGCGATCGGCAAGGACAACGCCGAGATCGCGCGCGACCTCTTCATCAGCCCGAAGACGGTCAAGAACCACATCTCGAACATCCTCATGAAGCTGCAGATCGAGAACCGCATCCAGGCCGCGGTCTACGCGGTCAGGAGCGGGATCGTGTGACCGAGGCGAGCGCCTGGGCCTGCTCGCGCAGCGGCACGAGTCTCGCGCGGAGCCGTTCGAGCTCTCCCTCCGTCGCCGCCAGGCGGTCGGCCAGCGCGCCGAGCCGGTCGAGGGCGCAGGCGCTCGCGACCGCGCTGGCGGCCGCCCGGATCTCCCGGACGATGCGCAGGTGTTCAACCTCGAGCGCTAGTGCGCGGGCGTAGCCGTCGGTCAACGTATGCTCCATACGTTCGAGGAGGCGCTCAGGGGCGCCGGGGTCACGACCGTCGACGAGGACCTGGATTCGGTCGAGGAGGTTAGGGAGATCTTCCATCGCCGCCGCATTATCGGAGGGACGCACGCGGCTCTCCATGGGCCGAACGGCCTATCCGCAGGGCCCGCAGGTCCTGGTTTTCGCCGCCTGGCCGCGGTGCTCGTCGCCGTGCTGGCGTTCCTCGCGATCGCCGCGTCGGCCTCGGGTGCGTCGATCCAGGCGCGGATCTCCCGCGCGCTCAACTCCTCGGGCGCGTCGTCGACCTCGGCGATCGTGCTCGACCTGAAGACCGGCAGGGTGGTCTACGCGCGCAACGCGGGCCGGGCGCTGCGTCCCGCGTCGAACGAGAAGCTCGCGGTCGCACTCGGCGCGCTGCAGGAGATCGGCCCGCGCTACCGGATCCCGACGCGCGTCTACGGCGAAGGCAAGCAGGACGGCTCCGTCTGGCGCGGCCGGCTCGTCATCAAGGGCTACGGCGACCCGACGCTGGCCCGCGACGACCTGACGGTCCTCGCGCGCGAGGTCAAGTCCCGCGGGATCCGGTTCGTCACCGGCGGCATCGTCGCGGACGAGAACTTCTTCGACACCAAGCGGATGGGGCCGGGCTGGAAGCCCTCGTACTACAAGGAGGAATGCCCGCCGCTCTCCGCGCTCATCGTCGGGCGCGGCAAGGTGAACGGCCACACGGTCGACGACCCTGCGCTCATGACCGCGAAGGCGTTCCGGCACGGCGCTCGAGAAGATCGGCGTGAACGTCGTGCGCGGCGTGGCCAAGGCGAAGGTCAAGGGAACCGCCGCCCGCCTCGCCGACGTCCACTCGCCCGAAGATCATGAACATCGTCAAGGTGATGAACCTGGACAGCGACAACTTCTACGCGGAGATGCTCCTGAAGGAGATGGGCGCCCTGTACGGCACCCGCGGGTCGAGCGCTGCCGGCGCCGCGGTAGTCCGGCGCGTCCTCAAGGAGCGCGGCGTGCCGCTCGCCGGCGTTCAGATCAAGGACGGCTCAGGCCTCTCGCGGCTCGACCGCTGGCCGGCCAAGTCGGTCGCGTCGCTTCTGCGCTCGGCCTGGGCCGACACGGTGATCTCCGGGATCTTCTACGCCTCGCTGCCCACCGCCGGGATCAACGGGACGCTCGCCGACCGGATGAAACGGGCACCCGCGCGCTCGCGCGTGCACGCGAAGACGGGGACGACCCTGGCCGCGTCGGCGCTCTCGGGCTACGTGAAGAAGAAGTACGTCTTCTCGATCCTCCAGAACGGCTCGCCGATCTCGTCGAGCCGTGCGCGCGCGAGCCAGGACCGCGTCGGCCAGATCCTCGCCGGCGCCGCCGGCTAGCCGACGAGCTTCTCGAACGCAGCCTCGTCGAGGATCTCGACGCCGGCCGTCTCGGCCTTGGCGAGCTTGGAGCCGGGCGACTCGCCCGCGATCACGCCGGTCGTCTTCTTCGACACCGAGTTCGTGACCTTGGCGCCCTTCGCCTCGAGCGCGGCGGCCGCCTCCTCGCGCGTCCACTTCTCGAGCGTGCCCGTGATCACGTACGTGGAGCCCGTGAGCGGCCCCTCGGCGACCTGCTCGGCCTCTCCCGACTCGAACGTGAGGCCCAGCTCGCGCAACTCGCCGACTAGGCGTGTGTTGTCGGTGTCCGCGAACCACTCGGCGATCGCCTCGGCGCGCTCGGGGCCGATCCCCTCGACCTCCTGGATCTGCTCCTGAGATGCGGCGGCGAGCCTGTCGACCGCGCCGAAGTGGCGCGCCAGCGCAGCGGCCGTCACCCAGCCGACCATCGGGATGTTGAGCCCGTAGAGGACGCGCGAGAACGGCTGCTCCTTCGAGCGCTGAATCGAATCGACCGCCTTCGTCGCGGACACCTCGCCGAAGCCCTCGAACTCCGCGAGCTGCTCGGCCGTGATGCGGTACAGGTCGGGCATCGAGCGCAGGAGCCCCTCGTTCCAGAAGCGCCAGACGAACTGCTCGCCGACGCCCTCGATGTCCATCGCGGCGCTCACCCAGTGGTTCAGCGTCTCGAGCCCGCGCGAGGGGCACGCGTTGTTCGGGCACCGGTGCATGACCTGGCCCTCGGGCTTCACGATGTCCTCGCCGCAAAGCGGGCACTTCTTCGGCATGCGGAACGGCTTCGTCCCCTTCGCGTGCGGGAGCACCGGCCCGACGACCTGCGGGATCACGTCTCCGGCGCGCTGGACGACCACCGTGTCGCCCTGGCGGATGTCCTTGCGGTTGATGTCCTCCTCGTTGTGGAGCGTCGCCTGCGAGACGGTGACGCCGCCGACCTCGACGGGCTCGAGCTGGGCCCACGGGTTCAGGTTCCCCGTACGGCCGACGCGGATGTGGATCTTCAGGAGCTTGGTCTGCGTCGCGACCGGCGGCCACTTGAACGCGCGCGCCCAGCGCGGCCGGCCGTGGAGGGCACCCAGGCGCCGCTGCTGGTCGAGCGAGTCGAGCTTGATGACGATCCCGTCGATCTCGTAATCGAGTTCGCGGCGGCGCTGCTCCCACTCCTCGCACACGCGGAGCACGCCCTCGAGCGACTCGTGCCGCTCGGTGAAGGGGTTCGTGCGGAAGCCGCGCTCGCGCAGCCACTCGAGCGACTCGAAGTGCGAGTCGAACTCGACATCGGCGCTCCCGAGCCCGTAGATCCAGACCGAGAGGTCGCGCGACGCCGTGACGGATGGATCCTTCTGGCGCAGCGACCCGGCCGAGGCGTTGCGCGGGTTCGGCGCGAGCTTCTTCTCCTCGGCCGCGAGCCGCTCGTTCAGCCGCTGGAAGGCCGAGAGCGGGAAGTAGATCTCCCCGCGCGCTTCGACGAGCGCGGGCGCGGGGTCGCCGTCGAGCCGGAGGCGGAGCGGAATCGCCTTGATCGTGCGCAGGTTCGGCGTCACGTCCTCGCCGCGGATCCCGTCGCCTCTGGTGGCGCCGCGAGTGAACAGGCCGTTCTCGTAGACGAGCGAGACCGCCGATCCGTCGATCTTCGGCTCGGTCACGTAGACGACGGGCTCGTCGGTGCCGAGGCGCTTGCGGACGTCCTCGCCCCACTTCTCGAGGGCCTCGCCCGTCGTCACCTTCTCGAGTGACCCCATCGGCGCCAGGTGCTCGACCTTGGGGAATGCGTCCGACGGAGGCGCCCCGACCCGCTGCGTCGGCGAATCGGGCGTCACGATCGAGGGGTCCGCCTCCTCCAGGGCTACGAGCTCGTCGTAGAGGACGTCGTACTCCGCGTCGGAGAGCGTGGGGTCGTCGAGGACGTGGTACTCGTAGAGCGCCCGGTCCAGCTGCTCACGCAGCTCTGCGACGCGCTCAGAGGACACCGAGGAGCTCCTCGCGTCGAATGGACGACGACGTCCGCGCCGGCCTCGCGCAGGCGCTCCTCCTGGTGGAGGCCGCCCCAGGAGACGCCGACTGCGTAGACGCCGGCCGCCTTGCCGGCGCCCATGTCGAAGGGCGAGTCGCCGACGAACACGGTGTCCTCGGGCCGCGAGCCGAGCCGCTCGAGCGCGACGAAGCACCGGCTCCGGATCGGGCTTGTGCCGCGTCGCGTCGTCGGCGGTGACGATCGCGCCGAAGAACCGCTCCAGGTCGACGCTGCGGAAGGCCAGGTCGATCGAGCGGCGCCGCTTCGCGGTCACGATCCCGAGCTTTCTGCCCTCGGCGAGCAGCGTCTCGAGCACGTCGGCCATGCCGCCGAACACCTCGAGCCCGTCCTCGTGGAGCAGGTCGTGGTGTTCGCGGTAGCTCCGGACGAGGTCCGGCGTGCGCTCGGCGTCGAACGAGCGCATCTGCTCGGTCACCGACGTCCCTCCCGCCGCGGAGATCAGCTCCTCGTCGGGGATCTCACGCCCGAGCACGGTGCGGGTCGCGTGCCGAAACGAGGCGAGGATCATCGCGCCCGAGTCCACGAGCGTGCCGTCGAAATCGAAGAGGACGGTGGAGTAGCGCATCGCCTCGATGCTATCGAGGCGATGCGGGGCTAGTCACCGCTCAATAGGTCACGCGCTCGAGGTAGAGCCCCCACGGCGGCGCGGTCGTTCCCGCCTCGGCGCGGTCGCGGCCTTCGAGAAGCTGCGCGAACGCCTCCGGAGTGACCTCGAGCATCGTCCCGACGAGCGTTCGCACCATGTGGCGCAGGAAGCTGTCGGCGGTGATCCAGAAGTGCAAGGCGTCGCCGTCGCGCTCCCACGACGCGTCCGAGACGGTCCGCGTGAACACCTCGTGCCGCGTGACCGCCTTCGTGAAGGCTCGAAAATCGTGTGTGCCGGGCATGAGCGCCGCGATCTCATGGAGCCGCGCCTCGTCGACCGGCTTCGGATGCCAGAGCGCGCGGCGGTGCTCGAATGGTGACGGCGCCCGGCGCACCCAGACGCGATACCGATAGGTACGGGCCTTGGCCGAAAAGCGCGCATGGAAGTCGTCGGGCGCCTCCTCCGCGGCGAGCACGGCCACGTCACGCGGGAGGTGCGAGTTCAGCGCCTCCGCGGAGCGCCCGGCGGGCGGGCCCTCGACGGCCGTGAAGCTCGCCACCTGACCGCGCGCATGGACGCCCGCATCGGTGCGGCCCGCCACTGCGAGGCCGTCCCACGCGGGATAGACGGCATCGAGTGCGGCGCGCAACTCGCCCTCCACGGTTCGCAGCCCAGGCTGCGCCGCCCAGCCGGCGAATTCCGTCCCGTCGTATTCGAGCGTCAGCCGGACGACCACGTGCGGAGGCTAAACCAGCCGCAGCCCCCGACGTCTAACCGGGCATGCGGACCCTGCTCGGCCTCGTCGCCCTCGTCGCCCTCGCCTCCTGCTCGGACGGCGGCAAGCAGACCGGCCCGGCGCCGCTCCCGGACGCGGTCGCCGTGATCACGCAGGAGGAGATGCGGACACACCTCGACGCGCTCCAGGCAATCGCGGACGAGGCCGGCGGCAGCCGTGCGAGCGCCACGCCCGGCTACGCGGCCTCGGTCCGCTACGTCGAGCGCGTCCTCCGCGATCTCGGAATCGAGCCCGAGGAGGACCGGTTCCCGCTCGATGCGTGGCGCGAGCTCGCGCCGCCGGAGGTCACCGCGAACGGCGAACCGGTCGCGGGCGCGGTCGCGATGCAGTACTCCCCGGGCGGTGACGTGACCGCCCTGCTCGACTCGGTGGACGTCGCGGACCCGGTCGCCCCGACCGAAGCGTCCACGAGCGGCTGCGAGCCGTCCGATTTCGACGGCTTCCCGGAGGGCCACGTCGCGCTTGTCCAGCGAGGAACGTGCTTCATGGCCGAAAAGGCCCGCAACGCGGCAGACGCGGGCGCCTCGGCGCTGGTCGTCTTCAACGCCGGCACGCCCGGGAACACCGACGCGCTCCAGGGAACGCTCGTCCAGCCCGGCGTTCCGATCCCGGTCGTCGGCGTCGGTTTCGACGAGGGAGCGGCGCTCGCCGCGGAGCGCCCAACCGTCGGCATCCGCGTCCGAGCCGAGGTCCGGCACGTGACGGGCGTGAACGTCCTCGCGGAGATCCCCGGAGGCGACGGCGTCGTCCTCCTCGGCGCGCATCTCGACTCGGTGCCCCGCGGGCCGGGCATCAACGACAACGGCTCCGGAGTCGCGACGCTGCTCGCGACCGCGGAGGCGCTGCGCGACGCGCGCCCGAAGAAGACGATCAGGCTCGCCTTCTGGGACGCTGAGGAGCTCGGTCTGCACGGCTCGACCGCGTACGTCGAGCGCCTATCCGACTCGGCCCGGGACGCGATCGAGGCGGTTGTGAACGTGGACATGGTCGCCTCGCCGAACGGCGGGCTCTTCATCGGCGACGGCGACGGCTCGAGCGGATCCGAGCCCGGCCCGCCCGGATCGAAGGAGATCGAGGACGCCTTCCAGGCCGCCTTCCGTGCGCTCGGGCTCCCTGAGGCGCCGGCCGACCTCGACCCGCAGCGCACCGACCTCGCGCCATTCGTCCAGGCGGGAATCGCGGGCGGGAGCGTCTTCAGCGGTGCCGAGGGGCGAAAGACGCCGGAGCAGGCGTCCGCCTTCGGCGGCGAAAGCGGCGCCGCGTACGACCCCTGCTACCACCAGGCCTGCGACCGCGCAGACGCCGCGGACGCCCGCCGTGCAACCGACCTCGCCCGCGCCGTCGCGCTCACGGTGCGCGCTCTCGCCGGGGCTTGACAACGCGCTCGGTAAGACGTAGCTTACGGTAAGTCATGTCTTACGGAATCGCAATCACCGCGCTCGCCGATCCGACGCGCCGCGCGGTGCTCGAGCAGCTTCGCCGCGGCCCGCAGGCCGTCGGGGAGATCGCCCGCCGACTCCCCGTCAGCCGCCCGGCGGTCTCGCAGCATCTCCGGGTGCTGAAGGACGCGGGACTCGTCCGCGACCGCGCCGAGGGGACACGCCGCGTCTACAGCGTGAACGGCGACGGGCTGGCCGAGCTGCGCGACTACGTGAACGGGTTCTGGGACGAAGCGCTCGCCGCGTTCAAGGCGGCGGCGGAAACGCAAGACGGAAGGAGAAGACGATGCAGGCGACAGATGAACTCGTAGCTCCGCAAGTCCATCACGGTGAAGGCCACGGCCCGAGCGCGCCTTCGAGGTCTTCACGGCCGAGATGGCCGGCTGGTGGCCGATGGCGACGCACTCGATCGGCGAGGAGAAGGTGGAGCACGTGGAGATCGAGCCGCGCGTGGGCGGCCGGTTCTTCGAGCGCACGAACGACGGCGAGGAGCACATCTGGGGGATCGTGACGGCCTGGGAGCCTCCGGCGCGGATCGCGTACACCTGGCATCCCGGCTACTCGCCGGACGAGGGCCAGGAGGTCGAGATCACGTTCACGCCGGAGGGCGACGGGACGCGCGTCGACCTCGTGCAGACGGGCTGGGAGCGCCGCGGCGACAAGGCGGCGAAGATGTACGCCGGACTATCGACGAGGGCTGGGACTACGTGCTCGGCGAGCGTTTCGCCGGAGCGGTGAACGCCTAGCTCTGGGCCGGCAGGTACGGCTGCTCGGGGACGTAGTCCACGAGCTCGAGGTAGGCCATCGGGGCGTTGTCGCCCTGACGCGGATCCAGCTTCACCACGCGGGTGTAACCGCCGGGTCGCTCCGCAAAGCGCGGAGCGACCTCGGCGAACAGCTTGTGGGCCACCGACTTGGAACGCAGGAACGCGACCGCCTGGCGATGCGCGTGGAGGTCGCCGCGCTTGCCGAGCGTGATCATCTTCTCGGCGATCGGGCGCACCTCCTTGGCCTTCGCCTCGGTCGTCCGGATCCGGCCGTGCTCGATCAGCGCTCCCGTCAGGTTCGAGTAGAGCGCCTTGCGGTGCGCCGAGTCGCGGCCGAGCTTCCGTCCTGCTTTCTGGTGGCGCATCGGTCTTAGTCCTCGCGGAGCGTCAGCCCGTGGGCCTGCAGCGTCTCGCGGACTTCCTCGATCGACTTCTTGCCGAAGTTCGGGATCGCGGAGAGCTCGTCCTCGCTCTTCGACACGAGGTCGCCGATCGTCTCGATGCCGACGCGCTTCAGGCAGTTGTAGCTCCGCACGCCCAGCTCGAGCTCCTCGATCGGGAAGTTCTCCATCCCGTGCGCCGTCGGCGCCTCGACCTCGGCCTCCTGCGCCTGCTCGCCCAGGCCCTCGATCTTGTCGAGGTCGGTGAAGATGGCGAGCTGGCGGATGAGGATCTCGGCGGCCTCGGCGACGAGTCGCGCGGGTCGACCGAGCCGTCGGTCGTGATGTCGAGGGTGAGCTTGTCGTAGTCGGTGCGCTGCCCGACGCGCGCGGCCTCGACCTCGTACGAGACGCGGCGGACCGGCGAGAAGATCGAGTCGACCGGGATCGTGCCGATCGAGTGCTCCGGCCCGCGGTTCAGCTCGGCCGGAACGTAGCCGCGGCCGCGGCCGACCGTGAGCGTGATCTCGAGGCGGCCCTTGGCGGCGAGATTCGCGATCTCGAGGTCGGGATTGAGGATCTCGAGATCCGCAGGCGCCTCGATGTCGGACGCCGTGACGGCGCCGGGGCCCCTCTTGTCCAGGCGCACCTCGATCTCGGGCGAGTCGCCGTGCAGCCGGCAGATCAGGTTCTTCAGGTTGAGGATGATGTCCATGACGTCCTCGCGGACGCCCGGAAGCGTCGTGAACTCGTGGGCGACGCCCTCGATCTTCACCGACGTGACCGCCGCGCCCTCGAGCGACGAAAGCAGCACCCGCCGAAGCGAGTTGCCGAAGGTGTAACCGAAGCCGCGGTCGAGCGGCTCGATCACGAAGATGCCGTGCTCGCTCGTCGACCTCCTCGTGGGTGATCCTCGGCGTCTGAAAGTCCGTTGCAAGCGATCTCGTAGCCATGCGTCCTTCCTTCTTCTGCGGTCTGTACACTTCGAATAGAGCTCGACGATGAGCTGTTCCTGGACCGGCGTGTCGATCTCGTTCCGCTCGGGCAGTCTTCAGCACTTTTCCGGTCAGGTTCTCATGATCGGCCTGGAGCCACGGGACGACCGAAGCCGTCAGATCCGTGGCGTCCCGAACGACCTGTTCGACACCACTGCCCGGCTTCATCGAAACCACGTCGTCGGCCCGAACCTGGAAGCTCGGGATGTTGACCCGGCGGCCGTTCACGTGGAAGTGACCGTGCCGGATGACCTGGCGCGCCTGTGCGCGCGATGCGGCGAAGCCCATGCGGTAGACGACGTTGTCGAGCCGCAGCTCGAGCATCCGCAGGAGCTCCTCGCCCGTGATCCCGGAGCGCTTCGAGGCCTTGTTGTAGTAGCCGCGGAATTGCTTCTCGAGGATCCCGTAATACCTCCGTGCCTTCTGCTTCTCACGGAGCTGAAGCAGGTACTCGGACTGTTTGATGCGCCCGCGCCCGTGCTCTCCCGGCGGGTAGCTGCGGCGCTCGACCGCGCACTTCTCGGTCAGGCAGCGCTCGCCCTTCAGGAAGAGCTTCATGCCCTCGCGCCGGCACGCCCGGCACTTCTTGCCGAGGTTCTCGCGGGCCACTAGACGCGCCTCCGCTTCTTGGGGCGGACGCCGTTGTGCGCCTGCGGGGAGACGTCCTTCACGCCGAGCACCTCGAGGCCGGCGGCCTGGAGCGAGCGGATCGCCGTCTCGCGGCCCGAGCCCGGGCCCTTGACGAAGACCTCGACCTTCTGGAGGCCGTGCTCCATGCCCTTCTTGGCGCACGAGTCGGCGGTCACCTGCGCGGCGAAGGGCGTCGACTTGCGCGAGCCCTTGAAGCCGGCCGAACCGGCGCTCTCCCAGGCGATGACGTTCCCGTCCTTGTCGGTGAGCGTGACGATCGTGTTGTTGAACGACGTCTTGATGTGCGCCTGGCCGATCGCGATGTTCTTCTTGACGCGGCGGCGGGTGCGGCCCTTGGACGGTCTGCGGGGAGGCGCCATCTAGACCTTCGCCTTCTTGCCGCGGCCGACCGTCTTCTTCGGGCCCTTGCGGGTCCGCGCGTTCGTCTTCGTGCGCTGGCCGTTCACCGGGAGACCGCGGCGGTGCCGGATCCCCGGTAGGCGCCGATCTCCTGGAGCCGCTTCACGTTCTGCGAGCGCTCCCGGCGCAGGTCGCCCTCGACCTCGAGGTTGTCGTCGATGTAGGCGCGGAGCTTCGAGACCTCGCCGTCGGTCAGGTCGCTGACCTTCTGGTCGGGCGAAAGCTCGTTCGCGAGCGCGGTCTTACGCGCCGTCGACGGGCCGATTCCGTAGATGTACGTGAGCGCTACTTCCAGGCGCTTTTCGCGCGGAAGGTTGACGCCTGCGATACGAGCCAAGTTCTCTCCTTACCCCTGCCGTTGCTTGTGTCGCGGGTTCGTGCACAGGACCAGCACCCGGCCGTGCCGCTTGATGACGCGGCACCGGTCGCAAATCGGCTTGACGGAGGCACGGACTTTCATAGGCACAAACGAGCGGCCACGCCGGTATCCGGCGAAGCCGCGCGAGGGTCATCGTAGCAATTCAACAGGGGCTCCTGCCGTAGTGAGAATGCGGGGTCCAGCGTCGGTTATCGCAACTGTGTGCTCGAAATGCGCGGACAGCGATCCGTCGTTGGTCGAGATCGACCAGCCGTCCTCGGCGAGGAAGACATCGTCGGCGCCGGCGGTGATCATCGGTTCGATCGCGATCGTCATCCCGGTGGACAATTTCGGGCCGTGACCGGGCTCGCCGAAGTTCGGAACCTGGGGCTCCTCGTGCATGTCGCGACCGACGCCGTGACCGACCAGCGAGCGCACGATCGAGAAGCCCGCGTCCTCGGTGACCCGCTGTACAGCCGACGAGATGTCGCCGATGTGACCGTCCGGCCGGGCCGCCTCGATTCCCGCGGCCAGCGCTGCCTCGCACACGTCGAGCAGACGCTGTGCCTCGGCGTCGATCTCCCCCACGCCGAACGTCCGCGCGGAGTCGGCGACGAAGCCGTCGAGCGTCACGCCGACGTCGATCGACGATCACGTCGCCCTCGATGACCGTGTACGCGCCGGGGATGCCGTGGACAACCATCGAGTTCGGCGACGCGCAGATCGAGCCCGGAAAGCCGTTGTAGCCCTTGAAGGTCGGGACGCCGCCCGCCGAGCGGATCCTGTCCTCCGCGAGCTCGTCGAGCTCGAGCGTCGTGACGCCGGGGCGGATCGCCTCGCCGATTGCGGCCAGCGTCTCGGCCACGACCCGGCCGGCGCGCGCCATCGTCTCGATCTCATCGGCGGACTTGCGGACGATCATCGCGCCGCCGCCGTGTCGAGCACGTCGCGGACTTCCTCGGACACCTCGTCGATCGTGCGGTCGGCGTGGATCCCGACGAGGTTGCCCCTGGCGCGGTAGTACGCGACCAGGTCGTCGGGGACGCGCATCGTCTCCATGCGGTGATGGATCATCTCGGGCGTGTCGTCGGCGCGGCCCGACTCGAGCGCGCGCAGCAGAAGCCGCTGCTCGGCCAGCTCCTCCGGGAGCAGGAAAT
This sequence comes from uncultured Thermoleophilia bacterium, assembly GCA_963716005.1. Taxonomy (GTDB): domain Bacteria; phylum Actinomycetota; class Thermoleophilia; order Gaiellales; family Gaiellaceae; genus CAVRUF01. The sequence goes on from OY970285.1 coordinate 1,669,550, forward strand.
TGAGAACGACCGAGACCTCGCGGTCGAGCTCCTGCATCATCGCGTCGAGCGCCTGCGCCTGCGCCAGCGTGCGCGGGAAGCCGTCGAGGACGACTCCGTTCTTTGCGTCGGGCTCGTTGAGCCGCTGGCGGACGGGACCGATGAGGATCTCGTCGGGAACGAGGTCGCCGCGCGCGTTGTAGGACTCCACCTGCTTGCCGAGCTCCGTGCCCGCCGCGATCTCCGCGCGGATCAGGTCGCCGGTGGCGACGTGCGGGATGCCGGCCTCCTCGGAGATCCGCTGCGCTTGCGTTCCCTTGCCCGCACCGGGCGGGCCCAAGATCACGATGTCGCGAGGCATGAAACGGCGGACCGCCCGCCCTATTTCAAGAAGCCTTCGTAGTGGCGCATCATCATCTGCGACTCCATCTGGCGCATGGTGTCGAGCGCGACGCCGACGACGATCAGGATCGACGTGCCGCCCAGCGCGCTCGACGTGGCCTGCGAGAACCCGCCGTAGCGGATGAAGAGCGTCGGCAGGGTGGCGACGGCCGCGAGGTAGAGCGACCCGGGCAGCGTCAGCCGCGACAGCACGCGGTCGAGGTACTGCGCGGTCGGCGGGCCCGGACGGATGCCGGGGATGTAGCCCCCGTTCTTGCGCAGGTTGTCCGCCTGGTCGATCGGATTGAACTGCACCGCCGTGTAGAAGTAGGTGAAGATCACGATCAGGAACGCCTGCAGGAACAGGTACGGCAGCGCGGTCGGGCTGAAGTGCGAGTTGACGAAGCTCTGCGTCGAGGGGAAGAACTGCGCGACGGTCGGCGGGAACGCCATGATCGCGGCCGCGAAGATGATCGGGATGACGCCCGCCATGTTCACGCGCAGCGGCATGTAGGTCGTCCCGCCCGTCGTCATGCGGCGGCCGACCATGCGCTTCGCGTACTGGATCGGGATCCGTCTCTGCCCTTCCTGGACGAAGACGACGGCGACGATGATCGCGAGCGCGATGAGCGGGAACATGAGCCGCTCGAACGCGTCGCCCTCGTACCAGGCGCGGATGCCGGCCGGGAGGCTCGCGAGGATCGACGCGAAGATGAGGAGCGAAATTCCGTTGCCGATGCCGCGCTTCGTGATCAGCTCGCCCATCCACATGAGGAGCGTCGTCGCGGCGGTCAGCGACATGACGATCAGGATGAACCGGCTCGGCGTCAGGTTCAGGTCGGTCGTGCGGTCGAAGAGGTACGAGTAGCCCGCCGCCTGGAGCGCCGCGAGCGCGACCGCGAGGTAGCGCGTGTACTGGTTGATCTTGGCGTAGCCCGACTCGCCTTCCTTCTGGAGCTGCTCGAGCCGTGGGATCACCACGGTCATGAGCTGCAAGATGATCGACGCCGTGATGTACGGCATGATCCCGAGCGCGAAGAGCGCGAACTGCGACAGCGCGCCGCCGGAGAAGATGTTCAGCAGGTTCAGGATCGTGCCGCCCTGGCCCGCGAAGTAGTCCTCGATCGTGGACGGGTCGACGCCCGGCGTCGGCACCCAGGATCCCAGCCGGTAGAGAGCCAGGATGAAGGCGGTGAACAGGACCCGGCGCCTGAGCTCCGGAACCCGCCAGGCGTTGGCGAGCCAGGAGAACACCTAGCCCTCCGGCTCTTCCGTCGCCTCGGTCTCCTCGACGGCCTCCGACTCGGCGGCGGGCGCCTCGTCTGCCGCGTCCTCGGTCTGCGGCTCGACCTCGGCCGCGGCCGGCTTCATGGAGCGGCGCTTGCGGCGCTTACGCGTCGGCTTGTCGACCTTCTCGCGGAGCGCGGTCGCCGTTCCGCCGGCGGCCTCGATCTTCTCGCGCGCCGTCTCGGAGAACGCATGCGCCGTCACGGCGAGTTTCTTGGTCAGGTCGCCCTGGCCGAGGATCTTCACGTCCGTGCGCGCGTTCTTGATGAGGCCCTTCTCGATGAGCGCCTCGATCGTCACGTCGGCGCCCGCGTCGAAGCGCTGTTCGAGCGCTGCGAGGTTCACCGGAACGGTGTGCGTGCGGTGCGGGCCGACCGGCATCGCGTCCTTCGAGTACGGGCCGCGCTCCTTCGGAAGGCGCATGTAGATCGGCATCTGGCCGCCCTCGAACCCCGGGCGCATCTTGTGCGAGCCCGCGCGCGACTTCTGGCCCTTGATGCCCCGGCCGGAGTAGCGCCCCTTGCCGGAGCCCAGGCCGCGGCCCACGCGCTTGCGGGCCTTGCGCGGCTGCGCCGGCTTCAGATTGTGGAGGCTGAGATCGTCTTCGGGCAGGGGCGGCACTACGACTCCTCGATCTTCACGAGATGGCGGACTTTTCTGAGCATACCCTGGGTTTCCGGGGTGTCCTGACGCTCCACGGAGCGGCCGATCTTGCCCAGTCCGAGCGCGCGCAGCGTGCCGCGATGGCGCTCCGACTGGCCGATCTGGCTGCGGATCTGCGTGACCTTAAGCGTCGCCATCAACCGGTTCCTCCGGGACGGCGGCGACCGGCGCGACGGCCGGCTCGGGCGCTTCCTTCGGGGTCTTCGGAAGCGGCAGCACCTCGGAGATCGACTTGCCGCGGATGCGCGCGACCTCCTCGGGCCGGCGCAGGTTCTGGAGGCCGTTGACGGTCGCCTTGAGCAGATTGATCGGCGTCGGCGTGCCCAGGCTCTTCGCCAGGATGTCGCGGATGCCGGCCAACTCGAGGACGGCGCGAACGCCGCCGCCGGCGATGACGCCGGTTCCCTCGCTCGCCGGGCGGAGCAGGACGCGCGCAGCGTCGAACTCGCCGATGATCTCGTGCGTGATCGTCGTGCCGTGCTGCGGCACCTCGAACATGTTCTTCTTCGCGTCGTCGACCGCCTTCGAGATCGCCAGCGGAACCTCGCGGGCTTTCCCGTAGCCGACGCCGACGCGGTCGACCTCGTCCCCGATCACGACCAGGGCCGTGAACGAAAAACGCCTACCGCCCTTGACCACCTTGGCGACGCGGTTGATCTCGACCACGCGCTCCTTGAGCTCTCGGCTCTCAGCAACGTCCATTGCCATCAGAACTTCAGTCCTCCTTCGCGGGCAGCCTCGGCGAGCGCCTTGACGCGGCCGTGGTAGAGGAAGCCGCCGCGATCGAAGACGACGGACTCGATGCCCGCGGTCTTCGCGTTCGCAGCGAGCGCCTTTCCGACGGCGGCCGCCTGCTCGGTCTTCGATCCCTTGAACGACTTGAGCCCGCCGTGGCCGGCCGACGCGAGCGTCTTGCCCTCGCGGTCGTCCACGAGCTGAGCCTCGATTCCCTTGTTCGAGCGGAAGACGACCAGGCGGGGCCGCTCGGCGGTGCCCGAAAGGGTCCGCCGCAGCCGCCGGTGCCGGCGCATCCGCGCTTCGCGTGTCGTCAGCGTCGGCATTTACGCGCGCTTCCCGACCTTGCGGGCGACGTACTCGCCCTGGTACCGGATGCCCTTGCCCTTGTAGGGCTCGGGCGGACGAACCTTGCGGATCTCCGCAGCGATCTGGCCGACCTTCTGCTTGTCGATGCCCTTGACCACGAGCTCGGTCTGGCTGGGAACCTCGAACTCGATCCCGAGCGGCGGATCCATCACGACCGTGTGGGAGAAGCCGACGTTCAGCTCGAGCGAGGTGCCGCGAAGCGAAGCGCGATAGCCGACGCCCTGGATCTCGAGGCGCTTCTCGAAGCCCTTGGTGACGCCCTCGACCATGTTCGCGACGAGCGTGCGGGTGAGTCCGTGCAGCGCACGGTCGTCTCCGCGCTCCGTCGGGCGCGAGACCATGATCTCGTTCTCCTTCTGCTCGATCCCCATGCGCTCCGGGACCTGCTGGGTGAGCTCGCCGAGCGGCCCGTTCACCATGACGCGCCCAGGGGAGATCGAGACCGAGACGCCGGCCGGGAGTTCGATTGGCTGTCTTCCGATTCGACTCATCGCATCACCAGACGAAACACAAAACCTCGCCGCCGACGCCCAGCTCCTGCGCCTTGCGGCCCGTGATCAGCCCCCTCGAGGTCGAGAGGATCGCGATTCCCATGCCGCCGAGCACGCGCGGCAGCCGGTCCTTCTTGGCGTAGACACGCCGGCCCGGCTTCGAAACGCGCTTCAAGTCGGTGATCACCCGCTCGCGCGCAGGCCCGAACTTGAGCTGCACGACGAGGGTATCGAAGGACTCGCCCTTCTCGACGTGGTAGTCGGTCACGTAGCCCTCCTCCTTCAGGAGGCGGGCTATCTCCGTCTTCAGCCGCGACGATGGCATGGCGACGGTCTCCTGGAGCGCCTTGTTGGCGTTCCGGATGCGGGTGAGCATGTCCGCTACGGGATCGGTCATCATTTTCGCGTCACCAACTCGACTTCGTCATTCCGGGGATTGCGCCCTCGTGGGCGAGCTCGCGCAGGCAGATCCGGCACAGGCCGAACTTCTTGTAGACCGCGCGCGGACGCCCGCAGCGATTGCAGCGCGAGTACTGCCGCGTCGGATACTTCTGCGGCCGCGCGGCCTTCGCAATGAGGCTCTTCTTTGCCACCCTTCCTCCTACTCCGCTCTGAACGGGAGGCCCATCTTGCGCAAGAGCGCAAGCGCCTCCTCATCGTTTCTGGCCGTGGTTGTGATCGCGACGTCGAGGCCACGGACGGTGTCGACGTCGTCGTAGTCGATCTCCGGGAAGATGATCTGCTCGCGGATGCCCAGCGAGTAGTTGCCGCGCCCGTCGAAGCTCTTCAGCGACAGGCCGCGGAAGTCGCGGATGCGCGGAAGCGCGATCGAGACGAGGCGGTCGAGGAACTCGTACATGCGCGGGCCACGGAGCGTGACCTTGGCGCCGATCGGCATCCCCTCGCGGAGCTTGAAGCCGGCGATCGACTTGGTCGCGCGGCGAAGCTGGGCCTTCTGGCCCGAGATGATCGCGAGCTCGTCCATCGCGGTGTCGAGCGCCTTCGCGTTCGTCTTCGCGTCGCCGACGCCCATGTTCAGCGTGATCTTCGCGACGCGCGGGACCATCATCAGCGAGCTGAGCTCGAGCTCGTCCTTCAGCTCCGCGCGGAGCTCGTCCTCGTAGCGCTGCTTCAGGCGCGGCGTGTAGGCGTCGGCCTTCTTGGATTTCGTGGCGGCGGGCGTCATCGGTCGAGCACCTCCCCGCAGTCCTGGCGCCGGCAGACGCGCACCTTCGTGCGTCCCGACTTGGTGTCGCGGAACTCGTAGCCGACCCGCGTCGCCCGGTTGCACGTGGGGCAGACGACCATCACGTTCGAGATCGGGATGGGCGCGGCCACGTCGAAGACGCCGCCCGGCTGCACCTGCTGCTGCCCCATGCGGCTCGAGTCGCGCAGCGCGCGGGGCTTGCGGTGCTTCTTGACGAGGTTCAGGTTCTCGACGATCACGCGGCGCTCCACGGGATGGGACTCGATGATCCGACCCTGCTTGCCGCGGTCCTTGCCGCTGATCACCTGGACGAGATCGCCCTTCTTGAGCTTCATGGCTGGCACTAGAGGACCTCCGGGGCGAGCGAGACGATCTTCATGAAGTTCTTCTCGCGCAGTTCGCGTGCGACAGGGCCGAAGATGCGGGTCCCGCGCGGGTTCATCTGGGCGTCGATGATCACGGCCGCGTTCTCGTCGAACGCGATCGACGTGCCGTCGGAGCGGCCGAACGGCTTCTTCGTCCGCACGACGACGGCGCGCACCACCTCGCCCTTCTTGACGGTGCCCTGAGGGGTCGCGACCTTGACGGTCGCCACGATGATGTCCCCCACGCGCGCGTACCGGCGCTTGGAGCCGCCGAGCACGCGGATGCAGAGGATCGAGCGGGCGCCCGTGTTGTCCGCCACCTTCAGGTTCGACTCCTGCTGGATCACTTCGCGGCCTCCAGGACCTCGGCCAGCCGCCAGGTCTTCGTCTTCGACACCGGCCGCGTCTCGACGATCAGGACGAGATCGCCGACGTTCGCGGCGTTCTGCTCGTCGTGCGCGTGGAGCTTGGTCGAGCGGCGGACGACCTTCTTGTAGCGCCGGTCGGGCTTGGTCGAGTCGACGCGGACGACGATCGTCTTGTCCATCGCGCTCGAGACGACCACGCCGCGGCGCTCCTTGCGCCGGCCGCGATCGGCGATCGGCTTGGGGATGCGGACGATCGGCTTGCGCTCGCCCTTCTCCCGCGCGGCCGCCTTGCGCTTCTTGTAGGCGGAGCGCTCGGCCTTCTTCTCCTTGTTCGGCTTCGTGGAGCGGCGCCGCTCCCGTCGCTCCTGCGACTGGACAGGTGCCTCGTCGGCCGGAGCCTCGGCGGCGGGCGCGTCCTCGGCGGGAGTCTCGTCGGCCGGAGCTTCCTCCGCGGAAGCTTCGTCAGCGGGAGCCTCATCGGCCGGAGCCTCGTCCGCGGGGGCTTCCTCGGCGGGCGCTTCCTCGGCGGCGGGCTCCTCGGAAGGTGCCTCATCCGCCTGAGCCTCGTCGGCCGCAGCTTCCTCAGCGGGGGCTTCCTCGGCCACAGGTGTCTCCTCGGCGGCCTCTTCGGCCACGGGCTCCTCCGCGGGCGCGTCCTCGGCGGGAGTCTCCTCCTCGGCCACGGGCGTTTCCGCGGCGGGAGTCTCCTCGGCCACGGTCTCCTCCGGCGCCTCGGTCACCTCGGCCTCGGGGGTCTGCTCGTTTTCTTCGATGTTGTCGTTCTTCGTCTCGTCAGCCATCTCTACCGTCTCTCCAGCCTGTTGGCGCGCTCGGCCTGAACGGTCAGGATCCGAGCGATGGAACGCTTCGTGAGGCCCAGGCGCGCGGTGTTGTCGAGCGCGCCGGTGGCGTCCTGGAAACGCAGGTTGAACAGTTCTTCGCGGCTCTCCGCGAGGCGCCGGGTCAGCTCCTCGTCGGACAGTTCCCGCAGCTCTCTACCCTTCAAAGAGTTCCGCCTCCCTCTTCACGAACTTCGTCTTCACGGGGAGCTTCATCCCGGCGAGGCGCATCGCCTCGCGGGCCAGCGGTTCGGGCACGCCGGCGAGCTCGAACATCACGCGGCCCGGCTTGACGACGCACACCCAGTGCTCCGGGGAGCCCTTGCCGGAGCCCATACGGGTCTCGGCCGGCTTCTGCGTCACGGGCTTGTCCGGGAAGACGTTGATCCAGACCTTGCCGCCGCGCTTGATCTTGCGCGTCATGGCGATTCGGGCAGCCTCGATCTGGCGGTTGGTGACCCAACCGGCGTCGAGCGACTTCAGCCCGTAGTCGCCGAAGTTGACCTGCTGCTGGCCCTTCGACATCCCACGCCTGCGCCCACGCTGCTGCTTGCGGTACTTGGTCTTCCTCGGCATCAACACGTTGCATCACTCATTTCGCGTCGTCCTTCTTCGCGGCCGGCTTCTTGGCCGCGGGCTTCTTGGCGGCCGGCTTCGCCGCTGCGGTCTTCGCGGCCGGCTTCTTCGCCGCCGTCGTCTTCGCCGCAGCCGGCTTCTTGGCGGCGGTGGTCTTCGCCGCGGCGGGCTTCTTCGCGGCCGCGGTCTTGGCCGTGGCGGCCGGCTTCTTCGCCGCGGCAGGCTTCTTGGCCGCAGCGGGCTTCTCGGCGGCGGCCTTCTTCGGCGCGGCCTTCGCGCGCGGCTTCTCCTCCGCGGCGGGAGCCTCGGGCTCAGGCGCTGCGGGCGTCTCCTCGACGGCGGGAGCCTCTTCGGCGACCGGCGCCTCGGGAGCGGCCTCGACCGGAGCCTCCACGGGCGTCTCGACCGGAGCCTCGACGACCTCGGGAGCGGCGGCCTCGACCGGCGCCTCCACGGGTGCGTCTACGGGCTTGGGCGTCTCTTCGGATGCAGGCGGCGCCTGGCGCTCGGCCTGCGGGCGGTCGGTCTGCGGGCGCGGCCGTCCGCCGCCTCCACCCGGGCGGCCTCCGCCGCCGCGGCGTCCACCACCGCCACCGCCGCCGCCCGAGCGCTCGCGGCGCCGGACGGGGCCAAGGCCCTCACGGTCGGGTGCGCGACGTCCGCCCTCGCGGCCGGCGCTGAGACCCTCCTGGCTCGGGCGGCGGCGCGATGTGCCCTGCTCGCCGTCGCGGCCGTCGCCGTAGCCCTCGGGCATGATCTCGCCCTTGTTGATCCAGACCTTCACGCCGATGCGGCCGTACGTCGTCTTCGCCTCGACGAAGCCGTAGTCGATGTCCGCGCGCAGCGTGTGCAGCGGGACACGGCCCTCGGAGTAGTGCTCGGAGCGCGACATCTCGGTTCCGCCGAGACGGCCGCCGCACTGGATCTTCACGCCCTGGGCGCCGGAGCGCATCGCCGACGCGAGCGAGCGCTTCATCGCGCGCCGGAAGCTGACGCGGTTCTGCAGCTGCTCGGCGATCGCCTGCGCAACCAGCCGCGCGTCGAGCTCGGGCCGCTTGATCTCGTTGATGTTGATGTGGACGTTCTTCTCGGTCATCGCGTGGATCTCGCGCCGCAGCGCGTCCACCTCGGAGCCCGACTTGCCGATGACGATGCCGGGGCGAGCCGTGAAGATGTCGATCGTGATCCGCTGCTTGTCCTTGCGGATCAGGATGTCGGAGAGGCCGGCATGGCCGAGCTTCCCGTTGATGTGATCCCGGATCTTGACGTCCTCGATGATGTACGCCGGGAACTCCTTGGTGCCCGTGTACCAGTTGGACTTCCAGTCGTGGATGATCCCGAGGCGTAGGCCGCCCGGATGAATCTTTTGTCCCACTAGGAGTTGCTCCCCTCGTCGGTCTCGGTCTTCTTGCGGCGCGGCGCGCGCTTCGGCTTCGGCTTCTCCTCCGCCGGCGCCGCGTCGGCCTTCGGCTTTGCGGCCCGCTTGGGCTTCGCCTTCTCGGTCGTCTCCGTCTCGGCTTTCGGCTTCGCGGCGCGCGTCGGCTTCTCGGCGGCCTCCTCGGCCTGCGGCTCCTCGACGGGCTCCGGCGCGGTCGACGGTGCGGGCACCGGCGCGACCTTGCGGATCGGGAGCACGCCGCCGTCGGGCTGCGCGAGCATCACCGTGATGTGGCACGTGCGCTTGTTGATGCGCGACGCGCGTCCGCGTGCGCGAGGACGCCAGCGCTTGAGTGTCGGGCCCTCGCCCACGAACGCGGCGGAGACGATCATGTCGTCGCCGGCGAGGCCGTGGTTCATTTCCGCGTTCGCGACGGCCGAGTCGAGGACCAGGCGAACGTCACGCGCAGCCGCGCGCTCGGTGAACGCGAGGATCGTGCGCGCCTCGGGCACGGTCCGGCCGCGGATCTGCTCCACGACGAGCTGCGCCTTGCGCGGCCCGGTGCGCACGTAGCGCGCCTGCGCCTTGACCTGCGTCTGCTGCTTTTCGCCCGTAGCCATGGCTAGCGCTTCTTCACCTGCGCCTGGCGGTCGCCGGAGTGGCCGCGGAACGTGCGCGTGGGAGCGAACTCCCCGAGCTTGTGGCCGACCATCGACTCCGTGAGGAACACGGGCACGTGCTTGCGGCCGTCGTGGACGGCGATCGTGTGCCCGACCATGTCGGGGAAGACCGTGGAGGTGCGCGACCACGTGCGGAGCGGGCGCTTGTCGCCCGACTCGTTCATGGCCACGATGCGCGCCATCAGCTTCGCGTCCACGTAGGGCCCCTTCTTGCTGGATCTACTCACTTAGCGCCTTTCCTTGCCGCGACGCCGGCCGCGGACGATGAGCTGGTTCGATTCCTTGTGCTTTCTGCGCGTCCGCTTGCCGAGCGTCGGGACGCCCCACGGCGTCACCGGGTTGCGGCCGCCCTTGGACTTGCCCTCGCCGCCGCCGTGCGGGTGGTCGACGGGGTTCATGGCCGAGCCGCGCACGGTCGGGCGCTTGCCGAGCCAGCGGCTGCGACCGGCCTTGCCGCTGCGGATGTTCTCGTGGTCGGTGTTCCCGACCTGGCCCACGGTCGCGCGGCAGGTGAGGAGGACGCGGCGGATCTCGCCGGACGGGAGCCGAAGCACCGCATGCGGCTCGTCCTTGGCCACGAGCTGCACGCCTGCGCCTGCGCTCCGTGCCATCTGGCCGCCGCGGCCGGGCTTCAGCTCGACGTTGTGGATGATCGTTCCCGTCGGGATGTTCTCGAGCGGCAGCGAGTTGCCGGGGCGAATGTCCGCGTTCGGGCCGGACTCGACGGTCTGCCCGACGGCCAGCCGCGACGGGGCGAGGATGTACGCCTTCGCGCCGTCCGCGTAGTGGAGCAGCGCGATGCGCGCCGAGCGGTTCGGGTCGTACTCGATCGACGCGACCTTCGCCGGCACGCCGTCCTTCGTCCGCTTGAAGTCGATCTTGCGGTAGCGGCGCTTGTGGCCGCCGCCCTGGTGGCGCGTCGTGATGCGTCCGTTGACGTTGCGCCCGCCCTTCTTCTTCAGCGGCTCGAGCAGGCTCTTCTCGGGCTCGACCTTCGAGAGGTCGGAGAAGTCCGGCACCGTGCGGAACCGTCCGGGGCTGGTCGGCTTCAGCCTCCGAGGAGGCATCGAAACGACCTCCCCTCAAACCAGCCTCGACAGCACAGGACGAGTCCGCCCGAGCGAAGCGATGGGTCTCACCAGACCCGAGGAAAATGCGCAGCATTTTGCTCGGCATCTAGACCTGAGCCCCCTCGAAGATCTCGATCTTGTCGCCCTCGCGCAGCTGCACGATGGCCTTCTTCCAGCCGGGCTTCACGCCCTTGGAGAGGCCGCGCCGCTTCGGCTTCGAGCGGACCTGGACGATGTTGACGCCCTCGACCTTGACCTCGAAGAGCTCCTCCACGGCCTGGCGGATCTGCGTCTTGTGCGCCTTGTCGTGGACGCGGAACGAGTACTTGTTGTCCTCGATCAGGCTGTAGCTCTTCTCGGAGACGACCGGGGCGATGAGAACGTCGCGCGCGTGCATCTAGCGAGCCACCTCCTGGATCCGCTCGAGCGCAGCCTCGGTCGCGACGACCGAGCGCGCCCAGACGAGCGCGCCGACCTCGAGCTCGGACGGCTCGAGCACCAGCACGCGCGGGAGGTTGCGGAACGAGCGGGCCACCGTCGACCTCGTCCGGCTGGACGAGCACGAGCAGCGGCAGGTCGTTCCCCCAGGCGCCGAGGAACGCGGCCGCGGCCCTCGTGGACGGCTCCTCGAACGAGTTCGCGCCGACGACGGCGAGCGATCCGCGGCCGGCATGGCGGGAGAGCGCAGAGCGAAGCGCGGCCTTGCGCGCCTTGCGGTTCACCTTGAGCGTGTACGAGCGCGGCGTGATCCGGAAGGCGTGACCGCCGCCCGTGAACTGCGCGGCGCGCGTCGTGCCCGCCCGGGCGCGGCCGGTGCCCTTCTGGCGCCACGGCTTGGCGCGGCCCCCGGCGACGAGCCCGCGGCTCTTGGTCGCCGACGTTCCGCTTCTCGCCGCGGCGGACTCCGCCCGGACGACCTCGTGGATGAGACCGGGCTTCACCTCGGCGGTGAACACGGCCTCGTCCAGCGTGAAGTCCTTCGCCTTGTTGCCCGACGCGTCGAGCACGGGTGCCTTGGGAGCAGCCATCAGCGGATGTCCTCTCGCACGACGACGGTGGCGTTCCTGTGGCCCGGGATCGCGCCGCGGACGAGGAGGAGGTTCTCCTCCGGGACGGCCTCGACCACCGTGAGCCCGACCTGCGTGCGGCGCTTGTTGCCCATCTGGCCGGCCATCTTCTGGCCCTTGAACACCCGCGAGGGCGTCGCGGACGCGCCGATCGAGCCGGGGGCGCGGACGTTGTGCGATCCGTGCGAGACCGGCCCGCGATGGAAGTTGTGGCGCTTGATCGTGCCCTGGAAGCCCTTGCCGATCGAGACGCCCGTGACCTTCACCTTGTCGCCGGGCTCGAAGGCCTCGACGGTGACGGTCTCGCCGGCGACGAGCTCGCTCGCGCCGCGCAGCTCGACGAGCTTGCGGTGCGGGCCGACGCCGTTCTTCTTCAGGTGTCCGATCTCGGGCTTGGAGAGCTTCTTGTCGGGGACCTCGTCCCACGCGAGCTGGACGGCGTCGTAGCCGTCCGCCTCGGCGGTCCGCACGGTCACGACCGGGCAGGGCCCGGCCTGGATGACCGTCACGGGCACGAGCTCGCCGGTCTCCTGGTCGAAGACCTGCGTCATGCCGAGCTTCTTGCCGATGATCCCTTTCATCTCCGTCCTAGAGCTTGATCTCGATGTCGACGCCTGCAGGAAGATCCAGCCGCATCAGGGAGTCGACCGTCTTCGGGGTCGGCTGGTGGATGTCGATCAGGCGCTTGTGCGTGCGCACCTCGAAGTGCTCCCGGGAGTCCTTGTCCTTGAACGGGCTTCGGATCACCGTGTAGACGTTCTTCTCGGTGGGCAGCGGAACGGGACCGGTGACGGTCGCGCCGCTTCGCTGCGCCGTATCGACGATCTGCACCGCAGACCGGTCGAGCTGATTGTGGTCGTACGCCTTGAGGCGGATTCGGATCTTCTGCTGGGCCACTAGGGGTTGCCTTCTCTCCTACGCGACGATGTCGGTGACGACGCCTGCGCCGACGGTGCGTCCGCCCTCGCGGATGGCGAAACGGAGGCCCGGATCCATGGCGATCGGCTGGATCAGCTCGATCTCCATGTTCGTGTTGTCGCCCGGCATGACCATCTCCTGGCCCTCCGGGAGCTTGATGTTTCCGGTCACGTCCGTCGTGCGGAAGTAGAACTGCGGCCGGTAGCCGTTGAAGAACGGCGTGTGGCGGCCGCCCTCGTCCTTGGAGAGCACGTAGACCTCGGCCTTGAAGTGCGTGTGAGGCGTGATCGAGGCGGGCTTCGCGAGCACCTGGCCGCGCTCGATCTCCTCGCGCTTCGTGCCGCGCAGCAGTGCGCCGGCGTTGTCGCCGGCCTGCGCGAAGTCGAGGGTCTTGTGGAACATCTCGAGGCTCGGTGACGACCGTCTTCTCGATCTTCGGATGGATGCCGACGATCTCGACCTCGTCGCCCGAGCGGATCTCGCCCTGCTCGATGCGGCCGGTCACGACGGTGCCGCGACCCTGGATCGTCATGACGTCCTCGATCGGCATGAGGAACGGCTTGTCGGTGTCGCGGACGGGCTCCGGAATGTAGGTGTCGACCGCCTCCATGAGCTCGAGGATCTTCGGGACCCACTCGCCGTCGCCCTCGAGCGCCTTGAGCGCCGAGACCTGGATGACGGGGATGTCGTCGCCGGGGAACTCGTACTTGGAGAGGAGCTCACGCACCTCCATCTCGACGAGCTCGAGCAGCTCGGGATCGTCGACCATGTCGGCCTTGTTCAGCGCGACGACGATCGAGGGGACCTCGACCTGGCGCGCCAGCAGGATGTGCTCGCGCGTCTGCGGCATCGGGCCGTCGGCGGCCGAGACCACGAGGATGGCGCCGTCCATCTGGGCGGCTCCCGTGATCATGTTCTTGATGTAGTCGGCGTGACCCGGGCAGTCCACGTGCGCGTAGTGACGGTTCTCCGTCTCGTACTCCACATGGGCCGTGTTGATCGTGATGCCGCGCGCCTTCTCCTCCGGCGCGTTGTCGATCGACGCGAAGTCGCGGGCCTCCGTGTTGCCGCCCTGCTCCGCGAGGACCTTGGTGATCGCAGCCGTCAGCGTCGTCTTGCCGTGATCGATGTGACCGATCGTTCCGACATTGACGTGCGGCTTCGTGCGCTCGAACTTCTGCTTTGCCATTCCTCCTCCAATTTCTCCGTTGGGCTAGGCGCCCTTGGCGCCGTCGATGATCTCGCTCGCGATCGAGGCCGGCGCCTCTTCGTAACGGTCGAACTGCATGGTGAACGTCGCGCGTCCCTGGGTCGTCGACCGCAGGTCCGTCGCATAACCGAACATCGTCGCAAGCGGAACCCGGGCGCGGATCGCCTGCGCGTTGCCGCGGGGCTCGAGTCCTTCGACCCGTCCGCGGCGTGAATTCAGATCTCCCATGACGTCGCCGAGGTACTCGTCCGGCGTGACGACCTCGACGGCCATCACGGGCTCGAGCAGCTTCGGCTTCGCCTTCCCCATCGCGGTCTTGAACGCCATGGAGCCGGCGATCTTGAACGCCATCTCGCTCGAGTCGACGTCGTGGTAGGAACCGTCGGTGAGCTCGACCCGAAGATCCACGACCGGGTAGCCGGCGAGAATGCCCGACTCCATCGCCTCCTGGATCCCCATGTCGACCGGCGCGATGTACTCACGCGGAATTCTCCCTCCGGTGATGCGGTCGATGAACTCGTAGCCCTCGCCGGGATCGGTCGGCTCGACCGAGATCACGACGTGGCCGAACTGGCCGCGGCCGCCGCTCTGGCGAACGAACCTGCCGACGACCTTCTCGACGCGCTGGCCGATCGTCTCGCGGTAGGCGACCTGGGGGCGGCCGACGTTCGCGTCGACCGAGAACTCGCGCATCAGGCGGTCGACGATGATCTCGAGGTGCAGCTCGCCCATCCCCGAGATGAGCGTCTGCGCCGTCTCCTCGTCGGTGCGCACCTGGAACGTCGGGTCCTCCTCGCCGAGGCGCGCGAGCGCCTGCGAGAGCTTGTCCTGGTCGGCCTTCGTCTTCGGCTCGATCGCGACCGCGATGACCGGGTCCGGGAACTCCATCGACTCGAGGACGATGGGAGCGGACTCGATCGCGAGCGTGTCGCCCGTCGTGGTCTGCTTCAGGCCGACGGCGGCGACGATCTCGCCCGCGCCGATCTCCTCGCGCTCCTCGCGGTGGTTCGCGTGCATCTGGAGGAGGCGGCCGACGCGCTCGGTCTTGCCGGTGCTCACGTTCAGCACACGGTCGCCGGCCTTGATCTGGCCCGAGTAGACGCGGAAGTAGGTGAGCTTGCCGACGTACGGGTCGCTCATGACCTTGAACGCGAGCGCCGCGAACGGCTCGTCCTCGGCGGGGCGCCGGGAGAGCTCCTTCTGCGTGCGCGGGTCGATCCCGTGGATCGGCGGGACGTCGAGCGGGCTCGGCAGGTAGTCGATGACCGCGTCGAGGAGCGGCTGCACGCCCTTGTTCTTGAAGGCGGAGCCGAGCAGGATCGGAGTGACCGCGATTGCCAGCGTCGCCGTGCGCAGCGCGCGGCGGATCATCTCCGGCGTGACCGCGGACTCGTCGGTGAGGTAGGTCTCGAGGAGCTCCTCGTCGTGCTCGGCGACCGAGTCGATCAGCTGGTGGTGGTACTCGGCGGCCTGCTCCTTCAGCTCCTCGGGAATGTCGCCCTCGGTCATGTCCATGCCGAGGTCGTCGTTCCAGACGGTCGCCTTCATCTCGATCACGTCGACGACGCCGCGGAAATGCTCCTCCTGGCCGATCGGCAGCTGCACCGGAACCGGGTGCGCGCCGAGGCGGTCGATCATGGACTGGACGGACGCGAAGAAGTCCGCGCCGGTGCGGTCCATCTTGTTGATGAAGGCGATGCGGGGAACGCGGTAGCGGTCGGCCTGGCGCCACACGGTCTCGGACTGCGGCTCGACGCCGGCGACCGAGTCGAAGACGGCGATCGCGCCGTCGAGGACGCGCAGGCTGCGCTCCACCTCCACGGTGAAGTCAACGTGCCCGGGCGTATCGATGATGTTCACACGAAAATCGCGCCAGAAGGCGGTCGTCGCAGCAGACGTGATCGTGATGCCGCGCTCCTGCTCCTGCGCCATCCAGTCCATCGTCGCCGCGCCCTCGTGCACCTCGCCCATCTTGTGGGTGCGGCCGGTGTAGTAGAGGATCCGCTCGGTCGTGGTGGTCTTGCCCGCGTCGATGTGGGCCATGATCCCGATGTTCCGGACCTTTTCGAGACCGCCCTTGCCGCCGGTCTGCGCTGCAGTTTTCTCAGCCACGGGCACCGTTACCACCTGTAGTGGGCGAAGGCCTTGTTGGCCTGCGCCATCCGGTAGAGGTCGTCCTTGCGCTTGAACGCGCCGCCCTGCTGGTTGAGCGCGTCCAGGATCTCGTTCGCGAGCTTGTCGGCCATGTGGCGCTCGCGGCGATCGCGCGAATACGTGACGATCCAGCGCACGGCGAGCGTGCGGGCGCGACGCTGCGGAACCTCGACGGGCACCTGGTAGTTGGCGCCGCCGACGCGGCGCGAGCGAACCTCGAGGACCGGGGTGACGGTCTTCACGGCCTGCTCGAGCACCTCGACGGGCGGGCGGCTGGTTTTCTCGCCGATCTGGTCGAGCGCCGTGTAGACGATGTCCTCGGCGACCGACTTCTTCCCGCGCGTCATGATCCGGTTCACGAGCTGCGTGACCAGCTTGGACTGGTAGACCGGGTCGGGAGTGAGCTCCCGCGGCTGGATTGCGGCGCGCCTGGGCATCAGCTTCCTCGCTTGGCGCCGTACTTGGAGCGGCCCTGCCGGCGCTCGGAGACACCGGCGGTGTCGAGCGCGGCGCGGATGATCTTGTAGCGGACGCCCGGCATGTCCTTGACGCGGCCGCCGCGGATGAGCACGACCGAGTGCTCCTGCAGGTTGTGGCCCTCGCCGGGGATGTACGACGTCACTTCCATCTGGTTCGTCAGGCGGACGCGGGCCACCTTCCGGAGAGCCGAATTCGGCTTCTTCGGGGTCGCCGTGTACACGCGCGTGCACACCCCGCGCTTCTGCGGCGCGCCTCTCAGCGCGGGCGTCTTCGTCTTCGCCTTGGGGGCCTTGCGACCCTTGCGAACCAGCTGGTTTACGGTCGGCACAACGTCCTTCTGTTTGGTCTTGAACGCAAGAAAAGGCCGGAATGGGCGGAGCCCACTCCGAACCTCGGCGTAGGGTAGCAGAGCAAAGCCGCATCCCGCCTAGGGATAGCCGAAACGCCCAAAGCGTTCTATTGTCAGCACACGGAGACACCCGGGGCGTTACTGCGGCACGCCGCTGTGCGTTACAAGGGTGACCCGGAAGGCGGACCGGAATTGCCCATCCCCCTGCTCGACAACACGACTTGGATCGTCATCGTCGGCGCGCTTGCCGCGGCGGCGCTGGCCGTTGTGCTCTGCGTGGCGGTGTTCATCCTGGTCACGCGGAACCGGTCCGGTCAAAACGACGAGCTCGAGCGCATGCTCGAAGCGTCGAACACCCGCTTCGAGGAGATGCTCGGGGAACTCGCGCGCGAGGTTGACCGCGCACAGGAGGAAACCAAGCGCTCACGCCAGCTGGCGGCGATCGGCGCTTCCATCGATCTCGACACGGTGCTCTCGCGCGCGCTCGAGGCGGCCTGCGCGCTCGCTCCCGTCGACGCGGCGCTCGTGATCGCCCCGCAGGAGGGCGAGCCCCCGGTGATCGCGACCTACGGAATGACGCAGGAGGAGGCGGCCGAGCATCCGGTGTCCGCGCCCGCCGGCGGCGATGCCCGCGCGATCGAGATTTCCTACCGCTACGCGCCCGAGCGCGCGAAGGCGAACGGCGGCCTGATCCGCGGAGCGCTCGCGCTACCGCTCGTGAACGACGCGGACGAGTCGGTCGGGACGATGGCCGTCTTCTGGCGTGAGGACGGCGGCCGGCCGAGCGACGACGAGCTGTCGGCGCTCGAGCACGTCGCGACGAACGTCGGTCCGGCGATCGAGAACGCGCGGCGCTTCCGTGAGGCGCGCAAGCTCGCCGATCTCGACGCCCTCACGAGCCTCCACAACCGGCGCTTCTTCCACGACACGCTCGCGCGCGAGGTCGCCCGGGCGCACCGCTACGACCGGCAACTCGCCCTCGTGGTGCTCGACATCGACGATTTCAAGGCGATCAACGAGCGCGTCGGCCACCTGTCCGGCGACGCCGTGCTGGCGCAGCTCGCCGAGCGCGTGCGCTCGGTCGTCCGCAGCGCCGACATCGCCTGCCGCGTCGGCGGCGACGAGTTCGCGGTCATCCTCCCCGAGTCCGCCCTCGCGGACGCCGAACAGCTCTACCGCCGGCTCCAGTTCGCGGTTTCCACGAAGTCCACAGGGCCGGCCGAGCGGCTGCACCTGTCGGCCGGGATCGCGGAGCTGACGCGCGAGGACGACGCGATCTCCTTCTTCGAGCGCGCCGACGAGGCGCTTTTCCGGGCCAAGCAGACCGGGAAAGGCCAGTCCGTGGCCGCCGAAGGCGGCGCCTAGTCCACACGTTTCTCCCCAGAGCCGTCCACAGCTCCTGGGGAAGAACGAACCCTGCCGGAGCGGCCGTCTTCCGACCGCCCCGGCAGGAGTGATTGCTAGGAGGAGCCCTCCTCGTCGACCTCGGGAATCTCCTCGGCGGCGAGCGGAGGCTCGGCCGGGAAGTCGAGGTCGAGGCCGGCCAGGTCGAGACCCTCGCCGTTCGAGCCGATCTCCTCGAGGGCAGCGAGGAGCTGCTCCTCGGTCGCCGGCCGCGTGTAGGCGGCGGCGGGGACCTTCTCGGTCGGGTGGATCTCGATGTTCCGGTACCGCTTGAGTCCGGTCGCGGCCGGGATGAGCTTCCCGATGATGACGTTCTCCTTGAGGCCGAGCAGCCGGTCGACCTTGCCCTCGATCGACGCGTCCGTGAGCACCTTGGTCGTCTCCTGGAACGACGCCGCCGAGAGGAACGACTCGGTTGCGAGCGACGCCTTCGTGATCCCGAGGATCAGCGGCTCGAACGTCGCCTGCTCGCCCTTGGCCTTCTTGACCCGAACGTTCTCACGCTCGAGCACGACCTTGTCCACGAGCTGGCCCGGGAGCAGGTCGGTGTCGCCCGCGTTCTCGACGCGCACCTTCTTCAGCATCTGCCGGATGATCAGCTCGATGTGCTTGTCGTGGATGTCGACGCCCTGCGAGCGGTAGACCTTCTGCACCTCGCCGAC
The DNA here is from genome assembly GCA_963716005.1 of uncultured Thermoleophilia bacterium. Lineage (GTDB taxonomy): Bacteria > Actinomycetota > Thermoleophilia > Gaiellales > Gaiellaceae > CAVRUF01. The sequence goes on from OY970285.1 coordinate 1,688,182, forward strand.
CAGGTAGAGCTCGGTCGGCGTGGAGCCCTTGTCCCCCGTCGCGTGCAGCGCGAGCAGCTCCGCCGGCGCGATCGAGCCCTCGTGCAGAGGATCGCCCGCCTCGACGGTGTCGCCGGCGGCCACGAGCAGCCGTGAGCGGCGCGGAAGCGCGTACTCCTTGACCGCAAGCGGCTCGCCGTTCTCGTCGAGCGCCTTCGGGTCGATCGTGACCTTGGGGCCGCGGTCCGTGTCCTCGATCTCCACGACGCCGGTGACCTCGGCGAGCCGCGCAGCACCCTTGGGGTTGCGGGCCTCGAAGATCTCGACGACGCGCGGAAGACCGTGCGTGATGTCGGCGCCGGCCACACCGCCGGTGTGGAACGTCCGCATGGTCAGCTGCGTGCCCGGCTCGCCGATCGACTGCGCGGCTACGATTCCGACCGCGTCGCCGACCTCGCACATCCCGCCGGTGGCGAGGAAGATGCCGTAGCAGGCCTTGCACACGCCGAACTCGCTGCGGCACCGGAGCACCGAGCGAACCGCCACCTGGTAGTCGTCCGCGTACTCGCCGAGCTCGTCGGCGAGCCGCTGGAGCTCGACGTTCGTGACCACGGAGTCCTTGGCCAGGATGACCGTCTTGCCCGGCTTCCCGTCCTTGATCGGCTTGTTGATGTCGTGCGCGACGATGCGTCCCGGGAGCGACCGGTTGAACCCGTCCGACGTATGGAGCGGAAGCTCGATGAACTCATCGGTTCCACAGTCCTCGTCCCGGACGATCACGTCCTGGGAGACGTCGACGAGCCGCCGGGTCAGGTAGCCCGAGTCGGCCGTGCGAAGCGCCGTGTCGGCGAGACCCTTGCGGGCGCCGTGGGTCGAGATGAAGTACTCGAGCACCGACAGGCCCTCCATGAAGTTGGCCTTGATCGGGCGCTCGATGATCTCGCCCTTCGGATTCGCCATGAGGCCGCGCATCCCGGCGAGCTGGCGGATCTGCTTGATCGATCCGCGCGCTCCCGAGTTGGCCATCATGTAGATCGGGTTCAGCTCGAACATCGTGTCCTGCATGGCGTCGGCGACGACGTCGGTCGCCTCCGTCCACTCCTCGATGATCCGCTCCTTGCGCTCGTCCTCGGTGATGAGGCCGCGCTCGTACTCGCGCTCGATGCGCTGCACCCGCTCCTCGTAGCCCGCGAGGATCTCTTCCTTGTTCTCGGGGATGACGATGTCGTTCTTCGAGATCGTGATCCCGGCCCGCGTCGCGTGCGCGAACCCGAGCTCCTTGATCGTGTCGAGGATGGGAGCGATCGAGAGGGCGCTGTAGCGGTCGACGAGGTCGGAGATGAAGTCGTTCGTCTCCTTCTTCGCGAGCGCCCGGTTGATGAACGGCTGCTCGGACGCCTCGTAGCCTTCGCCGAGCGTTCGAGCGAGCGAGCGCCCGACCTCCTCGTTGAAGATCACGCGGCCCGGCGTCGTGAGGATGAGCTCCTCGCCGCGCTTGTACTCGATCGGATCCTGGAGATCGACCGAGCGCGCCTCGACCGCGAGGATGACCTCCTCCTCGGTACCGAAGCGCTTCGGGCGGGGCTTGAGATCCTCACCGGTCTTGTCGGTGAGATCGGTCGCGCAGTAGGTCATGTAGTAGGTGCCGAGCACCATGTCCTGCGTCGGCGTCGAAAGCGGCTTGCCGTGCGCCGGCGAGAGGATGTTGTTCGCCGAGAGCATGAGGATCCGCGCCTCGGCCTGCGCCTCCGCCGAAAGCGGAAGGTGCACGGCCATCTGGTCGCCGTCGAAGTCGGCGTTGAACGCGTGGCAGACGAGCGGGTGGATCTGGATCGCCTTGCCCTCCACGAGCACCGGCTCGAACGCCTGGATGCCCAGGCGATGCAGCGTCGGCGCGCGGTTCAGGAGCACCGGGTGCTCGGCGATGACCTCCTCGAGGACGTCCCAGACCTCGGGCGCCATCGAGTCCACGTACTTCTTCGCCGCCTTGATGTTCTGGACGGACTTCCGCTCGACGAGCCGGCTCATGATGAACGGCTTGAAGAGCTCGAGCGCCATCAGCTTCGGCAGGCCGCACTGGTGCAGCTTCAGCGTCGGGCCCGCGACGATCACAGACCGTCCCGAGTAGTCGACGCGCTTGCCGAGCAGGTTCTGGCGGAAGCGGCCCTGCTTGCCCTTGAGCATGTCGGAGAGCGACTTCAGCGCACGGTTGCCCGGGCCGGTGACGGCGCGGCCGCGCCGGCCGTTGTCGAACAGCGCGTCGACGGCCTCCTGGAGCATCCGCTTCTCGTTGTTCACGATGATCTCGGGAGCCCCGAGGTCGAGCAGGCGCTTCAGCCGGTTGTTCCGGTTGATCACGCGCCGGTAGAGGTCGTTCAGGTCGCTCGTCGCGAAGCGGCCGCCGTCGAGCTGGACCATCGGGCGCAGCTCCGGCGGAATGACCGGAACGGCCTCGAGGATCATCCACTCGGGACGGTTCTCGGAGGTGATGAACGCGTTGACGACCTTGAGGCGCTTGATCGCGCGGCTCTGCTTCTGGCCCTTCGACGTCCGGATCGTCTCGCGGAGGTTCTTCACCTCGGCGACGAGATCGAGATCCTTCAGCAGGTCACGGATCGCCTCGGCGCCCATGCCCCCGCGGAAGTACACGCCGAACCCGTACGGCGAGCCGAACCGGTCCTTGAGCTCGCGGAAGAGCATCTCGTCGGAGACGATCTGCTTGACGTCCATGTCCTTGAAGAGCTGCCAGGTCTGCTCGAGGCGGTTGACCGCGTCCACCGAGGCGTCGCGCGCGTCGGAGCGCCGCGACTCGATGTCGAGGTACATCTCGCGCACCTTGAGCGACCACTGCACGAGCGCGTCGAGATCTTCCTTCTGCATGCGGCCGTCCGTCTTCAGACAGAGGTCGTTGGCGAAGTCCTTGATCTCGTCGGGGCCCGAGCCCTCCGGAGCGGTCTCGACGACCTCCCGGACGAGGCCGTTGCCGACCTCGCGCACCTTGTCGAGAGTCTTCAGGTCGACGCCGGAGACGAGCGCGGCGTCGTCGCCCTCGAGCTCGGTGCCCGAAAGCAGCGCGTCGAGGATCTTGCCCATGTGCTTCGTGACCGCGCCCTTCTTCGCGCCGGTCGCCTTCGCGTACTCGGCGCGCAGCGGCGCGAGACCCTCGCGGATCTGCGTGGCCGCGGTCGCGACCTGGTCGAGCTCGCGCGTGGAGAGCTGGCGGTCGTCGCGGATCGCGGCGCCGCGGACGAGCTCGCGGATCTTCTTCGCGTCCTCGGTCGTGATCTTCTTGGCGACGTCCGTGAAGAGGCCGGCGACGAGCGTGCGCGCCTCCTCGAGCGGGGGCAGGCCCTGCTCCTCGGCCCAGGCGATCAGGCCGCGGGCCCAGAACTCGTCGTCCTCGTCGAAGTTGCGCTCCTTGCCCTTGATGAAGTAGTCGCGCCGGCGGGACAGCCGGTCCTCGAGCGCGGCGAGCTGCTCGTCGCGGTCGACGAACACCTGCTCCGACTCGGCGCGCACCTTGTCCTCGAGGTCGGCGAGATCCTCGCCGCGCTTGTCCTTGTCCACCGCGGTGACGATCGACGCGGCGAAGTAGAGGACCTTCTCGAGCTCCTTCGGGGCGATGTCGAGCAGGTAGCCGATCCGGCTCGGAACGCCCTTGAAGAACCAGATGTGGGAGACGGGCGCGGCCAGGTCGATGTGACCCATGCGCTCACGGCGAACCTTCTGCCGCGTGACCTCCACGCCGCAGCGCTCGCAGATGATGCCCTTGTAGCGGACGCGCTTGTACTTGCCGCAGTAGCACTCCCAGTCCTTCGTCGGACCGAAGATCCGCTCGCAGAACAGGCCGTCCTTCTCCGGCTTCAGCGTCCGGTAGTTGATCGTCTCGGGCTTCGTGACCTCGCCCGAGGACCAGTCGCGGATCTGCTTCGACGACGCGAGGCCGATCCGAATGGCGTCGAAATTATTGATGTCGATCAAAGCTCTTCCCTTCCCATTGCAATCGACGTGGACGGCGCGTAGCTCCGTGCGGCCGTCACTCTTCGACCTCGCCCTCGGCCACCGGAGCGGCGTCGGGGTCGTCGACGTCCGTCAGCGCCTCGTCCGTCGGAACCGTCAGCTCGCCTGACTCGTCGAGCCGGTCCTGTCCCTCCTCGACCTCCTCCGCCGAAGGCTCGCGCGCCGCTGCGCGGAGCGAGCCGGGCGACAGGTCGATGCCGAGCTCCTCCGCGGCGCGAAGCAGCTCGTCGTCCTCCTCCCGGACCTCGACCTCGGTGCCCTCCTCGGACTCGACGCGGATGTCGAGCGCGAGGGACTGCATCTCCTTGAGGAGCACCTTGAAGGACTCGGGAATCGACGGCTCGGCGATGTTCTCGCCCTTGACGATCGCCTCGTAGGCCTTGACGCGGCCCACGGTGTCGTCGGACTTGATCGTGAGCATCTCCTGCAGCGTGTACGCGGCGCCGTAGGCCTCGAGCGCCCAGACCTCCATCTCGCCGAAGCGCTGGCCGCCGAACTGGGCCTTGCCGCCCAGGGGCTGCTGCGTCACGAGCGAGTAGGGCCCCGTCGAGCGCGCGTGGATCTTGTCGTCCACGAGGTGGAGCAGCTTCAGGATGTACATGAAGCCGACCGTCACCTTCTGCTCGAACGGCTCGCCGGTCTTGCCGCTGTAGAGCTGCACCTTCCCGGATGTCTTGCGGCCCGGGCGGCGCTTCTCGTCGACGTTGAACTTGATGCGGTGGTCCTTGTTCTGCCTCGACCACTCGACCAGCGCCTCGTCGACCTCCTCCTCGGTCGCGCCGTCGAAGACCGGCGTCGCGATCGGGGTCGGGCCGTTCGGCTGGCCGTCCTCGGAGAAGACGCCGTAGTGCGCCGCCCACCCGAGGTGGGTCTCGAGGATCTGGCCGATGTTCATCCGGCTCGGCACGCCGAGCGGGTTGAGGATCACGTCGACGGGCGTCCCGTCGGCCATGAACGGCATGTCCTCCTGCGGGACGATCTTCGAGATGACGCCCTTGTTGCCGTGGCGGCCGGCGAGCTTGTCGCCCTCGGCGATCTTGCGCTTCTTCGCCACGTAGACGCGGACGAGCTCGTTCACGCCCGGAGAGAGGTCGTCCCCGTTGTCGCGCGAGAACGTCTTCACGTCGATGACCTTGCCGCCCTCGCCGTGCGGCACCTTGAGCGAGGTGTCGCGGACCTCGCGCGCCTTCTCCTTGAAGATGGCGCGGATCAGCTTCTCCTCGGCCGTCAGCTCGGTCTCGCCCTTCGGCGTGACCTTCCCGACGAGCAGGTCGCCGGAGCCGACCTCGGCGCCGATGCGAACGACGCCGCGATCGTCGAGGTCGCGGAGCGACTCCTCGGAACGGTTCGGAATGTCGCGCGTGATCTCCTCGTCGCCGAGCTTCGTCGCGCGCGCGTCGATCTCGTACTCGTGGATGTGCACGGACGACAGCTCGTCGTCCTTCACGATCCGCTCGGAGATGACGATGGCGTCCTCGAAGTTGTAGCCCTCGAACGGCATGAACGCGACGAGCAGGTTCTTGCCGAGCGCGAGCTCGCCCTGCGAGGTCGAGCTGCCGTCGGCGAGCACCTCGCCGGCCACGACCTTCTGCCCCAGGCCGACCACCGGCTTCTGGTGCATGATCGTGCCCTGGTTCGAGCGCATGAACTTGACGAGCTCGTACTCGTCGATTCCGTCCTTCGCCTCGACCGTGATCATGTCGGCGTCCACGTCGGTGACCGTCCCGGCGCGCTTGGCCAGGATCACGTCGCCCGTGTCGACCGCGGCGCGGTACTCGAGCCCGGTTCCGACGAGCGGCGCGTCCGTGATGAGAAGCGGCACCGCCTGCCTCTGCATGTTCGCGCCCATGAGCGCGCGGTTCGCGTCGTTGTGCTCGAGGAACGGGATGAGCGCCGTGCCCACCGAGACGATCTGGGCCGGATTGACGTCCATGTACTGGACCTCCTTCGGCAGAACCGTGACCGGCTCGCCTCCGGGGCCTCGGCACAGGACGGTGTCGTGGCGGAACTTGCCGGTCTTCTCGTCCAACGCCTCGTTCGCCTGCGCGATCGTGAGCTTCTCCTCTTCGCTCGCGTCGAGGTAGACGATCTCGTCCGTTACCTTCCCGGCCTTGACGACCCGGTACGGGGTCTGGACGAAGCCGAACTCGGACACGGTCGCCATCGAGGAGAGCGACCCGATGAGACCGATGTTCGGACCCTCGGGCGTCTCGATCGGGCACATGCGCCCGTAGTGCGTGGGATGCACGTCGCGCACCTCGATCGGCGCGCGCTCGCGCGTGAGGCCTCCCGCGCCGAGCGCGGAGAGCCGGCGCCGGTGCGTAAGCCCGGCGAGCGAGTTCGTCTGGTCCATGAACTGCGACAGCTGCGATGAGCCGAAGAACTCCTTCAGCGCAGCCACCACCGGACGGATGTTGATGATCGTCTGCGGCGTGATCGTGTCGACGTCCTCGGTGGTCATCCGCTCGCGCACGACGCGCTCCATGCGGTAGAGGCCGACGCGGAACGCCTCCTGGATCAGCTCGCCGACGGTGCGAAGACGGCGGTTGCCGAAGTCCTCGTACTCGTCGAGCTCGCCGCGGATGGGCTCGCGCGACAACGCGTATGCATCGGCGGCGAAGTCCTTCGCATCCTCGGGCACGCCGAGCATCTTCGGGAGCTCGACGAGCTTCCGAACGAGCGCGACGATGTCCGTCGTCGTGAGCACGCGGCAGTCATCGGGTGCGTTGACCTCGAGCCGCTGGTTCAGCTTGTAGCGGCCAACCTTCGTGAGGTCGTAGCGCTTCGGATCGAAGAACAGGCCGCGGAGAAGGTTCCGCGAGTTCTCGAGCGTCGGCGGCTCGCCGGGACGCTGCTTCTTGAAGACCTCGACGACCGCCTCTTCCTCGCGGGTCGTCGTGTCCTTGTCCAGCGTGTTCTGGATGTAGAACGAGTTGTCGAAGAGCTTGAGGATGGCCTCGTTCGACGACGTGTCGAGCTTCTCGCCCGTCGTCGGATCCTCGGCCGGCAGGGCCCGGAGCAGCGTCGTGATCGGAAGCTTGCGCTTCCGGTCGATGCGCGCGTAGACCACGCCCTTCTTGTCGATCTCAACCTCGAGCCACGAGCCGCGGCTCGGCATCAGGTTCGCGATGAAGACCTGCTTGTCCGGATCCTTCGGCTCCATCAGGTAGGCGCCGGGGGAGCGGACGAGCTGGGTGACGATCACCCGCTCGGTGCCGTTGATGATGAAGGTGCCGGAGTCGGTCATCATCGGGAAGTCCCCCATGAAGACCGTCTGCTCGCGGATCTCGCCCGTTTCCGTGTTCACGAAACGGACCGTCATCGAGAGCGGCACCTGGTACGTCAGATCCTTCTCGCGACACTCCTTGATGGAGACCGGAGGCGGACCGAACTCATAGTCGGCAAACTCGACGGCGAGCGTGCCGGTGTAATCCTCGATCGGCGAAATGTCGTCGATCGTTTCACGCAAACCTTCCTTCAGAAACCAGTCGAAGGATGCTCGCTGGATGTCGATCAGATTCGGAAGGTCTAGAACATGCTTCAGGCGGGAGAAACTCTTCCGCACGGGACGCGGAGCGACCTTGGTGGCCACGTAGGGCGACCTCCTCTACGCAGAGTCGTAAGTCAAGTACGGGGGCAAGCGGCGAAAAGCGGCGCGACCCTCCAAAGTAGCAGGTCCGCCGGACCCTCCGCAAGGGAATCTCTGCGGGCCCGACCGCCGAGTTGGAGCAGTATAGCGAGACTCGAAAACCCACGATGGTCGGGCGCTTGAAGCGGTCGCCATGAGGGTCTACCTTCTTGTCACGCGAACAGGAGGGGTAGACGCGTGTTACGAGCGATCTCCGGATACATCGGCCGCCACCACATCGCGATCCTCGCGCTGTTCTTTGCTCTCTGTGGCACGTCCTTCGCGGCGGCGAACTACATCAACGGAAAGCGGATCAAGCCCGGCTCGATCCCGGCGAACCGACTGGCGCCGGCGGCGACCGGGTCGTTCACGGCGAGCGAGCTCGCCGTCTACTGCAAGGCGGCTCGCTCGCGCCCCCGCTCGCACCCCGACACGCCCTGCCGGAGCCGTACCGAGACGGCCACCGGCGGGTTCGCCGTCAGCGGGATCGCGCTCGGTACAGACGGGAACCCGGTCATTACCTTCGGCGGCCATCCCATTTCTCTCGTGCGGTGCAACGACCCGATCTGCGCCGGAGGCGACGAGTCGGTCCAGGAGATCAACGGAACGTTCTGCGGCTCAGGCAGCTTGTCCAGCCTCGCGATCAACGCCGACGGCAACCCGATCGTCAGCCAGAAGAACGGCGGATGCATAGAAGACGGTCGCCTCGGCGTCGTGGCCTGCAAAGACGCCTCGTGCGCAGCCCCCGACGAGTCCGGGAACTATTTTGGCGTCTCGGGCACCGGCGACTTCGGCTCCATCGCGATCGGAACGGACGGCAACCCGGTCGTCAGCTACTACGACAACCTTCCGGAGGGGGACCTGAAGGTGCTGCACTGCAACGACCGCATCTGCGACGGAACCGAGGACACGACCGCCGTCATCGCAAGCGCGGGCGACGTCGGGCAGTACACGTCAATCGCGATCGGCAAGAACGGCAACCCCGTGATCGCCTACTACGACGTCGGAAACCACGACCTGAAGGTCGCGCGGTGCAACGACAGGGCGTGCGCCGGCGCGAACGAGACGATCTCGACGGTCGAGAGCACCGGGGACGTCGGCGAGTTCGCATCGCTCGCGATCGGCACGGACGGCAATCCGGTGATCGCGTACTACAAGCGCTCGACCGGCGATCTCCGGGTCGCCAAGTGCAACGACCCGGCCTGCGCCGGAGGGAACGAGAAGCGCTCGACGGTGGCGGCGGCCGGTGACGTCGGGCAGTACGCCTCGCTCGGGATCGGCCTCGACGGACGCCCGGTCGTCGCGTTCTACGACGTCACCCAGCATTTCCTCAAGATCGTCCGCTGCAACGACCCGGCGTGCACCGGCAAGGAAAAGATCGTGACGCTCGACAGCGCGGGCGACGTCGGTCAGTGCGCGTCGCTGGCGATCGGGCTGGACGGCGTGCCCGTCGTCGCGTACTACGACGCAACGAATACGAGGATCAAGGTCGCGCGCGCGTCGATTCTGCCCTAAGAACGACAGAGGGCCCGCCTTGCGGCGAGCCCTCTCGACCCCGAGTACAACTCGGAACTACTTGATCTCGACGCTGGCGCCGGCCTCTTCGAGCTGCGCCTTGATGTCGTTGGCCTCGTCCTCGGCGACGCCCTCCTTGACCGGGCCGGGAGCCCCGTCGACGAGGTCCTTCGCTTCCTTGAGGCCGAGACCGGTGATCGCGCGGACGACCTTGATCACCTGGATCTTCTTGTCGCCGGCGGCCTGGAGGACGACGTCGAACTCCGTCTTCTCCTCCGCCGCGCCGCCTCCGGCCGCGGCGGGAGCCGCGCCGGCCGCAGCAACGGCCACGGGAGCGGCGGCGGTGACGCCCCACTCCTCCTCGAGCTGGTTCTTCAGCTCGACGAGCTCGAGCACGGACATCTTGCCGAGCTGCTCGACGAGCTTTTCGGTTCCTGTTGCTGCCATCGGTTACTCCTCCTCCTTGGGCGCTTCTGACCCGTTCGTCTCTGGTTCCGCCTCTGCGGCGGGCTCTTCTGCTTCTGCTTCGGGTGCTTCGTCAGCTGCTTCCGGTGCTTCTTCGGTTGCTTCGGGAGCTGCCTCGGCTTCCGCCTCGGGCTCCGGGGTTTCCTCTGCTGCGGGCGCTTCCGGCTCGGGCTGTGCCTCGACCGTCTCGCCCTGCTCTTCGAGCTGGCGGATCCGGGCGTCGACGATGCCGACGAAATCGCGCAGCGGCGCGTTGAATATCCCGACGATCGAGGCCATCGGGCCGACGATCGCTGCGAGCACCTGGCCCTTGAGCACGTCGGCCGGGGGCAGGCTCGCGAGATCCTTGACCTGGTCGGCCGAGATCGTCTCGCCGTCCAGGATCCCGCCCTTGACGGCGATGACCTTGGTCTCGCGCGCGGCATCGCTCAACGCCTTCGCGACCGCGACCATGTCGCCCTCGCCGACGAACGCGATCGCGGTCGGGCCGTCAAGCATCTCGACGAGGCTCGGAACGCCCGCTTCCTCGGCGGCGCGCTTCGCGAGCGTGTTCTTCACGACCGAAAATCGCGCGCCGTGCTTCAAGAGCTCGGTCCGCACGTCGTTCAGCTGCGTGACGTCGAGCCCGCGGTAGTCGGCGACCATCAGGGTCTCCGACGCACGCAGACGCTCGACGAGCTCTGCGACGACGCGTTCCTTCTCTTGTTTCAGCATCCGTTCACCTCCTCAAATGACTCGGCCCGCACGAGGGCGGGCCAGAGAGAGGTGACGCAATTCTCCTCGGGCCGCCTCGGCTGGTCTTACGCCCCGAAGGGCTGCCTGCTGTCTCGGGCGGAAAGTTCAGGTTACGCGACGGCTTCTGCCGGCGCCTCCTCGAGCTCTTCGACCACGCCGCGCGTGCGCGACGGATCGATCTTGATGCCCGGCCCCATGGAGCTCGCCAGGGTTACGGAACGAATGTAGCGGCCCTTCGCAGCGGCGGGCTTGGCCCGCACGATCTCGTCGAGGATGACCGCGTAGTTCTCGAGCAGCTGGCGCTCGTCGAAGCTCTTCTTACCGAGCGGCAGATGGACGTTTGCGCCGCGGTCGGTGCGGTACTCGAGCTTGCCGGCCTTGGCGTCGCTCACAGCCTTGCCCACGTCGAAGGTGACCGTACCCGCCTTCGGGTTCGGCATCTTCCCGCGCGGGCCGAGGATGCGGCCGAGCTTGCCGACCGTTCCCATCATGTCCGGCGTCGCGATCGTGACGTCGAAGTCGTCGAAGCCGCCCTCGATCTGCGCCGCGAGATCGGCCGAGCCGACCACGTCAGCGCCCGCGTCCTGGGCTTCCTTCGCCTTCTCGCCCTCGGCGAACACGGCCACGCGCGTCTCCTTGCCCGTCCCGTGCGGGAGCATGAGCGTGCCGCGCAGCTGCTGCTCTGCATGGCGGACGTTCAGGCCCGTGTTGAAGTGGACCTCGACGGTCTCGTCGTACTTCGCCGGGGGCGCGCCCTTGAGGATGCGGATCGCCTCGAGCGGCGAGTAGAGCTTCTCGCGGTCGATCGCCTCACGGGCGGTGCGGTAGCGCTTGCCGTGCTCGGGCATCAGACCTCCACCTCCACGCCCATCGAGCGGGCGGTTCCGGCGACGACGCGCATCGCGGCGTCCACATCGCGCGCGTTCAGATCCTCGAGCTTGATCTCGGCGATCGAGCGGCACTGGGCCTTCGTGAGGCGGCCGACCTTCTCGCGGTTCGGCTCGGCGGAACCCTTGTCCAGGTTCAGCGCCTCCTTGATGAGGACGGCCGCGGGCGGCGTCTTCGTGATGAACGTGAACGAGCGATCTTCGAACACCGTGATCTCGACCGGCGTGATGCGACCGCCCGCCTGCTGCGTCTCGGCGTTGAACGCCTTGCAGAAATCCATGATGTTCACCCCGTGCTGGCCGAGCGCAGGCCCGACCGGCGGGGCCGGGTTCGCCTGGCCGCCGGGGATCTGGAGCTTGATGAGGGTCAGAACCTTCTTTGCCATGTCAGTCCAGTTTCTTCACTTGGTCGAAGCCGAGCTCCACGGGAACCTGGCGTTCGAAGATATTGACGAGAACCTTGAGCTTCTGCTGATCCATGTTGACGTCGACGATCTCGCCGTCGAAGTCGGAGAGCGGGCCTGAGGTCACCTTCACGGTCTCGCCGAGCTCGAACTCGGCGATCGCGCGCTGCCTCTCGGCGGCTGCGCCCGTGTGGAGGATCCGGTCGACCTCGAGCTGGGAGAGCGGCACCGGCTTCGCGCCTGCGCCGACGAATCCCGTCACGCCGGGCGTGTTCTTCACGACGCCCCACGCCTCGTCGCTCATGTCCATGTTCACGAGGACGTAACCGGGCAGGACGCGCTGCTCGGTCTGCACGCGCTGGCCGTCCTTCGTCTCGATCCGCTGCTCGGTCGGAACGACGACGCGCCGGAAGCGCGGCTGCTGTCCCATCGAGACGATGCGGTGCTCGAGATTGGCCTTGACCTTGTTCTCGTGCCCGGAGTAGGTGTTGATCACGTACCAGCGAAACATCTGATCCCCTAGAACCCGAGCAGGATGTCGCGGACGAGACGGCTGAAGGCGAAGTCGGCGATCGCGAGGAACGTCCCGACGACGGCGATGGCGACGATGACGACGACCGTGGCCGAGACGAGCTGGCGCCGCCCGGGCCATTCGACCTTGCGGAGCTCGCCGTACGACTCAGCGGCGAAGCCGCGGAAGCCGCCGCGCCGCTCCTTCTGCGAGCCGGTCTGGCTCTTCGTGCGCTCGGTCGGGCGAACCTGCTGCGAGCGGTCCTGGCGCTCACGCTTGCGCGCAGGCTGGGCGGGCGCCTGGTAGTCGTCGCTGCGCTGCTTGCCGCGACGGGTGCGGGACGGCCTCGCCATCGGCTAGCGGGTCTCCCGGTGCAAGGTGTGGCTCTTGCACCAGCGGCAGAACTTCTTCAGCTCGAAGCGGTCCGGCGTATTTCGCTTTGACTTGTTCGTCTGGTAGTTCCGCCGTTTGCACTCCGTGCACGCGAGCGTGATACCGACTCGTACTCCTGTGGCCACGTCTTATTCCTCTTCGTGTTGGTGATGCCGCAAAGGTAGCGGCGGGTGGATTTGAACCACCGACCTGCGGGTTATGAGTCCGCCGCTCTAACCGCTGAGCTACGCCGCCGAGCGGTGAAGAAGTGTAGCAGCGCGGATTCGCACGATCTCCGGTCCTGTATGTAAAGCGAACTTGACATAGAGGGAGTGTCAAGCTAGCTTTACATGGCAATGGAAAACGACGTCCGGGAACTTCGCACGGAGCGTGGGCTCTCGCAGCAGCAGCTGGCCGGGGCGCTCGCGGTTTCGCGCCAGACGATCAACGCGATCGAGACCGGCCGCTACACACCCTCCCTGCCGCTCGCGATCGCGCTCGCCCGGTACTTCGAACGGAACGTAGAGGAGCTGTTTCATGGAGACCACGATGAATAACGTCTTCCGAAGCCGTTGGTGGATGCCCGGCTTCAGCCTCTTCCTCGGCGTGCTCATCCTGGGCGCGTTCTGGATCGGAGGCAGTCTCGCGACCGGGCTCGGCGGATTCGCGGTCATGGCCGGGCTCGGGGCGATCTTTCTCTTCGGCTCGCGCAGCGAGACGATCAGCGGCCTCGGCGGGCCGGGACGCGACGAGCGCTGGGCGATGATCGACCTCGCCGCCACCGCGGCCGCCGGCCTCTTCCTGCTCGCCGTGCTCATCGGAGCCTGGCTCTACGAGATCGCGACCGGCGGCGACGGGAACCCGTACGGCTGGCTGCTCGCCGTGACGGGTGTCGCCTATCTCGTCGCGGTGTTCGTGCTTCGGGCGCGCCGCTAGCGGACGAGCTCGATGCCTTCGCCGGCAAGCTCGGCGACGCCGCCGTCGGTGACGTGGATCACGTTGCCGACGCCGGCGCGCTGAAGGAGCGACGCGGCGATCGCGCTGCGGTTGCCGGTGGAGCAGGCGACCGCGATCGGCTTTCCGTTCGCCTCGAGCTCGGCGGGCATCCCGTTCCCGAGCTGCATGTACGGAACGTGGATCGAGCCCGGGACGTGGCCCTCGGCCCACTCGTCGTCGTCGCGGACGTCGAGCAGGAGGACGTCGTCGGCGCGGATGTGCTCCGCGAGGCCGGCGGGATCGATCGCCGGGGTCTGCGCGGTCTCGAGCCCCGCGTCGGCCCAGGCTCCTACTCCGCCGGCGAGGAAGCCGCGGATGCCGCGGAACCCGACCGCCTCGAGCAGTCGGCCCAGCCGGACCGCCTCGGTGTCGGTCTCGGCGGTGACCACGACGTCGGAGTCGGGATCCACCACCCATGCGGCGCGGGTTCCCACGGCGGCGCGGGCCATCGTCACGTTGATCGAGCCGGGAACGTGCTCCCCGTCGAACTCGCGCGGCGAGCGGCCGTCGATGAGCGTGGCGCCCGCCTCCATCAGTTCACGCACGCGCGCGGGCGCGTGAGGCTCGATCGCCGCGGCATCGGTGAGGAGCGGGCCGCGGTTCAGCTCGACGACGCGCTTGAAGTTCGGCGGCTGCGCGGCCAGGTGGCTCGTCAGCTCGCGGACGAACTCGCCCTCATCGGCCAGCTTGGCCAGCCGGTTGTAGCGGCGCTCGAAGCCGATCGTCGAGCCGGGCTTCTGGCTCATCCCGGCGCCGCCGCAGAGGGAGCCGCCGATGTGGCCGGGCCACACCTCGGCGAAGTCGTCCAGCGCGAGCAGCCGGCGCAGCGAGCCGAAGAGCGCCTGCGCGCCCTCCTCCGGCTCCACCGCCAGGTCGGGCCGCGCCAGGTCGCCGACGAAGAGCGAGTCGCCCGTGATCGCGAGCCACGACTCGTCGCCGCGGGTCGTGTCGGCGACGAGGAAGGCCAGGTGCTCGGGACGGTGGCCCGGCGTCGCGAGCGCGGTGATCCGGGCCTCTCCGACCACGACCTCGTCGCCGTCGGAAAGCGGCTCGTGCGCGTAGTCGACGCCCGCCTCGGCCGAGACGTGGATCGTGGCGCCGGTCGCTTCGACGAGCCGTCCGTGGCCGGAGACATGGTCGGCGTGGTTGTGCGTCTCGAGGATGTGCCGGATCGCGAAGCCGTGCTCCTCGGCCAGTTCGAGGTAGTCGGCGATGTCCCACTTGGGATCGATGACCGCCGCCTCCCCGCCCGACGCCACGACGTACGACGCGCAGCCGAGATCGTCGTGGAGAACCTGGCGGAAAAACACCCGCCGATGATATCCCGTAATATTGCCTAGGCAATGCCTAGGAAGACGGTTCCAGCCAGCGAAGCCGCCCGGTCGCTCGGCATCAGCCTCGACACGTTGCGGCGCTGGGATCGCCAGGGCCGGATCCACACGGAGCGCGACGCCGCGAACCGGCGCATCGTTCCGGTTGCGGAGATCAAGCGGCTGCGCGGCGGCGACGATCCATCCGCCTTGTCGGCGCGCAACCGTTTCCCCGGAGTCGTGCGCGAGGTGCGGATGGACGGGCTCCTGGCGCAGGTCGAGCTCGAGATCCCCGGCCCCGTTCGCGTCGTTTCGGTGATCACCCGCGACGCCGCCGAGTCGCTCGGTCTCGTGCCGGGCGCGCCTGCGTCCGGGATCGTCAAGGCGACATCCGTTCTCGTCGAGCGATGAAGCGTGCGCTCCTGCTCGTCGTCGTCTCGGCGGCGCTGGTCAGCGGCTGCGGAAGCGATGGCGGCAGCAGCGGTCCCGAGGCGACCGTCTTCGCGGCGGCCTCGCTCACGGAGGTCTTTCGGGCGATCGATCCCGGCGCGACCTTCAGCTTCGCCGGCTCGGACGAGCTCGCCACGCAGATCCGCGAGGGCGCGCCGGCCGACGTCTACGCCGCCGCGAGCCCGCGCTACCCGGACGAGCTCTTCGAGGAGGGCCTCGTGGAGGAGCCGGTCGTCTTCGCCACGAACAGGCTCGTGCTCGTCGTTCCCAGCGGCAATCCGGCGGGGATCACGAGCGTCGAGGATCTCGGCGCCGACGGCGTCAAGCTCGTGATCGGGGCCGAAGGAGTGCCGATCGGCGACTACACGCGCACCGTTCTCGAGACCATGGGCCAGACCGCCGTCCTCTCGAACGTCGTCTCCAACGAGGAGGACGTGAAGGGCGTGCTCGCCAAGGTGGTCTCGGGCGACGCCGACGCCGGCTTCGTCTACGCGACCGACGCGAAGGCCGCGGGCGACGACGTCGAAGTCATCGAGCTGCCCGAGTCGGCGCAGGCGACGGTGCTGTACCCGATCGCGATCGTCACCGGCGCCGAGGATCCGGACGCCGCGCAGGCGTTCGTCGACCTCGTGCTCGGCCCCGCGGGCCAAGAGGCGCTCACCGAAGCCGGGTTCGGGCTGCCGTGAGACGCGCGTTCGACGTCGTCCTCGTCGGCACGACGGCACTCGCACTCGCGTTCCTGCTCCTCCCCATCGTCGCGCTCTTCGTGCGGATCTCGCCCGCAGAGATGGTCGAGGCGCTGACGAGCGACGTCGCGCTCGACGCCCTCTGGATCACGCTCAAGACCGGCCTCATCGCGCACGTATTCGTGCTGCTCGTCGGGACGCCGGCCGCGTACTTCCTCGCCACGCGGCGCTTTCGCGGCCGGAACCTCGTGATCACGGCGATCGAGCTGCCGCTCGTGCTCCCTCCGGCCGTGGCCGGGATCGCGCTGCTGGCGCTGTTCGGCCGGCGCGGACTGCTCGGCCAGTCGGTCGACGTGGCCGGGGTCCAGATCGCGTTCACACAGACGGCGGTCGTCCTCGCGGTCATCTTCGTCGCCGCGCCGTTCTACCTCCGTGCAGCGATCGCCGCGTTCGAGTCGGTCGATCCCGCGCTGCTCGACGCCTCCCGCACGCTCGGGGCGGGGCCTGGGCGAACCTTCGGCCGGGTCGCGCTTCCGCTCGCGCGCAGCGGGCTCGGCGCCGGCTCCGCACTCGCGTGGGCACGGGGAACGGGTGAGTTCGGCGCGACGATCATGTTCGCCGGGAGCCTGCAAGGAGTCACGCAGACGCTTCCCCTAGCCGTCTACGCGCAGCTCGACGTCGACCGCGACACCGCGATCGCGATCGGTGCGCTGCTCGTCGTTCTCAGCCTTGCCGTCCTCCTGACCGTGCGACTCTTGCCCTCATGGACTCGCTTCACGTCCGTCTCGCTCATCCCCTTCGAACGTTCCGCCTAGGTCTCGAGCTCGAGATCGGGCGCGAGACGGTCGCGCTCGTCGGGCCGTCGGGGGCTGGGAAGACCTCCGTGCTGCGCGCGATCGCCGGGCTGCTCCAGCCGGAGGAGGGCGTCATCTGGCTGGGCGACGAGATCTGGCTGGACACGACGTCGGGCCGCTCGCTTCCCCCGGAGCAGCGCTCGGTCGGGCTCGTGTTCCAGGACTACGCGCTGTTCCCGCACCTGACGGTCGAGCGGAACATCGCGTACGGCGGGCGGCGCTCGACCGCCGAGCTGCTCGAGTCGTTCGGGATCGCGCACCTCGCGTCGGCGCGGCCGGGCGAGCTCTCGGGCGGAGAGCGCCAGCGTGTTGCTCTCGCGCGCGCGCTCGCGCGAGATCCAGCAGTGCTGCTCCTGGACGAGCCGCTGTCGGCGCTCGACACGCAGACGCGAATGCACGTGCGCGCCGAGCTCGGGGCCACGCTGCGCCGACTCGCCCTGCCGACGCTCGTGGTCACGCACGACTTCGCCGACGCGGCCACGCTCGGAGACCGGATCGGCGTGATGGTGGACGGGGCGCTCGTACAGATGGGAACGGCGGCAGAGCTCATCTCGGCGCCCGCCTCTCAGTTCGTCGCGGACTTCACGGGCACGAACGTACTGCGCGGCTGGGCCGAGCCTGGGCCTGACGGCCTGACCTCGATCCGCCTCGACGACGGCCCGCGGATCTTCTCCGCGGAAACCGGCTCGGGCCGGGTGGGCGCGGTCGTCCATCCGTGGGACATCGCGGTGGGCCGCGCCGAGCCCGACGATTCGACCCAGAACCGCATCGCTGGGACGATCGCCTCGCTGACGCCCCTCGGGAACCGCGTCCGCGTGACCCTCGGCCCCGTGACCGCCGAGATCACGGCCGCGTCGGCCGAGCGGCTGGCGCTGCGAACCGGCGAGCCGGCGGTCGCGAGCTTCAAGGCGACCGGAATCCGGCTCGTCGAGCTCAGCTAGTTACACGCGCGCGCCCCACCCTGGGAGGGGATGAACCACCCGCCACCCGCCTTCGACGGTACCGGGGAAGTCCGCGCGTGTCTGTCACGGAAGCGCGCTGATTTCGCGCCAATTCGCCCACAGCGGGCGAAAACCGGAGCGGAACAGGGCTAGAGCGCGCCGCCGGCGGCGGGGGGCGCCGATGCCGCCTCGCCGCCGTCGCCGATCTGGTTCCGCGCCAGGTAGTCCTCGGCGAGGAGGATGTTCGAGCCGTTCGCGCGCTCGACGATCGCGAGTAGGTCGGACATGCTCGAGACCTCTTCGCGCTGCTCCTGCAGGAACCAGTGGAGGAACTGCTCGCCGACGAGGTCGGCCTCCTCGCGCGCCGCCTTCGCGAGCTCGACGATCTGCGCGGTCACCTGCTTCTCCTGCTCGAGCGCAAGCGCGACCGGCGAGACGACGTCGGAGAAGTCCGTCTTCGGCGCGGCGACGCCGGGAATCTCGACCGTCTCGCCCGCATCGAGCAGGTACTGGACGATCATCATCGCGTGGTTTCGCTCCTCGACCGCCTGGCGATAGAAGTGCGCGGCGAGGCCGGGAAGGGTCTCCTGGTCGTAGTAGGCGGCGATCGCGACGTACTGCTGCGACGCGGCGAACTCGTAGCCGACCTGCTCGTTCAACGCTGCTGGGAACTTGGCCATGCGGCGATTCTAAGGGTCGCTCCGGTTCACGTCGGCGACAAACGGACCTGACCTTCCGAGACAGCCGGACCTGACGCGATCCGACTACGATCGCGCCGTGAGCGGCGCCAGGCACGAGTACCGGTCGACCTGCACCTGGGAGGGATCGACGGGCGCCGGCTACGAGCACTACAGCCGGCGGCACACGCTTTCGCTCCCGCCGGCAGAGGTGCCGATCTCCGCCTCCGCCGACCCGGCGTTTCGCGGAGAGGGGACGTTCGCGAACCCCGAGCAGCTGCTCGTCGCGGCGGCTTCGTCGTGCCAACTCCTCTCGTTTCTCGCGATCGCGGCGCGGGCGCGGATCGACGTCGTCTCCTACTCGGACGACGCGTGGGCCGTCATGCCCGAGGACGAGACGCCGATCCGGATCACCGAGCTGGTGCTGCGCCCGCGGGTGGTCGTCCGCGGCGACATCGCCGAGAGCCGCATCCTCCGCTACCTCGGCCTCGCGCACGACGAGTGCTACGTGGCGAACACGCTCAACTGCGAGGTGCGGCTCGAGCCGACGGTGCTCTTCGAGGCCTAGTTCGCGGACGCCTCGACGCGTGCCCAGATCTCGCGGACGCGGTCCTTGAGCTGGAGAGCCTCGTCCCACCGGTCGGACAGCTCCTGACCATCGGCGCCGGTAATCGCATACGGGGGCGGGCCGAGCTCGGTCACGAAGATCAGCTCGTCGTCTGGGTCGGCACCGGCGCGCCACATCCGAAAGCCGTCCTCCCACCATCGCAGGAAGAGGTCGACGTACTGCCGGTTCTGCGGGAAGTCGATCGCGATCTGGATCTGCTCCCGCGAAGCCACCCGTCCGTGGAACCCGTGCGTGCGCGCGAGGATCCGCTGCATCATCGCCTCGTCCGCTTCGCCGATCGGCCACCAGAACTCCTCGCCGGCGGCGGCGGGACTCAGTCGGGCCTCCTGCCACAGATCGTCACCGACGTCCTCGGCCGAGAGCAGGAGCTGTGCCACCCGGGCGTGGGCGCGAGCTTCGGCAGCGCCATCCTCGCGGCCGGGAATCCCGGCGACTGGGTCCGGATCGAGCGGACCCTCGAGCCGCAGACGTCCACTGCGGACGTGTACGACGAGCTGTACGGCCGCTACCTCGAGCTCTATCCGCGAACCGCGGAGGACATGCACGCGCTCGCCCGGCTCGGGGCCTCTGGCGGCTAGGAGCCGCCGATGAGCGTGAGGAGCTTGAACATCGGCAGGTACATGGAAATGATGATGACGCCGACCATCATTCCGACCGCGATCATCATCAGCGGCTCGATGATCGAGGTCAGGGTCGCGATCGAGCTGTCGACCTCGTCCTCGTAGAAGTCGGCGATCTTTCCGAGCATCTTCTCGAGCTCACCCGTTTCCTCGCCGACGCGGACCATCTGCGCCACCATCGGCGGGAAGATCTCGATCTGGCCGAGCGGGATCGCGATCGGGATTCCCTGGTGGACCTGTTCCTTGACGACCTCGACGGCGTCCTCGATGACCGTGTTGCCGGACGTCGTCCCGGTGATCTCGAGGGCACGGATGATGTCCACACCCGCGCCGATCAGCGTGGAGAGCGTGCGGGAGAACCGGGCCATGCCGACCTTCATGACGACGGCGCCGATCCCGACCGGCGCCTTCAGGCGCATCTTGTCCCAGACGCGCTGGCCTTGCGTCGTCTTCTTTGCGCGGAGGAGACCGTAGATCATGCCCCCGCCGAGCGGGAAGATGATGTACCAGTAGTTCTTCAGGGCGTTCGACATCGTGACGACGACCTTCGTGAGCATCGGTAGGTCGCCGCCGAGCTGCGCGAAGATGTTCACGAAGATCGGGACGAGGAACATGAGCATCCCGCACAGCACGAGCGTCGCGAACGCGAGCACCATGAGCGGGTACATCAGCGCGCCCTTCACGCGGCGCTTGATCTGCGTCTCCTTCTCGATCTGGAACGCGACGCGGTCCAGGACGACGTCCAGGATCCCGGCCGCCTCGCCCGCCTCGACCATCGAGACGAAGAGGCGCGAGAAGATCTTCGGGTGGCGTGCGAGCGCCTCGGAGAGCATCAGTCCACCCTCGACGTCGGCGCGCACCTCCCCGATCACCGCGGCGAACTTCCGGTCTTCGGTCTGCTCCTCGAGGATGACGAGCGCCGTGACGACGTTCAGGCCGGCCTCGACCATCGTCGCGAACTGACGCGAGAAGATCTGGAGCGACTTCGGCTTGACCTTCTTCCCGACGCCCTTGATTCCGGCCGTCGAGGCCGCGCGCTCCTTGAGATCGACGGGCAAGAGGCCGCGCACGCGCAGCGCTTCGCGGGCCCCGTTCAGGTCGGGAGCATTGATCTCACCGACGGATTCGAGCCCGTCGGCATTGATCGCGGTGTAGGAGAAGGCCGCCATTTCTCATGGTTCGAATCGGCATCACCCCTTCTCGGCTTGAGTGCTGTCGCACAGTTGCCGATGCCTTCTCAAGATGTACGCCCTCAGGAAGCGGATCTGCGGTCGCGCGCGCAAGGACGCGGGCTTCGGCATGATCGAGCTCCTGGCCGCGATGACGGTGCTCTCGATCGGAATCCTCGCGGTGTTCTCGATGTTCCATTCGGGCTCGATCCAGATCAAGCGCGCGAGCAACGTCACGACTGCCGCGGCCATCGCAGACAGCGAGATGGAGGGCTTTCGCGCGATCAAGTACTCGTACCTCGGGCTGACGGCCGCGGCCGTGACCGCGACCGACACGACGTACAAGAGCGCCACCCAGAGCTACGGCGCCTACCTGGCCGCGTCCTCACCGACGAACCAGGCGAACTCGATGGTCATCTACGTTGCGTGCGGCTCTCCGCCGTGCACGAACCTCGTCCCGACGAAGACCGTCACGGGCGCCGACGGCAAGAGCTACCGCGTGGACACGTACATCACATGGCAGACCACGTCGACCGCGGCGGGCGTCGCGGGGCGCAACGTGAAGCTCATCACGATCATCGTGCGCGACCCGACCACGAACGCCACGTACGCGCGCGTCTCGTCCTCGTTCGACGAGACCACCGGCCTCTAACCGAACGAAGTCTGCGCCCGCTTCGCGGACGATCGACTTCGTTCGGCGGAAAGCGCTGCGTTTCACCTCTGGCCGTGCCACGCCCGCGATGTCGGTCGCGGCGTACCGGACGCGCTGTGGGCGAACCGGCACTGAGTTGGCACAAATGGCGCGCCACACGTGCGTATTTCCGCGTTAGGCTCAAACCAAGGGGAAGCTCACTGGGGTCCCCTGTCTCACGCGCGCGCGAGCCAGGATCACCGCCGCCGCGACCGGCATGACGGGCGCGGCTCACTGCGGCTGGAACCCAAGGCAGCTCTTCGCCGCTCGAAGTCGCATGCCCCCAGAGGGGGCGAGACTTCGAGCGGGGAATACACCGGGATCCCCGTCTCACGCGTTACTCGAGGGAGCTAAGCGTGCGCCGGCGCAAGTCTGAGGACATGCGCCGCCGGCGACGGGGCCCGGAGCCTGTGGTGCTAAGCCTTGGAGGTCGAGATCAGCTTGATGACGTAGCGGACGCCGTCGGGCTGGCTGACGAGCGTGACGGTCTTGCCGACCTTCACGGTCACCGTCTCCTTGCCGTTGGAGAACGAGCCCGAGACGAGGCCGATCTTCGCGCTTCCCGCCGAGATCGACACGATCTTGAAGAGCGGGTCGCTCTCGGGGAACGGGGTGCCCTTGCTGAGCGTCTCCTCGACGCCGTTCACGTCGACCCTGGCCGACGTGTAGGCCGACGGCTCCTCGGTGCCCGGATCCTCCGGAACCGGGGTGACCGTGCCGCCGCCGCTGCTGCCGCCCGCACCGGGATCGGTCGGAGGCGCAGCCGCAGGCGTGTCGTCCACCTGCTGGTGGAACGGGTCTTTGCCGAGGAACCGGTCGAAGCGGATGAGCTGGTCTTCGCCGGCGGTGATGGAGTCGTCCGTGTCCGGAAGCGATCCATCGCCGGTTCCCGAAGGCGTCACGACGGGCGGGACGCCGCCCGCGGTCGTCGGTGCCGCTCCGGTGGGATCGGTCGGGGCCGGGGCGGTCGACGTGAGCGTTGTCGCGCCGGCGGAAGTCGTCGTGGCCGCGCCGCCGCCGCCGCTCAGGAGACCGGGACCCTGCCACGCGACCATGAGCAGCAGGATCGGCGCGAGCACGATCAGCAGCTTCTTCTGCTTCTTGTCCTTGGCCGCGCGTGCGGCTGCTTCGCGTTTTTCGGCTCGGCTCATGGCGTTCCGCTCGGGGGAGGAGGCGTGGGCTGGCCGGGCGCGCCGGGGATGGGCGCCATGGCGTTGTTCGTGGACGTGACGGGCGGAGCGGTTCCGGTCGTGGTCTGGCCCGTCGTCGTAGCCGGAACCGTGGTTCCCCCGGACGGCGGGGGCGGCGGCGCAGCCTCGGCGGGCGCGGCGGCGACTTCGCCCTCGGGCGCGCCGTACGCGTACGCGGAGATGACGAGCACCGCCTCGATCTGCGGGAAGCCGTCACTCGACTCGTGGATCTCGATCGTGTCGAGCGTGTACAGCCGTCCGTTCGCCTCGAGGACGCCATCCGTAACGGTCACGAGGTTCCGCAGGCGGAACAGGAAATCGGTGAGGTCGTAGTAGTTGCCCTCGAGCGTCAGCGTGACCGGGACGGCGTAGTAGCCGCTGCGGTTGGCCGGCGGGCCGGGCTGGATCGAGACGAACTCGATCCCGGCCGAGGTCGCGACCGAGTTGAGCTCGAGCAGCACGTTGGCCATGTCCTCGTTGTCCGGCATCGCCTTGGCGAGGCGGAACACGTCGGCGACTTCGATCTGGACGAGCGTGGGGCCTTCCGGCTTCGGCTGCTGCGCGACCATGATCTTCGCCTCGTAATCGGCGATCTCGGCGTCGAGCTCTCCGCCACGGCCCTGCTTCGGGCCGACGACGAGGAACCAGGCCAGCGCCGCGACGAGCACGAGCGCCACGGCCAGCACCGGGGTCATGGGGATCTTCTGGTCCTTTTTCACTCTGCTGCTCCCGGGGGCTTGAGCGTCGCGCTGATCGTGAACTGCACGAGCTTCTCGTTGGACAAGGTGGTCGCCGTCGCGTTCACGAGCGTTGCCGACTCGACCTGGGGCATCGACTGCACACGGCTCAGCAAGGTCGCGACGCTCTCCGCCGAGCGGGCGAAGCCGTTCAGCTCCATGACGCTCTTCGACGCCTCGAGCTGCTCGACGGTCGGGCCGGAGCCGTCCTCGTTGGTCGGCGGGACGCCGCCGCTCGAAATCATCGTCGTGAGCCACGCGTCGTCGGGCAGGACGAGCGAGATGTCACGCAGGAAGCGGTCCCACTGCACGCGCGAACCGAGAGCGCTGCTCAGAGCGGTCGTGCGCGAGTCGCGCTCGGCGATGAGCGAGGGATCCGAGGGGACCGCAGCCGGCTCCTGGGCCGGAATGTCGAGCGCCGCGAGCTGGCTCTTCATGGCGTTCAGCTCCGTCTGCTTGTCGGCGACGCGGGCGTTCGCGATCAGGAACATCGAGGCGAGGAGCGCGAACACGACGAGCGCCGCGACCGCGATCGCGAGCCGGACCGGGTTCACGCGTGAGTTGTCGCCGCCTGGGGCGGCGTCCTTCGGCATCAGGTTGAACGCGCGCATGAGCGGCACGTCCGCAAGCGCCGGGCCGGCGCCCTTCTTGGCCTTCTTGCCGCGCGGCTCCTTCGGGGCCTTCGGCTCCTTGGGCTCCGCGTCCTCCGACTTCTTGCGCGTCAGCGTGAAGCGGCTCGGCTTCTTCTCGGCGGGCTCCGTCGGATCCGTCGTCTCCATCTCGACGTCGTCCTGCTTCGGCTTCCGCTTGAAGAGGTCGGACAGCTTGATCTCCTTGCGCATATCCATCAGCCGGCCATCCCGAGTCCGATGGAAACGGCCATAGCCGGGCTGCCGGCGTCGCGCGCCTTCTTGCCGACCTCGACGCCGACGAGCGGATCGCCCACGCGGACGGCCACGCCGGTCAGGCGTTGGAGCGTCTCGGCGAGGCCTCCGAGCTGCGCGGTGCCGCCGGCGACGACGACTTCGCGGATACCCAGAGAGCCCTGCTGCGACTGGTAGAACTGGAGTGAGGCGACGAGCTCGCGCGCGAAGCCCTGAAGGGCGCCGCGAAGCGCCTCGACGGCCTGCGCGGTCTGCTCCATCGTCAGGCCCTGGACGGCGCCGGGCGCGTCCTCGAGCGTGAGCAAGGTCTTGAGGCGCTCGGCCTCCTGCGCGGGAATCTCGAGCGAGCGGGCGAGCGCGCCGGTGAGCGCGGCGCCGCCCCAGTCGAGCACGCGCGTGAATTCACAGGTGTGACCGTCGGAGACGGCGAGGATCGAGCGCTCCGAGCCGATCGCGACGGCGACGACGGCGCTTCGGTCGGCCGTCTGCGCGGGATCGACGGGAACGAGCGCGCGAAGCACCGCGAAGGCCTCGAGATCGATGCCGGCGAGGCGGAGCCCCGCGTCGTGGCAGGCCCGCACGTAGGCGTCGACGAGATCGCGGTACGCGACGACGAGCAGCACCTTGTACGTCGCCTGGCCTTCGGCGTTCGTGCCTTCGCCGAGAATCTGGTAGTCGAGCACGGCCTCGTCGATCGGGATCGGCAGCACCTCCTGGGCGCGGAAGCGGATCGCGTTCGCGATCTGCTTGGGATCGTCGATCCCGACGAGCTCGATCGTGCGAACGCCGATGCGGTTGTTCGCGATGCCGACGCGCACTGAGCGCTTGGGCAGCTTGTGCTTGCTGAAGAACTCCTTGAGCGCTACAGCGAGCGCCGCGGGGTCGCGAACCTCGCCCGCGGCCACGATGCCGGGCGCGAGCGACTCGCGGGCGACCTGCGTCACCTGGGCGGAGCCGTTCACGCGTACGCGCGCGGCTGCCAGGTGCGAGGCGCCGATCTTCAGTCCAACGATTTCCTTGGCCATTTTCCCCCGGCTTCCTAAGCTCCGGCCGCCCGCAGGCCGCCGTTCACGGGCCCGCTGCCCGCGGAGGCCATGCCGCCGCGTTCGAGCAGTCCGATCAGTTGATCCGGCCGGCTGGAACGCTGCACGGCCATGTCCTTGGAGACGATCCCGCGCATGACGAGGTCGACGAGCGCCTGCTCGAGCGTCTGCATGCCGCGCTTTCCGGCGGTCTGCATGACCGAGTAGATCTGCTCGACCTTGGCCTGGCGGATCAGGTTCCGCACGGCGTCGTCGGGAAGAAGAATCTCGACCGCTGCGACGCGGCCCGCTCCGTCGGCGCGCGGCAGAAGAGTCTGCGTCACGACGCCCTGGAGCGTGCTGGCGATCTGCACGCGGACCTGCTCCTGCTGCGCCGACGGGAAGACGTCGATCAGACGGTCGACGGTTCCGGGCGCGTCCTGCGTGTGAAGCGTGGCGAAAACGAGGTGGCCGGTCTCGGCCGCGGTGAGCGCGGTCCCGATCGTCTCGAGGTCGCGCATCTCGCCGAGGAGGATCACGTCGGGGTCCTGGCGGAGCGCGCCCTTGAGCGCTTCGGCGAAGCTGATCGCGTCGGGGCCGATCTCGCGCTGGTTCACGATGCAGCGCTTGTGGCGATGGAGGAACTCGATCGGATCCTCGATCGTCATGATGTGATCCGCGCGCGTCGTGTTGATCATGTCGATCATCGCGGCGAGGGTCGTGGACTTGCCGGAGCCCGTCGGGCCGGTCACGAGGACGAGGCCGCGGGGCTTCTCGGCGAGATCGGTGAGCGCCTGCGGCATCCCCAGCTCCTCGAGCGTCTTCAGCTCGGTCGGGATGATGCGGAAGGCGGCGCCGAGACTCTCGCGCTGGAAGTACACGTTCACGCGGAAGCGCGCGAGGCCGGCGAGCGAGTAGGAGAAGTCGAGCTGACGCTTCAGCTCCAGGTTCTTCTGCTGCTCCGTGGAGAGAATCCGGTAGAGGAGACGCTGCGTGTCGTCAGGCGTCAGGCGCCCGAAACCCTCGAGGCGCTCCAAGCCGCCGCTGACGCGGACGACCGGCTCCGAGCCGCTCGTGACGTGCAGATCCGACGCTTTCGCCTCGACGGTCTTTTCGAGAAGATCGTCGATCGAGAACGTGGCCTGGGTAGATGCCGCATGCGTAGCTTCCATGGCTCCCTCGCCGCTCGTATCGGCAGCGTCCCCTGATTGCTAAAGCGCCTTCTGTCTTTCCCTCTAATGGGTGACACCGGGGAGACGGAGGCCGCCGATACGGGTTGTGGCCCCTCTGGTGGGCCATGAGCCAGAACGACCCAAACGCTCGACTAGGAGGAACCACCAAATGACGAAGCTGCTCCGAAAGCGGATTACGCGCAGCGAGAACGAGGGCGGCTTCACGCTCATCGAACTCCTGGTCGTGATCATCATCATCGGCATCCTGCTCGCCATCGCCATTCCGAGCTATCTCAAGTTCCGGGATCGCGCCAACGAGTCGGCGGCCAAGGCGAACGTTCGCGCGTCTGTCCCCGGTCTCGAGGCCTACTACGCCGACAACAACACCTACGTCGGCATGACCCTCCCCGGAATCCAGGCGAGCTACGACGCCGGCATCAAGAACATCACGTTCGGCACGCTCACGGCTACCAGCTACTGCGTGCAGTCGACGGTCGGCCAGGCCACGTTCAACAAGGCGGGCCCCTCGGCAGACATCGTCACCGGCGCCTGCTCGTAAGGCAGCCGGCCAAGAGCTTCACCGAGAGGGCGCGGGAAACCGCGCCCTCTCTTTTTGCCGTAGTGCGAAATCCCTCTCTCGGTGGAGAAGGTTCGGAGCGCAGCGGCCGATGTACCCCCTGAGCCAATCAGTGCCCACGTGCAAGGAGGAACTTTGATTTCAGGACTTCGAAAGCGGATCGCGCGCGGTAACTCGGAGGGCGGCTTCACGCTCATCGAGCTCCTCGTCGTGATCATCATCATCGGCATCCTGCTCGCCATCGCCATCCCGAGCTACCTCAAGTTCCGGGATCGCGCCAACGAGTCGGCGGCCAAGGCGAACGTTCGCGCGTCCATCCCGGGTCTCGAGGCCTACTACGCCGACAACAACAGCTACGTCGGCATGACCCTCGCCGGGATTCAGTCGTCGTACGACGCCGGCATCAAGAACATCTCGTTCGGCACGCTCACGGCTACGAGCTACTGCGTGCAGTCGACGGTCGGCCAGGCCACGTTCAACAAGGCGGGCCCCTCGGCAGACATCGTCACGGGCGCCTGCAGCTAGGGCGAACGCGACAAAGCTTGACGGACGAAAGGGCGCGGGAGACCGCGCCCTTTCTCTTGCCCTCAAGAGACACGCGCGCGTGCCGATAGAAAGCACATGAAGTCGAATCTGCGGCTGCGGGTTCTCGTTCCCACTGCGTTGCTCGCCCTCCTCGGGATGGCGGCATTCGCGTTCGCGTTCTCCGGGTCTCCCGGCGAGGACGCTGCGCCCGCGCCCACTACTCCGCAGAACGCCGCGCCCCCCGCGCCGGCCGCCGAGGTGAAGCTCGCCGACTGGGCGAAGCAGGCCCAGGCGATCTGCAAGGAGCTGAACGCAACCAACTCGGAGCTGAAGACGCCGCAGAGCTCGGCCGAGCTCCTGATCGTCGTGCCGCAGTCGCTCACGAACGCCGAGCAGTCGCTGGCGCAGCTCCGCGCGCTGCCGATGCCGGCGGCCGAGGAGAAGCGGATCAACAAGATGTACAAGCATTTCGAGCAGTTCATCGCGCTCGAGCGCCAGGCCGTCACCGCCATGCAGGCGGGCGACGTCGTCACGTACGCGAGCACCACCGGTGTCGCGTACGCGCAAAACGACAAGGGCTCGGCGATCGCGATCGATCTGGGCGCGCCGGCCTGTGGAGCGAACACGGGCAGCGACTCGAAGCTCGCGAAGGAGCTCGAGAAGCACAAGCTCGTCGTCGTCGTCCTCTACGCCCCCGGCGCGCAGCTCGACACGCTCTCGATCGAAGAGGCGCGCGCAGGCGCGGACATGAGCGGCGCCGGCTTCGTCGCCATCGACGTCTTCGATCCCAGCGAGATCGCGGTCGTTGCCGCGGCCTATTCGTTCCGAACGGCCCCGTCGACGCTCGTCTTCGTCCGCAACAAGGGCGTCGACTCCGCGTTCGAGCGCTACGTCGACCGCGAGACGGTCGCCCAGGCCGTCGACAACGCGTCGGTATGAACCCGCCGCCCAAGCCCGCCGCCGAGGAGCAGCTGGCCGTCCGCACCGCGCGGAAGGAGGGCCGCCAGGTGGTGACGATGCGCTCCGTCCACCGCGGCAACGAGTTCGTGGTCGAGTGCGAGGTCTACCCCGTGTCCGGCCTGCGCGTCGATCCGCTGAACCCGGGCCCCTACCGCTTTCCCACCGTCGACGAGGCGACCGTGTTCCTCGACGAGGCCGTGCAGGCGCTCACGCACCTCGGCTGCGAGGTCGAGTGATGAACCCGAACGCCGCACTCGCCGCACTCGCCCTCTTCCCCGCACTCGCGCTCGGGAGCTTCCTGAACGTCGTCGTCGCGCGCATTCCCGAGAAGCGCTCGATCGTGACGCCGCGCTCGGCCTGCCCGGGCTGCGGCCACGAGCTCGCGTGGTGGGAGAACATCCCGCTGCTCTCGTACGCGCTCCTTCGCGGCAAGTGCAAGGGCTGCAGCGCGCCGATCAGCGTCCGCTACCCGCTCGTCGAGCTGGCCACCGGCCTGCTCATCGCGGCGTGTTTCTGGCGCTTCGGCCTGACCGGCGAGGCCGTCCTCTACTCCTACTTCTGCGCCGTCATGGTCGCCCTCTCGGCGATCGACTTCGAGCGGCACATCCTCCCGGACAAGATCACGCTGCCCTCGGCGGTCGTGATGCTCGGCGGGAACATCGTCCTCATGCCCGACCGGACGCTCGAATGGGTCTTCGCCGGCCTCGGCGCCTCGCTCTTCCTCTTCATCGCCCTGCTCGTCTACCCGGCGGGGATGGGGATGGGAGACGTGAAGCTGGCTCTGGTGCTCGGTTTCGCGCTCGGCTGGCCCGTGGCGATCGCGATGATGGTCGGGATGGTCTCGGCGCTCGTACCGTCGTTCTACCTCCTCGCCCGGCACGGCATGAAGGCGCGCAAGATGAAGATCGCCTTCGGCCCGTTCCTGTGCTTCGGCGGCATCGTCGGGCTCTTCTGGGGGCAGCAGCTCCTGGACGCCTATTTGGCCGGGTTCTAGCCCGCCGAAAAAACTTGATCGCACATCTCAGGGATTCGGCCCTTCGAGCCGATAACTCCTGGGAGTGGATCTCGACGACAAACAGCCGCCGATCGACGCACTGACCGGGGAAGGCCTGGGCATCACGCCCGTGCCGCCGCCGGGTGCCGGAATTCAGCCGAACCGCACGGCCGAGCTCCTGGCCGACCTCCTCGAGGCGACCGGGCTGATCGCCGTGGACGCGCTCGCCGAGGCGAAGACGCGCGCGGGCTCCGGCTCGCTGGCCGCGGCCCTCACGGGCGACGGCGACGGCGGAGGAGGCGGCGGCACGTCGAGCGCCGAGGTCGCACAGGCCCTCGCGGCCCGTTACCACATGCCGTACGTCGACTTCACCGAGGTCGCCGTGCAAAAGGACGCGGTCGAGTCGATCGCGGCGCACGTCCTCGATCGCGTCGGGGCGATCCCGTACCGCCTCGAGGGCAACACGCTCAAGATCGCGATCGCCGACCCGAGCGACATCCAGAAGGTCGACGAGCTGCGCCTCGCGACGCGCTACCTCCTGGACATCGGGGTCGCGCCGCGCGAGGACATCGAGCTCGAGCTCCGCAAGATCGCGCGCGCGAGCGAGGTCTGGGAGCGCGCCGCGCTCGTCGAGGACGAGTTCGACATCGAGGAAGACGCGGACGAGGACGACCTCGAGGCCGACGACGGCGTCTCGGACGCCCCGCTCGTCCGCCTCGTGAACTCGATCATCCTCCAGGCTGCCGAGGACGGAGCCTCCGACCTCCACTTCGATCCCCAGGACGACTCGCTCGTCGTGCGCCTCCGCGTGGACGGCGTGCTCACCGAGGTGCAGCGGATCCCGAAGCGCCTCGCGATGGCCGTCACGACGCGCCTGAAGGTGCTCGCGAAGCTCGACATCGCCGAGCGCCGAAAGCCGCAGGACGGACGCATCTCGCTGAACGCGAAGGCCGCCGGCCGCCTCCTCGACATCCGTGTCGCGGTGCTCCCGTCGGTCGAGGGCGAGATGGTCGTCATGCGCCTCATCGACAAGTCGAAGAAGCTCCCGAGCCTTTCCGACCTCGGCTTCTCCGACGAGATGCGCGCCCAGCTCGAGGACATCATCGACAAGCCGACCGGCGCTCTCCTCGTGACCGGGCCGACCGGTTCCGGTAAGTCGACGACGCTCTACGCGTCGCTCACGAAGCTGAACACGCCCGACGTGAACATCATCACCGTCGAGGATCCGGTCGAGTACCGGATGACCGGCCCGAACCAGGTGCAGGTGAACCCGAAGGCCGGGCTCACGTTCGCGACGGCGCTCCGCTCGATCCTGCGTTCCGA
Organism: uncultured Thermoleophilia bacterium; assembly: GCA_963716005.1. Classification (GTDB taxonomy): domain Bacteria; phylum Actinomycetota; class Thermoleophilia; order Gaiellales; family Gaiellaceae; genus CAVRUF01. The sequence goes on from OY970285.1 coordinate 1,719,104, forward strand.
CCCCGATGTCGTGATGGTCGGAGAAATTCGAGACACCGAGACGGCGAAGATGGCCATCGAGGCCGCCCTCACGGGTCACTTCGTCCTCTCCACGCTCCATACGAACGACGCGCCGAGCGCACTGACCCGCCTGAACGAGATGGGCGTCGAGCCGTTCCTGACCGGCTCCGCCGTCACAGGCGTGGTCGCCCAGCGCCTCGCCCGAAAGCTTTGCTCCCACTGCTGCGAGATGTACATCCCGACGCGCGAGGAGATGCTCGCCGCCCGATTCACGTCCGAGCAGGTCGCGGCCGCCGACGGCGTGTCCCTCTACCGCAAGAAGGGCTGCCCGCGCTGCAACCAGACGGGCTACAAGGGCCGGATCGGCGTCTACCAGCTCATGGTCATGACCGAGGAGCTCTCGCACCTCGCCGCGACGCACGCGAGCCGGGACGACCTCGAGCGCGCCGCAATCGGCAGCGGCATGAAGACCCTCTGGGACGACGGCCTCGTCGAAGGTCGCCTCCGGGCTGACGTCGATCGAAGAGATCGGCCGCGTTCTCGTTTAGAGCGCGGCACGCGCCGCTTCGATACCCGCGCGCGCTACAAGGGTCCACATCCCCACCCAGGGTGGGGCGAAATCTCCACCCGCCGCCCACTGACCAGCCTACGGCTAGGCGATCCGCGGCGCTACGGCCCAGCGCGCCAATTCTGCGCCGGAGACGTGCCGATTCGCCACGCGTAGAACCGCCGCCGCGACCGACATGGCGAGCGCGGCTCACCGAGCCCTTGCGCCAGGACGAGCTGCGACCACGTCCGTAGTCGAGTCCAGCTCTTCCCCGGCCGAAGTCGCTTGTCCCGCGAAGCGGGGCGAGACTTCGGGCGGTGACTAGCCGGTCTGGGGACCGAGCACGAACAGGTGGTCGGCCGCGCTGTACGGGTTCATGTAGACCTGGCCGTCGACGAGCGTTCCGAGGTCGGGCCACGGGTAGTACGTCGGCCAACCGTTCGGCTCGTCGGGGAGCGTGATCGTGTCGCACACGATCGGGCCGCTCAGATGGAAGTTCTCGTGGACGAGGCAGTCGCCGTTCGCGTAGATGAGACCCTGGAGCCCTGACGGGACGGACTGGGACTGCGTACCGCCCTGGTCGAACTCCGCCCAGCCGCCGGCGAGCACGATCATCATGTTCTGGCTCGGATCCCAGTTCCCCATGCCGCCGGACTGGGTGACACAGCTCGACGTCCCGGAGCCGCCGGCGCAGACGAGCTCGTCGAACTCGAGGTCGCCGGACGCGTAGATGATGCCGCGGCCCTGGTAGTGGACGACCTGGCCGTCATCGTCGAAGCGGAAGTTCCCGTCGATGAAGATCGTGCCGTTGATCTTCATGACGTGGGTCTGGTAGTTCCAGGAGATCTCGCCGAGCAGGTTGTTGTTCGCGTCCTTCACCTGGCACGTGTAGCTCGAGTTCGTCGGCGTCATCTCACCGTTCTGCGAGAGGCTCCGGTTCCGGACCGAGTCGTTGTCGAACGTGTTCGGGAAGGTGCCGCCGCCCGTGCAGTAGCTCTTCGGCCCCGGTTTTGCGTTCTCGTACCAGTACTGCATGTCCACGGACGGCTTGTTGAGGCCGGCCGGCGTCGTGGCGACGGTGTCCGAGAAGACCTTGTCCGCCGTGGAGCACGGCGTGTGCGCGGTCGCGGTTCCGTACTTGCAGGTTCCGCTGGCCGCGAAGTAGTCGATGGGCGTGGCCGCCGTCCCGATCGTCGTGTCGATGTACGTGACCGTGATCTCGACGTAGTCGACCGTTGCCGTCGTCGACGTCGTCGTCGTGTTCCTCGCCTGGAGCCGCAGGCCGAAGTTCGACGCGTTGACCTGGGCCGGGGTCCACGTCGTGCCCCAGAGGTCCGAGCCCGAGCCGTAGGTTCGGTTCGTATCGATCGTCGGCCAGTACACGCCAGTCGCGGGCTTGTCGGTGATCCCCGACGTCGAGCCGCCCTTGAGGAGCTGCACGTGGTTGTCCTGAATGCGGGTCACGCTCGACGCTGCGCGCTCGACCGTGGCGGTGATCCCAAGGATCGTTGCCGTCGACGGGATGGAGAAGCCGAAGTTCGTCGCATCGAGGTTGGCGCTCGTCGCTGAGCTGCCCAGAATCACGGACGCGTCGGATCCGTTCGAGGAAACGATGTTCGAGGAGCTCGTCCACCCGGTACCGGATCCGGGCGAGCGCTGCGCACCCTCGGACGTCATCGTCACGTTGCCGCCGACCTCGACGGTCGTGTCGGCGCCGGTGATCTTGCCCGAGCCGACGAGGCAGATGCCGCCGCGGCTTGCGACCGGCATCGTCACCGTGACGTCGGTGATCGTGAGGCAGGAGCTGGGATCGTCGTGGTACATCCGGCTCCACGCGGCGACGGTTCCACCCGACGAGAGTCCGTAGACGACGACCGTGCGCGTGAGCGTGCGCTTGATCAGATTCGCGCCGCCGGTCGGGTTCGGGGCGCTGCCCGTGGACGTGATCGTCCACGTCGTGCCCGTGAGCGTGCCGGAGTACGTGACACTGCCGCCCGAGGTCGGGTAGCTGACCGTCTTGGACGCGAGGATGTTCGGCTGCATCGGCGTGAGCGAGCCCTGCAGCACGGCGAGCGCCTGGGCGATCCCCGCCTCCGCGAGGTCGTAGGCGAGCCCGTTCCCCTTCGAATAGCCGGCGCTGCGCGCGTTCGAATTGGCGTAGTAGACGATGGTCGTGCCGGTAACCGTGAGCACGCCAAGGACGCCAATAGCCATGACCAAAGAAATCCCCCGCTCGGAGCGGAGGAGCCGCATGAGGCGCTGAAGTAGCACGATGTTCAGGTGAGGAGCGTCAGGTGCGCGTGGAGTTCCTGAGAACAACATCGGTTTCCAGACGCCAGGTCTTCCATCCCTCGTTCTGGCGAATGTTCACCGGGAGGTTCAGGTGGAGCTTCCCGAGCGTCGAGGTCGACTGCGCGGTGTACGAGAAGACGTTGCCGCTCGTGATGTAGTCGGCGATCACCGAGCCGGCGCGGCGCAGCCGGTAGCGGCCGGTCGAGACGAGCGACGTGTCGTAGACGATGTTCTGGGCGGTTCCGCCGGCCGTCGGGCAGGTCGCGGGAAGCACGACCGTGATTGATGCGGCGCTGGTGAAGGTGACGGAGGTCGCGCAGTGCACCTCGCGGCGCATGCGGTCGGTCGCGATCCGCACGGCCTGCTGCGCCTCGAAGCGGCGGTTCAACTCGAGCTGCGACTTGGCGCCCGCGACGAAGAGCGAAGTGATCGAGGTGACGACCGTGACGAGGATCGCCATGACGGCGATCAACTCGACGAGCGAATAGCCGGCCTGCGCCCGAAGGCGGACCCGGCGGGAGAGCCGGCGGATCACTTGCCGCTGCGGCGCTCGACTTCGGCGAGTGCGGCCTCGGCGACGGCTGCGCTCTTTCCGCCCATGTCCCACCGCGACTGGAGGTCGTGGTCGACGCGGACGAGGATGCGCAGAGCCTCCGCGCCGCCGCTCCAGCCGAACTGGGCGCCGGTCACGAGCCATGCGTGCTGGTAGAGCCAGAAGTTGACGAGGGCGGGCGTCGGCTTCGGCTTGCCGGAGAGGCGCTTCTCGAGGATGCGCGCCCGGTCGGGCAGCGGCATCTCGTCGAGAGGCTCGGCGGGTGCGCCGGGGACGACGAACGCGGGCTTGCGGACCTTGACGGTCTTCCGCTTCTTCTTCGCCGGCTTCTGGGCCTTCGAAGTGTTCGTCTTCTGGCTCTTGGTGGGCTGGCTCGCGGGGGGTGCGGCCGCGGGGGCCTCATCGGCCGGCGCGGGCGCCTCGGCGTTGCCGTCGGCGAGGACCACGGCGGTGCCGGCGCGCGAGGACTTGTTCTCGGGGAGGCCGTTCTCGGCGTAGTCCGCGTTCTTCTGAAGGTGCAGCACGACGATCGGAGCGCCGGTGTCCATCACCTTCGTTCCCGGGGCAGGATTCTGTGAGGCGACCGTGTTGGCTGCGTAGCCCTCGACCGGGCCGTCGACGCGCCAGGCGAACCCGCCGTCCTCGAGGATGCCCTTGGCGAAGACGTAAGCCTGCTGGCGCACGTCGGGGACGATCAGGATCTCCTGAACGTCCTGCGCGGCCGGCTCGACCTGGTCCGCGTCAGTGCTCTCGTGGCCCGAGGCCGCGAACGTGATCGCGGATGCCGCGAGCAGCCAGATCAGGGTCAGAGCCGCGATCCGGGGCAAGAGCGCAGAGAGACGTGCCGCCATACCTACCCCATCGGCAGTCTGGCGCGGGGGTCAATCCCCTAACGGGGGAGGGCCCGCGGGATTTCGGGGGAGACGCCGGTTAGTCGGTCGTGAAGCCGATGACCGGCCCGTCCGAGGACGGAGCGCCGAACGTGGCGGCCGGAGCGCCTGCCGGTGCGGGCGCCTGGCCCTGCCAGCTGAAGGCGACGCCGGCGAACGACTGGAACCACGCAGTTTCCTGCGGATAGGAGCTCACGGGGACGAACTGGAGGTGCAGGTGTGGCCCGGTCGAGTTGCCGGTCGAGCCGACGAGACCCACGGAGGCTCCCGCCGCGAGCGCGGTGCCCGGCGTGATGTGCGGCTCCATGTAGGAGAGGTGGCAGTACAGGTAGGTCGTGCCGTCGGCGATCTGGATCGAAAAGCCGATGCCGCAGTTGGACGTGTCCTGGGGGAACGTCTGCATGACGATCCCGTCGGCGAGCGCGTACAGCGGCGAGCCCATGGGCGCCGCGATGTCGGCCGCGGGGTAGTCGTGGTGCGTCGCCGCCGTCGAGACGACGGACGGGCCGCCGCCGACCGGGAAGACGAACTGGCCGGAGTAGATGGGCGAGCCGTAGCCGCCGGCGAGCGACGGGTTGCCGAACGCGAACGTGTTCGCCTGGCCTTCCATCGCGCCCTCGAGGTCGTCCACGAGTTGCGCCGCCTCGGCGAGCGCGCCCTGCTTGCGCGCCACACGGCTGACCGCGGCCTCGTGCTGCACGACCAGGTCGGTGACCTCCGCTTCGAGCGTCGCGAACTGCTCGTCCGTCAGGTCGGGGTTGCCGGCGCGCTGCTCGGCCTCGAGCACGGCCGCGTCGAGCTGGCGCTCGGCGTCGGACGCCTTCGTGACCGCGTCCTGCGCAGCGATGACCGCCTTGCGCGCCTCCTCGAGGCGCTTCTCGAGATCGTCGACCTGGAAGACGGCGTCCGCGCCGACGGCGGCGGAGCCGAAGCCGAGCCCGGCGCCGAGCGTCGCGTCGAAGCCGCCGCCGCCCGAGAACACCCGGGCCAGCTCGAGCACGTCCTGGACGTACCAGTCGGCGTGGTTGTAGGCGAAGATCCCGCGGTAGAGATCCTCGCGCGCGCCCGCGGCCGCGAGGTAGCGCGCCGCGGAGAAGATCCCGTCCTCCGGATCCCAGGGATTCGCGAGCCCGTCGCCGTCGGCGTCGGTTCCCCAGCGCTCCCAGGTAGACGGCATGAACTGCATCCAACCCACCGCGCCGGCCGAGCTCGGGCCCATGTTGCGGCCGAAGTTCGACTCGATCTTGTTGATCGCGCCGAGTACTTCCCACGGAACGCCGTACGCGGCGCCGGCCGACTTCCAGAGCTCGAGGAGCTGCGCGTAGGAGCGCTGCTCGGGAACTGCGGGGCCGACCTGGAGGTTGAACGGCATCGCGACCGAGCCGGGCGAGTTCGGGGTTTCGGCGCTCGGGAGCGCGGCGGGCGCCGACGAGGCGGCGACACCGGCGAGCGTGAGCGTGAGGAAAAGAAGAGCGAGTCGCCGCACTGCCGGAACCTTACGGTGCTGCGAGACGGAGGGTGGCGCCATCCTCGTCTCCGGTCGCTTCTGCCGCGAGCTCCTCGTCGGTCGGCTCGGGCTCTCCCTTGGCGGCTGCGGCCTCGGCGGCCTTGCGGTGACGGAGCGCCTGCTGCACGGAGAGCTCGAAGTCGTGGCGGTTCGTCGCGCCGGTTGCGGCGACTTCGAACTCGAGCCGGTCCTCGAGGACGAGCTGGACGAGGTGCTGCGAGAAGCTCTGCATGTTGTGGTAGTCGCCCTCTTCGATCGCCTCGGTGATGCCCTCGGTCTTCTCCGGCTCGCGGATCAGGTCGGCGACGCGCGCCGTATTGAACATGACCTCGATCGCCGCGAGGCGACCGCCGTTCTTGGCCGGCAGGAGACGCTGGCTGACGACGCCCCGCAGGACGCCCGCGAGGATCTGGCGGATCATGAGCTGCTTCTGCGGCGGGAAGAACTCGACCATCCGGCCGATCGTCTCGGCCGCGTCGAGCGTGTGCATGGTCGACAGGACGAGGTGGCCCGACTCGGCCGCCTGGAGCGCGACCTGCGCGGTCTCCTCGTCGCGGAGCTCGCCGATCAGGATCACGTCTGGATCCTGGCGAAGCACGCGCCGGAGGGCCTGTTTGAAGGATTCGGTGTCGAGGCCGACCTCGCGCTGGTTGACGATGCAGCCGCGGTCGACGTGGAGGATCTCGATCGGATCCTCGATCGTGACGATGTGCTGGTTCCGCGAGCGGTTGATCTTGTCCACCATCGCCGCCAAGGTGGTCGACTTGCCCGAGCCGGTCGCGCCGGTGACGAGGATCAGGCCGCGGTGCTCGTCGGCGAGCTTCTCGACGCCGATCGGAAGGCCGAGCTTCTCGAACGACGGAACCTCGAAGGGCACGTGGCGAAAGGCGAACGAGATGGCGCCGCGCTGGCGGAACCCGTTCACGCGGAAGCGCCCGGTGTTCCCGGCCGTGTAGGAAATGTCGAGGTCGCCGGTCTCGAGGAAGATGTCGCGCTTGGCCGGCGAGTTCGCGGTTACGAGCTCGAGCACCGCTTCGAGGTCGCGGTCGTTCAGCGACTCCTGGCCGAGCGCGACCAGCGAGCCGTCGATGCGCGCCATCGGCGGCGAGTCGACCTTGAGGTGCAGGTCGCTCCCCCGGTGCTCGACGGCCGCGGCGAGAAGGGCGTTCAGATCCATGGACTCATTGGCTATCGGCCGCGGGTCGCCGCGCCTTGAGTTCATGCGGGTGGACCCTCGCTACACTTCCGCCCCCACGGGGGAGTTCCCGAGTGGCCAAAGGGGACCGGCTGTAAACCGGTTGGCTCCGCCTTCGCAGGTTCGAATCCTGCCTCCCCCACTCACCGGCGAGCCGATCAGGCGTTGGGTCCGGCGGATGCGCGCCACCAGCGCAGGAGCGGGCTGTACGAAGGACCGTAAGCGTGTGCATAGACGTTCCGCTCCCTGTTGGTCCATTCGATGTGCGCCTTTCCCCCAGACTCGTAGCAGACGACCCGCCCGTCGTCCGCGAGCGATGGAACCGTGCCGACGGCGTCGTGTCCCGCGCGTCCGGACGCCACGAACTGCTCGACGCCCGGGAGCAACTGCTCCTCGCAGGAGCCCTGCTGGTCGATCCGCTCCTCGAGCCCGACGCTCGGCAGGCCGACCTCTTCGAGTCGACGGCGGAGGTGCGCCGACATCGAGCGACCGCTTTCGGCGTGGCTGTACCGGACCACCTCCACGGGTCCACCCAACCGGCAGACGAAGCTCCCGTCGAAGTCCGGTGTCGGCGGGGCTGTGTCGTTGCACTTGTCGCGGAAGGTCTCGGGGATATAGCTGGGGACCGGGATCTCCGGCGCCGTGACGATGGTTTCGACGACGGTTTCGGCCACGGTTCGGGTGGTGACGGGCGCAACCGCGAAGTCCGGTTCGTCACCTCCCGCAAGGAGGACCGCGGTCGCTGCTCCGATCGCGCCGGCGGTGAGGGCGGCGAGCGCGATCGCGGCCATCCGGACGCGCCCGGTGTTCCACGGCCGGCCGGGCCGGCGCGGGGCAGGATCACCGTCCCCCGTTCCGACTCGCCTGGATCGAGCGCTTCGTGGAGAGCGACCGCGAACGCGAAGCAGGAGTCGTACCGCTTCGCCGGATCCTTCGCCATCGCGCGTGCGAGGGGCTCCTCGAGTTCCACCGGCAGTCCCGGCTGAACGTCCGTTAGCGGGGGCGGCGAGTCCTTCATGTGCGCCCAGAGCATCGCGGCCTCGTTCTCCCGCACGAACGGGGTCCGGCCGGTGAAGCACTCGTACGCGACGCACCCGAGCGAGTAGACGTCGGCCCGGCCGTCGACCGGCCCTCCCTCGATCTGCTCGGGCGCGATGTAGTCGATCGTCCCGAGGAGCTCGCCCGTTCGGGTCGGGCTGCCCGCAGCCGCGATCTCCCGGATCAGGCCGAAGTCGCTGACGTAGGCGACTTCTGGCGAACCCTCCTCTGGACCCGAGTCGAGCATGATGTTGGCGGGCTTCACGTCCCGGTGGACGAGACCATGCTCATGCGCCGCGTCGAGGCCGCCCGCCGCCTGCGCGAGGATTCCGAGCGCGCGGCGCGGCTCGAGCGGCGCTTCGCGGATCTGTTTCTTGAGGTCGCCTCCGGCCACGTAGCGCATCGCGATGAACAGGTCGTCGTGCCAGGCGCCCGCGTCGAAGATCGTGATCACGTTCGGGTGGTTGAGCCCCGCGGCCAGCCGTGACTCGCTGACGAACCGTTCGCGCATCGCCTCGTCCTCGGAGACGTCCGCGTTCAGGATCTTGAGCGCGACGCGGATCCCCAGCCGCGGGCTCTCCGCGCGGTAGACCGTGCTCCATCCTCCGCGGCCGATCAGAGCCTCGATGCGGTAGCCGGCGAACTTTGTGCCGATCCGCGCGCACATGGAGCGTTGGTACCACACCTGGAGCCCGGACTCCAGCGGTGACCCGGGAGTATCGTGGCTGCATGGGAACCGAGCAGGTCGCTCGGCCCTCGCTCGGGCCGGGCCTAGTCGTCGCCGGCTACACGCTCGTTGCCGAGCTGGGGAGTGGCCCGATGAGCGTCGTCTACCGCGCGCAAGACGCCGAGGGCGCCGACCTCGCGCTCAAGATTCTCCGGCCCGAACTCGGCGACGACGCCGCGCTGCGGCGTCGCTTCGACCGCGAGAGCGACATCGCGGCCCGCGTGAACCATCCCAACCTTCTCCCGGTCCTCGCGCACGGGCGCGAGCGCGGCTGGCGCTACATCGCGCTGCCGTTCGTCGCGGGCGGCTCGCTTGCCGACCGCATCACGGATGGTCCCCTCGAGGTTCCGGATCTGGTCCGGACGGTCCGCGAAGTCGGAGCAGGTCTCGACGCGCTTCACCGAGTCGGGCTCGTCCACCGGGACGTGAAACCGTCGAACGTGCTCCTGACCGTACGACGGCGCGGCCCTCTCTGACTTCGGCGTCGCGCGCGGAGAAAGCGACTCGGTCCTGACGCAGGCCGGCTCAGTCGTGGGAACGGCTGACTACCTCGCGCCCGAGACGATCCGCGGCGAGCCGGCCGGGCCGCTCGCCGACATCTACGGGCTCGGCTGCCTCGCGTACGCCTGTGCGGTCGGGACACCGCCGTTCGGGAACGCGCGCACCGTGACCGAGACCTGCCGCGCGCATCTGAGCGAAGCTCCTGCCGATCCGGCGATCATTAGACCCGACCTCCTCCCGGCCTTCACGGCCGCGCTGCTGACAGCGCTCGCAAAGACGCCGGCCGACCGCCCGCGGACCGGAACCGCCTACGGGCTCCTGCTACGAGCCGGCGCGCGAAGCGCGTAGCTCTTCGACGAGCTCGGAGGCCACGATCGCGATCCGCTCGGTCGCGTCGGCGACCCGCGCCGCAGCCGCCTCGATGCGCGCGGCCGCGTCGTCGAGCGTCCCGGCCGCCGCCGTGGTGTTCTCGCCGACGAAGTAGCTGAGCGGCTTCGCGGTTGCCTCGGCAACCAGGTTCAGTACCTGGAGGTCAGGCGTCGTCGCACCGCGCTCCCAGCGTGAGACGGTGATCGGCTCCACCGACACCGCGGCCGCCAGGTGCTTCTGCTTCCACCCCTTCTCGGCGCGCGCCGCACGGATGCGATCTCCGATCTGCGTCTTCTTCCGCTGGGGCGCCATCTCTACATCTTACACAGTTCGCATACACAGAGCTATGCGTTACTTGACTAAACATGTTCTGTCTACTACTGTCTACCTCCATGGCCCCCTTGCAACGCATCTGCATCGCCGCTCTCGTTGCGCTACTCGGAGCGACAACCCTCCTGGAGGAATCCGTTTCGGCCGCCAGACCGAACATCGTGATCGTCCTGACGGACGACCAGCGCGCCGACGCCACCGACCACATGGAAACGGTTCACGACCGCCTCGCGAGGTACGGCGTGACCTTCGAGAACGCCTTCGTCTCGAACTCGCTCTGCTGTCCGAGTCGCACCACACTGCTCACCGGGCGCTACTCGCACGGGACCGGCGTCTGGAGCAACCGGCGTCCCTTCGGCGGCTGGGCCACTTTCCGAAAGCTCGGAGCCGAACGGCGCACGATCGCGGTCGCCCTGCGCGCCGCCGGGTACCGAACCTCCTTCGTCGGCAAGTACTTGAACGGCTACGTCGGAAAGACGATCCCGCCCGGCTGGGACGAATGGCGTTCGTTCTCGTACGGCTGGGGCTACTTCGGCTACACGCTCAACCTGAACGGCAAGCTCATGCGTTACGGGCGCTCCCCGAAGGACTATTCGACCGACGTGCTCGCCCGGCTGGCGTCCGACTTCATTCGGCGCTCCGCGACCTCGAGTCGCCCGTTCCTCCTCTTTTTCGCGCCCGCGGCGCCCCACAGCCCGGCGACGCCCGCGCCACGTCATGCCCACATCCATCTCGGCCTGGAGCCCTTCTGGTCACCGAGCTTCGGCGAAGACATCTCCGACAAGCCGCGCTACATGCAGCGGTCGCCGCAAGACTTCACCCAGTCCGGCCAGGACTTCCGCGTCCACCAGTACCGCTCGCTGCTCGCAGTGGACGAAGCGGTCGATCGGCTGCTCAACGCCTTGCGCGACACGGGCAAGCTCCACAACACGGTCGTGGTGTTCACGTCCGACAACGGGGTCGAATGGGGAGAGCACGGCTTCCCGGCCGCGCGGAAAAGCGTGCCGCACGAGGCGTCGATCCGCGTCCCGCTCGTCGTGCGGTACGACCCGCTCACGCGCAGCCGGCGCACTGATCGGCATCTCGTTACGAACCTGGACATCGCACCGACGCTGGCGTCGCTGGCAGGGATCCGCTTCGGGGCTCAAGGTCTTAGCCTCGCACCACTCCTGAAAGGCCGCCCGAACGCTGCGTGGCGGAAGCAGTTCCTGGTCGAGAACATGGGAGGAGAGACCGCCGCCGCTGGAATCCCCACGTACTGCGGCGTCCGGACCGAACGGTTCCTCTATGCCCTCTACGCAACCGGTGAACATGAGCTCTACGACCTCGACGCCGATCCGTACCAGCTCGCGAACCTGGCGGGCGATCGCTCGTCACGGCCGGCCCGTCGGCTCCTGCTTCGCCGGGTCAGGCGCCTTTGCTACCCGTTGCCCCCCGGCTTTCATCCTGGTGCCCTCTGCACGTTGCAGGGAACAACGGGCAACGACGACCTCAACGGAACGACCCGCGGCGACTTCGTCTGCCTGCGTGGCGGGCGCGACCGGGTGGCCACCGGTTCAGGGGCCGACACGGTGAACGCGGCTGCGGCAACGACCTCCGCCCTCGCGAAGGTCGTCTTCTCGCCGCGCGGCAAGGGACCGCTCGGGAGCAGCATCTCAACGGGCGCCGGAGCCGACCGGATCCTGGCGTTGAACGGGCGACGCGACGTCATCCGCTGCGGCTCAGGTCGCGACGACGTCTCCGCGGATCGTTTCGATCGTGTCTCCCGCGACTGCGAGCGGGTGAGGCGGCCGGGCCGCTAGCGCGCCCGCGGTGTGATCGGCTCGACGGGAAACACCTGAGGCGTGATCCGGGACTTCGCCGATGCGCGACGTTGCTCGGCGCGCGAGGCTCCTCGTGAAAGGAGGTGTGAACATGTCGAGCATTTCGCATCCACCGACCGAGGCCGTACCGGCCAAGCGGTCGTTCGCGGAGCTCAGCGTTCCCGAGATGTGGGCCACGCTCGCGATCATCGTGATGTGGCTGTCGGTTCTCATCGACGCGATCTTCGGGCCTGACATCGTGTCTCACGATGTTGCCGGCAGCAGCGCGGTGATTCCTTCGGCGGTCGTGTTGGCGCTGTTCGCGTTTCTCGGAACGTGGGTCGTCGCACGCCATGCGTTCGGTCGACGCGACTCCGACTGAGGAGTTCCGCGAGTCCGGCTAGCGGCCGACGATGCGGCGGAACGTCGCGCCGACGCCGCCTGCCAGCACGAACCCGGCGGCAAGCGCGATGCCGGTCGCGAGCGGGACGTTCTGGCGGATGCGCTTCTTCACGTCCGTCGCCTCGTGGACCTCGCGGCGCAGGTCCTCGACCGCGCCGGCCAGCTGGTCGCGCTCGCTCTCGAGCTCGCGGCGGACGTCTTCTGCGGTGCGGCCGTTAGTCGGCATCGAGGAAGCGCTCCTTCGTGATCTTGGCCTCGGCGATCGCCTGCTCGGGGAGCGGCTTCGCGCCCTTGAACTTCCTCACGGCGATGAACGCCAGCACTGCGCCGAGCAGGAGCAGAAACACGAAGACGATGAGGAGCGCGAGCCAGGCGGCCATCTGGGTCGCCAGGCCGGCCGCGATGGTGGCGAGGCCGAAGCCGAGCGCGTAGAGCGCGACGAAGACGACCCCGACCGCCAGGCCGAGTCCGATCCCGAGGTTCGCGGCCTTCTGCTTCAGCTCGAGCAGCGCGAGCTCGACCTCGAGCCGCGCGATCGAGCTGGCCTTCTCGCTGACCGTCTTGACGGCGTCGCCGATTCCCATTTCGTCGGTCTTCGGCGCGCTAGCCATGTCCCCTCGGATCCAGGAGCTTCGCGAGCACGATGCCGGCGACGAAGGCGACGCCGACGATCACGAGCGGATTAGGCTGGACTGCCCGCGCGGCCCGACGTCTTGCCTCTCGCACACGCGCGCGCGCGAGGACTTCTTCGGTGACCTGATCCGGGCCTGTGCTCATCGCTGCAACCGTACCAGCGAATCCCAGGCCGGAAACCCGGCGTTCCCGCATCGCTCTAGCATGTCGGCCATGGCGATCACCGGAGGATGCCTGTGCGGAGGCGTCCGCTACTCGGTCTCCGAGCCGTTCGAGATCGCCGGGTACTGCCACTGCACCCGCTGCCAGCGCCGCACCGGCGCCGCGGCCTCGGCGAACGCGCGGACGGCTCCCGGGAGCCTGACGGTCGAGCAGGGCGAGGAGCTCGTCGACCGTGTTCGAGCCGGACGACAGCGAAAGCTGGCCGAAGGCGTTCTGCTCGCGCTGCGGCTCGGCGCTCTGGTCGCACGCGCCCGACGACCCCACCGTGCACTCCGTGCGGCTCGGAACGCTCGACGGCGATCCGGGCATCGAGCTGTCCTTCCGCCAGTACGTCGCCTACGCGGTGTCCTGGGAGAACATCCCCGACGACGGCCTGAAGCGCTTCGAAGAGCGCGTCGATCGCAGCAAGCTCTAGTCCCGCGCTAGCATGGTCGGCCTGCCCTCTTAGCTCAGTTGGTAGAGCACCTCCATGGTAAGGAGGGGGTCGACGGTTCGAGTCCGTCAGAGGGCTCTCGGTAACTCGCAGCGATTTTCCTCGGTCTGTAGACGGGGCCGAAGCGATTCAGTCCCGCAGTACTCGCGGCAGGTGCGAATATCCCCGCATGGCGAGCGAATCTGACGAGCACCGGCGATCCGTTCTGCCGCCCCCCGACCCGGCGTTCGGCGGCGAGATCAAGGTGGCCTTCACGGACTCGAAGGGCGACTTTCCCGAGCCGCTGCGCGCGCCGGAGGGCGCACCAAATGTGCTGATCATCGTGGGCGACGACATCGGCTACGGGCACCACGGTGCGTTCGGCGGGCCGGCGCGTACGCCGACTTTCGAGCGGCTGGCCAAGCAGGGCCTGAAGTACACGAACTTCCACGTCGCGGCCGTGTGCGCGGCGTCGCGTGCCTGCTTGCTGACCGGACGCAACGCGCATTCCGTCGGCATGGGCGTGATCCCGGAGACCTCGACCGGGTTCCCCGGCTACAACGCGATGATCCCGCGCAGCGCCGCGACGGTGTTCGAGATCCTGCGCCAGAACGGTTACGGCACGGCCTGGATCGGCAAGACCCACCTCACCCCGCTGCACGAGGCCACGGTTGCCGGGCCGTTCGATCGCTGGCCGAGCGGCATGGGCGCCGAGTACTTCTACGGGTTCTTCGGCGCCGGCGTCAGCCAGTGGCATCCGCCGCTGTGGGAGAACACGACGCCCCTGGAGGCGCCGAGAACGCCGGAGGAGGGCTATCACCTGGAGGCCGACATGGCCGACAGGACGATCGCCTGGATCGAGCGGCAGAAGTCGATCCATCCCGAGAAGCCGTGGATCGCGTACTACGCGCCGAACGGGCACAAGCCGCCGGTCGGCGTGCCGAGCGAGTACATGGAGCGATACCGAGGCGAGTTCGACGACGGCTACGACAAGCTCCGTGAGCGCACCCTGGCACGCCAGAAGGAACTCGGGATCGTCGCGCCCGACACGAAGCTCGCGCCACGCCCCGCGGGCATCCCGCCGTGGGAGGAACTGAGCGACACCGACAAGAAGGTCGGCGCCCGCTGGATGGAGATCTTCTGCGCCGCGCTCGAGCACACCGATCACCAAGCCGGCCGCATCGTCGAGGCCGTCGAGCGGACGGGCGATCTCGAAAACACGCTGATCATCTACATCGCCGGCGACAACGGCCCCTCGCCCGAGGGCGGCCTGCACGGCACGATGAACAAGCTGAGCTACTTCAACGGCGTCGCGGAATCGCTCGACGACGTCGCCGCCCACATCGACGACCTGGGAGGCCCGAAGACGCACGGCGCCTATCCCGCCGCCTGGGCCTACGCCACCGCCACGCCGTTCACCTACGGCAAGGGGGTGACCTCGGGCGGCGGCTGCAGCACCTCCGCCGTCGTCTGCTGGCCGGCGCGCATCAAGGACCACGGCGGTATCCGCCGCCAGTTCCATCACCACGTCGACATCACCCCGACCATCCTGGAGAGCGCCGGCGTCCCCGCGCCGACGCGCGTCAACGGCGTCGACCAGATGCCGATGGCGGGCGTGAGCATGCTCTACACCTTCGACGACGCGGAGGCCCCGGACCGGCACACGACGCAGTACTTCGAGCTCACCGGCACCCGGGCCATCTACCACGAGGGCTGGTGGGCCGGCACACGCCACGGCCAGGACGGCCTCACCGCCTCGGCCGGGACGGTGCCGTTCGACGAGGACGTCTGGGAGCTCTACGACATGACCACCGACTTCGGCCACGCCACCGACCTGGCCGCCGAGCACCCGGACAAAGTGGCCGAACTCCAAGCCATCTTCGACCGCGAAGCCCGCAAGTACAACGTCTACCCGCTCGCCGACAACGTCCTCGCACTGCTGTCCGCCGAGCGCCCAGGACTCGTCTCCGGGAACAAGGCCAGCTACCGCCCGGGCACCGTCCGCATCCCCGAAGACGCCGTCATCAACATCAAGAACCGCTCGTTCACGCTCACCGCGGAGCTCGAGAACCCCGACGGCAACGCCGAGGGCATCCTCGTCACCGTCGGCGGCGAGACGGGCGGCTATGCGCTCGTGGTTCAGGACACCAAGCCCACGTTCCACTACAACTGGCTGGGCCGCGAGCGCTACACGATCACCTCGACAGAGCCGCTGCCCACGGCCCCTGCACGATCCGCTTCGATTTCGCCTACGACGGCGGCGGGGCGGGCAAAGGCGGCACCGGGACACTGTCGGTCAACGACAAGCAGGTGGCCGAAGGCCGCATCGACAAGACCGTCCCGGTTGTGTTTTCGACCGACGACACCTTCGACGTCGGTGCGGACTGGGGCACGCCAGTCTCGCCGACCTACCAACCGCCGTTCGAGTTCACCGGCACCCTGAAGCAGGTGACGGTAGAAGCCAAGTGACCTAGGGTCATCGCCCCTTCAGTCGGCGGTGGCGGGCGCATACTGCGGGCGTCCGTCGGGCCGAAAGACCTGGATCGTTACGCCCTTCGAGTCGACTCGCGAGTCGACCAGATCGAGCGCGATGTCCGGGCCGTCCTCGGGGAACAGCCGCGTGCCCTGGCCGAGGACCACGGGGACGATGAGCAGGGTCATCTCGTCGACGAGGTCGTTGTCGAGCAGCCAGCGGATCAGGGCACCGCTGCCGTGCACCTGCAGTTCGCCCCCCGGCTTGGCTTTCAGCTCGCCGATGGCAGCCGCGAGGTCACCGGAGAGGAGCGTCGTGTCCGCCCATTGCGGGTCGGTGAGCGTGGTCGACGCGAGGTACTTCGGCTTCGCGTTCAAGGAGGCTGCGATCGGGTTGGCGCCAGGATCTTCCGCCGCTGCGCGAGCCCGCTCCTCGGCGCCCCAGTAGCCGGCGAAGAGCTCGTAGGTCCGCCGGCCGAACAAGAACGCGTCGGCGCGCGCGTAGGTCTCGCTGATGAACCCGAATGTCTCGTTGTCGAAGACCCCCATGGCCCACCCGCCGCGGTCGAATCCGCTCCTGCGGTCCTCATCCGTCGCACCGCCGTTTCCCTGCATCACCCCGTCGACGGTGACCTGCGTCTGGGTGATCAGTTTCATGGGTTCGTCCTTTCACTAGTTGTGGTCGCTCGCTCCCAGAGTCCAACGAGGGAGTCGGCGAGGCGCTCAGGCTCGGTGCGGTGCGGTGGGTCGAAGTGATGGCGCTCGGAGAACGTCTCGAGGGTGAAGTCGGGGAAGATCCCCGCCAACCGCTCGGCCATTCGCGCGAAGAAGTCCGGGTTGCTGCGCCCGCCGAGCGCGAAGTACACGGGTCGATCGAACCTCCGCAGCGCCTCCACGTCGAGGTACCCGCTGTCGAACGCAGCGATGAAGGCGCGAATGCCGGCAGGTCGGTTCGCCATCCACGGCGGCGGCGGACCCTCGGGCGGCGAAGGCGGGTCGACGCCGGGCGCAAGCTGGAGGCGCGCGAACTCCGGCATGTACTCGCCGTCGGGAAGCGTTTCGAGCGCCCGGAAGCGCTCCATCACCTGCTCCTCCACCTCCGTTCGCTCGGAGCCCGCCCAGGAGGATTCGAGGAGCGCCAGGCTCAGAAGCCGCTCGCCACTCGTAGCGGCGCAGACGAGCGCCGCGGCTCCGCCGCCCGAGTAGCCGACGAGATGGAAGCGGTCGAAGCCGTGAGCGTCGGCTTCCCGGATGACCCCCTCGGATTCCAGGCCCAGGCCGTAGTCCGGCGGCGGCCGATCCTCCGCGTACAGCTCGAGATCCTTCGGCACGGCCTCGACACGCTCGCCGAGAACGTCGAGCAAGGCCGCGTACGCAGGTTCGGCCGGCAACACCACCCCTGGCAGCAGCACCACGCAATGCCGAGCCGCCACGGTGCAATCGTACTCGCGCCGTGTCCGTCAAAATGAATCGCGCATGAACAGGCCGCGCATCTTCCTGGGATCGTCGGGCAAGCAAGCCACGATGCTGGCGGAGATCCAGCGCGGGCTCGAGGACATCGCCGACGTCGAGCCCTGGACGACCACGTTCAACCCCGGCCGTTCCACGCTCGACCGGCTCGTCGAGCTGTCCCAGCAGGTCGATTTCGCGGCGTTCGTGTTCGCGCAGGACGACTGGACGACGACGGATTCGTCCGAGTCCGGCGAGGCGTCGCCGCGCGACAACGTGGTCTTCGAGGCCGGCCTCTTCGGCGGCGCGCTCGGCATCCGGCGCACGTTCATCCTCCACGCAAACGGCTCGAAGCTGCCGACCGACCTGCTCGGACTGACCTCCGTTCGCTACGACCCGGGCGCCGGCCCCGCGGAGATCGACGAGATCAACCAGAAGCTCCGCAAGGCGATCGACGCCGAGGGCCGCCGCGGCCTCGTTGAGGGACTCTGGTGGCAGCTCTCGCTCACCGCGCGAACCGAGGCGGAACCGTCGGCGGTGGGCCTGCTGCAGATCTCACGCGACCGCGACGGCGACCTGAACGTGAACGGCCGGGCCTGGCAGGAGGACGGCACCCTGTCGGCCCGCTACTGGAGCGAGGCCGCGAAGGAGCGCAGGGATCCGGCCGGCATCCTCTACTTCTGGAAGGGCGAGCGCCCCCGCGACCCGAATGCCCCGCAGCTAGAGGGCGCCGGTGAGATCAGGGTGGAGACCGCCGATCGCGCCACCGGGTACTGGACGACACGTTCGGATCGCGACGCCGGGCTGAATATCCGGACCGCCGGCATCTACCTCCGGGCCGATCCCGCGGACCTCGAGTTGCTGGACAGCGGGAGCGCGGAGGAGCGCGCCGAGCTCATCGCGCAGCGGCTCGAGGAGTGGAAGTCGGCCGCGAACGCTTTCTGAGCCCGCGGCGCTAGCCGGCGGCTTCGACCGCTCGCCGGGGCAGGACCCAGTCCGCCCTCGGGAAGTGGCACGTGTACCCGTTGGGAATCCGCTCGAGGTAGTCCTGATGCTCGGGCTCGGCCTCCCAGAACGGGCCCGCCGGCTCGACCTCGGTCACGACCTTCCCCGGCCAAAGGCCCGAGGCCTCGACGTCGGCGATCGTGTCCTCGGCGACCCGGCGCTGTTCATCGTCGGCGTAGTAGATCGCGGAGCGATAGCTCATCCCGACGTCGTTCCCCTGACGGTTCACGGTCGTCGGGTCGTGGATCTGGAAGAAGAACTCGAGCAGGTCGCGGTAGGACGTCTGCTCGGGGTCGAAGACGATCTCGATCGCCTCCGCGTGCGTGCCGTGGTTGCGGTAGGTGGCGTTGGGAACGTCACCGCCCGAGTAGCCGACCCTCGTCGACACGACGCCGGGCCGCTTCCGAATGAGGTCCTGCATCCCCCAGAAGCACCCACCGGCGAGGATTGCCTTCTCCTCCGAACCACTCATCACGCCACCTCCTGACGATCACGACTCCGCTCGCAGCCACTGTACCCACGTGCTGCAACGTCGCGAAGCGCCGTCAGCTGACGGCCTTCTTCACGAGCGCGGCGATCTTCTTCTCGTCGGCGGCGGTCAGATCCTTCAGCGCGAACGACGTCGGCCACATCGCGCCCGCATCGATGTTCGCCAGGTCGCTGAAGCCGAAGGTCGCGTACCTCGACTTGAACTTGGCGGCGTCCTGGAAGTAGCAGACGACCTTGCCGTCCTTGTTGGCCCACGCGGGCATCCCGTACCAGGTCTTCGGCATGAGGGACGGCGCAGTGGCCGTGACGATCTCGTGGATCCGCTTGGCCATCGCGCGATCCTTTCCCTTGAACTCGGCGAGCTTCGCGAGCAGGATCTTCTCGCCGTCCGCCTTGTTCTTCTCCGCCTTCAGCTCGGCGGCGCGCTCCTTCATCGCGGCCTTCTCCTCGGCGGAGAATCCCGTGGACTTCTTTTCAGCCATCGTCGTGCCCCTTTCGTACGTTCCGCTGCAGCCAGATACTGCCGCAATGCGCTACATGGTGATCGAGACCTACCTGCACGGGCCCGAGCCCGTCTACGCTCGCGCTGCGTCCGAGGGGCGAATGCTTCCCGAAGGACTCGATTACGTGGAGAGCTGGGTCGAGGCGGACGGGCTGAGCCGGTGCTTCCAGCTCATGGAAACGGAGAAGCCGGAGCTCCTCGACGAGTGGATCACGCGGTGGAGCGACCTGGTCGCGTTCGAGGTCGTGCCCGTGGTCAGCTCGGCCGAGGCCGCCGAGCAAATGACCGGCCGCTGAACCGCCGCCGGTATCGATCTGGTGTCCGCGCTTGCCGAAACCCGACAGGCGCGAGTACGCTCGACGAGGGTCACTCACTCAGGAAGACAGTGGAACCCACCCGCTAGGCAACCACTTCGCCGCCTGGCAGGAGCCGGAGATCTCCAGCGAGATGCTCCGCGCGGCTTTTCCGCAGCTCCGCTAGCCGAAGGAGTCCGACATGACGACCGTCGAGACCGCCATCGAGATACGTCCTTTCCATGTCGAAATTCCGGATGAGGCGTTGGACGACCTTCGTGCGCGCATCGCGGCCACGAACTGGCCGGAGAAGGAAACAGTCGCGGACGAGTCGCAGGGCGTGCCGCTCGCGACGATCCAGAAGCTCGCGGGCTACTGGATGACGGACTACGACTGGCGCGCATGCGAGGCGAGGCTGAACGCCCTGCCGCAGTTCATCACGGAGATCGACGGGCTGGACATCCACTTCATCCACGTCCGTTCGCAGCATGGGGACGCGCTGCCGCTGATCGTCAATCACGGCTGGCCCGGCTCGATCATCGAGCAACTCAAGATCATCGAGCCGCTGACCGATCCGACCGCGCACGGCGGCGACGTGGCCGACGCGTTCCACCTCGTGATCCCGTCGATGCCCGGCTACGGGTTCTCGGGGAAGCCGGCGAGCACCGGGTGGGGCCCCGAGCGCATGGGCCGAGCCTGGGCCGAGCTGATGGAGCGCCTCGGCTACGGCCGCTACGTGGCCCAGGGCGGCGACTGGGGGGCGTTCGTCGTCGACCAGATGGGGTTGCAGGCGCCCGAGGGATTGCTCGCGATCCACACCAACATGCCCGCCACCGTTCCCGCTGACGTCGACAAGGCGTCGCTGGCCGGCGAGCCGCCGCCGCCCGGTCTCTCCGCCGAGGAACGACGCGCCTACGAGCAGCTGATCAGGACGTACGGGCAGGTGGAGTACGCCCGGATGATGGCGACGCGCCCGCAAACCCTGTACGGGATCGCGGACTCCCCCGTCGGCCTCGCCGCCTGGCTGCTCGACCACAACGACGCCGATGGCCAGCCGGCCGCGGCAGTGGCGTCTGCTCTGGACCGGACCGAGAGCACCACGGGCGAGCTGACGCGTGACGAGATCCTGGACAACATCACCCTCTACTGGCTGACGAACACGGGCGTCTCGGCCTCTCGCCTCTACTGGGAGTACAAGGGTGGATTCTTCAATGCCAAGGGCGTCGAGATCCCCGTCGCCATGACGGTCTTCCCCGGCGAGCAGTATCAAGCGCCGCGGAGCTGGGCGGAGCGGGCCTACCCCAACCTCATCCACTTCAACGAAGTCGAGAAGGGCGGTCACTTCGCCGCCTGGGAGCAGCCGCAGATCTTCACCGAGGAGATCCGCGCGGCGTTCCGATCAGTGCGTTAACCAGGGAGGAAATGATGAGCGCCACCATCGAGACCACCACCGACATCCGGCCTTTCACCGTCGAGATTCCAGACGAGCAGATCGACGACTTGCGCCGCCGTATCGCGGCGACGCGCTGGCCCACCAAGGAGCTCGTCCCGGATCGGTCGCAGGGCGTCCAGCACGCGGCACTGCAGGCCCTCGCGCGCTACTGGGAGAACGACTACGACTTCGGAAGAGTCGAGGCCGAGCTCAACGCGGTGCCGCAGTTCACGACCGAGATCGACGGCGTGGACATCCACTTCATCCACGTGAAGTCGCAGCACGAGGACGCGCTGCCGCTGATCATGACCCACGGCTGGCCCGGCTCGGTCATCGAGCTGCTCGAGACCATCGGCCCGCTGACCGATCCGACCGCGCACGGTGGGCAAGCGGAGGACGCGTTCCACCTCGTCCTGCCGTCCCTGCCCGGCTACGGCTTCTCCAGCGAGCCCGCGGAGCTCGGCTGGAGCTCCGGCCGCGTCGCGCAGGCCTGGGCGGTGCTGATGCAGCGCCTCGGCTACACCCGGTATGTCGCCCAGGGCGGTGACGTGGGCGCACTCGTCACCGACATCATGGGCCGCCAAGCACCCGAGGGGTTGCTCGGCATCCACATGAACCTGCTCGTGACCGTGCTGGCCGGCCCCCAGCCGGCGGAGTCAGAGGAGGAACGCGCGGCGACGGCCGCCTTCACCACATTCAGGGAGACCGGCTTCGGCTACTTCCTGGAAATGGCCACGCGCCCGCAGACGATCGGCTACGCCCTGCTGGACTCACCCGTCGCCCTGGCCGCCTGGCTGCTCGACCACGACACGGACAGCTACAACAAGATCGCCCGCGTCTTCGTCGACGACGAGCCCGCGGGCAACCTCACCCGGGACACGATCCTCGACAACATCACGCTGTACTGGCTGACGGGCACCGGCGCCTCGGCTGCCCGGTCGTACTGGGAGGACGGACTGGCCCTGGCTCAGGCACTCGCGTCCGGCCACGCTCCTCCGCCGGTCTCGCTTCCGGTCGGATTCACCACCTTCCCCGGCGAGATCTGGCGGACTCCGCGCAGCTGGGTCGAGAACTCGTACCCCAACGTCAGCTACTTCAACGAGGTCGACAAGGGCGGGCACTTCGCGGCGTGGGAGGAGCCGGAGCTCTTCTCAGCGGAGATCCGGGCGGCCTTCGCGTCGCTCCGCTGACGCATTGAAAGCCGAGGGTTACCTTCCCGCGTTCGACGACGCGGCCGGCTGGCTCAACTCGGAGCCGGTCACCGCGGATGTCCTGCGCGGGAAGGTCGTCCTCGTCGACTTCTGGACGTACACCTGCATCAACTGGCTGCGCACGCTCGGGTACGTGCGCGCGTGGTCCGAGAAGTATGAGGACAGCGGGCTGGTCGTCGTGGGCGTCCACACGCCCGAGTTCCCGTTCGAGCGCGACGTCGACAATGTCCGCTGGGCCGTCGAGGACATGCGGGTCGAGTATCCGGTCGCGCTCGACCCCGACTATGCGGTCTGGCGCGCCTTCTCGAACCACTACTGGCCGGCCGTGTACATCGCCGACGCGGACGGGCGAATTCGGCACCACCAGTTCGGCGAAGGCGGATACGAGGAGTGCGAACGGGTCATCCAGCAGCTGCTGCTCGAAGCGGGAGCCGAGGGCGTCGACGACGAGCTCGTCTCCGTCGTTCCCGAGGGATTCGAAGTGCAGGCGGATTGGGCGACCTTGGGGTCGCCCGAGACGTACCTCGGCTCCGACCAGGCTCAGAACTTCACGTCCGATGTGGCGCTGGACGAGTTGCGACTCAACCACTGGACACTGACCGGCGATTGGACGATCAACCGCGGCGCGAGCGTCCTGAACGAGGCCGGAGGCGCGCTCGCCTTTCGCTTTCACGCCCGCGACGTCCATCTCGTCATGGGCCCGGCCGAGCGAGATACACCCGTGCCGTTCCGGGTGCTCGTCGACGGAGAGCCTCCGGGCGCCGCTCACGGCTTCGACGTCGACGAGGACGGGAACGGAACGCTGTCCCGGCAGCGGCTCCATCAGCTGGTCCGCGAGCTGGGATCGATCACCGACCGGACCTTCGAGATCACCTTCCTCGCTCCGGGCGCCGAGGCGTACTGCTTCACGTTCGGCTAGAACGTCCACCAATGAGGGGCGAGAACGATCCGGTCGCGACCGCGAAGGCGATCGTCGACGCCAACCTCTACATGGTGCTCGGCACCGCCGACGAGGACGGCCGGCCGTGGGTCTCCCCCGTCTACTACGCGCCCGTCGGCTATCGCGAGTTCGTCTGGGTGTCGCGGCCCGAGACGCTCCATTCGCGCAATCTCGTCGTCCGGCCCGAGGTCAGCATCGTGATCTTCGACTCGTCGGTGCCGATTGGCACCGGCCAGGGCGTCTACATCGCCGGCACCGCCGAAGAGGTCACCGGCGACGCCCGCTCCGCCGCGCTGGACGTCTTCTCACGCCGCTCGCTCGAGCACGAGGGCCGCGAGTGGACGGTGGACGACGTCGAGCCGCCGGCCGAGCTTCGCCTTTACCGTGCAACCGCCACGGCGCACTACGTCCTCGGCGCGACCGACCGGCTCGTGGCGGTCGACCTGTAGCGATGACGTCTTCCGCGCACGTGCGCCGCTGGGCCCGAATGGCAGTCGCATCCATCGGATGCGCACTGCTTCTCGCCGGGTGCGGCTCGGACGAGGCGACGCCGACGGCGGCGTCCCCGGCCGCTTCGCTCGAAGGGACCTGGCAGACCGGACCGATTTCCCCGAGCGATACCGAGGAGACGCTGCGGCGGTACGGGCTCGGGAAATGGATCGAGCAGTTCCGCCCGGTTACGCCGTTCACGGACACGCTCGTCTTGACGCTGGACGTCCACGACGGGGAATGGGATCTCTACGGCCAGCCGAGCGGCGGGCCCCGCCAGGAGATCGACTACGACGCCGAGTACGTCGTCAAGGGCGATACGGTCGACAAGATTCACTCGACGGGCACGACCACTCTCGGATGGACGGTGAACGGCGACTCGCTCACGCTCGAGTGGCTCGGGACGAACGAACCGCCGGTCGAGGGAATTCCGGACGAGGTCTTCCAGCGCGCTCTCTACATGACGCAGGAATTCAAGCGTCAGGAATGACGGGAACCGGGAAGGAAGACGCCATGCAGACCCGCACGCTCGGTACCAGCGGCCTCGAGGTCTCGGCGATCGGGCTCGGATGCATGGGCATGAGCTTCGGCTACGGGCCCGCCGCCGACCGGCAGGAGATGGTCGCGCTCATCCGCGGGGCGGTCGAGAAGGGCGTGACCTTCTTCGACACGGCCGAGGTCTACGGGCCGTACGTGAACGAGGAACTGGTCGGCGAAGCCCTGGGGCCCGTGCGCGAGCAGGTCGTGATCGCGACCAAGTTCGGCTTCAAGCTCGGTTCGGACGGGACGCAGCAGGGGCTCGACAGCCGGCCGGAGCACATCCGGGAAGTCGCCGAGGCGTCGCTCGTGCGGCTCGGGGTCGACGCGATCGACCTCCTCTACCAGCACCGCGTCGACCCGGACGTGCCGATCGAGGACGTCGCCGGCACGGTGAAAGACCTGATCCAGGAGGGCAAGGTCAAGTATTTCGGACTGTCGGAGCCGGGCGTCGAGACGATCCGGCGTGCGCACGCCGTTCAGCCCGTCACGGCCGTCCAGAGCGAGTACTCGCTCTGGTGGCGCCGCCCTGAGGACGAGATCCTGCCGGCCCTCGAGGAGCTCGGAATCGGGTTCGTCCCGTTCAGCCCGCTAGGCCGTGGCTTCCTGACGGGCGCGATCACCGAGGACACGGAGTTCGACAGCACCGACTTCCGCAACACCCTCCCCCGGTTCACAACCGAGGCCCGGAAGGCGAACCGGGCACTGGTGGATCTCCTCGGCGAGATCGCGGCTCGCAAGCAGGCGACGTCCGCCCAGATAGCGATCGCCTGGCTCCTCGCGCAGAAGCCGTGGATCGTGCCGATCCCCGGCACGACGAAGCCGCACCGCCTGGAGGAGAACGTCGGCGCGGCTGCGATCGAGCTGACTCCGGACGATCTCCGCGAGATCGAGAGCGTCCTTGCGAGCATCGCAGTGCAGGGCAACCGTTATCCGGAGACGCTGGAGCAGGCCACGGGCCGCTGAGGGGACGACGCTATGCTCGGCGTGTGGTCCCGTGGATCATCATCGCCGTGGTCGTCGTCCCGCTCGTCGTGATCGCCTTCGTGGCCACGCGCCGCAAAGACGCCGCGGGGGAGCTCATCGAGGATCCGAAGGAACAAGCGCGGGCGAAGGACGAGTTCGCCGCCGCCGAGGCCTTCGAGGCGGAATGGCGCGAGGAAGACCACGAGCGCTACCGCAAGGAGCACCTGCCCTAGGGCAGGTACCCCCGGGCCGCGAACGACC
Source organism: uncultured Thermoleophilia bacterium (assembly GCA_963716005.1). Taxonomy (GTDB): domain Bacteria; phylum Actinomycetota; class Thermoleophilia; order Gaiellales; family Gaiellaceae; genus CAVRUF01. Next base: position 1,744,570 of record OY970285.1, read on the forward strand.
CGGGGGTAGACGTGCAGCCTAGGCGGCGAGCCGTGCGGGCTCGGCCGCAGCCGGAAGCCTCGTCCTCGAGGCCGAACCGCGGCAGCCACTCGAGCCAGCTCGGCACGTACCAGTTCCAGTCGCCGAGCAGCTTCATTGAGGCGGGGAGAAGCACGCCGCGGATGATCGTGGCGTCGATCAGGATCGCGGCCGCGAGCCCGACGCCGAACTGCTTGAACATCAGCATCGAGAGCGTCGCGAAGACCGCGAACACGGCGACCATGACGATCGCGGCGCTCGTGACGACGCCCGCGGTCGACGTGATGCCTTCGGAAACCGCAGCCTCGGTGCTCGCTCCACGCCGGACGGCCTCACGGATCCTGCCGAGCAGGAACACGTGGTAGTCCATGGACAGTCCGAACAGGATCACGAACAGGAGTAGCGGCACCACCGGGTCGATCCCGGCCGTGTTGCTGAAGCCGAGCAAACCGCTTCCGTAGCCGTGCTGGAAGACGAGCACCAGCACGCCGTAGGCGGCAGCGACGGAGAGCAGGTTGAGCAGGATCGCCTTGGCCGCGATCACGATCGACCGGAAGGCGACGAGCATGAGCGCGAACGCGAACACGAGCACGAACCCGACGACGAGCGGCAGCTTCGACTTGATCTGGTCGGTCGAGTCCTTCCACTGGGCGGTCAGCCCCGTGACGCCCGTCTCGGCGCCCGGGACGGCGCCGACGGTCTCCGGCACGATCTCATTCCGAAGGAGCGCGAGCGAGGCGTTCGAGCCGGCGTCGGTTCCCTTGCCGTCGATCGGCACGGTGATGTTTGCGACCGTCCCTGCGTCGTTCACGACGACCGTGACGGGAGCGTGCATGCGACCGCTTGCGAGAGCTCGATTCTCGAACTCCTCGATCGCGGCCTTCATCTCCGGCGTGTTCACGTCGGCGGCCTTCACGACCACGTTGGCCGGAAGCGCGGCGCCGGGGAACGCCGCCTGCATGCGGTCGTAGGTCTGGACCGCGGGGAGCGACTTCGGGAACGTGTCCGGGCCCGGCTGAACCATGCGGAGTTGGAGCGCGGGAAGCGCGAGCGCAACCAGCAGCCCGCCGGCAAGGACGACCGAGAGCACCGGCCGGCGCAGGACGCGGGTGACGATGGCGCCCCACACGCGACCCTGGCCGTCGTCGCGGCGCAGGCGGGCGACGAACGGAATCCGGACCCGGTCGACGCCGTCGCCGAGCCTCGAGAGCAAGGCCGGGAGCACGGTGAGCGAGCCGAGCATCGCGATGGCGACGACGATGATCGTCGAGATGCCGAACGACGCGAAGATCCGGTCGCCGGTCAGGAACATCCCGGCCATCGCCACGATGACGGTCAGGCCGGAGACGAGCACCGAGTGGCCCGACGTGGCGGCGGCGGCCTCGACCGCAGCCCGTTCGCTGCGTCCTGCGGCTCTCTCCTCACGCGCGCGGCGCAGGTAGAAGAGCGAGTAGTCGACGCCAACCGCGAGGCCGATGAGAAGCACGACCGCGCTGGCCTGCGGCGCCATCGGGACGATGTGGCTGGGCAGCGCAGCCAGGCCGAACGCCGCGAAGACCGCGGTGAGGGCGAGCAGCAGCGGAATGCCCGCGGCCACGAGCGCCCCGAACGCGATCACGAGGATGACGAGCGTGACCGGCAGCGAGAGGAGCCCGGCCTTGCCGAGGTCCTCGCCGAAGGCCGTCTCGATCGCCTTGACCGAGCTCGCGTCGCCGAACTCGCCGACGAAGAGCTCCGGATGAGCCTTCTGCACGGCGGCCACCTCGGCGAGCACCGGGTCGATCTTCTCCACGGCCTCGTCGGCCTCGCCGCGGATCTCGAACTCGACGAGCGCGGAACGCCCGTCCTCCGAGATCTGGCCCGCGTTCGCGGGATCGAGCGGGGAGCGGACGTTCTCGACCGCGTCCAGGCCGGAGACGCCCGCGACGACGTCCTCGATCGCGGCTTCGAAGGCCGCGTCCGTGACCTGAAGCGAGCCGCTCTGGACGAGAACGCTCTCGCCGGCCGGCTGCTTGAAGCCGGCGTCGAGGATCCTGTCGGCGCGACCGGACTCGCCCGGCCCGGCGGTGTTCGGGTCGAGCATCTTGGTACCGAAAGCGCCGCCGAGGGCGAAGGCCACGAGCACGAATGCGATCCATCCGAACGTCGCGGTCTTCCAGTGGTCGGCGCTCCAGCGACCCATGCGGGCCGCCAAATTCGTGGGCTTCGAGCCAGGCGTGTTCATCGTGTTCCTCCTTGAGGTGATGTGGGGATCTGGCATGCCTCGACGGTAGGAGGGCACCGGCGAAACGACCTCGTCCGCAGGCCGGATTCGCGCTCGCACCTGACGACGATTCGGCCTCCTACCCAGGTAGGAGGCGGCGCCCGGCCGGCTCCAGTACGTTCACCCCGTGAGCCGGTTCACATCACTCGCGCGCAGGCACGGACTCGACGTCCTGATCGTGATCGCGGCGCTTCAGGCCGTGCTCGAGGTCTCTCTTCAGGACGACCCGCACGGCGAGCCGTGGCCCTGGTTCGCAGCGCCGGCGATGGCGCTTCTCATCCTTCCGCTGCTCGGCCGCCGTCGCTTCCCGTTCGCGGCGCCTGCGGCCCTGTGGCTCATCGGCGCGGCGATCTCGTTCTTCGACGGAGAGCTGATCACGGCCCTGGGAGCCGCCGTCGTCGCCGGCATGGCCTCGGCGTTTTTCTTGGGGAACCTCGCCGACAAGGTTCAGGCGCGCATCGGGCTTGTGGTCGTGCTGAGCGGCGCGGCGATCATCGTCTACAACGACCCCTCCCATTCGACCGGCGACCTCGTCTTCACTCCTTCGCTCTTCGCGATCGCCTGGCTCGCCGGATACGCCCTGCGCGAGCGTTCCCAACAGGCCGAGGCGGCCGAGCAGCGCGCGGCCCAGGCCGAGCGCGAGCGCGAGGCGGCGGCCCGTGTCGCCGTCGCCGAGGAGCGCTCGCGAATCGCGCGCGAGCTCCACGACATCGTCGCCCACTCGGTGAGCGTCATGGTCCTGCAGGTCGGCGCGGTGCGGCACAAGCTGCCCGCCGAGTCGACCGCGGACGAGGAGGCGCTTCGCTCCGTCGAGCAGACCGGCCGCGCTGCGCTCGCCGAGATGCGGCGCCTGCTCGGCGCGATGCACGACGGCGGCGGAGACGTCGAGCTGGCGCCCCAGCCCGGTCTCGACAGCCTCGACTCGCTCGTGGAGAAGGTCCGCCTCGCCGGGCTTCCCGTGGAGGTCCACGTCGAGGGCGACCCGTTTCCGCTGCCGCGCGCGCTCGACCTATCCGCGTACCGGATCGTCCAGGAGGGCCTGACCAACGCTCTCAAGCACGCGGGCGCGGGACAGGTGGACGTGACCGTCCGCTACGGAGACGGACGAGGTGCAGCTCGAGGTGCGCGACGACGGCGTCGGGACGACGCGGACGGACGGCCTCGGCCACGGGCTCGTCGGCGTCCGCGAGCGCGTCAAGATCTACGGCGGCGAGATGACCGCGGGCGCGGCGCCTGACGGCGGCTACGTGCTGAGCGCTCGCCTGCCGCTCGAGGGCCGGCCGTGAGCATCCGCGTTCTCGTCGCCGACGACCAGGCGATGGTGCGCGCCGGCTTTCGCATGCTGCTCTCCGGCGAGGCCGACATCGAGGTGGTCGCCGAGGCGTCGAACGGGCTCGAGGCGGTCGACAAGGCGGCGCGCTTTGCGCCCACGGTCGTCCTCATGGACATCCGCATGCCGGAGCTCGACGGGCTCGAGGCGACGCGGCGCATCCTCGCCGCCGACGACTCGGCCCGCATCCTGATCCTGACCACGTTCGACCTCGACGAGTACGTCTACGAGGCGCTGCGCGCCGGCGCCAGCGGGTTCGTGCTGAAGGACGACCCGCCGGAGCAGCTTCTCTCCGCGATCCGCATCGTCGCGGGCGGCGACGCGCTCCTCTCCCCGGCCGTGACCAGCCGCGTGATCAAGCAGTTCACCCGCATCCCGCACGCCGCGCCGCCGAAACAGCTCGAGGATCTGACCGAGCGCGAGCTGGACGTCTTCCGCCTGATCGCCCGCGGCCTCTCGAACGCCGAGATCGGCCAGGAGCTCTTCATCAGCGAGACGACCGTGAAGACGCACATCACGCACATCCTCGGAAAGCTCGGCCTGCGCGACCGCGTCCAGGCGGTCGTGCTCGCCTACGAGACCGGGCTTTTCGATACGGACGCGCGCTCGCCGAGCTGACAATCAGACCGTGACCGTGCCGCCGCTCCCGGCCGGGCCCCGGTATGTGTCGCTCCCGAACGCCAGGATCAGGCCGAAGATGAACGGGAGAAGGATCAGGCCGATCGCGAAGCCCACCCCCTGCCCGAAGCTTTTCGCCAGGTCGATCATGATGATGATCCAGACGACGAGGTTCACGATCGGGATCAGAAGCAGCAGGATCCACCACCAGTCGCGACCGACGATCTTCAGCAGCACGAGCGTGTTGTAGATCGGGATGAGGACTTTCCAGCCGGCCTCGCCGGCCTTCTCGTAGATCACCCACGCGGCGACCAACCAAAGGACGAGGGGAAGCAGAGCGAGGATCCAATAAAGCAGGCTCACGGCGTCGTCCTCCTACGTTCGGGTACGCGGATTGTGACGAACCGCTCGGATGGGCCTGGGAAGCGCTGGAACGCTCGGTGGGTACGCTCGCCCCGTGAGCGACTACGGGCACGAGCTGAGATTCGGCGTGTTCATCACGCCTACGGCCGCCGGCGCCGAGCAGGTGGTCGCCCTCGCCGAGCTGGCCGACCGGAGCGGACTCGACCTCGTCACCTTCCAGGATCACCCGTACCAGCCGCGCTTCCTCGACGCCTGGACGCTGCTCTCCTTCGTCGCCGCGAGAACGAGTCGCGTCCGCCTCAGCCCGAACGTGCTCAACCTGCCGCTGCGCCCACCCGCCGTCGTGGCCCGCGCCGTCGCGAGCCTCGACATCCTGAGCGGCGGACGGGCCGAGCTCGCCCTCGGCGCCGGCGCGTTCTGGGACGCGATCGAGGCGATGGGAGGCCGGCGGCTCCGCCCCGGGGAAAGCGTCGACGCGCTCGAGGAGGCGATCGACGTCATCCGGGCGCTCTGGGACGTCGACCAGACGGCCAAGGCGAAATACGAGGGGTCGTACTACCCGCTCACGGGCTCCGCCCGCGGGCCCGGCGCCCGTCCACGACGTCCCGATCTCGATCGGCGCGTACAAGCCGCGGATGCTCGCCCTCACCGGACGGAAGGGAGACGGCTGGCTGCCGAGCCTCTCGTACCTCGGCGACAACGGACTTGCGGCCGGGAACAAGGCGATCGACGAGGCCGCCGTCGAAGCGGGGCGCGACCCGGCGGAGATCCGCCGGCTCCTGAACATCCCCGCGCCGGATGCATCGACGGACGAGTGGGTCGAGCAGTTCACGCGGCTCGCGCTGGAGGACGGCGTCGGCACGTTCATCCTCACCTCGGACGATCCCGCGACGGTCGAGACGTTCGCCCGCGAGATCGCTCCGGCAGTGCGAGAACGGGTCGCGGCGGCACGAGGCGGCGAGCCGCCGGCGCCGAAGGCCGAGGAGGACACGCGTCTCGACCTGACGCCGACGCCAGACGACGGGACACGCCTGAGCGGCACTGCTCCGTGGGACGAGTCGACCAGGCCGCACCGCCCGCCGTCACCACCGGATGCGACCTACTCGCGGCGGGGCAAGCTCATCGGCCGCCACCTGATCGACGTCCACGACATGCTCCGCTCCGAGCTCACCGACCTCCGCGAGATCCTCGTCAAGGTGCGCGACGGCGCGATGGAACCGGGCGACGGGCGCTCGGCGCTCCACGACATGACCCTGCGCCAGAACGACTGGACGCTCGGCGCGTTCTGCTCGCGCTACTGCGCCGTCGTCACCCAGCACCACGGCCTCGAGGACGACGCCGTGTTCCCCCACCTCGCCCGCAGCGACACGAGCCTCGGCCCTGTGATCGACCGGCTGACGGACGAGCACTTGGTCATCCACGACGCGATCCAGAAGGTCGACCGCGCGTTCGTCGGCCACATCAACGATCCGGAGGACTTCGAGCCGCTCCAGGAGGCGATCGACTACCTCACCGACGCGCTGCTCTCGCACCTCTCCTACGAGGAGCAGGAGCTCGTCGAGCCGCTCGCCCGGCTCGGCTTCTTCCCCGGCCAGGTCTAGAGGCTGGAGAGAAACGCCTCGACGCCTGCGGCGAAGCCGTCCACGTCGTCCTCGTCGAGCGGAATCGAGAGCACGACGTAGCCCCGCCGGACGTACGAGTAGCCGCCCTCGAGCATCTCCAGGTGGAGGAGGGCGCGAAGCTCCGGCTCGGGCGGGAGGTCGGCGATGCTCCGGATCGGCCCCTCCGCGAAGTGCATGCCGACGAGCGAGCCGTGGCCGGTCACCGTGAACGGCACGTCGATGCCGGCCGCGAACGCGTTCAGGCGGTCGCGCAGTCGGTTGCCGAGGCCGTTCAGCCGCTCGACCGCGGCGGCGTCGTAGACGCGGGTCAGCCCCGCAGCGCCGGCGGCCATCGTGAGGACGGCGTTGTTGAACGTCCCCGCGTGCGGGATCGCATCAGGCTGGGACGGGTCGAACCGCGCCATGAGGTCGGCCCGCCCGCCGAACGCTCCGAAGGCGAGCCCGCCGCCGATGTACTTCCCCAGCGTCGTGAGGTCGGGCGTGATCCCGAGCACCTGCTGGAGCCCGCCGGTCGAGAGGCGCGAGGTCATCACCTCGTCGAACACGAGCAGGACGTCGTGCTCGGCCGTCGCGTCGCGCAACGCCTGGAGGAATGCAGGCTCGCCGACGATTGCGCCCGCGGAGCCCTGCATCGGCTCGACGATCACCGCGGCCAGCTCGTGAGCATGCTCGGCGATCAGCCGGGTCGCGGTCTCGGCGTCGTTGTACGGCGCGACGACGAACGGGAACGGCGCGTTGATCGGCGACCCGCCCGGAACCGTGAAGTAGAGGAGGCTCCCGTGGTAGCCGCCCTCGAAGACCATCACCGCCGGCTTCCCGGTTACGGCCCGCGCGAGCGAGAGCGCCAGCATCGTGGACTCGGTGCCCGAGTTGCAGAAGCGCACCAGGTCGATCGAAGGGAACCGCTCGCAAATCGCCTCGGCAAGGACCGCCTCGTACCGATTGGGCGCGCCGAAGACGAACCCGTCGGCGAGCGCCTCGCGGATCGCCTCGACGATCACCGGATGCGAGTGGCCGTAGAGCCCGGCGGTGAACTCCCCGAGGAAGTCGAGGTACTCGTGCCCGTCGGCGTCGACGAGCGTCGCGCCCTCGCCGTGGACGATCGTGAGCGGGAACGGCGGCATGTGGATGGTCGAGCGTGTGTTCCCGCCGGGCATGACCCGGGCGCGCTCCTCGTGGAGCCGCCTCGACTCGGGGTTGCGCTCGACGTAGCGGGCCTCGGCGGCGGTGAGCCGCTCCCCGAGATCGGTGCCGGCGACGGCTCCCACGGCTACAGCCGGCCGAGGAGCTCGCGCTTCTTCTCGTCGAACTCGGCCGGCGTGATGAGACCGCGGTTGCGCATGTCTGCGAGGCGCGTGAGCGACGCATCGACGTCCTCGGCCGAGGTCGGAGCGGGCGCCGCCGGAGCGACTGGAGCCGGCTCCGCCGCGGCCCGACCACCGCCGAGCTCGATCTCGTACTCGTGCCGCGCGTCGAGGAGCGTCTTCTTGAAGTCGTCCGCCTCGGGCAGGAAGCGGATCTTGGTCGTCCCGGCCTCGGAGGCGGTCAGTAGGTCGACTTCTCCGTAGCCGACGATACGGCCGAGCCACGGGTGACCGACGATCATGTCCGTGATCATCGGAAGCGAGGTGTCCTTCGCGTACTTGTTGATGACGCCGCCGACCTCGATCACGCGGCGCGTCGTGACCACGTAGCGCTCCACCCGCCAGACGAGCACGAACCAGCCGACACCGAGGATCCCGATCGCGATCAGGATCCAGAAGATCCAGTTGAGCCCGGTGCTGAGGAACCCGAAGAAGCCGTCGTCGGACACGGTGCTGTTCAGAAGCGAGACGAGGAGGCCCACCCCGAACGCGAGCACGAACCAGCGGGCAGCCTCGAGGAACGTGAGCCAGTGGCGCTGCTTCACGAGCAACACGCGCTCGCCGTCAGCAAGCAGAGACTCGTAGCGAGAGCTCTCGTCCTTGGCCATGTGTGGATACTGACAGTTGGGGAACAGCGTCGCAGGATGGGAAAGCTGGTCTTCACCACCGCGATGACCGTGGACGGTGTCATGGACGTGTCCGAGTGGTTCGTGGCCGAGGGTGGCCAGGACGCGGCCGCGCTCGCGATGCTCGACGAGGCGGAGGCGGCGCTCCTCGGCCGGGGCAACTTCGAGGGGCTTCGCGGCTACTGGTCGGACAAGGAGGGCCCGTGGGCCGACCGGCTGAACCCGATGCGGAAGTACGTCGCCTCGCGGACGCTCGAGGAGCCGCTGGACTGGAACGCGACGCTGCTCGAAGGCGACCTGGCCGAGGCGGTCGCAGCGGTCAAGGACTCCCTCGACGGCGATCTCATCTCGTGGGGCTGCGGCGACATCGCGCGCCAGCTCGTCGAGGCCGGGCTCGTCGACGAGCTGCGCTTCGGGATCCACCCGGCCGCGTGGGGCTCGGGCGACCGGCCGAAGCTCGAGAAGGTGCGCCTCGAGCTCATCGGCACGGAGGCGTACGACTCGGGCGTCGTGCTCCTGCGCTACCGGCCTAGCTCCTGACGACCTCCGCGGCCCAGGTGCCGACGAGGTCGAGCAACGCCTCGTCCACCGGGCGCTCGAGCTGTTTCGGATAGCCGGCGAGGCCGGGCGGGCCGGACGACATGCGCAGGAGGTGGCTCAGCCCGGCCGGATTCGCGCCGGTGAACGGAGCGGTCACGAGACCGCGCATGCGCTCCACTTCCGCCGGGTCGACCTGGACGTCGTGCTCCCCGATCACAGCCATGACCGGGCAGGCGATTCGCGGCAGGTCGCGCGCCGGCTCGTACCGCATGAACTCCCGGAGCCACCGCGCCGGCTGGTCGTGCCCCTCGATGCGAAGGACGTCCTCGGAGGACGAGAGCAGCTGCTCGCGCACCTCGGCCTGGCGGCGGCGCAACCGTCCGGCGCCGAACCGCTGGAGGCCGCGCAGCGTGGCCGCGATCCGGTCGGTCTGGTCGCGCATGACCTCCTCGCCGTTCTGCGTCGAGCACGCGAGCAGGACGCCCCCGGCGAGCGGACGCGGGCCGGCCGCGAGCCGTATCGCGATCGTCCCGCCCACGGAATGACCGATCACGAGCAGGCGCCCCGGATCGACCTCCTCCCGCGCGGCCAGGTACTCGAGCGCCGCGGCGGCATCGCCGGTCTCGCGCTCGAAGCTCGTGGTGAGGAACTCGCCGCCCGAGCCGCCGACGCCGCGCTTGTCGAAGCGAAGCGACGCGATCCCGCGCTCGGCGAGCGTGTCGGAGAGCGCTGGTGCCACACCGAGGACCTGGCCCGGCATGTTCGAGTCCCGGTCGAGCGGCCCGGAGCCGTTGAGAATCAGCGCCGCGGGAAACGGGCCGGAGCCCGTGGGCACGTCGAGCGAACCGGCCAGGAGCGTCCCGTCGTCGGCTGTGAACTCGATCTCCATGCCGCCGAGTCTAGGTAGGGACCTCCAAAAAGATGGGTAGCCGCCGCCGATGCGATCGCGCCGGCGCGGACGTACCGTCGTCGAGACACCTAACCGAAAGGTCCTCCGATGAGCACAGTTGCAGCAACACCCGATCTCGCTGCGATCAAGCAGAAGCAGCAGGTCACCTGGTCGAGCGGCGATTTCCACGTCCTCGCCGAGAAGATCGTCTTCGTCTCCGAGCATCTCGTGGACACCGCCGACATCCACGCCGGCTGGCGCGTCCTCGACGTCGCAACCGGGAGCGGCAACGCCGCGCTCGCCGCGGCCCGGCTCGGTGCCGTCGTGGCCGGGATCGACTACGTGCCCTCGCTGATCGAGCGCGGCCGCGAGCGCGCCGCGACCGAGGGTCTCGAGATCGACTTCCTCGAGGGCGACGCCGAGGCGATCCCCTACCCCGCCGACTCCTTCGACGCCGTCACGACCGTGTTCGGCTCGATGTTCGCGCCGGACCACCAGAAGGCGGCCGACGAGCTCGTCCGCGTGACGAAGCCGGGCGGCACGATCGCCATCGCGGCCTGGACGCCGACCGGCTTCATCGGCGACCTGTTCCGCACGACGTCGAAGCACGTCCCGCCGCCCGCCGGGCTCCAGTCGCCGCTCCTCTGGGGCACCGAAGAGCACTTGAAGGGGCTCTTCGGAGACAACGTCGCGTCGCTCGAGGTCGAGGAGCGGATCTTCACGTACCGCTTCGAGTCGGCCGAGCAGCTCGTCGACTTCTTCCGCACCTGGTACGGCCCGACGCTCAAGGCGTTCGAGGCCCTCGACGACGCCGGCAAGGTGGCGCTCGAAGCCGACCTCGTGGAGATGACGAAGGGCTACGACCGGCTCGACGACGAGAACGCGATCGCAGTCCCGGCCGCCTACATCGAGGCCGTCGCGATCACCCGCTGAGCTTCGAACCAGGCGCGAGGCCGAGCTCGGATGCCCGGGCCACGGCCTCGCGCCGGTCGCTCACCTGCAGCTTTCGGAGCACCGCGGCGACGTGGTGCTCTGCCGTGCGGTCCGAGACGACCAGCCGCTCGGCGATCTCGGCGTTCGTCAGCCCTTCGGAGAGGAGCTCGAGCACCTCGACCTGGCGCGCCGTGAGCCCGGCCGGATTTGCCCGCGTGGTCTCCCGCGGCCCCGCCGGAACCCGGAGCCCGAGCTCCCGCATGCGTCCCGCGACCCGGCGGGTGAGCGGCTCCGCGCCGAGGCCGCGTGCGATTTCCAGCGCCTCGGCGAGCGCCGCCTCGTCGTCGAGGAGCGAGAGCATGAGCGCGCGGTCGTACGTCCAGCCGACGTCGCCGAACGCGTCGGCGGCGCCGCGCCAGTTGCTGCAGAGCATCGCGGCGTGCGGAACCGGCTCGGCCTGGTTGCAGTCAGGGTCGAGCCCCGCGACGACGGCCCACGCGGCGATCCGGGTCGCGAACCGCCCGGGCGGCTCGATCACGGTCAGGAGCTTCTCGAGCCGGTCGACCGGCATCGACTCGCCGTGGACGAGCGCCCATTCGGCGCGCAGCTCGAGGATCGGCGCGATCCGCTGCGGCTCGCCGGTGCGGTCGGCCTGCGCCTCGACGTCCGCGAGCCGCTCGAGCGCATCGGGATCGCCGCGCCGCACGGCCAGCTCTGCGAGAACGGTCTTGGCGAGGAGCTGCACGACCGTGCCCCCCTGCCCGACGCCCTCCTGCGCCGCACGTTCCGCGACCTCCCACTCGCCGGACCGCAGGTGGAGCCAGGCGACCATCGTGTGCAGGTACGAGCCGAGGTTGTAGGCCTCGTGCTGCTCCGCGTAGGCGAGAGCCTGCTCCTCGTAGCGAAGCGCCCCTTCGGGCTCCATCCACCACATGAGCGTGAAGCCGAGGTTCCCGAGCGCGCGCGTCGCCTCCTGCCGGTCGCCCGCGGCGTCTGCGACCGCGTGCGCCTCGAGGAGCATCTCGATGTCGCCGCGCTCCTTCATGATCTTCGCGCTGCCGATGTTCACGAGCGCGTGCGCGCGGGTGCTCTCGTCGCCGAGCCGGGTCGCAAGCTCGAGCGCCCGCTCACCCCACTCGTACGTCTGCGGGGCGTCCTCCGCGAGCATCGCCAGCTGCGACATCCCGCTGTAGGCGCGCGCGAGCTCGACCGACTCACCGAGCGGCTCGAGGATGGCGATCGCCTCACGCGCCTTCACCATCGCCGGAGCGCCGTCGCCGGCGAACCAGTGGAACCGGGAGAGGATCCGCGTGCAGCGCCCGACCGCGGCCGTGTCGCCGAGCTCCGCGTAGACGGCGGCCGCCTGCTCGATCGTCGGCAGGGCGACGTCGAGGCGGTTGACGACGTACGCGGCCATCGCGATCTCCTCGAGCACGGCGGCCTGCTCCGGCGCCGGGAGCCGGTCGACGAAGTCCGCGGCGCGGCGGTAGTGCGAGTACGCCTCGCGATTCGATTCGAGCGCGGCCGCGCGTCGGGCGGCGATGAGCGCGTACTCGGAGACGCACTCGCGCGCGCCTGCAGCCTCGGCGTGGTGGACGATGTCGGCAGGATCAGCGCTCCCTGCCAACAGGGCGTCGAGGATCTCTCCGTGCAGCCGCCGGCGCGTCGCGATGGGCAGGCTCGACCGGATCGCGTTGCGTGCCAGCTCGTGACGGAACTGGACGTACGCGGGCTGAACGGCGAGGAGCTGCCGGCGCTCGGGCTCTTCCGCCGCCTCCGGCCACTCCGGCATGACCGCGTCGAGGAGCGCGGTACCCACGCGCGAGGGAACGACCGACACGAGCTCGACCAGCCGCCGCGAGTCCTCGTCGAGCCGCGACGCCCGGCCGACCACGGCGTTCGCGATCGACGGCGGCAGCTCGTCGGTCGTGCGCGAGGCGAGGAGCTCGGTGACGTAGAACGGGTTCCCGCCCGTGGCGGCGTAGACCTCGTCCGCGCCGTCGCCGGCCAGATCCTCGACCGCGCGCTCGGACAGCGGCGCCAGCTCGACCACATCCCCGCGGATCGCCCCGACGGTCGCGTGGAGCGGATGGCCCGGCGACACCTCGCCACCGCGAAACGTCAGGGCGAGCAGCGCCGGCAGCGAGGCGATGCGCCGGCCCAGCACCGTGATCGAGTCGAAGGTCGCGTCGTCGGCCCAGTGGACGTCCTCGACGATCAGGACGGTCGGGCGCGGCTCGAGCTCGAGCTCCGCGATCAGGAGTGTCTGGATCTCGTGCGCCGGGGCGCCGGCAGCGAGCGCCGCGGCCAACTCGGGCGAGACGTTCCCGGCGAGATCCTGGAACGGTCCGAGCGGCCGCGGAATCGACAGGTCGTCGCAGGTTCCCCAGAGCACGCGCGCGCCCGGCTCGAGCCGCTCGGCGAAGCAGGTGACGAGGGACGTCTTGCCGACGCCCGGCTCGCCGATCACGAGGACGACGCGCCCCTCGCCCCGCCCGGCGGATTCCCGCGCCTCGTTCAGCGTCGCCAGTGCGTCGTCGCGCTCGAGCAGATCCACGCGGCAACGATAGACCGGGGCGGAGCCTCAGGTGGATGAGCGCACGACGGAGTAGCGCGCGGCGGCGAAATCGCCGTTCCGTCCGACCTCTTCCAGCCGGAGCTCGATCCGGCGCGGAAGAAGCGGCGCGCCCGCGCCGAGCGTGACCGGCGCGATCGACACGATCACCTCGTCGAGGAGCCCCGCGTCGGCGAACTGGCCGGCCAGATCTCCTCCGCCGACGACCCAGACGTTCCGGTCGCCCGCGGCCGCGCTCATCGCCTCGTGCACGGGCGCGACGTCGCCGCTCGTGAACTCGATCTGCGCATTGGGGACGACCGGCAGCTCCCGGTGCGTGAACACCCAGCACGGAAGGTCGTACGGCCACTTCCAGTCGGCCGGATCCTTGCCGGAGAACTCGTGATCGAGGATCCACTCGTAGGTGGTCGCCCCCATCGCGAGCGCGCCGACCTCGGCGATGAACGCGCCGTAGTTCTGCGGCCCGTCCTGATCCTGCGCGCGCGTGAACAGCCAGTCGAGCGAGTTCACCGGATCGGCGATGAAGCCGTCGAGCGTGGTCGCCGTGTAGTACTGGGTGAGGCTCACGCGTCCGGGGCGACCCAGGCCCGCGCGGCCGGGCCGTCGCCGGGCTCGAACACCTTCAGCTCGCCGGGGCTGATCCACCCGAAGACGGCAACGCCCTGGCGAACCCAGTCCTTGTCCGTGACGATCGCGAAGCGCCCCCAGGAGGAGCGCTCCTTCAGCCCGACCGAGCCCGCCGCCTTCACGTCCTCCCAGAGCGCGCCGGCGTCGAGCCCGTGGAAGTCGTCCGGCATGTCGACGAGCAGGTGGAGCTTCTCGCCCCGGTCGAGCGCCTCGAGAATCGGCGCCATGAGCTCGTCGTGGTACTCGTCGCGGGTCAGCTTTCCGGTTAGCCGGAAGCCGAGCACTCCCTGGGGCACGTCGGTCAGGCGTTCGACCATGGCGACAATCTAGCGTCGCCGGTGAAGCAGACGGTGCAGCGTTCTCCCGGGGATGCCGATGTAGAGCGCGAGCAGGAGGTAGAACCCGACCGCGACGAGCGGAAGCAGCAGGCCGATGGCGAGCCCGACGGCGTAGAACCCGTAACTCGGCCGGTGCGCAAGGGCCGCAACGATCTTCTCTTCGTCGACCTCGTCCCTCACGAGCCGCCGGTGCTCCACTGCGTAGTGCAAGAGCAGCACGAGCGACACGCCGAGCGCCATGAGCGTCAGTCCCTAGAAGGTGACGGCGACCCGCTCGGCGTCCTCGTCAGCGACGTACTCGCCGACCAGCTTCGTCGGGAACGGCAGGAACGAGACCAGCAAGAGGACGAGCAGATTGAGCCGGTAGAGCGTCGCGTCAGCCGTCCGGAGCGTGCTCGTGATCGCCGAATGCTGGAGCCAGATGACGCCGATCGTCAGGAAGCTCGTGACGTACGCGAGGTAGGACGGCCACTCGTCCAGGATCGACTCGAGCAGATGCGAGCCGGCGTCGGGCTCCACGGCGAGTTCGAGCACGAGCAGCGTGATCGCAATCGCGAAGACGCCGTCGCTGAACGCCTCTCACCGGCCGAGAGGCAGCTCGTTCGCGGTGGGCGGCGTCCCAGACAGCGTAGCGCCGCCTGGCTGAAAAATCGGATCGCCGACGAGCCTCCGGAGCTACCCGGAGACTCGTCCAGCGGAATCCTGGTGGCGTTAGGCGAGCGCCTTTGCCTTGAGCGCGTCGAACTCGGCCTGCGTGATCGCGCCCGAGTCGAGGAGACCCTTGGCCTTTTCGATCTCTTGCGCGGCGCCGCCGCTTCCGGCGGTCGCCTTCACGTAGCTGTCCATTTGCGCCTGTTTCGCTTCCATCTGCGCGATGTTTCGCTCGGACATTCCCTGGTTGTTCGTGATCAGGTAGATGAACACGCCGAGGAACGGCAGGATGATCACGAAGATGATCCACATGACCTTCGCGAAACCGGACAACTCGTGCCGGCGGAAGAGATCCGCGAAGACGGTGATCAGGAGCCAAAACCAGATCACCCAGCAGAAGAAGATGAGCATCGACCCGAGGACTGAGAAAAATGGATATTCAGCGAAGAGCAACCTAGAACCTCCCTGTTCTTTGGAGGCACTGTGTCAGAGCACGGCGAGCCGCGTCGGATCGGCTCGTTCACGACATCGCAACCAGCGGGGCGTGTAGCCTGCGCGATTCCGAACGCCGCACCGCCGAGACCTTCCCCTTACTGCACTCTTGACGACGCCGCCACAGGAACCCGACAGGCATCTGGCCGCCCACGAGCGGCTCGCTACCGGTTCGCTCGCGCGCTGGGCCGCGCCTGCGCCACTCATCCGCGGCGGGTCGATCGGGACCTGGCTCGTCATCATCACCGGCGCTGTTTGTCGGTCGCGGCGCATCGGCGGCGAGCTGCGGGACGAGTTCTCATCCCGGGCTCGGACACGCAGCAGCGCGACCGATCTCATCGAGGCGGAGTTCTCTCCGAGCAGGGCGCCGTGCTGAACGTCGTCTTCGCCGCGCCCGAGGGCGAGACGCTCGACACGCCCGAGCGCAGGCGGCGATCGAGGCGAGCCGTCACCGGCTCCGGGCGGACGAGTTCGCGCCACAAGGGCGACACGGTCGGGCATCGAGAACGTCAGCGACCCGTTCGAGGAGGACACGTTCTCCGAGGACGGGCGTATCGCATACTTCCAGGCACAGTCTCGGAGACGTGATCGAGGACAAGGATCGCGAGCAGGTCGTCGCGGTCGAGGACGCCGCGCGCGAGGAAGCTCGAGCCCGCCGGGATCATCGTCGAGTTCAACGGCGAGGCCGAGTTCCCGCCGCTCGAGCAGGGAACATCCGAGCTCCTCGGGCTGCTCGCCGCGTTCATCGTCCTGCTCTTCGTCTTCCGGACGCTAGTCGCAACGTCCATCCCGATCTGGTCGCGCTGACAGCCCTTCTGACGGCATTCATGCTCCTGTTCCTGATCGCGGCGTGACCGACATCAACACGATCACGCCGATCCTCGTTTCGATGATCGGGATCGGGGTGGGGATCGACTATTCGCTGTTCATCGTCACGCGCTTCCGCCAGCTCCTGCACGAAGGCCTCTCGCCGGTGGACGCAGCGGCCGAGGCCGGCGCCTCTGCGGGCCGCGCCGTGATCTTCGCCGGCCTGACCGTCGCGATCTCGGTCAGCGGTTTGGCGGTGATCGGGCTCGACTTCGTCACGAAGCTCGGCATCGGCAGCGCGCTCGGCGTCCTCACGACGGTGCTGATCGCGAACTCGCTCCTCATCTCGGTCCTCGCGAAGCTCGGCCACAAGGAGGATCGATCGCCTGAAGGTGCCCTTCATGCGCCCGATCGACGACTCCGAGGCGGGCCGCTACAACACGCTCATCGCGAGCTGGGGTCGCTTCATCGGGAGGAACTCGAGAGTCGTGTTCGTGGTCGTCCTGCTCGTCGTGCTCGCGCTCGCGGGGACGTCGGCGCTCGTCCGCCTCGGCCTGGGCGACGAAGGGACGCAGCCGAAGGAACGGACGTCACGCCGCGCGTACGACCTCCTCGCCGAGGGCTTCGGCCCCGGGTTCAACTCCCCGATCCCGATCGTCGTCGACGTGAACGACGATCCCGAGGCCCCGCAGCGGATCTACGAAGGCGTGCAGGAGCTCGACAACGTCGCGTCGGTCGGCGAGCCGCAGCTCAACGACGCGGAGACCGTCGCGATCGTCTTCGTGACGCCCGACTCGGCCCCGCAGGACGCCGCGACCGACGAGCTGGTCGCGCACCTGCGCACGGACGTCGTGCCGGCAGCCACGGAAGGCGGCGACGCGGCGGCGTACGTCTCCGGCCTGACCGCGGCGTTCAAGGACATCGGCGACCAGATCCTCGAGCGCATGCCGTACTTCCTGCTCTACATCATCGGCGTCACGTTCCTCGTGCTTGCGATGGCGTTCCGCTCGATCGTCGATCTCGGGGATCGCGGCAATCACGACGATCCTCTCCGCGTTCGTCGGCTTCGGCGTGCTGACCCTGGTGGTCCAGGAGGGCCACCTGCTCAGCCTGACGGGCCTGGACAAGACCGGGCCGATCGAAGTGTTCGTCCCACCGATCGCGTTCGCGATCCTCTTCGGCCTCTCAATGGACTACATGGTCTTCCTGATGAGCCGCATCAGGGAGGAGCACGTCGCCGGACTGAAGTGCCGCGCGGCGGTCGAGCACGGGATCTCCGCGATCGGCCGCGTGATCGTGGCGGCCGCTCTGATCATGGGCACCGTGTTCGCAGCGTTCATCCTGAGCGCCGACCGGATCTCGAAGGAGTTCGGTCTTCTCCTGGCGGTCGCGATCCTCTGTGACGCGCTGCTCATCCGCTTGACGCTCGTCCCGTCGTTCCTGGTCATGCTCGGCGAGAAGGCGTGGTACATCCCGCGCTGGATGGACAAGTTCCTCCCGAACCTGACGATCGAGCCCCCGCACGGCGGCGAAGCACCGGCGTTCTCGACCCAGCCGGTCGAGACCGAGCCCGAGGGCTAGCTACACGGCCGCGGCGACGGCCTGCTCGGCCTCGGCGATCTCGATCTTCTTCATCTTCATCTTATCGCCTCCATCGCCGCCTGCGCGCGTTCCCGATCAGGATCGGTCGTCAGCTCGAGGAGCACCCTCGGGACGATCTGCCACGAGAGGCCGTACTTGTCCTTCAGCCAGCCGCAGACGCTTTCCTCGCCGCCGTCGGCGGTCAGGGCGTCCCAGTAGCGGTCGACTTCGTCCTGGTCCTCGCAGAGAACCACGAACGAGACCGCTCGCTGAACGGTACGTCGGCCCGTTGAGGGCGACGAACTCCCGGTCTTCGAGCGTGAACGACGCCGTCAGCCCGGCCCCTTCGCCGTAGCGGGTGATCTCGCCCATCTTCGAGTTGGGGAAGACCGAGGTGTAGAACTCGCGGCCTCCTCGGCCTCTCGTGAACAAGAGGCACGGGGTGATCTTCTTCATCGTTGCTCCTTTCACATCCGCCGGTAGCGGATGTCGAAGTCGGTTTCCCAGTCGGCGCCGTCGGTCGACCGCAGGTAGCGGCCGGCGATCGTGTCGCCGTCGACACGCCCGGCGAAGCGCTGATGGAAGTCCGGGCCGGCCTGGCCCCAGATCTTCCATTCGCCGTCCACGAGGCTCATCGCATAGACGCGCGAGACGCCCCGCGCGTCCGAGTAGAGCATCGTGAACCGGCCGCTGAAATCGTCGTAGCCGTAGACGCTCGCGGTCGGGAACGGAGAGTTGTCGATCCACACCTGCGGCGTGTCCGGCCCCGGCGGATCGGCCTCGGTGCGCTGGATCAGGAACCCGTTGACTCCGAGCCACGCGAACTGCGCGCGACCCTGCGCGGTCGGCTCCCCGTCGACGGTCGCCTCGAACACCCACTCGCCGACGAGCGCGTCCAGCTGCGCGACGTGCGTCCCCGTTTCAGGCAGCGATCGCATGCATCACTCCTTCCGTGTCCGAAGAAGCGCGCGTACCCGGGGCACGTGGACGGGAAACCGGCCTTCGTGCGCTAACCGCCGGCGATCCGGGCAGGCGTGTCCGGATCCCAGAGCCTGAAGCCGCCTGCGAACGCGTTCTCGTTGTCGCCGAGCCGCGCGTTCAGGGGAAGCTCCTTCAGCTTGTCCGCGTTGCCGCCGCCGAGCACCACGTATTCGGGCTCCAGCGCGGCGGACAACCTGGCGACGATGTCGGCGACGTCGTGCCGCCAGTGCTTCTTGCCGTGCCGGTCGAGTCCGGCCTCGCCCGCATAGGTCTCGAAGGTCGCATCGCGGTAGGGCAGGTGGCCGAGCTCCAAGGGCTGGATAATCCCGTCCACGCCGAGCGCCGAGCCGAGTCCTGTGCCCAGCCCGAGGAAGAGCATCGTGCCGCCCTCGTAGCTGCCGAGCGCCTGCATGGCCGCGTCGTTCACGATCTTCGTCGGCTTGCCGAACGCGGCCTCGTAGTCGAAGCCCGCCCAGCCTTTGCCGAGGTTCACCGGATCGGTGACGACGCGCCCGCCCTTGACCACCGCAGGGACTCCGACCGTCACGCAGTCCCAGGCCCAGCCTTCGGCGAGCTCGAGCGCGGCTGCGACCATCTGCTCGGCCGTCATCTCCGGACCGGAATCGGTGCGCCGCTTCTCCTCCTCGGCGGTCGCGCGAACCTTGACGTGCGACGCCCCGACGTCAACGACGAGGATGGAGGCCATGGGCGCATCCTTTCATCGGGACGCCGGAATCCGGTGCGGCCGGGCCTCGTTGTCTCGTACATGGCCGCACCCGCCCGCTGGAAGCTTCTCGTCGCGCTGTGGACGGTCTACCTCGTCTGGGGCTCGACGTACCTCGCGATCAAGATCTCGGTCGAGACGATGCCGCCGTTCCTCTCGTCGGGGAGCCGGTTCCTGCTCGCGGGCGTCATCCTCGCGGCGATCCTGTGGGCGACCGGGCGGTCGGTCCGCGTTACGCGGCGGGAGCTCGGCTCGGCCGCGCTCGTCGGGTTCGCGCTGCTCGGGGTCGGCGTCGGAGTCGTGGCGCTCGCGGAGACGCGAATCGACTCGAGCATCGCCGCGATGATCGCCGGAACGGTGCCGCTCCAGGTCATCCTCCTGCGCACGGTGGCGCGCGAGAACGTTGCGCGTGCGACACAGCTCTCGGTACTCGCCGGCCTCGTCGGGCTGGCGCTCGTCGTCGTCCCCGGCGGCAGCGGCGCGTCGAGCGCGGTCGGCCTGGCGCTCATGGTCGGCGCGACGGTCTCCTGGTCGCTCGGCTCCTTCTTCGGCCAGCGGCTCCCGGTCCCGGGCGACAGCTTCGTCGCCACGACCTGGGAGATGCTCAGCGCCGGCGCTTTCCTCGTGGTGGTCGGAGCCGCAGCCGGAGAGATCCGCGATGTCCACGCGGGCACGTTCACGTTCGACGCCGTGGCCGCCTGGCTCTACCTGGCGATCATCGGGTCGCTCGTCGCCTTCAGCGCGTACGCGTGGCTGATGAAGAACGCACCGATCTCGACGGTCGTCACGCACCAGTACGTGAACCCGGTCGTGGCGATCGCGCTCGGGGCGCTCTTCCTCGGCGAGCGCCTGTCGATCGCCGTCGCGATCGGCGCGGCGCTGATCGTCGGCTCGGTCTTCGTCGCCGTCCGCCAGGAGAGCGCGGCGCGGCGCGAGCGAACGGCCGTCGCCGCAAGAGGCACGCCCGCCGAGTCGCGCGTCTAGTCCCGGCTCACTGCGACTTCACGTACTCGATGTAGCCGCGCACGTCCGCCGCCGGTTCCGAGTACGCCTCGCCCAGGTTGTCTTCCATGCGTGCCATGAAGTCCGACGCCCAGCCGGGGAGCGGATAGTCGATCGCGGCCAGGAACTCGAGGGTTGCCGCCCAGCGGATGTCCGCGATGGACGGATGGTCGCCGCCGATGAACGGCTGGCCCGCCAGGAAGTACGTGTTCAGCACCTCGAGCGGCTCGGCGAGGGACGCCTCGGCGTCCTTCTGAGCCTTCGCCTTCATGGCGTCGTCGGCCTCCGACGTCGCGACCTCGCCCGGGTACTGGCCGAAGCCGAGCGCCGGATACGTCGCGCGCGTCAGAAGTGGATAGAACGTCCCGATCAAGTAGAACATCGCGTTGTCGATGAGCGCCCGGCGGGCCGGATCCGACGGGTAGAAGTCCTCCAGGCCGTGCTTGTTCGACAGGTAGGCCATGATCGCGCAGCTCTCGCCGAGTGTTCCGCGCGGGAGGTCGGCGTCCTCGATCATCGGCGTCAGGTGCGCCGGGTACTTCGCGAGATATTCGGGACTTGTGGTGGACCCCCACACGTCCGTCTCCTCGAACTCGAGGCCGGCGGCGCGGACGAAGACCCTCACGGTCATGTTGTTCACGCTCGGCTTCAGGATGTTGATCTGCATCGCCATGGTTCCCTCCTAGTACGGATCTTTGGGCGAACGGTCGTCCGAGAGCGTCTCGCGCGAACGGGTCACGAGGATCTCGATCGCGTCCGCGAGATGGGCCTGGTCGATGTGGTGGTCGCCCCCCTCCACGCGGAGCTTGTGCGCCTCGAGCAGCACCTCGGGATGCGTGAACCCGAACGGCGGCTCGAAGCGGTACGACGCGAGCTCGACGAGGAGCCCGAGCGGATCCTCGAAGTAGATGGAGTCCATGAAGCCGCGGTCTTTCACGCCCGAGTGGCGGATGCCGCGCTCTTCGAGGCGCTCGACCGCTTGCCAGAACGTCGCCTGCGACACCGAGAACGCGATGTGGTGGACGCAGCCGATGTCCATCGACGTGCGCTCGGGCTCGGGCTCGCGATCCTCGTTCGTGAAGACCGTGATGAGGCGTCCGTCGCCAGGATCGAAGTAGAGATGACTCTCGGACGCGTTGTCCAGGTTCGGCTGGTCGAAGACGAAGGGCATCCCGAGCACGCCCTCCCAGAAGTCGATCGACGTCTGCCGGTCGGCTCCGACGAGGGTGATGTGGTGGACGCCCTGCGTCTGGAGCTTGCGCATCAGGCCGGCGGGTTGCTCGCGAAGTAGTCGAGCGCCGTCTTCGTCTTGGTCTGCTGCTCGCCGGTCAGATCGACGCCGTGCTCCGTGAGGAATGCCTTGCTCTCGTCCGCGACGCGCTGGGCGTCGGCCGGCGCGCACTTCGTGGACAGCTCGAGGATCCGAGTGTTGTCCGGGTAGTTCCAGAGCTCGGCGACGAACTTGCGCTTGATTCCCTTCGGCTTGAACTTCAGCTTGAACACCATGATCGGGCCGAGGAGGGCCAGGTCGTCGAGCTCCATCCCGTCCGGAGCGTGTGCGGCAAAGAACTTTCGCTGCTCCTTGGAGAAGAGCTTGCGCCGTTCGCGCTCGCCGAGAACGTGCTCCCGGACGTCCGTCTCGCCGAGCGTTCCCTTCATGGACGCCGAGCAGACGAAGCCGCCGGGCATCGCGTCGACCTCGACCTTCATGCTCGGCGAGGTACGGAAGTGCTCCGGCACCTCCGAGGGGACGACCGGGCGTAGCTTCACGACAGAGTCGTCCGGGCGGCGCTGCACGCGGCGGGCGCGGACCACGAGGCCCGCTTTGTTCAGCTTGAGATCAGGCGTGTCGAAGAAGAAGACCTGCCGCATCTCCGCGTCGAGCGGATCGATGCCGAGCGCGGCGATGGTGGCTTGGCGCTCGGTATCCGGAACGGTCAGCTTGAGCTCGACGCTGTCCGCTTCTGCGACCAGCTCGAACATGGCTGCGAGTTCCTCGTCCGAGAGCAACTTGGGGGCGGTTTGTGTAGACATGCCGCCGATCCTAACGCGGTTACTAGGGAAGACCGTCGAGCGCGAGGCGCTGGTTCGAGTAGCGCTCGTCCCCGGTCAGCTCGCGCCCGAGCCAGTCGGGAGGCTCGAACGCCTCGGCAGCGGCGGCCTCCGCGAACTCGATCTCTGCGGTGACCAGTCCTTCGAGCGGGCCTAAATACGTGTCGACCTCGAGCGTCCCCGCGTCGAGCGCCGTTGTCCGCCGGGTCTTCTCCACCCGGTGTCCCTCGGTGAGCGGCCACAACGCCTCGAACGCTCCGGGCTCGAGCGGCACCTCGACCTCCTCGCGGCTCAGGCCGTGGCCGCGCTTGACGGTGAGCAGGTGCCGGTCGCCGCGGCGGCGCAGGCGCACCTCGGTCTCGCCGGTGACGAGGTAGCCCTGGTCGATCTCGTCCTCTCTGTCGAACACGACGCCCGGAGGAATCTCGCCGACGAGGAACTTTCGCTCGATCTCCCGCCCCATTCTGCGAATCTACTCCTTCATGGACGTCTACCTGGTCCGCCACGCCATCGCGCACGACCGCGATCCCGAGCAGTTCCCGGACGACTCGGTGCGCCCGCTCACCGAGGAGGGCGTCGAGAAGTTCCGCAGCGCCGCACGCGGGCTGGGCCGCATCGTCCCGAGCGTCGAGATCGTCCTCGCGAGCCCGCATACCCGCGCGTGGGACACGGCTGTCCTCCTGAACGAGGAGGTTGGCTGGCCCGAGCCCGAGCCGTGCCAGGTGATCGAGGCCGAGCGCGAAGCATTCGAGGCGCTCACGGTACTCGACGAGCACGACCACCGCGAATCGGTCGCGCTGGTCGGCCACGAGCCGTACCTCTCACGGCTCGCGTCGCTCCTCATCACCGGGAACGGCGACACGCTCAAGATGGATCTGAAGAAGGGCGGCGTGATCGCGCTCGAGGTCGAGAGCGGCACCTGCCTGCTCCGCTGGAGCGTGACGCCGAAGATGCTACGCGCGCTCGACTAGCGCGGACTTGTACTCGCTGCGGCGCAGGCTCCCGAACGGGACGAGCTCGACCTCGACGCGGACGACCAGCACCTCGCGCACGCGGTCGGCGATCGCGTCGGCGATGGCCGGCTCCGGAACGGCGCCCTTCGCCAGCTCGACGCTGACCTGTAGCGGCGGCTCCTGCTTCACGCCCTCGCTCGCGGGGCGCACGAGGATCTGGCCGCTCGCCTCCGGGAAGCCGCTGACGATCTCGCGGATCGCGGACGGGAAGACGTTCACCCCGCGGACGATGAGCATGTCGTCGGTGCGGCCGATGCAGCGGATCCGCGGGCCGGTGCGGCCGCAGGGGCAGGCGCTCGTCTGAACCAGGACGTGATCGCGCGTGCGGAAGCGCAGGAGCGGCGCGGCACGGTGCTTGAGGTGCGTGAGGACGAGCTCACCGGTGGCGCCGCCCTCCATGGGGATGGCCGCACCGGAGTCCGGGTCGATCAGCTCGGGATGGACGAAGCCGCGGGCGCCCAGGTGCATGCCGTCGCGCTTCTCGCACTCGCCCCAGAGCGACACGCCGATGTCGCCGATGCCCATCGCCTCGGTCACCCGCGCCCCCCAGCCGTCCTCGAGCTGGCGGCGAAACGCGGGCTCGCCGCCGCCGGGCTCGCCGGCCACGAGGACGCGCTGCACGCTCGACTCGCTCAGATCCAGGCCGCGGGCGCTCGCGGCTTCGATCAGGTACGCCGCGTAGGACGGCGTGAGCACCGCCGCCTCCGGCTGGAGCCGCTCGATCGATTGAAGAAGGCGATCCGTGTTCCCCGTCCCGACCGGGATGTGCGTGAGGCCGATGCGGTCGAACGCGGCCAGCGCGGCGCCCGCGACGAAGGGGCCGGCGTTGTAGGTCGAGACGATCCGCTGGCCGGCCTCGATCCCGGAGGCCGCGTAGCTGCGCGCCGACCCGGTGACCCAGTTGTCGAGGTCGCCCGCGGTGAGCGGGATGTAGCTGGGCGCTCCCGTAGTGCCGCTCGTGGAGTAGATGCGAACGATCTCCTCCCGGGTCGCGGCGAGGTGCGCGCCGAACGGGTTCTCAGCGGTGACCGTGTCGCGGAGCTCCTGCTTCTCGGTCAGCGGCAGGCCGGCGATGTCGGCCAGGCCGCCGGTCGCGCCCGCGAGCTTCTCCCGGTAGAACGGCGAGCGCTCGAGCAGGTACGCGAGCTGCTCGCGGTAGGCGGCGTCGTCGAGCTCGAGCTGCTCGGCCCACGGACGCGTCTCGTCCGTCATTCGTACTCGACGGCCTCCTCCGCGGCCGCGGCCATGAGGAAGCCGAGCGGCTGCTCGCGCTCCTCGGCCAGATGGGCGAGCAGCCCGGCGGTGCGGGCGAGGATCGGGACGGCCTTCACGAGCGCCGGGTCGAAGCCGAGGTCGAGGAGCACGGCGGCGATCGGCATGGCGACGTTCATCGTCAGGGGCTTGCCGTACTCGGCAGCGACGGCGTCTCGGTAGGCACGGGCCGCAGCCACGTTCGCGCCGCTCACGCCGCGCTCGTCGGCGAGCTCGAGGATCCGCTCGGCGCGCGGGTCGACCGGCGTGTGGACCGGATGGCCGAAGCCGGGAACCTTGCCGCCGGCGGCGCGGATCTCCCTCAAGCGCTCGGCCGGATCGCCGCCCGAAGCCAAGAGGAGCGCGCACTCCTCCGAGGTGCCGAGCACGACCGGCCCGGCGCCGAGGATCCCCGCGGCGACCGCACCCTGAAGCGAGTCCGGATCGGCCGCGAGGGTCATCCGCGCAGCCACGTTCGTCGGCATCATCCCGTGCTCGGCGATCGACACGAGCAAGAGGTCGAGGAAGAAGCGCTGGTCCTCGGTCGGCTCGCGGCCGGTGAGGAGCAGGTGGAAGTACTCCGTGAACGTGAGCCGGCCCATGAGGTCGCCGGTGAGGTCGCGGCCGCGCACCTCGACCCGGTCGGGGAAGGCCTGGGCGATGTGGGTCTTCGGGTCGGTCACGCCGCTCGATCCTCCCCGACGAGCGCGGCACCGGCAACCATCGCCTCGAGCTTCGCGAACGCGAGCGAGCGTGGCAGGTACTTCATCCCGCAGTCGGGCGCGACGACGAGCCGCTCGGCCGGGACGACCTCGAGCGCGCGGCGGATCCGTTCGGCGACCGTCTCGGGCGTCTCCGCCTCGCCCGAGCCGAGGTCGAGCACGCCGAGGATGACCGTCTTCGACGGCAGGCTCGCCAGCACCGCCGGGTCGAGGTTCGGCTGCGCCGCCTCGATGGAGACGTGCGTGGCCGCGCAGGCGTCGAGCTCGGCGAGGAACGGATAGCCGGGCAGCCGCTCGTGGACGATGTGCGCGTACCCGAAGCACGTGTGCAGCACGGTCGTCCCCTCGATGCCGGTGAGCGCGCGGTCGATCGCCTCGACGGCGTACTCGCGCGCCGGATCGGGCCGCGCCTGGAGGTACGGCTCGTCGATCTGGACGATGTCGGCGCCCGCCGCCTTCAGGTCGCGGAGCTCCTCGTTCACGGCGTCGGCGTACGCGAGCGCGGCGCTGCGCTCGTCGTCGTAGAAGTCGTTCTGGGCCTGCTGCGTCATCGTGAACGGGCCGGGAACCGTGATCTTGATCGTGCGGTCCGTGAGCGAGCGGAGGAACTCGACGTCCCGCACCTCGACCGGCCGAGTGCGCTTGATCGGCCCGACGATCTTGGGCACCGGATTCGGGTTGCCGGTGCGGTCGAGCGCGACCCCGGGCGTGTCCAGGTCGATCCCGTCGAGCGCGGTCGCGAAGCGATTGGAGTAGCTCTCGCGCCGCATCTCGCCGTCGGTGATCACGTCGACGCCGGCGCGCTCCATGTCCTGGACGGCGATCCGCGTCGCGTCGTCCTGGGCCTCCTCGAGGTACGGCTCGGGGATCCTCCAAAGCTCACGCGCGCGGACGCGAGGTGGCAGCCGCTCTCCGAGGCGCTCGCGGTCGATCAGCCAGTCCGGCTGGGGATAGCTCCCGACGACGGTCGTGACGAGGCGTCCCATCCCCGCGACGATAGATCAGCGGCCGGGGCGCCGCTCCGAAGCGGCGGCGCCCCGGCCTCAGGGTCAAACGGTCGTCTCGGTGGCGTTCGCGTAGAGCAGCGAGCCGGGCGTCGTGAGCGACTCGCCGGTCTCGAGCAGCGTCTTCAGGCCGGAGAGGATCATCATCCAGCCGCCGTAGAGCTCGTCGTTCGCGCCCTCGCGGAGCTGATCGTGCGTGACCAGCAGCCGGCAGGAGTCGCCGACCGGCTCGATCTCCCACGTGACCCGCGACGTGCCCTCGTTCTTCACGTCGTCGCTCCACAGCGCGTTGAAGCTCTGAACGAGCCGGCGCGGCGGATCGACCTCGAGGTTCTCGCCCGCGGAGATGGGCATGCCCGCCGCCGGATGCGTGGCCTCGTAGCTCGAACCGGTGGTCCACTCCGACTCGACCCCGACGCCGAACGAGTACTTGCTCCTCAGCGCGGGATCGGTGATCGCCTCCCACAGCCGCTCCGGCGTCGTCTTGATGTAGATCTCGAAAACCTTCTCCATCACTCCTCCTCGAGCTCATGCTTGAGCCCGCTCAGCGCTTTGGCCCAGGGCTCTGCGAATTTGCTCACCCACCGGTCGTGGACGAGCCGAATGGGGACCGGGTTCAGAAAGTGGAGCTTCTCGCGCCCGCGCTTGCGCGAAACGACGAGGCCCGCCTCCTCGAGCACCTTCAGGTGCTTCATGACGCCGA
The DNA here is from genome assembly GCA_963716005.1 of uncultured Thermoleophilia bacterium. Taxonomy (GTDB): domain Bacteria; phylum Actinomycetota; class Thermoleophilia; order Gaiellales; family Gaiellaceae; genus CAVRUF01. The sequence continues at coordinate 1,771,659 of OY970285.1, forward strand.
ATCGCGTCATCGGAAGCCGCGCCTCGAGGGCGTGCAGCGTCTGCCCGTCCTCCAGATAGAGCTCGTCGAGGAGGCTACGCCGAGTCGGGTCCGCGAGCGCCTTGAACACCGTATCCATGTACTCACTATAGGTGACCATTTGGTCACATGTCAACTTCAGCAACCGACGAGAGTGCCACGACGTTGCGCATCGCGTAGGCTTCCGCGCGGCGCTTGTCCCGACCCCCTACGGCGCCTCGGCACATGTCCGTCTTCGATCACCCCGAATTCGACCACCACGAGGAAGTCGTCTTCTGCCACAACGCGGAAGCGGGGCTCTTCGGGATCATCGCCGTGCACTCGACGGCGCTCGGGCCGGCGGCCGGCGGATGCCGCATGTACCCGTACGCGTCGCTCGACGACGCGCTCACCGACGTGCTCCGGCTCTCCCGGGGGATGAGCTACAAGAACTCGGCCGCGGGGCTGCCGCTCGGCGGCGGGAAGTGCGTGATCGTGGCCGACCCGACCCGGCCCGACAAGGCGGATCTCCTGCGCGCGATGGCCGAGCACGTGCAGACGCTCGGCGGCCGCTACTGGACGGCGATCGACGTCGGGATGACGCCCGCGGACGCGGACATCCTGGCCGAGCGCTCCGACTACGTCTTCACCAGGGCGAGCCAGTATCCGGACGGCTTCAACCCGTCGCACTTCACGGCGCTCGGCGGCTTCGTCGGCATTCGCGCGGTCGTGAAGCACACGATGGGCCGCGACGACCTCGAAGGAGTTCGCGTGGCCGTGCAGGGCGTCGGCGCGACCGGCAGCGACCTCTCGCGACGCCTGCACGAGGCCGGCGCGGTGCTGACCGTCGCGGACGTGAACCAGGCGGCGGTCGACGCGATGGTCTCGCAGTACGGCGCCACGGCCGCGGATCCGGACACGATCCATGCCGCCGACGTCGACGTCTTCGCGCCGTGCGCGCTCGGCGCCGTCCTGAACGACCGGACGATCCCCGAGCTCGAGGCGAAGGCGGTGGCCGGACTCGCGAACAACCAGCTCGCCGAGCCCCGGCACGCGCAGATGCTGAAGGAACGCGGGATCACGTACGTCCCCGACTACGTCGTCAACGCGGGCGGCGTGATCGGCTCGTCCACGGTGATCTTCACGACCCCGAACCGCGAGGAGTCGATCGAGCGGATCGAGGGGCTCTACGACACGATCCTGAAGATCCTGGAGCAGGCGGAGGCCGAGGACCGGCTGCCGTCCGAGATCGCCGACGAGCTCGCGCTCGCGCGCATCCAGGCCGCCGTCTAGGACCGCCGGGGCCCGCCGCGCCCTGAGGCGCGGCAGACCGCCGGCTGCGAGGTCCGATTCCTACGTGAAGCGAACGACGGCCGTGTGCTTCGTGCCGTCGGCGAGCGTCAGCGAGTAGATCCGGCAGGTGTTCTTCCAGCCGGACACCGACTGCCAGTTGATCGTGTACTGCCCGCCCGAGTACGACGGGGTCGAGAACGACTCGCCCGCCGCCGGCGGATACGAGCCCGGATCGACCGGCGCGGAGCAGCTCACCGTCGCCGAGCCCTGCGACGACACGATCGCCGTGCCGCGGTTCCCGCCGAGCGAGAACTTCACCTTGACCTGCGAGCCCGCCCTGGCGCTCGAGGGAACGGAGAAGCTACTGAACGGCCAGACGACGTTGTACGTCCGCGTCAGCGACGACGTGTTCCCGAGCAGGTCGGACGCGTTCACCGTGTACGACTTCGAGCCGATCGAGCCGGTGTTGACCGTCCCCGGCCCCGAGCACGAGCCCACGCCCGCGGCGTCGGAGCACGAGTAGGACGGCGTCACGGACTGGTTCAGCGTGTACGTCCCGGCCGGGCTCGTGATCGTGATGACCGGACCGGATCCGTCCACGGTGAACGACTTCGTCTTCACCGCCTCGACGTTCCCGGCGTTGTCGGTCGCGTGGAACTGGATCGTGTGCGTTCCGTCACCGGTCACCTGGAACGGCCCGGAGTAGGTCGTCCACGATCCCGAGTCGAGCAGGTACTCGATCGAGGCCGTGCCCGACCCGCCCGCGAAGTCGTTCGACGAGAGCGTGACCGTCGGATTGACGTAGACGCCGGCGATCGGCGCGGGCGTCAGCTTCATCGAGGACATCGGCGGCGAGCCGTCGACGACGAACGTGATCGTCTGCGTCGCCTCGACCTTCCCGAGCATGTCCACGGCGCGGAACGTGACCGTGTGGGTGCCGTCGCCGGTGACCCAGAACGGGCTCGTGTAGCTGCGCGTGCCGCTGCCGTCGACCGTGTACTGCACGGCCGCGACGCCGCTTCCGAGGCCGTCGGTGGCGGTGAGCGTCACCTTCGGCGTGCGGTGGAAGCCGCCGACCGCCGGCGGGTTCACCGTCGCGGTCGTGACGGGCGCATTCGCGTCCACGAGGAACGTCGTCGTGCCGGTCGCGCTCGACCAGCCGGCGTTGTCCGTCGTGCGGAAGTCGACCGTGTGCGGCCCGTCGCCGGTCACGACGAAGGGCGCCGTGTACGGCTGGAACGCACCGCCGTCGAGGCTGTACTCGGTCAGCGCGATCCCCGACGTGGCATCCACCGCGTTCAGCGTCACGGTCGGGTTCGCCGGCCGGTAGCCGCCGAGCCCAGGCGTTCCGCTCACGCTTGCGGTGATCGTCGGTGCGGTCGTGTCGCGCTTGACGTTCACGGAGACCGGCCCGGCGGATCCGACCACGTTCGTGGCCGTGCACGAGCGCGTGAAGTTCCCGTCGGTCGAGAACGTCTCGTCCGCGCAGCCGGTCTTCGTCGTCTCGGCGCCGCCGTCGGTCACCTGCCAGGCGAGCGCGATATTGCCCGACGTGTACCAGCCGTTCGGCCCGTTCGGTGCGGCCGGATCGAGCGTGTACGCAACGGTGGGCGCAACGACGCCGGTCGCGGCCGCAAGAGCAGCTCCGCCGCCGACGATCGGGATCCGCGCCTGCGAGTTCGCGAGGTCGAAGGTCAGCTCGGTCCCTGCGACCGGGCGGACGGTCGCCTCGTTGTCGCTCGACAGGATCATGATCGCGAGCCGGCGCCCGGCGGCGACCACGACGTCCTTCGGCTGCATGTCGAAGTCGAACGTCCGGAACGTGCCCGGCGCGAGCGGCTCTGTGACCGCCGGCGAGTTCGGGTTCTCCGGGTCCTGCCAGCCGCGGGTCAGGATCGTTCCGTTGCCGGTCGTGCCCGGGTAGCTGATGAGGACGGCGGTCAGGTTCGCCTTCGCCTTCGAGAACGCCGCGTGGATCTTCACCGTCGGCGTCCCGCTGATCCGCAGCGGTGCGGTCAGAACCGGCGTCTGGTAGATCAGGCGCACGTTCGAGGAGGCCGCGTTCATCGAGGTCGCGGCGGTCACGAACGCGTTGTCCACGAGCAGCTCGGGCGCGGTCGACGGGTCGGCCGGCTGGAACGTCAGGCCGCCGCGCGCCGGAGCGCCCGGCGTGAAGTTCATGACCGCGTTGGAGGAGGCCGGGTCCGGCCATTCCGGATACGGCGTCGGGTTCGCGTTGCCGCAGACGAGGCTCACCAGCTGGCCGTTCACGACTCTCTGGCCCGCCGCGGTGGCGACCGGGGTTGCGAGCACGAGATGGGTCGAGTCGGGGATCGACGTGATCACCCGCGTGGTGTTCGTGATCGTCCCGTTCGAGTTCGTCTGGGGAACGGTGAGCGTGAATCCGACCGAGAACGGACTCGTGTCGGCCACGGTCAGCGTCGCCGTGTTCGACTGGTCGCCGACGGCGGTCGTCTCTCTCGGCGGGCAGGCGGTCGCCTCGCGGACGACCCAGGACTTCGGCTGCGCCTCCACGCCGTTCGGCACGCCGTAGAGGTAGCGCGTGAACCAGCGGTTCAGGAGCACGTCGGGCGGCGAGCCGCCGTGGCCTCCCTGGTGGAAGTAGAACTGGTGCGGGACGCCGTTCGCCTTGATCGCGTCGTAGAACTGCGAGGCGTTCTTCGTCATCACGTTGAAGTCGTTGTTGCCGTGCGCGAGGAGCGTGGCCGCGTGGACGTTGTCCACGTCGTTCATGTAGTTGCGCGACTCCCAGACGGGGCTCGAGTCGCCGCTCGCGCGATCCTGCGTCGCGGCGATGTTGTCGATCACGCCGCGGCAGATCGTGCGCGGGCCGGGAGCAGGCTCGTCCGCGCGAGAGTAGACCGCGTCGGCGAGCACGTCGAGATCCTCGCCCTGGAAGGTGAACGGCGCCCGGGTCATGCCGTTCGCGCGGTAGTAGTCGTACCAGTTGGAGATCGCCGAGATCGGGACGATCGCCTCGAGGCCCTCGACGCCCGTGGAGGCGACGGCGATCGGAAGCGTACCGTTGTACGACGTCCCGATCATCCCGACCTTGCCGGTCGTCCAGGAGGCGTCGACGGTCACGTCGCCGGCGCGGGTCGTGAAGCCGGGCGCGCGGCCGTTCAGCCAGTCGACGACGGCCTTGCCGCCCTCCGTCTCGTTCGGCGCCCCGGAGGTCGGACAGCCGTCGGAGCGGCCGGTGCCGAGCGATTCGGCGTGCACGACCGCGAAGCCGCGCGGGACCCAGGTGGACTCGTAGATCGTTGAGATCGTCGGGGTCGTGTTCCCCGCGTTGAAGTAGGGCTCGGGAACGCGCGTGGCCGGCGGGAAGCCGACCTCGTGGTTCACGCCCCAGTTCCGCGCCGGGCCGATGCCCGCGTAGTACGGGCTGATCTCGAAGATCACGGGGACCTTGAGCCCGTCGGTCTGCGTCTCAGGGACGCGCGTGACATCCACGTGGACGCGGTCGAGCTTGCCGTCGAAGTCGGAATCGACGTCGGTCTCGACCCAGAGCTCGCTGTTCAGCCAGGTCGCGGAGCCGCCGAACACGGCCTGCGAGAGGCCGTCGACGAACGTCGGAACCGCAGGCTCGGGCGCCGGTTCGGGAACGGGTTCCGGAATCGGCTCCGGATCGGGTGCGGGGTAGGCCGCGATGGGCCCGGCCCCGATGACTGCGAAAAGCGCAAACGCGGCGATGGTCGTGATGCCTACGGCCAGGCGCACGCGCCTGGATCCGGCCTGAATCCGTCGTGCGAACATCGAGCTTCCTCCCCGGGGTTGAGTGCCCGTCGATCCTCCTTGACCGGGCCGCCAAAAGTCAACAAACAGGGCTTTGACAGCCGGGCGGCGAAGTACCGTTCTGCCTGCAAATTTCAGGGAGCGAAAGGAGCTAGCCGTGTCGCAGTACGAGAATGAGCCGACGCCGCCCAGCGTTTCGGGGTGGGCGGTCGGCGGTATCGCCTTCGCCGCAACGATCATGGTGATGATCGGTGTCTTCCAGGCGATTGCGGGAGTCGTCGCGATCGCGAACGACGACTTCTACGTCCTCACCCAGAACTACACGTTCGATCTGGACACGTCGGCCTGGGGCTGGATCCACCTGATCCTCGGCGTCCTCGTCGGCGTCAGCGGTTTCTACCTCTTCGCCCGGAGGCCCTGGGCCGCAGTGGTGGCGTTGACCCTCGCGCTCCTCAGCGCGATCGCCAACTTCTTCTTCATCCCCTACTACCCGTGGTGGTCGATCATCATGATCGCGCTCGCCGTATGGGTCATCTGGGCCCTGACGCGCCCCGGCGCGATGGAGGCCTAGCTCGTCCTTCGGAGCCGGCCGTGGCGATGCGGCGTCACGGCCGGCTCTCTTGTTCCACCGGATCCTCGAGGGTGAGGGTCACGAGCCACGCGATCGCGGCGGCGATGATGGCCACGGGAACCGCCTTCACGCCCGCCGTCCCTCCGAGGAGCGCCGCCAGGAGCGCGCCGAAGAACGGAAGCTTCATCGCGGATGCGGCGCCGGCCGCGATGCCGGCAATCACCGCCGGCGTGAGGTCGAAGCCCGGGAGGACCACCGAGGCGAGCGTGCCGGCGATCACGCCGAGCGTCACCGAGGGGAAGATCATGCCGCCCCGGAACCCGGCCGCCAGCGAGAGGCTGTAGGCGATCAGCTTGGCCACGAGGAGCGCGGCGAGCACGCCTGCCGATCCCTCTGCGAGCACGGCCGGGAGCGACGACTGCCCGGAGAAGAGGACGAGCTCGGCCGGACGGTCGGCGAGCGCGCGGTAGAGGACGGCCGTCAGCCCAACCGCCGCGCCGCCGACGAGCAGGGTGATCGTCACCCCGTGACGGAGACGTGTCACGACCTCGCCGGCGAAGCGTCTCGAGAGCACGACGATCATGGACACGCAGACCGCGAGTGGAATCGACCAGGCGATGTCGGCCGCGCGGACGCCGTCGTAGACCGGCAGGCCCGGGACTGCGAGCTCGGGGACGTCCAGGCCCTTCCATCGTCCGAGCCCGGCAAACACCAGGTAGCCGGTCCCCGACGCGACGAACCCGGGCAGGAGCACGTGCCCGATCTGCTGCGACGGCACCCTGCCGGTCGACGCGACCATCTCGAAGAGCATGAACGCGGAGACGATCGGTCCGCCGAGAATGACCGCGATCGCCGCGAACGCTCCGGCGAGCACGAGATCCTGGGCGTGCGCCTGCTCCGCCCGGGCGAAGTGGGCGGCCACCCCGCCGAAGCAGAGCCCGAGCGCGAGCAGCGGCGCCTCCGGGCCGAGGACGAGGCCGAAGGAGAGCGACGCGACCGCGGCCACGAGGATGCTCGGGAGCTCGAGCGGCGTCGCCGGATGCAGGCTCATCCCCTCCCTCGCCGGATGTCCGCCGCCGCCCGGCAGGCGAATGCACAGGGCCACGATCGCGCCCGCGATCATCGGCAGGAGGATCACGTACCACCAGGCGGGCTCGACCCAGCCGAATTCCTCGGGGAGGTCGGTCCAGAGCAGGTGTTCGACCTCGTGCACGGCCGAGGTGAAGAGCACGGCGCCGACCGCGGCCGGAATGCCGAGGAGCGCGGCGATCGCGAGCGTCTTCAGATAAGCCGGCTCGCGGATATGTCCGTGTTTGCTCGACCCCTCGCCAGCCACGGCGCAGTATCCCATGCGGTCCACCGTGCTAGGGTCGCGCGCCGTGTCTGTAAGGGCTGACTTACAGCAGAATGATGGCGTTGGCCGCGCGCTGGCGGCCGCCTACACGGTGCTCGCGATCGCCGCCGGGGCCCGCGCGCTCGTCCAGCTTTCGACCCACCCGGACGACGCGCCCTTCGCGTACGCGCTCTCGGCCGTCGCGGCGGCGATCTACCTTGCGGGCGCGATTCTCCTGCGCCGCCCGGGCGAGCGCGCCCGCCGCGCCGCCATCGCCGTGTGCTCCGTGGAGCTGGCCGGCGTCCTTTTCGTCGGCGCGCTCAGTCTCGTCCGGCCGTCCGCGTTTCCCGACGCGACCGTGTGGTCGAACTTCGGCCTCGGCTACGGGTTCGTGCCGCTCGTCCTCCCCGTGCTCGCGCTCCTGTGGCTCGTCGGCCGCAAACCGGCATGATCCACGCGTGAACGAGCTCACGCGCGAGGAGATCGACGAGCTGCTGCGCACCCAGACCGTCGGCCGCGTCGGCTGCCACGCCGACGGAACCACCTACGTCGTCCCCGTGATCTACGGCTGGGACGGCGAGAGCGTCTACGTGCTCACCGTCGAGGGCCTGAAGACGCGGATGCTCCGCACGAACCCGAGCGTCTGCTTCGAGGTCGACGCCTACGACGGCCCCGGCGTGTGGCGTAGCGCGATCCTCCAGGGCGAGTACGAGGAGCTCTCCGGCTCGGACATCGAGCGCGCGCTCGAGCTTCTGCGCGACCGCTTCGGAGGAACGAGCCGCCGCCCGCGGGAATCCGGCCGTCAGGCGGTCGCGTTCAGGATCAACGTGCGCGAAGCGACCGGCCGAAGCGTCGGCTAGCCGAGTTCGTTCTTGCGCGCCTGGAACTCGGCCTCCGTGATCGCGCCGGACTCCTTGAGCCGGGCGAGGCGGTCGAGCTCCTCGAGCCTCTTGCTGGCCGCGCGGCTGGCGCGGTAGTTGTCGAACGGTGCCGTGAGCGCAGCGCCGGCCGACATCTCGGCCGCGCCGGGCACGTCGCGCATCGCCAGGCGCCGCAGTCCCTCGAAGCCGAGCGCGAAGACGACGAGGGCTACGAACATCTGCAGCGGCCGGCGAGTCTGCTCGGTCGGGCCCCACCAGAGGAGCAGCAGCGCGAGGAAGAGGAAGATCGCGTACGCCATCCACCAATGCGCGAGGAACGGGGCGACGAAGCGCCGGGAGGCAGTGCCGGTACGAGACGGGCCGGCGAGCCAGACGCCGAAGAGGAGAATCACGCCGAGCCCGATGATCGTCCACGCGCCCTGCGCGAGCAGGTCGGTGAGGATCGTCCACGCGTCCTGGGCAGCCGGGCGACTGGAGTCGACCTGCACGAGGTCATCGACGATGTAGCGCCCGGCGATGCCGCGCAGCATGAGAAGCAGCAGGCCGATCAGGATCGCCGCGAACGCAATCGCCCTCAACTCGACGCGCCTGCGGCCTGGAACGATGGCAACCGCGGCTCCGAAGAGCAGGATCGGGACGACCCAGAGCCAGAGCCCGAGCGTGTTGAGGATGTTCGTGATGTCCTGGGCGAGGCTCAGGTTGTCCGCCGGCATCACCTTGATCAGCCCTGCATCCGGCGGCAGCGCGGTGGCGACGCGGCCGACGACCGCGACCTCGTCCCCGAGCTGGACCACCAGCGGCTGAAGGTTCAAGACGAGGAAGCCGTCGGTCTCCTGCACGACCGTCGTGTCGCCGTCGAGCAGCTTCTTGAACTGCTCCTGCGTCTTCACGAGCGAATCGATCCAGAGCTCCTGGATGCGCGGCCGGTCGAGCAGGTTGACCACGGCGCGATCCGCAAGCTGCCGCGTCGCGCCGGCGATCGGAACGGCGAGGGGCTGGAGGTTCTCCGGCAGCGTCGACTCGAGCTCGGCCGCGAGATCGACGTTCTGGAAGAGCTGGTCGACCAGCCGCGCGCCGATCTCGTTGCGCACCGTGTCGTCGGCGATCAGCTCGCTGGCGGTTCCCTCGAAGGTCTCCTTGTCGAGCGCCTGGTAGCGGACGTAGCCGGCGAGAGCCGCCACGACTCCGATCAGCGCGGCGAGGACGACGAGGATCCGGGCCGCCACGATTCGCTTCTTCGAAGGCCCGGTCTTGGGGGAGGCGCGGCGCTCACCGCGCGAGTCTATCCCTCCGAGGCGCGGAATAGACTCGCGCCGCTCACCTATCGCCTCAAGAGGGAGGATCGATGCAAGGAATGACGCTGGACGACCGCGAGTACGTCGACGGCGCGACCAAGTACTGGTGGCTCTTCCTCGTCACCGGAATCGCCTGGCTCTGGGTCTCGCTGATCCTGCTGCGGCTCGACCTGGATTCGGTCTACGCGGTCTCGATCATGTTCGGGATCGTCGCGATCTTCGCGGGCGTGAACGAGTTCATGGCGATGCCGATGTCGTCGACAGGCTGGAAATGGGTCCACGGGCTCCTCGGCGTGCTGTTCATAGCCGCAGGGATCACGGCGTTCTTCCGGCCACAGGGCACCTTCGTCGCGCTGGCGACGATCTTCGCCTGGTTCATTCTGTTCAAGGGGATCTTCGACGTGCTCGCCGCCTTGATGGTGCGCGGCGATCTCTGGTGGCTCCTGCTCACGGTCGGGATCCTGGAGATCCTGCTCGGGTTCTGGGCGGCCGGCTACTTCCGCGGCTCGGCGATCCTGCTCGTCGTCTGGATCGGTGTGTTCGCGCTCTTCCGCGGGCTCACCGAGATCCTGGTCGCCTTCAAGCTGCGCAGCCTCGGCAAGGAGGCGACGGCTTGAACGGGGTTCGTCGCGCGCGCGGCCGACGGACCTCGGCACGCGCGCGCGACGCTCCTTCGTCAGACAGGTCGCGCGTACGATCGCCGTGTGAGCGGATCGGCCGAGTACCTGGGTCACGCGACGCTCGTCGTCGAGATCGACGGGGCCAGGTTCGTCACCGACCCGCTCCTGCGCAAGCGCGCCGCGCACCTGACCCGCGTCGCCGCCAAGCCCGAGCCGCCGGAAGACCTGACCGGCGTTCTCCTCTCGCACGGGCATTTCGACCACCTGGATCTGCCGTCGCTGCGGCTGCTCGACCACGACATCGCGGTCGTGGTTCCCAAGGGGCTCGGGGGACTGGCGCGGCGGCGCGGCTTCACCGACGTCCGCGAGGCCGTTCCCGGCGACGAGTTCGACCTCGGCGGCGTGACCGTGAGCGTGACCACGGCGCTCCACGACGGCAACCGCCCGCCGCTGCGGCTGGGGCTCACCGCGGTCGGCTACGTCCTCCGCGGCTCGACCACCGTCTACTTCGCGGGCGACACCGACCTCTTCGACGAGATGGACGGGCTCGTGCCCGACCTCGACGTTGGGCTCATCCCGGTCTGGGGCTGGGGGTCGAGCGTGGACTCCGGGCTCCACCTCGATCCGGCCCGCGCCGCCGAGGCCGTGCGGCGCCTGCGTCCGAAGATCGCGATCCCGATCCACTGGGGCACGTTCGCCCCGATCGGCCGCGGGCTCGGACTGGGGCGCGAGCCCGCCGAGACGTTCGCACGCCTGGCCGCGGACGCCGCGCCGGATGTCGAGGTGCGGATCCTCGACCCCGGCGAGCGGACTGAGTTCTAGCTCACGTCCGCCCAGGTCGAGGGCACGTCGCCGCCGCCCTCGACGGCGATCCGCGCGCCGACCTTCATGAGCGCCGGATGCGGCGCGATCTTCCCGCCGACGAGGCACTCGCCCTGGCGGAACATGGTCGCGCGCTCGAGCAGGCTGCGCGGGACGAACGAGAACAGGTCGCCGACGTAGCCGAGATCCGCCTGCGAGTTCATCCGCATGAGCAGCAGGTTGTCGCACTGGCTGAGAACGTTCTCGTGCACCTTCTGCGGGCGCTGCGTCGAGACGAGCAGGTAGAGCCCGAACTTGCGCCCCTCGGCCGCGATGCGGATCGCGGCCTCGGTCGAGCGGCCCGTGATCGCGTCCGCGGGCTCGGCCGGGAGGACGTTGTGCGCCTCGTCGATGACGACCAGCACCGGCTGGCGCCGCTCGCGCTCGCGCCAGAGCGACTCGAGGATCGCCGTCGACGCGAGCGCCTGCTCCTCGCGCGTCGGCAGCGAGCCGAGATCGACCACGAGGCAACGGGTGTCGCCGTCGAGGACATCGGCGACGACCGAGACCGGCTCCCCGCGCGACCAGATCCCCCAGCGGTCGGCGCCGAGGTTCTTGATTCGCATCGAAAGCCGCCCGTCGGCAAGTTCTTCGAGCGTGTCGAAGCGGCCGAGCTCAGCGAGCGTGATGAAGTCCGCGTACTCCTCACGGTCGTCCACGGGATCGAGTCGCAGTACCGCGGCCTGGGTCGCGGGATCGAGCGCGTGGAGCGGCACCCGAAGTCCCTCGCCCGCACGCCGGACGGCGATCTCGCGACTCACCTCCGCATGGCGGGCCGCATCGGCCTCGCCGGCATCGGGTCGCGTCTCCCCGAGGCGAACGAAGTCGGAATTCGGGTCGAGCACGACTATCTTCAACGCCGTCGAGTGGAGGAGCCGCTCGAGCACGACCCCGAGCGCGTAGGTCTTCCCGGATCCGGACTGGCCGCAGAGGAACGTATGCCGGTCGAAACCGCCTGCGTCGAGGGCGAGGGGAACGCCCGGCGCGAGGAGAAGTGAGCCGACCTCCAACCGCGCGCGAGGCGGCGCGACGCGCTCGAGGTACGCGGCGACCTCCTCCGGCGTGGCCGGTCGCGCGAGCGCGTCGTGGAACGGCTTGCCGTCGCCGTCGAGCACCACACCTTCACCCACGGCGGCGCGGATCATGATGCGCGTGCGCATCTCGCCCGAAAGCTCCGGCCCTTCGGTCTGGGTCGGCTCGAGCGACTGGAGCTGCCCGAGGCGATCGACCCCCTCCCCCGCGAGGACGACGTACCCGCCGATCTCGAGCTCCAGACCGTAAAGCGAGGTCTGCAGCGTGAACCGGCGTCCGTCGACCGAAGTGGCGAGCGGGAGGACGCGCTGCTCGAGATCACGCCGGACGGCGCGGTAGAGCGCGAACTGCTCCTCGACGGACATGCGGCGCAGCCTAACGCGGCCGGTTCAGGCGAAGTAGTCGCGGTGGTTCGTGAGATCGGGCTTCCACCACCACGGGGTGCGCGTGAGCACGTACGTCGACCAGATCGCTCCCGCGAGCGCGAAGAGCACCGCGACCCAGTAGCCGCCGTGCCGCTGGGTCACGGCCAGCGCCGCGATCGAGCCGACACGCTGGTAGAGGCCGAACATGGCGACGAGCGCGACCAGCGCGGCCACCGAGGCGATCATCGGGCCGGCACGCCACGGAATCCAGACGAGGATGGCCGCTCCGACGAGCGACGCGAACGCGATGAGCGCCGGCGCCTGTCCGCGGCCGATCCAGTGCTCCACCTCCCCGCGGAACGACTCCTGGACGTACGTGCCCTCGTAGGTCACGTCGTACGTCGCCAGCTCGAAGCCGGTCGCCGTCGCGGCGCGCCGGTCGGCCGTGACGGTGACGAACGGGTACATGAACGAGAAGAGCGCGGCGAGGAAGAGGCCGCACGCCACGGCCCTTGCGTGGAGGGGGCGATCCGCGAGTTCCCGCACAGCGCGGCCAGCCTACCCGCAGCCCAAACCGCTGCTGCTAGCGTCCTTCGCGTGACCGCTCCGCTCGACGTACTGCTTCGCACCGCGTTCCCCGACGCGACCGAGATCTCGGTCGCAGACCGCACCGGTGGAGGCGACCACTTCCAGGTGACGGTCGCAAGTCCGAGCTTCGACGGACTAACCCCGGTCGAGCAGCACCGCCTCGTCTACGACGCGCTCGCCGAGCAGCTGGCCGACGGGACGATCCACGAACTACGCATCACGACCCGAGGAGGAACATGAGCGAGCTGACCGAGAGGATCCAGACCACGATCGACTCCGAGGACGTCGTGCTCTTCATGAAGGGAACGCCCGAGCGTGTGCTCTGCGGCAACTCCGGCCGCGCCCTCGAGGCGCTGCGCTCCGCCGGCGCATCGGTGACCGCGGTGGACATCCTCCCCGACCCCGCGATCCGCCAGGAGCTCTCGGCGATCTCGAGCTGGCCGACGATCCCGCAGGTCTTCGTGCGCGGCGAGCTGATCGGCGGCGCGGACATCGTGGAGCAGCTGGCTCAGAACGGCGAGCTGCGCGAGAAGCTCGACGTCGAGCTCGGCACCGACTGGCCGGCCGAGCGCGAAGAGCGCACGGTCAGCGTCGTCTAGACGAAATAGAACAAGACGAACAGGCCGACGACGGCCAGGACGAGGCCGATCGTCGCCGCGTAGGCGGCCGGGTTGGCGGCCAGGCGGTTGTCCTGGGCCCAGCGATCCTTCTGCGTCTTCTTCCGTCCCACGCGGAGGATCGTACTAGGGCTCGGTGTGGACGATCGCCTCTGCCACGTCAGGCAGGTCGCGATGGATGCGCGTCTCGATCTCGCTCGCGCGCTCGTGCGCCTCGGCCAAAGAGCGCTCGGGGTCGAACCCGAGGGTGAGGAAGACGACGAGCCCGGCATCTGTGCGGAAGAGCCGGACCTCTCGCGGAGCGCCGCCGGTCAGCTCTCTCACGATCGCCTCCACCCGGGCGCGCTCGACACCGTCGCCGAGCGCCTCGCCGGCGGTCTCCTCGCCGAGCGGCTCCAGGTGGGTCTGCACCTCGGCGACACCCGGCAGCTCGGCCTGGATCGCCGCCTCGACGGCCGATGCGACCTCGTGCGCCTCGCTCAGCGGCAGACTCCCCGGAAGCTTCAGATGGAGCGAGACGACCGTGCGGTCGCCCGCGTCGAGGATGGCGACGTTGTGGATCTCGCGCACGCCCCTGACCTTCGCGGCGGCAGCGTGTGCGCGCTCGCCGAGCTCCTCGAGCTGCGTCGGCTCCACGTGCACGACCACGTCGGTCTCGGGCAGGACGCGCTCGACCGCGTCCTCCACCTGATCCGCGGCCGCATGGCCCTGGCCGACGGCGGCCGAGCCCGAGACGCCGATGACGACGTCCGCGAAATGCACGCCGGCGGCGTAGCGCATGCGCAGGCGGCGCAGCTCGACGGGCGGGTCGATGGTGGAGATCGCCTCGCGAACGGCCTCCTCGGCGTCGAGCGGCGCCCGATCCATGAGGACGTCCACGTTTCGGCGCATGAGGCGCGCGGCGGCCGCGATCACGATCACGGCGACGACGATCGCGGCAACGGAGTCGCCGGCCGGATAGCCCTCGCGCGCGAGGATGAGCCCGATGAGCACAGCCGTCGAGCCGGCCAGGTCGCTCGCGAAGTGGAACGCGTTGGTCGCGAGCGCCGCGTTGCTGTAGCGCCGCGCCGCGCGCCACGAGACGACCGCGCGGCTCGCGTCGATCACGATCACGAGCCCGATCACCGCGAAGGTCCACCACGCGAGATCGAGCTCCGGCGGGTCGTCGCCGACGAGGCGAAGGACTGCGGCTCCGCCGATCACGATGCTGACCAGGGCGAGCACGGTCGCCTCGGCGAGCGCCGCCAGGTGGTCTGCCTTCCCGTGCCCGTACGGATGCCCCTGGTCGGCCGGTCGCACGGCCACGCCGACGGCGAAGAAGGTCAGGAGCGCCGCGGCGAGGTCGGTCCCCGAGTGCGCCGCCTCGGAGAGCAGCCCGAGGCTCCCGCTCGCGAGCCCAGCGCCCAGCTTGAGCCCGATGAGCGCAACGGCAGCGCCGACCGAGATGAGTGCGATCCGCCGTTGGGGAGCCATCCCCGGAACGGTAGACGCGCTAGTTACATGCAGTCTTTGAGCGACTGGGCCTCGGGGAGGCCTTCGAGCTTCTTCAGCGTGTGGTTCTCGATCTGCCGGATCCGCTCGCGGGTGACGCCGAACGCGCGGCCGACCTCCTCGAGCGTGCGCGGCTGGTCGCCGAGCAGCCCGAAGCGCAGCTCGATCACCCTGCGTTCCCGCTCGGGCAGCGACTCGAGCGCCTTGTCGATGTCCTCGCGGCGCAGGTGCAGCGAAGCGGAGTCGAAGGGCGACTCGGCCGCCTCGTCCTGGACGAAGTCGCCGAGCTCGGACTCCTCTTCCTCGCCGATCGGCTTCTCGAGCGAGATGGGCAACTGCGCCATGCGCAGGATCTCGCGCACTTCCTCGGTCGGGATCTCGAGCTCCTCGGCGATCTCCTCCGGCCTGGGCTCGCGACCGAGGCGCTGCACGAGCTGACGCTCGATGTGCACGACCTTGTTCAGCTTCTCGACCATGTGCACCGGGATCCGGATCGTGCGGGCCTTGTCGGCGATCGCGCGCGTCACGGCCTGCCGGATCCACCACGTCGCGTACGTGGAGAACTTGAAGCCCTTGCGGTAATCGAACTTCTCGACCGCGCGGATGAGGCCGAGCGAGCCCTCCTGGATGAGATCCAGGAACGAGAGCCCGCGGCCGAGGTACGCCTTCGCGATCGAGACGACGAGGCGAAGGTTCGCCTCGATCATCTGCGTCTTCGCGGCCATGTCGCCGCGCTCGATCCGCTTGGCGAGGTAGATCTCCTGGTCGGCGGTGAGGAGCGCGACCTTGCCGATCTCGCGCAGGTAGAGCCGCAGCGAGTCGAGCGACGGCTCGACGGTCAGGTCGAGCTTGGGCGCGTTCTTGTCGTCTTCGGCGAGAGCCGGCTGCTCATGGGGCGGCGCCTTGTGCTCTTCGCCTTCGTGGAGCTCGATGCCGTGGTCGATGAGGTAGGTGTAGAAGTCCTCGACCTGCTCCTTGGTGAGGTCGATCTCTTCGAGCCCCGCGACGATCTCGTCATAGGTCAGGAATCCCTTCTCCTGTCCGTCGACAACGAGCTTGTGCAACTCCTCGATGTCGGGGAGCGTGATGTCGACCGTGAGCATTCGACCTCGCCTTCGTCGTTAGGTCCGCAGCATCGCTTTCGCGCAACGAACCGGCGAGACCCCACGTACCCCCGGCTCACTACCGCCTCAGCGGGGGCGGATTGTACACCGGTCCTGGGGAAAACGGGAACTGTTTTTCACGGGCTGGGGACGATTTGTCCCACTTCCTCACAGAGGCTGTTGATAACCGGCTCGCTAGCCAGTTCCTGGATGCCGAGAAACGCAGACAAACCGGGGCCTGCCGCGCGATTTGCGCCGTCCTCGACCTTGGCGGCGACGCCCGTTCCGTCTGGTAACACAGCGCACATGAGCCCTTCGGCGCCTCGTTTTGCGATCACGCCGTCGGCCGCGAGCATGATCTTCGTATCCCCAGCTTCCACACCGCCGACCAGCACGGGATGGGCACGCATGACGGCGGTCACACGCTCGGATCCGGGCAGTTCGCCGGTCGTGAGGCGCGAGAACGCGAGCGCCATCGCCGAGAGCGGCGCCGCGTACGTGGGGACCCCGCAGCCGTCGACCGCCTCGGCCGGATCGTCGATCCCGAGCGCCCCCGCGAGCACGGCTCCCAGCTCGATCTGGACCGGGTGATCCGGCTGCCGGTAGCCGGCCTGCGGCCAGCCGCGCAGCTTCGCGAGCAGGAGCATCCCGGCGTGCTTCCCCGAGCAGTTGTGGTTCACGCGCGAGCCGCGCGCTGGGCCGCACTCGAGGTCCTCCTCGCCGCAGGCTGCGCGGGCAAGGAGCGCGTTCACGGCCGCGAGGTGCTCCGGCGCGCCGTCGTGCGAGGCGCACGCGATCGCGAGCTCCTCGTCGGGCAGGTCGGGCGCCTCGACCGCGAGCGGAAGCGCCTGGAACGGCTTCGCGGACGAGCGCATGAACGTGACGAGCTCGGGATCACCGGCCGAGTCGACCAGCTCCCCGTCACGCACCGCGGCCACGTGGACGGTATGCCGTGACTCCACGACGCCTCCCCGCTCCACGAGTACGCTGATCGCCGAAGCCACGGAGGGGAGCGTAGTTGCCCGAGCTGCCTGAGATCGAGGCCTTGCGCCGCGAGCTGGACGAGCCGGTCGCCCACGCGCCGGTGGGACGCGCCGGCCCGATGCACATCGCGACGCTGAAGACGTTCGACCCGCCGCTCTCCGACCTCGAGGGCCGCAGCCTCGCGGGCGCGCGCAGGCGCGGGAAGCATCTGCTCTTCCCCACGGACGACGGCGGGCTCGTCCTGCACATCCACCTGATGTCCGCGGGCCGCCTCGTCGTGGTCCGACCCCGGCGGAAAGCGGCCCGAAGTCGCCGGCGTTCCAGCTGAACTTCACCGACGGCTCGGCGCTCGTCCTCACCGAGGCGGGGAAGAAGAAGCGCGCGAAGGTCGGGCTCTACACGCCCGAGGCGATCGACGCCGAGCTCGCGCATCTCGGCCCGGACGCGCTCGGGCTCGGGCCTGAGCGGCTCGGCGAGATCCTCCGCGCCAACTCGGGCCGGCTCCACGCGCAGCTCCGCGACCAGCGCGTGGTCGCCGGCATCGGCCGCGCCTGGGTGAACGAGATCCTCCACCGCGCGAAGCTCTCGCCGTACGCGCTCACGAAGGATCTCTCGGACGAGGAGGTCGAGCGGCTCTCGGCGACGATCGACGAAACGCTGGCGACCGGCCTCGCACTACGGGAGCAGGGCGTCGGCGACGCGAAGGCGTACCGCATCCACCGCCACCTCGGCGAGCCGTGCTGGGTCTGCGGCACCCCGATCGCGCAGGTCGACTTCGAGGAGCACACGATCTTCTACTGCCCCACGTGCCAGACCGGCGGCCGCGTGCTGAAGGACCGGCGCATGTCGCGGCTCCTTCGCTAGCGCGTCCCACTCCTGCACGTTTCCGCAGGCCAGCTCGGCCGCCGGGTCCGCGAACTGCCTCCGACCAAGCCTCGACGGAGTCGGCGTAGAGGACGCCGATCGACCAGACGCCCTCCCGGAAGACGAACTCGAACGAGCCGAGCCAGGGCTCGCCGTCCTTTTCGGCGCCGAACGACAGGTGGTAGGAGCGGCGCTCGGGATCCGTCCGGTCCGCACGTGCCCACGCCGCGGATCTCTGCTTGATTCGACCCGACGAGCTCGCTCAGGCGGTCTTCGATACGCCGGGGCGTCGAGAACCTCGAACTGCGCGTCCCCGCCGGATGCCGCATGGCCCTGCAGGACCGGCCCGGCTCGCACTGCGGAAACAGCTCGGCCGGCTCTGTCGGCGCAGTCGAACCGGTCGGCGCGGCTGAGCGCGACCAGGGCGTCCGCATTTCCGGCCAGGAACGCGTTCGCCGCCTCGGTCGCACGCGCGCAGAAGTCCGGGTCGTCGATCGGGCACCCCTCAGCGGTCAGTGAAGCGGAACCCATCGTCTGAGCCGGCGGGCGCTCGTCTCCGGATCCACCGCAGCCTGCGGCCGCGAACGCAAGCGCAAGGGTGGCCCAGAACCTCACGAAGCGGATACACCGCGACTCGCCGGAAGGTTCCGCCGTCAACACGCCGCCGTGTGAGAATGAGCCCATGGACTCGCCCGACTACTCCGGCGCCTGGCTGGCGATGAAGCTCGGCGTCGAGCCGCTCGAGATCGACCGGCGCCGCCGCGCGGGCGAGCTGCTCGGCGTCCCCACCGGGATCGGAAGCGAGTACCGCTACCCGTCGTGGCAGTTCGACCACGCCGGGCGGACGCTGCCGGTCGTGGAGTCGATCCTCGCCACGGCCAAGCGCGCCGGACTGAGCGCGGCCGAACTGGACGCGCTCCTCAGCCGCAAGGAAGGGCTCACCGGGACGACGCGCCTCGTCGATTCGCTGCGCGCCGGGCGCGAGGAGCACGTGCTCGCGGCGATCCGCGCCGGCTAGGCCGGCAAGCGGACGAGCAGCCGGTCGCCGTCGAGGGCGACCGTACCGCCGAGCGCAACGACCAGCCGCACCGCCGCGGCCGCGCCGAGCTCCTTCAGCTCTTCACCCGTGACGACGCCGGCAGCCGTGTCCAGGATCGGCGAGACCGCGATCTCCGATCCGTTCACCGAGGCGTCGATCGCGTCGAGCCCGCCGTGGCGGCGCGCGGCCCGAAGCAGCTGCCGCAGCGCCCGCCGGGTCGCGTCGACCTCGACGGACACCGGTGCGCCCGAGCCGGTCACGTTCACGGGATCCTCGGGCAGCTCGGCCGCCGCCTCCTCGACGAGGGCGAGCGAATCGACCGTCTCGAGCTGCGGCTCGAAGCGCCCGGACTCGATCCGAGCGACCAGAGCGAGCTCCTCGAGCAGCTCCGCTATCTGGAGCGACGCGAGGTCGATCATCTCCACGTAGCGGTCGGCCGGCTCCCCGAGCGGCTCGCGCTGGAGCGTCCGCGCGAACCCGTGCACGGTGGCGAGCGGCGTACGCAGGTCGTGGCACGCGAGACCGACGAGGCGAGGGAACTGCGCGTCGTGGCCCGTCGGAGGGGTGCTACCTTTGCCGGCGATGGCCGAGAGAGTACTGACCTCGCCTGACCTCCAAGCATCCGCGCCGGAAGTGCGCCTGGGCCTGTCGCGCGTCGGCGTGACCGGGGTCGAGAAAGCGGTGCGCATGCACCACAACGGCGAGTACGCGCTCGTGTCAGCGGTGATCGACTGCTTCGTCGACCTGGACGCCGACCAGAAGGGCGCCCACATGTCCCGCTTTCCGGAGCTCTTCGGCGAGGCGATCGACGAGCTGGTCATCCCCGGAACGCTCCTCGTCGAGGAGCTGGCCGAGCACATCGCCAAACACATCGTCGAGCGCCAGCGCGCAGGCCGAGCCGAGGTGCAGATCCGCGCCCGCTACCCGATCGACCGGCGCACGCCGGTGTCCGGGCTGCAGACGCAGGAGCTCGTGACCCTGATCGGGCGCGCGACGGCCACCCGGGAGAGCTCGAAGCGCGTGATCGGCGTCGAGGCGACGGGCATCAACGCCTGCCCGTGCGCGCAGGGGCTCGTCCGCGACCGGGCCGCCGAGCGGCTCGGCGAGGCCGGGTTCGGGGACGTCGACATCGAGCGCATCCTCGACCTCGTTCCGCTCGCGACCCACAACCAACGCGGTCGCGGGACGCTCTACATCGGGACCGAGCACCGCATCGACGCAAAGGAGCTCGTGACGCTGGTCGAGAGCTCGATGAGCTCACCGATTCTCGCGCTGCTCAAGCGGCCCGACGAGCTGTTCGTCGTCGAGCACGCGCATCTCACGCCGCGGTTCGTCGAGGACTCCGTGCGGCTCATGGTCAAGGCGGCCATCGAGGCGTACCCGGAGCTCGACGACGACGACTTCATCTCGGCGCGCCAGGTGAACTTCGAGACGATCCACAACCACGAGGTGCTCGCGCAGCGGTGCGGCACCGTGGGCGAGATCCGCACGGAGCTCGCGACCGGCGAGCAGGCGGCGACCGGATCGGATCTCGGCACCTGGCTCGCGGAAATCGGCTAGTGGGCCGCGGCCGCGCGCCGTCGCCGCAGGCTGATCTTGTGCTCGGTTCCTGAGCGGAGCCGGCGGATGTTCGGGCGATGGAGCAGGAAGACCGCGACCGCTGCCGCGACCGTGAAGACGACGACGGGCACGGACGCGTCAAAGAGGAGCGCGAAGAGCGGCAGCGCCACCGCGGCGACCATCGACGCGACCGACGCGTAGCGGAAGACGAGGAACACGATCACCCAGACGCCGGCCGCCGAGAGCGTCGCGAGCGGAGCGAGCGCGAGCCCGACGCCGCCGACCACCGCGACCGCCTTCCCCCCTCGGGCGAAGCGGAGGAAGATCGGGCGGTAGTGGCCGACCATCGCCGCGAGCCCGGCGAGGACGGCGATGAGGTCGTCCGCGAGCCAGCGGGCGAGGAGAGCCGCGGCGGCGCCCTTGGCGATGTCGAGGAGGGCCACGGCGAGGCCGAGCTTGAACCCGAGCGAGCGCCAGACGTTCGTCGCGCCCGTGTTCCCGCTCCCGACCGTGCGGATGTCGACGTGCCTGATCCACAGCGGCAGCCAGTATCCCCACGGCAGCGAGCCGATCAGGTAGCCCGCGGCGATGAGCGAGAGATCCGTCAGAAACGGCTGCACGGAAGCGCCGAGACCCTAGACCTGGATCTGGTAGCCGGCGATCCAGCCGTTCACGACGTCCCAATCGAGATTGTCGAAGAAGGCGTCGATATACGACCCGCGGTCGGTCTGGTAGTCGAGGAAGTAGGCGTGTTCGTAGACGTCGAGCGCCACGAGCGGCGTCGCGTTCCAGACCGGGAACGTGTTCTGCGCGTCGCCGACGTAGTTGAAGAGCCGGCCCTCGTCCCAGTCGTAGGCGGTCCAGGCCCAGCCGCGCCCGGCCATGCCGGTCGCCTTCAGGTCGGCCCTCCACGCGTCCGCGCTCCCGAAGTCGCGGCGGATGAGCTCGGCCATCGGGCCGTCGGGATTCCCGCCGCCGCCACCGAGATGCTCGAAGTAGATCTCGTGGTTCTTGACGCCGCCGACGGCGAAGCTGAGGTCGACCTTCAGCGCGCGGAGCTCGGAGTAGACCTGGTTCGCGGCGGCGAGATCGACCTCGGCGAGCTTGCCGAGGATCTCGTTCCGCTTCGCGACGTACCCCTGGTAGAGCTTGTAGTGCGCCTCGACCGAAGCGCGTGAGATGCCGTGCAGCTCGAGCAGCTCCGGCTTGAGCTCGCGGGCGGCGATCTCCTGATGGTTGAAGGCGAGCGTGGCCATATCCGTGCTGATCTCCTCTGTCGACGTCGCGCTGAGCTTATCGTGTGCCCCGATGGCCGAATCGGCGAACAGGGCGCTCGTCACCGGAGGCACCGGCCGCGTCGGCCGCGTCATCGCGGCGCGGCTCGAGGCCGAGGGCTACCGGGTCTTCGCCGCGGGCTCGAAGGACGGCGACCTCGCGCGCGCCGACGACGCCCGCGCGCTGGTCGAGCGGGCCGCCGCGGAGCTGGGCGGGCTGAGCCTCGTCGTCCACGCCGCGAGCGAGGGCTTCACGCCGAAGCCGGTCGAAGAGGTCACCGAGGCCGACTGGGACTCCGCGTTCGGCGCAACCACGAAGGGCGCGTTCTTCGTCTCCCAGGCGGCGGCGCCGTTCCTGCGCGAGTCGAAGGGCCTGATCGTGCTGATCGAGGACGTCGCGGCGTTCGAGCCGTGGCCGTCGTTCGCGCCGCATTCGGCGGCCAAGGCGGCGGAGGCGATGCTCACGCGGGTCTTGGCGCGCGCGCTCGCGCCCGAGGTGCGCGTCAACGGCGTCGCGCCGGGCTCGGTCGCCGTGGACGGAACGGAGGAGCAGACACGAGCGGCGCAAGGCCGAGTCGCTCCTGGGCCGCATCGGAACGCCCGACGACATCGCCGACGCCGTCCTCTATCTCACGCGCGCGAGCTTCGTCACCGGCACGAGCATCGTCGTGGACGGCGGCCGGCTGCTGGCACGGCGCAGCGGCAGTAGGGAGAATCCGGGAGGCCCGTGAACTCCGTATATCCACGCGGGATGTCCCAGGACGCAGTCCTCATCGAGCGGACCGGCCGAGGCGACCGCGCGGCCTTCGAGGAGCTCTACCGGCGCTTCGCGCGCCCGGTGCTCGCGATGGCGCAGCGGCAGCTCGGCGACTCGGGCCGTGCCGAGGACGCGACCCAGGAGACCTTCGCCGCCGTCTGGCGCTCCGCCAAGAGCTACAAGGCCGAGCGCGGCACCGCGTCAGCCTGGCTCTACGCGGTCGCCCGTCACGCGATCATCGACCGCGCCCGCCAGCGCGTCGAGCCGGCGACGGAGACGCCCGAGCTCGTCTCCGGTGAGGCAGGTCCCGACGAGCTGGCCGAGTCGTCCTGGCTCTCGTGGCGCGTCCACGCGGCGCTGGAGCGGCTCCCCGAACGGGAGCGCGTCGTGCTCGAGCTCGCGTACTGGAGCGGGCTCTCCCAGGCCGAGGTGGCGTCCTACCTGGATGTTCCACTTGGAACCGTGAAGACGCGGACACGCGCCGGACTCGCCCGGCTCGCGGGGCTCCTCGACGAGGTGAAGGAATGACCGACCGCTACGAGCCGCCCCATCTCGACGAGCTCGTCGGCGACGACGTGCCGGACGACCTCCGCTCCGAGCTCGAGCGCGTCGACGCGCTGCTGCGGTCGGTTCCCGCCCTGCCGGAGCTGCCGCCGCGCCTGCGCGACGTGGCCCCGCCGGCCGAGAGCCGGCGGACGAGCCGGTTCACGTTCCGCCGCGCCGCATTCGGACTCGCCACCGTCGTCGCGGTCGCGATCGGCTTCTTCGCGCTCGGCGCCCTGGTGGGCGGCGACGACTTCGACACGCAGGCGGCGATTCCGATGGAGGCGACGAAGAACGCCGACGGCGCCGCGGCCACGATCAGCCTCGGCCCGCTGGACGCGGACGGGAACCGGACGGTGCGCCTCGACGTCAGCGGGCTGCCCGCCCTGCCCGACGGCGGCTACTACTTCCTCTGGCTCGCGAAGGACGGCGACTACGCGGCCCCGTGCGGGACGTTCGCGGTCGGCCCGGGCGACACCTCGGCGGAATGGACGGTCTCGTACGACCTCGGCTGGTACGACGAGTGGGTCGTGACCGCACGGATGCCGGACGCCGACAACTCTGAGGCGCCCTGGCTCCTCGAGGCGTCCATCGGCGCCTAGCCGGGTACCCTCGCCCGCGATGACCAAGCGGACGATTCTCCTCATCGAGGACGAGCGGTCGATCTCCGAGCCGCTCATGGATGCGCTCGCGCGCGAGGGCTTCGAGCCGATCCTGGCCGAGACGGCCGAGGCCGGGATGGAGGTGTTCGCGCAACGCGGCCGGGGCGACGCGACGCTCCGGTCGCGTTCGTTAACGGCCCCAGGCGGACCGTCGCGCGCATGTCGCAACAGCCCGCCCCGCGGGCACGCAGACCCCGCCCATTAGCCGGGAGAGGAGGCCCTCTCCTACTCGGCCCGGGAAGCGATTCGCTGTCGGCGATTGCGTCCGGATTGGACCGAGTGACCTCACGCTAGACCCGAGTCAACGGGCGACGCCAGAGTTCGGAAGAAACCCTTGCAAACGCCGTGCAGAGCGCTTACGGGGAAACGCGGCCCGCGGCCACGAACGCCGCATGGGTAACCGGCATCCGCTCCGCGAAGAAGACCTCGCAGGCGTCCGCGTAGCGGCGGATCTCGCGCTGGGCCGTCTCGGCCGCGCGCAGCGAGATGAAGTTCATGAGCGACCGCGCGTTGATCGTCCAGAAGAACTCCGTGTAGGCGCCCACCGGCATCACGGAACGGGCGAGCTCGCGGGCGACGCCCGCCTCGACAAGCCGCTCGTAGGTCTCGAACGCATGGTCGTAGACGGCGCGGATCTCCTCGCGCGCCTGCTCGGCAAGTTCCGGGCTGACCGGCTCGAACGTGTATGCGCCGGGCTTGCCGACCTGGGAGCGGACGTCCTCGAGCTCGGGCACGTAGAAGTCGTCGGTCGCCTTCGCATAGCGCATCGAGAACTCGTTGAACGAGCCGACGCGGTGCCGCATCCACTCGCGCGCGACGAAGATCGGGCAGCGGATGTGGAAGCGGAAGGAGTTGTGCTCGAACGGCGTCCCGTGCCGGTCACGCATGAGGAAGCGGATGAGCCCCTCGTCGGCCTCGTCCATCACGTCCTTGCGCTTGGCGAACGACACGCGCGCCGCGTTCGCGACGGAGAGGTCACTCGCCATCGAGTCGTCGAGACGCACGAAGCCGTGGTCGAGCACGCTGATGGTGTTCTCGGGTATTACGTCCGCCATGACCGCCACCGGGCCGAGTCTAGCGACGCTCCATGTCGGAGCCTCCGGCTTCTCGTACCCGTCGTGGCGGCCCGATTTCTACCCGGTCGGGAACGAAGCCGGAGGAGTTTCTCCGGCTCTACTCGGAGCGCCTCACGACCGTGGAGCTGAACGCGACCTTCTACCGGATGACCGCGCCCGAGCAGTACGCGCGCTGGGCCGCCGAGACGCCGCCGGGCTTTCGCTTCGCGGTCACGATGAGCCGCGTCGTCACGGCCCGCGGAAGCGTGCAGCAGGCCGACGAGTTCCTCGCGGGCGTGGCCGCGCTCGGCGACCGGCTCGGGCCGGTGCGCGTGAAGGTTCCGACGAAGCGCGACGACGCGTTCCTCGAGTCGCTGCTCGGGGCGTTCGACTCGCTGCGGCTCGTGCTCGACTTCCGCCACGACTCCTGGGACGACCCTGAGGTGCAGGCGCGACTCGACGCGGCCGGGTGCCGTGCGCTCCGGAGCGCTCGAAGGCGCCGCTTCGTTCCGCTACCTGCGCTTCCGCGAGCCGCCGTTCACCGACGCCGACCTGGCCGCGCTGGCCGACGAGATTCGCCCGCTGCTCTCCCGGGAAGTCGAGGTCTACGGCTACTTCCGCCACGAGGACGAGCCGACCGCGCCCGCCTACGCCGCGCGACTCCTCGAACTCGTCGCCGCCGAGTAGCCTTCGCCGAAAAGGAGGAAGACATGGCATTCGAGGTTCCCGCACTCCCGTACGCCTACGACGCGCTCGAGCCGACGATCGACGAGGCGACGATGAAGCTCCACCACGACAAGCACCACCAGGCCTACGTGGACAAGGCCAACGCGGCGCTCGAGGGCACCGAATGGGCCGACCGCCCCGCGGAGCAGGTGATCACGAACCTCGGGCTCCTCCCCGCCGACAAGCAGGGCCCCGTCCGCAACAACGCCGGCGGCCACGCGAACCACTCGCTCTTCTGGGAGATCATGAGCCCCGACGGCGGCGGCGAGCCGTCCGGCGCGCTCGGCGACGCGATCACGTCGACCTTCGACTCGCTCGACGCGCTGAAACAGCAGGTGAACGACGCGGGCGTGAATCGCTTCGGCTCCGGCTGGACGTGGCTCGTCCACGACGGCACCGGCCTCGCGGTCATGTCCACGGCCAACCAGGACAGCCCGATCATGGAGGGCAAGACGCCGCTCCTCGGCATCGACGTCTGGGAGCACGCCTACTACCTCAACTACCAGAACCGCCGTCCCGACTACCTCGCGGCCTGGTGGGACGTCGTCAACTGGGACGAGGTCGGCCGGCGCTACGACGAGGCGGCGGCCGGCTAGCCACCCGAGGATCGTTCACTTAAGGACGGTTACGTCAGCGACGTCGGGCGCCTTTCCGTTTCCGCTCTCGGGTGCGTCGACGTCCCCGTGCCAGAAGCGAATGTTGGCCATCCAGGCCTCGTCCTTCATCGCCTCGACGATCAGCTCCAGCCTCTTCGGCTTGCCGTCCTCACCGCCGAGAATCGCCAAGAACTCGTCCCTGTTCGTTGCGGACGTGTACGCGTGCACGAGGTCGCTGGCGGTGCGGATGCCGTAGCGCTTCAGCTTGAGGCGATCTCCCGGGTCGACGTGGAGGTGCAGGATCGCCTGGTCGGTCCAGTCGACGAGGCGCGGAACGGGAATGCGGGTCAGCAGCATCAGCTCGACCAGATCATGGTGGGCCAGTGCCTCGATGTTCGTCACTCCTTCGGAGGCGAGCCGCGTCCGGTCGTAGAGATCGATGCCCTGCAGGTTCGTGAGCGGGAGGGGGTCTGCCAGCGCAGCCGCGACGTCGCCGTCTTCAGTCGAATCCGGGCCCTCCTGGTCGTCCAATCCTTCCGCGGGCCCTGATACCTCACGCCGAAGGCCCGACCAGCCGCCCTGCGATACCTCGCGCAGCTTGTTCAGCGCGGCCTGCGGGACGATCCCGACGATGAACGCGAATACGAGCAGGCCGGCCGAGTCGTTGACGAACACGAGGTCGAGAACCCAGGCGAGGATCACGACGGCGACGATCCGAACGCTGATGTCGCTGTATGACTTCGGGCGCAGATCTCTCCGCACGTAGCCGCGCAGGAGCGCGAACAACGCGAAGAAGTACGCGCCGAGAAACGCGAACGCGGGTGCGGTTTGCCGCGGTTCGAAGAGCTCCGCGATCGTGTCCTCGTTGTCGACGAGACCAACATCCGGATTGAGCAGCACGAGCAGCCATCCGAGCATGATCAGTACCGTCGCCACAAAGATCGGTGTACGGCGACCCGGCTGCAACCTGCTCGATCGCCCGGGACGTTCACGCCCATAGATCTCATCGATCTGTCGCCCGTACTTGGCGTCGATGTCGAGCGATGTCTTCATCGTGCGGTCGAGCCTGAAGATCTGCTGCTCGAACTTCTCCCGCAAGGTGCTCATCCGGTCGCGGTCGAATTGGTAGAACATGAGCGCCGGCAGGAGTGACGCGACCGAGATGAGGACGAGCTGCATCGTCCGGCAGACGAGTGTCAGGTAGTCGACGGTGGTCGCGTTTCCGTCCGTGATGTCCCCGACGACCGCCTTGACGTTCGCGCCGTAGTAGAGCGTCACGGCCGGCACCAGGAGGCAGAACGTCAGCACGACCAGGAAGGTCAGCACTTGCAGCGACAGCGCGGGCAACTCTCCGAGGAATGCCCGCAAACGCGCCTTGCCGCTGTCCGAATTCAGGGCGACCACGCAGAGCGGGAGGAGAACGAGAACCGCTCCGGCGATCCAGCCCCAGGTCCCCAGCCAGTATCCCAAGAGGATCATTCCCGGCACGAGGAACACCCAGAGTGAGAGCAGGGTGTAGTCGACGGGCGCGGGCTGCGTCTGCCGGGTCACTTCGACCTGGCCGGCTCCTTCCGCCCGTTTCAGGCAGTCGAACGTGCTGCGCGGTTCGTGTTCGACGATTCGGCAGCCATAGGCGGGAAGGACCAGAACCCCGTCATCGCGGCCATGCAACTCCAGCGGGCCCGCGGTGAGGTTCCGCACGGTCCATGACTCCTCCGACCCCTTGGTCGTGCCTCCACGAGAACCCCGTCCGTTCGCGGTGGCGTCGACGCCAATTGTCTTCGCCGCAGGGCCGTCTTCGCGCATTACCGCCATGACTGCCCTCCTGTTGGCCGTCCACGTTACAACTGTCACGTTGCAAGGTCAACGGCTCTCCGGAAGACGACTTGAGGTCAGACCGCGGTCGACAGCGACAGGGCGAAGTCCGTGTCGCGGTCGGTCCACCACTCGCGCAGCTCGAGGCCGGCCGCGGCCAGCTCCTGCTCGACGCCCGAGCGGCGGAACTTGGCGCTGATCTCGGTGTAGAGCTCCTCGCCGTCGGCGAAGTCGACCTCGAAGTCGAGCGCCTCGAAGCGCACGGTCTGGTCGGCGAGCGAGCGCAGGCGAACGTCGATGACCTCCTCCGTAGCGTCCCAGCGCGGCGTGTGGCGGAAGCGCGAGAGGTCGAAGTCGCCGCCGAGCTCGTTGTTCAGGACGTTGAGGATGTTCAGCGAGAACTTGCGGGTCACTCCGGCCGCGTCGTCGTAGGCGGCGACCAGGCGCGCGGGATCCTTCACGAGGTCGGTGCCGAGGAGGAACGTCTCGCCCGGATCCATCGTGCGGCGCAGCGCGGCGAGGAACGTCGTGCGCTCGGCCGCGTTGAGGTTTCCGATGCTCGACCCGAGGAACGCGATCATCCGCTTGCCCCCGCGCGGAAGCGCCCCGAGATGACGCTCGATGTCGCCGACGACGCCGTGGAGCTCGACGCCCGGGTACTCGTCCGCGAGCTTCGCCGCGCTCGTTCGCAGTGTCGCCTCGTCCACGTCCAGCATCACGAACCGCTCCAGCGACCCGCGCGCGCGGAACGCGTCGAGCAGGATCCGCGTCTTCGTCGACGTCCCGGCGCCGAGCTCGACGAGCGTGTCGGCGCCCGAGGCGGCCGCGATCTCGCCCGCGCGCTCCTCGAGGATCGCCCGCTCGCGGCGGGTCAGGTAGTACTCGGGCAGCTCGGTGATCGCGCCGAAGAGCCGCGAGCCCTCCTCGTCGTAGTGCCACTTGGTCGCGATCCGCTTGGGCGAGTCGGAGAGGCCCTCGCGCACGTCGCGCTCGAGGAGGTCCAGCCGGTCGTTCGGGCCGAGCAGGACTTCGATGGCTGGAGGGGCGGCGATCTTCATCGGTCGGCGGCGCAGCGGAAGCCGGCGAAGATCTGCCGGCGCATTGCGTAGTCCCAGTTGCGGAACGTTACGCGCGCGACGCTCGGATGGGTGGCCCAGGATCCGCCGCGCAGCACGACGTACTCATTCCCGAAGAACACCTCGGAGTACTCCTCGTACGGAAACGCCGCGAAGCCCGGGTAGCCGACGAACGGCGACGACGTCCATTCCCAGACCTCGCCGATCCCGTAAGCGCCTCGGCGCGCGCGGCCCTCTCCCATTCCGCCTCGGTCGGGAGCCGCTTGCCCGCCCAGCGCGCGAAGGCCTCGGCCTCGTGGAAGGACACGTGCTGCACGGGCTCGTCGGGATCGAGCGGCTCGTCGCGGCCGAAGCGCGCGACGACGCCCTCGCCCCAGAAGAGCGGTGCGGTCACGCCGTCGGTGTCGCGCCAGGCGCGGCCTTCCTCGCTCCAGAACTCGTCGTTTCCGTAGCCGCCCGCGGCGATGAACTCGGCGTAGGCACCGTTCGTGACCGGTCCACGATCGATCGCGAACGAGGCGCACTCGACTTCATGAGCTGGCCGCTCGTTGTCGTAGGCCCAGGCGTCGTCGGTCGTCCCCAGCGTGAACGTCCCGGCCTCGACGACGATCTCGCCGGGCGCGCCGACGGGCTTCGGGCCGCCGCCCGGATGTGGGCAGCCGGAGAGCTGGATCGTCTGGAGCATCGTCTCGCGGTGCTGGCGCTCGTGCTGGATCACGAGCCCGAAGACGAACCCGCGGCGAAGAAGCGGATCGTCCGTCTCGGGGTCGGCGCGCTCCAGCGTCTCGAGCGTCCGCTCGCGCACGGCGGCGACGTAGTCACGGGCGGCGTCGGGGCGAAGCAGCGGTAGCTCACCGCGGCCGCTGCGCTCATGCATGAACGCGTCGTAGAGCTCCTCGCCTTCCTCGAGCAGGGGCGGCAGTCCGCCGATCCGCTGGCCGATCCAGAGATCCTCGAAGTGCCCGATGTGGGCGAGATCCCAGACGAGCGGCGACTGGAGCGGCGACCACTGCGTCGCGAGCTCCTCGTCGTCGAACGGCGCGAGGAGCATCGTGGTCGCGTGGCGAGCGCTGTCCAGCTCGGCGGCGACGGCGGTGCGGCTGTACGTGGGCGCAGGGGTCACGGCGACCTGGCTCTCTCGGCGCTGGCGAGTGCGCCAGCCTACCTTGCCGGTGGAAACCGCCGGCAGGCCGAGGCTATTCCGGGAGGGACCGGATTCGCGCCGATCCCTCCCGGTAGCCGCGTTCCTAGGTGAAGCGGACGGTCAGGCTGTGCGACGTGCCGTCGTCCAGCCGGAGCGTGAGCGTGCGGCAGGTGTTCCGCCAGCTCGACGAAGAGCTCCACGAGTACGAGTACGTGCTGCTCGAGTAGCTGAGCGAGCCGCTCGCGTTCGACGAGGAGCCGATCGCCGCGCCGGTGGTGCAGTTCACCTGCTGCGACGTCGGCGTGCCGTTCAGGACACCCAGGCCGTAGTTGCCGCCGAGGCGGAACTTGACCGCGACGCTCTTGCCGGCCTTCTCGCTCGAAGGCGCCGAGACCCACGTGAACGGCCACACCACGTTGTAGGTGTGCGTCAGCGTGGTCGTGTTGCCCGCGTTGTCGGTCGCGGTGACCGAGTAGCTGTGCGAGCCGATCGGGCCGGTCGTCACCGTCGCCGGGCCCGAGCACGACGACACGCCCGAAGCGGTGTCGATGCACGAGTACACCGGGGTGACCGACGAGTTCAGCGCGATGTTCTCGCCCTGCGAAGGCGTCGTGATCGAGATGACCGGACCGGTCGCGTCGATCGTGAACGACTTCGTCTTCACGCCTTCCACGTTCCCTGCGTTGTCGGTGGCGTGGAACTGGATCGTGTGCGAGCCGTCGCCGGAGACGACGAGCGGCGCGGTGTACGCCGTCCAGCCGCCGCCGTCGAGCAGGTACTCGATCGAGGCGATCCCGGAGCCGCCCGCGAAGTCGTTCGCCGAGAGCGTCACGGTCGTCGGGCCCGAGTAGTACCCGTTCACCGCGGCCGGGCTGAGCGTCGCCTTCGAGGACGGCGCCGTCCCGTCATTGGTGAACGAGAACGTCTGGGTCGTCTCGATCAGGCCGGTCATGTCGACCGCGCGGAACGTGACCGTGTGCGACCCGTCCATCGGGACCGGGAACGGACCCGTGTAGGAGCGCGTCCCGGAGCCGTCGAGCGTGTACTGCACCGCCGCAACGCCGATTCCGGCGCCGTCGGAGGCGTTCAGCGTCACCATCGGCGACTTGTAGAACCCGCCGACCGAAGGCGGCGAGAGCGAGACGGTCGTCGTCGGAGCCGTCCCGTCCACCTTGAAGGACAGGGACTTCGTCGCCTCGACATTCCCGGCGTTGTCGGTCGCGCGGTACTCGAGGAGCCGCGCGCCGTCGCCGGTCACCTGGAAGGCTCCGGCGTACGTCTGCCAGGCGCCGCCGTCGAGGCGGTACTCGATCTTCTGGACGCCGGAAGCGTTGTCCGTCGCGGTGATCGTCACCGTCGGGTTTCGCCACCAGCCCAGGTTCTGCGTCCCCGAGAGGACGGCGTTCGAAGCCGGGGCGACCGCGTCGGTGATCGTGACGGTGAACGAGCCGCTCGAGGAGTTGCCCGCTCCGTCCGTCGCCGTGCAGGTGACCGTCGTGGTTCCGACCGCGAAGCCCGAGCCCGAGGCCGGCGTGCAGGAAACCGCCGGGTTCGGATCGGCGTCGTCGGTCGCCGTGGCGTTGAAGCTCACGGGCGTGGATGCGCCGGTCGCCGGCGTCGTGATGTCGGCCGGAACGCTCAACGTCGGAGCGACCGTGTCCGGGATGCCCGCGGCGAGCGAAGCCGCGTAGCCGCCCTCGATCGGGAGCTCGATGTTCGAGTCCTTCAGGTCGATCGTGATCTGGGCGCCGAAGTTCTGGTTCGCGACGGCGAATCCGTTCAGCGTCCCGACCAGGATGATCCCGATCTGGTGACCCGGCAGGAAGACGTAGTCGTCCGGCATGAGGTCCCAGCGGAAGTTGTAGAGCTGGCCGGCGACGAGCGGCGTGGGCGTCGTCAGGTCATCGCGGTTCCTCGAGTCGAGGATGCCGCGGGAGACCCGCCACTGCGTCACGTTCGTCGTCGCCTTGTTGACGATCCGGTAGCAGGAGTCGAAGTCCGTCGGGACGCTCGGGCCCCAGCAGTCCGTCGCCGCCACGGTCGAGATGCCCTCGCCGTTTCGGGTCACCTTCTGGAACGCCGTCGGTGCGTAGTCGACGATCAAAGCGCCGAGGGACGTCCCGGTCTGGTTCGCCGAGGCCTTCAGGTTCATGTACGGCGTGCCGTTGAAGCGCAGCGGTGCGGTCAGCGGCGCCGACAGGAACACGCGCTTGGTGTTCGTCACCGTGTTCGGGTTGTTCAGCATCGCCGTCTCGGACTGGTTGGTCGTGTCCGTGAAGGTCGTCGTGGCGACTGCGTCGGCCTGGCTCTGCGAGAGCCCGCCCGCGCCGCTCGCCGTGCCGCGGAGGTAGATCTTCCGCATCGACGTGGTCGTGGACGGCCAGTCGGAGTAGTCCTCGAACACGTCCGGGCCGCGCTCGATGGTCGCCATCGGCTCGCCCATGATCCCGTTCGGGACTCCCTGGAGCCAGTAGTCGAACCAGCGGTGGAGCGTGTCCACCCAGACGCCTCGGCGGAAGTCGAACGGATCGACGTGGCCGACGCGCCCGAGCCAGAGCTTGCGCGGCACGTTCCGCGCGGCGAGGCCGTCCCACCACTTGCCGAGGTTGTTCATCTTCACGTTGTCGTCCTGCATGCCGTGCGCTGCGAGGACGGACGCGTGGACGCTCTCGAGGTTGTGCAGGTAGTCGCGCTCGAACCAGAACGGCGTGAAGTCGAAGTTCTCGTCTCCGTCGGTCCCGTTCAGGACGGTGCGCGTCGCCGCGCAGCCTGCGCGCCGGTCGGGGTTCGTGACCGTGTTGGACAGGCTGGACGGGTAGTTGTTCGTGAACCCGGAGAGCCCGAGCCCGTTCATGCGCGTGTAGAGGTACCAGTTGGAGATCGCGCTGATCGGGACGATCGTGGTCAGGCCGTCGACCCCGGTCGCGGCCGCCGCGTTCGCGAGCGTGCCGTCGTAGCTCTTGCCGATCATCCCGGCCTTGCCGTTGTCCCAGTCGGCCGTGACGACGGCGCCGTTCTTGTCGTGGGCGGTCCGCCGGCCCTGGAGCCAGTCGATCGCGAGAACGGCGCTGCGATTGTCCGGGGTCCCTCCGGTGACCGGGCAGCCCGTGGAGGCGCCGGTGCCCGCCATGTGGAGCAGCATCATCGCGTAGCCGCGCGGGACGAAATAGTTGTCGTAGTAGAGCGGCCAGCGATCGTTCAGCCCGTCGCCGTCGGTGTCCCCGATGCACTCGGAGTCGTTGCCGCGGCAAAGCGTCGTGTAGTACGGGCTCGCGTCCATGATCACGGGCGACTTGAGCCCGTCCGCGTTCGCCGCCGGGCGCATGATGTCCATCGCGACCTCGTCGAGAACGCCGTTCGAGTCGCTGTCGAAATCGGCGGTGATCCAGAGGCGTTCGCGAATCGCAGTCGAGTAGTCGAAGACGGGCTGCGTCACCCCGTCCGTGACGACGATCGACGGAGGATCGGCTGCGAAACTCGCAGCCGGCGCAAGCAGCGCCGCCACTGCAACAGCAAGCCCGGCCCAAAGCCGTGCTCCGCTAAGTGCTCTCATGTTCCCTCCCCGGGGACTTAAGGCAACTGAAAAAGCTGGCCTTTTCTATCACTTCGCGACGCGAAGTCCTAGCCGCCCATTTGGATGGCTTGCCAGGCTCGGCTCCGCCCCTTCAGCGCTCTCGGCGCGCGGTAGTCTCGCGCCGTGCGGCTCTACTACATCCCGACCACCGCTTCGATGGCCCCGCATGCGGCGCTCCTCGAGACGGGCGCCGACTTCGAGCTCGTGCTCGTGGAGCGCGACGAGGCCGGAACGAGCTCGGCCGAGTACCGGGCGCTGAATCCCTGGGGCCGGGTGCCCGCGCTCGTCGACGGCGACCTGCTCGTCACGGAGTCGGCCGCCACGATGCTCCACATCGCCGACCGCTTCCCGGACGCACGCCTCGTCCCACCGGTCGGAACACCCGAGCGCGCGCGGGTCTACCGCTACCTCATGTACCTCACGAACACGGTCCAGGCCGGGTTCATGCACTTCCTCTATCCGGAGCGCTACACGAACGACCCGGCAGCGGAAGCGGCCATCCACGAGCGCGAGGGCGAGCTACTCCACGACGCCTTCGACTGGCTCGACTCGGAGCTCGGCGACCGCGACTGGCTCGTCGGCGACGAGCGCTCGGTCGTCGACATCTACCTGTTCATGCTCGTGCGCTGGGGCCGCCATCTCGACCCGCAGGCCTGGGACCGCCCCAACCTGCGCCGGCATTTCCTCGCCACGCTCGCGCTTCCCGGCGTGCGCCGGATGATCGACGAGCACGAGATCGAGATCCCCGACCTCTAGGCGTCGTGGGCCAGCTCGGGCGGCTGGTGCTTGCGCCAGGTGGCGCCGAGGACGAGGCCGAGCACGAGCGTCGGCACGAGCGTGAGGAACCGGTAGACGAGCACGGCCGCGACGACCTCCGCGTTCGCGCCGCCGAACCCGATCAGCGCAGTGGTCATCCCGACCTCGACGATCCCGATTCCCCCGGGCGTGATCGGGATCGAGCCGAGGAGCCGCACGAGCGACCAGGCGGCGAACGCCTCGACGAGGCTCACGTCGTCGGCGCCGACCCCGAGCGTGCGCAGGCACACGACGAAGAGGAGGAACACGGAGAGGTGCCCGGCGAGCGTCGCCAGCGTGAGCACGTGCCAGCGGCGGCGAAGTAGCCCGATCGTCTGCGCCCGGAAGCGGACGAAGTTCTCGCCGCCCCATTTGACCGGCTTCGAGCGGAACAGCCGGCGCACGCGGTTCATGGCGCGCGCGGCGAGATCGCCGGCCCTGCGGGCGATGTCCGCGGTCGAGAGTCCGACCCCGAACCCGACCGCGACGACGACGAGGATCGCGAGGCCGATCCAGGAGACCGTCTCGAGCAGCGGATGCGTCTCGTTCGCCGTGGTGAGGAGCGCGAGCGCGATGACCGGGAACCCGAGCAGGACGAACTGGTTCCACACGCCGGTCACGGCGACTGCGAGGCCGACGCTCGAGCTGGCGTAGCCCCACCCGCGCAGCATCCCGTAGGAGAGCGCCATGCCCACCGCAGCGCCGCCCGGCGCGATGTACGTCGAGGCCGTGGAGGCCTGCGTAACGACGAACGCCTGGCGGAAGTGGAGCCCCGGCAGCGCGGCCTGCCAGGGCGGCGCGTAGGTCGCGAGGTTGATCAGGGTCGCCACGAAGAGAGCGGCGAGCTGCGCCGGATCGAGCGTCTTGACCGCGTCCCAGACGTCGCGGTAGTCGGCGATCCTCGGGAGGACGAAGACGAACGTCGCGACGACGACGCCGATCCCGACGGCCATCCCGACCCAGCGGCGCCACGACGGAGCTTTACCGCTCTCGGGCTGTCCGGCCGCGGCGGCTGAGGGCGACTCGTCCACGCGGGTGGAACCCTAGACGGCGCGAACTACTGCGCACCGCTCGCAGATCCGCTCGGGGACGAGCCCGACGCGCATCAGGAGGGCGAAGAGCTTGCAGCCGAGGCACAAGCCGAAGACCGACTCGAGCGTCGCCGCCGCGACGAGGAGGGCGAGCAGTGCGAACGCCCAGCCGGTGAGGCCGAACCCGAGCGCGAGGACGGCCGCGCTCGTCGAGACGACGGCGCCGATGCCCTGCGCGAACCGCTTCGGCGGGCCCGGGACGTAGCGCGGCGCGACCCCGAGGCGCGGCGTGATCACCCGCGTGACGAGCTGGCCGAGCGGGCTCAGCGTCGGCCCGGTCAGCACCCGCGCCACGAACCCGTAGGCGATGACGAGCGTGAGCCAGGGCTGGTCGAGCAGGACCGTCGTGAGGGCGAGCACGACGACTCCGCCGGCGACGAGTCGCGCCGAGACCTCGTTCACGGGGTCCGGAAAAGAGAAGAGACGGCGGACCGCAGAGTGCTGCATCGCTGTCCACTATATCGGTTGAAGTTTTGTGTCTAGATCGAGCCGGAGAACGTGTCGCACGCTTCGAGCGTGCCGTTCTCGTAGCCGCGCGCGAACCAGCGGCGGCGCTGCTCGGACGAGCCGTGCGTCCACGTCTCCGGGTTCACCTGGCCGGTCGCCTGCTCCTGGATGCGGTCGTCGCCGATCGCGCCCGCTGCGTCGAGGCCCTGGTTCACGTCGTCCTGCGTGAGCTCCTCGATGAGACCGGTGTCGACGGCGTTCGCGGCCCAGACCCCGGCGAGGCAGTCGGCCTGGAGCTCGACTCGCACCGAGCCACCCTCCGGCCCGCTTCCCTCCTGGGCGCGGGCGAGCGTCCCGATCAGATCCTGGACGTGATGGCCGTACTCGTGCGCGAGCACATACGCCTCGGCGAACGGCCCGCCCTCGGCGCCGAACCGCGACTCGAGCTCGTCGTAGAAGCCGAGGTCGATGTAGATCCGCTGGTCCCGCGGGCAGTAGAACGGGCCGACCTGCGCGTCGGCGAAGCCGCAGCCCGTCTCCACGGAGTCGGTGAAGAACACCGTGTTCGACGGCGTGTATCCGTCGAGCGCCCCTTGCCAGTACGCCTGGATCGAGTTCACGGAGGCGACGAGGCGGCAGTCCTGGCGCTCGTTCGCGTCCTGGCCTGTCCTGCACTCCTGCTGGAGCTCGGCCGAGCCCTGGCCGGTGCCGATCTCCTGGCCCTCGAGCAGGTCGAGCGCCGACGATCCCCCGCCTCCACCGAACGCGTTCAGGAGGACGATCGCGAGCACGACGACGAGACCGAGTCCGCCCCCGCCGACGGCCATGGGCGTCGCGCCACGGCGGCCGCGGACGTCGGTGACCTGGGTGGGATCGAGCTTGGCGCCGCGCCGAAACCGCATGGGCGGACTATGCCCCGGCCGCGTTCCAACTCAATCCAAGGGTGGTTTTCGTTCGGGCAGGCGCGGAATAGGTCCAACTCCGGCACCAAGGAGAGGGGAAACCATGCGTCGCCGCTCGCTTCGCTCGCTCGTCGTCCTGTGCTTCGTGGGAATTGCGGCGCTGGCCGCACGCATCGAGGCTCCCGTCGCCGCGGGCCCGCCGACTGCCATCGGAACCGGCGGCGCGGCCGCCACGGTCGACACGCTCGCCACACAGGCCGCCGTCGACACGCTGCGCCGCGGCGGGAACGCCGTCGACGCTGCCGTCACCGCAGCCGCAGTCCTCGGGGTCACCGAGCCGTTCTCCTGCGGCATCGGCGGTGGCGGCTTCATGGTCCTGTACCGCGCCGGCCATCACCACGGCAAGGTGATCACGATCGACGGCCGCGAGGCCGCACCGGCCGCCATGCGCCCGGACTCCTTCTGGGAGAACGGCGCGCCGCTTCCCTTCAACGACGCGCGCTACAGCGGCCTCTCGGTCGGCGTGCCCGGAACCGTCGAGACGTGGTCGAACGCGCTGAAGCGCTACGGCACGATCTCGCTCGCGAAGGCCCTCGCGCCGGCGATCCGCGTGGCCCGCGACGGTTTCGTCGTCGACCAGACGTTTTTCGACCAGACCCAGGCCAACGTGGACTGGTTCAACGACATCCCCGCGAGCGCGGCGCTCTATCTCGACCCGGACGGCACGCCGCACGACGTCGGCACCGTCTTCCGCAACCCCGATCTCGCCGGCACGTACGCGCGCATCGCGTGGCGCGGCGCGGACGGCTTCTACGAGGGCCGGGTCGCGGAAGCGCTCGTCGACACCGTCCGCCACCCCGTGGTCTCACCGACCGCGAACCACATCTGGCGTTCGGGCGTCATGACCACGCGCGACCTCGATAAGTACAAGGCGCCCGAGCGCAAGCCGACGCACGTCGACTATCGCGGCCTCGACGTCTACGGGATGGGCCCGCCCTCGAGCGGCGGCTCGACCGTCGGCGAGGCGCTCAACATCCTCGAGGGCTACGAGCTCTCGGGGATGACGCGCGAGGCGGCGCTGCACCGCTTCATCGAGGCGTCGCGCTACTCGTTCGCCGACCGCGGGGCGTATCTCGCTGACCCGGCGTACTTCGACGTCCCGCTGAAGGGGCTGCTCTCTGACAGGTTCGCCGCCACGCGGCGTGCCCTGATCACGGAGACGGCCGCGACGAGCCCGGTCGCCCCCGGGGATCCCTATCCGTTCAACGGCCACGGCGGGCACGGCGGGCAGGCGTCCGTGACCCAGACACGGGCCGGAACCACCACGCACATCACGACCGCCGACCGCTGGGGCAACGTCGTCGCCTACACGTTCACGATCGAGTCGACCGGCGGCGCCGGCCTCGTCGTCCCCGGCTACGGGTTCCTTGCGAACAACGAGCTGACGGACTTCAACTTCGACTCGCTGACGCATCCGAACCGGGTCGAGGGCGGCAAGCGCCCGCGCAGCTCGATGAGCCCGACGATCGTGCTTCGCCACGACAAGCCGCTCCTCTCGGTCGGCTCGCCGGGCGGCTCGACCATCATCACGACG
Source organism: uncultured Thermoleophilia bacterium (assembly GCA_963716005.1). Classification (GTDB taxonomy): domain Bacteria; phylum Actinomycetota; class Thermoleophilia; order Gaiellales; family Gaiellaceae; genus CAVRUF01. The sequence goes on from OY970285.1 coordinate 1,809,963, forward strand.
GTGCTCCAGATCCTGATCGACCGGCTCGACCTCGGTCTGACGCTCCCCGAGGCGATCGCCGATCCGCGGTTGAGCCAGCGCAACACGGCGACGACGCAGACGGAGCCGGCCTTCCTGACGACTGCGACGGCGGCCGCGCTGCAGGCGCGCGGGCACGTGTTCAGCTCGACACCCGAGATCGGGGCCGCGACCGGGATCGAGTTCCTCGGCACGGGACGGCTGCTCGCCGTCGCCGAGCCGGTGCGCCGCGGCGGCGGGAGCGCGATGGTGGTGTGGCCCAGGCCGTAAGCGCCGCTCAGGTCACACGGTTCTGACAACTCAGGAACGGCCTGCCGCGGACCTCGGGCCAGCGCCGCGGCGCCTCGGGGCCGACCTCGACCCGGAAGTCCTGCTTGCGGACGAACTCGAACGTGGTGTCGGCGGCGCGATAGAACGACCGCGTGACGTCCCAGTGCGAATCGTCCACGCCCGCATCCTTCAGGCCGCCGATCGTGACGACGATCGACCCCGGTTCCTCCGCGCAATCGACGCCCATCGGAAACTCGTCGTAGAACGGGACCAGTTCGGGGACGGCGAGCCGCTCCACCCGCGTCCGCGCCAGCTCGCCGTCGCGCAGCGTGAAGACCGCTCCGGGGCGGTAGACGTTCGCGGGAGACATGGCGATCGCGGCCTCGAGCCCGGCCTGATCGTCGATGTCGGCCAGAAGCAGGAGCTCAGGGTTCGTCCCCGGCCACTCGAGCGGCTCAACGGGCGTGGAGGTAACGCTCCCATCGGACAGCTCGACGACAAGGGCATGGCGGCAGCGTTCCGGTTGCGCCGGGTCGGCCCGGAGCGTGACGCGGTCGGCGGTGCCGTCGCCGTCCATGTCGCCCGCGAGCTCTTTCCCCTTTGTCCGGTACGTGGCGGAAAGCTCTGACCCCGTATCGCACACAGGGGCCGAAGGCGTCGCCGCTGGCGTTGTCGACTCCGCCGGAGAGGCCTGCGTCGCGGCCGGGTCGGAACTCTGGCATCCGAGAAGCATCAGCGCAGCGGCGGAAGCGACGCCTGCGGAGGCGAGGGTGCAGTGAATCGGTGCTACGGACACCCAGCCCATATCTGCGTTCGACCTGGACTGTAGCTCGCGACTCTACGATCCGCAGATGATTCACCTGCGGATGGTCGCCCCGCCCGCGCTCGCCGAACGCGTCCTCGCCGTTCTCGAACGGAAGGCGTCGGTGATCAACGTGGTCCACCTCCCCGACGCGGCCCGCCGGCCCAGCGGAGATCTGATCCTCTGCGACGTCGCCCGTGAGGACGCGAGCGTCGTTATCGCCGAGTTGCGCGACCTCGGTCTCGCCGACGAAGGCACGATCGCGATCGAGACGATCGATACCGCGATCTCGTCGGCCGCACGAGCCGCTGAACGCGCGGCCGTGGGCTCGCCGGCGGACGCAGTCGTCTGGGAGGAGGTCGAGAGCCGCACCTCCGAAAGCGCAGCGCTCTCGGGCAGCTTCCTCGCCTTCATGGTGCTAGCGACGCTGATTGCCGGGGTCGGGATTCTGACCGACTCGGTCATCCTGATCATCGGCGCGATGGTCGTCGGCCCGGAGTTCGGGCCGCTCGCCGGCCTCTGCGTCGCGCTGGTGCAGCGTCGTCTCGCACTGGCCCGCCGTTCGCTCGTCGCCCTCGCCGTCGGCTTCCCGGTCGCAATCGCCTCGACGTACCTGGGGACGCTTCTGCTCCGCGCGGCCGACCGGGGCCCCGATGAGCTGGGCAACCATCCGGCCACACTCTTCATCTCCAGCCCCGACCTCTTCTCCGTCATCGTCGCCGTGCTCGCCGGAGTCGCCGGCGTGCTCTCGCTCTCGACTGCGAAATCGGGCGCCCTCATCGGTGTTCTGATCTCTGTGACGACGATCCCGGCCGCTGCGAACGTCGGGGTCGCGGCCGCGTACGCCGACTGGGACGAATGCATCGGTGCCGCGTCGCAGCTCGGCATCAACCTGATCGCGATCGTCGTCTCCGGGGTCGCCACGCTCGCGCTCCAGCGTGCGTTCTACGTTCGGCGCAAGCGAGCGGCGCTGTCGGCGCCCTGAGCGGTGCCTATGCGAGCCGCGAGCGGCCGGTCGGAGCCAGATGCAGCGTCTGGATCGGCTCCGCACCGACCTGCGGCGGCTCCACGTCCCCGGCGGCGAGCCAGACGACGACGTTCTCGCCCTCCCGCACCGGGAGTCGTGGGAAGTCGTTCGCGCTGTGCTCGGTCACGAGGAGCGCGACCGTTTCCTCACGCGTGCTCAGGTCCTCGGCGAGATCGGCGTACGGCCAGATAACCGCCGTGTAGATCCCCGGATCGCCTGCCGCGTGCGGCTCGACGACCGCGCTCAGCAGCAGCACGTTGTCTGAGTCGACCAGCGTCGTGTTGACGGCGTCGCGGTGCGACCACCAGAGATCCGAGTCATAGAACTCCTCGAGCGCAGCAAGCCGGGCGGCCATGTCCGGGAAGGTGCGCAGCCAGACCGTGCGGTCGGAATCGTCGAGATCGCGGAAAACGCCGACGATGTCCATGCCCGCGGCCTCGAGCGGGTCGTAGAGCGGGCCCTCGAAGAGCTCGACGAACTCGTCGCGACGACCGGGCTGATGGATGTACTGGCGAAGCTCGACGATCACCGGGCGAACCAGTCGCGCAGGGAAACGCTCACATCGAGGACGGAAAAGTCCCCGGTCTCCTTCAGGGTCGTGGCCGCGTCCGCCATCGCCCGCACCGCGACCCAGGTGAAGTCGCCGCCGACGCTGATCCGCTGCGCGCCGGCCTCGGCGACTTCCTGGAACGTCGTGCCCGGAACCGCCAGGACGTTCACGGGCTTCGATACTGCGTCGCACACCGCGCGGATCTCGTCGGCGCTCGCGAGGCCGGGTGCGTAGAGCACGTCCGCGCCGGCCGTCTCGTAGGCCTGCAGGCGGGCGATCGTGTCGTCGAGGTCCGGGTTGCCGCGGATGTGGTTCTCGGCGCGGCCGACGAGCATGAACGGGAAGCCGAGCCCGCGTGAGGCCTCGGCGGCGGCGGCGATCCGCTCGGTGGCGTGCCCGACGTCGTAGAGGCGGCCGGACGGGTCATAGTCCTCGATCGAGCCGCCCACCGCGCCGGCCTCGGCGACTCGGACGATCGCGTTCGCGGCGTCCTCGGGCTCCGCGCCGTAGCCGTTCTCGATGTCGACCGCCACGGGAACGTCGACCGCCTCGGCGAGCGCACGGGTGTGGACGACCACCTCGTCGAGCGTCGCCTCGCCGTCCAGCCGTCCCAGCGTGAACGCGAACCCGGAGCTCGTCGTCGTGAGCGCCTCGAACCCGAGCGCCTGCATGACGCGCGCCGAGCCCGCGTCCCACGGGTTCGGGATCAGGAACGGCTCGCCGGCGTGCAGCTCCCGAAACCGCGCCGCCTTCGTGGATTGACTCGTCATAGGAGAGAAGCCGACGCGCGGATTCGAACCGCGGACCCCTTCATTACGAGTGAAGTGCTCTACCAGCTGAGCTACGTCGGCAGGGGTCTCAGTGTAGCGTCCTCTTCGTGAGCGAGGGCCTCGTGATCCGGCGGTTCGAAGACGCCGACGAGCGGCGCGAATTCGAGCTCGGGTTGTTCGAGTTGCTCACCGTCGGCGGCGTCGAACTGGGTCGCGCGTCGTATGAGCCGGGGTGGCGCTGGTCGACACACGTGGGGCCGACCGCGGGCACGGATCTCTGCGAGGTCGCCCACATCGGGATCGTCCTTTCTGGCCGCGCAGCGGTCGAGATGCGCGACGGCGCGCTCGTCGAGATGCGCCCCGGCGACGTGTTCGTCGTCCCGCCCGGGCACGACTCCTGGGTGATCGGCGACGAGCCGTACGTGTCGCTGCATCTGGTCGGCGCCGGCTCGTACGCCACCGCCGAGTCTTAGGAACTTCTTCGTCGGCTCTCAGGCCGCTCTTACGGGCGGCTGGTCGCATGGGGTGACCCAAGCGAAAGGAGCTACGACATGAAGGGATCGAACAGACGCAAGGTTGTGGCAGGCGCCGCGGCGATGGCCGCGGTGGTCGGCACCGGGGCCGCGGTGGGCGCGACGCAGTGGTCGCCGCAGGCCGAGAACGACGCGATCCTCGCGGACGTGGCCGAGCAGCTCGGCGTCGAACCGGCCGAGCTCGAGGGCGCGATCGAGCAGGCGCTCGAGGACCGTCTCGACGAGGCAGTCGCGGCCGGTCGGATGACCCAGGAGCAGGCCGACGCGCTCAAGGAGCGCATCGAGTCGGGCGAGTTCCCGCTCTTCGGCGGCGGCGGGCCGGGCGGCCCCGGGATGCACGGCGGCGGGCCGATCGGGCTCGACGCGGCGGCGTCCTACCTCGGGCTCTCAGACGAGGAGCTGCGCACCGAGCTCTCGGACGGCTCGACGCTCGCCGAGATCGCGGGCGAGCAGGGCAAGTCGGTGGACGGGCTCGTCGCGGCTCTGGTCGAGTCGGCCAAGGCCGATCTCGCCGACTCGGTCGAGGCCGGACGGCTCACCGAGACCCAGCAGGCCGAGATTCTCGACGGGCTCGAAGAGCGCATCACGACGCTCGTGAACGAGGGCTTCCGCGGCGGGCACGGGCCCGGCGGATTCCCGGGCGGGCCCGGCGGGCCTCCTCCGACGGAGGAAGGCGGCTCGGGCTCCGATTCGGACGGCACGGACGGCTCGACGAGCACGTTCAACTACGCGGCATAGCCCGCGATGCGCAGAGAAGGGGAGGCCCGTCGCTCCAACCGGGGCGGCGGGCCGTCGCGCCGCGCCGGCCTTGTGAGCAACTCGGCGCAAATTTGGCTCACTTCCGTGACAGACACGCGCGAACTTCCCCGGTACCGTCGAAGGCGGGTGGCGGGTGGCCCACTCCCCTCCCAGGGTGGGGCGCGCGCGTCTAACTAGTACGCCCGCCGGGAGCAGGCAGGACGGCTACGCGAGCCGCAGCGGTGGGCCCGTGAGCGGATCCGGGTCCGACGCGGCGAAGGGCGCGTCCGCGAGCGAGTCCTCGACCGGGTAGAAGCCTTCGCAGAGGCACGGGCCGAACACGAGCGCTTGAAAATCCTCGACCTGCACGCGGCACCGCGTCTCCGTCTCGGGCGCGAACGCGCTCGAATGCTCGCTGCGCTCGTGCCCGCACCCGGCGCAACGCGGCGAGTTCGCGCACGCTTCGCACGCCCCATCGGGCGTTTCGTTCGGACCAGCGTCACGGCCGCAGTGCCGGCAGACGGACATCGGCCCACGTATCGGCTCGATCCCCGAAACCCCTCTATCCCTCGGATTAGCGCTTGGCGCGTGCAGGCCCTTCGAGCTCCCGGCACTCGTCGATCGGGATCTCGGTCGCGACCTCCTGGCCTTCGAACTCGACCGTGCACGTGTCCTCGAGCACCGTGTAGCCGGTCACGAGGCCGACGCCCTGCGGCGTCTCCACCCTCCGCCCGACGCGAGGAGCGCGGTCGCGGAAGCTCTTGTACGTCGGATGCTCGAACGCGAGACAGCAGCGCAGCCGTCCGCACAGTCCCGTGATGCGGCTCGACGCGACCGGCAGCGCCTGGTCCTTCGCCATCCGCAGCGTGATCGGCTGCTCGTGCGACGGATAGGACCGGGAGCACTGACCGCGCCCACAGAGTCCGACGTCGCCGCACAGCCGCGCGCACTCGCGCGGGCCGACCGACCGCAGCTCAACGCGACCGCCGAGCCGGCGGCCGAGCTCCTTCTCGACCGCGCCGAGCCGCGTGCGCTCGTCCGACTGGTACGAGACCACTGTGCGGGAGCCGTCGAACGCGATCTCCACGGAGACGGGCTTCACCTCGACGTTGCGCTGCTTCAGCACCTCGCGGAAGACCTTCATCGCGTCGCGCGATTCGGCCTTTCGCACCTCCACCTGATCGCGGTCGTCCTCGGTCGCGAGCCGGACGATCTTGCGAAACGGGGACGGCGGCTTCGACTCCAGCGTGTGGTTGGCCTTCACCACGCGCGCGAACTCCTGGCCGTACGCGGTCTCGCAAATGACCCGCGCGTTCCAGGGAAGCTCGAGCCCGTTGGGGTCGAACGAGTACACGCGACCACCCGGCGAGAAGACGACGCCGACGGCCTCCATCAGGCGAGCACCTGCCTCAGCCGGACGAAGAGCGCCTCGAGCGCGAGCCCGGTCTGGACGTTGAACTCGAACGAGCGCCACACCTCGCGCACCGTCTCGGCCGCATGGGCGGCGCGCTCGCTAACCTCCGGCGCGTCCTCGGTGAGCTCCGCCAGCCGGTCGGAGTTGAGCGCAGTGCCCTCGGCGCCCGCGCCCACCACGACGAGATCCCGATACCACGAGCCGAGCACGTCGATCGCGAGGAGCACCTCGTCGCGCTCGGCCCCGCGCTCGGCGCGCTTCAGCCGCTGGTCGAGATCGCGCTTCGTCTCCTCCACGCCGACCTCCTTCGCCGCCTCGGCGGCCTGCTCGAGCGTCGCCCGCAGCTCGGCGGCACGGGCGGCGGCGAGATCGCCGACGATCCGCGCAGCCTTGGCCGGCTCGAACGTGTCGTCGCGATAGGCCGCGCGCGCGAGATCGAGGACGGCGAACCGTCGCTCGCCGGCACGCGCATCGAGCAACCGCTCGGCGCGGTCGAGCCGCCCGGCGGCGACGCGGGCCGCGATCTCCAGCTCCTCTCCGGTCAGGCCGCGCGCCGCGAGATGCGTCTTCACCGCCCCGCGGGAGAGCCGCTTGAACGGGACGAGCTGGCAGCGCGAGCGGATCGTCTCGGGGAGCGGCCCGAGCTCGTCCGCGAGGAGGACGATGACCGCGTACGGCGGCGGCTCCTCGAGATCCTTCAGCAGCGCGTCGGCGGCGTCCTCGTTCATGAGGTGCGCGCCGCCCACGATGTAGACGCGCCGGTCGGCCTCGAACGGGCGCATGTGCAGGTCGCGCCGCATCTCGCGGATCGGGTCGATGCGGATCTGGTCGCCGAGCGGGTCGAGCACGTACAGGTCGGGATGAGCCTCCCGGGCAACGCGGTCGGGCGAGCCGAGCAGCTCGCCCGCGAAGGCGAACGCCGCGCGCCGCTTGCCGACGCCGGGCGGCCCGTGGAAGAGGTAGGCGTGCGCCGTCCCCTCCGCGAGCGCGGCGGTCAGCAGGCGCTTGGCCTCGTCCTGCTCAGGAAAGGTCTCGAAGCTCTGCACGGATCGCGCTCGCTTGCTCCTCGGGGGTTTTCGTCGCGTCGATCGGGACGACGCGCCGCTGGAAGATCTGGGCCAGCTCACCGTATGCGCCCTGGACCCGGCCTGCGAACCCGTCGCCCTCGGACTCCATCCGGTCGGGCTCGTCGCCCAGCCGCTCCTTCGCCTGGTCGAGCGGCAACTCGAGAAGGAAGGTGCGGTCGGGGAGCAGCCCGCCCGTGGCGATCACGTTCAGCTCGAGCACGCGGTCGACGCCGAGGCCGCGCGCGATGCCCTGGTAGGCGAGCGACGAGTCGAGGAAGCGGTCGCAGACGACGTCCGAGCCGCGCTCGAGCGCCGGGCGAATGACGTCCGCGACGAGTTGCGCGCGCGCCGCCGCGAAGAGCGCCGCCTCCGTCCAGGGCGCGATCGCGTCGCCGTGAAGGAGCAGCTCGCGGATCTGCTCGCCGACAGGCGTGCCGCCGGGCTCACGCGTGGCGACGACCTCGCGGCCCTCGGCGCGCAGCGCCTCGACGAGCAGCGCCGCCTGCGTCGTCTTGCCGGAACCGTCGACTCCTTCGAAGGTGATGAACATCTGGGCGGCAAGAATACGACGCCCTAGACCAGCCGTCCTCCCGCGAGCGAGTACGACGAGTCGAAGAGATCGGCGAGCTCGCGGTCGTGCGTCGCCACGAGGCAGGCCGTTCCGGTGTCGGCCGCCGCGCGCAGCGCCCGGGCGACCGCGAGCGCAGAGGCAGCGTCCTGGTGGCCGGTCGGCTCGTCGGCGAGCAGGACGCGCGGGTGCAGCGCGAGCGACCGCGCGAGGGCGGTGCGCTGCTGCTGGCCGATCGACGTCTCGTACGGGAAGCGGGGGCCGAGCTCCGTGAGCGCGAGCGTCTCCATCAGCTCGTCCACCCAGGGCCGCGCCTCGTCGAGCCGGCGGGCCAGGCGCGCCGGGTACTCGATGTTCTCGCGGACGGAGAGCTCGTTGAGGAGCCCGAAGCGCTGCGGCACGACGGCGAGCTCGTCCCAGTCCGTGCCCGGGATCGTCACCGTGCCCGCGTCGGGCTTCTCCCAGCCGGCGAGCAGGTTCAGCACGGTCGTCTTGCCGGAGCCGGAGCTGCCGACGAGCGCCGCCAGCTCGCCCTCGCGCACCGCTAGGGACACGCCGTCCACGGCCACGACCGTCTCGTCGCCGCGGTGGAACGTCTTGCGGCCGTCGACGAGCTCGGCGACCACCGGGCCCGGGACGTAGGTTCGCGGCGGCAGCTCGTCCCGCATCAGCGGATGCTGGAAGCCGCGGACGCGGCCGTGCTCGAGCTCCAGGGTCGTGTGCGCCGCCGCGGTGACGGTTCGGTCGTGCGTGGCGATGATCACCGTCACGCCCGCGCTCGGTCAGCGTGCCGATCGAGCCCAGGAGCGCGGCCGCCGAGGCCGTGTCGAGCTCGGCGGTCGGCTCGTCGGCGAGCACGACCCGGGATCCCGCGACGAGCGCCTGCGCGAACGCCGCGCGCTGCTGCTCGCCGCCCGAGAGCTCGTCGGGACGGTGGTCGCGCCGGTCGGTCAGCCCGAGCACGGCCAGCGCGTCGGCCTCTTGGTCGCTGTCGCCCTCGCCGACGAGACGCAGGTGCTCCGCCACGGTCAGATGCGGCAGGAAGTTGTCGGACGGCCGCTGGAAGACGTACGTGACCGTCTCGCGGCGCAGCGCGCGCAGTCCCTTGATCTGAAGCTCCCCGACATCGGCCGGGCCGACGAGCACCGTTCCCTCGGTCGGACGGTCGAGCCCGGCCAACAGTCGGAGCAGCGTCGACTTGCCGGACCCGGACACGCCGACGACCGCGTTCAGCGTCCCGGCCTCGAACTCGGCGTCGACGCCGCGCAGCGCGGGGACCTCGCCGGCTTCCGTCCGGTAGGTCTTGACGAGTCCTTTCACGGACGCGCTAGTCGCCAAGGCGCAGCACCTCCGCGAGGTTGGCCCGGGCGGCGCTGCGATGCGCGGCGACCGCGCCGACGATCGCCACGAGCGCCAATACGACGCCGACGCCGACGAAGACGAGCCCCGGAAGCTTGACGAGCGGAACGGGCGAGATGCTCGCGAGCGGCTCCACGCGCGTGAGCACGAGGCGCGCCGCCAGCGCCGCGAGCGAGACCGCCAGGACGAACGAGACCGAGAGCGCAAGGCCGAGCTCCAGGAGCAGCGCCCGACGGTGCGAGCGCCCCGAGAGCCCCATCCGGTGCGCGAAGCCGTACGAGAGCGCCCGCGCGCGGGCCCGCGCCTGCATGTAGACGACCAGCCCGACGAGCCCGAGCAGCCCGGCCACGAGGCCGAGCGCCTGGAGGAACGAGAACGTCCGCGTGAACGCCGTCACGGACGGCCGCTTGGCGAGCTCCTCGGCGGTCACGATCGGATACGGGCGCGCCGACGAGTTCTCGAGCACCTTCACCGCCGGGCCGGGATCGCCCTTGGCGAGGATCTGGGTCGAGGAACTCGACGCCGAGAGCGGATTCGGCGTGCCCAGCCGGTCGAACTCTTCTGCGAGCGCGTCGGCCGAGGCGATCACGAGGGGTGAATCCTTCGCCATCCCCGGGAACGCGCGCGCCGTGCCGACGACGCGGAACGGCACCTCGATGCCATCGATAGTCAGCTTCGTCGCGTTGGTGTTCCCCTGGACGAGCACTACGGGGACCGGCTCGCCGCCCTCGTCGAGCTTCGCCAGCAGGTCGGCGAGCGACTCGTCCGCGTAGTTCGACTCCCAGTGCACCGCGTCCTCGAACGTCGCCGGATCGACGGCGAGGACGTAGGTCGGAACACGGTCGAGCGTCGTCGACCCGCCGCCGGGGATGCGCGTCACCTTCGTCGCGGGAACATCCGGATCGGTGGGCGCCTCGCGGTCGTCGCTGGTCAGCCCGCGCACGTCGCTCCCCAGGCCGAGCAGCGCGGCGGCGTCGATGGTCGCCTTGTACGACGTGACCACGGTCTGGGCGTAGATGAAGAGCCCGAACGCGACAGCGCAGGCCGTCACGAGCACGAGGAGCAGACGCCTGGCCGCCGCGAGCCGGTGGGCCGCGAGGTAGGTGGCCGGGCCGGTCGCGCGAGCGCGCCACACCCGGGCGAGGCGCACGAAGAGCCGCGCCGCAAGCCCGGCGACGCCGGCGATCGCCAGGATCGGGAAGAGCAGGAGGTAGGCGCTCGGCCGCTCGACGCCGTCGGACTGGACGACCACCGCGTCCCCGTTCAGGAGCTTGTGCAGGAACCAGCCCGCCAGCGCGAGCGCGATCAACTCCCACGGAAGCGGGAACGAGCGGTGGTGGTCGTGGCGCGTGCGGAACTCGCGCGCGAAGGCGATCCCGGCGACGAGGGCGATGAGCGCGAGCCCAAGCGGCCCGCGGAGAGCAACGTGCCGCAGCGACTCGTCGAGCGCCGCGCGCTCGACCGTCCCGCCGGGTCCGAGGAGGGCGATCGCCGCGTACCCCAACCCGAGCCCGATCACGAGACCGACGACGATCGGTAGGAGCGACTCGAGCACCGCAATCGCGCCGATCTGGCCCGGACCCGCGCCGCGGGCGTTCATGAGCGTCGCCTCCGCCTTGCGGCGCTCCAGCGAGAACACCGCCACGGCGGCGAGGACCGCGAGCGCGATCAGCTGGCCCGCCGCGACGAGCAGGTCGACCGGCGCGCGGACGGTTGCCGCGGTCAGCGTCGCGGCGCGCACCGCGTTCGGGAGCTGTGAGTTGAACTCGATCGAGTCGGTGAAGCACAGCGCGCAGCGGAACTCGACGTTCAACGGCTCCTCGGGCGTGAGCAGGGAGCGCTGGAACTCGTCCACGCTCCGCGCGGTCGCGCGCGCTTTCGGCAGCGACGGCCCGTCGGCCGCGTACGGCGCCTCCCAGCGGAAGTCGGCGTTGTTCCCGCCGAGCTCCTTGGCGAGCTCGATGATCGTCTCCTGGTCTCCGATCGCGAAGGTCGGCGGCGTCGTGTACACCGGCGGCGTGGGATAGATGTCGTTGTTGAGCGAACGCCAGTAGGGGTTTGCCGGCTCGTCGAAGAGCTGGCGGTAGAGCCCGGCGATCCTCACCTTCGCGGTGTCGAGGAGCACGTCGTCCCCCGGCTCGAGTCCGAGCTCGCGGGCGGTCGAGTCGGCGAGCCAGATGCCCTCGCCGCCGCCCTCCGCCGTCACGGTCACGTGGTCGAGCGCATCGGTGCGCGAGAGCAGGCGTACGTCCAGGGTCTGTCGCGGCTGCGCCGGATTTGCGGCGGAGACAGCCGGCCCGAGCACGGTCACGATCGTCGAACCGAGGTCCGGGATCGTCGCCGCCTCCTCGTCGAACGCGCGCGTCCGGTCGTCGACCGACGGCGCGTTCAGCGCTCCGATCTCGTCGTTGGCCGCCGAACTGCCCACTGCGACGTAGATCCCCGCGCCGTACGGCGTGACCGCATCGAGCTCCTGCTCGAGCGCCGCGCTCCCGGCCGAGGCGACGAAGAGCGGCCCGGCCGCGCTGGCCACGGCCAGAAGAGCCGCGCCGCCGACGAGCGCGGCAGCGATCCCCGGAAACCGGGAGAGGACGAACGGCGCCCTCCGCCAGAGCGGGTTCCGGGTCACGCGCACAGTACGTTCGACGTCACAGATCGCCTCCTGATTGCGGCCACGTAGGATTCTGGGCCGTGCGGGCCCTGGTCACAGGCGGCGCGGGCTTCATCGGCTCGCATCTGGTCGACGCGCTCGTGGAGCGCGGCGATTCCGTCCTCGTGCTCGACGACCTCTCCACGGGCAAGACGGAGAATCTGAACGGTTCCGCCTCGTTCGTCGAGGGCGACGTGCGCGACGCGGCCGCCGTCGACGCCGCCTTCGAGGAGCTCGACCCCGAGGTTTGCTTCCATCTCGCGGCGCAGGCCGACGTGCGCCGCTCCATCGAGGATCCCGTCCGCGACTCCGAGATCAACACGATCGGCACGATCCGCGCTCTCGAGGCGTCGCGGCGGCACGGCACGCAGCTCATCCTGTCCTCCACGGGCGGCGCGATCTACGGCGAGTGCGCCGAGCCGGCGCTCGAGACCGCGGCCCGGCTGCCGCTGTCGCCGTACGGGACGTCGAAGCTCGCGGCCGAGGAGTACCTCGGCGCGTACGGGCGCCTGTACGGGACGACGCACGTGGCGCTGCGCTACGCGAACGTCTACGGGCCGCGCCAGGATCCGCACGGCGAGGCCGGCGTGGTCGCCATCTTCCTCGGCCGAATTGCAGCCGGCGAGCCTCCGCGGATCTTCGGCGACGGGCGCCAGACGCGCGACTACGTGTACGTCGGCGACGTGGTCGCAGCGACGCTGGCAGCGGCCGGGCAGGACGGCGGCGTCTTCAACGTCGGTACGGGCGTCGAGACCTCCGTGCTCGACCTCGCGCAGGCGTGCGCGCGTGTAACGGGAGCAAAGTTCGAGCCCCTGTTCGAGCCCGCCCGGCTCGGCGAGCTCGAGCGCAGCGTGCTCGACCCGGAGCTGGCCGCGGATGTGCTCGGCTTCCGCGCGGAGGTTTCGGTAGAAGACGGACTCGAGCGAATTTGGGCGGAAGGAGAGGACGGACGAGGGCCGAAATAGGTCGGCCCAATGGAACTTCCGTCCAACCTAGCTCCCGAGAATCCCTGGCGCTCGACCGCGCTGGTCGCCTCCGGCGTCGCGGCGCTCGAGCTCTTCGTCCTCGTCATCCTCGCGTTCGCGATCTTCGTGAAGCCGATGCTCTCGAACGAGCCGAGCACGGCCGCGCCGGAAAAGAAGGCCGCCGCGACCAAGTCCACAGCGGCCGCGCCTTCGAAGTCGACGGCGACGAAGACGTCCACCCCGACGAAGACCGCGAAGGCCGCGCCGGTCGCCCGCACGAAGACGAAGGTGCTGATCCTGAACGGGAACGGCCGCTCCGGCGCCGCCAGCGAGAAGGCCTCGTGGGTCATGACGAAGGGCTATCCGATCGCCGCGACGGCCAACGCCTCGCGCACCGATTTCGCCCGCTCGCTCGTCATGTACAAGCCCGGCTTCGAGGCCGAGGCGAAGCGGTTCGGCAAGGACTTCAACGTCTCGCGCGTCATCCCGCTCGACGGGATGAAGAAGAGCGAGCTCGAGGGCGCCGCACTCGTCCTCATCATCGGCGCCGAGTAGCGCCGCCTGTTCCAGCCTGGCCGGACACGGCGCGGGGATAGCCTAGTCCCGTGACTCGTCCGCTTCTCGTTCGCGCGGCCCGCCGCGAACCCGTCGAACGCACGCCCGTCTGGTTCATGCGCCAGGCCGGCCGCTCGCTCCCGGAGTACCGCGAGATCCGCAAGCGCGCCCGGCTCTTCGACATCTGCGCGGACGCGAAGCTCTGCGCCGAGGTGACGCTCCAGCCCGTGCGACGGCACAACGTCGACGCGGCCGTCATGTTCGCCGACATCGTCCTGCCGCTCCTGGGGATGGGCGCAAACGTGGAGCTGCGCGACGGCGTCGGGCCCGTGGTCGATCCGCCGGTGCGCACGCTCGCGGCCGTCGAGCGGCTCGCGGTTCCGGACCCGCGGGAAACGCTGCCGGCGTTCCTCGACGCGATCCGGCTCGTGCGCGCGGCCCTGCGCGACGACCAGGCAGTCGTCGGGTTCTGCGGCGCGCCGTTCACCGTCGCCGGCTACCTGATCGAAGGGAAGCCCTCGCGCGACTTCGCCGAGACCAAGCGCCTCATGTACTCGACCCCCGAGGTCTGGCACGCGCTCGCGGAGAAGCTCGCCGACGCGTTCTCCGCGTACGTGGCGGCCCAGGTCGAGGCGGGCGCCGACGCGATCCAGCTCTTCGACTCGTGGGCCGGCGCGCTCTCCGCCGCCGACTACCGCGAGTTCGCCGCCCCCTACTCCGCGCGGATCCTGGCCGCGGTCGACGCACCGACGATCCACTTCGCAACCGGCGCCGGACACCTCCTCCCCGACCTCGCGGCGACCGGCGGCGACGTGATCGGGCTCGACTGGCGCGTTCCGCTGTCCCAGGGCTGGAAGCTCGTCGGGCACAACCGCGGCGTGCAAGGAAACCTCGATCCGACACTCGTATTGGGCGGTTGGCAACGCATGAGCGAGGCCGCGATAGGCATTCTCGAAGAGGCCGGGGGACGCGAAGGGCATATCTTCAACCTCGGTCACGGTGTTCTCCCCCAGACGGACCCGGACATGTTGGGCCGACTGGTGGAACTGGTGCATGAGCGAACTGCGGCGGAGGTGCCCGCGTGAAGACGGCGGTGATTGCGATGGCGTACGGGAGTCCTTCCTCGATCGAGGACGTCCCCGCCTACCTCCAGGACGTGCGCGGAGGCCGCCCGGCCCGCTCGGAAGCGGTCGCCTCGCTCGCCGAGCGCTACCGCCGCATCGGCGGCTCGTCGCCGCTGAACGAGGTCACGGAGAAGCAGCGCCTGGCCCTCGAACGCGAGCTGGGCGTTCCGGTCTACGTGGGGATGAAGCACTGGGAGCCGTGGATCTGCGACGCCGTGAAGCAGGCGATCGACGGCGGCGCCGAGCGCCTCGTCGGCCTCGTACTTGCTCCCCACTACTCGCGCATGTCGATCGGCGAGTACCGCGAGCGGGTCGAGAGCGGCCTGAACGGCGCCGAGGTCGAGCTGCGGTTCATCGAGAGCTGGGGTGCCTACCAGCCGTTCGTCGACGTGCTGGCGAACCGCGTGCGCGGAACGGCCTCCCACGTGGTCTTCACGGCGCACAGCCTCCCTGCGCGGATCCTGGCCGACGACGACCCGTACCGCGACCAGCTCCTCGAGACCTCCCGTCTCGTGGCCGAGCGTGCCGGTCTCGATCCGATGCACTGGTCATTCGCCTTCCAGAGCGAGAGCCCGACGGGCGAGCCCTGGCTCGGGCCGGACATCCTCGACGAGCTGAAGCGCCTGAGAGACCACGGTGTGCGCTCGGTGCTCGTCGCCCCGATCGGCTTCGTCGCCGATCACCTGGAGATCCTCTGGGACCTCGACATCGAGGCCCGCGACAAGGCGATCGAGCTCGGGCTGCGGCTCGAGCGCACGCCGTCCTTGAACGACGACCCGGATTTCATCCGCGCCCTAGCGGCGCTCGTCCGCAGGGAGGTGGAATCGTGAGCTCGACCCGCAGCTGCCCCGACTGGCCTGAGCATCTCGAGGAGTATCCCGACCTGCATTTCAAGCACTACACGGTTCCGGAGGCGAAGCTCCCGGCCGAGGTGCTCGTGAACCTGCGCGACATCCCGATGACGGAGGAGGCGATCTGCGCCGACCTCGAGCACAACGTGGTCAATCCGGAGCACACGGATCCACGCATCGTCGCGGCGCTTCGCGAGTCCTACTGGTACGACCTGAACGACTGGCTGGCGCAGGGGCGGTAGGAGTGGGCAAGGGCTACGCGGAGGGGCCGGCGGCCGAGGAGCGCTTCGCGGCGCTCGAGCGCGGCGAGGGCTTCGACACGAGCCCGGCGCCTGAGGATCGGCAGGCGGTGTACGGCTCCACGGCCGAGAACGCGGAAAAGCACTTCATCGGCTGGGCCGACGAGGTCGACGCGGACAAGCTGTTCTCGTCCGGCGAAGCCTGGGGCATCTCGCTCGTGCGTAAGAGCACGTAGGCGTCCCTCGAACGAGGGACGGGGGTACCCCCGTGGGGTGATTCGTATCCCCTGTTCGGGGGTTACGCGGGCCGGTGGGATACTGCGGCCACGCCGCAACCGAAAGGAGAGGTCATGCCGCCGCCGAAGCGCACCGACCCGTACCTCGTCTTCAACTTCCGCGTCGAGATCGACGGAATCCCTGTGGCCGCCTTCAAGGAGGTCAGCGGGCTCGACTCGGAGACCGCGGTGATCGAGTACCGCACCGGGGCCATGCCGATGAACTCGTCCGCGAAGCTGCCGGGCCTCACGAAGTACCCGAACATCGTCCTGAAGCGGGGCCTGACGAAGGACACGAGCCTGTGGCAGTGGCGCAAGGCGATCGTCAACGGCCAGATCGACCGCCGCAACGGCGTGATCATCCTGATGGACGAGTCGCGCGCCGACGTCGTGCGCTGGCAGTTCAGAAACGGCTGGCCCGCCAAGTGGGAAGGCCCCGACCTGGACGCGTCGTCGAACGAGGTCGCGATCGAGACGCTCGAGATCGCGCACGAGGGGCTGGAGCTCGATGCCGGCTGAGGGGTCGCGCCCGGCGGACGTCATCCTCGACGTCGAGTTCGAGGCGGGCGTGCTCTTCCTGGTCGTGCGCAACATCGGCGAGGGCCCCGCGACTGCCGTGCGGTGCAAGTTCGCGCAGCCGTTCCACGGTCTCGGCGGCGCGACCGAGATGTCGGCGCTGCCGCTCGTTCAAGAAGCTCGAGTTCCTCGGTCCGGGCCGGGAGATCCGGACGCTCCTCGACACGGCGTCGGCCTACTTCGCGCGGAAGGAGCCGGTGAAGCTCGAGGCGACCGTGACGTGGCGCGACGACGTCCGCGCCCGCGGCCAGCGCGCGATCGTCCACGATCTGTCGGTCTACCGAGCGCTCGCGTACCGGGCGTAGGCGCGGTCACCTCTCGGGCCACCGCGCGTCCTCCGGGCCATGTTCGACGCGGCCAGGTCCGCCACGCCCCCACCCTGGGAGGGGATCACCCACCCGCCACCCACCGACACCTTGGCGGAATGCGGCGCACGCGTGTGTGACGTTCGTGCCGGGTTACGCGCGGATCAGGAAATGTTCGCCGCGGTGGCGGCAGAGCCGAGCGCCTCGTCGATCGCGTCCAGCGTCGACTGGTCGAGCTCTATCCCGGAGGCGCCGGCGTTGTCATCCACCTGCTCGGGCCGGCTCGCGCCGACGATCGCGGACGCGACGTTCGGCTCGCGCAGCGTCCACGCGAGCGCGAGCTGCGACATCGTGATCCCAAGGCCTTCCGCGATCGGACGAACGCGGTCGACCGCTCCGATGACCTCCTCGGTGAGGAAGCGGCCCATGGCCCAGTTCATCTCGTCCGAGGTCGCGCGCGAGTCGGCGGGCGGCGCCTCGCCCGGGCGGTACTTGCCGGTCAGGACGCCCTGGCCGAGCGGCGAGAAGACGATCTGCGAGATGCCGTTCGCCGCGCAGAGCGGAATCACCTCGGCCTCCGGGTTGCGGGCCAGCATCGAGTACTGCGGCTGGCTGGATACGAACTTCTCGACGCCGGGCAGGTCGAGCGCCGCCTGGATCTGGTCGGCCTTCCACTCGCTGAACCCGATGTAGCGCGCCTTGCCCGCGCGAACGACCTCGCTGAGCGCCTCCATCGTCTCCTCGAGCGGCGTGTCCACGTCGTAGCGGTGGCACTGGTACAG
Source organism: uncultured Thermoleophilia bacterium (assembly GCA_963716005.1). Classification (GTDB taxonomy): domain Bacteria; phylum Actinomycetota; class Thermoleophilia; order Gaiellales; family Gaiellaceae; genus CAVRUF01. The sequence goes on from OY970285.1 coordinate 1,827,401, forward strand.
GTCGACGTACTCGACCCGCAGCCGCTTCAGGGACGCGTCGATCTGCTTCTCCACCTGCGCGCGCGAGAGCCCTCGGTCCGCGTCGGTCATGGGGAAGTAGAGCTTGGTCGCGAGGACGTAGGAGTCGCGCGGTCGGTCGGCAAGCGCTTCGCCGAGGAAGTCCTCCGCGGCGCCCTTCCCGTACACGTTCGCGGTGTCGATGAAGTTGATCCCGACGTCGAAGGCCCGGTCGACGCACGCTTTGGCGCGGTCGCGATCGATGCCCACGCCGAACGTGAGCCAGGAGCCGAGGCTGATCTCCGAAACCTCGAGGTCGCTCGAGCCGAGTTGCCGGTAGCGCATGGCGGGAGTTCTACCCGACGCGGGTCGCGCCGCGGTCGATCCGTTACCGTGAGGCATGGCCTCCCCGGCGCTCTTGGAAAAGCCGCGGTTTCGCGGCGTGTCGCACCAGTGGGCGTTTCTGCTCGCGCTTCCGGTCGGCATCGTGCTGATCGCCCTCGCGGGCATCGCCCCTTTCGCGGGCCGCGACGGCAGTTTTCGCGAGCGGCGTCGCGGTCATGTTCGGCGTCAGCGCCCTGTACCACCGCCCCACCTGGTCGCCGGTGCGCCGCTCGTGGCTGCGCCGGCTGGATCACGCGGCGATCTACCTCCTGATCGCGGCCACCTACACGCCGTTCGGCCTGCTCGTGCTCGAGGGCGCGTGGCGTCCGGCGGTCCTGGCCGTCGTGTGGACAGGAGCGCTGGTCGCGATCCTCCTCAAGCTGTGCTGGCCGGCGTCGCCGAAGTGGATGGCGGCCGCAATCGCCGTCGGGCTCGGCTGGGTCGCCGCGGTCGCGTTTCGGGAGCTCCTCGAGGGCGCGGGAACGACCGCGACGTCCCTCGTCCTCGCCGGCGGCATCTGCTACACGCTCGGCGCGGTCGTCTACGTGATGGGCCGTCCCGACCCGGTGCCGGACGTCTTCGGCTACCACGAGGTCTTCCACGCCCTGGTCATCGCGGCGGTGGCGCTCCAGTACGCGGCGGTCGCGATCGTCGTGACCGGCTAGGTCACCTGGGGACGAACCGGCACGAAATCGGCACGGTTTCGTGCGCAATCCGTGCGCACTCGCTCGATACGATCGCCGTGGGTGGCGGGTGGTCCTCTCCCCTCCCAGGGTGGGGCGCGCGCGCGTGTAGCTAGAGCTGCGGCCCAGGGACGTCCGCGTCCCCGTCTGCGCCGTCGCGGTCAGGCTCGGCAGGTTCGCCGGTTTTGGCCTCGTCCCGCGCGCGGAGGTCGGCGAGGAGCCACAGCGTCGGCCCGACGAAGAGGCTCATGCCGAGGAAGAAGATCCCGATCCAGCCGGCGAGGAGCTTCACGTCGTCGTTCTCGAACCCGGCCACCAGCAGGAACCCGCCGGCGAAGAGGCACAGGCCCGAGGAGAGGACGGCCATCAGCTTGGCGGCGGCGGATCCGGTCACGGCGCGACTCTACCCGCCTTCCACGCCGCATAGCGCTCGGGCAAACAGACCGCGCAGGGCCGGTATCCGGACGCCACGGCCGTCGCCTCGTCCGCGAAGAACACGCGGTGCCGCACGTAGTGCCCGCGCGCGATCCACCGCAACGCTCCCGGGCAATCGAGCCGGCCGTAGATCTTCGAGCGTCGGTGCCCGCCGAGCGTTCCCGGCGTCTCGGAGAGGTACTCGCCGTCCGGGCCGGTCAGGCGGTAGACGGCCGCTCAGCCTTCAGCGAGAGCGCCCGCGCGCGCCCGTAGAAGAACGCCGTCGCGAGCACGAGGATCACCGCCATCCCGACGAGCGTCCACGTGTCGTCCTTCGTCGGCTTGACGACCATGTCCACGACGACCAGGTACAGGACGACGTAGTCGAGCCGCGAGAACACGATCATCCGGCGCGCCGCGTTGTAGGCCGGCGGGCTCATCCCGCCGTCGCGGTCGATCATCTTCTTCACGCGCTCGGACTGCGGCTTGATCCACAGAAGCCCCGTCAGGAACGTGATCGCGAAGCCGGCGAAGCCGAGGACGATCCAGAGCTGGTCGAACGCGTAGAAGTCGCTGTCGGCGACGAGCAGGATCCCGAACACGAGCACGAGCAGCGACGAGGGCACGAAGAAGGTGTTCGACAGGGCGACGAGGTCGTCGAAAAGCTGTCGCATCGCCCCCTCGTTGCGGGCCCGGTCGGCGCGGAAGCCGAGAATGTGGAAGAGCATCCCCGCGCCGATCCACATGATCGCGAACGAGATGTGGAGGAACAAAAGCAGGTCGTAGCGTGTCATTTCGCAGCTTTTACACGATCTGCCGGATCGACCGGTGCGGATAACCGCACCTAAAATGGAGAGTCCGCTCCCTGCACAGCACCGTCTAGACACGCGATCCTGCCCTGTATGAGACCGCAGAAACTCACGTTCTTCTTCAGCGACGTCGAAAGCTCCACGCGCCTCGTGCGCGAGCTCGGCGACCACTACGGCGAGCTCCTGCTCGAGCTGCGCTCGATCCTCCGCGAGGAGATCCAGCGCGCCGGCGGCCGGGTCGTCGACATGCGGGCCGACGAGGTCTTCGCGGTCTTCGAGCGCGCGAGTCAGGGAATGGCCGCCGCGGTGTGTATCCAGAAGGCGGTCGCCGCGTACGACTGGGCGAGCGACGTGCCGGTTCGCGTGCGGATCGGCCTTCACACGGGCGTCGCCCGCGAGGACGAGCGCAACGACTACGTCGGCATCGAGGTGCATCGCGCCTCCCGCATCGCGGACGCCGCGCACGGCGGCCAGGTGCTCCTGTCGCAGGCAACGGCCACCCTGCTCGACACGGACGCGCTCGACCTCGGCGAGTACGAGCTGAACGGCCTCGACTCGCCCGAGCGGATCTTCCAGCTCCTCCACGAGGAGCTCGAGGCGGACTTCCCGGTGCTGCGCTCCGGCGCTCCCCGCAGGGGCCTGAGCGTCGCGCTCGCGGACGACTCCGTGATCATCCGCGAGGGCATCGCGCGGCTGCTCGAGGAGGCGGGGATCGAGGTCGTCTCCCAGGCGGGGACGCCCGATCAGCTCCTCCGCGACATCGCCGAGCACCAGCCGGACGTGGCCGTGGTCGACATTCGCATGCCGCCGAGCGGAAGCGACGAGGGCCTTCGCGCCGCGAAGACGATCCGGCACCAGTACCCGGGCGTCGGCGTCCTGCTCCTCTCGCAGGCGCTCGAGCCGGCCTACGCGGCCGAGCTCGTCGCGGCGAGCGCCACCGGCGTCGGCTACCTGCTGAAGGACCGCGTCGGCGACATGGACGAGTTCGCAGCCGCCCTCCACCTGGTGGCCGAAGGCGGCCAGGCGCTCGACCCGGCGCTGGTCTCCTAAACGAACCGGGCGCGCGGTTCCCCTTACAGCACCGCGCGCCCTGTTCTCCTTCATCGTTCCCGGCCGGTAGCGACGCCATGCGCATTGCGCAGCGGCTTCGCGGAACCCTAACGTGGCGTTTTTCGCCCTCCGAGGCCGGGTACGGGCAACGGATCCAGGAGCGCACCTTCCTCTTCGGTGACGTCGAGGGCTCGACCGGTCTTCTCCGCGAGCTCGAAGACCACTACGACGAGCTTCTCTTCGAGCTGCGCTCGCTGCTTCGCGCCGAGATCGAGAAGGTCGGCGGCCGGGTCGTCGGACTTGCGTGGGGACGAGGTGTTCGCGGTGTTCCTCGACGCCGACGCGGCGGTGAACGCGGCCGTCGCGATCCAGCGGTCGCTCTCGGCGGGCCAGGTGAGGCTCCGCATCGGCGTGCACACCGGAACCGCCCGGCGGGACAGGCTCGGCGACTACTCGGGGATCGAGATCCACCGCGCCTCACGGATCGCGGACGCGGGCCACGGCGGCCAGGTTCTTCTTTCCGCGGCGACGGCCGGGCAGGCTCACGAGGAAACGCGCGACCTGGGCGCGTACGAGCTCCCCGGGCTCGAGGAGCCGGAGCGGATCTTCCAGCTCGTGCACGCCGGGCTCGAGTCCGAGTTCCCGCCGCTGCGCACGGATGTGCCGCTGCGGGTGGCCCTCGCCGGAGGCGGGCTGCGCCGCCAGCTCGAGGAGAGCGGGATCCGCGTGGTCTCGGAGGTCGAAACGCTCGACGACCTTCTCCGCGACATCGGCGAGCGCCGGCCGGACGTGGTCGTCGTGGACATGGGCGTGACCGCGCAGGACCTCGACGAGAACCTCGAGGCCGCGCGGATCATCCGCGAGGCGTTCCCGGACATGCGAGTGCTCCTCCTCTCGGAAGCGCTCGGGCCGGTGCGCGCGGCCGAGCTGATCGCGTCGAGCCCGACCGGGATCGGCTACCTGCTGAAGAACCGCGCCGACGAGCCCGACGAGTTCACGGCCGCGCTCCACCGCGCGATCCAGGCGCTCGCCTCGCAGCGCGCCTAGCTCTAGTTGAAGCGCAGTCCGTCGAGCTGCGAGAGATCCAGGTTCCCGCCGGAGATGACGCAGACGACGCGCGTCCCGGCCGGAAGCTGAAGCGCGCCCGAGCGCAGCGCGGCGACCGGCGCCGCGGCCGCGCCCTCCACGACGAGCTTCGTGCGCGCCATCGTCCAGAGCACGTTCTCGAAGATGACCGAGTCCGGCACGACCACGATCTCGTCCACGAACTGCCGCACCAACTCGAACGTGTGCCCGCCGACGCGCTTCACGCGGAGACCGTCGATGATCGTGTCGCAGTGCTCGAGCGTGACCAGCTCGCCCGCGTCGACGCTCGCCTTCATCGCCGGGCCGTCCGCCGACTCGACGCCGACGATCCGCACATCCGGCCGCGCCCGCTTGACGGCGGCCGACACGCCGGAGATGAGCCCGCCGCCGCCGATCGGGACGACGATCACCTCCACCTCGGGCCAGTCCTCGATCACCTCGAGCCCGAGCGTGCCCTGGCCGGAGATGAGGTCGAGGTCGTCGAACGGATGCACGTACACGAGCCCGTCGCGTTCGACGAGCTCGCGCGCCTTCTCGTCGGCCTCGTCCCAGATCGTCCCGTGCTGGACGACCTCCGCGCCGTAGCCCTTGGTCGCCTCGACCTTCGAGGGCGTCGCGTTCTCGGCCATGCAGACGACCGCGCGGATCCCGAGCATCGATGCCGCGAGGGCGACGCCCTGCGCGTGGTTCCCGGCCGAGGAGCAGACGACGCCGCGGGCGCGCTCTTCATCCGAAAGCAGCGAGAGCTTGTTCAACGGCCCGCGGATCTTGTACGAGCCGGTCTTCTGGAAGCACTCGGCCTTGAGCCGCACGTCGAGGCCGGTCTCGGTCGAAAGCGCCTGCGAACCGACGAGCGGCGTGCGGTGGATGAACGGCGCGACCTTCTCGCGCGCGGCCATCGAATCGGGTAGCGCCGCGGTGCTCATGCGGGCCGATTCTCTACGAACCGGCCGCGCCGTGCGACCGCGGCGCCTTCCCGATTTCCCCTAGACGCCCGCGCTGACCGTTCGGCCGGCCGTTGCGCGGCCGAGCACCAGACCTGCGGCCACCATGACGGCTCCGAGCGCGAAGTGCAGCCAGTCGTCCGCCGAATTCAGCGGAACGAAGTTGGCATCGCTCGTCTTGTCGATCAGGAGCCCGTAGATCCACAGCACGAGGTAGATCGCGCCGCCGCCGACCAGGAAGAGCCGTGCCCCGCTCCACGTCGCGGCGAGCAGGATGCCGGCGATCCCGAACAGGATGTGCACGAGGTTGTGAAGGATGCTGACCTGGAAGATCCCGAGCAGCTCCGCGTTGCCCTCGTGGCCCGCGAAATCGAGACCCTCGTAGAGGTTCGTCGTGATCCCCGGAATGAACCCGAGGATGCCGACCGCCAAAAACGCGACACCGACGATCATCGCGACGGTTTGCACCGGACTTCGATTCATCTTCCCCCTCCGTTCCTTGGAATGACGAGGATGGTTCGTCGGAGGTGACGATTCGGTTCGGTTGGTACCCGGCGCGAGCGGACGCAGAACCCGCTACTTGGGCGGAAGCGAGGACGCATGCGCCTCGCCGCGCACGACCCAGGCATCGAGCTCGTCGTCGGTCTCGAGCACGGAGGACGAGACGACGACGAAGCCCCTCATCGGCCGCCCCGTGAAGTCGAACTGGCCAACGCCCGGCTGGGCAAGCGCGGCGTCATGCTCCTCGGCCGGCAGGCGCACGATCAGCCCGTCGCCGAGCACGCCGCAGGCCATGTTGCCGCCGAGCATGAACGCGATCCCGCCGAACATCCTTCGCTCGACGAGGTCCGGACGGGCGTCGAGCTGGGCCCGCACCCGTCCGGCAAGTTCCTCGTCGTAGGGCATCTAGCCCGGCGCAGGCGCCGACTCGAGATCTTCGACGCGCAGGTCCTCGCGCTTCAGTAGGACGAAGGTCATGACGAAGGCGACCGCGGCGAACCCGGATGCGACCCAGAAAGCCGCGGCGTAGCCGGCCGTGTTGGCCACGACCTGCGGCTCACCCGACTCGAGCAGCGAGGTCGCGTGCGACGTCGCGACGGTCGTCAGGATCGCGACGCCGAGGGCGCCGCCGATCTGCTGGCTCGTGTTGATGAGCCCCGACGCGAGGCCTGCTTCAGGCCCCTGCACGCCTGCGAGCGCGGCGATCGAGATCGGCACGAAGGAGAAGCCCATCCCGACGCCGATCCCGAAGAAGCCCGGGAGGAGGTCGTTCGTGTACGAGCCGCCGACCGAGATCTGCGAGAAGAACGCGAGCGAGAGCGAGAGCAACGCGAGCCCCGCGGCCAGGACGGGCCGGACGCCGAGGCGCGAGACGAGCGCTTGCGCGATCCCCGAGGCGGCGACCGCCGCGAGCGCCACGACCAAGTAGGCGAACCCGGTCTTCAGCGCCGAGTAGCCGAGCGTGTACTGCATGTACAGCGTCAGCAGGAAGAACATCCCGAAGATCGAGGTGCCGAGCCCGAAGCCGATCAGGTTCGCGCCCGTGATCGTACGGCGCTTGAAGAACGAGAGCGGCACTAGCGGCGCATGCGAGCGGTTCTCGAGCCAGAGGAAGATCCCCATGAGGACGGCCGAGGCGGTGAGCACGCCGATCGTCTGCGCCGACACCCAGCCGACGCGGTTCGCCTGCGTCAGCCCGAAGACGAGCAGGATGAGGCTGGTCGTCACGGTGACGGCGCCCCAGACGTCGAAGTGCCGCGCCATGCCCTCGGCCTTCGACTCGCGCACGTACTTCGGTACGAAGTAGAGCGTGATGAGCGCGATCGGGACGTTGACGAAGAAGATCCACTGCCAGCCCGCGTACTCGGTGATGATCCCGCCGAGGAGCACGCCGATCGCGCCGCCGGCGCCGGCGATGCCGCCGAGCGCGCCGAGCGCCTTGTTGCGCTCCGCGCCTTCCGCGAACGTCACGGTTGTGATCGAGAACACCGAAGGGGAGAGAATCGCGGCCGCGGCGCCCTGCGCGGTGCGGGCGAAGATCAGCATTTCCGAGGACTGTGAGAAGCCCGCGATGAGCGAGGTCAGCGCGAAGAGGCCGAGGCCGATCATGAAGAAGATCCGCCGCCCGAGCAGGTCGCCCATGCGCCCGCCGAGGAGCAGGAGGCCGCCGAACGTGAGCGCGTAGCCGGATACGACCCACTGGAGATCCTCGGTCTGGAACTGGAGGTCCTCCTGGATCGACGGCAGCGCGACGTTCACGATCGAGATGTCGAGGACGACCATCAGGTAGGCCACGCCGAGGACGGCGAGCGCCCACCAACGCTTGGGATCGGGTACGGCTGCGTTCATCTCGTCCTCCTAGGACTTTGAGTCTTTCGCGGTCTAACGCAGTGGTAGCCGACCGCCTTCCAACGAGATCAGGGAGGTGGCGCGAGACCTGGGGTACGGGTACCTCGACCTCGAGCTGCGTTCGACCGGGTCCCGAAGGAATCGTGGGTTTCTACCGAGCCAGATCCGTCCGTACGCTGAAGCAGCCTCGGCCTTTCGGCGCGAAGATGCCGTCGTGAAGCTTCGTCTGCTCGCGATGCCCGTCCTCGCAGGCCTCGCCGCCTCGGCCGTCTACCGGTTCGCCTTGCGCGAACGCAGCCTGAGCTGGGGTGCGACCACCGATGAGCTCGGACCGCTGCCCGGCGACGAGCTCCTCGCCGAGCCGGACATGACGTCGACTCGAGCGATCTCGATTGCGGCGCCCGCGTCGGACGTCTGGCCCTGGCTCGTGCAGATGGGCAGCGGCCGCGGCGGCGCGTACACGTACGACTGGATCGAGAACCTCCTCGGACTCGAGATGCACTCGACCGACCGCGTGCTGCCGGAGTTCCAGGACCTGCAGGTCGGAGACGTCCTGTTCAGCCCGAAAGAGGGGCCGGGCATGCGAGCCGAGATCATCGACCCCGAGCGAACGCTGGCGTGGCGCTCGGAGGATGGGAAGTGGGTCTGGACGTTCAATCTCATCCCCGCGGACGAAGGCACGCGCCTCGTGAGCCGAAACCGGTTCGTTCTCGGGCCTGCGCTCCGCTCGCGCCTGGTGATGGCGGTCGTGGAGCCCGGCTCCTGGGTCATGGAGCGCAAGATGCTCCTCGGCATCAAGGAACGCGCCGAACGGCTCGCGCGCGAGTCGGCGCCCGCCTGATCGCGGCACCTACCGCTCGGAGCTCTGACGGAGCTCCCGCGCGACCGAGGTTTCTCCCTGTTCGCGCTGGAGCCAGTCGGCGAGAAAGGGCTCGGCGATGCGGTATTCGCGCTCGTCGCCGCGCGCGATCAGCTCCTTGCTGACGAGCGCGCGGACCGCCGTCTGCAGCGTCGGGTTCGGCGGGAGCTGGTGTCGCTCGTGGTAGGCCCGCGAGAACACGGCCGCGGACGGCTCGTCGGCGAGCGCCAGGAGCGCCAGCCGCTGCGGACGGGGTAGGTCGTCCCAGAGCGTCGCGAAGTGGTTCGACTCGGAGCGCAGCACCTTGCGGATCGCCTCCTCGACGTCAGCCGGACCGACGACGCGCCGCCCGGCCAGCTCCCACGTCGCGTACGCGAGCTCCTGCGTCGCGTACGGATGGCCGCCGGTCGCCTCGAGCAGGCGCTCGACGCCGTCGTCGGAGATCCGCTTGCCGGTCGCCTCGAAGCGCTCGCCGAGGAACCGTGCGAACTTCCGCCGCGGGATCGGCCCGATCTCGAGCCGCTTGGCGCTGCGCCAGAACGGCTCGTTGCGGTCGTTGAAGATCGCGTCGAGCACATGCCGCTTGGAGCCGAGGTAGACGTGCGCGATGTCCGGCTGCGTCTGGAACACGGCGCGCATCAGGTTCGGGAAGCGCTTGTCGAGCGCGACGATCTCCTGGAACTCGTCGAAGACGATCGCCACGCGCCGGCGGCGCTCGGCGGCCAGCAGGGCGGGAAGTTCCAGAAGCCCCTCGATCGTGTCGTCGATGTCGTTGCGCCGGTGCCCGGCCATGAAGCCGAACCGCAGCGAGCCGTCGGTCGGGTCGACCTCCATCGTCGGCGTCACCCGCAGCCCGCGGAAGAGGCTCGCGGCCTTCTCGAACGCCTGGTCGAGCGGCGAGGCGATGTCCGACCAGATCGTCTTCGCGAGCGCGGCCGCGAAGCGCTCCTTCGTGGGCGTCTTCATCAGGTCGACATAGGCGACGAGCACCTTCTTGGAGATCGCCTCCTGGGCGGCGCGCAGGACGAGCGAAGACTTCCCGTAGCGCCGCGGCGCGTAGACGAGCACGTTCTGGCCGTTGCGCATGTCCGAGGTCAGCTCACGGACTTCGTCCTCCCGGTCGGTGAAGGCGTCGTCGAGCGCGAGATCGCCGTACGTGAACGGATTGGTCGCCGCCGTATGCATGGCGGCATTATGTCAGAAGCAATATGGATAGCGTGAATACGAGCTATGGCCGCACGACGCTCTCCGCGATCGCGGCGTAGCTGCACACGCCGCCGGTTGTCGCCGCTATATGGATGACGGTCACGCGCTTCGGCGACGACGATCGCACGATGAAGTCCGAGAACCCGAGGCCGTTCACGGTGAACCCGGTGTAGTCGCCCGGTCCGGTCGTGATCGATGAGGTGCTCGCCTGCTGGCGGATCCACACGTTGGCGGTCGCCTTCGTGGTGTTGAAGAAGCGCACCTCGGCCGTTGATCCGCTCCCGCAGTTGGCGGCGATCCGTCCAACCTTGGGAATCGCAAGGATCGTCGTCAGTCCAGTGTTGGCGGCCAGGCTCCTCGTCCGCCCCTGGGCCCTGCCCGAGCCGAACAGCACACCCGAGAGCGTGGACTCCTTGATGTCGCCGCCCTTCAGCGAATTTGGCTTCACCTGCGGCGAGCCGACGCTGTTCCGCGGCAGGCTCGCGGCGTAGGCGGTCCCGCCGAGCGCGATCGCGAGCGCCAACGAGGCGATGACCAGGGACGGGGACGGTGTCTTCGACTTGAACATGACTCCTCCAATCCGTCGATCGGAAGAGCGTACGCCCCTGGAGAAGCGCCGGTCTAGAGCGAAAGTGGCCCCGCCGGTCGTCAGGCGGGGCCACTTCGCACGTGTTACATCCGCTTGCCGGCCATGCGCATCCTCAGCCCGAGCGCGGTACCCGAGCCGGCCTGGTTGTGCGCCTTCATCGACGACGTCTTGGCGATCGCCGCCGCGGGCAGGTCGGGCCGCCCCGGCGTGAAGAGCCACGCGTCGAAGAGGTCGTCCAGATCCTCGTGGGAGACCTGCTCCGCGAGCCGGATGAACTCGCTGGTCTTCACGTTGTCGCCCTCCCGCGTGGTCGCCCACTTGCGCAGGATCTTGAAGAAGTCCTGGTCGCCGACGGCGAGACGCAGCTGGTGCAGCGCCATCCCGCCGCGCCAGTAGATCGAGATGTCGAAGATCAGGTCTGGCCCGGGATCCCCGATGATGACCTGCCAGAACGGTTCGTCAGGCGGGATGCCGAAGTAGAAGTTGTCGAAGATCTCCTGCGTGGTTCCGAGACCCTGATCTTCGCTCCACAGCCACTCGGCGTAGGTCGCGAAGCCCTCGTTGAGCCAGATGTGCTTCCACTTCGCGACCGCGAGGCTATCGCCGAACCACTGGTGCGCCAACTCGTGCACGATGACCGAGTCGCCCTGGAACGTGTCGGTGAAGAAGCCCTTCGCGTAGATCGGGCGGGTCTGGTTTTCGAGCGCGAACCCAATGTTCGCGTCGTCGACGATCCCGCCGGAAGCCGAGAACGGATACGAGCCGAACACGCTCGCCTCGAAGTCGAGGATCTCGCCCTGGCGGGCGAACGACGCGTCCACGACGGTGCCGAGCGGCGGCGGTGCGTCTGCCGTCGTCCCGACGATCCAGTCGGTCGGGTTCGCCGCGCTGCCGGCAGGTGCTCCGGGCACCGTCCAGCCGTCGAACATGTTCCCGTCGTTCTCGAAGGACGTCGTGCCGGCGCCGGTCGAGACGATGATGTCGTCAACGAATGCTCCCGGGAGCTGGACGAGGTCGTCGCTCGCGTAGCTGATCGAGACCTCGACGCTCGATCCCGCATACGCCGAGAGGTCGACCATCCACTGCTCGTAGCCGCCGCTCGACCCGCTCACGGCCCACCAGTTGCCGGTGCTCCCCGACGGCGAGCACGTGCCGTCGCCGTTGTCGGTCTGGTAGTGCTCGAGGAACGGATGCAGCCCCAGCCAGAACGGGCAGACGAACCCGGTGTCCTGGGTCGTATGGCCGTTCAGGTCGCGGAGCGTCGTCCAGTTGTCCTGGCCGACGGTGTGCGCCTCGACGAACACGAAGTCCCAGTTCTGCTCGGTGTCGCGGTTGATCCAGAAGGACATGTTCGCGCCGCCGGCCGGGACTGCGATCGTCCGCGCCAGCCGCTTGAACGACGGCTCGCCCGTCTGTGAGATCGCGAACTGCGTTCCGGTGCGCGGGGTGCCCGTCGGATCCCAGAGGTCCGGGTCGAACGCGTCCCACATCTTGATGCCCTTGTGCTTGTAGGCGCGCAGGTCGAACTCGCCGACCGACGCCGTCGCGAGGTACGAGGCCATCGGCTCCTTCGCGTCCCAGGTCCAGGTCGTCCAGCCGTGCTTCGTCCGGCGGTCCACCAGGACGCCGTTTCCAACCGCCTCGAGCCCCGCGGGGACGGCCATCTTGAACGTGTACGCGGCCTTGTCGCTCGGGTGGTCGTTGACCGGGAACCACGTCGCGGCCACATGGGGCTCGCCGATGATCAGCGCGCCGTCGTCCGTGTGGATGAAGCCGCTGCCGTCCTCGAGCGTCTCGGGGACGCCGCGGTACTTGACCTCGATCGTGAAGTGGTCGTCGTCACGCAGCCCTTCGCGCGGGGTGACGATCAGCTCGTTCCCGTCGCGCCTCCACGACGCGCGGCGGCCGTCGACCTCGATCGACAGGACCGTGAGCCCCTGGAAGTCGAGGTTGAAGCGCGAAAGATTCTGGGTCGCGCGGGCGCGGATCGTGGCCTCTCCCTCGAGGACGTCCGTCGCCGGCGTGTATTTCAGGTCGAGCAGGTAGTGCTTCGTGTCGTAGCCGCCGTTGCCGTCGAGCGGGAAGTACGCATCGCCCGCCCCGGCCGCGCCGGGCGTGAATCGATCGTGGTGGCCTCCTGCGGCCGCAACTCCTGCGACCAGCAAGAGACTGGCCACGGCGACAATGCCGAGTCGAGCGCCGCGGGCCTTGATCCTTCCGCGTTCAGAAAACATCTGGCTCCCCTTTCAGTCCCGACCCCACCTCGTGGCAAGTGTCGCCCGCGACAAGTGCCCGGTCAAGACCAGGACGAACCCGGCCGCCAAGGCGCGACTCGCCTACGGATGCGGCGTTTCGCCGCGCGCGAGCATCTCGGTGAACTGAGCGATCCGCCGGGCGCGCGTCTCGGGGCGTTTGGCGTCGTGGATCCGGTAGAGGATCGCGTAGCGGTTCTGGCTGCTCAGCGTCTCGAACGCCGCGGCGGCCTTGGCGTTCTTCGCGAGGGCGGCGCGCAGGTCGTCCGGCACCTCGATCTTCGAGGGCGACGGATACGAGTTCTCCCAGCGGCCGTCCGCCTTGGCCGCTTCGACCGCGGCGAGGCCGGACGGATGCATCGCGCCGCGCTCGATGAGCTCGGTCGCGATCCCCACGTTGCGCTGCGACCACTTCGAGCGCGCCCGCCGCGGAGTGAAGCGCTGGAGGTACCAGTCCTCGTCGAAGCTCTTCACCTGCCCGTCGATCCAGCCGTAGCAGAGCGCCACCTCGAGCGCCTCGTCGTAGGTGACCGTCGGGATGCCGCTCGCCTTCTTCGCGAACTTGAGCCAGACGCCGCCTTCGTCGCCGTAGTGCTTCGCGAGCCATCGGGCCCACGCTGCGCGGGTCTTGAACGGGAGGACGGGCGGCTCGCTCACGCGCTACAGGCTAGAGCCCGGGCGGCGAACCGCATGAGCCGCGGAGTATTGTGGCAAGCGCCGCAATGTTGTACGTCGGGTGTAGCTGGTGCAGGGCGATAGGACCGTTCTGGTGCTCCGGGCAGTTCATGCCTCACGCGCCCATCCCGGCCGAGCCCTCGCCATGGGGCCCGGTCTGCGGCTTCTGCGGCGTCATGTCCCCGTCCTTCACTTGCGGGCGCTGCATGACGTTCCAGTGGCTCTACCTGCCCGGGATGAACATTCCCGCACAGGCGACGGCGCCGGGACAGCTGGTCGCGGCCGTCGTCCAGGCGCAGCCCAACGCCGGCCAGCACGAGGTCAAGGGCCTGCTCATGGAGTTCGCGACTTCCGTCGTGAAGAGCGCCGGCAACGAACTCGGCCAAGACGCCGCCAACGGCTTGGCCGGCTGGAGCAACTGAAACCGTGCTCGCCGCGCTGATCTCGGAATCCCTCGCGAAGCAGGCGCGCGCCGATGACCTGCAGGCTGCGCTCGCGAGCCAGGCGCCGGACGTCCCGTCCGACGAGCTTCGCGAGCTCGCCGAGCTGCTCGAGAAGTACGTGCACGGGCTTCCCGTCGCCATCGATGCGCTCACGGCCATGACGAAGGAGCCGCAGGTCGGGCGCAGCGTCAGCTTCGCGGCGGGGCAAGTCCTGCTCTACCTCATCGACGAGGACGACCTCTTCGCCGAACGCGAACTCGGCGCGATCGGACTGCTCGACGACACGTACCTGGTGCATGCCTGCATCGCGGCTGTCCGCTCGGCCTTTCCGCAGATCGCCGCACCGCCCGGTTACGAGCCGCCCGATGCTCGTACCGGTGCCGCCGTGCGCTCACTGCTCCCGGCCGGCGCGACGGAAGCCCTGGATCGAACCTGCGAAAACCTCGTCCGAGTTGCCGCGGCGCTGTTCTCCGGAAACGCCGGGGGTGCTCCACCTCCGTCGGCAGAACGGCCTGGGTTGCGCGTGGAGCAGGCGCTCAGCGCGGTGAGCGACGACGGCGAGGCGCAGATCTAGCCCGGTCCGGTCCGAGTCAGATCCCGACGCCGACGAGCCGGAAGAACCACAGGGCGCTCGTGTACCAGACGCCGATGAGGACGGCGAAGAGCAGCCCGCCCGCGGTTGGGAGGACCCAGCCGGGGAAGCGGTGGAGCCGCACGATGAGCACCTTGGCCGCGAACGCGCCGAAGAACGCGCAGCCGAGGAGCGAGTGCGCGAGCACGCGGGTGGTCGCGTCCTGGAAGCCGAGGTTGAAGATGCAGTGGTAGGCGACGGGCAGCGTGAGCGCGAACGCCGTGATCCCCGAGATCCGGTGCGCCCGGCCGATCCAGCGAGGCCGGCGCCAGGGGAGCTTCCCGAAGATCCAGGCGGCGCTGAAGATCTGAAAGACCGCGAGCGTGGCCGCGGCGCTCGCGAGCCAGACCTTCATGTGAATCGGATCGCTGAAGATGAGGTCGAAGTAGTGCTTCGGCCCGGGGTCGGTGCTCTTGGCGAGGATCCCGACGAGCAGGCTGACGAGCGCAAAGGCAAGCAGCGGAACGGCGAGCCACTCGGGAGAGCGAGTGCGGCGACCTAGGCCTGGGGCTACGTGGGCCATGGTCGGGCGAGAGTACCCTCTTCGTCTGCTGAAGCGGCAAGCATCGCGGCGTGCGACGCCATCTGACTGTCGTACAAAGAGCCTCACGATTTCGACCGAGAGAGGCTCGGAATCGGAGTGTCCAGGGAGCTCCCCTGAGCGCCGCTACGTGGCCCGACGGCCGTCGACGAGAAAATCGAGAAGGAGCGGGTTCACGAGCTCCGGGGTGCGAATGTCGGGCCGGTGACCACCTGCCGGGATCAGCTCGAGCCGTGCGTTCGGCATCGCGGCGACGATGCCCTCGGCGAGCGCAGCGGGGACTGCGGCATCGGCCTCGCCGTGGACGACGAGTGTCGGGCAGGTGACCTGCTCGAGGAGACGAGCCGGCCGTTGCCAGTCGAGCTCGAGCTCTTGCGTGACGGCGACCTCCGGCGTCGCCTCGAGCCCGATGGAGATCATCTCGGCGATGACGTCGGCCGAGTCCGGCTCTGTGAAGACGTCGTGCATGAACCACGATAACCCGGGCCAGTCGGTCCGCAGGGACTCGAGCCATTCGGGGTCCGGAGGCGCCGGCTCGGCCTCGAGCTGCATGTACGGCGCGACCACGGCGAGGCGGTCGAATCGCTTCGGATCGTCGGCGACCAGCAGGAGCGCCGCGTTCAACCCACGGGACGCGGTGACGAGCGCCGCGCGCCCGATCCCCGTGGCTTCGAGAACCGCGAGCGCGTCGGCCGCGTGGAGCGGAAAGTCGTAGCCGCGCTTCGGCCGCTCACTGGCGCCGGCACCTCGCGGGCGTAGGTGACGACGGTCGCGTGGGGCTCGAGGGCAGCGACCTGGTGCCCGACAACGCGCTCGTCGACGATGTTCCACGTCGGCACGAACAGAATGGCCCGCTCCCCACCGCCGTAGCGATACCAGGCGATTCGCGTTCCATCGGTGCTCGTCGCCATGCCGTGGGCGCGTGGACGAGGTGTGGGGATCACGCGCCGACGATACAGCCGCCGAGTTGTCGTCCTAAGAGTCAGCTAGCTAGCTACACCCAGTGTTCTGCCCGCAGTCCCGGCACGTGTAGCAGGAGCCCGGTGCGAACCATCCGGCCGCCGCACTTCGCGCACTCCACCGCGTCCTCGAAGGCGTTGAACAGGGCCTTCTGGCCTGGCGGGCGACGCCGGCGCTGACTCCTCGCAGCGGCTTGCCCTCCAGCGCCTCGGCTGCGGTGGCCAGGCGGGCTCGGATCTCCGGGGTCAGGATTCCGATCTCCTCCTGCTGCTCGGGCGTGAGGAACTTCTTGCCCATCCAGCGGAACACGTAGTCGGCGATCGACTTGGCGACGCGGATGTCCGGGTCGTTCGTGATTCCGCTCGGCTCGAAGCGCATGTGCGCGAACTTCGAGACGTACACCTCGAGCGGCACGCCGTACTGGAGGCCGAGCGACACCGAGATCATGAACGAGTTCATGAGGCCGGCCAGCGTCGTGCCCTCCTTGGCGATGTCCACGAAGATGTCGCCGGGGGTGCCGTCCTCGTACAGGCCGACGTGGATGTAGCCCTCGTAGTCGCCGACCTGGAACTTGCGGCCGACCTCCGTCCGCTCGAGCGGCAGGCGCCGGCGGGCGGGCTTGTCGAGCTGCGGCGGCGGGAGCACGGCCTCGGCCCCGTCCTTCTTGCCCGAGAGCGGCTGCGCCACCTTGCAGTTGTCGCGGTAGATCGCGACGGCCTTCACGCCGAGCTTCCAGGAGTCCATGAAGAGGTCCTGGACGTCCTTCACCGTCGCCGACTCGGGCATGTTCACGGTCTTCGAGATCGCGCCCGAGATGAACGGCTGGACGGCGCCCATCATCTTCACGTGGCCCATGTAGTGGATCGCGCGCTCGCCGATCGCGCAGTCGAACACCGGGTAGTGCTCGGTCTTCAGGTACGGCGCGCCGACGACCGAGTTGCGGTCGTCCACGAAGGCGACGATCTCGTCGACCTCGGTGGGCGCGTAGCCGAGCTTCTCGAGCGCCATCGCGACCGTCTTGTTCACGATCGTGATCTCGCCGCCGCCGACGAGCTTCTTCGACTTCACCAGGGAGAAGTCGGGCTCAACGCCGGTCGTGTCGCAATCCATCATGAAGCTGATCGTCCCGGTCGGCGCGAGCACCGTGGCCTGCGCGTTGCGGAAGCCGGAGACCTCGCCGAGGTCGAGCGCGTCGTCCCACGCCTTGCGGGCGGCGCCGAGGAGGTCGGCCGGAACCGAGTCCTGATCCTCGATGTTCCCGACGGCGGCGCGGTGCTTGGCGATCACGCCGACCATCGCGCCCGCGTTCGGCTGGTAGCCGGCGAAGGCGCCCATGCGCGCGGCGATCTCGGCCGACTTGCGGTAGGCGCGGCCGGTCATGAGCGCGGTCACCGCGGCCGAGTAGGCGCGGCCGTCGTCCGAGTCGTACGGGAGCCCGCGCGCCATGAGCAGCGCGCCGAGGTTCGCGTAGCCGAGGCCGAGCTGGCGGTACGCCTTCGCGTTCCGGTCGATCTCGGGCGTCGGGTAGCTCGAGTAGCCGACGAAGATCTCCTGCGCGAGGAACATGACGTCGACCGCGTGCTCGAACGCCTCGACGTCGAGCTCGCCGTCCTCCCGGCGGAACTTCATCAGGTTGAGCGAGGCCAGGTTGCAGGCCGAGTCGTCGATGTGCATGTACTCGGAGCACGGGTTCGACGCGTTGATGCGGCCCGAGTTCGGGCACGTGTGCCACGCGTTGATCGTCGTGTCGTACTGCATGCCGGGATCCGCGCACTTCCACGCGGCCTCGGCCGCCTGGTGGAGCAGGTCGCGCGCCGGGACGGTCTTCACGACGTCGCCGTCGGTGCGTCCGGTCAGGTTCCAGTCGGCGCCTGCCTCGGCGGCCTCCATGAACGCGTCGGTGACGCGCACCGAGTTGTTCGCGTTCTGGTACTGGATCGACGCCCAGCCCGCCGAGTCGAGCGACATGTCGTAGCCGGCCGCCTCGAGCGTGCGGGCCTTCTCCTCCTCGAGCGCCTTGCACCAGATGAACTCCTCGATGTCCGGGTGCTCGATGTCGAGGATGACCATCTTCGCGGCGCGCCTGCGTCTTGCCGCCCGACTTGATCGTGCCGGCGGAAGCGTCGGCGCCGCGCATGAAGCTGACCGGGCCGGACGCGTAGCCGCCCTTGGAGAGCTGCTCCGCGCTCGAGCGCAGGCGCGAGAGGTTGATCCCGGAGCCCGAGCCGCCGCGGAAGATGACGCCCTCGCGGCGGATCCAGTCGAGGATCGAGTCCATCGAGTCCTCGATCGAGAGGATGAAGCACGCCGAGCACTGCGGCTTCTCCTCGAAGCCGACGTTGAACCAGACCGGGCTGTTGAAGGACGCGAGCTGGTTCACGAGGATCGCCTTCAGCTCGGCCTCGAACGTCAGCGCCTCGTCCTCGTCGGCGAAGTAGCCGCCCTCGCGGCCCCACGCGCCCGCCGTCGAGACGATGCGGCCGATCATCTGCTTCACGCTGGCCTCGCGCTCCGGGGAGGACATGCGGCCGCGGAAGTACTTCTGCGCGACGATGTTCGTCGCGGTCTGGCTCCAGAACTTGGGGAACTCGACGCCCTTCTGCTCGAACGCGGGGCCGTCCTTGCCGGGGATGAGCGCGTCGCGGATCTCCCACTCGACCTCGTCGAACGGGTCGCGGCCGGGGATCGTGAAGTAGCGGCGAACCCCGAGCGAGCTCTTCTCGGAGACGACCGAGTTACCGAGAGCGTCCTCGGCGATTACGGGTGCGGTATCGGTGCGTTCAGCGGACGCCATTGGTTCCTCCCCAGAGGTCAGCGGTACGGCGGGCTCGAGATCGGGCCGCTCCGAATGAGCGGGGACCCCAGGCTAGAGGGATAGTCGGACGGATGCGGCATGGCAGGCTCTGGGTATCCGCAATTCCGCATCTGTGCAGGAATTTTATCGGACCCGCGCTTGGCCCCGGCGACCGGAAACCGGCTACGCGCCGGGCAGCGGAGCGTGGTCCGGAAGGAGGAGCCAGAAGACGATTCCGGCGGCGACGAAGATCGCGATCCACCCGAGAAGCCGCGCCCAGACGGCGAAGCCGCGCCCCCGGTAGGTGTCGCGCGGAGCCCTGTCGATCTGGCGCCGGGCAAAGGTTCCGAGGCCGAGGCCGAGGCCGGCGCTGACGACGGCGGAGATGGCGGCCGGCGGCGCGTGTCCGTCCTTCAGGGCGAGGAAGGCGCAGATCGGAACCCAGAGCAGCGAGCCGGCGAACGCAACGATCGCCAGGACGTTCAGCTTCGGCTGCGGCTTCGTGGTTTCCGCCGACATAGACGGGCAGTGTAGGAAGCCCGGCGGTTCTCTGCTAGGCCGCGCGCTTGGACGCAGCCTCGCGGCCGCGGACCCGCTCGACCTCGCCGATCGAAAGCGAGCGCGTGTGCTCGGTCTTGTCCCAGTGCGTGTTCTTGCGCCGGAGGAAGCCGAGGCCGGCCGCGATCACCCAGGTCGGGCCGAAGATGAACATGAGGAAGTAGCGCGGGTAGTACTTCCACGGCACGCGCTCGAGGGCGAGCAGGAGCAGCGGATAGGCGAAGAAGAAGAGGAGCACGCCGATCCCGAACCCGAGGATGCTCCACGGGTGGATCGCGAGGCCGATCGCCTGCGGGAAGAAGAACGGCACCCAGAAGAAGACGACGGTCGCGCCCCAGAGGACGATCCGGGTCGGCGCCAGGCAGTAGATGCCGCCGTGGAACGCGGACATCGAGCGCTCGCGCCGGGCCTTGCGGAAGAGCGGGCCGGTGTAGCGCGAGGCGACGTCCCAGTGGCCCTGCATCCAGCGCAGCCGCTGGCGCATGGACGCCTTCATGGTGAGCGGCTTCTCGTCGTAGATGACCGCGTCGTGGGCCCAGGTCGGATTGATGCCGGCGAGGACGAGCTTCATCGTGTACTCGAGGTCGTCGGTGAGCGCGGTCACGTCCCAGCCGTGCTCGCGCAGGACGTCCGTGTCGATGCAGTAGCCGGTGCCGCCGAGCTGGCACGGGAGGCCGGCCTGGGCCGGGCCGAGCTGGATGTAGCGCGCGGTGATCCAGTAGGAGATCGCGTACATCCACGTGATCCACGTGTCGTCCGGGTTCTTCGTGTCGAGGTAGGCCTGGACGACCTTCTCGCCCTTCAGGAGGCGGCTGTTGAACTCGGTGAGGAGGTTCTTCGAGACGACGTTGTCGGCATCGATGACCACGACCGCGTCGAAGCCGCGCGGCGTCGGCGAGGGCCGTCTTCATGGCGTAGCGGATCGCGTCCGGCTTGCCCGGGTTCTCCGGGTCGATGCGCTCGAGCACCGTCGCGCCCGCCGCCGCGGCAGCTGCAGCCGTCCCGTCGCTGCAGTTGTCCGCGACCACGAAGACCTCGAGCAGCTCGCGCGGGTAGTCGACCGCGAGGATGCTCGAGACCGTCTCGGCGATGACCTTCTCCTCGTTGTGCGCCGGCACGAGGAGGGCGAACTTCTTCTCGGGCGTGAGGATCTTCGTCTCCTTCTTGCGGCGCAGGCCGAAGAGCGAGAGCCCGAAGAGGTAGAGGTTCATCGTCACGAGATAGAACTCGATGGTCGTCCAGATCGCCGAGGCGAGCAGGATCAGGAGGAAGTGGCCGGACGGCATCAGGCGGCCTCTTCGCGGAGGAGCCCGGCGGCGAGCGTCGAGACGATGCGCTCGGCGGCGCGGCCGTCGCCGTACGGGCTCGCGACCGAGGCCATGCGGGCGTGCTCGGCCGGGTCGTCGAGCAGGCGGAGGGTCTCTTCGACGATGCGGGTGGTGTTCGTTCCCACGAGGCGGAGCGCGCCGGCTTCGACGCCTTCGGGGCGCTCGGTCTTCTCGCGCAGGACGAGGGCGGGCACGTCGAGCGACGGCGCCTCCTCCTGGATTCCGCCGGAGTCGGTGAGGACGACGGTCGCGCGGGAGAGGAGCCAGACGAGCTGCTCGTAGTCCACGGGCTCGACGACGCGCACGTTCGGGTGCAGGCCGAGGATCGCGTTCACGGGGCGGCGCACGTTCGGGTTCGGGTGCACCGGGAAGACGAGGTCGACGTCGGGGCGCTGGGTCGCGAGCTCGGCGACCGCGCGGGCGATCGGCTCCATCCCGGAGCCGAAGGACTCGCGGCGGTGCGCGGTGACGAGGACGAGGCGGCGGTCGGGTCGCAGGGTCGCGAGCTCCTGCGGCACGACGGGCATGTCGGCGCGGACGCGCTCGGCGATCTGGAGGACCGCGTCGATGCCGGTGTTGCCGGTGACGTGGACGGCGCCGGGTGCGATCCCCTCGGCGAGGAGGTTTGCGCGCGCCCCTTCCGTCGGGGCGAAATGGAAGTCGGCGAGGCGCGCGGTGAGGCTCCGGTTCGTCTCCTCCGGATACGGCGAGAACGGGTCGCCCGTGCGAAGGCCGGCCTCGACGTGCGCGACCGGGGTGCGGGCGTAGAAGGACGCGAGCGCGCCGGCGAAGGTGGTGGTCGTGTCGCCCTGGACGACGACGAGCTCGGGGCGCGTCTCCTCGAGGACGGGCTTCAAGCCCTCGAGCACGGCGGTGGTCACGTGCGTGAGGTCCTGGCCGGGGCGCATCAGGTCGAGGTCGTAGTCGGGGACGAGCCCGAAGAGGCCGAGCGCCTGGTCGAGGAGGTCGCGGTGCTGCGCGGTCGCGACGAGGACCGGCGAGAAGCCGGGGTGGGCGGCGAGCGCCTGGTAGACGGGCGCAAGCTTGATGGCCTCGGGGCGGGTACCGAGGCAGACGAGGACACGAGCGGGCACGTTTGAGGCATCGGCGTTCGCGAGGCCGGGCTTGAGGGTTGCCGGGCGTGCCGTCGGCGTGCGCTGCTGTCCCAGGTCAGACGCGCCTGCGCGTCTACCGGGGAGGGTCCCCGATTTCACGCTATCGAGGATTTGCGCGCGTGTCTGTCACGCGGGCGTGACGATTTCGTGCCGGTTGATCCACAGCCGCGCGACCGGGCTTGAGCAGAGACGCCGGCGTGCAGGCCGGCAGCGGAGTCAGGCGCGCCGCAGCGTCGGCTTCGTAGCGCGTGTAGTCGAACTCGTGCCGCTTCGGCCGCTTCAGCAGGTTCCACCTCAGGTGCGCCCAGAGGGCCGGCACCTGCGCGGAGCCGATCGTCACGACGCCGCGGGCGCGGACGACCTCGTCGCCGATCATCCACACGGTCTCGCGATACCTGCCTTCGACCGCCGCAAGCACAAAGGGCGCGAACCTCGTCGAACTGGTCGAGATCGGAGTAGCGCCGCCCGTCGCCGGAACCTCGAAGACGCCGCCCAGTCCCAGGAGGACGTCCACGTCCGGAAGGCCCGCCTCGGCATGGACGACGACGCTCGCCGCCTGCGGGTCGACCGGCGTGAGGCTCGCGATCACCTCGCGCTCCAGGTCGCCGTGCAGCGCGAACGTCGCGCACCCGCCGGGAAGGCTGTCGGCGACGCCGCGAACGACTGCGACGGCACGTGAGAGCTCGGGCAGCATCAGAGCGCCCGCCGCGCGACGCGCCAGTAGCCGCCGACGAGGCGGTTGAAGAGGGCCGCGAGCGAAGGCGTCGCGACCACCGCGGGATCCAGCGTCGGCGTCAGGTGCACCGCAAGCTCCCGATCCGGAACGACCCGCATCGCCTGCGTCTCGCGCCGGTGGCGGCCGAGCCAGACGAGGTGGCGCACGAGCCAGCCCCAGCCGGCGAGCTTCTGCTTCAGCCAGTGCTCGCGAAGGGCAATCGCCGTCGTCCCCAGTTCCGCTGCGACCAGAACGGGCGCGAGCAGCATGAGCGTCCGCCCGGAGAAAGCCGACAGGACGAACACGAGCCGGTTGCGCTCCAGGAAGTAGCGCTTCGAGATGTTGCGCGAGAACTCGTAGGCATGGAATACGTCGGCGCGCGGGTTCATGACGACGCGCAGACCCTTCATGCGAGCCCTCCAGGCGAGCTCGAGATCCTCGCCGTAGAGGAAGAGCTCGTCCGTGAAGCCGCCCAGCTCGGCGAAGGTCGAGGCGCGCACCGCGAGACAGGCGCCGCTTGCGAACGGCACGTCGCGCAGCTCGGTCGCGGTCTCGACCGGTTCGCCGTGCCCGCCGACCCAGGCGAAGCCGGCGACGTGGACGAGGTTTCCGCGCGAGTTCAGGAGGGTCGGAGAGTCGAGGAGACAGAGCCGCGGCATCGCGATCCCGATAGTCGGGTCATCCAAAGTCGAAACGAGCCGGTCGATGGCGCCGTCGTCGGCGACCGTGTCCGGATTCAGGAACACGAGCACGTCACCGCGAGCCGCCCAGGCACCGGCGTTGCACCCGGCCGCGAAGCCGAGATTGCAGCCCGGAGAGACGACCGTGACGCCGTCGCGCTCCGCCGCGACCGCGATCTCGTCCGCGACCGCGCCGTTGTCCACGACGACCAACTCGAGGTCGGAATCCTGGCGCTCGAGCGAGTCCAGGCAGCGGCCGAGGGCCGGGCCGGACCGGTACGCGACGATTACGACTGAGACTTGGGACGCCATCGCTACAGGGGGTGATATCGGCTGCCGATAGACCGCCCATGAGCACGCCCGTCCCTGTGCGAGACGCGCGCGTGGAGAAAGAGCCGACGCCCCTCGTCGCTCCCGTCGCGGAGAAAACGCCGCGCCGGGCGCTCTCCCCGCGCCTCTGCCTGCCGCTTCTCTTCGCGGCGGCCGTCGTCTACCACCTGATCCAGGCGATGCTCCATACGACGCCGGCGATCTTCACCGACGAGCTGCTCCACTCCGGCCTCGCGCAGGCGTTCGCGAGCGGCAATCCGTTCGAGATCCGCGGCGAGGACGTGTTCTTCCCCGCGTTCCTGCCCGCGCTCTGGCAGGCGCCGGCCTGGCTCTTCGGGGACGCCGCCACGGCGTACGTGGTCGCCAAGACGCTGAACGCTGTCGCCATGAGCGCCGCCGTCTTCCCCGCCTACTGGCTCGCGCGCCGTGTCGTGCGCCCGTCGTTCGCGCTGCTCGTGGCCGCTATGGCCGTGGCCGCGCCGGCGATGCTCTACGACGCCTACCTCCTGTCGGAGGCGCTCGCCTACCCGGTCTTCCTGCTCACGTTCGCAATCCTCGTCCGTGCGTTGGAGACGCCGTCGCCGCGCTGGGGAGCGGCCGCCGTGGCGGTCTCGGTGGTCGCCGTCGGGACGCGCGTCCAGTTCGTCGCGCTGCCGCTCGTCTTCGCGCTGCTGCTCGTCGCGCGGCCGAAGGAGCTGCGCCGCCACAAGACCGTTGCGATCGGCTTCGGCGTCCTCGCTCTCGCCGCGCTCATCGGCGGAACGGCGCTCCTCGGCACCTACTCCGGGCTCACGCTCGTCGACTACCCGGCGAGCCAGGTCGTCCGCTGGGCCGGTTGGACTGCCGCCCTGCTTCCGTTCGCGGCCGGAATCGTGATCGTTCCCGGCGCTCTTCTGGGATTCGGGTACGGCGCCGCCCGCCCGCGCTCACGCGCCGAGGGAGCCTTCGCCCGGCTCGCGCTCGGCGTCGGCGCGCTCTTCCTCCTCCAGGCTGGCCTCATCGCCGCGGCCGACTCGCACCGGCCGCTCGAGCGCTACGTGATCTACCTCGCGCCGCTCGCCGCGATCGCCTTCTTCGCGTACGCGGAGCGGGGAGCGCCGCGGCGCAAGCTCTACGCCGGGATCGCGCTCGCCATGGGGCTGGCCGCCTGGCTGATGCCCTTCTCGACGCTCGCCGACTACCGCTTCTCCTTCGACTCACCCGTCCTCTCGGCCTACGGGACGCTCGCCTTCTGGCTCGGGAATGCGAACGCCGCCACGCTCTTCGCGGCCGTTCCGCTCGCGCTCGCGCTCGTCGTCGCCTTCCGCCCGCTGACGGCTCGCACCGCACAGGTCTTCGGGGTCGCGTGCATCTGCCTGCTCGTCTCCATGGGCGCGGTCGCGTACGCCGGCGACCACGCCATGACCGCAGCGCGCCCGCACCGCCTGGTCGGCACCGCAGCCCGACTGGCTCGACCGAAGCGGCTGGGGCGAGGCGGACTTCCTCGCGCTGCCCGGCGGCTCGCCGTACTTCGCCTGGACGCTCGAATCCTGGAACCGCGACTTCGGCCGCCCGATCTGGCTCGCCGGCAAGGCGCCGCCCAACGACCCGTGGCTGTCCGGCTACGCGGAGGTCTCCGACGCGGGGATCCTCCTCGTCGACGGCGCTCCCGCCAAGGCCGGCCTCCTCGTCGTCAACGACTTCGCGACCCAGATCGACCTCCAGGGCGAGACGCTCGACGTGCCCGACAACGGACTGCGGCTGGTCCGCGTGCCCGAGGCGCCGCAGGTCGACTCGCTCGCGCGCGGCCTCTACTACGACGGCTGGGCGAACGGCAACCTGAGCTACCGCACCTGGGGGCACGCCGGCGAGGGCACGTTCCACGTCCGCGTCTCGCTGCCGAAGGGAGTGCCGGCGCGGCCGGTCACGTTCGGGATCGAGGGCGGCGCAAGCCGGACCGAGATGCTCGAGCCCGGACGCTCAGTCGTGGTCGAGCTGCCCGGCGACTCGACGCAGACGCTGCGGGTCGTGACGCCGAGCGTCGAGCTCCTCGACGGTGGCGCCAACCCGCGCGTCGTCGGGTTCCGAGTCGACGGCCTCGAGTTCGTACCCACCACGCGGATCCCGCTCGACAGCTTCTAGGAGCGCGACCCGCTGGGCGAGGATCGCGTTCTCGTCCGAGAGCCGCGAGATGACCGTCGAGAAGTGCAGCAGCACGACGACGATGAACACGGCCGCGACGGCGAAGAGCGCCGACGGCGCGTAGGAGATTCCGGCAAACCCGGCGATCGTGTCGAGACCGCTCCTCCACAGGGAGAGGACGATCAGCACGGAGGCGGTGAGAAGCCACAGCAGGGCGTAGCGCTCGCGCAGCCGGCGGCGGCGGATCAGGTCGAGGACGACGACGAGCAGCGCGAACGAGATGAGCGCAGCAACGAAGGAGACGCGAAGCGGGGTCACGAGCTGAGCCTCGGCGCGCGGAAGAGCCCGACGAAGAGGGCGACGGAGACCTTGGCCATGTAGTAGACGGCCTGCGGTGCGGTGATCGAGGAGCTCCCGCCGGCGCGCTCGCGCATGGCGACCGGCACCTCGACGAGGCGCAGGCGCTCCTTCACGACCATCACGGTCGTCTCGACCTCGGGGTAGTCGTGCGGATAGTCGTCGGCGAAGAGGGCGATGGCGCGCGCGTTGGCAGCGCGGAAGCCCGAGGTCGTATCGGTGACAGTCTGGCCCGTGATCCGTGAGATGGCGCGGGCGAAGAGCGTGATTCCGATCCGGCGCGCGAACGGAGCGCGGTAGGTGCCGGAGCCGTCCGCGAACCGCGATCCGACCGTGAGATCGGCGTCGCCCGCGAGGATCGGGGCGATCAGCGCGCGGAGGTCGGCCGGGTCGTGCTGGCCGTCTCCGTCGATCTGCACGGCGAGGTCGAATCCGTGCTGGCGGGCGAACCGGTAGCCGGTCTGGACGGCGCCACCGATCCCGAGGTTGAAGGGGAGGCTGACGACGTGCGCGCCGTGCGCCCGAGCCACGGCCGCGGTTCCGTCGCTCGAGCCGTCGTCCACCACGAGGATCTCGAATGCGGGGTCGGCCGCGCGGATCTCGTCGATCACAGCGCCGACCGAGGACTCCTCGTTGAATGCGGGCACGACGGCGAGCCGGCGCGGGCCGGCGGGCGAAGCATGGGCAGGGGCGAGCGCGACCGTGGTCACGTAGGAGGAATCGGCCGCGCGGGCCGCGCCCTTGAGCAGCCGTCTACGATCAGCCGGTGGCTGCGAGCGTCGACTTCGCGATCGTGGGCGAGCCGAAATCGGGGACGACCGCGCTGGCCGAGTTTCTGAGCGGCCATCCGGGGATCTGCATGTCGGTTCCCAAGGAGCCCGCGTACTTCGCGACCGACTTGCGCGCGGAGAGCGACCGCTTCCACGGCGGGCCGAAGTACTTCGAGTTCCGCACGGAGGCCGACTACGCCGCGCTGTTCGCGCACTGCGAGCCGGGCCGGCTCCGCGGCGAGGCCTCCACCGCGTATCTGCACTCGCGCGAGGCGGCGGCGAACCTCCACGCCGCGAATCCGGACACGAAGGTGATCGTGATGCTCCGCGAGCCGGTCTCGTTCATGCACTCGCTGCACATGCAGTTCGTGAACGAGACGACCGAGGACGAGCCGGACTTCGCTCGGGCGCTCGCTCTCGAGCCCGAGCGGCGGGCGGGCCGGTCGATCCCTCCGCGGGCCCGGTGCCCGTCGTTCCTCTTCTACCGCGAGCGGGCGCGGTACGCGGAGCAGCTCCTGCGGTTCTACGACGCCTTCCCGCGGGAGCAGGTCCTCGTGCTCGTCTTCGAGGAGTTCCGGGCGGACAACGAGCGCGACTACCGCCGCGTGCTCGAGTTCCTTGGGGCCGACCCGCAGTACACGCCCGACTTCCGCGAGGTGCACGAGGCGAAGGCTCCGCGCAGCCGGACGCTCAACCGGATGCTGAACATGCCGGCCCTGAAGCGCGGCGCGTTCAAGGCGCTCGGCCCGACGCGCTACGACTCCCTCTCCAAGCGCGTCGCCGGCGCGACGATGCAAGCCGCGCCGCGCCCCGACATTCCCGAGTCCCTCGCGCGGGAATTGCATGACGAGCTCGCGCCAGAGGTCGACCGTGTGTCCGCGCTGGTCGGCCGCGATCTCCGCGAGCTCTGGGGCTACTAGCGGAGCTTCACCAGGTTCGTCCGCAAGGCGATCGCGACGTAGACGGCGCTCGCGAGGAGCCCGGCGACCAGGAACCAGGCGGCGCCCTCGGGTGTGGCGAGCGTTGCCGCGCCGATCGCGGCGGCGAGTAGTGCGGCGTAGAGCGCACGCCCGGGGACGAGCCGGCCCGTCCGCGCCCAGAGGAACCCGCCGTGCACGAGCACGACGACCGTCGCCGCGAGTGCGACCGCCCAGGCGGCGCGCGAGACGTCAGAGCCCTGTCCTCCGAGGGCGGCGGCGATCCCGACGAGCAGCGATCCGAAGAGCCCGATCGCCACGGCCAACCGCAGCGTCCCGAACGCCGTCTCGACCGCGACGAAGACCGAGAAGAGCGTAATCGCCGCGGTCGCGATCGCGAGCGGCGCGACGACGAGCCCGTCCACCGCGTACTGGCTTCCGAAGATGAGGTCGAGCGCGCGGTCGCCGAGCGTGATGAGGAGCGCGGTCGGCAGGGCGAGCAGGACGATCGAGTCGCCGACCCCGCCCTGGATCTCGCGCCCCACCTGCGCCGCGCGGCTCTCCCGCGTCGCCGCGTACGCGGCGGCGACGGCCGGCATGAGCACCACCGGCACCGAGCGCAGGAGGAAGAACGGCACGTGGGCGATCGTGGCGGCGGCGGCGTAGCGGCCCACGTCGGCCGGGTCTCCGACGCGTTTGAACGCGAAGAGGTCGATCGTGAGGAGAAGCGATACGAGCCCAGCGACGACCACGAGCGGCGCCGCCTCGCGCACGAGGTTCCGCTCGGAGATCCCGCCCGTGCTCTTTCCACGCGCGACGTGCTTGTGCACGCGGAAGACGCCGATCGTCGCGAGCGCCGCGATCGCAGGGGCGATCACGAACCCGGCGACCGCACCCGCGAGGCCCGCGATGAGCCCGCCGATCACGATCGCGCCGAGCCGCGAGAGCGCGTACCAGGTCTGCGCCACGGCCTGCCGCGCGTGCTGGTGCATCCCGGCGAACCAGGCGAGTGGCAGCGACTGCGCCGCGTACGTGAGCGCCGCGGCGGAGCCGATGAGGAGCGGCAAGGTCAGCTTCGCGTCGTCCAGCACCGCGGCGATGAGGAACGCGGACACGAGCGCCACGGCCGCGATCCCCAGCGAGAGCGGAACCATCACGCGCGTCGCCGAACGCATCGTCTGCGGAGCCGTGCCGGGATCGGCCGCGATCGCCCGCGTGGCCGCAACGGGAACTCCACGGGTGACGGCGATCCCGATCAGCGTGACGACCGCGGTGGCGACGCCGTAGCGCCCGAACTCCTGGGGACCGAGGTGGTGTGCGAGGACGATGGTGATGACGTATGCCGACGCGATGTAGAGCGCGTTCGAGAGCGTGAGCAGCACCATCCCGCCCGCGCGGCTGCGGGTCGGCTCGGCGTCGACCGCCTCGGGAGCGAGCGGCTCGCTCATCCGGCGAGCGCCCGCCGGTAGACGGCGATCGTGGCCTCGGTGACGGCGGGCCAGGAGCAGAGCTTCGTCACGTGCTCGCGCGCGGCCGCTCCGAGATTCGCGCGGAGCTTCTCGTCGGCGAGCAGCCGTTCGAGTGCAGCGCGCAGGGCCGGAGGATCCTGCGGCGGAACGAGCAGGCCGGTGCGCTCGTGTTCGACGAGATCCTTGAGCCCGCCCACGTCGCTCGCGACCACCGCCCGGCCTCGCGCCATCGCCTCGGCGCAGAGGAGGCCGAATCCCTCACGCCGTGAGGGACAGGCGACCACCGTCGCACCGGCGAGGAGGCGCTCGAGCTCCGGCCGCGGGACCCAGCCGAGCGCCTGGGGAACCGAGTCGCGAAGAGGTCCGTCGCCGGCGACTGTCAGCGGCAGCCCGTCGGTCGCGGCGACGAGCTCCTCGACCCCTTTCTCCGGCGAGAGCCGGCCGGCGTAGAGGATGTAGGGAGGATCGGCGTCGGCGCCCGGCGCGGGGATGTCGATGCCGTTCGGGATGACCGTGACGTCGGTTGCGCCAAGCGCTCGGGCCTCGTCCGCGAGCGCGTTGGAGACGGCGATCACTCCGCGTGCGCTCTTGAGAACGCGTCGTGCCAGCCTGGGCGCGCGCCGCGCGAGCGCGACGTCGGATCCGTGCAGCGTCACGACGTAGGGCACGCGCGCGAAGAGCGCAGCGGACGCGGTCGGGAGCCAGTGCGCGTGGACGAGATCCGCATGCTTGGCGGTCGCGCGAACCGCCCGGGTCATCGAGCCGACGAGGAGCGGCGCAGCCCAGGGCCGGCTCCGAAGCTGCGGCATGATCCCGTCCGGCCCGGCGAGGCCGAAGTCGCGGTAGCCCCCGGGCGCGAGCACGTCAACGCCGATCCCGGCTGCGCGCAGGTGCTCGACCGCGTCGGCGACGAAGCGCCCCGCGTGCTCGACCCCGGGCCGCGGATACGAGGTGGTGAGCACGACGACGCGCATTGGCGGCGATCCTACGCACGCGCGTGTGCATCTCGGCGCAAACGCGCATGTTCTGCGCGTTTTCGAGCGCTACGCTCAGGCGCGAGGGGTGCCCTAACCGGGGTCCCCCGGGGGGCACAGCGGTTCTGGCCGGAATCGTCTAGGTTGCGCGCCATGAACGCAGACGAATCGCTGTCCCAGATGCTCGCCCAGAAGGAGGCGCTCGACCGGCTCGCCATCCTCTACGGGCAAGCCGAGCAGCTCATGAAGGACAAGGGCGTCGAGACGCTCGGCGAGGCCGGGCCCGAGGGCGATGTGCTCGTGAACGAGATCGTCGCGGCCGAAGCCGACCTGGAAGCGGCCGGCGGCGCGCCCGCCTAGACGGCGGAGATCCGGGCGCCCGAGACCTCGAGCGTCCGACGCAGGCCTTCGT
Source organism: uncultured Thermoleophilia bacterium (assembly GCA_963716005.1). Taxonomy (GTDB): domain Bacteria; phylum Actinomycetota; class Thermoleophilia; order Gaiellales; family Gaiellaceae; genus CAVRUF01. Next base: position 1,857,813 of record OY970285.1, read on the forward strand.
CGAGCGAGATCTCCGGGCTCCAGCCCAGGATCTGCTGCGCGCGCGTGATGTCCGGCTGGCGGATCTGCGGATCGTCCACGGGAAGCGGCTCGAACACGATCTCGCTCTCGGAGCCGGTCGCGCGGATGACCGCCTCGGCCAGCTCGAGAAGCGTCATCTCGACCGGATTCCCGATGTTCACGGGCAGGTGCTCCTCCGAGGTCGCGAGCAGGTAGAGCCCGCGGATCAGGTCGTCCACGTAACAGAACGAGCGCGTCTGCGAGCCATCGCCGAACACCGTGACCGGCTTCCCCTCGAGCGCCTGGCGCAGGAAGGTCGGGATCGCGCGCCCGTCGTGCGGCCGCATCCGCGGGCCGTACGTGTTGAAGATCCGCGCGATGCACGTATTGAGCCCCTGCTGGCGGTGGTACGCCATCGTGAGCGCCTCCGCGTAGCGCTTCGCCTCGTCGTAGACCCCGCGCGGCCCGATCGGGTTCACGTTGCCCCAGTACGTCTCCGGCTGCGGATGGATCTTGGGATCGCCGTAGACCTCACTCGTCGACGAGATGAGGAACCGCGCCCGCTTGAACTTCGCGAGGCCGAGCATGTGGTGCGTCCCGAACGACCCGACCTTGAGCGTGCCGAGCGGCAGCCGGAGGTAGTCGATCGGGCTCGCCGGGCTCGCGAGGTGGAAGACGAAGTCCACGTCCTCGTCGACGAAGAGCGGCTCGGTCAGGTCGTGGTTCACGAACTGGAACGTGTCCCCGGTCGGAATGTGCTCGATGTTCGCGAGCGAGCCCGTGTCCAGGTTGTCCACGCAGATGACCCGATGGCCGTTGGCGAGCAGGTAGTCGCTCAGGTGCGACCCGAGAAAGCCAGCGCCGCCGGTGACGAGAGAAGTGGGCATGCGCCTCATGATACGGACGCGCTAGCGCAGTTCCTTGTTCGACTCCATGTCGAACCACATCGCGAAGAGCAGCAGCTGGAGCCCCGACACGATGAGGAGCGCCACGAGCGTGATCGTCGCCGGCGTGATCGGGTTGCCCGCGATGCGCAGCACGGTCTCGAGCACGCCCAGGGCGAGGCCGGCACCGAACAGGAACATCCCGAGCCCGTAGAAGAGGACGAGCGGGTGGAAGTCGCGGATCATGTACTTCTCGCGCAGCCGCCAGAAGAAGCCCTTCACGAGGAGCCACGAGATCGTCGGGACGACCTTTCGCAGCCGGATCCCGCTCTGCTCCCCCACGCCGTAGATCGGCCGTGACGGGTAGTCGCGCACGCGGCGATTCCACACGTTCAGGTGCACGAGCATGTCGTTCGGGAAGCCGTAGCGGCGGTAGATCCGGTCGAGGTCGAGCATCTTCAGCGTCTCGAGGCTGACCGCCGTGTAGCCGGACTGCGAGTCAGCCACGTGCCAGTAGCCCGACGCGATCTTCGTGAGGAACGAGAGGATCGCGTTGCCGACGAAGCGGCTGTGCGGGATCAGATCCCAGGCCTGGCCGGTGACGAGGCGGTTCGCCTTCGCGTAGTCGGTCTCGCCTGTCGCGACCGCGCGCACGAGCGTCCCGAGGTCCTCGGGATCCATCTGGTTGTCTGCGGCCATGACCGCGGTGACGTCGACCTCGTGCTCGATCGCGCGCTTGTAACCGGTGATGATCGAGGCGCCGACGCCCTGGTTCGTTTCGTGCTCGACGACCTCGACGCGCGGATCGGCGGCCTTCGCGCGCTCGACGGTCGCGTCCTTCGACGCGTCGTCGACGACGATGATGCGGTCGACGAACGCGGGAATCGCAGCGACGGTCACGCCGACCAGCGCCTCCTCGTTCAGGGCCGGGACGACGACCGCGACGGACTTGCCGTCGAGCATGGACTACGCCGAGCTCGGCCGGATGCGGCCGACGACCGGAGCCCAGAGAAGCGCGAGCACGATCCCGACGAGGAAGCCGATGATCGCGCCGACGGCGATCGAGCTCTTCGAGTTCTGCGCCGGGACCTTCTGGACCTGCGCGACCGTGACCTGCTTGCCGCGCTCGACGTTCTGCGCCAGCGTGAGGAGCGTCTCCGTCTCGGTCTTCGACTCGATCAGGAGCCCGCGGCGCTGCTCGGCGAGGCTGGCCAGGATGAGGCTCGTGTTCGCGTCCGGGCCACCCTCGGCGGCCGTCTGGGTCAGCTGCTCGATACGCGCGTCGATCGACTCGAGCTCCCGGTTTTCGGCCTCGAGCTTCTGCTCGAGCGCCTCCGCCTTGGCGTCGACGTAGGCCGATACACGCGTGACGACCTCCTCGGAGAGGGCGTTGGCCGCGTCCGCCGTGGTCGTGCCCTTCCAGGGGCCGCGGACGGAGATCTGGACGAGCGGATTCGTGTTGGCCCTGGTGGCCGCGGTCGTCCCGGCGGCCACGATCTGGCGCGTCGAGATCCCGCGGCGGAGCTTGCCGGGCTGGATCCCGAGATCCTCGGCGACCTTGCTCACGACCTCGTCGCTGCGGACGATCTCCGAGACCGTCGACGGGTTGGTGGCAAGGCTCTGGATCTGCGCGTTCGCGTTCGGCGAAAGCGGCTGCCCGAGATAGACGGTGGTGCGCGCCACGAAGGCGTCGCCGCTCTCCAGCGAGGTGAAGTAGCCGATCGCGGCGCCGACGATCACCGCGGCGAGGACGAGCCACCAGCGCGCGAGGATGGTGCCTCCGATCCGGCCGAAATCGATCTCGCGCTCGTCGTCGAGCTCGGGCGCCGAACGCCGGCTCCGGCCCTCCTCATCCTCTGCTGCCATCGGGCGCCGACTGTACCAGCCTGGTCTCCCAGAACCGCGTTGGAACCGGCGTTTCCGGCCCACTTCGCGCCGGATCTGTCACAGAAGTGTCACAGGAGTGTGACGCGGCCAGACAGACGTGTCCGAGCGCGCTACGGTCGATGAAGTACACCGAACACGACGACAGGAGGCGCGCATGAGACACCGGCTCGTGCTGCTTCCGGTCCTTCTGGCGACCCTGGTCTGCGCACCGCCCGCGCTTGCCTGGACCTGGCCCCAAGACGGGCCGGTGCTGCAACCGTTCATACTCGGCGGCGATCCGTACGCCGCCGGCCAGCATCGCGGAATCGACGTGGCCGGACCACCCGGAGCCGCGGTCCGCGCCCCGACCGCCGGGACGGTGAGCTTCGCCGGGTTCGTGCCGAGCGGCGGGCGCACGGTGACGATCCAGACCGCGGACGGCCTCGCCGTGACGCTGCTCCATCTGGGGTCGCTCGGCGTAGCGCGCGGCGCCTCGGTCGCCGAGGGCGCGACCGTGGGGACGCTCGCGCTCATCGGGGATTCGGATCACCCTGTCCCGTACGTGCAAATGGGCGTGCGGGTGGCCGCCGATCCGCAGGGCTACCTGGATCCGATGGTGTTTCTGCCGGTCCGCGCTCCGGCGGAGGCGCCGAGCGCGCCTGTCGACGAGCCGGTCGCCGATCCCGTGGTGGAGCTTCCCGCCGATCCCGAATCCTCGCCCGGCGTGGTCGCGGCCCCGGCCGATCCTCCGGTCGAATCGACTGAGCCGGTCGAGCCGACCGCTCCCGCAGCCGCCGCGGTTCCAGCCCGCGATGGGAGCGCGATCGTAGCGGCTCTCGCCCCGATCCAGCAGCCCGAACCCATGCCGAACGGCGAAGCATCGGTGCCGGGTGAGCCCGAGGCAGCGGATTCGACCGAGCCCGCTCCATCGGTCGAGACGGGCTCGCCGGTCGATCGCAAGCCGGCCGATACGCGTCTCCCGGCCCTCGAGACCGAGCCGGTCGCAGCTCGTACGGCGCCCCAGGATCCTGGGAGTCGACTGAGCATCGTGGGGGGGCTGCTCGCACTCCTCGTGATCGCCACGGGAGCGGCCTTCGGATTGGCGCGTTGGCGCACGGCCGCGGTTTCGACGTGGATTCCCCCGCGGCGACCGGGTCGCGCTGCAACATCCACGCCGGCGAAGGAGCCGCGAAGGCACCTCCCAGGCCGCGGAACCCCCGAGCGGCGCCTCGTTCGATCCGGCCCGCACGCGGACTCCCCGGTCGTAGCGCTGCTCCGCCGAGCACGGCGCGCCCATCCGGAGGCGATCCATCGTGCGTAACGCAAGGCGCGGCCCGGCACTACAGTGGCTCCAGGCCAGCCATGCTCCCCGAGGACGCCTCCGCACCCCCGTTCTTCATCGTCGGCAACGACCGCTCGGGAACGACGATGCTCCGGCTCATCCTCGACCGCAGCGCGGTCGCGATCCCACCGGAGTCGATGTACCTCGTGGACTTCGAGCCCATTCGCCGGGCGGGCGGGCTCGCCGATCACGAAAAGGCCTCGTCGTTCGTGCGCCGGGTGTGGGAGCACCCGCGGGTCCGCCTCTGGGGCATCACGGGCGACCCGCCCGCAGTCCCCCCGGGCCTTACCCATGAGGAGGCGTACCGGTTCGCGGTCGAGGCACCCTTCCGGGCATATGCCAGGCTGAACGAGAAGGAGCGCTGGGCCGACAAGACTCCGCTCTACCTCGGGCACGTCGCCGAGCTCGCCGAAATCTGGCCGGAGGCCCGGTTCGTCGTCCTTGTCCGTGACGGACGCGACGTCGCGCTGTCGCTCCTGGGAGTTCCGTTCGGACCGAACAACGTCTGGTCGGCTGCGCGGTTCTGGGCGCGAGGGATCGACCTCGGGACAGCGGCCGCGGAGCGCTTCGGCGACCGCGTGCTCACCGTCCGCTACGAGGACATCGTCGCGAGCCCCCCGTCCGAGGTGAAGCGCCTCTGCGCCTTTCTCGGACTCGAGTTCGAGCCGGACCTGCTCGCGATCGAGCACACCGACTCCGCGAAGGTGCTGAAAGACCAGGCGAGCTGGTTCACGAACGTGTGGGCCGGGATCAACCCGTCGGCCGTCGGAAAGTGGCGCAAGGAGATGTCCGCGGCCGACCAGCGGGTGTTCGATCAGGTCGCCGGCTCCCAGCTCGAGCGCATGGGCTACGAGCGAACCCCGGCCGACGGAGAGCCGTCACGGGCGGCAACCGCGCGCTACCGCACACACGATGCGGCGATGAAGGGCGTTAACTTCGTGAAGCTCCGGCTGATCCAGGAGCGAGGCCGCGAGGTCGGCTACGTCCTCAAGCGCAAGCTCGCCCGCGCCGGCCACTGACGCGACGCAGCGCTACCGGGTTCCGAGCGCCTTCTCCCAGACGGCCGGGCACCCGAAGCGCAGATAGCGAACGCACGAGACGACCGTGGCCGAGCTGACGGCGACGTAGTAGAGCGCGATCCCTGCGCCCGGAAGCGGGATTCGAACGCGTCCCGCCAGCGCCAGGAGGAGCAGTGCGATCTGCAGCCCCAGCGCGACCCAGTACACGACCCCCGCGGCGAGCGCGACGAGCGCGACGTTCGTCCCGAGCAGGAGGAGGTGAAGCCACCCGCTTCCGTAGCGCAGATGCCGGTGCGACAGGAGCTCGAACGCGTACATCGGCCCGACGCCGCGCAGCATTCCGCCCTGGAAGAGCATGAGCCACGCGTGCTCGAACATCCGCACCTTGCGGCGGTACTCGTCCTCTGTGTCCCGCGCAGGCTTCTCGAACGCGTGCGGCTCCTCGTCGTACACCGCCCGCTTCCCCCGCTGAACGAAGCTGTACGGAAACGACATGTCGTGCCCGTAGCGGGGATCGACGTCGATCCAGTCTGCGCGTCGCACCGCGTAGATCGACCCGTTCCCGCCGTTGATCGAGCCGAGCGACGACTCCTGCTTTCGCACCCACATCTCGTAGCGCCAGTAGAGGCCCTCCCGGTTTCCTCCGTCCGGCGCGAGCAGCCGCAGCTGGCCGCAGACGTAGGACACGTCCGGATCGGCCAGGCTGCGCACCAGGAGTCGCAGCGCGTCCGGCTTCCAGGTGGAGTTCGCATCCGAGAACGCGACGATCTCCGCATCCGTCTCCCGCACCGCGAGGTTCTGCGCCGCGACCTTCCCGCCCCGCGGACAACGCAGCAGCGATACGCGCGGCTCCCGCGCCGCGAACGCCTCGACAAGCTCGTCCGTCCCGTCCGTCGACGCATCCGACGCGACGATGACGTCGAAGAGTTCCGCCGGGTAATCCTGCGCGAGCAGATCCTCGAGCCGGCGCTCGATGACGGACTTCTCGTCGTGCGCGGCGACGATGACCGTCACGCGCGGCGTCCAATCCGCCTCCGCAACCGGTCGCGGCCGAAGCCGCGCGAGCAATCCCGCGGCGAGCGGATAGCCGACATGCGTCCAGACGATCAGCCCGGCGCAGACCCAAAACACGATTTCGAGGACGAGCACGGCCCTACGGTAACGACGCGGCAGGCGCCGAAGTCCCGCCATCCGGCCCCGCGCGCCGCATAGGATCGTGAACCCGATGGAGCCGAGCGCGGCAACAGAACTGGCCGCCCTCGCGGGAGGGCTCGGCGCCGCACTGGTCGCACTCGCCCCGTCGCGCGTCCCGCTGCTCTGCGGATTCGCGGTCCTGACCGCCGCCGAAGTGTGGCTCGGCCTGCTGCTCCTCTCGGACACCGAACTGGATGCATTGACCACGCATCCCCTCGGCCTCGCCTTCGGCGTCGCCGTCATGGCGGCTCTCTGCGCGGGCTTCGTCCGCCGCCCGGACATCGCGCCCGTCGCCCTGCTCGTCGCGGCGCCGCTGCGGATCCCGCTCGACGTCGGCGACGAGCGCCTCTACCTCCTGTTCCCGCTCTACACGGTGCTCGTGGCCGCCGCCGCGGCGCTGGTCATCCGCGCGCTGCGCGGTGACGAACTCCCGAGACCGCCCCTGCTCCTCGCCGGCCCGGCCGCGCTCCTCGTCGGGCTCTCCGCGCTCTCGATGCTCTGGGCCACCGACGAGCGCAGCGCCAGCACGGACCTCGTCTTCTTCTACTTCCCGTTCATCGCGCTCTTCGCCGTCGTCGCGCGGACGTCGCTGACCTCGTGGACTCGGAAAGGCCTTGCCGTCGCGCTGCTCGCACTCGCCGCGATCTTCGCGCTCGTCGGCCTGAGCCAGCTCTTCACCAAAGATCTGTACTTCGCCCCCGACGTCGAGGTGTCGAACGCCTACTCGTCGTTCACGCGCGTGACGTCCCTCTTCCACGACCCGTCGATCTACGGACGCAACCTCGCCGTCGCGATCGCGGTCACGGTCGCGCTCCTCTGGATGCGGCGGATCCGCCTGGCCGTGGCGATCCCGCTGATCGCGCTGACCTGGGCCGGGCTCTTCGTCTCGTATTCGCAGTCGAGCATGTTCGCGCTCTTTGTCAGCGTCCTCGTCGTGAGCCTCCTCGCGGCCGACCCGCGCAGCCGGCGCATCCTCGTCACAGCAGCCGCAATCGCAGCGGTCGCGACGACGGCGCTCGTCGTCGTGCTCGCCTGGGACGAGTCCGCCCGCAGGCTCACGAGCGGCCGTTCGGACATCATCGCCAACACCGCCGAGGTGATCCGCGACAACCCCGTCCTCGGCGTCGGGATCGGCGGCGAGCAGCGCGCCACACGCGAGGTCGGGCGTGAGAGCGGCCGCTCGCGAGCCCCGTCGCACACGACCCCGCTCACGATCACGGCCGAGCTCGGGATCCTCGGCGCCGCCGTCTACATCCTCTTCCTGTGGACGGCGGCGCTGGCCGTGTTCCGCCTGGGCGCATTCGACCGGCCGCTCGCGTTCTCGCTCGGCGCGACGCTGATCGTCATCTTCGTCCACTCGCTCTCGTACAGCGGCTTCTTCGAGGATCCGCTCATGTGGGGGGCGATCGGACTCGCCGCGGCCGGATTGGCCGGGGCGCGCATGGCCACAGGGAAGCGACGCCTCCCATCGAGGGCTAGCCCGGGTCACAGGCATACTCGAAGCTCGAACGCCCCGAGCCTCCCGTATGCGCAAGAAGCTCGTTTTCGCCCTCGCAGCAGTACTTCTCCTGGCCGTAGGCCTGGCCGCCGCCTACGCGCTGACGAAGACCGAGACCCCGAGCGGCGGCCTCGACACCGAGCTCACCGGCGTGTCCGTCTCGGTCGCTGCGTCGGAGCCGGAGCCGGAGACGACGACCGCAGCGACGACCACCGCCGGGCCGGAGGAGCCCCAGGTCGCGCCGGAGCTCTGCTGGAACGAGTTCGGCGGAAACCCGCAGCGCACGCTGTCGCGGCCGGACATCGATCTCGGCATCCCGCTCCGCCGCTCCAAATGGGCGAGGGGCGTCGACGGCCTCATGGAGTACCCGCCGAGCTTCTGCGACGGCGTCCTCTACGTGAACACGCAGACGACCGGCCTCACGATCGCGATCAACGCCGACACCGGCAAGACGATCTGGAAGCACGAGGGCGGACGCAAGGCGTCGACCCCGGCGATCGCCGGCTCGCGCCTCATCGTCAGCGCGCAGGACGGCACCGTCACCGCCTTTCGCCGCTCCGACGGGAAGGTGCTGTGGAAGCTCGTCACAGGGTCGATCGAGGCGGAGTCCTCACCGGTCGTGCTCGACAACACCGCCTACTTCGGCACCCGCGACGGGCGACTCTTCGCCGTCGACATCACGAACGGCAACGTGCGCTGGGCGTACAACACCGGCGGCCGGATCAACGCGAGCCCGTCGATCTGGGGCACACGGATCTGCATCTCGACTTACGCGGGCTCGGTCTTCTGCCTGAACCGCAAGAACGGGTCGAAGCTCTGGAGCAAGTACGTGAAGCGCGACTTCGTCCGGTACGAGAGCTTCTACTCGAGCCCCGCAACCGACGGGAAGCGGCTCTTCACGGCGGCGCGAACCGGCAAGCTCGTCGCCTTCGACGCCACGAACGGCCGCGTGCTCTGGACGAAGAGCCTCGGCGCGCTCACGTACGCGACCCCGGCGGTGTCCAACGGCAAGGTGTTCATCGGAAGCTACGCCCAGCGGGCGAACGCCTACTCGGCCTCGTCCGGCGCCCTGCTCTGGTCGCGCTACATCGGGGGACGGATCACCGGGTCCGGGCTCGTCGTCGGGAACCTCTTCTTCGTCTCCACGATCGAGGGGAAGACGTATGGGCTGAACACGGGCAACGGGAAGGTCATGTGGTCGTTCAACGCCGGCCGCTTCGTCCCGGGGATCGCCACCGACCGGATGTACTACTTCTCGCTGAACGGCCTCCTCATGGCGATCAAGGGCCGAAACTCGCCGCGCTAGGACGGGATCCGGTACAGGGTGTAGCGGCCGTCCGTGTAGACCAGCTCCAACTCCTCCATGAAACGCTTCGGATAGGTCTCCCGGCGGTCGACCAGGACGTACTCGGCGCCGTAGCGCTCGATCGTCGCGCGGCGCTCGGCGTCGGTCTTCGAGCGCTGGAAGAACCGGATCGCATCGCGCTGGCGGCGGTAGGGGCGGTTCTCGTCCGTGTTGGCCACATGCGCCGCCGGCATCGCGACGACGTACACCGGCGCGAAGGCGCCGACCCGGTAGGACGTGTCGACCGGGGCGAGGACGACCGCGTCGTCGTCGAGTGAGCGCAGCGCCTCCACGACCCCGGGCGTGAGCGCGGACGGGTCGGGCTCGTCCTTGCGCTCGGCGTCACCGAGCCCCGCAACCACGCACGGCGCGACGAACGCGACCGCCGCGAGCGCTGCCCAACGCGTCGGGTCGAGGAGTCGCTCGGACCGCACCGGGAGGAGGACGCCGGCGACGATCCCCGCGATCCCCCCGACGACCGCGACCCAGACCGGCCAGACGGGACCCGTCTCGCCACCCGTCGTGTAGAGCAACTCGAGAGCGAGCCCGCCCGCGAACGCGACGGCGACGCCCACGGCGCGCGCCCGGCCGGCCAGGACCGCGGCCCCCGCGATCGCGAACGGGATCGGCAGGAAGAGCGCGAGCCGGCGCGACTGGGAGATCGAGACGAGGTCGGAGAAGCGGGTGAAGAGCTCGGGGATGAGCAGGACAGCGAGGCAGGCGAGCATCCCGCCTGCCGCGTAGGCGCCGAGCCGCCGCCGCACACCAATCGCCGCGAGCGGCAATAGGAGAAAGCCGGCGATCGCGATCGGGCCGTTGCGCGTGAGCACCTCGGGCGCGACCCGGTAGTTCGAGCCGTGGACCTCGAGCTGGTCGCCGTAGTGATTGAGCGCGCGCTGGACCTCCCGCTGCGAGGGCGAGAACGACTCGGTGGACGCGATCGTCGGTTGGAGCCATGCGAGGAAGAGCCCCGCCGTCACGAGCACGACCGCGAACGCGGCGGCGAGTCCCTTGACCGTCTCGGCGCGCGGACGCACGAGCGCCACGGCCAGCACCGCGAACCCGGCGAGCGGAACGGCGAGAAGCACGAGGTACGAGGGATGGATCACGATCAATCCGAGCGCAGCCGCGGAGAGGGGGATGAGGAGCCGTCCCTCCCGCTCGCGCAGGTACGCGAAGAGAAACGCGAGCACGCACGTCGCGAGCACGGTCCGCGTGATCGAGCCGGGCAGCGAGAGGTCCTGGAACGAGCCGGTTGCGCTGCGGGAGAACCCGAGCGCCGCCACCTGGGCGGCCAGGACCGCGACCCCGCCCGGCCACGAGCCGGTCAGCGCGCGACCGGCCGCGTAGGCGGCCGCGAAGGCAAAGGGCATGAGCACCGACGACAGGTGGAGCACGACCAGCGCCACGTCGACGCCCGCGAGCTTGGCGATCGCAGCCAGGACGCCGTGCCAGAGCGGGAACGCGTAGCCGGGGTGGAGGCCGCCGTCGCGGAACTCGTTCACGACGTTCAGCGAGCTGAGCGTCTCGCCGTCAGCGATCTTCCGCGCCCGGGCCAGGTGGAAGAGCACATCACCGGTGCCGAGCGAGTGCGAAACCCACCAGACGACACTGCCGTAGGCGAGCGCCGCGACGACGAGGACGACGAACGCGAGCCGTTCCCCGGGCTCGTCCCGGTAGACCCGCGCCAGAGCGGCCGGTACGAGCGCCGCCAGCGTTACGAGTCCCATGATGAGAAGCGCCAGCGCGATCGTCCCGCCCACGAGGAAGGTGATCGCGAACGCGCTCATCGCGACGGCGAGGCTGAGCACGAACGAGCCGGTCAGCGCGAGCGCCGGAACCGGCTGCCAGGCGACGGCACGCATGAGGAGCGCGCCGGGTAGGACGAGCACGCAGATCGTCGCTGCGAGCAGCCGGACGTAGAGCCCGGCACCGTCCTCGGGCAGGAGTCGCGCGAAGAGCAGGAAGAGCGGCGCGGCGAGGGCGAACGCGATGACGCCGCGCGATGCGCCCCGCAGCCGGCTCAGCGGACGAGCCCTCGAACCAGCCGGGCGGTCTGGGCGATCGACGGCACGGGATCCGTGAGCGAGAACACGCCGTCGCGATAGGGCAGCCGGGGCACGGCGGGCTTCGTCCCCGCGTACAACGTGACCGCCCAGCGCTTCCGCTTGCCCTTGCTCGTGACCGCGGGCTGCGACTCACCGAGGAGATCCCGGTAGGCGATCGCCGGCAGGTCGACCCCGGTCGCAGCCGCGAGGCCATGCCACTGCCAGATCCGCGGGTTGATCTCCATGAGCTTGTAGGCGCCGTCCCGCGGATCGCGCTTGAACTCCACCTGCGAGAGCCCGTGGAACCCGAGCCCGCGGATGAACTTGAGGCCCTCGTCGACCATCTCGTCGACCCAGACCGACTCGCACACGCGCCCCGAGCCGACGGTCGGCGGCGTCTGCCGGAGCTTGCGGCCCGAGAAGAGCCCGAGCGCCTCACCGTCGCGCGTGACATAGCTGCCGAGGGTGTAGAGCTCGTCGTCCCCGCCCGGGATCAACTCCTGGATGATCGGGTCGTACGGTTTCGCCTTCTCGAACGACTCGTCGAGCTCGGCGCGCGTCTCGCAGCGAAACGACTGGAGCTTGAAGATCCGGCGGAAGTTCACGGGATCGGACGGCTTCACGAGCACCGGGTAGTCGAGGTCGTCGTTCGGCTCGCTCGCCGTCCGCGGGGTGGGAACGCCGATCTCCTGCGCACGCTCGACCTGGTAGCGCTTCGACTGGATCGGCTCGAGCAGGTCCCAGGAGGGGAAGGGATAGAGGTAGCGCTCGCCGAGCGTGTCCGCGGCCGCGGCGATCGCGTTCAGGTAGTCGTCGTGCGTCGCGAAGACCGACGCGGGCTGCCCGAGCGAGTCGCCCAGCTCGAGGAGGAACTCGACGAACGCGTCCGGGTCGGCGACCGGGTCGGGGCAGTGGACGCCGAGGCCGTGGCGCGACCGGAAGCCGAGCGCTCCCTTCCGGTGGTCGATGGCGATCACCGGCGCGCCCGTTCGCGCGAGCTGCCGGATCGCGGCGAGCCCGTTCACCCAGCCGGCGTCGGCGACGACGGCAGGTGGGCGGGGACTGCGGGCGACGTAGCGGGCGACGTTGTCCACCGGGAGAGTCTACGGCGCGCACCACGGCCCGATCCCGTTCCACCGAAAGCGCACACGAAGGCCACGAAAAAGACCGATTTGATACAAGAGAGGCCCGAGCCGCCGCCGTTTCGGCTCGCCGGAGGAGGGAAGGACCTTGAGCATCGAACGTCGACTGCAACTCATCGCCGACGACCGGGAGCACGGGGCAGGCTGGCTGGCACGCCAGGCGGTCGAGGCCCTCGCAGAAGCCGTGGAGAAGGGCGCCGACCCCGTCGAGGCCGGCCGGGCGCTCGCCGCGACGCGTCCGTCGATCGGCGCCATCGCCGGCGCCGTCGGCCGGGTGCTCGCCGCGGGCCGCACGACCGAGCAGCTGCTCGAGCAGTCACGCGCCCTCATCGAGCGCCGCGACCATGCCGGACGCACGATCACCGTCCTGCTCCGGCCGATGATCGAGGGGATCGTCATGACGCACTCCGCGTCGGCGACCATCCGCGACGCCGTGCTCTTCGCGCGGCCCCAGCGGGTCATCTGCACGGTCTCCGCCCCGGGCGAGGAAGGCCGGCCGTTCTCCGAGGAGCTCGCCGCAGAGGGGCTCGCGGTCGATCTCGTCGCCGACGAGGACGCCGAGCACGCGCTTACGACCGCCGACGTGCTCGTCCTCGGCGCGGACACCGTCTTCCGCGACGGATCGCTCGTGAACAAGGTCGGGACGACGGCACTGGCCGAGGCCGCCAGGAAGGCGGACGTGCCGGTCATTGTCGCCTGCGAGACGTTCAAGCTCGCGCCGTACGAGTCGCCCGCGGAGGCGCTCGAGTGCTGGGACCGCCCCGCCGAGCTGGAGGCGATCTTCGAGGAGACGGCGCCGGAGCTGATCGACCGCTACGTCACCGATGAAGGCGTCTTCGAGCCCGACGAGATCGCGTCGCTCATCGACCAGACGCCGTTCCTGCGCGAGGGCTACGCGATGCTTCAGCCCGAGCGAAGCGCCCGGTAGGCCGGGAAGAACCCGTCGGTTTCGGCCGCGCCTGCCAGGCCCAGGTACGCGTCCGCATCGTTCACGAGCTTCCCGATCCAGAACTCCCGCCCGAGCTCCTCGCCGAACCGCTGCTTGAACTCCCAGAGCGAGTCTTCCTCCCCGCCCAGGCCGCTCCCGAGGGAGAGCTCGGTGAAGCCGTTCGCCTGCGCCCAAGCCGCCGTCTCGTAGACGAGCAGGTTCGCCGCGCCCAGCTCGCGGCCGCGGTCCGAGGTGACGCCCATGTGGTAGTGGAGCCACGTCCCGGCGCCGATGCAGACCTCGCTCGCGACCAGCTCGCCGTCGAGCGTCGCGTCGAGGCGGACGAACCCGTCGCCGAGCTCGCGGAGCTTCTCCCAGTAGTCGGGCCCGAACGCGTAGTAGTCGGACGCGCCCTGCCGACGCATGGTCGCCTCGTGCAGCTCGAGGAAGCCGTCGAGCGACGCGGGCGCGCGGTCGGCCGCGACCTCGATCCCCGCCTTCTGCGCCTTGCGCGCCTTGTTGCGGTGGCTGCGGTGCATGCCGGCGAAGAGGTCGCCCTCGAGGCGCCAGACCGCAGAGTCGGCGAGGCGCTCGAGCGTCGCGTCCGAGGGCGCCAGGCCCTGGTTTTGCAGCAGCGGATGAAAACGGATGAACGTGGAGACGACCGAGCGCTCGCGGCACCACTCGGCGTAGGCGTCCCAGAAGCCACCGGCATCCGCGCCGACGGGTCCGCCGCACGGGTACGGCGATGTGACGTCACGTAGATCAGTGTCCGGAATGTCGCGAACCAGCACCGGGAGCGCGACCTCGTCGTCCGTGAGGAACACGGCTTCACTCGGCTCGAGGAGGGCCGACGCCTCGACCGACGCGCGGCCGAGGTAGGCGTCCTCGACCCCGAGACCGGCGAGCAGCGCGTCCCAGTCTCCCGCCGCGACCTCGCGGATCACGCCTTCGGCTCCTCCGAGCTTCCCTGGGCCCGCTCGATGTTCAGCGCGTCCTGGACGGGAACCGGCTCGGCGCGGAAGAGCTGGCCGAACGTGCGCGCGACGATGCGCAGGTCGAGCCAGAGCGACCAGTGCTCGAGGTACCAGGCGTCGTAGCGGAAGCGTTCCGTCCAGGTCATGTCCTCGCGCCCGTGGATCTGCGACCAGCCGGTGATCCCCGGCCGCACGGCGAGGCGGCGCCGCTCCTCCTCGGTGTAGTGCGCGGCCTGCTCGACGAGGTCGGGCCGCGGGCCGACGATGCTCATCTGGCCGAGAAGGACGTTGACGAGCTGTGGGATCTCGTCCAGCCCTGTGCGACGCAGGAAGCGGCCTCCGCGCGTCATGCGGGGGTCGTCCTTGACGAGGCCGAAGGGATCCTCGCTCAGGTTCAGCTCCTGCCCGAGCGCGATCGCGTCGGGGACCATCGTGCGGAACTTGATCATGCGAAACGCCTTGCCGTCACGGCCCGCGCGTGGGCGCACGAAGAAAATCGGGCGACCCGAGCCGATGAGGACGACCAGCGTCACGACGAGGAAGACCGGCGACAGCAGGATGAGCAGGAGCGCCGAGAGCACCGGGTCGAGCACGCGCTTCACGCCTGCCTGGAACGAGCGGCCCTTCATGCGCGCTCCGCGAGGACGGTTTCGTACAGCCGCTCGTGCTCGGCGGCTGCGGCGTCCCAGGTGAGGGTGGCGCGGGCCTTGCGCGCCCCAGCCGCCGCGGAGGCGAGCGCGTCGGCCGACGTGAGGAGCTCGACACAGGCCGCGGCCAGCGCTGCGGGATCCTCGGGAGCGACCACGCGCCCCGCCTCGAACTCGCGCACGATCGTCCCGAGCGAGCCGACGTCGGAAACGACCGCCGGGCGGCCGTGGCCCAACGCGGTCGCGAGCACGCCCGAGGAGTCGAGCTCCCGGTACGGGCAGACGACGACGGTGGAGGACGCGAAGAGCCCGGGCACGTCCGCGTCCGGAACGTAGCCGAGCCGCCAGTCGATCGCGTCCGCGACGCCGAGCTCCGACGCCAGCGATTGGAGCGGCTCGACCGGCTCGAAGGGATGCCCGGCGACGACCAGCCGAGTCCCGGGCGCGCCCGCAACGACGTCGGGCAGCGCACGGATGAGCACGTCGAGTCCCTTGTAGCCACGGATCAGGCCGAAGAACAGCAGCGTCCGCCCCTCCGGCTCGCCCGGTTCGGTGTCCGGCGCGGAGTCGAAGACGGCATGCGGGATGACGACGAGCTTCTCGCGCGCGACCCCGGCCTCCGCGAGCCGCTCGACCGCGCGATCCGAGTGGACCACGACGCGGTCGGCGAACGCCATCGCCGTCTCCCACCCGCGCCGGTTCCAGCTTCGACGGGGAAACACGTCGTGCGCGGTCAGGATCGTCGGCCTCGCCTGCGCGACCCTGCGCAGCCAGCGCGCGTCGTAGCCTGCGAGGCCCAGCCACTCGGCGTGGACGACGTCCGGCGAACGCTCGTCCACGAGGCGGGCGGCGCGACGGGCGCTCGGGACGTACTCGAGCCCGCGCGCCACCGCGCGAATCCGCCTGCGGCGCAGCCGGCTCGACCACGGCAGGAAGACCTCGTCTCGCCGGTATCCGTCCGGCGCAGGCGCGGAAAAGAGCGTCGACGGAGACGTGAGGAGATCCACGTCGTGCCCGCGCCGCGCGAGCGCGGACGCGAGCGAATGGTCATACGGGGGCGTGAACCCCGGCGGGTCGAGGAGCGCGATGCGCACGGCAAGGCATCAGGTTATTCCTCGCGCCGCGCTGCCCGTGCGAAGACCACGGGCGCGGCCACGACGAGCGCCGCGAAGACCGTGAAGTAGTACATCCCCATGGTCAGGTAGAAGACGTTCGACGCGAGCGTCCCGGCGAGCGCGGCGGTGAGTCCCCACGACAGCGGCCGTACGCGCGCCGCCGCCCGGCTCCCCGCAGCGGCCATCCGGCGGCCGATCCGCCGCAGGCTCGAGAGACAGCTGAAGAGGAAGCCGAGCCAGACCGCGTAGAGCGCCGCGCCGACGACCCCCGTCTCGGTGAGGAGCGCGACGTAGAACGAGTGCGGCCCGAAGTTCGTCCTGCCGGTGAGGAACTCGAAGTAGGCCGAGAACGTGTTCAGGCCGAGGCCGAAGAAGAGGTGCTGCTCGAGCGCCGGGCGGATCAGCGAGTAGAACGCGAGATGCGTGTCCACGGAGCTCCCGCTCGTCGACGTGCGCGCCTCGAAGACGTTCTCGAAGAACCCCTGGCGGCGCGACACGATGATCCCGACGACGAGCGCGAGGGTACCGAGCGGCACGAGGAAGCGCGGCTTCAGGAACAGGTGCCGGTACGGGATGGCGAGGACGCACAGGCCGACGAGGATCCCGAGGAGCCCGCTGCGCGACAGGGTCGAGAGCTCAACGAGCATGAGGAAGGCGAGCAGGCCGCCGAGCGGCCAGCGCAGGCGATGCCCTCGCTCGAGCCGCAGGTAGATCGGCAACACCACGAGGATCGGGATGACGAGCATCACCCCCAGGTGGTTCGGGTCGAACGTGAGCCCGGTCGTCCGGTAGACGTTCGAGTCGGCGGCGATGCCGAAGATGTTGATTCCGCCCTTCTCGTAGAGCCCGAGGCGGCCCAGGATCATCTGGTCGAGGTTCCGCCCGCCCTCGGCCAGGGTGAGCTGCGCGAGGCCCCAGGCCGCGTTGGCCGTGAAGCCGGCGACGAACGCGGCGAGCGTCTGCCAGTAGATCCGCGGCGAGCGCCGCTCGAGGTAGGCGACCGCGCAGAGGAGCAGCGCGAAGTTGATCCCCCACTTCGTGATCCCCTTGAGGAAGAGGTTCCGGTCGAACGTCGTCTCGAGGTTGAAGAACGCGACGAGGTAGACGAGGAGGAACGCGACGAAGAAGCCCGCCGCGATCGCGACCGTGCGCGAGACGACCCAGTCGCGGCGCGAGATCCGGTGCGAGAGGAACCCGATCACGAAGAGCCCCGCGGCGAGGTCGGAGATGAAGAAGTCGTTCCCGCCCGCGACCTTGATCCGGATCTTCGAGAACGTGATCACGAAGGCGGCGACGAAGAGGAGGATCTCGAGCAGGCGCGACCCGTCGTACGTGGTCGGCCGCGCGCGGGCGTCGAACCGGCCTGCGGTTACAGACGCGGTCGTCACGACGCGACCTTCCTCAGGATCTCGGCGAGCCGCTCGGCCCGCTCGCGGCGCGAGAGCTTCGCCCGCAGCTCCTCGGAGAGCTCCGGTGCAACCAGCTCGTTGTCGCGCCAGCGTCTCTCGAGATCGCCGAGTGCGTTCGCCATGCCGTCCACGTCCGTGGGCGCAACGACGACGCCGGCGCCGGTCTCGCGGATGAGCGCCGCGGCCTCCCCGTCGGGCGGCACCGCGGCCAGGATCGGCCGGCCGGCGGAGAGATACTCGTAGACCTTGGCCGAGATGATCTTGCGGCCCGCCTCGCCCGATTCGGCGAGCAGGAGAAGCAGCGCGTCCGAGTCCTTCTGGAGCGCGTTCGCCTTGTCGTGGGGCTGGAACGGGATCACCTCGAGCCGGTCGCCGAGATCGAGCTCGGCAAGTAGTGGCGCGTCGACCACGCGCACGCCGCCGACGAAGCGCGCGACGGGATCCCCCTCGGCCTGCTTGAGCGCCTCGAAGAACGGGCGTGCGTCGCGGCGTGACGTGAACCCGCCCGTGTGCGTGATCCGGAACCGGTCGCCGCGGCGGTACTCGAGCCCGTCGAAGTCGTCGAAGTCGCAGCCGTTCTCGATCACCTCGACCAGCCCGCGCGGGTTGAGCGCGCGCATCTCGGCCGCGAAGCCCTCGGTCGCGGCGGTGATCGCGTCGGCCTTCTCGGCCACCTTGCGCTGGAGCCGCGCCTCGCCGCGCACGTGCCGCCGCCGGTCGGGCGAGAGGAACGAATCGCGCAGGTCGGCGACCCACGGCACGCCGGTCTTCTTCTTCGCGTGGAGCCCGGCGAGGTTCACCGAGATCGGCGGCGAGGTCGTGAGGACGACATCGATCCCGAGCTCCTTCACGAGACGCGCCGCCTCACGCCCGGCGGCGAGCGACCAGATGACGCTGGCGTCGGGGACGAGGATCCGGCGAAACTGCACCGCGGCGTGGGTCTTCACCTTGCTCAGCGTGCTCGCGCCGGCCAGCTCCTCGGAGCGGATCCGGGCGCGCGGGCCGTGGTTTGCAACCCGGTGGACGGTGATGTTCTCGGGGATCCGGAGCGACGGGTCGGTGAAGACCCACTTCGGGTTGTCGGGCGCGACGACGTGGACTTCGCAGCCCAGATCCGCGAGGTGGCGCGACAACTTGAGCGGCCGCTGCACGCCGGCGCCGCCCGCGGGCGGAAAGTACATCGCGACGAGGAGGATCTTCACTGCGCCTCGGATTCTCGCGCGCCCGCATGCTGGCGGTTCCACTCGTCGGCCAGCTCGCGCAGGCCGGGGCCCTCGGGACCGCGCCAGGCGGAGCGCGCGTGCAGGCGCATCCGGGCAGCGAAGCTCGGGTCGTACGAGCCCGCCCGCACGCGGTTCGCGGCCATGGCGATGCCACCCCGCGCTGCGTACTGGACCGCGGTGGCTGCGGCGGCCACCCGCACGCCGGCCGCCGAGTGGTGTGCGTGCCAGTAGCGGTGCCGCGAGCGCCACTCCTCGGCGATCCGCTCCTCGGGAACCTCGTCGCGCAGCGCGCTGTCGTGGTGGATGACGACCGCACCCGGCTCGAACCACGTCTCCCAGCCCGCCCGGACGAGCCGGAAGCAAAGGTCGGTCTCCTCCGAGAACATGAAGTAGCTCTCGTCGAAGAGCCCGACCTCGTCGAGCGCGGCGCGGCGCAGGAGCAGCGCAGCGCCCATCGCCCAGTCGACCCGTCGCGCCTCCTCGCCACGGGACTGGACCACGCCGACGCGGCCGAGCGTGAGCGTCCCGAGCGCCGCGACCGAGGGCGAGGGGAAGCGCCAGGCGTTCGCCTGCGGGCTCCCGTCCGGATAGCGAAGCCGCGGAGCGACCACCGCGGCCCGCGGATGAGCGTCCGCGAACGCGACCAGCGCGGCGAGGGCTCCCGGCTCAGGCTTCGCGTCGTGTGAGAGGAGAACGACGTACCTCCCGTCCGTCTCTCCGATCACCCGGTTGTGGTTCGCGCCGAAGCCCGCGCGGAACGGCTGCTCGATCACGCGCACGCGCGGAAACTGTTCGTGAACGGCCGCGACCGAGCCGTCCTCCGAGGCGTTGTCGAGCACCACGACCTCCTCGCGCGCTTCTCGCGCCCGAGCGCGGCGAGGAGCGGCAGGAGCGTCTCCCGCCCGTTGTGGTTGACGATCGAGACGGTGAGTTCGGTCACGCGCCGGTGAAGGCGGTGTGGACTCGCCCCAGCGCGGCGATCGCGTCCTGGATGTCTTCGTCGGAGTGCGCCGGCGAGAGCGGCAGCGAAAGGACGGTCGCGCCCGCTTCCTCCGCCACCGGAAGCGGCGCCTGATCGGGGATCAGCTCGCGGTAGAAGGTGAGCTGGTGGAGCGGCAGGAAGTGGATCGACGTCGCGATGTTCTCCGCCAGGAGCGCCTCGCGGTACGCGTTGCGGTCGCCGCCGGCGAGCTCGGGATCGATCCGCACGACGTAGATGTGGTGCGCGTGGACGTCGCGCGGGTCGCGCGTGATCGGCGTGATTCCCGCGAGCTCGGCGCAGGCCGCGTCGTAGGCGGCGACGTGCCGCAGGCGGATCTCCTGGTGCTGGTCGACCTTGTCGAGCTGCACGAGCGCGAGCGCGGCCAGCAGGTCCGGCAGGTTCACCTTGAAGCCGGCGACGCGTATGTCGTAGAGAGCGCCGGCCGTGCGGCGCATGAGGCGCAGCTCGTTGATCTCCGCGGCGAGGTGGTCGTCGTCGGTCGTGAGGATGCCGCCCTCGGCGCCGGCGACGTTCTTCGTCGCGTTGAGCGAGAACGCGGCGGCCATCGAGCCTTCGATCGACCCGATCTTGCGCCCGCGGTACACCGACTCGACCGCGTGGGTCGCGTCCTCGAGCACCGGGATGCCGAACGAGAGGATCTCGTCGAGCTCTGCGGGCTGGCCCGCGAGATGGACGGGAATGATCGCCTTCGTCCGCGGCGTGATCGCGGCCTCGATGAGCGACGGGTCGATGTTCAGGTCGTCCGCCTTCACGTCCACGAAGACCGGAGTCGCGCCGCAGTGGACGACCACGTTCGCCGTCGCGGGCCACGTGACCGGCGTCGTGATCACCTCGTCGCCCGGGCCGATGTCGGCGGCGAGCAGGGCCAGATGAAGCGCCGCCGTCCCCGATGCGAGCGTCACGGCGTGCTTGGCGCCGACGTACTCGGCGAAGCGCCGCTCGAGCTCTCCGGCGCGCGGACCGGTCGCGATCCAGCCGGTCTGGAGCGTCTCGACGACCGCCTCGATCTCCTCGGGCCCGATCGCCGGCGGCTGGAAGCCGAGCAGCGTCTCGCGGCGGGTTCTCGTTCCGGTCGGCTCCATTGACAGCAAAGCGTATAGACGCGCCATACATTGACGCGCCCTCCACCGAGGAGTAAAAAAGCCCCAGCAACGGAGGGACGCCGCGTTATGGGTACGACTGTTGCTGCGGCGATCAGATGCTCGGCCGGAGAGACCGACTGGCGTGCGGTTGTCTCCCAGGCAGGCCGAGCGCGTCCGCATGCCGCGTCCCTCGCCGTTCGCAGGGCCACGCACGCGACAGAAGGAGGCTGAAACCGTGCCCGACAGTGTCACGCAGATCCTGGCGTCCGGTCCGCCTGGAGCGAAACAGAACATCGCCGTCCTAGGCGATGGCTTCGCTGCAGGCGCAGACCAGACGGCCTACAACAACAAGGTCCATGAGCTGCTCATGGACGGCGTCTTCGCTCGCGACTACTTCTACGAGGACAAATCCGCCTACAACATCTTCCGGGTGAACCTGATCTCCGCGCAGTCGGGGGTGAGCACTCGGGTCTACAACGAGCACGGAACGCCGACCGACCCGTCGGACGACACGATCACGTCGACGACGATCAGGAACACCGCGCTCGGCTACATCTTCAGCGGCTCCTGGGCGCATTGCTGGCTCGAGGGCGGGGCTGGGACTTCGACCAAGGTGCAGAACGCGCTCAACGCGTGGGTGCCCGACTACGACCTCGTCGTGATCATCCTCAACAACCCGGGCTTCGGCGGATGCGGAGGCGGCGGGTTCCAGATCGTCACGATGGGGGCGAGCTGGAGCGTGATGGCGCACGAGTTCGGTCACGGTACGGGCGGGCTCGCCGACGAGTACTGCGCGAAGCCCGGCACGTTCTCCGGTGGAGAGCCGGGCGCGCCGAACCTCACGATCAACACGAACCGGGCGACGCTCAAGTGGCGGCAGTTCGTAAGCGCAGCGACTCCCGTCGCGACTGGGACCGGATCCTGCGCGGGCTACACGGCCGGAGCCAAGCCGGCCGGCTGGAGCGACTCCGACGACGCCGGCCTCTTCGAGGGCGGCGGAACCTGGTCGCGCGGGATCTATCGCCCCGCGATCAACTGCCGCATGCGGGGCAACTCGCCTCCGTACTGCCCGGTTTGCTACACGCGGATGAAGTCGAACGCCGAGCCGTTCGCCCAACACACGTTCCAGAACGTGTACGCCGGAGACTTCAACGGCGACGGCAAGGACGACATCCTCGTCCACTCAGGAAACGCGATCCACATCCACCGCTCGAACGGAGGCCAGCTCGACGTCGTGTTCAGCGCGGTCGAGCGGGTGCCGGGCTCCTGGCAGTTCAAGCCCGGCGACAAGTTCTACGTCGGCGACTTCAACGGGGACGGGAAGGACGAGGTCGTCGTCTTCAACGGCACCGACTGGGCGTTCGAGTACCTCGGACTCCTCGCCGACGACGGAGCGAACGGGCTGCGGCTCATCGCCCGGTACGACAACTCGATGCCGAGCTGGGATTTCACGCCCGGCGACAAGTTCTACGTCGCTGACTTCAACGGCGACGGGAAGAAGGACCTCTTCATCTACAACGCGTCCAACTGGGCGATCCCGTACGTCGGGATGCTCCGCTCCAACGGCACCGGGTTCCAACTGGTCGCACGCTACGACGGCGGCTTCCCCGGCTGGCAGATGACGGCCGGCGACCGGCACTACGTCGGCGACTTCAACGGCGACGGGAAGGAAGACCTCTGGGTCTTCAACGGCTCCAACTGGTCGATCCCGTACCTCGGGATGCTGAACTCGACCGGCAACGCGCTCGGCATGTCGCACCGCTACGACGGGAGCTTCCCCGGGTGGCAGATGACCGCCGGCGACAAGCACTACGTCGGCGACTTCAACGGCGACGGGAAGGCCGACCTGTACGTCTTCAACGGGACGAACTGGTCGATCGCCTACCTCGGGATGCTCCGCTCGACGGGCAACGCGCTCTCGATGCAGCGGCGCTACGACGGCAACGCGCCCGGCTGGCAGATGCGGGCGCACGACCGGCACTGGATCTCCGACATCAACATGGACGGCAAGGCCGACCTCTTCATCTACAACCACCAGGACTGGTCGAAGGAGTACCTCGGGACGATGATCTCGAGCGGCACCGACCTGGTCGCCGCGTGGAAAGAGGACTGGGTCGGCGAGTGGAACCTCGGCGCGGTCGACAAGTTCGAGCCGTGCGACTTCGAGGGCGTCGGCGGCCGGCGCGACCTGATCGTCCACAACACCGACTGGCTCGGGATGATCCGCGCCACGCCGGTTCTCTCGCTGCGGCGCATCTACTACAAGTGGATCCACAACTACAAATTCGGCCGAAACTGGTGAGGTGAGCATGTCTCCCGAATTCAAGACAATGAAGGCCGGCAAAAACATCGAGCCGATCGTGGGCTTTCCCAAGCTCTCAATGATGAGCGACAAGCCTCTTCGGCCGAAGGCGATCAAGGGCAAGGTGCTCCAGATGGCCGCCGAGCCGAAGGCCGACACCGGCAAGACGAACCGGATGTCCGCGTTCAGGAGGTCGGCCAAGAAGGTGGCGCCCAAGAAGTACGACGACCAGAAGCCGCCGCCCACGCGGATCGCCAAGAAGGAGAAGACGACCGAGAAGGAGCCGGCGGGCTACGTCCGGATGCGGCTGCGGGTGAAGGACGGCGAAGTCTCCGTCCTCGACGCCAAGGCGGTCGAAGGGCCCCTCGTGGAAACGAAGATCCAGGGTGCCCTCGCCTACGAGGCGACGCTCGGCCCGAGGCGCGTGGCGGCCGGGGCGATCCCGGACGTCGGCGAGAAGCGCTCGTTCCCGGCACCGAAGGGGAAGGGCCCGCGGGCCGGGCATTTCGTCACGCCGCTCGAGTCGTACGAGATCAACGTGCGGGTGCCGAAGGAGGAGGTGACGCTCAAGTCGCTGCCGCGGCTCGAGGTCGCGGTCTTCCGGGTCAAGGAAGAGCTCCCGGTGATACATACCGCGGCCCTCGCCGCCGCTCCGCTCGGGGTGCAGTTCGACAAGGAGGTGCGCGAGGTCGCACGGCTCAAGGGCTTCCAGCCCGAGAAGCACAAGGGCGCGGCCGCGCAGCTGCGCAAGGCGTTCAAGTAGGGGTTGCGGAAAAGCGCTAGCGGCCGCGCTTCGGCGCGGCCGCTACGCGGCCAGGCCCGCGACGTCCACGAGGTAGGTCTCGCGCAGGCCGCGCTCGAGCCAGGAGATCTCGGCCTCAGCCCACGGCATGAGCTCGAGCGCGTACGGATAGGCGAGCTCGGCCCTATAGCCCAACGAGTGTGGGAACACGCGTCCCCACAGCTGCACCTGCCCGAGAACGACCGGATGAGGCACGGCCGTCCGCGCCCAGCGCGCCCACTCGAGCGCCTTCTCGCGCGTCGCGACCGCGTAGATGCCGCAGTCGCAGTCGGTCACCGGCCGGTCGTGGTTCGGGCACGCGGCCGCGAAGGTCGCCTGCGCCGGCCACTCGTCGCCGTAGATGCACGACTCGAGCACCGGCTCCGGGATGTCCGTCTTGGGATCGAGCCGCAGGCGCCAGATGCGCCACGCGATGATCGGCTCGTCCCGCATCAGGCCGGTACGGGTTCGGTGGGCTCGGGAACCTCGAGCGGGCTCGGAACCGGCTCATGGGCCGGAACGATCTCGATCTCGGGCTCCAGCGGGTCCGGGACGCCAATGTCCGTCACGCTGCTTCAACTCCTTGTTTTCGCGTCCGGGAGGACGCGTGGCCGCCTTGGCGACCAGCCGCAGTCACTCCTCAAAGCGTGGACCTCTTTCGGCGGAGGTCAACCCCTAAATGTGATCCGCGCCGCCGCTTCCTCGGCCCGCGCGAGGGCCTCCTCACGGGAATCGCCCCTCGCCAGGACGAATCCGGCGCGGTCGTGGCCGGTGCGCAGGATCCCGAACTCCCAGCCGGGCGGCCGATATGGGACGGCGTCGAGCACCCCTGGAACCTCGAGCGCCTCGCGCAGGCCGTCGACGCCCTGCGAGCACGCCGGGCGGCGCGACGAGGAAGCGCACGCAGGCGCCGCCCGCCGGCCTCGGCCTCCGGGACGCGGACCGAGCGGCCCAGCGCCGCTCCTAGCGCCAGCGCGTTCAGGTCGATCCCGAGCGCGGCCTCGCAGAGCTCCGCGTCGTGGCCGCCGCCCAGCCTGGCCGCGAGCTCCATCACCTTCGGGCCCTCGGCGTCGATCCGCAGTTGCGTGTAGGTCGGGACCCTCGCGGACGCCGACGGCCTCGGCGGCGGCGCGCGCGACCTCGATCACGGGCTCGACGTCCTGCTCCGACGGCCACACGTGGGCGAGCGCAACCCCGAACGCGGGCGGGTCGGCGGTGAACCGGTCGGTCACGGTCAGCGGTTGGAACACGCCGCCCACGGAGAAGCCGTTCACCGTCACCTCGGGGCCCTCGACGAGCTCCTCGACCAGCGCCTCGCCGGCCGTTGACGCAGAGATCGCGGCCTCGAGCGCAGGGCCGAGCTCGTCCGGCGAGGACACGACCGATACGGCCACCTGTCCCTGGCGGTCGGCCGGCTTCACGACCATCGGGAGGTCGAGCCCGGGCTCGTAGCCGGCAGGATCGATCACGAGCTCCCACCGGGGCTGGGGCACGCCCGCCGCCGCGAAGCGCTCGCGCTGGAGGTGCTTCGACACGGCGATCTCGGCCGTCGCCGGATCCAGGGGATGCTGCAACCCGAGCTTCGCCGCGACCCGGGCCGCAATCGCCACGGGCGCGTCGATTCCGGGTGCGATCAGCCCCTCGACCTCCTCCTCGCGCGCGACCAGCTCGATCCCGGCCTCGTCCTCCGTGGACACGAGCGCGTGCCGCTCGGCCAAACGTAGCCCGAGCGCCTGCTCGTCACGGTCGCAGACGACGACCGGGATTCCACGCTTCTTCGCCGCGGCGAGCAGCCCGAGCTGCCCCGGGCCGGCGCCTACGACGAGAGCGCGTGCTCGCGCGTCTGGAGGATGGACTCCCACCAGGCGCGATTCTCGACGTACCAATCGATGGTGCGTTCGAGACCGGTTGCGAAATCGGTGCGGGCGCGCCAGTCGAGCAGGCGCTCCGCCTTGTCCGTCGAGCCGATGTGCCGGTCGACCTGCCCGAGCCGCTCCTCCTCGTACACCTTCAGGGAGCGCGGCTTGCCGAGCGCGTCGAGCACGTGGTCGGCGATCTCCGATACGGAGATGTCGATGCCGGTGGCGACGTTGAAGACCTCGCCTGCGACCACCTCGGCCGGCGCATCGATCATCGCCTCGATCGCCTCGGCGTCGTCCTCGACGAAGAGCCAGTCGCGCGAGGCGTGGCCGTCGCCGTGGATCGTCAGCGGCTCGTCATTGAGCGCCTGGATGATGAAGCGCGGCAGCACCTTCTCGGGATGCTGGAACGGGCCGTAGTTGTTGAACGGCCGCACGATCACGATCGGCAGGTCGTAGGTGCACCAGTACGAGTAGGCGATGCGGTCGGCGCCCGCCTTGGTGCCGGCGTACGGGCTGCGGGGGTTGAGCGGGTGATCCTCGTCCATGGGCGCCGACTCGGCCGTCCCGTAGACCTCGCTCGAAGAAATCAGGATGAAGCGGTCGACCGGCGTCTCGCGGATCGCGTCGAGGAGGACCTGCGTCCCCTCCACGTTCGTGCGGACGAACTCGGAGCCGCCGTCGAGGATCGACTTCTCCACGTGCGACTCGGCCGCGGCGTTCACGATCACGTCGACGTCGGCGACCGTCTTGCGCACGAGCTCAGGGTCGCGGATGTTGCCCTCCACGAACGAGAAGCGCTCGTGCTCCATGACGCCGCTCAGGTTTTCGATGTTCCCGGCGTACGTGAGCGCGTCGAGGGACACGACCTCGTACGGGGTGTTCGCCAGCAGGTGGCGGATGAAGTTGGACGGGATGAAACCGCAGCCACCCGTGACCAGTACTCGCTTCTCAGGCATCGGGCGAGTGTACCGACGGAGGCCGCGACACGAGTAGAGTCCTGCCCCATGGCCCAGCCCGAGACCGCAGCTGAGCCGCTACCGGCACGCCGCCGCATCGCGACGCTCGTGGACAGCCCCGCCGCCGCCGTCTGGGCGACCGGCGTTGCCGTCGCTGCCTCGATCGCCGTCTTGCTCGTGCGCCTCGTCCCGGATGTGAGCGGAAAGCCGCTCTTCGACGACGAGGTCGTGGCCGGACTGACGGCCGTGCATCCGCTCGGGGAGCTCCTCGACATCGTCCTCTTAGACCGCGGCGGCGCGCCGCTGCACTTCCTCCTCGCCCACTTCGCGCTGGAGATTTCGCCCTCGCCGGAGGCGCTTCGCTGGCTCTCGGTCGTCTTCGCCGTCGCGACGGTGCTCGTCTGTTACGACCTGGGACGGCGGCTGAGCGGCCGCACCGCCGGCGCAGTGGCCGCGATCGTCGCCGGAACCTCGTCGATGCTGGCGGTCTACGGAACGGTCGGACGCATGTACGCGCTCTTCGCGCTCGCGAGCGCCGTCGCGGTCGATCTCTTCGCCCGCGCCCTCGACGAGCGGACGCCGCGCGCGGTCTACCTCGCCGCGATCGCCGCCTGGATCCTCCCCGCGGTGCACCCGTACGGGCTCGTCATCGCCGGAATCGAGGCCGCGATCGGACTCTGGCTCTGGCGCGGGCGGCCGTTCAAGCCCGCCATCCCCGTGCTCGTGCTCGTCGTCGCGCTCACGCCGTTCGTGGTCGCGGACCTCCGGCTGGGAGAACGGTTCGGGGTCGGCGCCTCGGCGTCGGGGAGCGTGGCGCCGCCCGACTTCGCCGCGCGCCAGCTCGGCGACGCGCTGGAGGCGTTCGCCGGCGGGGAAGGGGTCCTGGCGCTCGTCTTCTTCGGGCTCGCGCTCGTCGGTCTCTTCGTCGTGTTCCAGAGACGGCCCGCGTTCGCCGTCTTCACGCTCCTCGCGCTCGCGGCGATCCCGATCCTGATGGTGCTTGCGCGCTCCGACGACCAGCTCATCCACCGGCTCTCGCCGCGCCACCTCATGTTCGGCCTGCCGATCTGGGCCGCGCTCGTCGGCGTCGGCGTCGCGCGTCTCGTCCAGAACCTCCCGCGCATGGCCGTCGTGGCCGCGGTCGTCGCCTTGGGCCTCGCCGCCGCATTCGCGCCCGCGGGAATCAGCGACCCGCGCACCGATCCGGACCAGACCGAGGCCGTTCTCGCAGCGCCGGCCGACTGGGTGCGCGACCGTTTCGAGCCGGACGACGTGCTGCTCTTCTACTCCCCGGTCTTCTTCGAAGCTCTGGACGAGACCGAGCACGGGATCGCGATTCCGCGCTCGGGCAAGCCGCTGAAGATGGTGCAGCGGGCCGACTTCCCGGTACCGGCGCTCATGGTGGCGCTCCCGCTGAAGGGCACGGAGATCGACGCGGCGGCGATCGAGGCGAGCGTGCCCGGCGCCGAGGTGGGCGTGTTCCCAGGCTGGGTAGTCGTCAGCGTGCCGGGGCCGTACGAGGACGAGAGCGAGGTTCTCGCTCGCCGGGGGCGCGACGCTCCAGGCCGCCCTCGACGCGTCGAGCGACCGCTCGCTGCCGTTCCGCTCGGCAGTGCGTTCAGGGCTCCTGACCGTCTGCGCCGCGCTGGGCGACGAGTGCCCGGCCGACCTACTCGGCTGAGCGGCGCCCCTCGAGATCGGACGCGACGCTGTAGAGCGGCCGCCCTTCGACGTCGCGCTGCAGCCGTCCGAGGTACTCGCCGACGAGCGCCAGGATGAAGCCGACGAGCCCGCCGATCGCGAGCACGATCGCCGCGAGGAAGAGCTGGCCGGGGAAGTCGCTCTCCGAGATCCAGTAGACGAGCCCCCAGATCCCGGCCGCGAACGCGAGGATCCAGGAGGTGATCCCGATGATCATCCCGGCCCACTGGATCGGCTGCGGCCAGAAGCCGGCGAGCACGTGCAGCGCCATGCGGATGAGGCCGAGCCAGGAGTAGCGCGAGCGGCCGTTGCGCCCCCGGTGCGAGATGTCGACCTCGGCGACCGAGGCTCCGGTCGAGACGACGAGCGCCTTCGTGAACTTCTGCTTGCCGATCGAGCCGGCGAGCGGGAGCAGCGTGTCGCGGCGGTACGCGTTGAACGCGCAGCCGAAGTCGGAGACGTCGGACTTCGTGAACTTGCGGAGCATCCGGTTCACGAGCTTCGACGGCAGCCGGCGGCCCCAGCCGTCGTCGCGGTCGATGCGCCGTCCGCTCGCGACCTCGGCGCCGCCGTCCACGGCATCGACGAGCCGCACGATGTCGGCCGGCTCGTTCTGGAGGTCCGCGTCCATCGTCACGACCACGTCGCCGCGCGCGCGGACGATGCCGGCGTGCATGGCCGGGTGCTGGCCGAAGTTCCGCTTGAAGCGCACTGCGCGGACGTTCGGGTCCTCGTCGTGGATCTGCTGGAGCTCCTTCCAGGTCCCGTCGACCGAGCCGTCGTCGATGAAGATGATCTCCCACGGTCGCCCGTCGCCCGCCAGCGCATCCGCCGACCGGCGATAGACCTCGCGGATCGTCGCCTCCTCGTTGTAGACGGGCACGACGAGCGAGACGTGTGGACGCACTCCGCGGTCGCCCGGGAGCAGTGAATCAGGAGAAATCTCGGTCTGCGCCACGCCTTCGGACCCTACCACCGGGCCGGTTTTCCTAGTCGCAGACGGCGCTGGCCAAGACGCCGGCAAGCGCCAGCTCCCACGTCATCCGCGGGAGTCTGACGCTCGAACGGTTCGGAAGCTACGAGACGGTGTGGGCGTACGCGCGGATGAGCACGTCGGCCACTTCGGGCCGTGTGAACTCCTCCGGCGGGCGCTCGCCGCTCCGCGAGCATCTCGCGCACCTGCGTCCCCGAGAGGAAGACGCGGTCGTCGCCCTCGTGCGGGCAGGTCTTCGGCGAGGCCATCTGGCCGCACGCCTTGCACCAGAAGGAGTGCTCGAAGAACATCGTCTCGACGCCGAGCTCGTGCGGCTCGAACTCGTCGAAGATCATCTGCGCGTCGTAGCTCCCGTAGTACTGCCCGACGCCCGCGTGGTCGCGGCCGACGATGAAGTGGGAGCAGCCCCAGTTCTTGCGGCAGATCGCGTGCCAGACCGCCTCGCGCGGGCCGGCGTAGCGCATCGCGGCCGGGAAGGCCGAGACGATCACGCGGTCGGCCGGGTAGTAGCCCTCGACGAGCGTGTCGTAGGCCTCGACGCGAACCGCGGCCGGCACGTCATCCGACTTCGTCTCGCCGACGAGCGGATGGATGAGCAGGCCGTCGACCGTCTCGAGCGCGCACTTCGTCAGGTACTCGTGCGCCCGGTGGATCGGGTTGCGCGTCTGGAACCCGACGACGCGCTTCCAGCCGCGCTCGGTGAACTCGGCGCGGGTCTCGGCCGGGTCGCGGTGGATCTGCGGGAAGGCAGGCTCGAGGCGCTCGAACACCGTCACCGCGCCGGCGAGGTACTTGTCTCCCTGCGCGTAGAGCCGCGCGACGCCGGGATGCGCGTCCTCGGTGGTGCGGAAGCACTTCTCCGCCTCGTGCTCCTTGTCGTAGGAGTAGACCTCGGAGACGTCGAGCACGGCGAGCAGCGTCCCGTCCTCGTCCGCGAGCGCGACGCGGTCGCCGCTCGGCGCCTCGTCGACGGCGAGGCAAACGGGCAGCGCCCAGGCGAGGCCGGACGAGAGGCGCATGTTGTCGACGACGCCGTCGTAGTCCGCCTTCCCCATGAAGCCGGTGAGCGGGGAGAGCGCGCCCGAGGCGAGCATGTCCAGGTCGGCCAGCTCGCGGGGCGTCAGCGTGACGACCTCGAGCGACTCGACGTCGTCGGGGCGGGCGCCGGCGCGGTCGACGAGCGTGCCGCCGTGCGGAGAGACGAGTCCGTCGCTCACGCGGTCACCGCGGCCGGGATGAGGCCGAGCGACTCGAGCTCGGCGAGGATCGTCGCCGCGCTCTCCTCGGGCGTCTGCGCCTCGGTGTCGATCACGACCTCCGCGTCATCGGGCTCCTCGTACGGATCGTCGACGCCGGTGAAGCCCGTGATCTCGCCGGCGAAGGCCTTCGCGTAGAGCCCCTTCGTGTCGCGGCGCGCGCACTCCTCGACGGACGCCTTCACGAAGACCTCGACGAACGGGCCATGCTCGGTGACCATCTCGCGCGCGGCCTTGCGCGTCTCGTCGTACGGCGAGATCGCGGCCGTGATGACCGCCGCGCCATGCCGCGTGAGTCGCGAGGCGACCCAGGCGATGCGCCCGATGTTCGTGTCGCGGTCTTCCTTCGAGAACCCGAGTCCCTTCGACAGGTGCGTGCGCACCGTGTCGCCGTCGAGGTACTCGACGAAGGCGCCGCGCTCGTCGAGCGCCGGGCCGAGCAGATGGGCGACCGTGGTCTTGCCTGAACCGGACAGCCCGGTGAGCCAGATGGTGAAACCGCCGCTGCGATCGCGATCCGACTCAGGATGCTCAGCCGCGTAGATGTGATCAGTCATGCCTCTCCCTTTTGTTCAAGATGAATGCCGCATTCGAGACGATCCGACCCGGCCCACCGCCCGGCGCGCTCCTCTTCGTCGGGGCGCGTGGGTCGTGTGCAGGGGATGCAGCCGATGGAACGGTACCCGACTTCGTGCAGCGGGTTACTGGGGATCTCGTTCACCGCGATGTAGCTCCACACGTCCTTCTCGCTCCAGTCGGCGAGCGGCTGGATCTTCCAGACGTCGTAGCGCTCCGAGTGCTGCACCTTCTGCGCGTTCGCCCGTGATGGCGACTGGTCGCGGCGGATGCCCGAGATCCAGGCGTCGTACGGCTCGAGCGCCCGCATGAGCGGCTCGACCTTGCGGATGTGACAGCAGCGGTCGGCGTCGCGCTCCCACAGGTTCGGGCCCTCCTGCTTGTGCTGCTCGGCGACGGTGATGATCTCCGGCCGCAGCAGGTTGAGCCCGTAGCGCTTCACGAGGCGCTCGCGCGTCTCGTACGTCTCGCGGAAGAACAGATGCGTGTCGAGCTCGATCACGTCGATCCCGATCCCGAGCTCCGAGACCATGTGGACGAGCACGGACGACTGCTTCTGCCAGGAGCACGTCAGGCAGAGCCGGTCGCCGAACTCACCGTGCGCCCACTCGATGACCTGCTCGGCCCGGGCGGTTTCGAGGTTCGGCGGGTTACGAAGCAGGCTGCTCACTGAGCAGGAACTCCTTGAGGGTGTCGGCTCGCAGGCCGAGCCGGAGCGTCTCGAGCGGGATGACCTCTTCCGGTGGGATGTTCCCGAGGTTCACGTCGGGGCCGAACTGCTTGACGAACCAGGCCTGGGAGGGCTTCGTGGGCGCCTCGAAGATGATGTCGTCGACGGCGATCCCGTGGACGATCTCGTCGATCAGGCCGGTGCGCATCTCGCCGGTCGGCCGGAAGATCCCGGCGGTGCCGCCCTCGCGGCCCTCGGTGATCACCTTCCACGAGCCGGCCTCGAGCTCGGCCTGCATCCACTCGACCCACTGGTACGGCGCGAAGACGACGTCCGCGTCCTTGGAGCCGACCTCGGAGAGGACGACGAAGTCCTTCGCCAGCTCGGCGATGTACTCGAGCTTGCGCTCATGCTCGAGCTCGATCGTCCCGTCCGAGACCTCGACGTGCGAGAAGCGATTGTCCTGAAGCCAGCGCCGGTACTCGTCGAGCTTGCCGCGGGCGATCGCCGCCTCGAAGAGCGTCCCGCCGCAGACGACGGGCGTCTCGAAGGAGCGGTAGAGCGCGATCTTCTTCTCCAGGTTCTGCGTGACGTACGAGGTTCCCCAGCCGAGCTTCACGATGTCGACGAACTCGCCGGCGGTGTCGAACATCCCCTCGATGTCGCGGAGGTTCATACCCTTGTCGATCACGTGCGTGAGCCCCGCGGTGCGCGGCTTCGGCGAGCGCGCGGGGATCCCGAGGAAGTCGTTCTTGCCGTTGCCGTTAGAGGCGTGCATAGATCCCCTCCAGTCGCTTCTGCGCTTCTGCCTGGACGTCGTGGTAGAGCGAGTTGCCGTGCGAGTCGATCGCGACCGTGAGCGGGCCGAAGTTCTTCACGCGGAACTTCCAGAGGCACTCGGGCATGAGCTCCTCCCAGAAGACCTCCTCGATCTCCTCGATCTGCGTCGTCTCGAGCGCGGCGGCGCCGCCGACGATCGCGAAATAGACCATCCCGAGGCGCTTCATCGGCTCGATCGCCTCGTCGGGGAGCCCGCCCTTGCCGCAGATCGCGCGGACGCCGTACTTCTCGCCGAGCGGCTCGGTGAAGCGCACCATCCGCGCGCTCGTGGTCGTCCCGATGCAGAGCTTCTCGTACTTGCCGGGCCCCAGCTTGCGGACGTTCGGCGCCGTGTGAAGGAGGAAGGCCCCGGTGAGATCGAGGGGCGGCGTGACACCTTCGTCGAAGATCCGCATTTGGGTGCGGTCGCGGATCCCGATGATGTGCCCGTCGACCGTGACCGAGTCGCCGGCACGCAGCTCGCGGACCGCCCCTTCGCTCGCGGGGAATTGCAGGCGAACGTCGGCCATCTATGCCTCCCGGTCGAAGTCGAGGGTTCCGTCGGCCGTGATGTGGACGCTCGCGCGGCGCGCGGCCCAGCACTGGTAGTTCACGGCGACCGGGTTCAGGGTCATGTGCGTGTCGGCGTGCTCGACGTGGACGGCGAGCGCGGTGACGTCGCCGCCCAGGCCCATCGGCCCGATGCCGGTCTCGTTCAGGAGGTCGTACAGCTCACCCTCGAGCTCGGCGACGAGCGGATCCTCGTTGTGCGTGCCGACCGGACGGGAGATCGCCTCCTTGGCGAGAAACATCGCGTAGTCGGCCGAGCCGCCGATGCCGACGCCGACGATGCCGGGCGGGCACGGCTTGCCGCCGGCGCCCACGATCGAGTCGAGCACGAACCGCTTGATCCCCGCGACCCCGTCCGCTGGAACGCACATCTTGAGGAAGCTCATGTTCTCGGAGCCCGAGCCCTTCGGCACGCACTTCACGTCGAGGCCGTCCCAGTCCGGGACGAAGTCCCAGTGGACGATCGGGACGCGGTGGCCGATGTTCTGGCCGGTGTTCTCGCGCGTCAGCGTGTGCACGGTATTCGAGCGCAGCGGGTGCTCGATCGTCGCGCGCTCGGTGCCGTCGCGGAGCGCCTCGTAGATCCGCGCCGGGTGGAGCGGGAAGCCCTCGCCGACGCGGCAGTAGTAGACGGCGATCCCCGTGTCCTGGCAGACGAGGTTCTTCTCGGTCTCGGCCACCTGGACGTTCTTCAGGATCGTCGAGAGCACGCGCTGGCCCGGCACCGAGGTCTCGCGCTTCGCCGCGTCGGCGAGCGCGTCGCGCAGATCCTGCGGGATGTCCTTGAGCGCCCAGACGTAGAGGTGCGCGGCGGCGTCCTCGACGGCTTTCTGGAGATCGGTCGCGATCGCCATCAGGCGGCCACCTTCGCGGCGGCGCGGCCGGCGCGGCGGCCGAACACGCAGCACTCGAGGAGCGAATTGCCCATCATCCGGTTGCGCCCGTGCGTTCCCCCGGCGATCTCGCCGCACGCGTAGAGGCCCTCGATGGTCGTGCAACTCGACTCGTCGATCACGAGGCCTCCGTTTTGGTAGTGGAGCACGGGATAGGTGAGGATCGGCTCGGCCAGCGGGTCGATCCCGGCGGCGCGGTAGCGGCGGAGCATGTACGGCAGCGAGACGAGCGCGTCCGCCTCGGGAATCCTGGTGGTGTCGAGCCAGACGGCCGGACGGCCGTCCTCCGTCTCCGTTCCCCGTCCGGCCGCGACCTCGTCCACGATCGCCTGCGCAACCTCGTCGCGCGGGCCGAGCGAGTCGGTGAACTCCTCGCGCTCCGAGTTGAGGAGCACGGCGCCGTAGGCGCGCGTCGTCTCGGGGATGGAGTAGCCCTGCATCGTCGTCGGCCACGCGCCGCCGTTCGGGTGGTACTGGAGCGCGTCGAGATCGCGCGCCTCGGCGCCGAGGTCGAGCGCCATCCGCGTCACCTCGCCGGTCGCGCCCGGGTGGTTCGTGGTCAGCTCGCCGCGCTCCTTCGCCTCGCGGAAGCAGCGTCCGCCGGCGGCGAGGACGACCGCGCCGGCCTCGAGCTCGGTGTCGCCGACCTGCGCGCGCCAGCCGTTCTCCACGGGCTCGAGCGAGCGAAGCGGCGAC
Organism: uncultured Thermoleophilia bacterium; assembly: GCA_963716005.1. GTDB lineage: Bacteria > Actinomycetota > Thermoleophilia > Gaiellales > Gaiellaceae > CAVRUF01. Next base: position 1,892,610 of record OY970285.1, read on the forward strand.
TTGGGCAGGACCTGGACCGTTCCGGCCTCGACGCGCTCGCGCAGCGCGGTCGTGATCGCGTGCCCCGTCCGGTCGCCCACCTGGAGCAGGCGCTTGCGGGTCGCGCCGCCGCAGCGGGCCATGCGGTAGCCGCCGTTCTCCCTGGTGAACTCGACGCCCTGCTCCTCGAGCCAGGCGATCGTGCCCGGCGCCTCCTCGGTGAGGATCTGGACGAGCTCGCGGTTCGCGGTTTCGTGCGACGAGTTCCAGACGTCCTCGGCGTGCTGCTCCGGCGAGTCGTCGTCGCCCACGGCGGCCTGGATCCCGCCCTGCGCCTTGGCCGAATTGGACGACTGGAGCGAGCCTTTGGTCGCGAGCGCGACGCGCGCGCCCGAGAGGTCCGCGGAGACGGCGGCGGCAAGGCCGGACGCGCCGCTTCCGACGACGAGGACGTCCACGTGTTCTCCAGCAGCCACGGCGGTTCTCACTGTACCAACGTCTGCTAATACGTCCAATAAGTAACGCTAATTTCAGAGACGCCCGCGGGACAGCCGATACAGAGCCCGTGACCGCCCGGAGCCTCACATTGATCTCGATGGTGATCGCGCTTGCCGTCGTCGGCTACCTGTTCACGACGCAGATGCGTGAATCAGGCCCGACATCAGAGGCCGCGCAGAACCTCGAGCAGGACGCCACCCAGGCGGCCGCGACGGCCAACTTCCAGTCGGCCGCTCCCGAGCTCCAGGCCTACTTCATGCAGAACGGGACGTACGCCGGCGCGACGCTCCAGCCGGTCTTCGGCGTCGCGCTCGTGCGCGCGGATGCGACCTCGTACTGCCTGCAGTCCGGAACGGGCGCGACCGCCCAGCACGTGACCGGGCCCGGCGGCTCGCCGACGCCCGGCCCCTGCTAGCCGCCCTTACCGGTCTTCAGGTCCCACTCGGCTGAGGTCACGGTGCCCGCGGCGCCGGTCTTCGACTGCTCCGTGTACTCCATCTTGATCTTCGCGAAGCGGAGCCCGACCTCCTCGAGCGGCCCGCCCGACTCCTCGCCCGGCGCCAGGTGCTCGAAGGAGCTGATGACGATGTCCGAGAGCGTGATCTTCAGGAACTCGAGCGGCTTCGCCCCCGCTTTGCGCACCGTCAAGACGCCGGTCTTCACGTGCTTGCCAGTCGTGCAGGCCGCGAAGAGCTTCGGCGACGACTTCTGGAGCCGCGCGACGAAGCGCAGCTCGTCGAAGACCGCCTTCCCGGCTCCGGCTCCTCCCCCGGCGCCGGTCGAGCCCTGCTGGGCGAGGCCCCAGTTGTAGGACAGAACTTCGATCTCGCCCTTGTGGGCCTTGTCGACGCTCTCGCCGTCGATCCCGTCGAGCTTCAGAAAGATGTCGATCGCCATCACGCACCCCCGTTTTTGGGCGATGGTACGACGGGCTCGCGCTCGATGTCGCGGACTCCGGGCACGAATAGGAAGCTCAGGAGGACGACCGCCCCCAGCGTTCCGGCGATGACGAGCGTCTCGCGCGCCCCGAGGACGGCCGCGATCGGCCCGGTCAGTGCGAACGACACGGGGATGAGCGCCAGTGAGAGCATCCAGTCGAACGACCAGACGCGGCCGAGCAGCTCGCGGGGAACCCGCGTCTGGATCGACGTCGACCAGATGACCATCGAGACCGAGATTCCGACCCCGCGGACGACCGAAGCGAGCATGATCATCCAGAGCCCGGTCGCGAGCCCCCAGAACGCGATCATCCCGATCGCGAACGTCCAGCCGATGTACATGACCGTCATGAACCGGCGCGGGAGCGCGCGGCCGCCGATCACGATCGCGCCGACGATCGAGCCGAGCCCGGCCGCGGCGAGCGCGAGCCCGAAGTCGCCGGAGCCGCCGCCCAGCTCGTTCTTCACGACGTACGGGAGCAGCACCTGCGACGGTCCGAAGAAGAGGAGCAGCGAGATCGTCGCCGCGAGCAGCGTCATCCAGAGCCAGCGGATCGAGCGCACGAACCGGTAGCCCTCGCGCAGGTCGGCGAACATCGTCGTCTCGGTCTCCCGTTCCGAGCGCGGCGGCCGGGCCCGGATCGCGACGAGGCACGCGGCAGAGACGAGGAAGGTCGCCGCGTCCAGGAGGAACGCCGTGCCCGCACCGAACGCAGCGACGGCGAGACCGCCGATCGCCGGGCCCGCGAGCTGCGCCGCGAGCGGGCGCATGAGCATGTCGAGCGAGTTCGCCTGGAGAAGCAGCGGCGCCGGCACGAGGTCGGGGACGATCGCCTGGAACGACGGAACGAAGAGCGCCTCGCCTGCCCCGTAGACGGCGACGAGCACCACGAGGCTCCAGAGCTCGAGCGAGCCGCTGACCGAGAGCACGCCGATCGCGCCGATCGCGAGCGCGCGCAGGAGATCCGAGACGATCATGATCCGCCGCCGGTCGAACCGGTCCGAGAGGACGCCGCCGATCAGGACGAAGAGGACGAGCGGCAGCGTCCAGGCGACGCCGACGATCGAGAGCGCCGTCGGCGCGTTCGACAGCTCGTAGGTCTGCCAGGCCACGGCGACGAGGTAGATCCCGTCGCCGAGGAGCGACACGGTCATTCCGGCCCAGAGGAGGGCGAAGTCGCGCTCGGAGAGCGGCCGCAGGATGCGGGGTCGCCCGAACCGGGCTCGGCGTCCGGGCGTGGTTCCGGTCAGATCCCGAGTCCGCCGAACACGGCGAACGGGTTCGCGGGTGCGACCGACCAGACCATCTGCCCGCTCGGTTCGACCTCGATCGTCGCGCCCTCGGGCGCCTCGGCCTCGAGCCGGGCGGCGAGCTCGTGCGCCTCGTCCTCGTTCACGGCGCCGACGAGGAGGAAGGTGAAGCGGCGCGTCACGGGGATTCCTTCGGCCTCGAGCTTGTCGGCGAAGTCGACCGTCGCGTCGTGGTCGGGCAGCTCGATGCGGACCTCCCACTCGGCATGGCCGCTCGCGCGCGACTCGGCCGCCTCGCGGTCCTGCTGGCGGTCGCGCTCGGCCTCGATCTCCTCGGGCGTGGTCGGCAGAGGCACGTCCGCGTCCTCCCAGCTCTGCTCGACGGGGTGCCAGCGCTCGAGGACGACGGTGCCCGCGGCTGGATGGCCGAGCTGCGCCTGGATCATGAGGGCGACCTCGCGGGCCGGCGCCTCGTCGTCGGCGTAGAGGAAGATCACGTCCTCGTCGCGGCTCACGGCGATACGGCCGCCGAGCTTCGTGCGCATGGCGCGGTCGACCTCGAGCGTGTGCAGCCACTCGGCCAGCTCGCGGGCGTTTTCCTCGCCGGGGAGATTCACCGTTACGCGCCAGTCGTCGGCCATGGCGCCATTCTGACGATTCCGTGCTACCAGACGGAGCGGAGCAGTTCGGCGACCTCGGCCGGCGTCGCCTCGCGCGGGTTCATCTTGGCGGCCGGACGCACGACGACGGCCTCGGCGACGTCGTCCAGCTCGTCCTCGGGGACGCCGAGGTCGCGCAGCCGCTCGAAGCCGCCCAGGCGGGCGAGCTCCTCGGCGCGCGCGACCGGTCGTGCGTACGCATCGCCTGGCCGAAGCGCTCGATCGCCGCCGCGGCGACCGGCTCGTTGAAGCGCAGCGCCGGCGGAAGGCAGAGCGCGTTCGCCGCGCCGTGCGCGATCCCGTAGCGGCCGCCGAGCGCCTGCGCCATCGCGTGGGCGAGCCCCATCCCCGCGCCGGCGAGCGCCGCGCCGGCGTGCATCGCACCTTCGAGGAGCTCCTGCCGGTCCCTCGCCCGTTCTCGAGCACCCGCGGGAGCGCCTCGGAGATGAGCGCCGCGCCCGCGAGCGCCTCGCGGTCGGCCTCGTCGTTTCGCCCCTGGACGTAGAGCGCCTCGGCGCAGTGGGCGAGCGCGTTCATCGCGGTTCCGGCGGTCTCGGCCGCGCGGCAGCGTCTAGCGTGAGCCCGACGTCGTAGAGGATCGCGCGCACCTTCGCGCCACCGCCGCCGGCCTTGACGCCGCGCGCCTCGTCGCGCATGCCGTAGCCGCTCGTCCACTCCGCGCCCGAGTACGTCGTGGGGATCGAGAGCACGCCGAGGCTCGTCTGACCGGAGACCGCCTTGGCCGTGTCGATCGCGCTGCCGCCGCCGAGCGCGACCAGGCCGTCGCAGCCCTCCGCGGCTGCAACCGCCGCGTCGACCGTCTCGACGGGGACGTGCGGACGTACCCCGTCGAACGTCTTCGTGCGCCGCGAGTCGGAGCTCCGTCCAGCGCGGCGTGGTGATGAGGAGCGGCCGCTCGAAGCCGAGCTCCTCCAGAAGCTCCGGATACGAGTCGAGCCCCCAGCGGACGATCACGAGCCGCGCTCTCTCACGAACTCGAGGAACGCGTTGGCGGCGCGGGTGAGCGTGCGGCTCTTCAGGCGCACGAGGTAGATCTGGCGCAGCGGCTCGACCCCGGCGACCCGTGCGGTCGCGAGCGTCCCCGCGGCCACCTCGGGCTCGATCGCGGTGCGCGAGATGAACGAGACGCCGAACCCCGCCGAGACGGTGCTCTTCACCGACTCCTGGAGGCCCATCTCGAGCCGTGACTCGAGGTCGCGGACGCGGAGCCCGGCCCGGCGCAGCTCGTCCTCGATCACGTGGCGCACGCCGGCGCCCTCCTGCATGACCACGAGCGTCTCGGCGCGGAGCTCGTCGAGCGTCACCTCACGGCCGGCGAACGCGTGTCCCGGAGGAACGGCGAGCACGATCTCGTCCCTGGCGATCGGCTCGAACTCGAGCCCGCGATGGCGGCGTAGCGCACCGACGATCCCCAGCTCGAGGTCGCGCTCGATCACGCGGTCGATCACGGTCTGCGTGTCCGCGATCGAGAGCGCAATGTGCAGCTCGGGGTGCGCGCCCGCGAACTCGCAGAGGAGGAGCGGCACGAAGTGCGCACCGGGCCCGGTCGAGGCGCCGATGCCGAGTGTCCCGGTCAGCTCGCCCGTTCCCTCGTCCGCGAGGTCGGCGAGAAGCTGGTCTTCGACGGCGAGGAGCCTCTGGGCGCTGCGGTAGAGCGCGAGCCCCGCCTCGGTCGGCTCGACGCGCCGCCCGGAGCGGTCGATGAGCTGCTTCCCGACGCGATCCTCGAGCGCCCGAATCTGAAGGCTGACGGCCGGCTGCGTGACCCCGAGCCGCTCGGCCGCCTGGGAGAAGCTGCGCCGCTCGACGACCGTGCAGAACGCGCGTAGTTGGCGCGTATCCATAAGCGAATCATATGCGTGACTTGTCTGTAGGATTCCGGGCCGTGACCGAGAGGCCCCTCAAGATCCTGGGCGTCGGCGACGGTCGCTCGATCATCTTCCTGCGCTGGGCCTGGCGTCTCGTCGAGCGCGGACACGAGGTGCACATCGTGAGCGACCGGATCACCGACCGCCCCGGCGAGCTGCGCGGCGTGATCCCGCACCAGGTTCGCAACCTCGGGCTGCTGACCCGTGTGCCAGGGATCCGCGAGCACTTCTTCCCCACGGCGATCGGGCGGCTTGCGCGCCGACTCGACGTGGACATCGTCCAGGGCCACTATCTGCTGCCGTACGGCTGGTGGGCGGCGAAGTCGGGGTTCCACCCGCTCGTGATCAGCCCCTGGAACACGGACATCTTCACGTACGGCCGCGACCGGGCGCGCGGGCGCAAGCGCGTGCGCGAGGCCGTCGCCGCGGGCGACCGCTACTACGTGAGCTCGCTCGGGAACGAGGAGGAGACGATCCGCCTCGGCGCCGATCCGGCGAAGCTCTCGCGGATCGTCTGGTACGTGGACGTGCCGCCGTTCTCGCCGTCGAAGCGGGTCGAGAACTTCCCGGCGAGGTTCGGCTGGCCGGACGACTCGCTCGTCTTCCTGTCGCTGCGCAACTACCGGCCGAACACGAACCTCGACGTGCTCGTGCCGGCGTTCGCGCGCGTTCAGAAGGAGATTCCGCATGCGCGGCTCATCCTCGCGGCGCGGGCCGGCCCCTTGAAGGCGGAGATCGAGGCGCAGGTGAAGGAGCTCGGGCTCGAGGACAAGGTCGAGTTCCTCTTCGTCGCGCCCGACGAGCTGCCCGAGGTGTGCGCGTCGTCGGACATCGCAGTCTCACTGGCGTCGACGGACGCAACGCCGGCGTCGATGATCGAGTCGATGGCGTCGGGGCTCCCGCTCGTCATCGGGGACGCGATCACGATCGACGAGTGGATCACGCAGGGCGAGGGCGGCGAGGTCGTCGGCTGCCGCGACGAGGACGCAATCACCGCGGCGATGCTGAAGCTCGCGCGCGACCCGGAGCTCTGCCGCACGTACGCCGAGCGGAACCTGAAGGTCGTCGCGGAGCGCTTCACCGTGCCCCCCGGCGAGCAGGTCGAGCAGCTCTACTACGACCTGCTCGACTCACGTACTAGCCGCGTCCGCTCGATTCCGCGACAGTTCCGGCGCATTCGCGCGCCACACGTGCGTGCTTCCGGCGTACGTAGAGCTAACGGGGCAAAGCGGGTCCCGCTAGACGCGAGAACCCGAGAGCTAGAGTGAGCCGCGTGCCGGGATTCCTCATCGTCGTCGTCGACTGCCTGCGCGCCGACCTGCTCGCCGCGCCGCGCAAGGCCTGGCCTGCGACGAGCGCGTTCACCGAGAACGGCGCGCACTTCACCGACGCCTACACCACCTGCCCCACCACGACGCCCGCGTTCACGGCGCTCTTCACCGGGCGGCCGCCGACGAGCCACGGCGTTCGCGCGCTCCGTGGCGCGAAGCTCTCCGAGGACGTCCCCACAATCGCCGAGGAGCTCTCCCGCGCCGGCTGGCGCACCTGGGCTTCGCTCACCGGGCCGCTCCTCGACAACACCGGCCTCACCCGCGGCTTCGGCGAGACCGAGTACCGCGACGTGCCCGACCGCCCCGTCCACGGCGAGTGGGGCGCACGGTTCCTCGAGCGCGTCCGCTCCAACGCCGCGGGCAAGCAGCCGTGGCTCGGCGTCGTCCACCTCTGGGATCTGCACACGCCGCGCAAGTACCCGCGCTCGTTCGAGCACCGCCGCTACGGCCGCAACGCCTACGAGCGCTCGCTCGCCGGGATCGATCCGTGGCTCGCGCGCCTCTTCGAGACCGCGGGGCCCGACACGACGATCGTCCTGACCGGCGACCACGGCGAGAACACGACACTCGAGCCGCGCACGATGCGCCAGCAGGAGCTCCACCGCCGCATCCGCGAGAAGCTCCCTGTCGAGCCGTGGGCGGCGAAGTGGGTCGCCAAGGGTGCGCGCACGAAGTCGCGCCGGCAGCACCGGATGGCCCCGCGCCACTTCTGGAACCACAACCAGACGCTCTTCGAGCGCGACGTCCGCGTGCCGATCGTCGTCTCCGGGCCCGGGATCGCCGCGCGGCCCGCGCACGGCGCCGGTCAGCCACATCGATTTGGCGCCGACGCTCCTCGACCTCGCCGGAGTCCCGCAGCCGCCGGGCGGATTCCCCGGCACGAACCTCGCGCAGGCGCTCCGCGACGGAACCGAGCCGCCGGCGCATCCCGTCGTCATGGAGACGCCGACCGGTGCGCCGTCGAACGTCCAGACGGTCTCGCAGGCCGCGATCCGCGACGGCGAGTGGAAGCTCCTCACGTCGCTCGAGGACGACACGGTCGTCGACGCGCTCTACAACCTCACCGGCGATCCGAACGAACACCACAACCTCGCGACCCAGCGCCCCGAGGACGTCGCGCGCCTCAAGGAGCTGCTCGAGGCCGCCGTCACCGAGCGCGCCTCCGCCGACGAGATGAGCGCCGAGGACGACGCGATCCTCGCCGAGCGCCTCGAAGAGCTCGGCTACCTCTAGCGGCTGATCGGCCTGCGCCGGAACTAGGCTCCCTCCCGTGAGCGAAGTTCGCGGCGAGGAGTGGAAGGAAGAGCCGGAAGAAAAAGACGAGGCGCCGCCCTCTCGTCTAGGGATCGGCGCGCTCGCGCAGGACACGGCGATCTACGGCGGCACGCGGGTGCTGCTCAAGTCGCTCACGTTCTTCCTCGTCCCGCTCTACGCGTACTACCTGACGCCCGAGGACATGGGCGTCTTCGCGCTCGTGCTCGCGACCGTCGCGCTCGTCGACGTGATCATCTCGGCGAACCTCGACGGCGTCCTCTCGCGCTTCTACTTCGACAAGGACGAGACGGGCTGGCGCCGGCAGGTGATCACGCTCTACCTGATCATCTCGGCGACCTATCCGGCGATCGTCATCGGGGTGGTCATGGCCTTCTCCGCGGAACTCGACGACTGGATCCTCGGAGGCGCAGGCTCGGCGACGCTCTTCGTGATCGCGCTCGCGGATCTCTACCTGACGAACATCATCGACCTGTCGCTCGTGCTCTCCCGCCTGCGCCGCAAGCCGTTCACGTTCGCCGCCTACTCGCTCACGCGCGGACTGACCCAGATCGTGCTCGTCGTGGTCTTCCTGGTCTTCCTGTCGCTCGGCGTCGAAGGAATCCTGCTCGCCTCGCTCCTCGCGGCCTGCGTTGCATTCCTCGTGACCCTGCGCGAGTACATCCACGACCTGACGCGAAACGTCACCCGGCACGTCGGGCGCGAGATGCTCTCGTTCGCCTGGCCGGGGGTGATCGGCGGCGTCGCCTTCTACACGATCAACTTCGCCGACCGGTTCTTCGTCCGCCACTACCACGGCCTCGCCGACGCGGGCATCTACGACGTGGCCTACCGCTACGCGCAGATCGTCCTCCTCGCCGTGATCGCCTTCCGGATGGGCTGGCCGCAGTGGCATTACTCGTGGCTGCACTCCGACCGGCACCCGGAGATGGTCTCGCGCGGCGTGAACTACTACTTCATCGTCGTCGGCTTCCTCGTCGTCGCCGTCTCGGCCTGGATCCTCCCGCTGCTCCACCTGCTCTTCGCCTCGGTGTGGTGGGAGGCGAGCGATGCGGTCTTGCCCCTCGGACTCGCCGCAATCGGGACCGGCGCGTACAGCCTGCTCGCCGTGGGATTCATGGTCACGAAGCGGATGCGACTGCTTCCCGTGCTCGTCGTCGCGGCCGGCGTTCTGGCGATCGCCCTGAACTTCCTGCTGATCCCGCCGTACTCGTTCGTCGGCGCCGCGTGGGCGACCGCGATCGCGTTCTCGGCGCTCGCCCTGGCGGTCGCGCTCATCGGCGTGCGGATCTACCCCGTTCCCTGGGACTGGCCGCGGATCGGCGGCGCCTACGTCCTGGCGCTCGGGCTGGGACTCGCCGCGCTCGCCGTGGACGCGTGGATGCCGATGGCGGCGTCGCTCCCCGTGCGGGTGGCGATCGTCGCCGCCTACGTGCTGGCGGTGGTCGGGTTCAGGATCGTTCCGCGGGCGGATCTGCGGACGGCCCGTCGCCGCCTGGCGCTCGCGCGATCACCAGGTGGCTCCAGCTGAACTTCGGCTGGAAGTCGACGCGGTCCCAGCGCGCGGCCGCGAACTGCATGCCGCGTGTGAAGACATCCACGACGGGCGTCATCACGCCCTTCCGGTAGCGCCGCAGCGCGTACGACCACTCGAGCGCGAACGTCGTCCAGGCACCCGAGAGCGGGACGAGCTCGACGAGCTCGAGCTCGACGTCGTCCACGAGTTGGCGCAGGGCGTACGGGGAGAAGCGGTAGAAGTCGTAGGGCGCCTCGTGAATCGGCCAGAAGAACGGCGCGGTCATGATCAGGTGCCCGCCCGGAGCGAGCAGGCGACCGCACGTCTTCATCCCGCGAAGCGGATCCTCCAGGTGCTCGATCACCGATGAGAAGAGCACCGTGTCGGCGTACCCGTCCGGAAGAGGCACGTCGTAGGCGGTCGCGACGACGTCCACGGCGTCCGGCTTGCGCCCGCTCTCGACTCGGTCGACCCCGATGTGCTCGTCCACGTAGGGAGCGAAGAGGCCCTTCCACGGCTTCGAGCCGCAGCCGATGTCGACGAGCCGGCCGCTCGCGTACTTCTCGGCCGAGTAGAGGAACGCCTGCTCCATCACCCGGTAGCCGATGCGGTTGTGCACGCCCTCGTTCGGATGGGCGAAGCGTGTCTTCGTGACCGCGGGGAAGCGCGGCCGTTCGCGGGGCGGCTTGCTCATTTCACGAGGAACGCGATTCCGGGGCCCATATGGACGGGATCGCGCCGGTGCTCCTGCGCGAACTCGGCGAACGCCGCCGTCGAGTTGACGTCGTCGGAGACGAGCACCCCGCCGTCGCGAAGGGCGGGCCAGGCCGCGCCGTACTCGAAGCGCATGCAGTCGTACGAGTGCTCGCTGTCGTGGGCGAACGCGTCGATCTCGCCGAGGCGCTCGAGGAGCGGTGGCAGGGTCTCCTGGCTCTTGCCGAGCGTGAGATGCCATCGCTCGCGGAGCGGCTCGGGGATCACCCAGCCCGGCTCGCGCCCGGCCGGGATCGCCGCGGGCCCTTTGCCCTCCCAAAACGTCCCCGGCGCGTAGTCCTCGCCGGCGACCTCGGGGAAGTCGAGCGAGTACAGCTCCCCCGCGCCGTTGCGCTCGAGCGCGGCGAGGACGAACGCGGTCGAGAAGCCGTTGCAGACGCCGGTCTCGACCACCGTGCGCGGTTCGAGCCGGCGCATCAGGGCGTAGAGGTACACGCCTTCGTCGTAGGCGATCGTCCCCATCGTGTAGCGGCTCTCGTCGGGTCCGCCCAGATCGCGCCGGAAGTCGGCCGCGCGCTCACGCAGGTGGTCGATGAGGCCGCTCTCGACCAGCTCGCGCCGGTACGAGTTCAGCGCATCGGCATCGCCGAGGAATCCGGAGACGAAGCCGCGCTCGATCCGCCGCTCGGCCAGCCGGCGGCGCGGAGCGCGGACAACCCGGGCCACGGCGCGCTTGACCGTGATCATCGGGCTAGACAAGGCTCGTCCCTTCCATCTCCGCCGGAACGGACTCGCCGAGCAGCGTGAGGAGCGTCGGGGCGATGTCGCGGATCTCCCGCTGCGGGCCCGGGCCAGCAGGCGCGCCCCCGCCGGCGAGGACGTACAGGCCGTCGTGCGCGTGGTTCGCGTCGTCGGGGCCCGTGTCGTTCTCGAAGACGTGGATGGCGCCGGTGCCGACCTGGCCGATCGAGCGCCAGTAGAGGTTGCCGAAGTAGACCATCAGGTCGGGAGCGATGCCGTTCCGCTCGGCGTAGAGATCCTCCGGCTTGTGCGCGACCGTGCCGATCGGCTCGCCGTTCTCGTCGCCGAGCGCCTCGAGCTTCGCCTTCAGCTCGTTGCGCACGCGCTCGTAGTCGTCGGCCGGCACGAGTCCCTCGGGCTCACGGCCCTGGACGTTCATGAAGAGCCGGCAGTAGTAGCCGCCCTCGCCCCACGCGGTCGTCTTCGCCCAGTCGACCATGTCCGGCTTCAGCGGCGTCGGCTCGCCCGGCTCGTCCTTGAGGACGAGGTAGCCCTCGCGGCGCAGCCATTCGTTCACGCAGATGCCGCCGTCGATCCGCTTCGCGCCGTGATCGGAGACGACCAGAACGGCCGTGTCCTCGTCGGCGAAGCGCAGCAGGCGGCCGATCTTCTCGTCCAGGCGCTTGTAGTAGTCGAGCATCGCCGTCTCGTACTTGTTGCCGGGCTCGTAGAGCCGGTGCGTGGGATCGGTGAAGCGCCAGAACCCGTGGTGGATGCGGTCGGTCGCCATCTCGACCATGAAGAAGAGATCCCAGGGCTTTGTCTCGAGCAGGTGCTCGGCCACCTTGAACCGCTTGACGGTCATCTCCTCGAGGTCACTGAGGAGCGTGTCCTTGTCGTTCGTGCGGAAGTTGCGGACGTCGACCATGTACTCGCCGACGAGCTCTTCGATCTCGGCCGCGAACTCCGGCGGATGCGTGTACTGCCGGTCGAGATCGGGCGTCAGGAAGCACGAGACCATGATGCCGTTGACCGGGCTCACCGGGTACGTCTGCGGAACGCCGAGCGCGATCACGTCGCGGCCGCGCGCCGAGAGAATGTCCCACACGCGCGGCACGCGCACCGAGCGCGAGTTGGCGAAGGCGAGCTGGTCGTAGCTCCAGTCCTTGCGGTTGCGGAAGCCGTAGAAGCCGAGCGCGCCCGGGCTTCGCGACGAGGTCATCACCGACCAGGCGGGGACGGTGATCGGCGGGTCGCAGCTGCGCAGGATCCCGAACTGCCCGCGCTCGGTCAGCCCTCGGATCGCCGGCAGCTCCTCGAGCCACTGGTCGAAGACGAGCTGCGGGGCGGCGCAATCGAGACCGATGACGAGGGCGCGCGAGGGCATCGGGCGATCCTAGCGACCTCCGGAGCGCCCGCCGACGCGGAACCCTTGACGGCGTGCGGGCAGGCTGGTTATATGTCCTAGTCATTTGTCTAAGTCGTGAGGAGGCGACCGTGACGACACTGACCGCGCGGGAGGAGATCACCGAGACCGTCCTCGACTACTTCGAGGGCTGGTTCGACGGCGACACCGCTCGCATGGAGCGGGCGCTCCACCGGGACCTCGTCAAGCGGCGCGGGCTCGAGGATCTCGGGGTCACCACCAAGCAGCAGATGGTCGAGCTGACCGCCCAGCACGCCGGGAAGGACGACGCCGGCGACGGGCGCATCACCGTCACCGTCGAGGACGTCTACAAGGACATCGCGAGCGTCACGGTCCGGTCGGCGACGTACCACGAGTACGTTCACCTCGTCCGTACCTCCGAGGGCTGGAAGATCGCCAACGCGCTCTACGAGCTGACGTGAGAGCGCTCGCGCCCAAGACGGCCGCCCGCTCCGCGGCGGAGGAGGCGCTCCTCGACGCGGCCGAACAGTTGCTCGTCGAGGTCGGCTACGCGGGGATCACGACGCGACGGCTCGCCGAGGTCGCGGGGGTCAATCACGGGCTCGTCCACTACTACTTCGGCTCGAACGAGAACCTGCTCGTGCGCGCGCTCGAGCGTTTTACGGAGCGGCTCATCGAGCGGCAGCGTGCGCTGTACGCCTCCGACGAGCCGTTCATCGAGAAGTGGCGGACGGCGATGCGCTTCCTCGTGAGCGAGGACTTCACGTACGAGAAGATCTGGCTCGAGCTGCAGGCGCTCGGGTGGAACCACCCGGACCTGCGTGACCGGCTCGCCCGCGTGAACGAGGAGTGGCGCAGCGTGGTGACGGAGGCCTTCGAGGTGCCGCACCGCGAGCTCGGCATCGACATGCCGCTCGACGCGCTCGTCGCGCTCGTCATGACGTTCAACCTCGGCCTCATCGTGGAGCGGCTCGGCGGGATCGAGACCGGCCACGACGCGCTCCTCGAATGGATCGACCAGTGGCTGTCGAGCTGACCGCGCCGGCGAAGGAGCAGACACGCGCCCGCTATCCGGACGAGGCCGGCTTCGTCGAGCGAGACGGCGTCAACGTCTACTACGAGGTCTACGGATCGGGCGAGCCGACGGTCCTGCTCCTGCCGACCTGGTCGATCATCCACTCGCGCCACTGGAAGATGCAGATCCCCTACCTCGCCCGGCACTGCCGGGTCGTCACCTTCGACGGGCGGGGCAACGGGCGCACCGACCGGCCGCAGACGGCCGACGCCTACGACGAGCGCGAGTTCGCCGCGGACGCGCGTGGCGGTCCTGGACGCGACCGGGACCGCGAGCGCGGCGATCGTCGGCTTCTCGCTCGGCGCGCAGCGCGGGCTCCTCCTGGCGGCCGAGCATCCCGAGCGCGTGGACGCGGCGGTCTTCGTCTGCCCGGCGTATCCGGGCGGGGGCACGCCGCTCGCGGAACGGAATGCGTTTTCCTTCGAGGACGAGCTGTACACCGACGAAGGATGGGCGAAGTACAACAAGCACTACTGGCTGCGCGACTACCCCGGCTTCGTCGAGTTCTTCATGGGGAAGATCTTCACGGAGCCGCACTCGACCAAGCCGATCGAGGACACGGTCGGCTGGGGCCTCGAGACCACCGGCGAGACGCTCGTGCTCACGGAGGAGGCGCGCGGGCTCGATCCCGATGAGGCGCGCGAGCTCGCCGAGCAGGTGTCTTGCCCGGTGCTCGTCATCCAGGGCGGGTCCGACGCGGTCATCTCTGCGACCCGCGGGGAAGCGCTCGCCGAGCACGCGCACGGGACGTACGTGGAGCTGGAGGGATCGGGCCACGCGCCGCACGTACGCGACCCGGTCAAGGTGAACCTGCTCCTGCGCGACTTCCTCACGCCGGCCCCGCCGGCGCGGCGCTGGGTGCGCGGCAAGTCCCGGCGCAAGCGCGCGCTCTACATCTCGTCGCCGATCGGGCTGGGCCACGCGCAGCGCGACGCGGCGATCGCCGACGAGCTACGGGCGCTCCATCCCGATCTCGAGATCGACTGGCTGGCGCAGCATCCGGTGACGGCGGTGCTCGAGGCGCGCGGCGAGCGTGTCCACCCCGCGAGCGCCTACCTCGCGAACGAGTCGGCGCACATCGAGAGCGAGTCGGCCGAGCACGACCTGCACTGCTTCCACGCGATCCGCCGGATGGACGAGATCCTGCTCGCGAACTTCATGGTCTTCCACGACCTCGCCCGCGACGAGGACTACGACCTCTGGATCGGGGACGAGGCCTGGGAGCTCGACTACTACCTGCACGAGAACCCGGACCAGAAGCGCGCCGCCTACGTGTGGCTGACCGATTTCGTGGGCTGGCTGCCGATGCCCGACGGCGGCGACCACGAGGCGTTTCTCACCGCCGATTACAACGCCGAGATGATCGAGCACATCGCGCGGTTCCCCCGCGTGCGCGACCGCGCCGTCTTCGTCGGCAATCCCGAGGACATCGTCCCGGACTCGTTCGGTCCCGAGCTGCCGTTCATCCGGGACTGGACGCAGGAGCACTACGACTTCGCCGGCTACGCGACCGGGTTCGACCCGGGCCAGCTGGCGAATCGCGAGGCACTGCGGGCAGAGCTCGGCTACCGGCCCGACGAGCAGGTCTGCATCGTCACCGTCGGCGGCTCCGGCGTCGGCGGCGACCTCCTGCGCCGCGTGATGGCGAGCTTCCCCGCGGCGAAGGATCGCGTGCCGGAGCTGCGCATGATCGTGGTCGCCGGCCCGCGCATCGACCCGGCCACGCTGCCCGCTCACGAAGGGCTCGAGGTGCGCGCGTACGTCCACGACCTGTACCGCCACCTGGCCGCGTGCGACCTCGCCGTCGTGCAGGGCGGTCTCACCACGTCGATGGAGCTGACGGCGAACCGGCGTCCCTTCCTGTACTTCCCGCTGCGCCACCACTTCGAGCAGAACATGCACGTGCGCCACCGGCTCGACCGCTACGGCGCCGGGCGCCGCATGGACTTCGAGACGGCGGAGCCGGACGTGATCGCAGCGGCGATCGCCGAGGAAATCGGCCGCCCTGTCGACTACCGGCCGGTCGAAACGGACGGCGCCGCGCGCGCCGCCGCGCTGATCGCCGAGCTGCTGTAGGTCAGGCGCCCGGAGCCGCGAGGCTGCGGATCAGCTGCGCGGCGAGGTCGGGGCCGAGCTCCTCCTCGAGGCGCTCCCGCGCCGTAGGGCGCTCGTCCTGCCCGTCCGCGTCGTCGAGCTCCGGCAGCCCGGCCAGGTGCATCAGGAGGAGATCGTCGCCGCGCATCGTTAGAAAGCAGTATCGCCGCTGCCGCCCCATCAGTTCCAGCCCGCACCTACCGCGACGGCGTTCGGGCCATCGCGCCCATCGCGCCCTTGTCGTTCATCTTCGGCGCGTCCTTCGGCGTGCTGGCCCAGGCCGCTGGGCTCGGAACCGTGGCGCCCATCGTCATGTCGGCCACGACCTTCGCGGGCACCGCGCAGTTCGCGGCCGCGTCGGTGCTGGGAACGGGCGGCGGCGCGTTCGCCGCCCTCGGCGCCGCTGCGCTGCTGAACCTGCGCTACGCGCCGATCTCGTTCACGGTCGCGCCGGCCATGACCGGCTCCGTGCTCTCGCGCCTGCTCCAGTCGCAGCTGATCGTGGACGAGTCCTGGGCCGTCGCGCAGGAGGGCGGCGGCCGCGTCAACCGGAGGATGTTCATCGCCGCGGGCCTCGTCCTCTACGCCTGCTGGACGAGCGGGACGACAATCGGCGTGCTCGGGGCGGAGCTGGTCGGCAACCCGGCGCGGTTCGGGATCGACGCCGCGTTCCCGGCCCTCTTTCTCGCGCTGCTGATCCCGCTTCTCAAGACTCGGCAAACCGTCGCCGCCGCGATCCTCGGCGCGTTGATCGCGCTCGCCTTCGTGCCGTTCGCCGCGGCGGGCGTGCCGATCATGCTCGCCAGCCTCGCCTGCCTGATCGGACTGCGCAAGTGAGTGCCGTCTGGATCACCGTGATCGTGCTCGGCGCGCATCACCGTCCTCCTCAAGTCGGCGGGCCCCGTGCTGGTCGGCGGCCGCGAGCTGCCACCGGTCGTGCTCCGCGTCCTGTCGCTCCTCGCGCCGGCGTTGCTTGCGGCCTTCGTCGCCGTGTCGGTGTTCGACGGCGGCGACCGGGAGCTCGTACTCGATGCCCGCGTGGTCGGCATCGGCGCGGCGGCCGTCGCGCTTCTCCTTCGCGCGCCGATGATCGTCGTCGTGTTCGTGGCGGCGCTTGCGACCGCGCTTGCCCGCGCGTTCTACTAACGCGTGACGGTCGAGACCGCCGAGGCGACGGCGAACGCGGCCGCCGCTGCGAGCACGATCGTCCCGCCCGCCGCGAGGTCGGCGTAGTACGCAACCGTGAGCCCGGCGAAGACCGAGGCGACGCCGATCCCCATCCCGATCAGCAGCGTCCCCCGCATGCTCCGCGCGACGCGGCTCGCGGCAATGACCGGCAGCACCATCAGCGCGGCGATGAGCAGGATCCCGACGATCCGCATCGAGAGCCCGATCGTCACCCCGGCCAGACCGGCCACGACGACGTTGAGCACGGTCACGGGTACTCCGGCGACCCGCGCTCCCTCCTCGTCGAGGACGACACCGGCGAGCGCGCGGTAGAGGAGCGCGATCACCGCGAGCCCACCGGCCCCGAGCAGCGCGATGACCAGCACGTCCTGCCGCGTGACGGTGAGGATCGAGCCGAACAGGAACGTGAAGAGGCTCGCGTTGAACTTCCCGGCGGCGGAGACCATCACGACTCCGGCGGCGAGCCCCGTGTAGAGGAGCAGCGCGAGCGCCTGGTCGCCTGCGGTCTGGTGGCGGGCACGCAGCCACTCGACGCCGATAGCGCCGGCGACGGCGAAGACGAGCGCGGTCGCGACCGGGGAGATCCCGAGGAGGTAGCCGGCGGCGACGCCCGCGAAGGCGGTGTGGCCGATTCCGTCTCCGATGAGGCTCATCCGCCGCTGCACGAGGAAGAACCCGACCGCCGGCGCGAGCAGCCCGACCACGGCGCCCGCGGCGAAGGCCAGCCGCATGAACTCGTACTCAAACATGCGTGTGCGAGGGGTCGTGCCACACGTCGGGGAGATCCTTCGGCGGCCCGTCGAAGACGATGCCGCCACGCACGAGGACGAGCCGGTCGACCACCGACTCGACCGCGCCGAACTCGTGCGAGACGTAGAGGATCGTCACGCGCCGATCGTCGTGGAGCTCGCGAAGAAGCCCGCCGAGCGCCTCCTGCGCGTCGGCGTCTACGCCGGCGGTCGGCTCGTCGAGGACGAGCAGCGACGGCTCCCCCGCCAGCGCCTTGGCCACGAACGCCCGCTGCTGCTGTCCTCCCGAGAGCTTCGCGAGCTGCCTGTCCGCCTGCGCCGGTCGAGCCCGACGTCGGCGATCGCCTGCGCGACGATCGCCCGCTCGCGCTTGCGCAGCGGGCCGAGCAGGCCGCCCGCGGCGAGACGGCCGGCGGAGACGACCTCGCGCACCGTGACCGGCGCCTCGATCCCGAGCCGAGAACGCTGCGCGAGATACCCGAGCGCCGCGCGGCGCGAGAAGCGGTGCGCCGGCTCGCCGTAGAGAAGCGCCGTTCCGGCGTCGGGCCGCTCGAGCCCGAGGACGAGCCGCACGAGCGTCGTCTTGCCGCCGCCGTTCGGGCCGGCGATGGCGACGAACTCGCCCTCCTCGATCCGCAGGTCGACGTCCGAGAGGACGCGGTTCGCACCGTCGTAGCCGAACGCGACGCCGCTCAGGTCGACGGCTAGCGGCATCCGAGCGCCTTCCGCAGCGCGGCCAGGTTGGCGCGCATGAGGGAGAAGTAGTCCTCGCCATCCTCCGCGCTCTCGATCGGATCGAGCGTGGCCACCTCGGCACCCGTCTCGCGCGCGATCGTCTCGGCCTCCTGCGGCGAGAGCGAGCGGCTCGACGAACACGGTCGTGACGCCGTTGTCGCGCACGAACTCGGCGATGCGCTGCAGATCGTGCGGGCTCGCCTCCGCCTCGGGCGCGTTGCCCGCGATCGGAACCTGGTTCAGGTCGTACGCCTTCGCGAGATGGCCGAACGCCGCGTGGCTCGTGACGATGTCGCGCCGTTCGCAGTCCGCCAGCCCATCGCGGTACTCGCGAGTCAAGCATCTCGAGCTCGCGCTGAATTCAGCTCAGCCGCATCGGCTTCCGAGCGACGTACCGACGGTCTCGGTGGCGATCTGTCGCGTAGAGGTTGGGATCGAGCCAGACGTGCGGGTTGCTCTCGTCGACGCCCAACTCCTGCGAGCAGATCGACCTTCCGTCCCGGACGCTGCGTCGAGCGCCGCATCGAGCGACGGACTGGAACCCCCGCCCAGGTAGAGAACGACGTCGGCCTGCTGCACAGCCTTCACGTCGTCGACGGACAGCTCGTAGTCGTGCGGCTCCACGCCCGCGGGAGTGAGGTTCGTGACCGTCGTGTCCGGACCGGCGATCTCCTCGGCGGCGAAGGCGAGCGGATAGAAGGACGCGACGACGCTGCGTCCCCGGATTCGGCGCCTGGGCGCCGAGCCAGACCGCGGCAAGCGCAAGCACGGCCAGGATGAGAACGATTCTCAGCACGCTCCGGAGTGTACCGCGAACTGAGAACCGTTCTCAACGCCTGCTACGGTAGGCGCGTGGCCACGGCCGAGCAGATCACGTCGCTCCTCGCAGACGCCGACGTCCGCCCGACGAAGCAGCGGATCACCGTCGTCGCCGAGCTCATGCGCGAGTCGAACGACGTCACCGCGCAGGAGCTCTACGCACGGTTGCGCAAGCGCGGCGAGCGGCTCGGCCTTGCGACCGTCTACCGCACGCTGGGCCAGCTCACCGACGCCGGCGTCGTCGACGCGCTCAGTCACCACCAGGACGCGGTCTGCTACCGGCTCTGCGGCCCCGAGCATCACCATCACTTCGTCTGCTCCAACTGCCACCGCGTCGTCGAGCTCGACGACTGCGAGCTCGATCCCTGGCTCGACCGGCTCGCCAAGCGACACGGCTTCGTCGCCACCGGCCACCGGCTCGACGTCGCAGGGCTCTGCTCCGACTGCCGTTAGGCGGCTTAGGGCTGCGTGTAGTCGACTACGACGGTCGCCGCCTGGGCGCTCGGGCGTTGCGCGCCGCGAATTGACCAGATCGAGTAGCAGTAGCGGCCGGTTGCCAGGGCTGCCCAGTCGCGCGCGTAGGACGGCTGGCCCCATTCCAGCGGTTCGAAAACCGTGATCTCCGTCGCTGCCGGGTCGTTCGGATCGGTCGCGCACGTGCCGGTTCGCCGCACGAGTCGTACATCGAACGCGGCGTGATGGGTCGTGTTCCGCCAGCGAAGCTCGACGGTGGCCCCACTCGCTGAGTTCAGCACGGCGACGAACTCGGTCGGAGGCCCGAACGTGTCGACGAAGTCGATCCAGACCACCGCAGCGGTGCCCCGCTGCCCGTTCTCGTCCGTCGTCCACGCGGCGTAGCAGTACCGCCCGGAGGAGAGCGGTGGGTCGCCGGCATCCTCGAGCGTCGAGTTCGAGCCCGGCGTCGCGGTCATGGGGTACTGGTCGGTCCGCCCGACCGGCGTTCCGGCCTCAAAGCTGGAGGGACACGCTCCGACTCCGCGCGAGACCTGCACCTTGCTGCCCTGCGGGACACCCGGTGAGTTCCGCCACTGCAGGAGTACGGAGGCTCCCGAAGGCGGGTTGGCGGTCGCGGTCAGCTCAAGCGGTGCGGGCGGGGGCGCATGGGTCCAGCACAGCGGATCAGGCCGAACGGCTTTGGCACGGCCTCCGTAGCGGCGAACGGCTCCTCGCGCGTCGTCGCGCTCGATCAGGCGGCAGCGCCACCTGCCGTCGGGGAAATCGTCCGTGCAGTACTGGCCGCCCCAGGCGCTCCCCAAGCTGTTCATGACCGCGCACCGTCGGTCTTCGTGATCCAGACCGAGGACGTGGCCCAGCTCGTGGGTCGCAATGACGGCCATGCTCCACCGGTCCCACCCGGGAGACAGGCGAACCACCGAGGCTTGTTTCCGGACGCACTTGCCATTGACCCAGTAAGCGCACCCGGGGTAACCCATCGTCGCGGAGCCTGACTCGCCCGAGCGCGGCCGGGCAACCTTGATGGTCATCTTCGCCCGCTTGCGAGTGACCCGCACGAACTTGATCCGGGCGCCGCTTCCGTTCCAGGCAGCAACCGCCTGATTCACCGACCACGCGTACTGCGTCGCGGAGCTGTAGTAGGGAATCGTGCGTCCGGGCCAGCGCTTGCCTGCGAGTCTGTACGCGTCCGCCTGGGCGGGGGCGACGAGCCCCGCGATCATCGTCGTCGCCGCGGCGACGAGGGCGACGACGCCGGCACGCTTTGCCGTCATCGCGGGCCTACCGTCCCTCCGTGACGACGTGTTCACGACCCCCTCGACCCCGTAGTGGAGGCCGTCACGGCGCTCCGGGGACGAGCGTACTCGGTCGTTCGGCGGTATTCAATGGGCCTGTCCGCACGAGGGACGGTCACGGCGCGGCAAATTGGCACGAAGTTGGTGCACCTGCGGGCGGATCTCGCCGCTAGCGTTTGCACTGGGTCGAGGCGCATCACTCCCACCCTGGGTGGGCGCGCGCGTGTGCCCTTAAACCGCGCCGGGGCGAGGGCGAGCGTCGCGCGTCATGAGCAGATCGTCGGGCGCGTGGAAGCCGAAGCGCTCGTAAAAGGCGTGCGCGTCGGCCGTATGGAGCATCCAGCGGCAGTGACCGAACGGGCCGCGCTCGACCGTCTCGCTGACGAGCTCGACGCCGAGGCCGCGGCCGCGGAGCTCCGGCAGGACGTAGACATCCGCGAGGTAGGCGAACGCGACCCCGTCCGAGACGGTGCGGGAGAACCCGACCTGCCGCCCTCCCTCGTAGAGCCCGACGACCCGCGACGCGGTGCGGATAAGCCGCACGATCGTCTCCCGGGGACGGCCGCGAGCCCAGTACGACTCCTCGGAGAGGAACCGTGCGACCGAGTCCAGGTCGACGCGCTCGAGATCGTCGTCCAGCTCGAACCCGCCGGGGAGCTCGCGCTTCATCGTGTCACGCGAACCTTGGCGCTCGCCGTGCCCGACGCGATGCTTGCCTCGAGCGAGTAGAGGCCGCGTGTGATGCGGCGCGGCAGCCGCACCTCGACGGTTCCGGGCGGGGACGACCCGCTCAGGCGCCGGGCGCCGGACGGACCGCGGAGCGTCCACGCGACCGATTTCGCGTCCGCGTCGATCTCGAAGACGAGCGTGCCCCCGCGGGCCACGACCGGCGGCGCGTGGAGCTCGACGAACCGGACGGTGACGAGCACCGTCCGCGTCGACCGCGACTCGTTTCCCGCCGCGTCCACGAACGTGAGCCAGGTGGAGTACGTCCCCGGCGCCGCCACCTCGCCGTCAATGCGACCTTGCCAGCGCACCTGCGCCTCGCCCGCGAGCCTCCGCGCGCGGGACACGACCTGGTCGTCGGCATGCACCGCGACGCGACCGAGCTCGGAGGATCGATAGCGGTACACGATGCGGTCGGCACGGAAGTCCCCGTCGGGTGAGAAGACGTGCGGGGCCGCCTCGATGAGCCGCAAGCGCGGAGGCCGGGTGTCGACGCGGATCGGCGTCGGGATCGTGATCGTGCGGTGCGCCCGCCCGAGCGCGACGCGGAGTCGGAAGCGACCGTCGTGCACGACGTTTCCGGCGTCCGTGCGACCGTCCCAGATGAGGTTGATCCTGCCCGCCCGGCGCGGAATGTCGTCGAGCAGCACGCGGATCCGCCGGCCGTTCGCGTCGACGACCGAGGCCGTCACGCGATCGGCGTGACGCAGCCCGAACGAGAGCGCCGCCGTCGCCTTGGGACATTCGCAGACCGGACCGAGGACACGCTGGATCTTCGGCGTCGCGACCGGCGAACGCTCGAGCTTCAGCCGCTCCGCCACGGCGAACGCGGCGGCGCTCCCGACGAGCAGGCAAAGGACGACGGTCGTGAGCACGACCGGCCGAACGCGGGGTGACTTCAGCCGAGCCAGGAGGTCGCGCGGGCGGTCGGGCATCGGTCAGACGTGCGCGGCGGCAGGACGGCCGGCGCGGGCGGCGCGTACGACGCTCACGACCTCCTCCTGCTGCGAAGCCGTGATCCCGGCCCAGAGCGGCAGCGCGAGGTTGTCGGCTGCGGCGCGCTCCGTGTGCGGCAGCGACCCCGGTGCGTAGCCGAGCCCGGCCAGCGCGGGCTGGAGATGGAGAGGACGGGTGTAGTAGGCGGCCGCGCCGATGTCGGCCTCGCGGAGCGATTCGAGGATGCGGTCGCGCTCGGGGCTGCGCACCACGTACATGTGGTAGACGGCGCCCGGATCGTCCTCGGGAATGTCGACGAGCTCACCGAGACCGAGCTCCTCGTAGCGCGCTGCCGCCTCGCGGCGAGCGGCGTTCCAGCCGTCCAGTTCCCCGAGGAACACCCGGAGCACCGCGGCCTGGAGCTCGTCGAGGCGCGAGTTGTAGCCGACCAGATCGAACGTCTGCTTGTCGCGCGAGCCGTGGAAGCGGAGCAGGCGGACGGTCTCCGCGATCGCCGGATCCTCGGTGGTCACGAGCCCGCCGTCGCCGAACGCGAACAGGTTCTTGGTCGGAAAGAAGCTGAACGTCGCCGCCGCGCCCATGGAGCCGACGCGCTGGTCGCCGATGCTCGCCCCGAACGCCTGCGCGGCGTCCTCGAGCACCGGGATCCCCTCCGGCAGCGCGTCGATCGGGGCCGGCCGGCCGAACAGGTGGACGGCGACGACCGCCTTCGTCTTGCGGGTGACGCGCGCGACGACATCCGCCGGATCGAGGTTCAGCGTCGCGGGATCGATGTCGCAGAAGACCGGCGTGGCGCCGAGGTGCACGATCGGCTCGACGGTCGCGTAGAAGGTGAAGGCAGGGCAGATGACCTCGTCCCCGGGCCCGACGCCAAGCGCCTCGAGCGCGAGCGAGATTGCATCGGTCCCGTTCGCGACGCCGACGGCCTCGGCCGCGCCCACGTAGTCCGCCGCCTCACGCTCGAACGCGGCGACGTTCGGCCCGAGGATGAAGCGCCCCGAATCGACCACCTCGGCGATCCGGTCGAGCAGCCGCTCGCGGAGCGGCGCGTACTGCGCCTTCACGTCGACGAGCGGCATCCCCACGGGATCGAGTCTACGTTGAGCTTTCGCGCGCCCGCCGTCGCTGCCGCCGTCGCCGGTGGTGCCACAGCGCGAAGATCCCGACGGCGACCACGAGCATGAGCGCGGCGATGTCCGCGTAGCGGAACGCGTGGTGGAACTCCTCCCAGCTCGCGCCGACGGCCACGCCGATCGCGGCGAGGCCCGCGTACCAGGGGAGGCTCCCGAGCGTCGTCAAGACGGTGTAGCGGCCGAGCGGCATCTCGGCGATCCCGGCCGGAATGGAGATGAAGGAGCGGACGACGGGGAGCATTCGCGAGCCGCACACGGTGATCGCGCCGTAGTGCTCGAACCAGTGCTCGGCCTGGTCGAGCTTCTCGGGCGTGACGTGGAGCCACCGCCCGTGCCGTTCCAGGTACGGCCTCCCCCCGTAGAGCCCGATCGCCCAGCCGCCGATCGACCCGAGCACGTAGCCGACGGTGCCCGCGACGAAGACCGCGAACCAGGCCCAGAAGGTCGATTCGATCGGCTCGCCGAAGAGCGTGACGTTCTTCCCGGCGAACGCGCCCGCGGCGAGCGCCCCGCCGTAGACCATGACGAGCTCCGAGGCTGCGGGCAGCACGGCATCCACGACGGAGAGGAAGAAGATCGCGTAGAGGCCGTAGTCCGCGATCCATTGCGTGACCGCGTCGGTGATCTCGTGCACCGAGCGAGTCTATTTCGCGCGCGGAAGCGTCCCGAGCGGGACCGGCGTCTTGTTGCCGCTCGAATCGAGGACGACGAGCGTCGTCTCCCACCTGCCGCGGGGGAGCGGAAGGCGCAGCGAACCGGCGAGCGGATGCCGTCCGAGGTGCACGAGCTTGTGCACGCCTCCGCGTGTAAGCCGCAGCCGCAGCCGCACCCACGGTGTCTCCGCGTCGGCCGCCTTCCAGCTGACCCGCCGCTTCGCGACGCTCGCCTTCACCGTCGGCGGCGTGGTGTCTCGCGCGAGCACGATCGGGGCGAGCGGCGCGGTCGCCTTGTTGCCGGCGAGATCCTTCGCGTCCGCGCCCGGGCTGAACGTGCGCGCCACGCGCTTGGACGTGCTCCACGAGATCCGGTGCCAGCCGCCGGTCAGCGTCCCAAGCTTGAGCTCGTCGCCGCCGACGCGAACCGTGACCGACGACATCTTGGAGAGCCAGAAGCCGATCGTCACGCGGTCGCGGAACCCGTCGTGCGGCCATGGGTAGAAGCGCGCCTGGCGCTTGCCCTTCTTGAGCAGGGGCGGCTGGTCGGTGTAGGCGTCGAAGCGGTCGTGCATCTCCTGCCAGTACGGCTGGCCCGTGCGCCGGGCGAGCCGACCGAGCATCTCGACGACGTACACGTGGTACGCGAGGGGCGATTCCCGGCCGAGCGAGTAGCGCGTCCAGTAGCCCGTGTCGAACTCGTGGAGCTTCTTCCTCGCGGTCCCCGCGAGGTTGCTCGCGAGCCGCGCCGCGCGCTTGTTGCCGGACTTCTCGGCGTATTCGCGCAGCGAGAGCACCGTCTGGAGCTGCGCGTTCAGGACGACCAGGCTGCTGAAGCTGTAGTGCTGGATCCAGGGGCCCGCGCCGAGGCGCAGGACGAGAGTCCGGGGGATCACGGCGAACGCCCGTTGCGCCGCGGTCATCTTTCCCGCGCGGGCGAGCGCCTGCGCGCCGGCGGCCTGCGCCATCCCGGCCGTCCACGGCGCCGCGCCGCCTCCGTACGGGAAGTAGTACTCCCACACCGCGCCCTTGCCGCGCGGGACGGCCCGGGCGATGAGCGCGTTCGCGAGCGCCTTCGCCTGCTTCGTCCGCCCGGCGGCGACGTGGCCGTTCAGCGCGGCGACGTTCGCGAGCGGATGGAACTGGAGCCCGTAGCCCCAGCCGGCCCGGTAGACGACCCCGTGCACGCCGACGACGTCGGTTCCGTTGGCCGGCAGCGAGTGCTTCTTCAGGTACCGCGCATTCTCGTCCAGCATGGCGAAGAGGGCGAGGGCGCGCGGCCGGTTGTACACGCGCGCTTGGAGCCGGACGAGGTAGAGCACCTGCGCAAGCGTCGCCTTGCGCGTCCCCGGCAGGCCGCGGAGCACCGCGCGCGTGCGCTTGAGGATCGCGCGGTAGTGCGCCGCCTGGCTCTTCGTGAGCCGCTTCGCCTTGACCGCGCGGGTGAGTCCGCGGTCGATCACCTTGGCGTCATCCGCCGGCCGGGCGTGGACGAGGGGCGCCGGAGCGGCATGCCGAAGCGACGGCTCCGTGGGCGGAGCAGCGTGAGCCAAGGGCGCGGCGAAGAGCGCTACGAGGAGCGTGAGAAGTACGGCGAGGCGAACCACCAGGGGTTCTCAGGTAAGCACATTCCCTGCAAAAAAGGGAACTTTTCCAGCTAGTTCCAGACGCGCACGTCTCGGTACAGCGTGTCCCGCTGCACCGGGATCTTGCCCAGCGCCTTGATCGCGCGGACGAAGTCCTCCGTCGTCGCGCGGTACGTCGTGCCGGCTGCCGAGACGACGTTCTCCTCGATCATGATCGAGCCCATGTCGTCGGCGCCGAAGCCGAGCGCGACCTGGCCGACCTTCATCCCCTGCGTGACCCAGCTCGACTGGATGTGGTCGACGTTGTCGAGGTAGATCCGGCTGACCGCCTGCGTGAGGAGGTAGTCGAACGAGGTCGGCTGCGACTCGGGCGGGACCTTCTCGGCGAGGCGGTTGCCGTCCGACTGGAACGTCCACGAGATGAAGGCGCGGAAGCCGCGCATCTCGTCCTGGAGCTCGCGGATGCGGCGCATGTGCTCGACCCGCTCCTCGAGCGTCTCGACGTGGCCGTACATCATCGTCGCCGTCGTCGAGATCCCCAGCCTGTGCGCGTCGCGCATGACGCCGAGCCACTCGTTCGTGGTCGTCTTCTTCGGCGCGATGATCTTGCGGACGCGATCGACCAGGATCTCCGCGCCGCCGCCGGGGAGCGAGTCGAGGCCAGAGTCGCGCAGACGCGTGAGGGTCTGAGGGATCGTCAGCTTGGAGCGTCGCGAGATGTGCTGCACCTCGGGCGGCGAGAGCGCGTGCAGATGGATCGGGTAGCGCTCCTTGATCGAGCGGAAGAGATCCTCGTAGAACTCAATCCCGAGATCGGGGTGGTGGCCGCCCTGCATGAGGAGCGCGGTACCGCCGAGCGCGAGCGTCTCCTCGATCTTCTTGAAGATGACCGGCTTCGGCAGCAGGTAGCCCTCGCGGCGGTCGCCCGGACTGCGGTAGAAGGCGCAGAAGTCGCAGTCGGTGTGGCAGATGTTCGTGTAGTTCAGGTTCCGGTCGATGATGAACGTCACGCGGTCCGACTCGGCCTTGCGGGCGCGCAACTCGTCCGCGGCGCGGCCGACCTGGACGAGGTCGCGCGAGCGCAGGAGCTCGAACGCCTCGTCGTCGGAGATCCGCTCGCCGGCCAGGGCTCGGTCGAGGACTTCGGTGACGCTCATGCCGGCACCGGCTCCGTGACGACGAACTTGAGCTCGGGGACGCGCTCGAGCTGGCCGGCGTCGCGGGCGAGCTCGAAGAAGGTGAGGAGTCCGGCTCGCTCACGCGGGCCGAAGCGGTAGCGAAGCTTCTCGAAGTAGCGGGCGAGGAACCCGGCCGGATAGCCGTACCGCTCACTGGCCGCGCGGGCGAGTCCTTCGGGGTTCGCGCGGGCGGTCTCGTGCGCGTCGAGGAGCGCCCGCTCGAGCGTGCCGATCCCCTCCGGCGCCGGATCGGCGCACGCGAACACGGCGTAGACCATCGGGAGCCCGGTCTCCTCCTGCCAGAGCCGGCCGAGGTCGTAGTGCGGCGTGGGATCCTCGAACATGCTCTTCAGCGCGGCGTCGCCGATGAGGAGCGTCGCGTCGGCTTCCTCCCCGAGCGGCACGTGCTCGGCCTCGGGCAGCAGCACGCGGGTGAGCACGACGGACGTGGCGCTCTCGGGCGTGACCGCGACGGATCGGATCGAGCGGAGCGGCGCCTTCGACACGAGCTGGATCGAGTCGACCGCACCCTCGGACGAGACGCAGACGCGCGGGAGGATCCGCAGGTCGGCGGCGTGGCGCGCGTACTCGATCGACGAGATCGGCGCGAGGTCGACCTTGCCGTCGAGGAGCGCCTGGTTCAGCTCGGTCGGGACCCCGGGGACTTCCTCCACGTCGGCGTCCAGCTCGAAGAAGAGCGGCGCCATGTTCACGTAGGAAATGCGGCCGAGGCGGATCATCGGGCTTCTTCTTGCACTCGCTCGCCTGTGTAACTTCGGGATTCCCTATCCCTCCCGCCTTCGGCAATCAGCCTAATTCGAAAACACACGCGTGTCTGTGACGGGATGTGCCGAATGTGTGGCGATCGCTTCACAGCTCACCACCTACGCAGCTCGTTGTAGAACGTGTCGCGCTGCACGGGGATCCGACCGGCGTCGCGGACGTAGCGGACTAGCTCCGAGACCTTCTGCTCGGTCTCGGTGTCCGCGCCGGCGGCGTGGAAGATCGTCTCGCGCATGACCGTCCCCTGGACGTCGTTCGCACCGAAGTGGAGCGCGACCGCCGCGAGCGGCATGCCCATCATGATCCAGTAGGCCTTCACGTTCGGAATGTTGTCGAGCATGAGCCGCGACACCGCGATCACCTTCAGGTCGTCGGTGCCGGCGGACTGCTTCCAGCCGCGCCGCTCGAAGACCGTGTTCGCCGGATGGAACGCGAGCGGGATGAACGCCATGAAGCCGCCGGTCTCGTCCTGGAGATCACGGAGCCGAAGCAGGTGGTCGATCCGCTCCTCGTAGGTCTCGACATGCCCGTAGAGCATCGTGCAGTGCGTCTGGATGCCGAGGCCGTGCGCGGTGCGGTGGGTCTGGAACCAGATGTCCGGGTGCTCCTTGCCGGGCGCGATCAGCCGGCGCACGCGATCGGCGAAGATCTCCGCCCCGCCGCCGGGGAGCGACTGGAGCCCGGCCGCCTGGAGCTCGCGCAGCACCTGCTCGTGCGAGAGGCCGGAGAGCGTCGTCATGTGGTGGATCTCGCTCGCGGTGAAGAGCTTCAGGTGCACGTCCGGGAGCGCTTCGCGCAGCGAGGCGACGATGTCGACGTAGTAGTCGAAGCCGACGTGCGGCGACTCGCCACCGACCATGTGGATCTCGGTGAAGCCGGTCAGCTCGTGCTGTTCGACCGCGTCGGCGACCATCTCCTCGGGCGTGAACGTGTACGCGCCCGCCTGCTTCTCTGTCTGCGCGAACGCGCAGAACTTGCACTTCACGCGGCAGACGTTCGTCTGGTTCAAGTAGAGGTTCTGGACGAAGTAGACCTCGTCCGTGCCGCCGCGCAGGCGGCGGGCGGTGTCGGCCAGCTCGCCGAGGGCGAGGACGTCGTCGGACTCCATGAGCGTGAGCCCGTCGTCCATGTCGAGGCGCTCGCCCGCGAGCACCTTGTCGCGGATCTCGTCTAGTGCGGACTGTTGCGCGGCGACTGCCATCAGTTCTCTCTGTCTACCACCAACTCGGTGAGTGCCGCGAGGGAATCGCGGTCGCCCGCGCCGTTCAGGGACGCGCGCGCGTTCTCGGCGAACTCGAGCGCGACCTCGCGGGAGGCGTCGAGCGCGCCGGTGGCGGCGACTCGTTCGAGCGCATCGGGCACGTCCTCGCCGGCGAGCGCGCGGGCCACCTCGGGGTCTTCGCGGGCGGCGAGGATGAGCGGCAGCGTCGGCGTCCCGTCGCGCAGGTCGACGCCCGGCGCCTTGCCGGTCGCGCCCTCGGCGCCGGTGCAGTCGAGAATGTCGTCGGCGATCTGGAACGCGACGCCGAGCTTCAGGCCGAAGTCGCCGAGGCTCGGCCCGCCGCCGAGGATGCACGCCGCCTCGAAGAGCTTCCCCGTCTTCAGGGAGCAGCGCCGCAGGTATTCGTCCACGGACGTGTCCGGGCGATTGACCTGCCGCCGCTGGAGGGCCTCGCCGCGTGCCAGTGCGAGCGCAGCGCCCGGCGAGCAGGGCGACCGCATCGGCGTCGCCGGAGTCGGCCAGCTCGGAGAACGCGCGGGCGAAGAGGTAGTCGCCGGTCGCCTCGGCCGCGCCGGGACCATGCTGGGCCCACACCGTCGGCTGGCCGCGCCGTAGCGCTGCGGCGTCCAGCAGGTCGTCGTGGACGAGCGTCGCCATGTGGACGAGCTCGACCGCCGCGCCCGCTGCGAGCGG
Organism: uncultured Thermoleophilia bacterium; assembly: GCA_963716005.1. GTDB lineage: Bacteria > Actinomycetota > Thermoleophilia > Gaiellales > Gaiellaceae > CAVRUF01. Next base: position 1,922,145 of record OY970285.1, read on the forward strand.
ACGCTCACCGCCGCGCTCATCGAGCGGAGCCGACAGGAACACCAGCACGGGCCGCAACCGCTTTCCGCCGGCCGCCAGCGTCTCGGCGCCGACGCGACCGACCAGGCCGGGGTGCGAGCCGACGGCGCGTTCGAGGCGCAGCTCGAGCACGTCGAGGTAGGCGTCGAGCCCGGGCGCCGCGCGAACCGTGGCGAGCGCGCTCATGCGCGCCTCTTCGCCGTGTGCAGCGCGACGATCCCGCCGGCAAGGAGGCGCCAGCGGATCTCCTCGAACCCGTTGCGGTCCATCGCGGCCGCGAGCTCGCGCGGCCCGGGGAAGCGGCGGACGCTGGCGGGCAGGTACGCGTAGGCCTTCCCGCCGGGGAGAACCTTCCCGAGCAGCGGGACGACGCCGTCGAACCAGAGCCGGAAGAACGGGCGGAGCACGCCGCGCGGTTGCGTGATCTCGAGGCAGCCGAGGCGCCCGCCGGGAACGAGCACGCGGGCCAGCTCGGCGAGGCCGGCCTCGAGCTCGGCAACGTTGCGGATCCCGAAGCCGATCGTGACCGCATCGAAGCTCGCGTCCTCGAAGGGCAGCGCCATGACGTCTCCTTCGATCCAGGTGACCGAATCGGACTTCCGCCGCGCCCGCTCGAGCATGGCCGGGGAGAAGTCGAGCCCCGTGACCACACCGCCCGCCGACTGCGCGGCGACGCGCGAGATCGCCCGTCCCGCAGCACGCGTCGAGCACCCGGTCTTCGGGCCGAACGACCGACTCGACGGTCAGCCGGCGCCAGCGCTGGTCGAGGCCGGCGGTCATGACGCGGTTCATCGCGTCGTAGACCGGCGAGATCCGGTCGAACATGCGCCGAACCTCGCTCGGCGGCAGGGTGCCGGTGGTGGTCATTCCCCCCATCGCTTCATGAGTTCGTTCGAAAGCCCCAACTGGTCGAGTGCGCGTCCCACGACGAAGTCGACGAGGTCATCGATCGACTGAGGCGCATGGTAGAAGCCCGGCGCCAGAAAGAGGATCGTCGCGCCCGCCTGGCGCAGCGTCAGAAGTCCCTGGAGATGGATCGCCGAGAGCGGCGTCTCGCGCGGCATGAGGACGAGGCGGCGGTTCTCCTTCAGCGCGACCGAGGCGGCGCGGTGGATCAGGTTGTCCATCGCCCCGCTCGCGAGCGTGCCCACCGTCGCCATCGAGCACGGGCAAATCACGTAGGCGTCGACCCGCGCGGAGCCGGACGCGTACGGCGAGTTCCAGTCGTCCGGCGCGTAGACGGTCACGCCCTTCGCGTCGCCGACGACCCGGCCGAGCACCTCGTCGCGGCCGAGCGCGGGATCGCCGTAGAGCTCGGTCGCGAGCACCTGGATCCCGGCTCCGGACGCGGCGACGCCGACCTCGCAACCCGCCTCCGCGAGCGCCTGGAGGAGGCGTGCGGCATACGGAGCGCCCGACGCGCCCGTGATCCCTAGGAAGACGCGCACGGCGGAGCTATCCGCCGGGCTTCGACGCCTCGAGGAAGGCGGCCAGCTGCTGCAGCTGCTCGTCGGACAGGTTCGGGAAGCCGGGCATGGTCGTCCCGGGTTTGACCGCCTGCGGGTCGCGGATCCACTCGACCCAGTACTCCTCGCCGCGGCCGGCCTCGCCGATCGCGGACAGGTTCGGACCCGGCCCGGCGGCGCCCTGGTCGCCGTAGGTGTGGCAGTTCAGGCAGCCGACCGTGCCGAAGAGGTCGGCGCCGGCGATCACGTCCGGGTCGTCGGTCTCGATGTTGTTCCCCTGCAGGAGCTGCTCGCCGGTCGCCGCGCTCGCCTCGCGGGCCGTCGCGCCCTTGTAGGTGAGGACGCCCATCGAGAGAACGACCAGGATCGCGGCCACGATTGCGACCGGGCGACGGCTCAGCCTGCGCTCCATGCGCCGGTCCATGAACGGCAGCGCGAGCAGCAGGATGATGCAGATGGTCGGAATCCCGACGGTGCCGAGGATGACCGAGTCGGGCCACTTGAAGATCCGCAGCAGGTAGAAGAGGAAGTAGAAGTACCAGTCGGGACGCGGCACGAACGAGGTCGTGCCCGGGTCGGCCTGGTCGGTGTAGAGCGGGCCGATCCAGCCGGAGTCCCCGTCGCGCGCCGTGAAGTACCAGACGCACGCGAGCCCGAAGATCACGAGCACGACGATGAGGCTCATCACCGTGTCGTGGAACATCGCGTGCGGGAAGAACGACTTCCCGCGCTTCTCGACGTCCTCCTTGTATTGCTTGAACTCCTCGCGCTGGGCCTTGCTGCTCATGAGCTCTCGCCGTTTCCGCGGGCGACCGGGGCGACGAGACCCTTGCGGAGCTCGGGCTCGTCGTCGTTGTCGTTCTCCGTCGGGTTGGCCGCGTCGGTCCACGGAGGCGGCGTGATGCCGAGGCGGATGACGAGGTACAGGTGCAGCGTGATCAGGGCGATCAGCGCGCCCGGAACGATCAGCATGTGGATCGCATAGAAGCGCGCCAGCGTGTCTTCCCCGATCTCGGCCCCGCCGCGGAGGAGGAAGGAGATGAACGGCCCGGCGATCGGGGCGGTCGCGTTGATGTTGATGCCGACGACCGTGGCCCAGTACGCGGTCTGATCCCAAGGGAGCAGGTAACCGCTGAAGCCCTCGAGCATCGCGAGCAGCAGGATGTTGACGCCGATCAGCCAGTTCAGCTCGCGCGGGTACTTGTACGCGCCGAACAGGAACACGCGGCCCATGTGGAGGAAGAGCAGGATGATGAACACGCTCGCGCCCCAGCGGTGCATGCCGCGGACGAGCCAGCCGAGCGTGAGGTCGTTCGTGATGTGCTGGATCGACTGGTAGGCCGTCTCCGGATCCGGCTTGTAGTACATCGCCAGGATCACGCCCGTGATCAGCTGGACGATGAAGGCGGTCAGCGTCGCGGAGCCGAGCGTGTGGAACCAGTTCGTCTCGGCCGGGACCTTGCGGAAGAGGAAGTACTTGAGGCCGCCGACGAGACCCGAGCGTTCCTCGAGCCAGTCGACCGGGATCATCAGAACCTCGCCGGCCTGGTCGGCGCGCTGCTGCTTCTTTGAGCGTCGCTTCGCCATTACGGGATGATCGGATACATGTACTGAGAGAGGCCGTCGACGTGCGTTCCGGGGTCCTGGTGCTTGTAGACGGTCATCTCGGCGTCGGCGCCCGTCCCGGTCACCTCTCCGACCGAGAACAGCTGGCCAAGCGTGAGGTTGCCGTCGACGATCGAGTACTCGTAACGGTCGAGCGCGCGCACGGGCGGGCCGGCGACGCGGTTGCCTTCCAGGTCGTAGGCGCCTCCGTGGCACGGGCACGCGAATCCGGACGGCTCGGTCGTCCCGAGCTTGATCCTGCCGCCCTCGACCTCGACCTCTTCCTGCTCCGCGGTGAGCCCGGTCGGCTGCACGGGGCAGCCGAGGTGGACGCAGCGGTTCGAGAGGATCGTGACGCTCGGCTGGCCGTCCGACATCTGCCCGTTGTTGCGGATGTAGGCGGTGCGGCTGACGACGTCCTCCGGCTGGTCGGCCTCGGAGTTGAAGGTCGTGACCATCCACTGCCCCTCGGGGTAGCCGGAGAGCGGCCCGAGGTTGACGTCCTCGCTGCCCTGCCCGACGAACGCCGGGATGACCGCGAAGCCGATCGCCGGTAGCGTCGCGACCGCGCCGATCGCGGCGCCGATTCCGAGCGTCGCGCCGGCGAGGAAAACCGTGCGCGTGTAGTGGTGCTCGTCGTCTTCGTCCTCGTCCGCCTCCGCTGCGGCTGCCGCTTCGGGCGGCTCGGGCGCAGGCTCATCCCTCATCTCGCGGGTCGCTTCTCGGATCCAGAGCGTGGCGAAGACGAGCGCGATGACGACGCCGATCGCGGCCGTGATCCAGGTGCCGAGGATCAGGGCGACGAGCGCAATGGCGACGCCGAGGGCGAATCCGAACGGCCAGATCGACGGCCCGGGAAAGTGCCCGTTGTCGTCGCTCGGCCGTTCGTCAACCTCGGCCATCTAAGCCCCTCTCCTCACCCGATTCTGCCTGCGAAACACAACCGATTCTCCCTGTTTTCCGGGCTGAGTGTCAAAGACGTAGCTTTCGGCGCAAGTTCTCGGAAAGCCCTCCGTTTTCGGCGCCTTCGACCCCGCCGAGTCCGTACTCGGACCACCGGTTCGAGACGAGGCTACGCACCTCCTCGGTCATCTCGATCCGATCGGGCCAGTCGCGGCCGCCCTCCTCGTTCGTCTTGTGGGTCGCGTCGATCCCAAGCTTCCCGCCGAGGCAAAACGCAACCGCCGAGTGGTCGAGCTGGTCGAGCGGCCCTTCCGAGAGGAGCAGGTCGCGCTTCGGGTCGACGTTCGCGCACACGTGGAAGAAGACCTCCTCGTAGTCGTGCACGTTCACGAACTCGTCCACGACGACAACCGACTTCGAGAGCGAGAGCAGGCCGAGGCCCCAGATGGCGTGCATGATCTTTCGCGCGTGGCCGGGATAGGCCTTACGCATCGAGACGATCACGCAGTTGTGGAACGCGCCCGCGACCGGCAGGTCGTAGTCGACCACCTCGGGCAGCGTCATGCGGACGGCCGGGAGGAAGATCCGCTCGGTCGCCTTGCCGAGCCAGGCGTCCTCGGCGGGCGGGACGCCGACGACGATCGACGGGTAGATCGCGTCGCGGCGCATCGTCATCGCGGTCAGATGGAAGACGGGGAAGGGCTCGGGCGGCGAGTAGTAGCCCGTGTGGTCGCCGAACGGGCCCTCGGTGCCGAGCTCGCCCTTCTCGATGTAGCCCTCGAGGATGATCTCCGCGTTCGCGGGGACCTCGAGATCCACGGTCTTCGCCTTGACGAGCTCGACCGGCGAGCCTTTGAAGAAGCCGGCGAGCATGAGCTCGTCGACGTGCTTGGGGAGCGGCGCGCTCGCGGAGTAGGTCGTGATCGGGTCGCAGCCCAGCGCGACCGCGACATCCAGCCTGTCTCCCATCCCGCGCCAGTCGGCCGCGCCGTCCTTGTGGATCTGCCAGTGCATGTACGTCGTCTGCGCGTCGATCTTCTGCATCCGGTACATGCCGACGTTCCGCGTGCCGGTCTGCGGGTCGCGCGTGATCACCGCCGGGAGCGTCACGAACGGCGCCGGGTCGCCCGGCCAGCAGTGCTGGATCGGGAGGAGGTCGAGGTTCGGCTCGAGGACGATCTCCTGGCAGAGGCCCTTCGAGACGGTCTTCGGCATCGAGTCGGCGAGCTTCTTCAGCTTGCCGAGGCCTTTGACTTTCTCCATGAGGCCCTGCGGTGGCTGGAGCTCGAGCACGTCGGCGACGCGCTGCCCCAGCTCGTCGAGATCGTCGACGCCGAACGCGAGCTCGGTGCGGCGCTTCGTCCCGAACTGGTTCATGAGCAGCGGGTGGTCGGAGCCCTTCGGGTTCTTGAAGAGGAGCGCCGGACCGCCGGACTTCACGGTGCGGTCGACGATCTCCGTGACCTCGAGGTACGGGTCGACCTCGGCCTCGATCTCCACCAGTTCGTTCTCCTGGCGGAGCAGGTCGAGCCAGGAGCGGAGGTCTGAGGCGGGCACGTCAGTAGGCGCGCTTGGCGCGCGCGGCCTTGCGGCGGCGCTTGTTGCCGAGGTAGCGCAACGTCTGCCCGATCAGGATCACCGCTACGAAGATCAGGCCGGTGATCAGCATCGCGATGATGATGTGCTTGCCCTCTTCGGCGACATCGACCGCCTCTTCCTGGGCGAGCAAGAACGCGAGCAGCGACATGCCTGAGAGTCTAAACGGCGAGGCGTCGGCGATGAAGACACGAGCGCGGCCTCGACCGGATCGGCGCCGGCGGCGCGCGTCGCAAGGGCGGCGAGCGAAGCCGGCGTCGCCGCGGTCGCGCAGGTCGGCGCGGGCGGCGGCGAGCTCCGGGTCCTCCGAACCGACGAGCGCGAACGTCGCGGCCCAGAGCGGCCCGTCGAGCTCCGCGTCGTCGGGCGCCGACTCGGCGCGAAGCTGCGCGCACAGGGACAGAAGCTCGGCGAGATCGGAGACGACGCTGACCCGGCCGTGCTCGGCGACGCGGACGAGGCCGTGCGCGTAGAGGTAGTCGCCGAGCAGGACGCTCGTGTCGCGGTCGGGTGCGGCGAAGAGGCGCGGGCGGCCGTAGTGGACGAGGTAGCCCTCGTAGATCGTCTCGAGCCCGAGCGCGAGCGGAGCCGGGGCGAGCGGCGAGAAGACCGGCAGCGCCTCCCGCTCCTCCTCGGACCGAAGCGCGGCGCCCCAGAGCGGGCTCTCCACCGTGGCCTCCTCGGCGATCGCGGTCCAGATGTCGCCGGCGGGCACTACTCGGAGAGCCACGCTGCAACCTCGGGCGCCCAGTACGTGACGATCGCGTCGGCGCCCGCGCGCTTGATCGCGAGGAGCGACTCGAGCGCGGCCGCGCGGCGGTCGAGCCAGCCCTGCGCCGCTGCGGCCTCGAGCATCGCGTACTCGCCGCTCACCTGGTAGGCGAAGACCGGCGCGTCGAAGCGGGCGTTCGCGGCCGCGATCACGTCGAGGTACGGCAGCGCCGGCTTGATCATGATCGCGTCGGCGCCCTCCTCGAGATCGAGCGCGCACTCGCGGAGCGCCTCGCGGACGTTGGGCGGATCCATCTGGTAGGTCCGCCGGTCGCCGAACGCCGGCGCGGCGTGGGCGACCTCGCGGAACGGCCCGTAGAACGCCGAGGCGTACTTGGCCGAGTAGGCGACGATCGGGATCCGCTCGAAGCCGTCCTCGTCGAGCGCGGCACGCAAAGCTCCGACACGGCCGTCGAGCATGTCGCTGGGACACGACGATGTCGGCACCCGCCTCGGCGTGGCTCACGGCCGTTCGCGCGAGCAGTTCGAGCGACGCGTCGTTCACGATCTCGCCGTCGACGACGAGCCCGCAGTGCCCGTGGTCGGTGTACTCGCAGAGGCACACGTCGGTCATGAGCACGAGCTCGGGCAACTCGGCCCGCAGCGCGCGCAGCGCCTCCTGGACGACGCCGTCCTCGGCGTAGGCGCCGGAGCCCGCGTCGTCCTTCTCCTCGGGAACCCCGAAGAGGAGCACCGCGCCGATCCCGAGCCCGTGCGCCCGCGACGCCTCGGCGACCAGCTCGTCGGTCGAGCGGCGCGCGATCCCGCTCAGGCCGGGCAGCGGCTCGACCACGCCCTCGCCGGGACAGACGAACAGCGGATACACGAGGCTCGAAGGGTCGAGCCTCGTTTCGCGGACGAGCGAGCGCAGGGGCGCGGTGCGGCGGAAGCGTCGGAGCCGGACGATGGGGAACGTGGCCACGGAGAAAGCGTACTCAGTAGGAGCGCGGCATCCCGAGCACGTGGTGGCCGACGTAGCCGAGCACGAGCGCGTTCGGGACGGGGGCGACCTGGTAGAGCCGCGTCTCGCGGAACTTGCGCTCGACGTCGAGCTCGACCGCGAAGCCCCAGCCGCCGTGCGTGTCGAGACAGGCGTTGGCCGCTTCCCAGGACGCGTTCGAGGCGAGGAACTTGGCCATGTTCGCCTCGGGCCCGCACGGCTCGCCCGCGTCGAAGAGCGCCGCTGCCTTCCAGCGCATGAGATCGGCCGCCTCGACGGCGACGTGCGCGCGGGCGATCGGGAACTGGACGCCCTGGTTCGCGCCGATCGGCCGGCCGAAGACCTCGCGCTCCGACGCGTAGGCCGACGCCTTCTCCACGAACCAGCGGCCGTCGCCGATGCACTCGGCCGCGATGAGGATCCGCTCGGCGTTCAGCCCGTCGAGCAGGTAGCGAAAGCCCTGGCCCTCCTCCCCGACGAGCGCGTCGTGCGGGACCTCGACGCCGTCCAGGAAGACCTCGGTGGTGGCGTGGTTCATCATCGTCGGCAGCGGCCGGATCGTCAGCGCGTCGCCGGCCTCGCGGAGATCGACGAGGAAGACCGAGAGCCCGTCGGTCGGCCGCTCGCCCTCGCTGGTGCGCGCGATCAGCAGCATGAGATCCGAGTGGAGCGCGCGCGACGTGAACACCTTCTGGCCGCGCAGCGTCCAGCCCGTCTCGGTCCGCTCGCCGCGCGTCTGGATCGCCGACGTGTCGACCCCGGCGGTCGGCTCGGTCACGCCGAAGGCCTGGAGGCGTAGCTCCCCGGCGGCGATCCGCGGGAGGTACGCCTGCTTCTGCTCGTCGCTGCCGTGACGCAGCAGCGTCCCCATCACGTACATCTGCGCGTGGCAGACCGCGGCGTTTCCGCCCGACGCGTTCACCTCCTCGAGGATCGCGCTCGCCGTCGCGAGATCGAGGCCGCCGCCGCCGTACTCCTCGGGGATGAGCGCCGCGAGCCAGCCCGCCGCGGTCAGCGCGGCGACGAACTCCTCGGGGTAGCGGTCGGGCTCGAGCCCGCGCCAGTACTCGGCGCCGAAGCGATCGCACAGCTCGCGGACCGCGGCGCGAACATCGCGGATCTCAGCGGGGATCGAGAAATCCATGGCCGGACGGCCAGGCTACGTGACGTCCGCTTCCCAGATCTCTCGCCAGGTGTTCTCGCCGACGACGCCGTCCACGAACAGCTTCTTCTCACGCTGGAACGCGCGGACGACCGTCTCGGTTTTCTTGTCGAACTTGCCGGTGGGCTCGAGCTTCCACCCCCGCACGACGAGCTGTGCCTGGAACAGGCGAACGTTCTCGTCCACCTTGCGGGCGTTGTGCTCGCGGTCGAGGTCGACGCCGCCGAACGGCGGGGCCTTCGTCCCCTTCTTCTTCCGTTTCGGGCCGGCGGCTTCACGGTTCACGCCCCTGTTGCGGCCGAGCCAGAGGGTGACCGCCTCCTGCTGGAGCTTCGGGTCGAACTTCTCGATCGACGGCTTCCCACCCTCGTTCGGCGAGAGCGAGAAGTGCATCGCGTCCTTCACCGACTTCCAGGCGCCGCCCCAGCCGAAGCCCTCGCTCGTGAACGCCTTCACGAACTCCTTCGGCATGTCGGTGACGAGCTTCCCCGAGGTGAACGGGTTCGTCTCGGGATTGATGTCAACGGCGCCGGCCCACGCATGCGCCGAAAACGACTTGCCCGAGGTCGTCTTGCGGCAGTTGAAGCTCTCTATCCGAAAGACCTCGTAGTCGACCACGTAGGCCTTCATCGCCGCGCGCAGAAGCTGATTCGCGCCCTTGCGCTGGAAGGGGATCGTCTTGCCGAAGACCTCGACTGCGACGAAGTCTCCTTGCTTGCACGGCTGTCCGAATGCGGCCGTCAGGTCGGCCATGGAGCGACTTTACGCCAGAAGGCGCGGCATTGCCACCCGCGCGAGGGCGCCGAAGCCGAGCGTGAGCGCAACGAGCCAGAGCGCCTCGCGCGCGACGCCGGCCCACGGGTCGAGGTCGTAGAGCGTCGACTCGAAGAGCTCGACCGCATGCGCGAACGGGAAGGCGGCGGAAATCCAGGCCGCCGGGCCGACGGAGACCTCCGGGAGGATCCCGAGCAGGATCAGCGGCATCGCCACGAGCAGGGCGACCAGCGCGGCCGTTCTCGTATCACGCGCGAGGACGCCGAGGAGCACTCCGAACGCCCCGAACGCCGCCGCGGCGAGCGCGAGCCCGAGGATGAGCGTCGGCACGCGAACCCACGACGCGAACGAGGTCGAGCCCGCGATCGCGAGCACCGTAGCCAGCACGGCCGTGAGCAGCGTCCCGACCGCGACGCCGACGACCGTGACGAGCGCGATCTTCTCGGCGACCAGCTCTCCAAGCCGGACGAGCCCGCGCGCCAGGCGGGCAAGCACGTTCTCGTCGCGCTCGGAGGCGATCGCCCCCGCGGCGACGACGATGCAGAGGAGCGCCATCGTCAGCGCGAGCGCGTAGGCCTGCACCTGCGCCGAAAGGAGCCAGGTGCGCCGCCCTTCGTCGTCGAGCTTCAGCGTGATCGGGTTCGCCGTCGCGCGCAGCGCCTGGCCGGTCTGGTCGAGCGCGAGCTTCGCCTCGTCGAGGAACGTCTCGAGCTGCGCGATGTCCTCCTCGGACGCGGGATCGTCGGTGCGGTCTTTCATCTGCGCCAGCAGCCGCTCCGCGCCGGCGAGCCCGACGACGTCGAACTCGTTGCCGAGGAACTCGCCCGTGCCGCCCTCCTGGATGAGGCGCACGTAGTCGAGGTTCGCCTGGATGTAGGCCTCCTGGAGCTCCCGATTCAGGTTGAAGACGAGCGCCTCGGTCTGGCGCTCGACGCGGCCGGCGAGCCCGCCGCGGCTCGTGCGGAGGATGACCTCCGGCTGCTCGACCAGGCCGGCGAGCTTCGTGGTGAACCCCTCGGGCACGACGATCGTGGCGACGATGTCGCCGCTGCGAAGCGCCTCGTCCGCCTCCTCCTCGGTCATGGGCACGAGATCGACCTCGGTCTCGACGCGGTCGATCACCTCGTTCACGTCGAAGGTCTGCCCGCCGACGCTCACCTCGGCGGGGATGCCGTCGAGGTCGACGAAGCCGACGCGCGGGCGGTCGGCGGCGAAGTGCGCGACGAGGCCGACTAGCAGCGCGACGAGAAGCGGATAGAGGACGAGCGCGACCACGAGCGCGGGCGAGCGGCCGAGAATCCGCAGGTCCTTGCCGAGGAGCGCGCCGATGCGGGTCATCGCGCCGCGTACTCCTCGTAGGAGCCGCGGAAGACGACGCGGCCCGCTTCGAGCTCAGCGACCGAGTCCGCGAGCCGGCCGACCTCCTCCGGGTGCTGCGTCGCGAGCACCGCCGCGCCGCCGTGGGCCGCGACCGACTCGACGAGCTCCCACACGCGGGTGCGCTGGGCCGGGTCGAGCGAGGCGGTCGGCTCGTCGAGGAGCAGCACCTCGGGCTCGGTGAGAAGCGCGACGCCGATGTTCACGCGCTGCTGCTCTCCCGTCGAGAGCTCCCCGGCCGGGCGGTCGGGCGAGTCGACGGAGATGCGCGCGAGCACCCGCTCCACGGCCGCGTCGGGATCGTCGAGCCCTTCGAGCCGGGCGAAGAGCCGAAGGTTCTCGCGCGCCGAGAGCCGCCCGTACTGCGCCGGCCGCTGCGGCGCCCAGCCGATCCGGGCGCGGGCGAGCGGCGACGAGACGGTGCCCTCGCTCGGCTCGAGCGCGCCCGCGAGGATCGAGAGGAGCGTCGACTTCCCGGCGCCGTTCGGCCCCACGAGCGCCAGCGTTTCTCCCGCGTGGACGTCGAGGCTCGTCGGCTCCAGCGCAATGTGCGTTCCGTACCGCCGCGCGACCCCCTGCGCGGCCAGGACAACGCCGCCGTCCGCCCCTGCTGTCACGGTTTTTCCGGAACGGCGCTCACCTTCGGCCGATCGTGGTTTCCATGCCTGAACCCTACGATCACGAGGCGACACTGGCCGCTCGCAGGCGGAATCGCGCCGACGACTGGGACTGGCGCCTGACCGACGGCGCACTCGCGCTCGAGTGGGAAGAGCCCGATGAAGAGCCGGTTAACGAGGCCGGTCGGCATTTGAACCTGGTGGAGACCTCGGGTACCGTCCTGCGGATGGCTCGGCCCGAAGCATTGGGTTTGGCCGCTCGTGCCGCGCTTCGTGAGAAGGAACGCGCAAAGGTGCGCCGGGCTCGACGTCTGGCGGCACTGGTGGTCGTCGGAGCGGTTGCTCTCGTCGTCCTCCTCCTCACGGCATTCGCAAGCACCGGCGGTAAGACCGTCTCCCAGGCCACCGGCCCCGCGCCGGCCCAGCGGCTCCTGCCGTCCGGCCCGCCGCGCCCGCAGGTCGTCGCGGTGAACGACACGCTGAGGATTCAGCTGCCGATCAACCAGGGCCGCGTCACCGCGATCGGCTACCACGCCTCCGGCACGACCGCGCTGGCGCTCGATCCCGTCGGCTCGCAGAAGAACGCCGGCATCTTCGGGCGGCTCGGCCAGCGGCTCTTCGGCTCGGACGGGTCCGGGATCCGCTACTACCAGCTCGAAGGCGGCACCGGCCCGAAAACGGGCGGGATCGACATCGGCGCCCCGGTCGGGACCGACGTGTACGCGCCCGTGGACGGAACCGTGATCGCGATCTCCGACCGCATCCTCGACGGGGTGCCGCACGGCAAGCAGATCGAGATCCAGCCGGCGGGCAACCCGAGCATCGTCGTCCTGCTCACGAACCTCTCCGCCGATCCGGCGCTCAGCGTCGGCTCGACCGTGATCGCCGCCCGCTCGAAGCTCGGACGGCTGATCGACCTCTCGGCCGTCGAGCGCGCCGCGCTCGCGGGCCACACGCAGGACGAGGGCCAGCACGTGCACATCGAGGCACGCCGGGCCGCGGCCACGCCCTAGATCGCCACCGGTGCGGATCCTCTTTCTGGGCGACGTGTTCGGCGCTCCCGGCCGCCGGGCCGTCGAGACCCGCCTCCGCGACCTGCGCGACGAGCTCGAGATCGACCTCTGCATCGTGAACGGCGAGAACGCCGCGGACGGAATCGGCCTGACCGCGAAGCTCGCCCAGAAGCTCCTCGACGCGGGCGCCGACGCGATCACGCTCGGCAACCACGTCTGGCGCCAGCGCGACCTCGTCCCGTTCCTCGACGAGTCGGACCGGATCGTCCGCCCCGCGAACCTGGGCGGAGCGGGAACGCCGGGCAAAGGCCTCACGGTCGTCCCCGCCCGCGACGGGACCCCGGTCGCCGTGCTGAACCTCCAGGGGCAGCTCTTCCTCGAGGTCGCCCACCACCCGTTCGTGGTCGTGGACGAGCTCGTCGCCGAGGCGCGCAAGCTCTCGCCGATCGTGGTCGTGGACTTCCACGCCGAGGCGACGAGCGAGAAGATCGCGCTCGCCCGCGTGCTCGACGGCCGCGTCACCGCGGTGCTCGGGACGCACACGCACGTGCAGACGAACGACGCCCGCGTCCTCCCCGGCGGCACGGCGGCGATCACCGACGCCGGGATGACCGGCCCGCACGACTCGGTGATCGGCGTGAAGGCCGAGCTCGCGATCCAGCGGATGAAGACCGGCCGGCCGGTGCGCTTCCACCCGGCCGAGGGCGACGTGCGGATCGAGGGGGTCGTGGTCGAGTGCGGCGCCGACGGCCGCGCTACGTCGTGCGAGCCGGTCCGCGTCTTCGTTGGATGAGCGGCAGGATCGTCAGGAAGAGCGCCACGAGCAGCAGGTCGCGGAGGAAGACGAGCCACGTCGTCCGCTGCAGGTTCGCGACCTCCCAGTAGCGGTACGGGAACCAGAGCTGCGTCACGACGAGCGTCGCCGCGAAGAGGCCGAGCTGGAGGTAGGCGCGGCGTAGCACGAGGAACGGCGCCAGCGGCAGGAGCCAGATGAGGAACTGCGGCGAGAGCACCTTCCCGAAGGCGATGAACGCGCACACCGCCGCGGCCGATGCGATGAGGAGCGGCTCCTTGCCGCGGTCGGAACGGGCGAAGACGATCCAGACGGCCACGATCGCGAGCGCCTGGAGCACCGTCTGCACGGTCGCGAACGTGTCGGGCAGCGGTCCGGCAAGGTTCTGCGACCCGAAGGTCGAGACGACCGTCGCGTCGTAGATCTGCGTCCGGTGCGCGGCCAGGAGGAGCGATGCGCCGAGGCTCTCGATCTGGAGCGGCCGGTCGGTCTGGCGCGTGATGCTGTCCACGACCCCGCCGGGCGCGGCCAGGAGGAACGGTCCGAAGACGACGAGGAGGACCGCAGCGAAGACGCCGAGCGAGATGAGCGTCTCCCGCGGTCCGCGCCTCCTCCAGACGTAGAGCACGCCGAGCGGGAGCAACACGAGCGGAAAGATCTTCGTGGCGACCGCGGCGCCGAGCAGGCCGAGGCCAAGTCGCATCCGGTCGTGCACGAGCGCCGCGAGCGAGGCGGCGACGAGGAGCACCGGCCACAGATCGAAGCGGCTGAGGATCAGCGGGCCGATGAGGAGCGGCGTGAGCGCCGCCAGGAGCACCCCTCCGTAGAGCGCGGCCGGCGGCGCGCCCACCCCGTAGAGCGCGAGCGCGACGAGCACGACCGTCGCCGCTCCGAGCACGAGCATGAGCACGTCGAAGAGCTCGTCGTACGACTCGTCGGACCCCACCTCAGGGATCAGAAAGACCGGCAGCGCGCCGGGCGGGTACTCGAGCTCGAAGTCGCGGTACGGCACCTCGCCGCGGGTCATCGCGCCGCCGTAGTTCTGGTACACGGGCGTGTCGACGATCTTCACGTCGTCGAACGGCCCCGTGTGCAGGAGCGCCCACGACAGGGCGAAGATCGCGAGCCCGATCGCGGCCGCGGTCACCCAGGCGAGCGGATCAGGCTGCGGGGATGGGCTCTGGGGCGGGCTCGCCGTCATCGGCGGGCGGCTCCGGCTCCTCGATCAGCTTCCGGCCCACGGGAACCGTGGCGAAGAGCGCGATCGCGACGAAGGGGAAGAACCACGGGATGTAGAGGTAGAACCAGTGCGTCAGCACGATCTCGAAGCCGATCATGAGCACCCCGGAGAGCGCGGCGATCTGGAGCGGGCTCTTGTCCCGCGGCACGAAGTAGAGGGCGCAAGCGCCCGCGAGGAGCAGGATCTTCAGGAAGCCCTGGACGAGCGCGAGATCCGGGTAGTGGTACTGGTCCCAGTCCCAGATCGAGAACGGCGACGGGCGCGTCAGCTGCCAGCCGAAGGTGCGATCCCAGAAGACGCGCGCGGCGTGGCCGGGGTCCGGCTCGAGGAAGAGGACCCAGGCAATCGCCAGCGTCGCCGCGAGGAAGCCGAGCTCGAAGAGCAGGAGCCGTTTTCCCGCGTCCTTTCCGGTCCCGCGCGGATACGACGCCCAGAGCGGCACGAGCAGGAAGCCCGAGAACTTGGCCCAGCCGGCGAGCGCGGTGAACGCGCCGCGCGACGGGGCGGACGAGAGTAACCAGAAGCCCCAGATGAGGATCACCGGCATGACCGCGTCGTTCGAGTTCGAGTTCGAGACGTACTGCGTGAACGGATAGGCGGCCCAGGCGAACGCGAGCGTGGCCGCGAGCCTGTTCCCCCCGAAGCGGCGGCCGACGAGCGCGAGTCCCACGATCGCGAGCAGGTCGAGCAGGATCGACGTGAAGTGCGCGGCCGGAAGATCGTCCCAGTGTCCGGTCCAGCCGAAGATCAGGTAGCCGGGGACGTAGGCGAGGTAGGTAACCGGTCCGTACGTGTCGCCGCGCCCGTTCGCCGACTCGCAGCGGCCGTTCGTCTGGATGCGCTCGCGCACGTAGCCCGTCGCGTCGGCGGGGCCGCACTCCTTGCCGGAGTCGGTCGGCATGTTCCCGTACGGCGATTCGCCCTGGGCGACGATCCGCTGCGCGCCGATCACGCTCGCGTAGCCGACGTCGATCGTGTTCGAGCCCTCGATGTTCAGCCCGACCCGGAAGCCGACCGCGAGAACGGTCGCGCCGACGAGCAGCCAGACCGGCCAGACCGGGCGCGCAGTCTCGGTGGGCTTGCGCTTCCAGGTGATCCAGAGGAGCCGTCCGATCAGATAGGCCATCGGCGGATAGACGAGCGGCATCGCCCGGAAGACCTCGCCGCGGTTGAAGAACGCGAGCGAGACGGTGAACGAGAGCAGCACGAGCAGGTCGACCGTGCGAATCGAGAAGAACCGGCGCCAGTCGGCGAGCCCGATGAAGAAGAGGGCGCAGAAGGCGAACCAGACGAGCGGGTTGTTGATGTCGGCGCCGAACGCGCCCTTCACGCCCCGCGCCATCCCCCACGCGACCTGCGGGCCCGTCCACGGATCCTTCACCTGGCCGCTCGCGTCGTCGACCTTCGCCTCGACGATCTGTCCCGCCTTGCCCGCCACCCAGACCTTCACCTGCCAGTAGCGCTGCTCCTCCTTGAACGTCGCCTGCTTGGTGAGCTTCTCGCCCTCGTAGCGGGCGATCCAGTCGGCGATCTTCGGGTTCGCCAGCGCCGCCTCGATCGCCGTCTCCTCGGTCAGCCGCTCGCCGTTTTGGCCCTGCGGGACGAACGGCGTCTGGATGAGGTTTCCGTCGGCGTCGTACGCGGGCGCGACCTGAGCCGCCGCCACGCACGGCGCCGCGAGCGCGAGCGCGACGAGCGCAAGCGCGACACGGCCGATCAAGCGCGCCGGAAGCTCCAGAGCTTGTTGACCGCGAAGTTCCACGGGGTCACGACGACGATGGCGATCGCCTGCGCGGGAACCTCCTCGAGGCCCGCGGCGACGAGCAGGCGCAGGACGACCAGGTTCGCGGCCAGCGCGACGGTCGAGACCGCGAGGAACTTCGCCCCCTGGTGGACGAGGCTGCCGCGCTGCCGGCGGAAGGTCCAGATGCGGTTCCACGCGTAGTTGTTCGTCACGGCGACGAGGAAGGAGCACACCGCGGCGAGGAGGTAGTAGACGTCGAACGCGACGACGAGCGTCGAGAAGACGGCCAGGTTGACCACGTAGCCCGACGCGCCGACCGCGGCGAACTTGGCGAGCTGCATCCAGTTGGCCGAGCGCCCGAGGGCGAGCCTCAGCCGGCCGTGGCCGGGGGCTACCGGAGTTGCTGATGCCGCATCGGACTCGGATGTCACCCGTAAAGCGTAGACCTCAGCGGGCCGCGATCAGCCCCACAACGCGCGCGCGCCGACGAGCGGGACGAACTTGCACGGAACGGAGCGCGCCACGGCGGGCCCTTCCGGGCTGCGCACGACGACGGTCAGGCGCTGCTCCTGCTGGGTGCCGATCGGCAGGACGAGCCGTCCGCCGGGGACGAGCTGGTCGTAGAGCGGAGGCGGCGGCTCGGGCGACGCGGCGGCCGCGATGATCGCGTCGTAGGGCGCGAACTCCTCGAGCCCGAAGCAGCCGTCGCCGTCGTGGACGTGCACCGCGCCGTAGCCCGCCGCCTCGAGCCGCTGCCGTGCCTTGGCGGCCAAAGCAGGCAGCCGCTCGATCGTGTGCACGGACGCGCCGAGCTCCCGGAGGACGGCCGCGCCGTAGCCGGAACCGGTGCCGATGTCGAGCACGCGATGTCCCTCCTGCACGCCCGCCGCCTGGATCATCAGCGCGACCATGTAGGGCTGCGAGATCGTCTGGCCCCAGCCGATGAGGATCGGCTTGTCGTCGTAGGCGTACCGCTTGTCGTCGAGGTCGAGAAACTCCTCGCGCGGCACCCGGCCCATCGCCGCGAGGAGCCGTGCATCGCGAATCCCGCGCGCGCGCAGCTGCTCGACCACCATCTCGGCGCGGAGCCCTTCGAAGTCAGGCCGGTAGAGCGGCATGCGTTCCGGCCGTGACCATGGACGGCGGCGGCTCGACTCCGAGGTAGCGAAGCGCCGCCGGAGCGATGTCGACGATGCGCGAGCCGGCTGCGAGCGGCGGCTCGTCGAAGCCGGCGGCGACGAGCGGGATGGTCGAGTCGCCGGCCACCAGTGAGCCGTGGCTTCCTCCGCCCACGTGGTGGCGTCCGCCGAGATCGGCGAACTCGAATCCGTCGGCGGCGGAGACGATCACCTCGCCGGCGTTCGGGTTGGCGAGCGCGTGCCAGGAGCGCTCGAGCGCGTTCGGGTAGCGGCGCTCGTCGAGTACGTCCGCGTCGCCGACGAGCTCCCAGCCTTCCTCGGCGGGGCGGAACCGCAGCTCCTCGCCCTCGCGTCGCGCGACCGCGAAGCCGCCCTCGGCGAAGAGCACGACGTCGGCCGCCTCCACGCCGTCGAGCCGCTCGGCGAGGCCGCGCGCGTCGAGCTTCGTGCCGAGCCGGTAGACCATCCCGCAGCGGTTCGAGGCGGTGACGGCCACATCGGCCGCGGCGGGATCGCCGCGCCGCGCCAGGATCGCGAGGTCGGCGTAGGCGTCCTGGAGCCGGGCCCCCTGGGTGACCGCGGTCTGGCCGTGGTCGGAGCAGAGCAGCACCGCGTAGCGCTCGAGGAACTCGTCGGGCCCGCCGGCGGCCTCCATCAGCGCGCGTACCGCGTCGTCGGCGCGGCCGAGCGCATCGAGCGGCGCAAGCGGGCCTTCGACGTGCGAGGCGTAGTCGAGATCCGGCAGGTAGAAGACGAGCAGGTCGAAGCCGTCGCGCGTTACGAGCCAGCGGCCTACGAACGCCGCATACGCGTCGACCGATCCTTCCGTCCGCGACCGCACGGCCAGCGGCGCGCCGGTCACGTCCGACTCGAAGAGGTTGAAGAAGAAGAACCGCTTCGGCCCGTAGACCGCCTCGTACCAGCGGTTTCGCACGGCGATCGGCGGGAGCTTGATCGGATGCCGGGTGCGCCCGCGGTAGCAGGTGAAGTTGATCGCCGCGGGGACGAGATCCGCGTCCTCGGCCGCCTCGAAGATCGTCGGCGTCGCCGGGTTGAGGTGCGCGTGGCACATCTCGAACATCCCGTCCTTGATCGCCTGGCGGGCGCCGGCGGCGCGCATCGCCGGGAACGACGAGCCGTACTCGACGATGCCGCTCCTCGCCGCGGTGGTACCAGGCGAGATGCGGAATCCGGTGCTCGTCGGGGTGCGTCCCGGTCGCGAGCGACGAGAGGCAGACGGGCGTGAGCGACGGGAACGTGGTGGTACCGCGCGTGTAGGTCCCCTCGTCAACGAGATGGGCGAGCGACGGCGCCACGCCGCGCTCGATCCCGAGCTCGAGCAGCTCGGGCGTGAGGCCGTCGATGACGACGAGGACGAGCTTCTTCCCCGCCAAGGTCAAGCGCGTCAGTCCTTGGCGAGGATGCGAAGACCCGCGTAGCGCTCGTTCGCGCGGCGGCGTAGGCGGATGCCGACGAACGGCGCGAGCACGGCTTCCGCGTAGCCGATGAACGGGAGGAACGCGAGCGCGGCGAAGCCGAGACCGGCCGCAGGGACGGCCGCGGGCGCAAGCCGGCGGAACGAGAACACGCCGACGAAGAGGCCGGCGAGCGTCCCGAAGACGGCCCAGAGGACGGCCAGAGCGGCGATCACGCCGGAGACGACGCAGACGAACGTGACGAGCAGGATCGCGAACGAGCGGCCCTCGCCGTCACGCGGCGAGCCGACGACGCCGGCCGCTACTCCGGCCGCGACGCCGAGGCCCAGCGCGACCCCGACCCAGTACCAGTCCCAGATGCCCTCCATGCGGTCCAGTGTAGCCCGGGGCCGTTGCTCTATCCTCGGCCGTCCATGGGTTTCGGCACGGTCCTGGCGCTGGCTCTCATCGTGATCCTGCTGATCCCGGTGATCGGCCGCCGGTCGCTCGAAGCGCGGCGCGTCCGAGCCCTGAAGGCGCTCGAGTCGGTCTGCGGCGCACGCGTCATCGCGCTGATCCACCGGCAGGAGACGGTCGGCTTCCTCGGCGTCCCGCTCTTCCGCTTCATCGACATCGAGGACTCGGAGGCGGTGCTCCGCGTCATCCGCACGACGCCCGACGACCAGCCGATCGACGTCCTCCTGCACACGCCCGGCGGACTCGTCCTCGCGAGCGAGCAGATCGCCTACGCGCTGCGTGCGCATCCGGCGAAGGTGCGCGTGCTCGTCCCGCACTACGCGATGTCGGGCGGGACGCTCGTCGCGCTCGCCGCCGACGAGATCCGGATGGACGAGGCGGCGGTGCTCGGCCCGGTCGACCCGCAGCTCGGCGATCTGCCGGCCGCGTCGATCGTCCGCGTGGTCGCGAGCAAGTCCGCGGATCACACCGACGACCGCACGCTGATCATGGCCGACGTCGCCGAGAAGGCCCTCCGTCATATCAAGCAGGTCGTCATCGGCCTGATCGGCGATCGGATGGACGTCCAGGCGGCCGAGACGCTCGCCGAGGAGATCGCGGGCGGCCACTACACGCACGACGACCCGATCACGGTGACCGAGGCGAAGGCGCTCGGATTGCCGATCGAGGTCGGGCTCCCGGACGAGGCTTATTCGCTCATGGAGCTCTTCCCTCAGTCCGGCCGCCGGCGGCCGAGCGTCCAGTACGTCCCGCTGCCTCCGCCGCCTCCCGACGCTCCTTAGCGGTTTCGCGCTCGAACCCGTCGGGAACCCGAACGAGGGGTTCGATGTCTGACGCAATTCCAACGCTCCTCTTCTTCACGACGCCGACGTCCGGTCCGGCCCGGCGCATGGAGAGCCTGCTCGCGCATCTCGCGCGCAAGGAGCGGGGGCGGCTGCGAGTAACGCGCGTCGAATACGACACACAGCCGAAGCTCGGCGCCGCGCTCGGGATCAACGAGATCCCGACGCTCGTCCTCCTGGTGGAAGGCCACGATGTCGCGCGGATCGAGGGCCGGGCCAGCGCGCCCGAGATCGAGCGCCTGCTCGAGCCGCACCTGGCCCACGCCGACGCCGCCTGAATCCATTTCTCCTCTCCCCGCGTAGGTGACTTTTGGCAGGGGGTTATCGGAGAGGAGGAGCAAATGAATCGCAGACGACGGATCTACACGGCCGTGGTCGCAGTCGTGCTCGTTCTGAGCGCGGCCTCGTTCGCGGCGGCCCATGGGTGGGGCCTCGACGAGCCGCGCGTGCCCAAGACCAAGAAGTTCCACGCCGAGCTGAACGGGTTCCAGGAGGTACCGGCGGTCTCGACCACCGGCTTCGGTGAGTTCGACGCGAGGCTCGTGAACGACGACACGATCCACTTCAAGTTCCGCTACAAGGGCCTGGAGGGCGGCACCTCGCTCTTCGCGCACGTCCACTTCGCGACGCGCTACGTGAACGGCGGCGTGTCGTACTTCCTGTGCGGCGGCAGCACGAAGCCAACGCCGTGCCCGAACGTCGAAGGGACGGTCGAAGGCGACATCGTGGCCGCCGACGTGATCGGGCCGAACGGCCAGGGCATCGAGCCCGCGTCGTTCGCTGAGATCGTCCGCGGCATGCAGGCCGGAACCGCCTACGTGAACATCCACACCACGCGGTGGCCCGGCGGCGAGATTCGCGGCCAGATCAACGACCGCGACCAGCGCGAGCTCGAATAGACCGAAGGTGTCGCCCCCCGGGGCGGCTTCAAAGGGCGGCTCGGCGGCCATAGCTCCGTCGCCGGGCCGCTCTCTCAACTCGAGCGCGTCGTTGAGCGCGGCGCCGTCGGTCCTGCCGGCACTCGACCGACTGACACGAATTTGGCACGGTCCGGCGTGCCACACGCGCGGGTTTCCTCGATAGCGTCAAGGGTGGGAGGGCGGGATCCAGCTAGACGCGTGTGACGTTTAACCGGGCTGTTCGAGCCGCGCGATCACTTCGAGGAGGAACGTGCTCGCGCGGACGCCGTCGCAGACGCGGTGGTCGAACGTGCACGAGAGCCAGCCGACCTTGGCGGCGACGATCTCGCCGTCACGCACGACGGGCCGCTCGCGCGATCCGGTGGAGGCCGAGGATCCCGACCTCCGGATAGTTCACGAGCGGCGTGGCGAAGAGCCCGCCGAACTTGCCGCCGCTCGACACGGTGAACGTGGAGCCGCGCAGCTCCTCGGGCTTCAGCGTTCCCTCGCGGGCGGCCTCGGCGAGGCGGATGCTCTCGGCCTCGATGTCGTCGAGGGACAGCTTGTCCACCTCGCGGACGACCGGAACGACGAGGCCCTGGTCGGTCTGCACCGCGACGCCGAGATCGAAATGCTCGTAGTAGACGATCTCGTCGCCGTCGAGCCGTGCGTTCAATTCCGGCACCGTCCGCAGCCCGTGGACGGTCGCGGCGATCAGGTACGGCAGATAGCTTCGCTCGCCGCGCACGCCGTCGAGCGCGGTGAAGTCGCATTCCTCGACGACCGTGACGGCCGGGACCTCGCGGTGCGAGGCGGCGAGGTGTGTGGCGATGAGCTTGCGCACGCCGCGCAGCTGCTCGCGCCGCTCGCCCTCGACGGCAGCCGGCGCGCCGCCGGAGCCGGCCTTGCGGACGTCGTCCTCGGTGATGCGTCCCTGCGGCCCCGTGCCGGAAACCGTCCCGAGGTCGACGCCGAGCTCGGCCGCCACGCGCCGCACGAGCGGTGTGGCGCGAACGCGGTCGCCGGGAGCGGCGGGAGCAACCGGCGGAGGAGCTGCGGCCGCGGTCGACCGGCGCCGGCGCGGAGTTCACACCGTCCTCGCCGATCACGACGAGCACGGTCCCGACGGGAACGGTCGCGCCCTCGGCGACGAGGATGCTCGCGACCTTGCCCGCGGCCGGCGACGGGATCTCGACGGTGGTCTTGTCCGTCTGCACCTCGACGAGCGGCTGGTCTTCGGCGATCTCGTCCCCCTCGGCGACGAGCCAGCGGGCGATCTCGCCCTCGGTGAGGCCCTCGCCGAGATCCGGGAGCTTGAACTCGTACGCCATCAGAACTCCATGAGCTTCCGCGCCGCGTCGACGATGCGCTCGACCGACGGCATGTAGGCGTCCTCGATCTGCCAGTACGGATACGGCACGTCGTAGCCGGTCACGCGGAGCACCGGACCTTGGAGGTCGAGCATCGCCTTCTCGGCGAGGATCGCGGCCAGCTCGGCGCCGAACCCGGCGACGCGCGGCGCCTCCTGGACGATCACGACCCGCCCGGTCTTCGCCGCCGAAGCGAGGAGCGCGTCCTCGTCGAGCGGCTTCAGGCTGCGGATGTCGAGCACCTCCACGGAGGCCTCGCCGGCGAGCGCGTCGGCCGCCTGCTCGGAGAGCGGCACCATCGAGCCGTAGGCGACGAGCGTGAGATCCGAGCCCTCGCGGGCAATCCGGGCCTTCCCCAGCGGGACGACGTGCTCGCCGTCGGGCACCTCGCCGCGCAGGGTGCGGTAGTGCAGCTTCGGCTCGAAGATGACGACCGGGTCCGGATCGCGGATCGCCGCCGCGAGGAGCCCCTTCGCATCGGCCGGCGTGGAGGGGATCGCCACCTTGATCCCCGGCGTGTGGACGTAGTAGGTCTCGGGCGAGTCGTCGTGCAGCTCGGGCGCGCGCACGCCGCCGCCGTAGGGCATGCGGATCGTGATCGGGAACTCCATCCCGCCGCCCGTGCGCCAGCGGTAGCGCCCGACGTGGGTGATGAGCTGGTCGAGCCCGGGATACGAGAACGCGTCGTACTGCATCTCGCACACGGGGCGCCAGCCGGCCATGCAGAGGCCGATCGCGGTGCCGAGGATCCCGGCCTCGGCAAGCGGCGTGTCGACGCAGCGGTCGGCGCCGAAGCGGTCGCGCAGCCCAGCGGTAGCGCGGAAGACGCCGCCGGCGCGGCCGACGTCTTCGCCCATGACCATCACGTTCGGGTCGCGGTCGAGCTCGACGTGGAAGCAGTCGTTGATCGCCTCGAGGATCGATTGCTCAGCCACTCGAGCCTCCGAGGATGCGGCGCAGCTCGGCGAGGTCGTCCGCAAGGCCGGGCGGCGGGTTTCCGTACGCGTTCTCGAAGACGAGCCCGATGTCGGCGGGCGGCTCGGCCTCGGCCTCGGCGATCCCGGCGCGCATCAGGTCGAGCGCCTCCTGCGCGGATCGCCTCGGCCTGCTCGTCGGAGAGAACGCCCTGCCGGCGGAGGTAGCCCTCGTAGCGGCCGACGCACTCGTTGCGGCGCTCCTCCTCGACGCGCTCGAGATCGATGTACGCCTTGGGATCGTCCGCGGTCGCGTGCGGCGCCGCCCGGTAGGAGAGCGCCTCGATGAACGTCGGCCCCTCGCCCGCGCGGGCGCGCTCGACCGCCTCACGCGTCGCCTCGAAGCACGCGAGCACGTCGCCGCCGTCCACGCGGACGCCCGGCATCCCGTAGCCGACCGCCTTGTCCATGAGCGTCGCCGCCTTGGTCTGCGCGGTGATCGGCGTCGAGATCGCCCACTGGTTGTTGTTGCAGAAGAGGATCGTCGGCGTCTCCATCACGGCGGCGAAGTTCGCGCCCTCGTGGAACGCGCCCTCGGAGGTCGCGCCGTCGCCGAAGAAGACGAGCGAGACGACGTTCTCGCCGCGCAGCTTCTTCCCCCAGGCGAGCCCGACCGCGTGCGGAACCTGCGTCGCGATCGGAACGCAGATCGAGGCCACGTTGTAGTCGGCCGGGTTCCACCAGCCGGCCGGATGGCCGCGCCACCAGGAGAGGACCGTCGAGGCCGGCAGCCCGCGCAGCAGCCCGATGGCCGACTCGCGGTACGACGGAAAGATCCAGTCCTCATCGGTGAGCGCGTAGTGCGCACCGGCCTGCATCGCCTCGTGGTTCCAGTAGATCGCGTAGGTGCCGATGCGGCCCTGGGAGTGGTAGACGACCGAGCGCTCGTCGTAGGTGCGCAGCAGAACCATGTCGCGGTAGAGCGCGATCAGGTCGGCCTCGGAGAGCCCGGCGACCTCCCCGTCGGGGATCGATTCGCCGTCCCCGATGATGCGTCGCAGTTCGTGTTCCGCCGTCACAGCCACGGGCTCATTATCCCGCGACGAGCACCGTCAGCGCGTCCCGCTCGGCGCGAAACGACACGGCCGTGACGTCGCCGAGGTCTTCCCCGTCGGCCTGGAGCGCCGTCGGGCCGTCGCACTCGACGATGAGCTCGTCGAGGTCGTGCGCGCGCAGCGTCCAGCTCTCCCCGGCGGCGCTTCGAGCGCGTGAGAGCCAGCGCGACGGCGGGGAGCCGCGAGGCCTTGAGCTCCACCGGCGCCACGAGGTCGAGCCCGAGTTCGAACCGCGCTCCCGGGGCGACATGGAGCGGCACGGGACCGGCGTACGTGTACGGGTCGCAGTTGGCGACGAGCGCGAACGCCGCCCGGCCGCGGCCGACGACCGTGAGCGACGCCGGGAGCCGCCCGCGCTTCGACGCGAGCATCTTCGTGAGGAGCCACGCGAAGGTGAGATCGCCCGGCCTGCGCCCTCCCGAGCGACCCTTGGCGTCGACCGCGCGGACGAGATCGGCGTCGAGCCCGAGCCCCGCCGCGAAGAGAAACCGCCGGTCGCACCGCGGGCGCGCCGGCGAACGACGCCTCGACCCGGCCGAGCGTGATCGTCCGCTCCGTCGCGCTGACCGCGAGCGCCCGCGCCGCCTGCACCGGATCGCGGGGAAGCCCCAATGCGCGAGAGAGCACGCTCGTCCCGCCGCCGGGGATGAACCCGACCGCGACGTCGCCCTCGATCCCGTTGACCACCTCGTTGAACCCGCCGTCGCCGGAGAAGACGTAGATCCGCTCTCCCTGGGAAGCGGCGAGGGCGAGCTCGGTCGCATGGCCGGGCGCGCGCCGTGAGCACGGTCTCGAGCGGCCCGGCCGCGGCGAGCTCGCGTTCCACCGCGGCGACCAGCTCGGGCGTCACCCGAGTCGCCCACGGGTTGACGATCAGCGTCGCGCTCATGGCGCCGGCGTCGAGTAGCCGCGCATCCCGTCGATCATGCAGCGCGTAGAACGCCTCGGCGAGCTCGTCCGTGTCCTGCCCGGGCCGCAACCAGGTGTACGCCCAGTTCGCCGCCGAGAGGAAGAGTCGTGCGGCGACGTTCTCGTCGAGGTCGGTGCGCAGCTCGCTCCCCTCGCGGCCTTCGCGGAAGAAGGCGCGGATCCGTTCCTCGTAGCGGCGCCGCTCGGCCATGAACTCGTCACGGTGTTCCCCCTCGAGGTTGCGCCACTCGCGCACGAACACCGTGGCCACGTCGAGCTGCGAGGAGACGAGCGCGAGGTGTGCGTGCAGCGCGAGCCGTATCTTCTCGGTCGCGGGGATCTGTTCGGGAATCGCGTCGAGCGCCGCGTGGAAGGCGATGGCGCCGTCGCGCATCGTCTCGTAGAGCAGCTCCTGCTTACCCCCGATGTGCGCGTACAGCGAGCCCTTCTGGACGCCGAGCGCGTTCGCGAGGTCGGCTGTGGACGTGCCGTGGTAGCCCTTCTCGGCGAACAGGCGGGCGGCGTGGCGCGTCAGTTCCTGGCGGCGAGGCGTGCTAATCTCGGCACCCTAACGATCGTTTGGTAGGAGGAGCAAATGGCGGCGACGACCGAAGCAGAATTCCTTGCGCACGTGCAGTCGGGCGGCCTCGTCGAGACCGGCGACTGGATGCCCGACGAGTACCGCGCAAGGCTCATCAAGTTCATCGAGATGCACGGCAACTCGGAGCTCATGGGCGTGCTGCCCGAGCGCGAGTGGATCCTGCGCGCGCCGAACCTCCAGCGCAAGCTCGCGCTGACCGCCAAGGTGCAGGACGAGGCCGGCCACGCGCAGCTCATCTACCAGGTCGTCGCCGACCTCGGAAAGCCGCGCGAGCAGTGCCTCGACGACCTCATCTCGGGCAAGTCGAAGTTCCACAACGTCTTCCACTACCCGACGAAGACCTGGGGCGACGTCGGCGTGATCGCCTGGCTCGTCGACGCGGCCGCGATCATCAGCCAGAAGGCGCTCCTCAAGTGCTCCTACGCGCCGTACGCGCGGATCATGAAGAAGATCTGCTGGGAGGAGTCGTTCCACATCCTCCACGGCCGCGACGTCATCCTCGCGATGGTCACGGGCACGCCGGAGCAGCGCGAGCTGGTGCAGGAGGCGCTCGACCGCTGGTGGCAGCCGCTGATGATGTTCCACGGCAACCCGATCCCCGCCGAGAGCGATCCGACCTACCAGTGGCGGATCAAGAGCCAGCAGAACGAAGAGGCGCGCCAGCAGTTCCTCGACGGCTACGTGCCGCAGATCTGGGAGCTCGGCCTGACGATCGACGACCCGAAGCTCCGCAAGAACGACGAAGGGGTCTGGGAGTACACCGAACCCGACTGGGACGAGCTGAAGCATGTCGTCACCGGCCACGGCCCGATGACGGCCGAGCGGCTCGACTTCCGCCGCATGTCGCGCGACGAGACCGCCTGGGTGCGGAAGGTCGTGCTCGCGGAGGCAGCGTGATCTGGGAGGTCTTCCGGCAGGAGCGCGAGGGCGCGGCGTTCCAGCACGGCGGCTCGCTCGAGGCGCCGAACCTCGCGTTCGCCGAGGCGTACGCGAAGGAGTTCTACGGCCGGCGCGCGGAGTCGTTCGCGCTGTGGGTCGTTCCGCGCGCGTCGGTGACCGAAGTTGACGAACCGTATGTCGCTCCCGTCTTCGACCGCGACTATCGCCGCGTCGACGGCTACTCACTGAAGGTCAAGCTGAAGGAAGCCCGTGACCTCGCTGGCACCAGCAAGCGTTGACCACCTCCTGACGCTGGCCGACGACGAGCTCGTCCTCGGCTGGCGCGACTCGGAGTGGACGGGCATTGCGCCGTTCCTCGAGGAGGACGTGGCGTTCTCGTCGATCGCGCAGACGGAGATCGGGCACGCGCGAGCGTGGTACGAGCTGGCCGCGGCGGAGCTGGGCACGACCGCGGACGAGCTCGCGTTCGACCGCAAGCCCGAGGAGTACCGCTCGGCACGGCTCGTCGAGCAGCGGCTCGTCCCCGACTGGGGCCTGACGATCGCGCGGCACTACCTGTACGAGACCGCGGATCACCTCCGCATCTCGGCGCTCCTCGGCTCGGACCGGCCCGAGGTCGCCGGCCTCGCGCAGAAGATCGAGCGCGAGGAGGCGTACCACCTGATCCACGCGCAGATGTGGGCCGCGCAGCTGGCCGAGTCGGACGAGGGACGCGAGCGGTTTCGCGTCGCCTTGGAGGAGCTCTGGCCGTACGCGCTCGGGCTCCTCGAGGGCGACCAGCGCTCGCTGTACCGCGCCGCGGTGGCGGAGGGCCTCGGCGATCTGGCTCCGGCGGACGCCGAACCGGTCGAGCGCGGCGGACACACCGACGACTGGCCGGCGCTCTGGGACGAGATGACGATGGTGCGCCGCTCGGCGCCGGGAGCGGTCTGGTGAGCGTCGCGACCGAGCTGTCGGCCGAGCGCGTCTGGGAGGCGCTCGCCCAGATCCCGGATCCGGAGATCCCCGTGATCTCGCTGGTCGATCTCGGCGTCGTCCGCGACGTGGCTGTCGACGGCGAGCACGTACGGGTCGAGTTCATGCCGACGTTCCTCGGGTGCCCGGCTCTGGAGGTCATGCGGAACCTGATGGCCGACGCGGTCCGCGAGCTCGGAGGCGAGCCGGAGGTGGTCGTGGTCGCCGAGGAGGGCTGGACGTAGCGACCGCATCACGCCGGAAGGCCGAGAGAAGCTCCGCGAGGCCGGCTTCGCACCGCCGGGCCCGCGTCCCGCGACGGGAGTGATCCAGCTGGCCGACGTGAAGCGCCTGGCCCGCTGCCCGTACTGCGGCTCGACCGAGACCCGCCTGGACAATCTCTTCGGCCCGACCCCGTGCCGCTCGATTCGCTATTGCGAGAACTGCCGCCAGCCGTTCGAGCAGTTCAAGACCATCTAGGGCCTGCTACCGTCATAGCCTGTTGGCTATGAGTCAAGAGGGCATTCACCCCATCGAGCGGATCCGCGAGCGCATCGCCGGCGCCGAGGACGGCTGGCTGTTCGCGCAGATCGCGGGGCAGGTCGTCGACCGGCGCAAAGCGCTCGGGCTCTCCCAGGCGGAGCTCGCGGAGCGCTGCGGTACGACCCAGTCGGCGATCGCGCGGCTCGAAAGCGGTGGGCGGCCGCCGCGGATCGACACGCTCCTCAGGATCGCGACGGCGCTCGACTGCGACCTAGCGGTCGAACTGCGGCCGCGCGAGCGGTAGCCTCACGCCGCGATGCAGACGCTTCTCCTTGCCGGGATCTGCCTTCTTGCCGCCGGCTGCATGAACGGCAGCGGGTCGAGCGACGCCGAGTCCGCCGACAGCCGGCTGACGAAGGCCGAGTACATCGAGCAGGCCGACGCGATCTGCGCACGGTTCGACTCCGAGCTCGATGCGCTCGCCCAGCCCGAGACGCTCGACGACCTCGCCACGATGGCCACGGAGGCGAAGCCGATCGCCGAGGCGGGCGTCGACGAGCTGCGCGCGTTGAATCCACCCGAGGAGCTCGAGGAGCAGGTCGACGCGTGGCTCGTCCTGAACGAGAAGAACATCGAGGCAATCGATCAGCTCCGCGAGGCCGCTGAGACCGGCGACGAAACGAAGGTTCAGCAGGTCGCAGCCACGGCGACCGACAACGAGCAGAAGGCCGACGCGGCAGCCGCCGAGATCGGCCTGACCGACTGCGCCTCGACCGACGAGTAGCTAGCGGCCCTTGAAGTTCGGGTCGCGCTTCTCGAGGAAGGCGGCGACGCCCTCGGCGAAGTCCTCGGTCTGCGTGGCGGCGGCCTGGAGCTCGGCTTCCTGTTCGAGCTGGTCCTGGAGCCTCGTCGTCGCGGCGGCGTCGAGCAGGCGCTTGGTCATCCCGATGCCCTTGGTCGGCATCGCCGCGTAGGCCGCGGCGCGCTCGTGCGCGCGGGCGACGAGGTCGTCGGCGGGGACGACCTCGGAGACGAGCCCCCAGTCGAGCGCTTCGTCGGCGGGGAGCTTGCGGCTCGTCGTCATCCACTCGAACGCGCGGGCGTAGCCGAGCAGCTGCGTCACGAAGTAGGAGCCGCCTGTATCCGGGACGAGGCCGATCGCGCTGAACGCGGGGACGAAGCTCGCGGTGTCCGCGGCGATGCGGATGTCACACGCGCACGCGAAGGAGAGCCCCGCGCCGGCGGCCGGGCCGTTCACCGCGGCGATGACGGGCTTCTCCAGCGCGCGCAGCGCGAGGACGTTCGGGTTGTAGGTCGTCCGCAGCCGGTGCGCGATGTCGCCGGTCCCGCCCTCGAACTCGGAGAGATCCTGGCCGACGCAGAACCCGCGACCGGCGCCGGTGATGACCACGGCTCGGACCTCGGGGTCGCGCGGCTTCCTCGAGCGCTTTCGCCAGCTCGGCGTGCATCGCGCCCGTGAACGCGTTCAGCTTGTCGGGCCGGTTCAGCGTGATCGTGAGCACGCCGCCGTCGCGCTCGGTGAGGACGTCGCTCATGCGGGCATCGTAAGCGCGACGAAGTCGTCACGAAGCCGGCACAGACACGTGCGCCGCGCCTCGATAGCGTTCGTGCTGGGACGCGCGGTCCCCCGTTGGGGGAGTACGCCCGCAGCACGGACATGGCCGCTCGGGACAGGTCGCGTCCGGATCAGGGCCGAAACGCGCCCGGCGAGTGTTCCGGCTACTTGCCCTTGAACTCGGGCGGGCGCTTCTCGCCGAAGGCGGTCAGGCCCTCGCTTGCGTCCTCCGACGCGAACGCGAGGTAGAGCAGCCGCCGCTCGTGCTCGAGGCCGTGGTCGAGCGTCGTGTCGAACGCGCGGTTCACCGCCTCCTTCGCGAGCCGCTGCGCGACCGGGCCCTTCGACGCGATCTCGCGCGCGACCGACTTCGCCTCGTCGAGCCAGGCGTCGGGCCCGACGACCCGCGCGACGAGCCCTGCGCGCTCTGCCTCCTCGGCGGTGAGGAATCGGCCCGAGAGGATCACGTCCATCGCCTTCGCCTTCCCGATGGCACGCGTGAGGCGCTGCGTGCCGCCGGCGCCCGGGATGATCCCGAGGCTCGTTTCCGGCTGGCCGAACTTGGCCGTCTCGGACGCGACGATGAGATCGCAGCTCATCGCCAGCTCGTTGCCGCCGCCGAGGCAGTACCCCGACACCGCGGCGACGAGAGGTGTCCACAGCTTGCGGATCGCGTCCCAGCGCTCGACCCGTCGCGCGTAGAGCATCTCCATCGCGCTCGCCGACGCCATCTCGCCGATGTCCGCGCCCGCGGCGAAGGCTTTGTCGCTCCCCGCGAGCACGATGCAGCGGATTTTCTCGTCGCGGTCGAACTCGGCGAGCGCCGAGACCAGCTCCTCCATCAGCGGCTCGGACAGCGCGTTCATCCGGTCCGGCCGGTTGAGCGTGACGACCGCGATGGGTTCGTCGCGCTCGACCAGGACGAGGGCGTCGCTCACTTACCCTTCTCGACGAACTTGCGGACGGCCGCCTGCGGCTCCTCGGTCGCCATCGAGAGCGCCAGCCAGTCGCGCGCGTGGTTGATCGTCTCGTGCCACGCGAGGTCCTTCCAGAAATTCATGTGCTGCTTCGCGTAGCGCGTCGTCTGCGGAAGCTTTCGCATCAGGTTTTCGACGACCGCGTCGAGTTTCGCGTCCAGCTCGGCCGCCGGAACGGCCCAGTTCACGAGCCCCCACTCCTCGCACTTCGCGGCCGGGATCTCCTCGCACATGAAGACGATCTCGCGCGCGCGGCGGTCGCCGACGAAGAGCGCGAGCCACTGCGTCGCGCCGCCCGCAGGAACGGAGCCGTGCTCGGGTCCAACGTGGCGGACGTACGCGTCGTCGACCATGACGGCGAGGTCGCAGGCCATCTGCAGCTCGTTGCCGCCGCCGACCGCGATCCCGTTGATGCGCGCGACGGCTCGGCTTGCCCACCTCGCGCAGCCGGTCGTGCGCGTCCTTGAACGCGCCGAACCACTTCCAGTACTCGTTCGGCTTGCCGAGGTACTCCTTCTCCCACGACTTGAGGTCGGCGCCCACGCAGAACGCGCGGCCGGCGCCGGTGAGGACGACCACGCGCACCTCGTCGTCGTAGGACGCGTCCTCGCAGGCGCGCGCGATCTCGCGGAGCATCTGGTAGTCGAAGGCGTTCAGCACCTCCGGGCGATTCATGGTGATCGTCGCCCGGCCGCCCGCCTTCTCGTAGACGATCTTCTCGAAGCCGAGGTCGGCCGGTTCGACGGGGCTCGGATACGTCGGCTGGCTCACCCAGCGTCCCCCTTCATCGTTGGCGCCGAGCGTATAGGTTCCTCCCGTTCCCAAGGAAGGAGGCGGTGTGGGAGCTGGAGCGGCCGGGGCCGTGTTCGTGTGTGTCGTTGCCGGCCTTGCCGGGGCGATCCAAGCCGCGCTCATGGGCCGGTTCGGCGAGCGGATCGGCGTCGTCGAGGCGGTCGCGTTCTCGAGCGTCGTCACGACGCTCGTCGCCTTCACGGCAGTCCTCGTCATACGCCAATCGGTGAGCGGCGTCGCGGAAGGGCTGCGCGCCCCGCCCTGGCTCTGGCTCGCGGGCGTCATGAGCGCGCTGATCGTCTTCGCGGTCGCGCTCGGCCCGCCGCGGATCGGGACGACGACGACGATTGCCCTCATCATCGCCGGCAACCTCGTGATGGCGACCGTGATCGACCGCTTCGGCTTGTTCGGGCTCGAGCAGATCGGCCTGAGCGGGGTCCGCGTGCTCGGAATCGTGCTGCTCGGCGTAGGCGCGGCGCTTACGCTCTACCGTCCGTAGGCGGCTCGCCGGCGCACGACGTTCGAGGGCGGATCGTTGAGCGTCCGCGGCGCGAACTCCTCAACCCCGGCCACGGGTAGTACGTTACGACGCATGGACCGCGGCCTCGCGACGCTGTTGCTCGCGAACGCCCATGTCGTCACGATGGACGACGTCGGGACGGAGCACGAGAACGGATGGATCCTGGTCCGCGACGGAACCGTTGAGGCGGTCGGCGGCGGCGCTCGACCGGACGCCGAGCGGACGGACGACCTCGGCGGGGCTCTCGTGACGCCCGGCCTCGTCAACACCCACCACCACCTCTTCCAGACGCTCACGCGGACGCGGGCGCAGGAGGCTGACCTCTTCACCTGGCTGCGGACCCTCTATCCGGCGTGGGGCCGAATCGACGCCGAGTCGGAGTACGCAGCCGCACGCACCGGCCTTGCGGAGCTCGCGCGCTCCGGGATGCTCGACCGTCTTCGACCACCACTACGTCTTTCCGCCCGGAAGGCAGGGGATCGTCGAGGCCGAGCTTCAGGCGGCGCGCGAACTCGGTCTTCGAATCGTCGCCTCGCGGGGCTCGATGGACCTCGGCGAGTCGGAAGGAGGGCTGCCGCCGGACGAGCTCGTCGAGGACGGCGACGAGGCGCTCGCGGCCACGGAGGCGCTCGCAGCCCTTCACGAGGCGGGCCCGGGCGCCCGCGCGCAGATCGCAGTCGCGCCCTGTTCACCGTTTTCGGTCACGAAGCGGTTGATGATCGAGTCGGCCGAGCTTGCACGCCGACTTGGGCTGCGGCTGCATACGCACCTCGCCGAGACGGTCGAGGAGGAGGACTACTGCCAGGGGATCTTCGGCTGCCGGCCGATCGAGTATCTCGAGCAGGTCGGCTGGCTCGACGCCGACGTCTGGTGCGCGCATTGCGTCCATCTCTCGGAGAACGACATCGGCCGCTTCGGCGCGGCAGGGACCGGCGTGGCGCACTGCCCGACCTCGAACCTACGCCTCGGGGCGGGGGTCGCCCCGGTCGCCTCGATGTTGGCCGCGGGCGTCCCTGTCGGCCTCGGCGTCGACGGCTCCGCCTCGAACGAGCGCGGCGACCTACTTCTCGAGGTGAAGCAGGCCTTGCTCGTGGCTCGGGGGCGCGGCGGGCCGGCTGCACTCACCGCACGGCAGGCGCTCCGTCTCGGAACCCGCGGCGGCGCCGAAGTGCTCGGCCGTGACGACCTGGGCTCGCTTGAACCCGGCAAGTGCGCAGACATCGCCGTCTGGCGCACCGACGGGCTCGAGTTCGGCGGCGCCGACGACCCGGTCGCCGCGCTCGTGCTCGCCGGGCCGCATCGTGTCGAGCGCCTCCTCGTCGGCGGCGAGGATGTCGTCGTCGAAGGACATCTTGCGCTCGCCGACGAGGGGGAGATCGCCCGCGAACACCGCGTGCAGGCACTACGGTTCGCCGCATGACGGCGACCCTCTCCACGCACGTGCTCGACACCGGCCGCGGCCGCCCCGCCGCCGGCGTTCGGGTCGAGCTCTTCCGGGAGGAGGAGCTCCTCGCGACCGCCGACACCGATTCCGACGGGCGGGTCGCGGAGCTCGCCGAGGTCGCCGAAGGCGCGTACCGCCTCGTGTTCCATCCCCCGTCGCCGTTCTTCCGGCGCGTCGAACTCGAGATCGAGCTCGGCGAGGGTCACCACCACGTGCCGCTCCTCTTCGCGCCCTACTCGTGCACGACGTACCGCGGCAGCTGACGGTCGCGCAGCTCGCCGAGCTCTTCGGCGGGCGGACGCGCTTCGTCGAACGGCTCGCGGAGTACCCGGACCCGCTCGGCCGGGCGCGCGACCTGCTCCGCGAGCTACCTGAGGCCGAGCAGGTCGAGGCGTTGAACGCGCACCCGCCGATCGGGGCGCGCGGGCTCGAGGGCCGCTCCGCCGCCGAGCAGGGCTCGGACGAGGACACGGAGGTCCTGCGGAGGCTCTCGAACCTGAACCAGCTGTACGAGGGAAAGTTCGGCTTCCGCTTCCTGGTGTTCGTGAACCGACGGCCGCGGCGGGAGATCGTCCCGATTCTCGAAGTCCGGCTCGAACGCACGCGGAACGAGGAGCTCGCGACGGGGCTCGACGAGCTCGTCGCGATCGCGCACGACCGCGCCGGCGAACGGCCGGCTACGGCGGGCTGACCTCCGCCCCTTGCTCGATCCACGCGCCGAGGAGCCGGCGCTCCTCGTCGGTCATGCCGGTCACGTTGCCGGGCGGCATGGTCATCGTGTCGACCGCCATGGTCGCGATCGCGTCCACATTGCCGACGATCTCCTCGGGCGTGTCGAAGGTGATGCCGGCCGGCGCCGACGGCACGTCCCGCGGCGTTATCGAGTGACAGCCAGCGCACCGCTCCTCGACGATTGCGGCGATCTCGGCGAAGGAGACCGGCTCGGCGGCAACATTGCCGGCGGCGTCATCGTCGGGTCTCAGCACGAGGGCCAGCGCGACGACGGCCAGCGCGGCCGTCGCAGGGATCGCCCACACGTTCCTCCCCTGATGCCGCAGGTTGAAGAACAGCCGCACCCACGCCCCGACGGCCATGAGCGCGAGCAGGATGAGCCAGCTCCGCTCATGCGCGTACGCGAGCGGGAAGTGGATCGAGATCATTGCGAAGACGACCGGAAGCGTCAGGTAGTTGTTGTGCACCGAGCGCTCCTTGGCCCGGAGCAACGGCGCCGGGTCCGGCTCCCGCCCCTCCTCCTTGGCGCGGACGAGCTGCCGGTGGGCGGGAATGATGTTGAAGAAGACGTTTCCGGCCATGATCGTCCCGAGCATCGCCCCGACCTGGAGGAAGGCCGCGCGGCCGCTGAAGAGCTGCGCCGATACGTATGCGGCCGCGACGGTGAAGAGGGCGACCGCCACGCCGAGCGCGAGCTCTCTCCCGGCGAGAAGGCGGCAGAGGACGTCGTAGACGATCCACGAGAGCGCCAGCAACGCGATGCTCGCCGCGATCGCGACCCCCGGCTGGATGTCGGCCACCTGCGGGTCGATCAGGAACTCGTCCGCCCGTACGTAGTAGAGAACGACGAAGAGCGCGAACCCGGAGAGCCACGTCGTATACGCCTCCCACTTGAACCAGTGGAGGGGCTCGGGCAGCGCGCCCGGCGCGACTTTGTACTTCTGCGTGTGGTAAAAGCCGCCGCCGTGAACAGCCCAGAACTCCCCGGCCACGCCTTCGTCGGCGTCGTCACGGCGCTTCGGCGGCCTGAGCGACAGGTCCAGGTAGACGAAGTAAAAGGACGCGCCGATCCATGCCATCGCCGCGATGACGTGCAGCCACCGGAGGAGGACGTTCAGCCAGTCGGTCAGATAGGGATCCACCGGAGCCGGGACCTTACGATGCCCGATCGCTGGAGGGGAACTCTCGGAACTCGGGATAGGCTGCGCACATGCTCGAGATCACGGCAGGCTCGCTTCGCTTTCGCGCCCAGCTCGAGGAGGAGCGAGCGCCGGCAACGTGCGCCGCGCTCCGCGCGCTGCTCCCGCTCGAGGGATCGATCATGCAGGCCCGCTGGAGCGGCGAGTCCGCTTGGGTGCCGCTCGGCGATCTAGAGACCGGACTGGGGCCGGAGAACGCAAATTCGTACCCGGCGGCGGGCGAGCTCCTGCTCTATCCGGGCGGCGTCTCCGAGACGGAGATCCTCTTCCCGTACGGGGCGACGTGCTTCGCGAGCAAGATGGGCCAGCTGGCCGGAAACCACTTCGCGACGATCGTGGACGGCCGTGCCGAGTTGGAGGAGTTGGGGCGCCTCGTGGTCTGGGAGGGCGCGCAGAACGTCCGGTTCGCCGCGGCGTAGCTACGCCGCGAGGCGGCGAAGCGCGGCCGCAAGGACGCCGACGGCGAGCGCCACGTCGTCGCCGCTCGTCTCTTCCTCGGGGCAGTGACTAGCGCCGCCTGCCAGGCTGCGAACGAACAGGAGCCCCGTCGGGACGCCGGCCGCCGCAAGCACCATCGCGTCGTGACCAGCGCCGGACGTGAGTTCGACGGTCGGTATGCCTACGTCTTCGAGCGCCCCGCGCAGCGCGTCCGTCGGGCCCTGCGCCATGGGCACGGGATCCGTCACGTGGACACGCGCCTCCGGAACGGCATCGAGGACGGCGTCGAGTCGTTCCCGGTCGGGCGCCCGGACGTCGATGCTCATGCGCACCCGCGACGGCACGACGTTGACCGCTCCTGGTTCGACATCGACGCGCCCGGCCGTGGCGACGGCGCCGTCGACGCCGCGCGCGGCGTCGCGGAGGCGCAGGACGAACTCGGCGGCGGCGCACAGCGCGTCCTCGCGTACGTCCATCGGCGTCGTACCGGCGTGGCGCGCGAGGCCCGTGAACTCGGCCTCCCCTCGCGCGACGCCGACAACGGCGGTGGCAACGCCGAGCGCGACGTGCCGCGCGTCGAGCACGGCTCCTTGCTCGACGTGGCATTCGAGGAACGCCGCCGGGGCCGGCTCGAGCCAGCCGCTGGAGGCCGGTGGAGAAAGGCCGAGTGAAGCGAGCGCCTCCTGGACCGTCGTTCCTGCCGCGTCGCGCTGTTCGAACTCACCCGGAGCGAGCCGCCCGCAGAGCGCCCGGCTGCCGAAGAGCCCCCGGCCGAAGCGCGAGCCCTCTTCGTCACGGAAGGCGACGACCACGAGCGTGCGCTCGTGCGGGCCGGACGCCCGGGCGAGTTGGATGGCCTCGAGGCCGCCGACCACGCCGAGCGCGCCGTCGAAGCGGCCGCCGTCCGGGACCGAGTCGAGATGCGAGCCGGTCCAGATCTCCGGCAGGTCGGGCCTCGCTCCCGCCAAGCGGCCCGTGAGGTTGCCCGCAGGATCGACGTGTACGGACAAGCCGGCCTCCTCCATCCAGCCCGCCGCCAAGTCGTGCGCCTCCTGCTCGGCGCGGCTCAGGCCAGGCCGGTTCGCGCCCGTTCCGCCACCAATGGCGTAGAGCCGCTCGAGCCGATCGAGGACGCGCTCGGCGCGGTCCACCGCTAAAGGCCGAGCGGATTCACGGGACGCGCGCCCGTGTTGACGATGACGCCCTTCGACTCGAGGTACATGTCGAGCGTCTCGAGCGCGGTCTCGCGGCCGAAGCCGGACTGCTTGTAGCCGCCGAACGGCAGGCCGGGAAACGCGGAATACGGCATGTTGATCCCGACGATCCCCGCCTTGAGACGACCGGCGACGCGGTGCCCGCGCGCGGGATCGCCCGACCAGACCGTCGCGACGAGCCCGTACTGCGAGTCGTTGGCGATCGCGATCGCCTCCTTCTCGTCGGTGAACGGAATCGCGGTGACGACGGGCCCGAAGATCTCCTCCTGTGCGACGGTCATGGCGTTGTCGACCTTGGCGAGGACGGTCGCCGGGTAGAACGCGCCCTCGCCGTCGGTGGGCGCACCGCCGACCACGACCTCGGCTCCCTCGCTCACGCCCTTCTCCACGTAGCCGTGCACCTTCTCGCGGTGCGCCTGAGAGATGAGCGAGCCCATCTGCGTCTCGGCGTCGAACGGATCGCCGACCTTCACGCGGCTCGCGGCGTCGGCGAGACGCATGACGAACTCGTCGTAGATCGATGCCTCCACCAGGATGCGCGACCGGGCGTCGCAGCTCTGCCCGGCGGAGTAGTAGATCGCGTACGCGGAGCTGGGGACAGCGTCGTCCAGGTTGGCGTCGGCGAAGACGAGATTCGGACTCTTGCCGCCGAGCTCCAGGGACAGCCGCTTGACCGGCTCGGAGGCGAGCCGCATGACCTCGCTCCCCGAGCGCGTCGAGCCGGTGAACGAGACCTTGTCCACGCCCGGATGCGAGACGAGGTACGACCCGACGCTTGGACCGTCCGCCGGAACGACGTTGACGACGCCGGGCGGAATCCCGACCTCGGTCGCCAGCTCACCGAGCCGCAGGGCGGTCAGCGGCGTCTGGGGATCCGGCTTGAGGACGACCGTGCAGCCAGCGGCGATCGCGGGCGAAAGCTTCCAGGCGGCCATCATCACCGGGTAGTTCCAGGGGACGATCTGCGCGCAGACCCCGACCGGCTCGCGCAAGGAGTAGAAGAGCAGCGAACCGCCGATCGGGTGCGAGCGGCCGGCGATCGTCGCGATCGTCGTGGCGAAGAAGCGGAAGTTCTCGACGGCGGTCGCGACCTCGCCCTTCACCGAGGAGATCGCCTTGCCGACGTTGCGCGTCTCGAGCTCGACGAGCTCCTTGCGGTTCTCGTGGACCGCGTCGGCGAGCGCATGGAGAAGCCGCGAGCGCTCGGTCGCGGGCGTCTTGCCCCACGGTCCGTCGAGCGCGTCGCGAGCCGCTGCGACGGCGCGGTCGATGTCCTCGGTTCCCGGCCAGCGCGGCGCGGGCGAGCGGAGCTCCGGTCGCCGGCTCGAAGAGATCGCGGAATTCGCCCGAGGCGGGCTCGACGAACTCGCCGTCGATGAAGAGGCCGTACTCCCGGTCGCTCACGGCAGCGGACGATACCGGGCTGCGGTGGGTGTCGTGATGCGTGTGGGGATCGGCCCCAGGATCGCGGCGGATGGAGTATCCGCCGCGATCCCTGCCTGGGCCGACCCTTCCCAACCCGGAGGTGCGCCCCAGGCGACCAAAGCGGCCGTCTGCGCTGCGCGAGCATCCCGCGAATGTGGACTTGTGGCAAGCCGCTCAGAGACGTCCTTGCAAAACCTTTTCGTTCGCATTGCGCAGATCTTGGCGGCCTAACGCACGAATATCGCGCAATTGGCACGAATTCCGTGCGTATTGCGCGGAAATCCGGGATAGGCTTGCGGCGGGGAGGAGGCCGGGCGCGCCGTATCTAGGGACGCTCGAAGACGGCGGCTTGACCCTGTCCGACGCCGACGCAGAGGGTCGCGAGGCCGCGCTTCGCATCGCGACGCCGCAGTTCGTGCAGAAGCGTCACGACGAGCCGGGCGCCCGTCATGCCGAGCGGATGACCGAGCGCAATCGCGCCGCCGTTCACGTTCACGCGCTCCGGATCGAGGCCGAGATCGCGGATCACCTGGAGGCTCTGCGACGCGAACGCCTCGTTCAGCTCGACCAGGTCGAGATCGCCGATCTCGAGGCCCGCGCGCGCGAGCACCTTCCGGACGGCCGGGATCGGACCGATGCCCATGATCCGCGGATCGACGCCGGCGACCGCGCTCGCCACGAAGCGGCCGAGCGGCTCGACGCCCAGTTCCTGCGCCCGCTCCTCGCTCGCCACTACGAGCGCTGCGGCGCCGTCGTTCACGCCGCTCGAGTTCCCGGCCGTCACCGTCCCGTCTTCGCGGAACGCCGGCCGAAGCGACGCGAGCTTCTCGAGCGTCGAGTCCGGCCGCGGATGCTCGTCGCGCTCGACGTCGCCGACCGGAACGAGCTCGTCGTCGAAGCGCCCCGCCTCGTGAGCGGCCGCCCAGCGCCTGTGGCTCTCGAGCGCGAACGCGTCCTGATCCTCGCGCGAGACCTCGAACTGCTCGGCCACGTTCTCGCCGGTCTCGCCCATCGACTCGAGCGGGAACATCGCCTCCATCTGCGGGTTCGGGAACCGCCAGCCGAGCGTCGTGTCCCAGCCCGTCTGCGTTCCGCGTCCGTAAGCACGCTCGGCCTTCGCATAGACGAACGGCGCGCGGGTCATCGACTCGGCCCCGCCCGCGACGAAGAGATCTCCCGACCCGGCGCGGATCGCGTGGCACGCCTCGACGACCGCCGAGAGCCCCGACGCGCAGAGCCGGTTTACGGTGACTCCGGCGACTTCTTGCGGAAGCCCGGCGAGAAGCGCAGCCATGCGCGCGACGTTGCGATTGTCCTCGCCGGCCTGGTTCGCGGCGCCGAAGTAGACGTCCTCGATCTCGTCCACGGGGACTCGCGCGCGCGAGACCGCCTCCTTGATGACGAGCGCCGCGAGATCGTCGGGCCGCTCGCCCGCGAGCACGCCGCCGTAGCGCCCGATCGGCGTGCGAACCGCGGAGAGGATTACGGCTTCCGGCACGCGGCCTAGTCTATGGCCGTGTTTCGAGCCCGCGTGCCGTTCGCTCGGGTCTGCGGGATCGTCGCAACCGTCGTCGTGCTCGCCGTGGTCACCGCTTGCGGCGGCGGGTCGTCGGCGGAACCCGAGCCCGGCGGCGTTACGCCCTTCGCAGTTCCGGCCGCCGGTTTCTCGATCGGCGTCCCGACCGGCTGGCGGGGCGTGGACAAGGCCAACGCGCAGCAGGCGCTCGACGACGCACTGGCCGCCGACCCCGACCTGAAGGCGATCTTCGAGAGCCTCACCAGCGAGACGAGCGCCGGAATCCAGTTCGTCGCGGTCGCACCCGACAAGACGGACGGCTTCACGACCAACGCGAACGTCGTCACGGAGCCGCTTCCGGACGGGATGAACAACGCGGCGTACTTCGCTGCGAACCAGGATCTGATCAAGTCGCTCTTCGCCGTCGACCCCGAAGCGACGACCGTGACGCTCCCGGCGGGTGAGGCCGGGCGGCTGGAGTACACGCGGAAGGACACCGGCGGCCGCGAGCTGCGGCAGATCCAGTACTTCCTCACGGACGCCGACACCGGCTACGTGATGACGTTCACGACCGTTCCGGACGCGGGCTCGAAATACGACGCCGTGTTCCAGGAGTCGGCCGAGTCGTTCCGGCTGCTCTAGCGCCTAGACGAACTCGATGTTCACGGCCTGCGTGATCGCGCCCTCGCGGCTCGCGCGCGCGAGCAGCTCCTCGACCGCCTGGCGACCCTCGTCGCCGTACTCCTGCGTGAGCCGGTTCACGTACATGCCCACGAAGCGGTCGGTGAGGGCGGGATCGAGGCCACGGCCGAACTGCATCGCGTACTCGAGCGCCTCGGAACGGTTGTCGAGGCCGGCCTCGATCGACTCGGCGAGGACGTCGGAGAGCTCCTTCAGCTTCTCGTCGCCGATGTCGCGCCGCGCCACGTTGATCCCGAGCGGAAGCGGAAGCCCCGTCTCGACGAGCCACCAATCGCCGAGGTCGACGATCCGCTCGAGGCCGTGTTGGCCGTAGGTGAGCTGGCCCTCGTGGATCAGGAGCCCGGCGTCGGCGCGTCCGGTTTCGACCTCTTCCATGATCTGGTCGAACGGCACCTCGCGGAAGCGGAACTCGGCGCCGAGGTAGAGGCGGAGCGCGAGAAACGCCGTGGTCATCTTCCCGGGAACGGCGATCTCGATATCGCGCAGCGACTCCGGCGCGATCTTCTCGCGCGCGACGACGATCGGGCCGTAGCCGTGGCCCATGCTCGCGCCGTGCGGAAGGATCACGTAGTGGTGCTGGACGTGCGGATAGGCGTGCAGCGAGATCGCGGTGACCTCGAGCTTGCCGTCCATCGCCCACTCGTTCAGCGACTGGATGTCGTTCAGGACGTGCTCGAACTCGAAACCGCGCGTGTCGACGACACCCGCGGCGAGGCCCCAGAACATGAACGCGTCATCGGGATCGGGACTATGTCCAAGACGAATCAGCAAGGCGGCGAGCCTAGCAACGTCCCTGGGGCTACGCGGCGGTAGGCGTCACTACCATTCCGGGTGTGCCGAGCGAAGACCTGAGCCACGCGATCCAGGACTACCTGAAGGAGATCTACAAGCTGCAGTCCGAGGGCGAGCGCCCGACGACGACCGTGATCGCGCGCAGGCTCGGCGTGGCGCCCTCGTCGGCGACGGCGATGCTGAAGAAGCTGGCCGCGCTGGGGCTCGTCGAGCACGCACCGTACAAGGGCGCGACGCTGACCCCGGACGGCGAGAAGATCGCGCTCGAGGTGATCCGCCACCACCGGCTGCTCGAGCAGTACCTCGCGGAAACGCTCGGGTCTGCCGATCGACGAGGTGCACGACGAGGCCGACCGGCTCGAGCACGTGCTCTCGGACGAGCTGGAGCGCCGCATCGACGAGGCGCTCGGCTTCCCGACGCACGATCCGCACGGGGATCCGATCCCGGACGCGGAGCTGAACGTCACGCACTCGAAGCTGCGCTCCCTGGACGCGCTCGAGCCGGGCGAGGAGGCGACGATTCGCCGCGTTCCGAGCGACGACGCGGAGGTGCTGCGCTACCTCGCGACGCTCGCGCTCGTTCCCGGCGGCCGGGTGAAGATGGGCCGCTGCGAACCGTTCGGCGGGCCGCTCACAGTGACCGTCGGCGGCACCGAGCATGCGATCTCCCGGGAGCTGGCCGGGCAGATCGGCGTCGGCTAGCCCGGTAGGATCGCTCCATGGGCTTCTTCAAGAACCTCTTCGGCAAGAAGGACAAGGACACCGAGGATCGCCACGAGTCGATCTCGAAGGACGAGGCACTCGGCGCGTACGTCATCCGCGAGCACAAGTCGGGCCGGTCGGTCACGGAGATCATGGACGACCCGTACCTGAAGAACCGCACGACCGACGAGCAGCGCCTGCGCCTGCTCGAGCGGCCCGAGGTCATCCGCGCGATCGGCGAGAACACGGCCGCCGAGGCGCGGGAGAAGCTCTAGACCTCGAGCCCGACGCCCCGCTCTTTGGCGCGGTCGTAGACGAGCTTGCCGACGGCTAGATCCTCCGCTGCGATCCCGAGGCTCTTGAAGAGGACGATGTCCTCGTCACTTTGCCGCCCCGTCAGCTCTCCGGACACGACCTCCGACAGTTCGTGCACCTCGAGCCAGTCGAGGACGCCGCGCTCGACGGGCTCGGCCAGGTCGCCGGCCTCGATCTTCGCCTGCTCGCGCGAGTCACAACACACGAACGAGGAGCGTTCGAGCACGAGGTTGTCGAGCTCGCGCGCGGTCATGCGGTTCGCGCCGACGGCGCAGACGAGCGCGCCGGGCTTCAGCCACTCGCCTCGAAGCACAGGATCGCGGGAGTTCGTGACCGTGACGACGACATCCGACTCGGCGGCGTCTGAGTACCACTCGGCCTCCTCGGCGCCGAAGCGCTTGGCGAACGCCTTGCGCCGCTTCTCGTCGCGGCAGTACGACGACGACTCGCTCGAGCCCGGGGAGCGCGGCGCGCATGCACTCGACCTGGCTCTCGGCCTGCCAGCCGCAGCCGATCACGCCGAGCGTCTTCGCATCGGACCGCGCCAGATGCTTCGCCGCGACGGCGCTCGCGGCGCCGGTTCGCCGCTGGCCGAGCCGGTCCGCCTCGATGACCGCGAGCAACTCGGGCCGGTCGGCGGCGTAGAGGAGCACGGTGAACCGCGTCCCTTCCTCGTAGGCGACATAGCTCTTGTGGCCGGCGATGCCCAGCTCGAGATCGACGGCCGCAAGCACGTGGAAGAGCCCCTCCTCGACCTTCAGCCGAAACCGCGGCTGGTTCTGGACGGCGCCGCGGGCCATCCGCGCGAAGCACTCCTCGACGGCAGCGACAGCGTCCTCGGGGGACAGGAGCTCCTCGACGTCGGATTCACGGAGGAGCAGCGGCACAGGCGCTTAGTCTAGGCACGTGGGCGAAACGCACCGGGTACCCGTGTCCGTTCTGGACGGCAGCGACCGCGCGGTCGTGACGCTCGACGGGCGCGACGTCGTGCTCTTCCGCGTCGAGGGCCGGATCCACGCATTCGAGAACCGCTGTCCGCACGAGGGCAACCCGCTGAGCGAGGGCGAGATCCTCGGCCCGACGCTCGTCTGCGTCTTCCACAGCTGGCGCTTCGACCTGGAAACAGGCGCGTGCCTCCACGGCGATCTCCCCGCCAAGCGGTATGAAGCACGTGTCGAGGACAACCAGATCGCCATCGACCTTTAGCGCCGAGGCGGCGGACTTGCTCCGCC
The DNA here is from genome assembly GCA_963716005.1 of uncultured Thermoleophilia bacterium. Lineage (GTDB taxonomy): Bacteria > Actinomycetota > Thermoleophilia > Gaiellales > Gaiellaceae > CAVRUF01. The sequence goes on from OY970285.1 coordinate 1,965,758, forward strand.
GTCTGCACGACGTCAACTCGGACGTCCGCGCTCTCCTCCGCCGCGAATCGCTTGTCACCGCGAAGCGGTGGCGAGATTCGCGGCGGGTAAGTGCGCCCGGCACGATTCGAACGTGCGACCTCTGCCTCCGCAGGGCAGCGCTCTATCCCCTGAGCTACGGGCGCGGGGCGATCTAGTGTAGATGCGCGGCAGCGGCGCCCACGGCGAGCTCGGCGTCGTCGGGAACCTCGACCCGCACGTACGCGAGCGCGAGAACCGTGCCGTTGTCGCGCTGGGCCGACGTGATGCGGCCGACCGCCTTGCCGTCGTGGGAGATCTCGGTGTCGTACGCGGGCGGCTCGGTCGTCTCCACCTCGACGATCCGGAGCGCACGGTTCGCGTGGCCGCGGTAGTGGAGGCGCGCGATCGGCTCCTGGCCGGGGAAGCAGCCCTTGTCGAGGCTGACCGCGCTTTCGACCAGACCGGCCTCGGCCGGCATGACCCGGTCGTCGATCTCGGCGCCGAAGCGCGGCGTTGCCGCTCGGATTCGCAGGAGCTCCAGCTCCTCGTCGGCGAGGACGGGTACGCCGTCGGGCTCGGGCACGTCGAGCACCTCGACCGCAGGCACGCCGTACTCGTCGTTCGGAATCCCCTCGGAGCCCCCGAAGAGCACGTAGCTCGTGTGCTCCTCGGGCTCGACCTCGAGCTTCGCGGCGAACCGCGCGCGCAGGAGCTGCTCGCGCACGACCGCGCCGAGCTCGGGCTCGGTCAGGAGGAGGAAGTCGGTCTCCGAGCGGCGCAAGACGCGAAGCGGCGCGATCACTCTGGCTTTCGGCGTGAGCAGTAACGCCTGGCACGAGCCGCCCGCCGAAAGCTCCTCGACCCTGTTCGAAAGCATCCGCTCGAGGAAGTCCGCAGCGTCAGGCCCCTGCACGCGTACGAATGCGCGAGGCCTGTGTCCAAGGGCTGTCGTTTCCGCGCTCGTCATCTTTACGGAGTTCTTTCAGTATGGCCTCGATCTAGGGATTCGGGCCTGGCGAGGTGGGGACGATTACTGGATCGTGGCAAGTGTCTGCGGAACACGATGCCGGCGGCTGGTGTTGCTGGCCGTCCTTGCGGTCGGAGCGACCGCCGTCCTGCCGACGCCTGCGTTCGCGAGCGAGATCCTCACGCGGAACGCCAAGTACATCTCGATCAAGGTCGGCGACAGCGGCAAGGCAGTCGTGAGCTACAAGCTGAACGGCAAGTGGCAGCACCCGCTGGTCTGGGGCGCGATCAACGCGCGCCCGCCGTCGAGGACGGTCGACCAGGTGAGCTTCAAGATCGACTACTCCGGCGGCTGGGGCAGGTTCGGCAAGCCGATCTGGAAGACGATGAAGAACCGCTGCCAGCCGTACGACGGCCCGAGGCTCCCGTGGCAGGTGAAGGCCTGCAAGGCGCCGGACGGCTCCTACTGGGCGCTCCAGAAGTGGCAGAGGATGCTCCCGAACCTCGGCATGACGCCGTGGAAGAAGAGCCAAACCGTTTGGGAACTCCACATCTCCCACTGGCGCGGTGAGCTGCCCGTTCTCGAGATGTACCTCGACTGGATCTACAGCCAGAAGTTCCACCACATGTTCGGCAAGTTCAGCGTACAAGGGCGTGCCGGTACACGGCTTCAAGGCCACCAGTAGCGGGAACCCGCTCGACCACTACGGGCGCAACATCTACGTCGACACGTTCGACTCGGCGTACGGCAAGGGCTGGAAGCGTGAGAACTCGTTCCTCATGCACAACCCGCGCGGAAACTTCTGTTACGGCTTCTACATGCACAACCGGTACGCCGGCTACCCGCGCGGCCCGAAGCGGCCGAAGGGTCACGGGTCGAAGTACCGCTGGACGATCATGGGCCCCGGCGTGACGCCGGCGGTCGGCGGCCAGACGACGGGTCTCGAGGACTACAACCCGTTCAACTCCGAGCACGTGGACCACGAGGATGCGATGAACGCCCTCGGCGACTCGATCCACGGCTCAGATGACAAGTGCGACGTGCACTAGCTCTCTGAGCTAGCCCTCCAGCTTTCTCCAGGACGGGGTCGTCCCAATAAGCAGGAGGGCCGGCAGTGCCGGCCCTCCGAGTTCGCTTCCGAACGGGAGCGCGAGCTCCCGCGGGGTTTACATCATGCCCTCCATGCCGCCGGGCATTCCGGCGGGCATGCCGTTCGACTTCTCCGGAGCATCCACGACGATCGCCTCGGTGGTGAGGATGTTCTTGCCGATCGACGCGGCGTTCTGGAGCGCCGAGCGCGTGACCATGGTCGGGTCGATGATCCCGGCCTTGACCAGGTCCTCGTACTCGCCGGTGTCGACATTCAGGCCGTGGCCCTTCGTGCCGGTCCGGATCGCGTTCACGACGATGGAGCCCTCGAGGCCCGCGTTGTAGGCGAGCTGGCGAATCGGCTCCTCGAGCGCGCGGACGATGATCGCCGCGCCCGTCTTCTCGTCGCCCTCGTACTTGCTGAGGTCGATTCCACCCGATGCGTTCAGGAGCGCGACTCCGCCGCCCGGCACGATGCCCTCCTCGAGGGCTGCGCGGGTGGCCTGGAGCGCGTCCTCGACGCGGTGCTTCTTCTCCTTCATCTCCGTCTCGGTGGCCGCGCCGACCTTGACGACGGCGACACCGCCCGAGAGCTTCGCGAGGCGCTCCTGGAGCTTCTCGCGATCGAAGTCGGAGTCGGTGTTCTCGATCTCCGACTTGAGCTGCTTGATCCGGCCCTTGATCGCGTCGCCCTTGCCCGCACCGTCGATGATCGTGGTCGTGTCCTTCGTGACGACCACCTTGCGGGCGCGGCCGAGTTGGGTCAGCTTCGTGTTCTCGAGCTTGAGGCCCATCTCCTCGGTGATGACCTCGCCGTCGGTGAGGATGGCGATGTCCTCGAGCATCCGCTTGCGGCGGTCGCCGAAGCCGGGCGCCTTGACCGCGACTGCGGTGAAGGTGCCGCGGAGCTTGTTGACGACGATCGTGGCGAGCGACTCGCCCTCCACGTCCTCGGCGACGATCAGCAGCGGCCGGCCGGCCTGGATGACCTGCTCGAGCACGGGAAGGACGTCCTTGACGGCCCCGACCTTCTGATTCGCGATCAGGATGTACGGGTCGTCGAGCACGGCCTCCATGCGCTCGGAGTCGGTGATCATGTACGGCGACAGGTAGCCCTTGTCGAACTGCATGCCCTCGGTGAACTCGAGGTCGAGCCCGAACGTCTGGCCCTCCTCGACGTTCACGACGCCGTCCTTGCCGACCTTCTCGATCGCGTCGGCGATCACGTCGCCGATCTCGCGCTCACGCGACGAGATGGAGGCGACGCGGGCGATGTCCTCCTTGCCCGAGATCTCCTTCGACTGCGTCTTGAGGTTCTCGACGACCTGCTCGACGGCCTTCTCGATGCCGCGCTTGAGCCCCATCGGGCTCGCACCGGCGGCGACGTTCTTCAGGCCCTCGCGGACGATGGCCTGGGCGAGCACGGTCGCGGTCGTCGTGCCGTCGCCGGCGACGTCGTTGGTCGCCGTGGCGACCTCGCGGACGAGCTGGGCGCCCTGGTTTTCGAAGGGATCCTCGACCTCGATCTCACGGGCGATGGTGACGCCGTCGTTCGTGATCGTCGGTGCTCCGAACTTCTTGTCGAGGACGACGTAGCGGCCCTTCGGGCCCAGCGTGACCTTGACCGCGTCGGCCAGGGTGTTCACGCCGCGCTCGAGCGAGCGACGCGCGTCCTCGTTGAACTTCAGTTCCTTGTGAGCCATAAAGCGATATCTCCTGTGTTCTAGGCCGTGGCCTTGGTCTTGGTCGTGGCCTTGGCGGCGGCGGGCTTGCCCGACGTAACGACCTTGGCGAGGACGTCCGACTCCCTGAGGATCAGGTACTCATCGGCGAGGAGCTTGATCTCGGTTCCGCCGTACTTGGAAAAGATGATCTCGTCGCCCTCGGCGAGGTCCATCGGGACGAAGTCGCCGTTGTCGTTCCGCGAGCCGGGTCCTACTGCGAGGACGCGACCGCGCTGCGGCTTCTCCTTCGCCGTATCGGGAAGGACGATTCCGCTCTCGGTGGTCGCCTCGTCCTCGAGGGCTTCGGCGATCAGCCGGTCTCCGAGCGGCTTCAAATTCATACTGCCTCCTTCACACCTGTTCGTGTCTGGCACTCGCCCCTCGCGAGTGCCGATCTATACTACCGAACCGGGTCTGGCACTCGCTGGGCTTGAGTGCCGAGGGGCTTGTACGAGACGACCAGGAACAGGGTGACGGCCGAGGCGAGGGCACCGAGACCGTAGGCGAGGAAGTCGCCGCCGATGTCGCTGAGCGCGCCGCCCACCGCGGGTCCGACGATCGCGCCGAGCGCCCAGCCACCGTTCATGAGGCCGAACGCGAGCCCCTGCGGCAGGCCGACGCCGTCCGCGCCGGAGGAGAGGAGCACCATCCCCGGCGTGAAGAGCGCGCCCCACGAGATCGCGCCGAGGAAGGAGAGCGCGGCGATCGTCCAGACGTTGTCCGCCCAGCCGAGCGCGAGCGAAGCGACGATCCCGACCGGGAGCGCAAGCCGCAGCACCGGGAACGTCCCCCTCCGGTCGACCGCCCGGCCGACGAACACGTTGAAGACCGCCTCGAAGGACGCGTTGAAGAAGTAGAGCCCGCCGATCGCGACCGCCGTCCAGCCGAGGCGGTCGAGGTCGAGCGACGAGATGACCGAGAGCACGCCGAAGAGGAGCGCCGCGAGGAGCATCAGCCAGAGGCCGAAGAGGAAGCGCTTGTCGCGTACCGCCCGGCCGACGGCGGCCATCGAGGGCTCCTCGAGCGCGATCCCCGGAAGCTGCGCGCCCATGAGCGCGACCGTGACGGTCACGACGGCGACGCCGACGAAGGCGATGTGCTCGCCGACGATCGACGCAAAGCCGCCGAGGACGGGTCCGAGCAGGGCGCCGACAATGGCGGCGCCGAGCGCGGTGCCGAGGAGCTCCCCGCGGCGGCTGCGCGGCGCGGAGCCGATGAGCCAAGCCAGCCCTCCCGCCCAGGAGAGCGCGCTGCCGAGCCCCTGCACGAAGCGAGCGATGCCGAGGCCCCACGCGCTGTCGGCGTACGCGAACCCGACGCTGGCGGCGCCCATGACGATCAGGCCCGCGAGCGCCGCGGGCTTGGCGCCGACCCGAGCGGAGATGATCCCGGCCGGGATCGCCCCGACGAGCACACCGATCGCGTACGAGGCGACGAGGAGCCCGGCGCCGGTCTTCGAGAGGTCGAACCGCTCGACGAAGTCGGGCAGGAGCGGCGTCAGCGCCGCATAGAGCATCGTGTCCAGGAGGACGATCGAGGCGACGAGGACGACCAGGCGGCGCATGCCGCGACGCTACCTGCCCAGCTACGCGCCGGAGAGCTTGTCGAGCTTGGCGTCGAGCCGGTCGAGCCGCGAGGCGATTTCCTTCACCTCGGCCACCAGCGTTGCCGTCGACGGATCGACGAGCGCACCCTCCTCCTCTTCCAGGCGCTTCCTGGCGGACTCGATGAACGCGGCCGTGATCGCCGCGGTCACGACCGCGATGAACCCGATCGCGGTGACCATGACAAGCATCGCCAGGGTGCGCCCGGCCACCGTCGTGGGTACGGCGTCTCCATAGCCCACTGTGGTCACGGTCTGCACGGCCCACCACATTCCGTCCCAGACCGAGCCGAATTCTTCGCTGTCGATCGAGCGCATGGCGACCCCGCTCGCCACCGTGATGACGACGGTGACCATCGCGATCGCGAAAGCGGCGCGCCGCGCGGTGATCGTTCCTTTCTGAGCTCCGGCGATTCGCAGAAGCGGCGGGGTCTTGGCCATGGGCACTCGTTCGCCAACTACCTGCCCGGCCCTCCGTACGATCCCGGTGTGAAGCGCGAGTTCTCAGCAGGCGGAGTGGTCGTCCGGCGCATCAAGGGCGCCTGGCACGTCGCCGCGATCCATCCCCGAGGTCGTAGGCCCGGGCTCTGGGCGCTGCCGAAGGGGAACATCGACCCAGGCGAGACACCGGCGGAGACGGCAGTCCGCGAGGTTTACGAGGAGACGGGCGTCGTCGGCAAGCTCGACGAGAAGCTCGGCGACGTCAAGTACACGTACACCTGGGACGGCGAGCGGATCTTCAAGATCGTCAGCTTCTTCCTCGTGCGCTACTCGAGCGGCCGCCTCGGCGAGATCGCTCTCGAGATGGAGGTCGAGGTCGACGAGGCGCGCTGGCTCCCGATCGAGGAGGCGCCGAAGCTCCTCGCCTACGGCGGCGAGCGGCAGATGGTCGAGCGCGCAATCGCAGCTTTGGATCCGTGAGCAACTAAGATCTCGCCCTCGCCGTGTACGCCCTGAACTTCTACTCCCCGCTCGTCGCCGACCAGCTCCGGACCCGCCGCAAGACGGCCACGATCCGGCTGGGAGACAAGACCGGCAAGTACCGGAAGGGCATGATCGTCGCGGTCCTCGTGGGAACCCGCTTCGGCCCGCGCGAGAAGGTCTTCGAGGCGGTCATCGACAAGGTCGAGGTGAAGACGCTCCTGGGGCTCTCACCGCGCGAGATCGAGCACGACAACCCGGAGATCCGCCGGCCGGAGGAGATGGCCAGGTTTCTCTCGCAGCTCTACAACCGCGAGATCGACATGGACGCCGAGGTCACGGTCATCCACTTCTCCGAGATCGTGAATCCCGGCTTCTCGACCTTCCACCCGGGCTAGGGCTTACGGATCCCGACGCCGCCCTGCTCCGAGGGGCGTAGCGCTTCGCCACATTCGTCGCAGTCCACGGAGAACATCATCGCGATGCGGGCGTCGCAGGTCGGGCAGCGCGTACGCATCTCGCCGCCGCACTGCGGACACGCCGCTGCGACCTCGGACTCGCCCTCGACCGTGTAGCGCTGGGCGTGGCCGCAGTCGACGCAGAACGCGACCCAGTCGCCCAGCGTGCGGCGCCGTTCCTCCCTCAGCCAGTCCGCTGCTTTCCCCACAGGGGAACGGTAGCTCTCCGTTACACTCGACCGCGGCGCCGACGAAGGGAGAAACGACCAATGGCGATTGCGCGAGAAGCCGAGCCGGTCGGCTCGTTGAAGGAGGTCCGCGACGCGGGCCTCGACCGCGAGGACCTCCTCGGCGTCTACCGCAACATGCTGGTCACGCGCGCGATCGAAGAGCGCGGCCACATCCTCTACAAGCAGGGGAAGATCCCCGGAAGCTTCTACACGGGGCGTGGCAACGAGGCCGCGGCGGTCGGCGTCGCGACCGCGATGGGCCCGGACGATGTCGGCACGCCGCTCCACCGCGATATGGGCGTCCACGTGACGCGCGGCGCCGAGCCCTGGCGGATCTTCGCGCAGTACATGGGCCGCGTCGACGGTCACACGCGCGGACGCGACGGCAACGTTCACATGGCCGACGACCGGCTCGGGATGATCGCGATGGTCAGCCACCTTCCGGCCATGCTCCCCGTTGCGGTCGGCTGCTCGCTCGCCTTCCGGATCCGCGAGGAAAAGCGCGTCGCGGTCGGCTGGTTCGGCGAGGGCGCCTCGGCCCGCGGCGACGCGCACGAAGCGATGAACTTCGCCGGCACGCGCCGCCTCCCCACGGTCTTCATCTGCGACAACAACCAGTGGGCCTACTCGACGCCAACGCACCTCGAGTACGCGTGCGAGAACCTCGCCGACCGCGCGGCGGCCTACGGGTTCGAGGGCGTCGTCGTCGACGGAACCGACGTGCTCGCGGTCTACCGCGAGGCCCGGCGCGCGATCGAGAAGGCGCGCGCGGGCGGCGGACCGACGCTGATCGAGTGCCTGTGCCTCCGCATGGAGGGTCACGCGGTGCACGACGACGCGTTCTACGTCCCCAAGGAGATGTTCGAGGAGTGGTCGAAGCGCGACCCGATCGAGCGCTTCCGGACCTGGCTCCGCGAGAACGCCGAGCTCACCGACGACGAGGAGAACGAGATCGGCGTCGAGATCAAGAAGCTTCTGAACGACGCGTTGAAGCGTGCCGAGGAGAGCCCGCTTCCCGACGCGTCGACCGTGACGGACGGCGTGTTCGCCTCCGCCGAGGACCTCGACACGCCCCACCACAAGTAATGGCGGTCAAGACGTACCTCCAGGCGATCTCCGACGGGCTCCGTCAGGAGATGCAGCGCGACAAGCGCGTCTACGTGATCGGCGAGGACGTCGGCGTCTACGGCGGCGCGTTCAAGGTCACGCAGGGCTTCCAGGACGAGTTCGGCCCGTGGCGCGTGATCGACGCGCCGCTTTCCGAGACGGCGATCGTCGGCAGCTGCACCGGCGCCGCGATGATGGGTCTGCGCCCGGTCGCAGAGATGCAGTTCTCCGATTTCGTCTCGTGCGCGTGGGACCACCTGGTCACCGTCGCCGCGAAGCAGTTCTACCGCGCCGGAACCGCCGTGCCGATCGTCGTGCGGCTCCCGTCCGGCGGCGGCTTCTCCGGCGGCCCGTTCCACTCGCAGAACCCGGAGTCGAGCTTCGCGCATATCCCGGGCCTCAAGATCGTCTGCCCGGCCACGCCGGCCGACGCCAAGGGCCTCCTGATCAGCGCGATCGAAGACGCGAACCCCGTCCTCTACTTCGAGCACAAGCACCTGTACCGCCGGATCAAGGACGAGGTGCCGGACGAGCGCTACACGATCCCCTTCGGGCAGGCGCGCACGCACCGCGAGGGGACGGACATCACCGTCGTCACGTGGGGCGCGATGGTCTACACGGCCGACGAGGCGGCGACGCTCGTCGAGTCCGAGGACGGCCTGTCGGTCGAGATCATCGACCTGCGCACGATCATCCCGTGGGATCGCGAGGCGGTGCTGAAGTCGGTCGAGAAGACGTCCAAGGCGATCGTCCTCCACGAGGACACGCGCACCGGTGGTTTCGGCGCCGAGATCGCGGCGACAATCACCGAGGAGGCGTTCGAGAGTCTGGACGGCCCGGTGAAGCGGATCGCCGCACCCGACACGCCGGTGCCGTTCTCGCCGCCGCTCGAGAAGGCGTTCCTCCCGCAGGTCGAGGACGTCGTCGCAGGCCTCAGGGACCTGGCCGCGTACTAGGAACGAGATGGCTACTCAAACCGCAGTCGATGTCGTGATGCCCCAGATGGGCGTCTCCGTCTAGCGAGGGCACGATCACCAAGTGGCTGAAGCAGCCGGGCGAGGCGATCGCCGCGGACGAGTCGCTCCTCGAGATCTCCACCGACAAGGTGGACACCGAGGTGCCGAGCCCCGCGACCGGCGTGCTCCAGAAGATCCTCGTGCAGGAAGGCGAGACGGTCGAGGTCGGCACCGTGCTGGCCGTGATCGGGCCGGAAGGCTCCGAGGCTGCGCCCGCCGAGGCTCCTGCTCCGGAAGCGGCTGCTTCTGAAGCTCCCGCCGCCGAGGCGCCGCCGGCCGCCGAGCCCGAGGCGGAGGCCGCACCTCCAGAGGCGCCCGACACGGCGCCCGAGGTCGCGCCCGCCCCCGTCACCGAGACTCCGGCTGCCGCCGCCGCTCCGTCCGAGGACGGCGAGAAGGCATTCGTCTCCCCGGTGGTGGCGCGCATCGCGGCCGAGCACAACGTGGACGTCGGCCAGGTGTCCGGCACCGGCCGCGGCGGTCGCGTGACCAAGAAGGACATCCTCGGCTTCATCGATTCCGGCGGCGCTCCCGCTGCCGCACCCGAGGCTCCGGCCGAAGCGCCCGCTGCTCCGGCGGCTCCCGCAGCGCCGGCCGCCGCTCCGGCAGCGCCCGCGGCTCAGCCCGCGCCGGCCGCCCAGGAGGGCGAGACCTCCGAGACGATGTCCCCGATGCGGAAGGGCATCGCCGAGCACATGCGGCGCTCGCTCGATACGTCCGCGCACGTCACCTCGGCGATCGAGGTCGACATGTCCAAGATCGTGGCCATCCGCGGGAAGCTGAAGAAGGAGTACACGGACGCGTACGGCGTCAATCCGACATACCTCGCCTTCGTCGCGCGCGCGACGGTCGACACGATCAAGGACTACCCGTGGGTGAACAGCGAGATGCGCGGCGACCAGATCATCACGCGGCCGTGGGTGAACCTCGGCTTCGCGGTCGAGCTCGCCGACGGCAAGGGCCTGATCGTCCCGGTCGTGAAGAGCGCCGAGACGCTGAACCTGCTCGGGATGGCGAAGGCGATCGCCGACATCGCGAAGCGGGCGCGCGACAAACAGCTCCTCCCCGACGACGTCGCGGGCGGCACGTTCACGATCACGAACCCCGGCGGCTACGGCACGTTCCACGGAACGCCGGTGATCAGCCAGCCGCAGGCCGCGATCCTCGGCACGTACGCGGTCGTAAAGCGCGCGTGGGTCGTCCAGGACGAGATGGGCCAGGACGTGCTCGCGATCCGGCCGATCATGAACATCACTCTCACGTACGACCACCGCATCGTGGACGGCGCACTCGCCGGCCGCTTCCTCCGGGATCTCAAGGAGCGCCTCGAGAGCTCGGACGAGAGCGCGTACTGAGCACAGCTGGCTAGTGTGAGCGCATGAGCGCTCGGCCCGGATACCTGCTCGATCTCGGCGTGACGCCGTACCTCGAGGCGTGGGAGCTCCAGCGCGCGCTGGCCGGCGCGGTGTCCCAGGGCGCGATCCCGGACACGGTCGTGATGGTCGAGCATCCGCCCGTCGTGACGCTCGGCCGGCGCACCGACGGCGAGGAGCTCCACGTGCCCGATGGGCGCGGAGGTCGAGGTGGTCGAGACCGACCGCGGCGGCAAGTCCACGTTCCACGGGCCGGGGCAGCTCGTCTGCTATCCGATCTTCGACCTGAACCGCCACGGCCGCGACGTGAAGCGCTACTGCCGCGACCTCGAGGAGTCGGTCATCCGCACGCTCGGCGCGTTCGACGTGACGGCCACGCGGATCGACGGGCTCACCGGCGTGTGGCTCGAGCGGCCCCCGCGGAAGATCTGCTCGATCGGCGTCCACATCACCCGCTGGGTGACGACGCACGGCTACGCGCTGAACGTCGATCTCGACCCGGCGCCGTTCACGGAGTGGATCACCGCCTGCGGGCTCGAGGATGCGGCGTTCACGACGATGGCGCGCGAGCTAGGCCGCGAGATCTCGGTCGCGGAGGTCCGCCCGGTCGCGGCGGCGATGCTCGGCGAGGTGTTCGACCTGGAGCTCGAGGAGCTCCCGGCGACCGCCGCGAACGACGTGATCTGGCCCCAGCCGCTCCACGAGCGGCTCGCGGAAGCGCGCTAAGCAGCCAGCGAAGTCCGCGTCTCGATCGCGAGGAGCGCGTCGACGACCTGCGGGTCGAACTGGGTGCCGCGGTTGCGCAGGAGCTCCGCGATCGCGGCCGAGGTGGACAGGGCCTTGCGGTAGGAGCGGTCGGTCGTCATCGCGTTGAACGCGTCGCAGCAGGCGACGATGCGCGCGGCGCGCGGGATCTGGTCGTCCGCGAGGCCATCGGGGTAGCCGGTGCCGTCCCAGCGCTCGTGGCACGAGCGGACGATGCGGCCGATGTCGCCCAGCAGGCCGCCGACGCGATGGAGCATGCGCTCGCCCTCGATCGTGTGCGTCTCGATGATCGCGCGCTCCTCGGGAGTGAGGGCGCCGGGCTTGTTGATGATCTCGTTCGGGATCCGCACCTTGCCGACGTCGTGGAGGAGCGCGGCGAACTCGATGTCGCGCCGCTCGCGCGCGCCGATGCCGAGCTCGTCCGCGACGGCAAGCGACAGGTCGACGACGTCGCGGCTGTGCGAGCCGGTGTACGCGTCGTCGGCCTCGACCACCTCGCCGAGGAGGAACACGGTGCCGCGGTAGGCGTCGCGCAGCTCGAGCTCTGAATCGATCCGCACGCGACGCTCCCGTAGAAAACACCGCGAGCAAGCCGACCAGCGGCAGTGCGAGCACGACCGCGAAGGGCGAGTCCACGGTCGCGAACGCAACGGCTAGCCCGACCGACGCGAGGCCCGCGTCGATGGTGTAAACCCAGGCCATCTGCGCGCAGCTGCATCTTCGGCGGGACGCCGAGCACCGCCCACTCGCGCACGGCGGAGCTGGCGAAGTCGAACGCGAACTGCGCGAGGAGCGCGGCCACGTAGACCGGCCACTGGGAGAGCGACGGCGAGCCTTCGCCGTAGAGGCCGAGCACGAGCGCCGGCCCGACGGCGTGCCACGCATTGCCGACGTGGAGGAACACGCGGTCGACGTGCAGCCGTCCGCGCAGCACGTCGACGGAGTCGGCGAGCACGATCGCCGCCGCGACCGCGAGCGGCACCCAGCCCGGTCGGCAGGACGAACAGCATCGGCACGAGGATCAGCTGCGTCGGGACGGCCGAGCCGGTTCCGACCTCGAAGTCCAGGCGGAACGAGATCGCGTAGGCGATGAGCAGGATCGCGACCGCTGCGACCGAGGGCGTGCGGTCGCTCGGGATCGTGAGCGCCATGACCGCGCCGGTCGCAAGGAAGGCGAGGTTCGAGACGAGCAGCGTCATGCGCTCGTGTGACGCGAGCTGGTTCAGCCGCCGCGCGCGCTGCTCCTCGATCGAACGCTGCAGCTCGATGTCGAGTCGCGCCTGGTCTCGCTCCGGTGCCGTGGCCGCAGTGGACACGGGTCAAGAATCGGCAGGTTCGGGGCCCCGCTTGACGCCGAATCCGGCCAAATCTCTCAAACGAGGGATACAGAGCGGCTCAGGACACCCGAAAGGGTGATGGTCGGTTCGCGGCCGCTGAAGAGACTGAGATCAAGTTCGTTACTGCGGCGTCCACTGGGAGGACAACGACGGATGGGAAGACGGCTCAAGATTTCGACGGCTGCGCTCCTCGCGCTGGCCGGCATGACGATCGCCCTGGTTGCGCCCGGTCAGGCGCAGGCAGGGCTGCTCTTCACCGGCAAGGGCGCGACGTGCGACCCCGTTCCGTCGAAGGCGTTCCTCCCCTGGGGTGACACCGCCGACTACTCGCTCATGGGCGGCGGCACGTTCGAGAAGGGCACGGCCGCCTGGGATCTCACCGGCGGCTCGGCGATCGTCTCGGGCAACGAGCCCTGGCGCGTGGAGAAGGACGACGGCACGCGCTCCCTCCGCATTCCGGCGGGCGGTACGGCGACCTCGCCGACGGCCTGCTTCACCTTCGGCGACTGGCACTTCCGCTTCTTCGTCAAGAACGTGGGCTCGCCGAACGGCGCGCTCAGGGCGGAGATCGTCGTGCGCAACCTCCTCGGAGTGCTGAGCATCCTCGACGGCGGCGTCGTCAAGGCCGACGGCACCTGGGATCCGTCCCCGCGCGTCGGCGCGCTGCTCTCCAACGTCTGCGCCCTGCTTCCGACGACGAAGTCGGTTGCGATCCGCCTCCGGGCGGTCGGCACGGGCGCCGCGTTCCAGGTGGACGACGTCTACCTGGATCCCTGGAAGAGCTTCTAGAACCTAGACTTCGCGGCGTGGAAACGTCGCTGCCCGTAGCCGAGCGGCCCCGCCGGCCGGAATGGATGAAGGTCCGCGCCCCGAGCGCGGAGGGGCGCTACTTCGAGGTCCGCAAGCTCATCCACGGGCAGAAGCTCCACACGATCTGCGAGGAGGCGCGCTGCCCGAACATCGCCGAGTGCTGGGGGCGCGGAACCGCGACCTTCCAGATCCTCGGCGACACGTGCACGCGCGCGTGCCGCTACTGCTACGTCCACTCGGGCCGCCCGGCCGGAGGCGCCCGACCCGCTCGAGCCGCTGCGCCTCGCCCACGCGGCATCGCAGATGGATCTCAAGCACGTGGTCATCACGTCGGTCGACCGCGACGACGTTCCCGACCGGGGAGCGAGCCACTACGCGGCGACCATCCGCGCGCTCAAGAAGAAGCTTCCCGAGGCCTCGGTCGAGGTGCTGACGCCGGACTTCCTCGGCGTCGAGGAGGAGGCGCTGCGGATCGTGCTCGGCGCGCGGCCCGAGGTGTTCAACCACAACATCGAGACCGTGCGGCGGCTCCACCGCAAGATGCGCGGCGCGAAGGCCGACTACGACAAGGCCCTTTGGCTTCTCGCGCGCGCGAAGGAGATCGCCGACTACAAGGTGCTCACGAAGTCCGGGATCATCGTCGGGCTCGGCGAGACGAACGACGAGGTCGTCGACACGCTGCGCGACCTGCGCTGCCACGGCGTCGACGTCGTCACGATCGGCCAGTACCTCCAGCCCTCGGCCAAGCACGCGACGATCGACCGCTGGGTGCATCCGGACGAGTTCCGCTGGTTCCGCGAGCAGGGCGAGGCGCTCGGCTTCGGGTCGGTCTTCTCCGGGCCGCTCGTGCGCTCGTCCTACCGGGCCGACGAGCAGGTGCACGCGGCCGAGACCGGGCGCGGCGCCGTCGCGTACTAGTGCAGCTCGCCGAGGCCCAGAAGCTCTGGAGCCCGGCGGGGACATACCTCAACACGGCGACGTACGGCCTCCCGTCGCAGCCGACCTGGGACGCTGTCCAGGCGGCGCTCGAGGATTGGCACCACGGCCGCACGAGCTACGAGGACTGGAACGAGACGACCGATCGCGCCCGGGCGCTCTGGGCCCGCATGGTCAACGTGCCCGCCGAGGACGTCGTCACCGGGCCGGCGGTCTCCGCCCTCATCGGACTCGTCGCCGCGACGGTTCCCGACGGCACGCGCGTGCTCGTGCCCGACGGCGACTTCGCCTCGCTCATGTTCCCGTTCATGGCGCAGGCCGACCGGGGCGTCGAGACGCGGGTCGTGCCACTCGACCGCTTCGCGGAGGAGATCGACGAGCGCACCGACGTGGTCGCCGCGAGCCTCGTCCAGTCGTCCTCCGGGGAGGTGCTCGACCTCGACGCGGTGATCGACGCCGCCCGCGCGCATGACGCGCTCGTCGTGATCGACGCCATCCAGGGCTGCGGCTGGCTTCCGTTCGACGCGAGCCGCGCGGATGTCGTCGCGGCGCACGGCTACAAGTGGCTCTGCTCCCCACGCGGCTCGGCGTTCATGTACGTCCGGCCGGAGCTGCGGGCGCGCATACGGCCGCTCGAATGCGGGCTGGTACGCCGGCGACGACCCGTACGCGAGCTACTACGGGCCGCCGATGACCCTCTCCCCCGACGCGCGCTCGCTGGACACGTCGCCGGCCTGGTTCTCCTGGGTCGGCACCGAGGCCGCGCTCCAGACGCTCCTCGACATCGGAGTCGAGGCGATCCACGAGCACAACGTCGCGCTCGCGAACCGGTTCCGCGCCGGGCTCGGACTGGAGTCGAGCAACACGGCGATCGTCTCCACCGCCGCCGACGCTTCCAGCTTCGAGGACGCCGGGATCCGCGCCGCGATTCGGGCCGGCGGTCTGCGCGCCTCGTTCCACGTCTACAACACCGAGGCCGACGTGGACGCCGCGCTCGACGCGCTCGCTTAACGCGAAGGGCCGCCCGGAGGCGGCCCTTCGATTCGGTTCGGTTCGAGCTACGGCCTCGTCACCGTGAACGTCTGCACGACCTGCGTCTTGCCGGGTGTGACGTTCGACGTCATCGACGCGATCGAGCCGAACGTGCCGCTGCGATCGGCCGAGACGTCCCAGGAGACCGACGCCGTCCCGCCCGCCTGCGGCGGCGCGGTGATGACGGCGAACTCGGAGCCGTTGGGCGGCTGAACGGGGATGTTCTGCCCGCTCGTGCCGTTCCGGTTCTCGGCGCCCCAGTTGGAGCCCGAGCCCGGATCGCCGGCGCCGTTCGTGCCGTAGGAAAGCGTGATCTGCTCGCTCGCGGGCGTCGTCCCGACCCGGAGCCAGACCTGGAACGAGTGCGTGGTCGGGTTCGAGAAGTTCGGGATGCCGGCCCAGTCGACGACGAGCCATCTGTCGACGCCGTCCGTCAGGACCGCGATCCGGACGCCTCCTCCCGCGGTGGGATTGAGGTCGGTCCACCACGGGGCGATCACGTTGTTCGGCCTCGCCGCGACCGGGAAGACCTGCGGCGTGTAGACGATGTCCGCCGCCGTTCCTCCGCCGATCACGAGGTAGCCGTTCGAGACGACTCCGACGCTCGTGTAGGGCTCGCTGCCGTACATGAACGCGGGAACGCCGAAGTTCGTGATCGTGTCGTCGCCGACGCCCGCGATCGGCGCCACTCCGAGCGCCTGCAGCGGCAGGTAGCCCTCGGCCGGGCCGACGGTCGGCGTGATCGCCGTCACCTGCGGCGGGACGACCGGAGTGAGCGTGCCGCTCCAGTTGATGCCCTCGTCGCCGTGATGAGTCGTCGCCGGCGGCGTCGGATTCGAGAACTCGAGGTCCTCGTCGTCGCCGACGTTCCTGACCTTCAGGTCGACGTTCGCCGCGATCGCGGCGCCGTTGGCCATCGTCGCGGTGCACCGCGCGTGACCCGTGCGCTTCACGAACGTGTTCGTGTCGCAGGTGTGCGAGAGAGTCACGATGCCCTGCCGCTTGAAGAACGCGACCGGAATGGTCACCGAGTTCTCGCCCTTCTTCTTCGGATCGAGCGTGATGCGCCCGAAGTACTGCCCGTTGGGCAGCGTCGGCGCCTTGATCGTGATCGAGAACGTGACCTCGCGGTTCTTCTTCACGTGGATGTTCTTGTTCGAGCGCCCGACCGTGATCGTCGCGCCCGCGGGCGCCTGCGTCTTCACGTCGAGCTCCTGCTCGCGGCCGGAGACGTTGAGCGCCGTCCGCCACGTCTTGATCGACCCGGTCATCGTGGGCGCGTTGACGCTCGCGATGTTCAGGTCGATGCGGTGCAGCGGATCCGCCGCCGAGGCCACGAAGTTCGCGAACGTCTCGTCGAAGACGAGCGTCGGGTCGACCGCACGGTTCACGCGGATCGAGCCCGCGCCGGCGTCGAACGGATCGAACGGCGTGACGCCGTCCTCCTTCAGGACGTCCTGCGCGGCCGACGTCATGAGCGCCGATTTGATCTGCGCCGGCGTCCAGTTCGGGTGCGCCGCCTTGACGAGCGCCGAGGCGCCCGCCGAATGCGGGCCGGACATCGAGGTGCCGCCGATGGCCTGGTACAGCTGGCCCGGAGGCCCGCCCACCGGGCTCGCCGGGGTCGGCGTCATCCCCGCGAGGATCTGGATCCCCGGAGCGGTGACGTCGGGCTTCACGAAGTCGCCGAGTGGGCCGCGCGACGAGAAGAAGGTCATCACGTCACCGCGGATGGCCGTCTTCACCGAGTTGGCCCAGCTGCCCGTGACTCCGGTGTGGCCGGTGAGGAACGGGACGATGTCCGTCGGTCCCTGGATGTGGATGGACGGCACCCAGTGGTTGTCCGTCATCACGAACTCGAGGCCGGCGTTGTAGAGGATCATCCCGACCCCGCCGCCGTTCATCACGTTGAGGCTCTTGAGCACACGGTTCGGGCCCCGCTGGCAGGCGACGATCTTCCCGGTCGCCGCTCCGGGCGGGATCGGGTTGACGCAGAGCGCGTCCACACCCGGGATCGAGGTGGCGAGGACGACCGGAGCCGAGCCGATGCCCGGCGTGATCGTCGAGCCGACCAGGTTGAGCCGGTCGCCGTTCGACGCGACGAGTTGGAGCGTCGTCTGGTGCGCACGGTTCGAGCTCGAGGCGCCGACCGTGGTCACCCACGGGCCGCCGTGATCCGCGGTTGCGGCGCCCGGGCCGGCGTTGCCGGCGGACGCGTTCACGGAGATACCGGCGTTGAAGGCGTCGAGGAACGCCAGCTCGACCGGGTCGGAGTACGGCTGGCCGCCGCCCGAGATCGAGTAGTTGATCACGTCGACGCCGTCGAGAATCGCCTGCTGGACGGCCGCGACCGAGTCGGACGGGAAGCAGCCCTGCTCGAGGCAGATGCGGTAGGCGATCAAGTGCGTGCCCGGAGCGATGCCGCTGATCGGGCCGCGGTCGATGCCGAAGAGCGGCGTGCTCGAGACCGGGTCGCCGGCGGCCGTCGAGGCCGTGTGCGTCCCGTGTCCTTCGGAGTCACGCGCCGAGCACGCGCCCGTGACGTTGTTGCAGTACTCGCCCGGCTCCGCTCCGAACACGGCCATGTAGGTGTTCGTAAACGCATAGGCGCCGATCAGCTTGTTGTTGCAGGTGAAGGCCGGGCCCAGTAGCGGGTCCGTGCCGTTGCCGAACTGGCACTGGTGCGGAATCGCCGGCGCGGGCAATCCCGTGTCGCGGAAGGACGGATGCTCCGGCCAAAGACCCGAGTCGAGGACGCCGACGACGACGCCCTTGCCGGCCTTGACGGTGCCGCCGACGGACGGCCACACCTGCGTCGCCCCGATGAACTTCGGCGTCGCGTCGGTGAGCGTGCTGCTGGAGCGCGTCCTGCTGGACCGCGGCGACGCCGTGGACCTTGAGGATCTCCTCGACCTCGTTGGCCGGCACGCTCGCGGCGATCCCGCCGTAGACCGTGCGGAAGGTCGCGCGCACTGTGAGCGACGGAACGACGGCCTTGATGTCCGCGGTGATGTCACGCGTGAGCTCGGCCGTGTACGCGTCGTAGGCGCGCACGGCTGCAGTGCGGTTCCCCAGCTCCTTCCCGGTCACGCTCGGGCTCGTGGCCCTGAGCCCGGCGACACCGCCGGTGTAGGACGCGGTCGCGTCGAAGTCGTACTTGACGAAGATGTTGATCCGCGTCGAGTCGGTTCGCCCGAGGAGCGCCGGATCGGTGCGGGCCAGGTAGCCGGTCTGCGATTTCGCGCCGGTGAAAGTCGAATCGGGCGTCAGCGAGGCAGCCTGGAAACGAGACGGCGCGTCGCCGGAGTCGCCCGACGCGCTGCCGCTCGCCACGAAGGCGACCGCGACTGCCAGCATGAGGATGGACGGCACAGCTCTCCGGCGTCGGAGGCCGGAGTGTCTTGGCGTGCGCATGTGGCTCCCCTTCCGTTGCTCACCCGGGCGCTACCACCCGGTTCCCATGGCGCAGATGGTGCACCGTTGACGCTTGTCACGCAAGGACTGGTCGAACGTCAAGCGCTAGAGCGCGGACTTCGTCCAGCCCTGCGGGTCCGGTGCGAGCGTGCGGCCCCAGTTCGGGCCGATCATCCGGGCGCGGTAGGCGGTTCCGCGCCAGTACGGGCGGATCCAGAGCGAGAACTTCCCGGCGGGCTTGCGCGTGAGGATGCCCATGCAGCGGTGCCACGACCCGCGCTTCATGAAGTCGATGTAGACGTTGCGGCCGTTCTTGTCGGTCGGCACACCCTCGGGCGTGGCGGTGTAGCCGAAGACCGGCTTCCCGTGGAAGGTCGCCTGGCCCTTCACCATCTCGCTGTTCCACTTGCAGCAGACCGCGCGGATCGGGAGCTTCGTCGGCGCGCCGGTCCACCGTGAGAACCGCAGCTCACGGGGACCGTCCTTCAGGCGCTTCCACTGCTGGAGCGCGAAGTACTTGCCGCTCGGACCCTGGCGGAGCTTGACCAGCATCGGCAGCTTGACCGAGCCGGTCGCGTGGGTGATGTCCTTTCCGGACGCCTTGTGATCCCAGATCGTCTTGCCGCTCGGCATGACGATCGCGCTGCGCCACCTGCCGCCCGAGCGCCAGGTGATCGTGGCGACGCCCTTCGCATTCACGCGAAGCGACGCCTTGCTGGCGTTCTCCCCGATCTTGATCGAGGCGTCCGCCGCGCTCGCGCAGACGAGCGCGATCAGTGCGACGACGGCGATGAGGCTGCGGCGGCCCATGTCTTTCACCGTGCCTGACCCGTCGGCGATCCATACCGCCCGAAAGGAGGTCTTACAGGATTCTCACAAGTGGAAATCGGCAGGATCAGCCGTTGGGCCGCGCCATCTTGCGGTAATCCAGGGCCTCGTCGAGCACCTTCTCGTCGACGCCCTTCTCCCGGGCGACCTCGCGGAGCGACCTGCCGGAAGCTGCCGATTCCTTCACGATCTCGGTGGCCAGGTCGTAGCCAATGTACGGGTTGAGCGCGGTCGCGGCGGAGAGGGTCAGCTCCGCGTAGCGCTCGGCCTGCTCCGCGTTCGCCTCGAGCCCGTCGATGCAGCGCTCGGCGAAGAGCCGGCACGCGGACGAGAGAAGCCGGATCGAGTGGTCGAGGTTCCGCGCCATGAGCGGGATGAAGACGTTCAGCTCGAAGTGGCCCTGGAGCCCGCCGACCGTGATCGCCGCGTCGTTGCCGATCACCTGCGCGGAGACCTGGGTGACGACCTCCGGAATGACCGGGTTCACCTTGCCGGGCATGATCGAGCTGCCCTTCTGGAGCTCCGGCAGGCGAAGCTCGGCGAGTCCGGCGCGCGGGCCCGAGCCCATGAGGCGCAGGTCGTTCGCGATCTTCGTCAGCGAGACGGCGATCGTCTTCAGCGCACCCGAGACCTCGACCAGCCCGTCGCGGGCGGCCTGCGCCTCGAACGGATCCGCGGGAGCGGAGATCGTGAGACCGGTCTCGGCGGAAAGCTTGTCGCGCACGCGGGCCGCGAACTCGGGGTGCGTGTTCATCCCGGTGCCGACCGCGGTGCCGCCGAGCGGGATCTGGCCGACGCGGCCGAGCGTCGACTCGACCCGCGCGATCCCCTGGCGCACCTGCGCCGCATAGCCTGAGAACTCCTGGCCGAGCATGACCGGCACCGCGTCCATGAGATGCGTGCGGCCGGACTTGACGACGTCGTCGAATTCCTTGGCCTTCGTCTCGAGCGAGGTCGCGAGCTGGTCGAGCGCCGGGAGCAGGTCGTCCACGAGCTCGCCGAGCGTCGCGAGGTGGACGGCCGACGGGAAGACGTCGTTCGAGCTTTGGCCGAGGTTCACGTGGTCGTTCGGGTGCGCGCCCTCGCCGGCGAGCGCGGCGATCACCTCGTTGGCGTTCATGTTCGTCGAGGTGCCAGAGCCGGTCTGGAAGACGTCGATCGGGAACTGGTCGTCGAACTCGCCCGCGGCGACGCGGTCGGCCGCGGCGGCGATCCGCTCGCCGAGCTCCGGATCGAGCAGCCCGAGCTCGGTGTTCACGCGCGCTGCGGCGGACTTGATCCGCCCGAGCCAGCGAACGACGGGGACGGGCATCGTCTCTCCGGAGACCGGAAAGTTCTCGACGGCCTTCGTGGTCTCGCCTCCCCAGAGCTCCTTGGGCGCCGTGTCGCTCACGTCGTCGAGTGTATCCACGGGCGGATCACTCGTTCCGGTGGAGTGAGAACGGCACTTGCGGCCATGTCCCTCTATCCACTTCGCCCCACCCTTACATGGGAGGGGCGGTGCCCTCCACCCGCCACCCACCGAAAACGTAGCGCGCGAAAGTGCGCGGATTCGCGCCGAGTTCGTGCCGATTCGGCGCAGGCGGGAGAGCGGGAGCTAGACGGCGTAGATGGTCGCGCGACGGTCGACCGGGCGCTCGCGGATTCTGCGGCGCGTCGGCTCGGTCAGCGCGGTGGACGGAGCCCAGCCGAGGTACCCGCACCGCGGGCACTCGCCGGGATCGACGCGACGGGCATCGACGGCGTGCGCGAACGTGCGCGCCTCACCGCATCCCAAGCACTCGACCCGCAGCCTCTCCATCACTAGATGTTTCGTCCGCTCGGGGAGAGCGGATAAGGCGACCCAGTCCCTCGAACGAGGGATGCCCTCCTTAGTCCGTCGAGTACTTCGGCTGGACCTTCTCCCCGCGGATCCGCGCGATCGCGTTGTTCGCGGCGATCGCGGCCTCGCCCATGCCGATCGTGATCAGAGTGATCTTGCCCTCGTAACCCGCGACGTCTCCGGCGGCATACACGCCCGGGAGCGTCGTCTCCATCGTCTTCGGCTCCACCAGCACCTGGCGCTTGCCGTGCAGCTCGAGGCCCCAGTCGGCGATCGAGCCGAGGTGCGAATGGAATCCGAGCAGCGTGATCAGCGCCTCGCAGGGAACCTCGGTCATCTCGCCGGTCTCGGTCTCCTCGATGACGACCGAGGCGAGAACGCCGTCGCCGCGGGCTTCGCGCACCTCGGCGGTCGTGAAGATCCGGACCTTCCCCTCCTCCTCGAGCTTGCGCGCCTCGGTGACTGACGATTCGAGCGCGCGGAAACGATCACGGCGATGGACGAGCGTGATCGGGAGGTCGGCGGTGTCCTGGAGGCCGAGCGTCCAGTCGAGCGCCGAGTCGCCGCCGCCGACGATCACGCAGCTCTTGCCGGCGAAGACGTCCTTCTGGCGAACGAAGTAGTGGAGCCCGCGGCCCTCCCAGTCGTCGATCCCGTCGATGCCGAGCTTGCGCGGCTCGAAGGCGCCGTGACCGGCCGTGACGATGATCGTGCGCGTCTCGATCGTCTTGCCGGAGGTGGTCGCGATGGTGTGGAACTCGTCGCCCGTCGTGAGCTCGCGCACCTCCTCGCCGAGGAGGACGTCGGCGCCGAACTGGAGCCCCTGCTCGGCGCAGAGGTCGACGAGCGCCTGGCCCTGGATCTTCGGATGGCCGGCGACGTCGTAGACGTGCTTCTCCGGGTAGACGGCCGCGACCTGGCCGCCGAGCTGCTCGAGGCTCTCGAGAATGCAGACGGTCGCCTCGCGATGGCCGGCGTAGTAGGCAGCCGAGAGGCCGACGGGCCCGGCGCCGATGATCGTGATGTCGTAGACCACGCGGGCCGAAGACTAGTGCGAGCAGCCGGAGCCGCAGCCGCCGGCGGCGTGGGCTTCAGCCGCGTCGCCTTCGCCGACGTCGTCCTTCGCCTGGAAGGAGGAGCCGCAGCCGCAAGCCGCCTGGACGTTCGGGTTGTTGATCGCGAACCCGGCGCCCATGAGCGCGTCCACGTAGTCGATCTCGGAGCCGGTCAGGTACGGAGCGCTGAACGGGTCGACCACGACGGTGACGCCGTGCATCTCGACCTCGTTGTCGCCGTCCTGCGGACCGCGGTCGAAACCGAGCTCGTACTGGAACCCGGAGCACCCGCCGCCCTGGATCGCGACACGCAGAACGCCCGACTCGGTGTCGGGCTCCTCCGCCATCAGCTCCTTGACCTTGGCGGCCGCGCTCTCGGTAATCGTGATCACGGTCTCAGTGTAGCAACGCCCCGGCTGGCGTCGAGGGGGCTTGTAACGCCTGTTGCTGCAGCAAAAGTCCCCGCTCAGAGGCACCTTTTTCGTGGCGCGCCGGGGGCGCTTGTAACGGGTTAGTATGGCCGGGATTCACGTGATCCTCGCTTCGCTTGACGCCTGGTTTCCGTTCCTCGCCTACGCGTTCATCGCGTTCGTGATTCCGGCGTCGATGATCCTGTTCTCGTTCATCTTCGCGACCCACGCCGAGCGGTCCAAGGCGCGCGTCCTGCCGTTCGAGTCCGGCGTCGCGACGGGCCCGCCCAAGCAGCAGCGCTTCACGGTCAGCTTCTACCTCACGGCGATGCTCTTCATCGTCTTCGACATCGAGATCGTGTTCCTCTTCCCGGTCGCGGTCGTGCTCGACCGCGTCGGCATGTTCGCGCTCGCGGAGTTCGGGTTCTTCATCGGGATCCTCGCCGTGGCGTACGTCTACATCTGGAGGAAGGGGGCGCTCGAATGGCGGTAGGGAAGCCCAAGAAGCGGCTCGCCGACTACGGGGTCAACTCGGAGCGCGTCCTCATGACGAAGACCGGCCCCATGAAGGGCGAGCCGGGCGCGTTCGAGACCGAGCTCGGCGACCTCGAGAACCGGCTCATGCTGACCACCGTCTCGAAGGCGGTCCAGTGGGCGCGCGCGGGCTCCATGTGGCCGGACACGTTCGGCCTCGCCTGCTGCGCGATCGAGATGATGGCGATCGTCTCGTCCCGCTACGACCTCGCGCGCTTCGGGATGGAGGTCTTCCGCTCGTCGCCGCGTCAGGCCGACCTGCTCATCGTCTCCGGCCGCGTCTCCCACAAGATGGCCGGGCCGCTGCGCCAGATCTACGACCAGATGCTCGAGCCGAAGTGGGTCATGGCGATGGGCGCCTGCGCCAGCTCGGCCGGGATGTTCAACAACTACGCGGTGCTCCAGGGAGTGGACAAGGTGACGCCCGTGGACATCTACGTGCCCGGCTGCCCGCCGCGGCCGGAGGCGGTGCTCGAGGGCATCGTCCGCCTCCACGAGCGCATCAAGGCCGGCGTGCCGCCCGCCTACGAGCTGCGAAAGGCCGCGCAGGGATGAGCTACGAGGAGATCCCAGGGTTCGTAGAGGAGACAGAGGCGCTGGGCGAGACGACCGTCGTGATCGAGGTCGAGCGCATCGCCGAGGCCGCCGTCCACGTGCGCGACGAGCTCGGGTTCGCGTTCCTCTCGGATCTCTCCGGCGCCGACTACCTCGGCTGGGGCGACAAGGGCGTGGCCGGCTACTGGGGCTCGGCGCCCGGCAACGGCGCGCGCGACCTGAACGCGCCCGGCTCTCAGGGGCTCCAGAAGCTGCCCGACCCGAAGCCGAAGCGCTTCGCGGTCAACTACCACGTGCTCGCGATGAAGCCCGAGCCGCGCCGGCTGCGCCTCAAGGTCTGGGCCGACGACGGCGAGGCGGTCCCGAGCGTCGTCTCCGTCTGGCCGACCGCCGACTGGCACGAGCGCGAGGCCTGGGACATGCTCGGCATCCCCTTCGAGGGCCACCCGAACCTCGTCCGGATCCTCATGGAGGACGACTGGGACGGCCATCCGCTCCGCAAGGACTACCCGCTGGGAGGCGAGCCCGTCCGGTTCTCGGACGCGGAGTAAGCGCTCATGGCCGCCGCGTATCCGTCCACGCGCAAGACCCCGATCTACGAGGGCACGCGCATCCCGCATCCGATCCCGACGGTGCTCGAGGTCGATCCGAAGCTTCGCGAGCAGGGCGACATCCTCGAGGTCAACTTCGGCCCGAACCATCCGTCCACGCACGGCGTCCTCCGCCTGATCGTCGAGCTGAACGGCGAGCGCGTCGAAGGCCTCGCCGCGGTGATCGGCTACCTCCACACCGGATTCGAGAAGAACATGGAGGCGAAGACGTACTGGAAGGGGATCACGTACGCGCCCCGGATGGACTACGTCTCGTTCCAGGCGAACGAGCTCGTGTACGTCCTCGCGGTCGAGAAGCTCCTCGGGATCGAGATCCCGCCGAAGGCCGTCTGGATGCGGACGCTCCTCTGCGAGCTGAATCGGATCCACTCGCACCTCGTCTACCTCGGCACGTCGGCGCTCGAGCTGGGGGCCGTTTCGATGTTTTGGTACTGCTTTCGCGAGCGGGACGCGATCCTCGACCTCTTCGAGATGGTCTGCGGGTTCCGCATGCACACGCGGTACTTCCAGATCGGCGGGCTCGCCGAGGACATCCCGCCCGGCTTCTACGACGACTGCCGCGAGTTCTGCGACGTCATGCCGGCGCGCGTGGACGAGTACGAGGCGATCCTCAACACGCAGCAGATCTGGCTGGAGCGGACGAAGGGCATCGGGCTTCTGTCTGCCGAGGATGCGATCGCGCTCGGGCAGTCCGGCCCGGTGCTGCGCGCGTCCGGCGTCGACTGGGATCTCCGCAAGGCCGAGCCGTACATGGCCTACGGCGAGGTCGACTTCGACGTGCCCGTCTATCCGAACGGCGACGTGTTCGACCGCTACAAGGTGCGCGTCGACGAGATGCGCGAGTCGGTGCGGATCGTCCGCCAGTGCCTCGACCGGATGCCGGACGGGCCGTGGATCGCCGACGACCGCAAGGTCGTGCTGCCGCCGCGCCACGAGCTGCACACGTCGATGGAGAGCCTCATCCACCACTTCAAGCTCGTCACCGAGGGCTTCCGGGTTCCCGAGGGCGAGGTCTACGTGACCGTCGAATCGCCGCGCGGCGAGCTCGGCTGCTACCTCGTCTCGGACGGCGGGCCGAGGCCGTGGCGCGTGCGCTTCCGCGCTCCCTCCTTCGCCGCGCTCGAGGCGACCGCGACCTGCTCCCGGCAGACGCTGATCGCCGACATGATCGCGATCGTCGGCTCGCTCGACGGCGTCATGGGAGAGGTCGACCGGTGAGCGCGCTCTTCGACCAGGTGCAGGAGCTCGCGGCGCAGTACCCGTCGTCGCGCTCGGCGGTCATGCCCGCGCTGCATCTCGCTCAGGAAAAGGAAGGCTGGCTCCCGCCCGACGCGCTGCGCGAGGTGGCCGACGCGCTCGACCTGACTCCCGCCTACGTGATGTCGATCGCGAGCTTCTACGACATGTACAACCTCGAGCCGGTCGGCAAGCACGAGATCGCCGTGTGCACGAACGTCTCGTGCGCGCTCGCGGGCGCGCAGGATGTAGTCGACGCGTTCGAGCGCGAGCTCGGCTGCTCCGCCGGCTCGACGACGGACGACGGCGAGTTCTCGCTCACCACCTTCGAGTGCCTGGGCGGCTGCGGCTGGGCCACGGTCGTCGCCGTGGACTGGCGCTACCGCGAGCACGTGTCGCGCCGGCGACGTCCCCGGGATCGTCGCCGAGCTGAAGGGAGAAGCCGATGGCGCTTAAGCAGCTGCTTCTCGCGCACGCGGACGGCAACGACCTGACGAAGCTCGCGAACTACCGCGAGGTCGGCGGCTACTCGGCGCTCGAGAAGGCGCTCTCCATCCCCGGGCCCGGACCTCGTCGAGGAGTTCCTCGCGTCCGGGCTGCGCGGCCGCGGCGGCGCCGGCTTCCCCATGGGCCGCAAGGCGAGCTTCATCCCCAAGCCCGACCAGACGACCAAGCCGATCTACCTGACGATCAACGCGGACGAGTCCGAGCCGGGCACGTTCAAGGACCGCGAGATCATGCTGCGGATCCCGCACGCGCTGATCGAGGGCGCGGTCATCACCTGCCACGCGATCGGCGCCGACACGGCCTTCATCTACCTGCGCGGCGAGTACCTGCACGAGTTCGAGGTCGTCACCGCGGCGCTCGAGGAGGCCCGTAAGGCGAACCTCGTCGGGCCGAACGTTCTCGGCACGGACACCTCCGTGACGATCGTGATCCACCGCGGCGCGGGCGCCTACATCTGCGGCGAAGAGACGGCTCTCCTCGAGTCGCTCGAGGGCAATCGCGGCCAGCCGCGCTCGAAGCCGCCGTTCCCGGCCATCTCCGGCGTGTACGCGTCGCCCACGCTCATCAACAACGTCGAGACGATCGCGACGCTCCCGACGATCGTGAACTCCGGCGGCAAGAAGTACGCGAAGCTCGGCGTCGAGAACTCGGCCGGGACGCGCGTGTTCTCGCTCTCCGGCAACGTCGTGAACGGCGGGAACTACGAGCTCGAGCTGGGCACGCCGCTCCGCGAGCTGATCTTCGACATCGGCGGCGGGATCCCGGACGGACGGCAGCTGAAGGCCTGCATCCCGGGCGGCTCGTCGGTTCCCGTGCTGACCGCGGACGAGGTCGACACCGCGCTCGACTTCGACTCGATGGCCGCCGCGGGGACGATGCTCGGCTCCGGCGCCGTGATCGTGATCGACGACCGCGCCTGCATGGTGCAGCTCGGTCTGCGGGTCGCGCAGTTCTACATGCACGAGTCCTGCGGGAAGTGCACGCCGTGCCGCGAGGGGACGCGCTGGATGGTGCAGATCCTCCACAAGCTCGAGGACGGCCGCGCCGAGCAGGGCGAGCTCGATCTCCTGCTCGACGTCTGCGACCGGATCCTCGGCAACTGCCTCTGCCCGCTCGGCGACGCGGCGGCGATGCCGATCGCGAGCTACGTCGCCAAGTTCCGCGAGGAGTACCAGCAACACATCGACCACGGCGGCTGCCCGTTCGGCGGCGAGTCGTCGCTCGAGGGCGTCATCGCGCCGGTCGACCAGCATCACGCGCACGTGCGAGGCCAGATCGTGGTGCCGGCATGAGCGCGCCCGATCTCGTCACCGTCTCGGTCGACGGCCGCGAGGTCACCGTCCCCAAGGGAACCGGGATGGTCGAGACCGCGCTAGCCGCCGGCGTCGAGATTCCCGTCTTCTGTTACGAGCCACGGCTCGGGCCGCCCGTCGGCGCCTGCCGGATGTGCCTCTGCGAGGTCGAGGGGATGCCGAAGCTCCAGGCCGCGTGCACGCTCACCGCTCAGGACGGCATGGCGCTGCGCTCCGCGGCGACGAGTGCTCAGGCGGCCGAGGGGCAGCAGGCGATCCTCGAGTTCATCCTCCTGAACCACCCGCTCGACTGCCCCGACTGCGACAAGGGCGGCGAATGCCCGCTCCAGGACCTCACCTTCCGCTTCGGGCCCGGCTCGACGCGCATGCACTTCCCCAAGCGCACGTTCGACAAGCCGATCCCGATCTCGCCGACGATCTCGCTCGACCGCGAGCGCTGCATCCTCTGCTACCGCTGCACGCGCTTCTCCGAGAACGTGTCCGAGGATCTCCAGCTCGTGGCGCGAAACCGCGGCGCGCAGTCGTACATCACGACCTTCGAGGACGAGCCCTACCGCGCGCACTTCTCCGGCAACGTGACCGAGCTCTGCCCGGTCGGTGCGCTTCTCCCCTCGACCTACCGCTTCAAGGCGCGACCGTGGGAGATCGACAACGTGCCGACCGTCTGCGGCATGTGCCCGACCGGCTGCAACATCTGGGCGACGACGCGCGAGGGCAAGGTGCACCGGATCCTGTCGCGGAACCACCCCGAGGTGGACGACGGCTGGATCTGCGACAAGGGCCGCTTCGCCTTCGACCACGTGAACGCCGACGACCGCGTGCGCGAGCCGCTCCTCCGCGTGCGGCGGCGCGGCTTCGAGCCGGTTTCGTACGCGCAGGCGGTTGAGGAAACCGCGCGCGGACTCGGCGAGGCGGGCGACTCGATCGTGGTCGCCTTCTCCGGCTCCGAGACCGTGGAGCAGGCGAGCGCCATCGCACGCCTCGTCCGCGGCGGGCTCCATGCGCACACGGCGCTCATTCCCGACGATCTGGACCCGGCCGTGGATGCGTTCCGTGCGCCGCTCTCGGCCATCCGCGACGCAGAGATCTGCCTCGTCCTCGGCGACGAGCCCGTCATCGAGCGCGCGCCCGGCGTCGACCTCTGGCTGCGCGCCGCCCGGCGAAACGGCGCCGAGGTCGTGACCGTGAACTCGGCCGGGACGATCGCCGTCTCGCCCGGCAGCGCCGCGTCCGTCTGTTACGACCTGATCGGCGGCGGCGGAGACGAGGACGTCGCGGGTCTTGCCCGACGCCTGCGCTCGGCGAGCCGCGTAGCGATCGTCTGGTCGGGAGACGACCACGATCACGGCCGGCGCGGAGCTGCGCTGGCGGCATCGCTCGAGCTCGGCGAGGGCTCCGGCCTCTACGTTCTCCCGCGCACGCCGAACGGCCGTGGCGTCGCCCAGGTGTGGCGCGACACCGCGGACGGCGAGACCGAGCTCCCCGACGGCGAGATCGGCGCGCTCATCATCTCCGGCGACGGCGCAGCGGACGATCCGCGGGTGGCCGAGCTGGCCGAACGCGCCCGCTTCGTCCTCGTTACGACGATGTTCCCGGGCGACCACACGCTCTGGGCGCACGTCGTCGTCCCTGGAACGTCGTACCTCGAGCGCGACGGGACGAGCGTCAACCTCGAGGGCCGGGCGCAGCGGATGCGCAGCGCGATCGATCCTTCGTTCCCCGACGAGCTCGAGTTCTTCGCGCGGGTCGGCGCAGCGCTCGGCATCGCCATCGCGCCGTGGGCGGCCGAGGCAACGCCGGCCGAGCGCGCGGAACTACCCCCGCGCACAACGCTGGACGACGCGCCCGAGCTGGCACCGCTCGACAAGCCCAAGAGCGGCAAGGGCTTCGAGCTCGCGACCTACCGCTCCCTCTTCTCCGGCCGCGAGGTGGAGCGCACCGAGCCGCTCGCGTTCCAGCGGCCGCCGGCCGAAGTCGAGCTCTCGAAGGCGGACGCCAAGAAGCTCAAGGTAACCACGGGCGAGACGGTCGTCGTGGGGACGAACGGTACGAGCCGCGAGCTCCGCGCCCGAGTCAACCGGCGGCTGAAGGACGGCGTCGTCCGCATCGCCGACGAGCACGCGGCAGGGTTCGACGACAGGGTTCAGGTGAAGAAGCCGTGATCCTCGCCCAGACCGCGCCCGAGCCCTGGTGGATCGACCTGATCAAGGCGCTCGTGGTCGTCAACCTCGTCATGGGCGCGTTCGCGTACCTGACCTGGGTCGAGCGGAAGCTCCTCGGCCGCATGCACCTGCGCTACGGGCCGAACCGCGTCGGGCCGTTCGGGCTCCTCCAGCCGATCGCCGACCTCGTGAAGCTGCTCGGCAAGGCGAGCTTTTTTCCGGCCGCCGCGATCGACGTCCTCTACCTCGCCGCACCCCTTGTAGCCGCGTTCACGGCGCTCGCCGCGTTCAGCGTCATCCCGTTCGGCGGCACCTGGGAGATCGGCGGCTACACGGTCACCGGCGTCGTCGCGGACGTGCCGATCTCGCTGATCCTCATCTTCGCCCTCGGCGCGATGGGGATCTACGCGTTCGTCGTCGGCGGCTGGGCGAGCGAGTCGAAGTACTCGCTCCTCGGCTCGATGCGGACCTGCGCGCAGCTCGTCTCCTACGAGGTTTCGCTCGGGCTCGCAGTGCTCGGCGTCGTGCTCATGTCGGGGACGCTCTCGCTGACCGAGATGGTCACGGCCCAGCAGGAGACGACCTGGTACATCGGCCCGCAGATCGTCGGCTTCGTCTGCTTCTTCATCGCGGGCATCGCCGAGACGAACCGCGCCCCGTTCGACCTTCCTGAGGCCGAGCAGGAGCTCGTCGCCGGCTACCACACCGAGTACGGCGGGATGCGCTGGGGCCTCTTCCAGATGGCCGAGTACATCAACATGATCACGTTCTCCGGCCTCGCCGTCACGCTCTTCTTCGGCGGCTGGAGCGGGCCGATCCTGCCCGGCCCGATCTGGTTCCTCCTGAAGCTCGGCGCGTTCATCTTCGTGTTCATGTGGATGCGCGCGACGCTGCCGCGGCTGCGCTACGACCAGCTGATGGCGTTCGGCTGGAAGGTGCTCCTGCCGATCGCAACCCTGAACGCGGTCGTCACCGCGGTGATCCTGGCGGTGCGCACATGACCCCGCAGCCGTTCGGATCGATGAAGGGCTTCGCGGTCACGTTCCGCCAGATCTTCCGCAAGCCGATCACGCAGGAGTACCCGGAGTTCAAGCGGCCGGTCTACCCGCGCTTCCGCGGGCGGCACCGCCTCCACCTGCATGACAACGGGCTCGAGAAGTGCGTCGGCTGCTCGCTCTGCGCCGCGGCCTGCCCGGCGGACTGCATCCGCGTCGTCCCGGCCGAGAACGATCCGGACGACCGCGTGTCGGCGGGCGAGCGCTACGCGCGGATCTACGAGATCAACATGAGCCGCTGCATCTTCTGCGGCTACTGCGAGCTGGCGTGCCCGTTCGATGCGATCACCCTCGGCAACGAGTACGAGCTCTCCGAGTACCACCGCGACGACCAGATCTACACGAAGGAGATGCTCCTCGCGCCGCCGGTCAAGCGCGTCCCGGTCGCCGACCGCGAGCTCTACGACACGCCCGAGCCGGTCTGGAAGTCGGACAGCTGATGGACACCGCCGCCGAAACTCTCGTCTGGATCATCTGGATCCTCTCGGTCACGTCGCTCTTCGCGTCCGGGCTCGCCGTCGTGCTCTTCGCGAACCCGTTCTACTCGGCGCTCGCGCTCATCGTGAACCTCGCCTCGCTCGCCGTGCTCTTCCTGATGCTGAACGCGGAGTTCGTCGCCGCGGCCCAGGTGCTCGTCTACGCGGGCGCGGTCGTGATCATGTTCCTCTTCGTCACCGCGTATCTCGGCGGGCGCGAGTTCATCCCGTGGAGAGCCGGGCCGAGCTGGCAGGCGGTCGCGTCGGTCGTGGCCGCGGCCGCGATCGCGGCGCAGGTGGTCGTCGTGATCGTCCTCGCCGCCGGCGACGACCTCAGCAACACGCCCGAGGTGACCGAAGCCTTCGGCTCGCCGGCGTCGATCGGAGAGCTCTTCCTCACGGATCACCTGCTCGCGTTCGAGGTGACCTCGATCGTCCTGCTGGTCGCGGCCGTCGGCGGCGTGATCCTCGGCTCGACGACGCCGCCCCACCGCGACGAGGTCGAGGAGAGCTGATGCTCGGGCCCGGAATCGCCGCCTACCTCGTCGTCTCGGTCGTGCTCTTCGCGATCGGCGCGTTCGGCGTGCTTGCGCGGCGCAGCCCGCTGATCGTCCTGCTCGCGCTCGAGATCATGCTGAACGCCGGGAACCTCGCCCTCATCGCCTTCGCGCGCCAGGCCGGCGGAGAAGACGGCCAGATCTTCGCGCTCGCCGTCATGGTCGTCGCGGCCTCCGAGGCCGTCGTCGGCCTCGGCTTCATAGTCGCCATGTCTCGCCTCCGCGCCGACCTCGACCTCGACAAGCTGACGACGCTGCGCGGATGACCGAGGCCGCCTGGATCGCGCTCGTCCTTCCGGCCGCAGCCGTCGTCGCGATCGCCTTCGCGGGCTCGCGGATCACGGGGCGCCAGGCCGGGCTCATCGCCTCGGGCTCGACGCTCGGCTCGTTCATCGCGACCCTCGTCGTGTTCGTTCCGATGCTCGGCGAGCACCCGGAGGAGCGCTCCGAGGTCTCGACGCTCTGGACGTGGCTCTCCGCGGGCGACCTCCGCGTGGGGCTCGACATCCTGGTCGACCCGCTGAGCGTCTTCATGATGCTGGTCGTCTCGGGGGTCGGCTTCCTGATCCTCACGTACGGGATCGGCTACATGGCCGGCGACGAGGAGGAGCGCCGCTACCACGCGTACAAGGCGCTCTTCATCTTCTCCATGCTGCTCCTCGTCGAGGGCGGGAACCTGCTGCTCCTGCTGGCCGGCTGGGGCATGGTCGGGCTCTCGTCCTACCTCTTGATCAACTTCTGGCACCAGCGCTCGACCGCGGTCGCGGCCGGAAAGAAGGCATTCGTCATGAACGCGATCGGCGACGCGACCTTCGC
The DNA here is from genome assembly GCA_963716005.1 of uncultured Thermoleophilia bacterium. Classification (GTDB taxonomy): domain Bacteria; phylum Actinomycetota; class Thermoleophilia; order Gaiellales; family Gaiellaceae; genus CAVRUF01. Next base: position 1,998,477 of record OY970285.1, read on the forward strand.
GCTCGCGCTCTTCATCCTCATCGAGCAGACCGGCTCGCTCGACTTCGGCGTCGTCTTCGACCGGGCGCCCGAGGCGCTCGGCGAGTCGTCCACCCTGGCCGTGCTCGTCGCGCTCGGACTCCTGGGAGCCGCGGTCGCGAAATCCGCGCAGATCCCGCTCCACACCTGGCTTCCGGACGCGATGGAGGGCCCGACCCCGGTCTCCGCCCTGATCCACGCGGCGACGATGGTGACCGCCGGCGTCTACCTGATCGTCCGTACGAGCCCGCTCTTCGAGCTCGCGCCCGGACATCCTCGAGCTGGCCGGGATCCTCGGCGGCGTCACCATCCTCGTCGCCGGGCTCGTCGCGCTCGTCCAGACGGACATCAAGCGCGTGATCGCGTACTCGACGATGAGCCAGATCGGCTACATGTTCCTCGCCGTCGGCCTGGGCGCGTTCGGCGCCGGGCTCTTCCACCTGATGACGCACGCGTTCTTCAAGGCGCTGCTCTTCATGGCCGCCGGCGTCGTCATCCACGCGCTCGCCGGGGAGCAGGACATCCGCAGGATGGGCGGCCTCGGCAAGGCGCTCCCGTGGACGTACCGCTGCTTCCTCGTCGGCGCGCTCGCGCTCGCCGCGATTCCGCCGTTCGCCGGCTTCTTCTCGAAGGACGCGATCCTCGCGAGCGCGGCCGGCGCCGGGACGCTCGGCTGGATCCTCTGGGGCGTCGGCGTGACCGGCGCGTTCCTGACGGCGCTCTACACCTTCCGGCTCGTCTTCGTCGTCTTCTTCGGCGAGCCCGCGGCCGACCAGCCGCACCTGCACAAGGAGCGCTTCGAAGGACCGCTCTCGATGATGTGGCCGGTCGGCGTGCTCACGGTCGGCGCGATCGTCAGCGGCCTCCTCCAGTTCCCGGGCGGCTGGGCCGGGGTCGACACCTGGATCGAACCGGTGGCCGAGTCGATCCACGAGGTCAGCGGCGCGACGGCCTGGTTCTCGGCGCTGACGGCTCTCGGGCTCGCGATCGCCGGGATCGTCCTCGCCTGGTTCCTCTACGGCCGCCGGCGCAGCGAGGTGCCCGCGAGGATCCGCGCCCGACTGCCGTGGCCGACGAAGACGCTCGAGCACAAGCTCTACTTCGACGAGGCGTACGACTTCGCGTTCTACGAGCCGAGCTCGCGCTTCGCCCTCTTGCTCACACGTTTCGTGGAGAAGCCGATCTTCCTCGCCTCGCTCGGCGAGATCGGGTTCGAGGTCCGCGAGATCGGCTCGAAGCTCGCGGCCGCGCAGAACGGGCTCGTCCGCACCTACGCCCTGGCGGTGGCCGTCGGCCTCGCCGTCATGCTCGTCGTCTTCCTGGCCGTGAGCTGATGCAGACGAACGCCCTCATCTTCGGCCCGATCGCCGTCGCGCTCCTCCTCTGGCTCCTGCCCTGGACGCCGCGCCTGGCCGGCGGGATCGCGCTCTCGGCAGCGATCGCCACTCTCATCGGCTGGATCGTGGCCGTCGTCGGGTTCAACTTCGAATCCGGTCTCCTCCAGCTCGACTCGCACGCCGTCTGGCTCGACGACGTGGGGATCGCCTACCGCGTCGGGATGTTCGACTTCTCGCTCTGGCTGATCGGCCTCACCGTTGTCGTCACCACGGCCGCGATCGCCTACGGCGTCTGGGCGCGGCGCGACCACGCGCGCGCCTACTTCGGGCTCCTGCTCTTCCTGGCCGGGACGACGACCGGCGTGTTCGCCGCGCAGGACCTGATCCTCTTCTACGTCTTCTTCGAGGCGATGCTGATCCCGCTCTACGTGCTGATCGGCGTGTGGGGCGGCGACGGACGGCAGGGCGCGACGCTCAAGTTCATCGTCTACACGATGGCGGGCTCGCTGCTCATGCTCGTCTCGATCATCGCGCTCGGCCTCCAGAACGACACGTTCGACATGACCCGGCTGTCGCCGTCGGACAACACGGCGATCTTCCTCGGCTTCATGATCGCGTTCGCCGTGAAGGCGCCGCATGTGGCCGTTCCACGGCTGGCTCCCGGACACCTACCGGGAGGCGCCGCCCGAGGTGGCCGCGCTGCTCTCCGGCGTCATCTCGAAGACCGCGACCTACGGGATGATCCGCATCGTCCTCCCGTTCTTCCCGCTCGTCGTCACGGACTGGCGGCCGGTCGTTCTGACGCTCGCGGCGATCGGGCTCGTCTACGGATCGCTCCTCGCGTTCCGCGCGCCCGACGTGCGCGGCGTCATCGCCTACTCGAGCCTCGCGCAGATGTCGCTGATCGTCTTCGGCGTCTTCGCCGTGAACGTCTCCGGCCTCGACGGGGCGCTGCTCCAGATGGTCGTGCACGGGCTCGTCTCGGCCTCGTTCTTCCTCCTCGCGGGGATGGTCGAGCGGCGCACCGGCACCGACGACCTCGCGCTCCTCGGCGGCATGGCACGCGGACGGCCGCGGCTCGCGTCGCTCTTCATCACCGTCGGCGTCATTGCGCTCGCCGTTCCGTTCTCGGCCGCGTTCGCCGGGGAGTTCCTGATCCTGAACGGTGTCTTCACGCGCGGCTGGGGCTGGGCCGTCGTCGGCGCCGTCTCGATCGTGCTCGCGGCCATGTACGTGCTGCGGGTCGTCTCGGCCGTCCTGCACCGCGAGCCGGGTCCGGCTGTCACCGACGAGGCGCTCGACCTGCGCCCGTTCGAGGTCGTGCTCGTCGGCGGGCTCGTCACGCTGCTGATCGTCCTGTCGTTCTGGCCGGCCGGGATCACAGACCACGCCTTCGCATTGGTGGGCGGCGGCTAGATGTTCGTGAAGCCGGACATCGACTGGGCCGCCCTCGTCCCGATCCTGATCCTCCTGGGAGCGTCCTTCGTCGTGCTCGTCGTGGGCGTCTTCCTGCCCCGCGGCTGGCGGCGGGTGTTCGGAGCGGTCGTGACCGCCGGAGCGATGCTCGCGGCCGCGATCATGGCCGGCGTCCTCTTCGGCATGGACGACGTCGCGGACACGCTCGTGAACGGCTCGCTCGTGCGCGACCGCTTCGCCGAGATCGGCCAGATCTTCGTGTCGGTCGCCGGGCTCCTCGCGGTCGGCGTCTCGTACTGGGAGAGCCGCGCGCCGCGCGATGACGCGCCGGCGCCGGTTTCGGACGACCGCGAGCGCGTGGTCGAGTACTACGCGCTCCTCCTCGCCGCCGTCGCCGGGATGTGCTTCTTCCTCCAGGCGAACACGCTGCTCTCGCTCTTCCTCGGCCTCGAGTGGTTCTCGATCGCCCTCTACGTACTCGTCGCCATCGGCGTCGACCGGCTCTCGTCGCTCGAGGCGGGGCTCAAGTACCTGATCGTCGGGAGCTTCGGGTCGGCCATCCTGCTCTTCGGCTCCGCATTCGTCTACGGCGCCACCGGCGAGCTCGGGTTCGTGCAGATCGCCGCCGCCGCGGGCGAGGCCGACACGCTCTTCTTCGTCGGCGGGCTCGCGATGATCCTCGTCGGGCTCGCGTTCAAGCTCTCCGCGGCGCCGTTCCACATGTGGACGCCGGACGTCTACCAGGGCGCGCCCACGCCGGTGACGGCGTTCATGTCGGCCGCGACGAAGGTGGCGGCGCTCATGGTGACGATGCGCGTGCTGCTCGTCGCGTTCCCGTCCGAGGAGGAGCTCTGGACGGTCGCGCTGGCGGTCTTGGCCGCGATCTCGATCCTCTGGGGGAACCTCGGCGCGCTCGTCCAGGTGGACGTGAAGCGGATGCTCGCCTACTCGAGCATCTCGCACGCCGGCTTCTTGCTCATGCCGCTCGCCACTGCCAGCGCACTCGGCGGCCGGGCGCTCGTCTACTACCTCATCTCCTACGGTGCGATGTCGATCGGCGCGTTCGCCGTGGTCGCCGCCCGCGAGCGCGAGCTGGGACGGCAGGCGACGTTCGAGAACATGGCGGGGATGGGCTGGGAGCGTCCGGGCCTCGGCGCGGCGATGACCTTCTTCATGTTCGGCTTCATCGGCCTGCCGCCCGCCGGGCTCTTCCTCGGGAAGTTCTACGCCTTCGCCGCCGCCTACGAGCGCGGCTGGACGTGGCTCGTGATCATCGGCGTCGTCGGCACGGTCATCTCGGTGCCGTACTACCTCGGCGTCGTGCGCGCGATGTACATGGGCCGGCCGGAGACGCACGCTGTCGTCGTGGCCGGCGGATCGCCGCCGCGCGACCTCTGGCTCGGCGCCACCGTCGCCGCGTGCGTCGCCATCTCGGTCGCGAGCTTCGTCTTCGCGGGGCCGCTCGTCGACCTCGCGCGCGATGCCGTCGGCCCGCTGGTGTTCTTCGGCTAGCGATGCGTGTCGTCGTCCTTGGTGGAGGCATCGCCGGCGAGAGCTTCGTCGCTGCGCTCGGGCGCCTGACGGACGAGCCCGAGGTCACGCTCGTCGAGCGTTCGCTCGTCGGCGGCGAGTGCTCGTACTTCGCCTGCATCCCGTCGAAGACGCTCCTGCGCCCGACCGAGCTTCTCGCGCGCGCGAGGCTCACGCCGGGGATCCGCGACTCGGTCGGGCCGATCGACCCCGAGGGCGTCTTCGCCTGGCGCGACGAGATCTCCGCGCAGGACGACACGAGCCAGGTGGAGTGGCTCGAGCAGCTCGGAGCCGAGTTCGTCCGGGGCGCCGCTGAGATCGCCGAGCCGGGTCTCGTCCGCGTCGGCGACCGCGAGCTCCCGTACGACCACCTCGTCGTCGCGACCGGCTCGAGCCCCGCGGCGCCGCCGCTCGAAGGGCTCGAGGACATCCCGCACTGGTCGAGCCGCGACGCGACGAGCGCGAGCGAGGTGCCCGAGAGCCTGCTGGTCGTCGGCGGCGGCGCGGTCGGCTGCGAGCTGGCGCAGTTCTACGCGCGCATGGGCTCGAAGGTCACGATCGTGAACAGCGGCGAGACGCTCCTCGACCGGATCGACACCGAGGCAGGCGCGCTCATCGGCGAGGCGTTCGAAGCGGACGGGATGGACGTGCGGGTGTCGACGCGGCCGACGGCGGTCGAGGCCGGCGGCGGCAAGGTCCGCCTCCTCTGCACCGGCGACGGCGCGGGCGAGATCGAGGGAACGCAGCTCCTCCTCGCGGTCGGCCGGCGCCCGAACGTCGAGGGCTTCGGGCTGGAGAAGCTTCCGGTGACGATCGACCGCGCACTGAAGGTGGACGAGCGGGTCTGCGCGGGCGAGAACGTCTGGGGCATCGGCGACGTGACGGGGCAGTCGCTCTTCACGCACGTCGGCAAGTACCAGGCGCGGATCGCGGCCGCGAACATCGCGGGCGGGAACGAGCGCGCGGACTACCGCGCGGTGCCCGCGTCCGTGTTCACGGATCCCCAGGTCGCGTCCGTCGGGGACACGTCCGGCGAGGGCGCCGTCACCTCGAAGGCGTCGATCCAGAGCGTCTCGCGCGCGTCCACCTACGCGAAGCCGACGCGGCCAGGGTTCGTGAAGCTCTTCGCCGATCCGGAGCGCAAGGTGCTCGTCGGCGCGGTGTGCGTCGGCCCGGAGGCGGGCGAGTGGCTCGGGCAGCTCACGCTCGCCGTGAAGGCGGAAATCCCGGTGGCGACGCTGCGCGACACGATCCAGCCGTTCCCGACGTTCTCCGAGACCGTGTTCTTCGCCGTACGCGATCTCGACGTCTGAGCGGTAGGTTTTCCGCATGGCGACGGGAAGCGAAACCGAGAATCTCGCGCGGCTCGCGCTCTTCGCCGACCTCACCCGCCCGCAGCTCGAGCAGATCGCGCACTCCTACGACGAGGACATGTTCGCGGAGGGCCAGCACGTCCTCCACAAGGGTCTCGGCGGAACCGGCCTCTACATCGTCCTCGACGGCGAGGCGATCGTGCGCATCGGCGACAAGGAGCTGGCGCGGCTCGGGCGCGGCGAGTTCTTCGGCGACGTGTCGGCGCTGACGGGCGAGCCGCCCACGACCGACGTCGTCGCGGCGACGCCGCTGCGCTGCCTGGTCATCCCGCGTGAGGAAGTCGAGCCGTTCCTGCTCGCGTACCCGTCGGTCTCCGTGCGGATGCTGAAGACCATCCTGCGGCGGCTGGCTTCGGTGCTCGAGTGGCTGGAATAGACCACTTCCCGCCGGGCGAGTACCCGGTCGTCGTCGTCGGAAGCGGCCCGGGCGGACTCCAGGCGAGCCACTGCCTGACGCAGCTCGGAATCGAGCACGCGGTGCTCTCGGCCGACGACTCCCCGGGCGGGATGTTCCGCCTGTACCCGATCTTCCAGCGGCTCCTTTCGTGGTCGAAGCCCGACGCGCCCGGTCGAGCGCACGACGCGCGAGTACGAGTGGTTCGACCAGAACAGCCTCCTCTCGGACGACCCGGCTCTGCGCGGGCTCGTGCCCGGGTTCATGGACCGCTCCTGGGCGGTTCCGTCGCGGCCCGAGATGGAGGAGGGCATGGCCGCGTTCGCGGAGCAGGCGTCGGTGCGCGTCCGGTACGGCTGCCGCTGGGAGTCGACGCGGCGTGAGGACGACGGCTCGCTCACGCTCGTGACCTCCGACGGCGAGTACCGCTGCAAGGCCGCGGTCTTCGCGCTCGGCGTGACCGAGCCCTGGAAGTCGGACATCCCCGGCGTCGACCAGGTGCCGCACTACGCCGACTGCATGCAGCCGAGGAGCTACCAGGGCAAGCGCGTCGTCGTGATCGGCAAGCGGAACTCCGGCTTCGAGATCGCCGACGGGCTGCTCCCCTGGGCCTGCCGGGTCGTGCTCGTCTCGCCCCGACCCGTGCAGACGTCCGTGCTCGCCCTCTCGTCGGTTCGCGTCCGTTACATGCAGCCGCTCGAGGACGCGGGCCTCGGCGGCGGAACGCTCGTACTCGACGCAGCGGTTGCCGGGGTGGAGCGCACCGGGGACGGATTCCGCGTGCACGCAAGCGGCACGACGACGCCCGGCGACCTGACGCTGGAGGCGGACGCGGTCATCGCCGCGACCGGGTTCCGCACGCCGCTCCGGGATCTCGGGGATCTCGGCGTCCAGACGGTCGGGCAGGGCCGCATTCCCGCGCTGACGCCGTTCTTCGAGGCGACCGGCGTCCCGGGGATCTACTTCGCCGGGAACACGACGCAGGGCGCGCCGGGCCTGCGCAAGCACGGCGTCGGCGCGAGCTCGCCGGCCGTGCACGGGTTCCGCTACAACGCCCGGGTGCTCGCGCAGGCGATCGGCGAGCGGCACTTCGGCTGGCGCCGGTTGCGCGGCCGCTGGCATCCGGCCGAGGTCGTCCCGTTCCTCGCCGCCGAGCTGCGCTCCGGCCCCGAGATCTGGACGCAGAAGGCCTACCTCGCGCGCGTCGTGCGGCTCGAGGGCGGCGCCCAGGATCGAGGGCATTCGCCCGCTCGCGGACTTCGTCGACTCGGGCGGCCCGGACTCGGTCGCGGCGACGATCGAGATGAACGCGGCCGGCGAGATCTATCCGGTCATCTATGTGCGGCGTGACGGGAAGTGGACGGAGCACGCGCTGCCCTCCGACCCGCGGCACGCCTTCGACGGGCCGCTCTACGTGGCCGAGCTGGAAGCGAGGCTCAAGGGGTCGTCGTGACCGCTCCGGCCGGACGGCTGCTCGCCTGGGCGTGTGCGATCGCACTCCCGCTCGCCGGCCTCGCGCTGCTTCTCGCCTCGCCCGGGCTGGACGGAACCTGGGAGCACCACCCCGCGCACTTCTGGCTCGTCCTCGCCGCGGCGCTGACGAGCGTCGTGCTCGCCGTCGTCACCGGCGACGCGGCCCGGGAGCGCGCCGACGCGCGGCTCTTCCTGGTCTCGCTCGCATTCCTCGCCGCCGCGGGTTTCCTCGCACTGCACGCACTTGCGACCCCGGACGTGCTCGTGGACTCCCCGAACGCGGGCTTCGTCGTCGCCACGCCGGTCGGCCTGCTCGTCGCCTCGGTCTTCGCCGCGCTGTCCGCGCTCGAGTTCGACGAGAGCCAGTCGGCGCGGCTCATGCGGCATGCGACGCTGGTCCGCACGTCGCTCTTCGCGGCGATGGGCGTCTGGGCGGCGGTGTCGCTCCTGGCGATCCCGCCGCTCGACGGCCCGCTGCCCCCGGAGCGCGCCCGCGGCTGGCTCCTCGCGTTCGCGATCCCGGGAATCGTGTTCTACGCCTTCGCGGCCGCCGGCTACGTCCATCTGTACCTGCGCCGCCAGGCTCCGCTCCTCCTGGCCGTGGCCACCGCCTACGCGCTCCTCGCCGAGGCGCTCCTCGCGATCGCCTTCGCCCGGAACTGGCACGCGAGCTGGTGGGAGTGGCACCTGCTCATGCTCGCCGCGTTCGGGCTCGTGGCCTGGTTCGCGCGGCGTGAGTGGCGCGACGAGCGCTTCGCCGACCTCTACCTCGAGAAGACGGCGGGGGCGCAGCGACCGGTCACGGTCCTCTTCGCCGATCTCGAGAGCTTCACCGAGTTCGCGGCGCGCTCGGACCCGAGCGACGTGTCGGCGATGCTCGAGACCTACTGGGACGTGGGCGTCCCGGCGATCGTCGAGCACGGCGGCGAGGTGGGAAAGCTGATGGGCGACGCGGTCATGGCCGTCTTCAACAAGCAGGGCGACCAGCCCGACCATGCCGTGTGCGCGGTCCGCGCGGGCCTTGCGCTCCAGGCGGCGGCCCGCGAGGTCGCCCTCGAGCACCCCGACTGGCCGCGCTTCCGGGTCGGCGTGAACACCGGCGAGGCGCACGTCGGCGTCGTCGGCACGGCCGGGCATCGCGAGTACGCCGCACTCGGCGACGTGGTGAACACGGCGTCACGCCTGGAGGGCCAGGCCGGCGTGGGTCAAGTGGTGATCGGCGCGAGAACCTACGAGGCGCTCCCGGACGGGACCGCCGTCGATCCGCTCGGCGGTCTGCGCGTGAAGGGCAAGGACGCGCCGGTCGAGGCTTACCTTGTCGTATCGCTGCCGCCGGAGCGCTAGAGGCGCTGGTCGCGGGCGGGAAGCAGCGCGACCAGCCCGAGCACGCAGCAAACGACGATCCCCGCCGCAAGCGCGATTCCGGCGAGATCCGGGGCGACTGCGCCCGGCGAGCGCCCGACGGCGGCCGCGAAGAACACCACGGCCAAGACCGCGGCGAGTCCGGCCTGAATCCGGCCGAGCGCCGCCGGCGTCGCTCCGTCGACAACGCGTCCGAGCGCGGCGAGACCGCCCGCGCCACTGACGAGGAGCCCAACGATGCAGAGGTAGAAGACGAGCCCGTCGGCACCGGCCCAGTCGGCCACCACGGCGGCCGCGAGCACGAGCGCGGCGGGCACGACGATGCGGGTCAGGACGAGCATGGGACGACCCGATTCGTCGGCATCACGCCCGTTCCTCCGCTGAGTTAAGGCGGGGCCTCTCGGGCTTCCCAGTCGTCGGCCTCGGCCATCGCGAAGCGGAGCCGCTCGCCGAGCACGACCTGGTGCGGGAGCACTCGAAGCTCGGCGGCGTCTACGACGACTCCGTGCCCGGCGAGGACACCGGCGAGGTGAGCCCAATGGCCCTCCTCCATGTCCTCCTGCGACCGCCCGCCGTAGGCCTCGTCGGGTCCGACGACCATGCGAGCCGACCTCTCGATGTCCTCGCGGTCCCGCCCATGGACGTCATCGCGGCGGCCGTCGGAGCGGCGGCTGCTCCAGCCGCGGTCGTCCAGCAGCATCACCCGGCGCCCGTCGGAAAGAATCGCCACGAGACGCGCCGAGAAGTGAATTGTCGAACCGTCGAGCTCCTCCAGCTCGACGAACGTCACGAGAGACACGGGTTGCGACACGACGCTCATTCTCGCGGCCGCGACTGCGGTACCCTCGCCCGTACCCGGCGAAAGGAGGAGGGAATGAGCGGTCTCACGCTCACCTGGCTCGGTCACGCCTCGTTCCGCGTGGACACTCCGAGCGGCAAGCGCATCTACGTCGATCCGTGGCTCGGCAACCCGAAGTGCCCGGAGGCCGAGAAGGAGCCCGAGCGCGTCGACATGATCCTCCTCACGCACGGCCACGACGACCACGTCGGCAACACGATCGAGCTGGCCCAGAAGTTCGGCTGCCCGGTCTACGCGCGTGGTCGAGCTGCGCGGCTGGCTCTCCACCCAGGGACTCGACCGAGGACGTGACGCAGGCGCTCAACAAGGGCGGCACCGCCCACGTCGACGACGTCTCGATCACGTTCACCGACGCGAAGCACTCGTCGAGCGCCTGGGTCGACGACAAGCCTCTCTACCTCGGCGAGCCGGCCGGGATCGTGCTCGGCGTCGAGGACGCGGGGACGATCTACTTCGCCGGCGACACGTGCGTCTTCGGGGACATGTCCCTGATCGGCCGCATCTACGAGCCCGACGTGGCGGTGCTGCCGATCGGCGACCACTACACGATGGGCCCGAAGGAGGCCGTCGGTCGCCGCAGAGCTTCTCGGCGTGAAGCGCATGGTGCCGTGCCACTGGGGCACGTTCGGCCTCCTCACCGGGACGCCGGACGCGTGCCGCGAGCTCATGTCCGACTGCGAGGTCGTCGCGCTCGAGCCGGGACAGTCGGTGGAGATCTGATGGCGCGCGAGCGGTGGTTCGGCGCCACCGGCGTGCGCGTCCCGGAGATCGCGATCGAGGGCGACGAGCGGATTCCGCTCGCCGACGCGCTGGTCGTCGAGGGCGTCGCCGACGTCGCCGCGCTGGCCGAGGCGCACGACGCCGGGCGGCCGGTGGTCGTCCGCGCTGCGGACGCAGAGTCCGTCCGGGCCGCTCTGGCGCGGCCCGAGGTCGCATGCGTGCTGGTCCCGGCCGACCACGCCGAGCTGCTCGAGCTCGACCTGCGCCGGCTCACCTATGGCTAGACCGATCGTCGCTACGTACTCCATCTGCGCCTGCGACCTCGAGCGCGGCGAATGGGGCGTGGCCGTGCAGTCCAAGTTCCTCGCGGTCGGCTCGATCGTCTCCTGGGCCGAGGCCGGCGTCGGCGCGGTGGCGTCACAGGCGTACGCGAATCCGCAGTACGGCCCTGACGGGCTGGCCGCGCTTCGCTCGGGTCTCGGCGCCGAGAAAGTCGTCGATCGTCTGACCGCCGCCGACGAGGGCCGGGAGGACCGTCAGCTCGGCGTCGTGGACGCGGCCGGCGCCGGCGCGACGTTTACCGGATCGGCGTGCTTCGACTGGGCGGGCGGCCGCACGGGTCCCGGCTACGCCGCACAGGGGAACATCCTCGTCTCCGGCGCGACGGTCGATGGACTCGCGGACACGTTCGAGAGCTCGGCAGGCCCGCTCGCGGAGCGGCTCATCGCCTGCCTCGTCGCGGCCCAGTCGGCGGGGGGCGACCGGCGCGGCCAGCAGTCCGCGGCGCTTCTCGTCGTGAGCAAGGGCGGCGGCTACGGCGGACTGACGGATGTCGCGGTCGATCTCCGCGTGGACGACCACCCGACGCCGATCGCCGAGCTGGAACGCCTCTACGGCCTGCACCAGCTCTACTTCGGCGAGACGCCGGACGAGGAGTGGCTCGACGTCGACGACGACCTGCGCGCCGAGCTGGTCGAGCGCCTAAGCGCCCTCGGCTACGACGCCGACCTCCCCGAAGCGTGGCGAGCGTGGACCGGCGCCGAGAACCTGGAGGACCGCGTCCGCGGCGTGGATCGCATCGACCCGGTCGTGCTCGCAGAGTTGCGCAAGCGTTAGCCGCCCGGAAGCCGGGCGGTCATTCCGCGCAGCGCCGGTACCGGATCCTCCTCCGGCTGAGCGACCACGAGCAGCGCGCCGTACGTGCCCACGCCCAGGGCGTCGACAAGCGCTTGCAACCCGACCGCCAGGGCGAACGCCTTATGGGACTGCTCGCCGCCGAACGGGACGAGCTCCTCGGGCGACGCGGTTCCGAGGAGCACCTCGCCGTGCGTGACCGCGCCCATGGACACGTCCGAGACCAGCGGTTGTCCGTCGGAGGACGGGACGCCGATCGCGATCGGGTTCGTGCCGGCGAGCGGCGGGCCGCCGTCCGGCGAGGCCAACCGGGGCGGTGACGTCGCGGTGAGCCACGCCGCCAGCCCACCCTCCGCCAGGCGGCGCACCCAGTAACCCAGCACGCCCGTAGGGAAGCAGTCCGCGGCGACGATCACGCGGGCCCGGTCCGGCGGTGAAGCCAGCTGCGCGTCCACGATCGCCGCGAGCGTCAGGTAGCCGAGCGCGCCGCGGCCCTCCCAGCGCTCGAAGCCGGGCTCCGCGACGACCCGCTCGGAGCGGGCGCCCGGACGAAGATCGGGAAATGTCTCGAGCCACGCGACGCGAGCCGTTCCGTGTCCTGGCCGGCCCCGCTCGTCCGCGTCCGCGAAGTGGTCGGCGAGCGCGCGGGCATCCGGCTCCGAAAAGCCGAGCCGCCGCAGCCGCTCTACTGCCTCGTCGCGGGACACAGGCGCCTACAGTACAAGCGTGCCGGCCGCCCTTTCGACCCGCGGTCTCGCCAAGCGGTACGGGCGGATCGACGCGCTCTCAGGCGTCGACCTCTCCGTGGAGGAAGGCGAGCTCGTCGGCCTGCTCGGGCCGAATGGCGCGGGGAAGTCCACGCTCGTGAAGATCGCCGTCGGCCTCGTCCGGCCGACCGGCGGCGAGGCGCTCGTCTGCGGCGCACGGGCCGGTTCCCACACCGCGCGTGCGAATCTCGGCTACCTCGCGGAGCTCTTCCGATTTCCGGGCTGGTACACGGCGGACGAGCTGCTGCGGCTCCACCAGAAGCTCGCGAGCTCCTCCGGCGGCGAGGCGGAGCGGCGGGAGCTGCTCGCGCTGGTCGGGCTCTCCGACGCGGCCGACCGCAAGATCGAGGCGATGTCCAAGGGGATGTCGCAGCGCCTCGGGATCGCGCAGGCGCTCGTCGGCAACCCGCGCCTGCTGCTCCTCGACGAGCCGACCAGCGCCCTCGATCCCGCCGGGCGGATCACGGTCCGCCTACTGCTCGAGGAACTGCGCTCGCGTGGCGTAGCGGTGCTCCTCAACTCGCATCTCCTGAGCGAGATCGAGCTCGTCTGCGACCGCGTCGCGATCATCGACCACGGCAAGGTCGTCGCGGCCGGGACGCCGCAGGAGCTCTCCCACGCGCGCGGCGTCGAGATCGAGACGGCCGAAGGCATGAAGACCTTCGCCGACGCGACCCGCGCCGACGTGCCGGGCCTCGTCGCCGAGCTCGTCGCCGCCGGCGAGCAGATCTACGGCGTACGCGTCGTCGAGACCACGCTCGAGGAGAGCTACCTCGAGGCGATCCGGGACAACGCATGAGCGGGATCCCGATCGTGATCGGCTATGCCCTGCGGGAAAGCCTGCGCAGGCGCGTGTTCGTCATCGTCCTCATCCTCACGGCGGCCTTCCTCGGGCTCTACGCGCTCGGAACCGAGCACGCGTTCAACGAGGTCGCCGAGTTCGACGAGGGCCCGACCGCGGGCGTCCTCGACGAGCAGGTGCTGGCCGGGGCGACGCTCCTCGGCCTGGCGATGTTCGGGACGCTCTTCCTGGGCGTTGTCCTGGGGATCTTCCTGACGCTCTCGGCGGTGCGCGGCGACGCCGAGCGCGGGCTCCTCCAGCCGCTCGTCGTACGGCCGCTCGGCCGCAACGCGCTCCTGGCGGGCCGCTTCGCCGCCGCGGGCGCCGTGTGCTTCGTCTACGTCTTCGCCGTCTTCGCGGCCACCGCAGGGATCACGTACTGGGCGGGAGGCTGGTGGCCCGACCAGTTCTGGCTGCCCGGGATCGAGCTCGCGGCAGCGGTGGTCGTCGTGACCGCGATCTCACTGCTCGGCTCGGTGTTCCTGTCGGCGACCGCGAATGGCATTGCCGTCTTCATGCTCTTCGGAGCGGGCCTCGTGGGCGGACTGCTCGGCCAGATCGGCGAGGGGATCAACTCGCAGACGCTGATCGACGTCGCGAACAAGACGTCCTGGGCGCTTCCGTTCGAGGCGCTCTACCAGGACGCCCTGCATGCGATCAGCTCCGAGAGCTTCGGCCTGACGCAGACGGTGCTCCAGCTGGGCCCGTTCGGCGGCGCGCAGGGCGCCGGCAACGCGCTCTGGCCGTGGACGCTCGGCTACCTCGCCGTGGCCGCGGTCGTCGCGAGCGTCGGGTTCGCCCGGCGCGACCTCTAGTCGTTCTTCATCTCGAGAGCGACTTCGTACATCTCGACGTTCGAGCGTTGGCCGGCGCCCTCGGGCGGGCTCATCGCGTTGAGCGCCTCGTCGCCGCGACGCAGGCCGTCCTCGTCCTCGAAGAACACGATCCCGACCGCGGTTCCCTTCTCCCGGTCGATGAGGTGCATGAACCCCTTGGCGTGCTCGAGGCCGGGCGGCGTGTCCATCGAGGACATCTCCTCGATCTGAGCGTCGACGTTGGACATGTCGAGCCCTTCGAACTTGGCGATCCGTGCAAACACTGGGACTCCTTTCGCTAGCGGGAGACGCGCTCGAGCGCGGCCAGCAACTCCTGGTGGCGGCGCTCTTCGTCCGGTGTGCCCTCCTCGGCCGGGCCGGCGAGCCGGTCGGTGAGCTCGGTCAGCGGCTTGACGACGAAGAAGAAGACAGCGGTTGCGATCGCCACGAACTGGATCACCGACGTGAGGAACGCGCCGTAGCGGAACACCGCGTCGTTGATCGTGAACGTGAGGTCGTTGAAGTTCGGCTTGCCGAAGATCATCGCGATGATCGGCATCACGAGGTCGTCCACGAACGAGGTCACGACGGCTGCGAACGCGATTCCCATGACGAAGGCGACGGCGAGCTCGGCGAGGTTGCCGCGGACGAGAAAGTTCTTGAACTCGTTGAGCAAGCTGGGCCTCCCTGGAAAGTCGAATGGACAGGGCCACGCTACGCGACCTCGCTCTACGATGCTCCGACCGACGACCGAGGAGGAGACGTGGACCAGCGCAACGGCATTTCGGCGGCCGAGTTCCAGGAGCGGCGCGAGCGGCTGCTCGAGCACGTTCGAAGCAACGGCCTCGCCGGCTACGTCCTCTTCGACGCGGACTACATCCAGTACTTCACGGGATTCTGGTTCCTCTCGAACGAGCGACCCGTGATCTACGCGGAGAGCGCCGGCGGCGACTCAGCGGTGTTCGTGCCGGAGTTCGAGGTCGAGCGCACGCGCGCCGAGGCCGCGTTCGCCCGGGTCGAGTCCTATCCGGAGTACCCGGGCATCGAGCACCCGATGGCGATCTTCGCCCGCGTCCTCGAGGATCTGGGAGTTCGGGACGCGATCGGCGCCGACAGCGACGGCTACCCGGGGATTCTCGGCTACAAGGGGCCGTCGCTCAGCGACGCGGCCGGGGCAACGGTCGCTCCGCTCGGCGATGTCATCGAACGGATGATGGCGACGAAGAGCGCGAGCGAGATCGAGCTCATCCGCGAGAGCGGGCGCTGGTGCGCCCACGCGCATCGCCTGCTACAGGAGTACTCCCGGCCGGGCGCGACGGAGGCCGAGGCCAGTCTCCGCGCCAACCAGGAGGCAACGCTGGCGATGCTCGCAGAGCTCGGCGAGGTCGGCGGGATGTCGTCCTCGGACGGCGCCTCCGCGGGCTACCGCGGCCAGATCGGGCTGCGAAGCTCGTGGGCGCACGCGGTCGCGCACAACATCGCGTTCCAGGCGGGCGACGTGCTCGTGACCGAGACGAGCGCGCCGGTCTGGGGCTACAACGCCGAACTCGAGCGGGCGATGATCATCGGCCCGCCGACCGACGAGATGCGGCGGCTCTTCGACCACACCGTCGCCGCACAGCAGGTCGCCTTCAAGGCCGTCCGCCCAGGCACGACGTGCGCGGACGTGGACGGCGCGGTCATGCGCTACTTCGAGGAGAACGACCTGCTCACGTACTGGCGCCAGCACACCGGGCACGGCATCGGGCTACGAAACCACGAGGCGCCGTTCCTCGACGTCGGCGACCCGACGCCGCTCGAGCCCGGGATGGTGTTCACCATCGAGCCGAGCCTCTACGACCCGGGGATCGGCGGCTTCCGCCACTCCGACACGGTCGTCGTCACCGCGGACGGGATGGACAAGCTCACCGACTATCCGAGCGACATCGAGAGCCTCACGCTGCCGAGCTAGCCGTGCGGATATCAACCACTACAGTGGCGGTCGGTACACAATGAACGCCCCCGCCTCGAGCACCATCACGCCAGTCTTCGTTGCCGACCTTTACGTCGAGGGCGAGCGGATGCCGGTCTACGTGCACGTCATCGACCATCCCGATGCGCGCGTGCTGGTCGACACCGGCATGACGGAGCTGCACCCGGCGATGGCCGACATGGATCCCCGCCTCCAGCCGCTGAGCGAGCAGGACTTCGATCTCGCCGGCATCGACATCGTCGTCAACACACACCTGCACGCCGACCACTGCGGCGGCAACCACCTCTTCGCCGGCAAGCCGATCTACGTCCAGCGTAGGGAGCTCGACGACGCGCGCAGCGAGGACGACTACATTCGCGAGTGGGTCGAGGCGCCCGGCGTGCAGTACGTGCCGGTCGACGGCGAGCACGAGTTGCTGCCCGGGCTCCGACTCGTCCCGGCGCCGGGCCACACACCCGGCATGCAGATGGTCGTCGTCGAGACCGGCGGGCGCCCGGTCATCGTCGGCGGCGACGTGGCGGTTTGGTTCGGCGAGTTCGACGAGCCGCCCACCGAAGGCCGGCAGCGGGTCCTTGCGCTCGACCCCGAGCTCGTCTGGCTCACGCACGAGCACGAGCCGTGGCGACCCCGGACCGCCTAAGACATCACGCCGGCGAAACGGGCGAAATGGGCCGTGAAGGATTCGAACCTTCGACCTTGGGATTAAGAGTCCCCTGCTCTACCAACTGAGCTAACGGCCCGCGACGGGCGATTCTAGCGACGAGCCGCTCTCGCCCCGCACGGTTGCAGGCCCTGGGCGTACAGGTCACTCGCGCGCGCGCCCCACCCTGGGAGGGGGATGTCCACCCGCTACCCGCTTCGAGCGTACCGCGGAAATGCGCGCGAAACAGTCACGACGTGTGCCGATTCTCAGCGGGAAGCGTGCCGATTCAGCGCGCCCGGGCCGGGCGCGGTCTTGCGCACTTCGGCTCGTTCAGCTTCCGCGCCGCGTACCAGGTCACGTCTTTTCCGGCCTTGACCGCCGCCGCGGCGACGAGTCCACCGGTCTGAAGTAGGTGCTTGGCGAGCATGGGATAGCTAGATTCGGACGCCGACATGCGTGTCCTCTCAGTTGTCGGCAACCGGCCGCAGTTCATCAAGTCCGCATCCCTCTCTTTGGCGCTCCGCAAACAGGGGATCGACGAGGTCGTCCTGCACACCGGCCAGCACTACGATCCCGAGCTCTCCGGGGTGTTCTTCGACGAGCTCGGGCTCGAGCCCCCGGTACACCGGCTGGACACGGGCTCGGGCTCGCACGCCGCTCAGACTGCGCGCATGTTGCCCGGGATCGAGGCGGCGATCCTCGCCGAGAGCCCCGACACGGTCGTCGTCTACGGCGATACGAACTCCACCCTCGCCGGCGCGCTCGCGGCCGCGAAGCTGAACGTCGCGGTCGCGCACGTCGAGGCCGGGTTGCGCTCGTTCGTCCGCTCCATGCCCGAGGAGGTGAACCGCGTGCTCGTCGACCGGCTGTCCTCCCTGCTCTTCTGCCCGAGCGAGCGTCGCGGTCGAGAACCTGCGCGCCGAGGGGATGACCGAGGGCATCCACGAGGTCGGCGACGTGATGCTCGACGCGAACCGGCTGTTCGCGCCGCTCGCCCTCGAGCGGTCGGCTGCGGTCGCAGACGCGGGCGTCGAGCCAAAGAGCTACGTCCTCGCGACCGTGCACCGTGAGGCGAACGTCGCGCCGGCGCCGCTTCAAGCGATCCTCGCGGGCCTCGCCGGTGACGAACCCGTCGTCTTCCCCGCGCACCCGCGTACAAGCGCCGCGCTCGCCGACATCGACGTGCCCGAGAACATCCGGCTCATCCCGCCCGCCGGGTACCTCGACTTCACCGCGCTCGCCGCGCAGGCGCGGGTGGTCGCCACCGACTCGGGCGGAGCGCAGAAGGAGGCGTACTGGCTCGGCGTCCCGTGCGTGACGCTTCGCGACGAGACCGAGTGGGTCGAGACGGTCGAGACCGGCTGGAACACGCTCGCAGGCTCCTCCGACCCGGTGCGAATCGCCACGGCGATCGCGAACGCGAAGGCCCAACCCGACCATCCCGACCTCTACGGCGACGGTCGCGCCGCCGAACGCATCGCCCGTACGATTGCCGCCGATGAATGACCGGATCAGGATCGGCGTCGTCGGCCTCGGCTACTGGGGGCCGAACCTCGCGCGCAACTTCAACGAGCTCGCCGAGCTCGCATTCGTGTGCGACTCGAACGAGGAGTACCTGGCCGCCACGGCCGCGCGCTATCCCACCGCGACAGCGACACCGCGCTTCGACGACCTGCTCGCCGACGATACCCTCGACGCGGTCGTCATCGCGACGCCGGTTCCCACGCACGCCGACCTCGCGCGCCGCGCCCTCGAGACCGGCAAGCACGTCTTCGTCGAGAAGCCGGTCGCGCTCACGGCGGCCGACGCCGAATCGGTCGCGGCGCTGGCCGAGGAGCGCGGCCTCGTGCTCATGCCCGGGCACCTGCTCCTCTACCACCCCGGCGTCCGCGCGCTGAAGGAGATCGTCGATTCCGGCGACCTCGGCCGGCTCCTGGTCGTCTACGGCAACCGCCAGAACCTCGGGAAGATCCGCCGCGACGAGAACGTCCTCTGGAGCCTCGGCGCGCACGACCTCTCGGTGATCATCGATCTCGTCGGCGAGGAGCCGGACGAGGCCTGGGCGCGCGGCGAGTCGTTTCTCACCAAGGGCGTCGAGGACGTCGTCTTCTGCTACCTGCGCTTCCCGTCGGGCGTCGTCGCGCACATGCACCTGTCCTGGCTCGACCCGCACAAGATGCGCAAGCTCACCGTGGTCGGCGACGCGAAGATGGCCGTCTTCGACGACATGGAGCCCGACCGCAAGATCACGGTCTACGACAAGGGCCCCACCGGGCTCCCGTCCGGCGAGTGGATGACGCGCACCGGCGACACACTGAGCCCGCGGATCGCGATGGACGAGCCGCTGCGCCTCGAGTGCGAGCACTTCCTGGCGCTCGTCCGCGGCGAGGCCGACTCGGCGCACGCACGGGAGAACGGGCTCGCGGTCGTGCGCACGCTCGAAGAGCTCCAACGCTCGCTCGAGCGGGAGCCCGTGTGATCGCGCCGACCGCGGTCGTCCACGACGGGACGGTGCTCGGCTCCAACGTGGCGATCGGAGACAACTCGGTCGTGGGCAAGCAGCCGACGCTGGGGAAGCGCTCCACGGCGAAGCGCGACCCGCTGCCTCCCACGGAGATCGGAGACGAGACCGCGATCCTCGCGCTGGCCGTCGTGTTCGCGGGCTCAAAGCTCGGCCGCGGAGTCGTGATCGGCGACCAGGCCTGCGTGCGCGAGCGCTGTGAGCTCGGGGACGAGGTCGTCGTCGGGCGCGGGTCTCTGGTCGAGAACGACGTGACCGTCGGCGCTCGCACACGCATCCAGGCGAACGCCTACGTGACCGCCTACTCCACGATCGAGGAGGACGTCTTCATCGCGCCCGGCGTGATCACGACGAACGACAACTTCATGGGCCGCACCGAGGCCAGGCTCGCCGCGATGAAGGGCCCGACGATCCGCCGCGGCGCGCGCATCGGCGGCGGCGCCGTGCTCCTGCCCGGGATCGAGATCGGCGAGGAGGCGTTCGTCGGCGCCGGCGCAGTCGTGACGAAGGACGTTCCGGCGCGAGCGGTCGTCGTGGGGAACCCGGCGCGGGTGATCCGCGACGTCCCCGCCGAAGAGTTGCTCTAGCCGCGCGTCAGCGTGAGCGAGTAGCCGCCGCCGGGCCCGCTCGGCAGGCGCGCCTCGACGTAGAACTTCCCGGACGCGCTTCGCGCGGAAGACGATGCGCTCCTTGGAGCCGGGCTTGCGGGAGATCGCGGCCCGGGATCCGTCCGCGCGCCACAGGTAGAGCACCCCGCCGTTCGGGCCGGTGTACTCGAGCGTGATCCGCTGGTTCTTACCGAGCGAGATGCGGTAGACGTCGCGCGCGTCGTCGAAGCGGTCGAGCGACGCTTCCACGAGCTCCACGGTCGAACCGAGCCGAGCGGCTCGGCCCAGCGCGTCGTTCGGCTCGCGGGCATCCGGCGCTGGGATGGGATCCGAGAGCGCGGCGAGCGCCGCTGCGATGTCGAGCCGGCCGTGACCGGTCGCCTTGTCGTGGCCTCCCGCGCCGATGTCCTTCGCCGAGTGCTCGACGATGGCCGCGACCTGGCTCGGCTGGAGCGCAGGCAGTCCTTGCTGGGCGCGCTCGGCGATCACGACCGCGGCGGCGGCGCTCACGAGCGGCGCCGAGAACGAGGTTCCAGCGGGCTTGCGCCAGGCCGGGTCGCGGGAGCAGCTCGTGTAGCCGCGGGGCGAGCACCCCGGCTTGCTCAGATTCCGCGGGAACGTGGAGAGGATGTCGGCCCCCGGCGCGGCGACATCGATGAGCAGCGCGTCGCGGTTCGACCAGTACGGAGCGGCGTTCGAGCGGTTCAAGGCGCTCACCGCGACCACGTGCGGCAGCGCGGCAGGCCAGGACGCGTACTGCTCCGGACACCTGAGAGTCGTGCAGTTCCCCGCGGCCGCGACGACCAGCACGCCGTTTCGCGTCGCGTAGTCGATCGCCGCGTGCTCGAGCGGCGAGTAGTCGTCGTGCCTCGGCCGCCGCGGGTCGCGCGGCCCGCCGAGGCTCAGGTTGATCACCTGCGCGCCTGAGTCGACCGCCCAGCGAATCGCTTTCGCCTCCGCGAGAACGGAGATGGAGCCGTCCTGCCGCACGATCTTCCCGATCAGGAGCTCGACCGGGACTCCGGCGCCCGCGATGCCCCTGGCGTTGTGGACGTGCGCCGCGATCTCGCCCGCGACCGCCGTTCCGTGGCCGACCGTGTCCTTGAGCGCCGGGCTCGAGATGAAGCTCTTCGACCCGACCACCTTGCCGGCCAGGTCCGGATGCCCTCCGTCGATCCCCGAGTCGATGACCGCGACCCGCACGGCCGGGCGAACCGGGATGTCGGGCCAGAAGTCGAAGGCGTTCACGGTGTTCAGGTACCACTGCTTCGACCGCAGCGGATCATTCGAGGAGAAGGAGATCCACCGGGTCGCCCCGAGCCGCTCGACCGAGCCGACGCCGCGCAGGCGCGCAGCGTGTCTCGCGGCCTGGCCCACGTCCTCGACAGAGAAGACGAGCGTGTCGAGCGGGCCGAGATCGGCGACGAGCCGCCCGCCCGTGGCGGATGCGACCGCCTCCTGCACGGCTGCGGCGTCGGCTCCGTCGGCGACCGCGACCGAGAGCTGCCCGCGCGCGGCGCCTGCTGGGGCCGCGAGAACGACAGCCGCCGCGAGCCCCGCCAGCACGGCGGCGACTCGCCTCACTTGACGGTGACGAGCACGGGAGCGCCGGCGCCCTTCGGCGCGGCGATCCGGAACCACGAGGTCTTGCCGGGGCGAACCTTGGTCGTGAAGCGCCCGTCGGCGCCGGGCTTCAGGTCGCGCACCTTGACCCATTCGTCGTTGACGCGCCGCTGGAGCCAGACGTCCTTGACTCCGCGCGCGAGGCCGTTCAGGACGATCCGCTTCCCCTTGGGGCCGCTGCCGCCCGTGAGCGAGAGCACCGAGACCGAGAACCAGCTCGACCGCAGGCCGAACGCAGACTGGAATCCGGTTCCGGAGATGCTCGACGTCGACCCGCCTCCGCCGCGCAGCGTCACGTTGTCGACGCGCGAGGACGGGTTGCGCACGACCGTGGCGTCGCCGATGCGGCCCTTGGGTGCGGACGCTCCGAGCTCGCGCTTGAACGCCGCCGCCGTGTAGCGGAATGGCCCCCAGTTGTGGTGCGGCGACATCGCGTCGTACTTGTCGGGAACCGAGACGAGGTACGGGACGCCGGTCGAGTTCCAGACGTCCTGGATCGCCGCGGTCTTCCCGCCCGAGGTCGAGTGGAAGAACGTCGTCGCGACGTTGCCCTTGTACTTGAGGATCTGCTTCGCGGTCTTCGAGATGGCCGTGTTCGTCGACGGCTCCTCCGAGGAGACGCCTCCGTAGACCTGGCTGCGCGTGTCGGGATAGAGATCGAAGATGCCGCCCGTCTTGCGCGTCGCGACCGCGTAGGAGCGCGCCGCGACCGCCTGGGCCTTCAGCGCCTCGGGCGACCAGCTCGGCGGCATCTCGTCGGGGACGACGCCCTTGATGTAGTCGTCGATTCCGACGCGGTTCACGATCGTGAGCCGCCCACCGCGCAGGTAGATGACGAGCTTGCCACGGTAGAGCTTCCCGTTCAGCGTGAGAAGCCGCGCGCCGCGCGTGAACGTCAGCGGGCTCGTCAGCTTCTTGCCCTTCACCTTGAGCCCGGTGCCGAGCGTGACCGAGCCCGCGGGCAGCGCGACCATCTTGTTCTTGAAGTCGCGGACGGTGTACGGACCGGCCGAGCCGATCGTGACCGTCTTGCGTCCCTGGCCGAGAAGGATGCGAACCGTGGCCACGTCCGACTGCGCGATCTTCGTCCCCTTGTAGTAGTGCGCGAGGATCCACTGGTAGTTGCGGCCCTCGTTCTTCGCGTAGCCATAGGCGCCCCACTGGGCCATGCCGATGCCGTGGCCCCAGCCGTGGCCTTCCACGAAAAAGACAGCCCCGGCCGACGCCGAAGCCGGCGCGGCTAGCGCAAGGATGATGAGGCAGAGGAACCGACGCATGAGAAACGTCCTTCGGTCAAAGGCTAGTGAAGCCTCGTAAGGATTGCGTCAGGACTAGGGTCTAAGCGGTTCCCACCATTCACGGTGGGTGCGGAACCACTCGACCGTGGCGGGGAGGCCGTCGGCCAGGGTGTGCGCGGGGCTCCAGCCGAGGCTCTTGAGCTTGGTTGCGTCGAGCGCGTAGCGGCGGTCGTGGCCCGGGCGGTCCTCGACTCTCGTGACGAGCGCCGGATCGGCGCCGGTCAACTCGACGATCCGCCGCGTGATCTCGGCGTTCGCGACTTCCTCGCCGCCGGCGATGTTGTAGACCTCGCCCGTCTTGCCCTCGCGGAGAACGAGCTCGATTCCGGCGGCGTGGTCTTCCACGTGGAGCCAGTCGCGCGTCTGCAGGCCGTCGCCGTAGACCGGCAGCGGCTTGCCGTCGAGCGCGTTCGTCGTGAAGAACGGGATGAGCTTCTCCGGGTACTGGTTGGGCCCGTAGGTGTTCGACCCACGCGTGATGACCACGTCGACGCCGTGCGTGCGAACCGACGCCAGCGCGAGCAGGTCGCCGGCGGCCTTCGACGCGGCGTACGGGCTGGACGGACGAATCGGATCGCCCTCCCGCGAGAGGCCCGAGTCGATGTCGCCGTAGACCTCGTCGGTGGACACCTGGAGGAACCGGACGCCGTGTTCGCGCGCCCAGTCGAGGAGCACCTGCGTCCCGAGCACGTTCGTAGTGACGAACTCGGTCGCGCCGTCGATCGAGCGGTCGACGTGCGTCTCGGCGGCGACGTTCACGACCGCGTCCGCACCCTCGCTCGCCGCGGCGACCGCGGCGGGATCCGCGATGTCCCCGCGGTGGAAGGCGTGCTCGACGTCCGCAAGGTTGGCGGGGTTCCCGGCGTAGGTCAGCTTGTCGAGGACGACCACATCGTCGCCGGCCGCGACGAGGCGCCGAACGAGATGGCTGCCGATGAACCCGCAGCCGCCGGTGAGGAGAACGCGCATAGGGCGGGATGCTAGCGCCCGAGCTGGGCTAGGCACGCGCGCAAGCCGTCGCGCCAGTGCGGGAGCTTCGGCGCCTCCGGGCGCTCGCTCGTGAGCGCGGAGGCCGCGGGCCGGCGCGCAATTGTGCCGGTCGGCTCCGGGGTCTCGAAGCGCACGACGCGGCACGGGCTGCCGATCTCCTCGAAGAGCGCCTCCGCGAAGTCGGCCCAGGTGCACTCGCCGCCGCCGGCGACGTGGTACGTGCCGTACCGGAGATCGAGCACCTCGATGAGCGCCGGTGCGAGATGCCCGATGTATGTCGGGGAGCCGAGCCGGTCGCCTGGAAGCCGCACCTCCTCACGGCCTTCGTCGGCCGCTTCGAGCATCGAGAGCACGATGCTCGGCGCCCGCTCGCCGTAGAGCCAGGACACGCGGGTGATCCACCCATCGCCTATCGCCTGCTCGCCGCCGAGCTTCGAGCGCCCGTACGCGGAGATCGGCGCAGTCGGATCCGACTCGACGTACGGCGCGCCCTTCGTCCCGTCGAAGACGTAGTCCGTGGACACGTAGAGCACGGGAGCGCCGAGCGCCGCAACGTTGCGCGTTCCCTCGACGTTCACCGCCCACGAGCCGTCGGGATCGGCCTCGGCACTGTCGACGTCCGCCCAGGCCGCGGCATGGACCACCGCCCCGGGCGTGTAGCCGAGCGCCGGCGGCGCCGTGATGTCGAACTCGGCGCGCGTGCGGGCGTCCGCGTCCGGAAGCAGGCGCGCCAGGACCGACCCGAGCCGGCCACCCGCGCCCGTGATCAGGATGCGGTCGCGTCCCTCGCGGAGAGAATCGGCGTCTGGGTGCTCCACAGGTCCTTCACGCGGGGGTCGTTCCAGGGGATGGCGTGCTCGTCGGGATCGGACGGGTCGTACTCGGACGTGACGTGGTAACAGAAGAGGACGTCGGTGAGCGCCTCGAAGCCGTGGGCCAGCGTGCCGGGAATGTAGAGCGCGACCGGGTTCGACTCGCCGATGTCCTCCGTGAACACGTCGCCCGACTCGGTGTCGAGCACGACCACGCGGGCGGTTCCGCTGAGGCAGGCGAAGAGGTCGTCCTGGCCGCGCTGGTGGAAATGCAGGCCGCGCACGACGCCCTTGCGCGAGAACGAGACGTTCGTCTGCACGAGCGGCTTCGGCATCATGCTCGCGCGCTGGATCTCGAGGAACCAGCCGCGCTCGTCCTCGAAGACCTGCAGCGGCATGCGGACGATGGCGTCGATCACCGCTTGTTCACGCCGTTTCGGCGGACGAAGTCGTTGACCGCGTAGTACGCGTCGATCGACTCGCCCGCGTCGCCCCAGAAGCCTTCGAGGATGTCGTACTGCATGAGGCCTTGGTCGACGTACCAGTTGTTCACGTCGGTGATCTCGAGCTCGCCGCGGGCCGACGGCTCGAGGCCCTGGACGATCTCGAACACGCCCGGGTCGTAGAAGTAGATCCCCGTCACGGCGAAGTTCGACGGCGGATCCTCGGGCTTCTCGACGATGCGCACGACGCGGTCGCCGTCGAGCTCCGGCACGCCGAGATGACGCAGGTGCTCGGGGTCTTCCTCGCGCGTGAGCAGGATCCGCGCGCCGCTCTCCTGTGCCTCGAAGGCCTGGACCGACGGGAGAATCGAGTTCTCGACGACGTTGTCGGCGAGCATCACGCACATCCGCTCGCCGCCCACGAACCGCTCGGCGAGGGCGAGCGCGTCGGCGATGCCGCCCGAGCTCTCCTGGTAGGCGTACTGGAGCCGCTCGATGCCCCACTCCTGGCCGTTGCCGAGCAGGCGCAGGAACTCGCCGGCGTGCGTTCCGCCGGAGACGACCATCAGGTCGGTGATCCCCGCCTGGACGAGGGCCTCGATCGAGAACGCGACCATCGGCCGGTCGTCGATCGGCAGCAGGTGCTTGTTCGTGATGCGCGTGAGCGGGTGCAGGCGTGTGCCCGTTCCCCCCGCCAGGATGACGCCTCGCATGGGCTGAGTTTAGTCGGTGAGGGCGGCTTCGAAGATGGCCGCGGCCTGGCGCGCCGAAGACCGCGAAGAGGACGCGCTCGAGCGACTTCGGCTCGTAGCCGCGCACCTCGCCGATCATGATCTCGGCCGCTTCCTCCAGCGGGAAACCGCCCACGCCGGTGCCGAACGCGGGGAGCGCGAGCGACTTCGCGCCGATCTCGTCCGCGACCTCGAGCGAGCGCCGCGTGGCCGCTCCGACGATCTCGCCGTCCGTGGCCAGGTCCTGTCCCATGACGGCCGCGTGGATCACGTGCTTCGCCGGCAGCCGGCCCGCGTCGGTCGCAACCGCGTCCCCGAGAGCGATCGGGCCGAGCGCGACCGCCTGGCGCTCGATCTCGTCGCCGCCCGGCGCGCTTGATCGCCCCCGCGACGCCCGCGCCCATCCAGAGCCGGTCGTTCGCGGCGTTCGCGATCGCGTCCACGTCGAGCGCGGTGATGTCCCCTTCGACGACCTCGATCTGCACGCTCACGAGCCTATCTCCCGGACGGGGCCGGAGCCGGAGCGGACTTGTCCTCGAGCGGCGACGGCTCGACGCGGAAGAAACGCGCGACGCCCGACGGAAGCCACCAGTTCCAGCGGCCGAACAGCGCCATCGCGCTCGGCACGAGGAGCGCCCGCACGATGGTCACGTCGATGAGGATCGCCATGGCGAGCCCGAAGCCGAACTGCTGGAGCCCGACCACCGACCCGGCGACGAAGCCCATGAACGCGGCGAACATGATGAGACCCGCCGCGGTGACGATCCGCCCGGTCTTCGCGAGCCCCATCGAGACCGCGTACTCGTTGTCCTTCGTCTTGTCCCACTCCTCGCGCATGCGCGAGACGAGAAAGACCTCGTAGTCCATCGAGAGCCCGAAGACCATCGCGAACACGAAGATCGGGATCCAGCCCTCGATCTGGTCGAAGCCGATCAGCCCGACCACCTCGGCCGGCCCCCACTTGAAGAACGCCGTCAGCAGTCCGTACGCGGCGAGGATCGAGAGCAGGTTCAGGACGATCGCCTTGAGCGGCAGGAGCAGCGAGCGGAAGGCGCGCAAGAGCAGGAGGTAGGTGAGGAGCAGCACGCCGAGCACGAGCCACGGGAACGCGTTGTAGGCGACGTCGAGGAAGTCCACGCCGCCAGGCGGCCCGCCGCCGGCGAAGACCGCTGCGCTCTCGGGAAAGCCGGCCTTCGGGATGATCTCGTCGCGCAGGCGGTGGACGAAGTCGGCCGAGACCGGATCGCCGTACTCGTGCTTGCCGACCACGTCCATGCGGATGAAGCGGCCCGTCGGCTCGATGTACTGGTCGGTCGGCTCGAAGTCGACGCGCGCGACCTCGGGGTCGAGCGTGAGCAGCGCGACGAGCTGCCGGGTCGCGTCCTGCACCTCGGGATTGCGGACGCCGAGTTCCTCGCCGGTGTCGATCGTGATCGTCGTCGGCGCGAGGGCGCCCTCGCCGACCGCGTCGCCGAGCACGTCGAGGCCGCGAACCGACTCCAGGTTCTGCGGGATCCCGGTGTTCGAGCCCGGGACCGAGCTCGAGCGCGAGCGCCGGCGCGGCGAGGGCGAGCAGAAACGCCGTCGTCCCGATCGCGAACCAGAGCGGGCGGCGCATGATCGAGCGCGCCAGCTTGACCCAGAAGTTCTCCTCGGCCTCGCGGCGGTCGGTGATCCGCCTGGGCAGGAGCCGCACGCGGTCGAGCGGCCCGGCGCAGAGGTGGAGGAGCACGGGCAGAAGCGTGATCGCCGCCACGATCGAGACGAGCGGAATCGCGAGCCCGCCGATTCCGAAGCCGCGCATGAACGGCAGCGGCATGAAGAGCATGAGCGCGAGCCCGATCCCCACCGCAGTCCCGCTGAAGACGACTGCGCGGCCGGCCGTGGCCATCGTCTTCACGACCGCGTCGTCCTTGGAGACGCCGTCGCGATGCTCCTCGCGGTAGCGGTAGACGACGAGCAGCGAGTAGTCGATCGCGATCCCGAACCCGATCAGGAAGACGAGGTTCTGCAGGTAGGTCGTCAGCTCCATGTAGTGGGCGAAGATCCAGACGATCCCGAGCGTGGCGGGGATGGTCGCGGCCGCGAACATGAACGGGACGAGGAACGCGAGCGTCCCGAAGACGAAGATGAGGATGAAGAGCGCGATCGGGATCGCGATGTAGAGCTCCCCGATCTTGAGATCGTTGTTGAACACCGGGTCGAGGTCGTGCTCGATCGCGGCCTGGCCGGTCACGAAGACCTCGGCGTTCTCGATCTGGCCGACCGCCTCGCGGATGTCGTCGGTGTAGCCCTTCGCGTCGGCGGCCTCGAGCGTCGAGGTGACGGTCGCGATGACGACGGTCTCGTTGACCGGCGCGACGACCGCGACCTCGCTGCCCGGAAGCGCCTCGGACGCGCGCGCGGCCGCGTCTTCCACCTCGGGGAAGACCTGCCGCATGTCCTCCGGCGAGGTGCGGACGACGATCGTGAACGTGCCGGTGGCCTTCTCGCCGAACTGCTCCTCGAGGATCTTGTCGGCACGCGCCGTGTCCGTCCCAGGAAGCGTGAAGCGGTTCGTGAGCAGGTCGGCGAGCCCGCTCGACGCGATCCCGGAGACGACGAAGATCGCGATCCAGACGCCGAGCACGACCCAGCGGTGCCGAATGACCAGGCGAGTCCAGTTCTCCACGCGCGGAGGCTAACCCACTGCGGCGTGCCTGCATCTTGCAACGAACGCCTCTAGAGTCCGTGGAGCTCCTCTCACGTTTCCCCTGCTCGCGGCTCAGGTATGACTTCCGTGACAGCCGATGGAAAGGAACGAGATGAAAGACAAGGTCAATGACGCGGTCGACACCGCTCGGCCCTACGTCGAGCGGCTGGCCACCGACGAAGAACTGCACGATCACGTGAAGAGCGCCTACGCCTCGGCGCGCAAGATCTACGACGACCTGATCGGGCCGTCGAGCGTCACCGGATTCGCGCGCAGGGTCGCGGCCGACACCGACGTGCAGGACGAGCTCCGCAAGGCGGTCGACGAGCTTCGCGAGGCGAGCAGGCGCGCACGCGGCGAGTCCGAGTCCCACGGCGCCCGCAACTTCACACTGCTCGTGACCGGAATCGCTCTGGGCGTCCTCTTCAACCCGATCTCGGGCCCGGAGACGCGCCGCTGGTTGAAGGACAAGCTGTTCGGGCCGGACACGTCGTTCGAGTTCGACTCCGCCCCGAGCGACAACTAGCTCCGGCGATAATCCGGCCGTGAGCCGGACCGACCACTATCCGTTCTGCTGGGGCTGCGGCCTCGGCACGGGCGGGCTCGAGTTCGAGTGGCGCTTCGCCGGCGAGGAGCTTCAGGCCGACCACGTCATCCCGGAGCACTTCCAGGGAGCGCCCGGGATGGCGCACGGCGGCATCGTCGCCGCGCTCCTCGACGAGGCGTGCGGCCAGATCGTCCGGCCGGTGCTCAGCCCGGCGGTCACGTCACGGCTCGAGACGCGCTACCTCGCTCCGGTCCCCGTGGAGGAGCCGCTGCGCATCTCCGCCCACCTCGTGGAGGCGGACGACCGGCGGGCGACGGCCGAGGCGACGATCCTCGACGCGTCCGGGCTCGTCCTCGCGCACGCGCGCGCGGAGCTGACCCTCGTTCGGCGCGAGCACTTCCTATCGACCCCGCGCGGGGCTGCACGGGGGCTCGACTGGCTGGACGCTTAGGGCTGGCCCTTGCGCTGGATGCGGTAGATCACGCCGCGGCCCCAGTCGGCGACGAGCATCGCGCCCTTGCCGTCGAAGGCGATCGCCAGCGGATGCTCGAAGCCGTCCGCGAAGGAGGCCGACTTCCCCGTGGTGAGGTTCACGAAGACGACCCGCCGCCCACGCGCGGTCGTACTGAACCGGCCCCACAGCGCGACGAACGCGCCGTTCCTCCACTTGGACGGGAACGCGGTGCCGGTGACGAACGCCATGCCGTCCGCAGATGAATGGGTCTCGAGGTAGGCGATCGGGCGCGTGACGCCGGCACAGGACGTTCCCTTCATCCGCCGCTGCTGCCAGCTCGGCCAGCACGACGGCCAGCCGTACCGCGCACCCTTCTTCACCCGCACGAGCATCTCGGCCGGCTCGGCCGGCCCGAGGTCGTCGCGGCCGTTGACGGTCGCGAAGAGCCGGTTCGTGCCCGGGCGGAACGCGAGGCCGTAGGCGTTGCGCAGTCCACGGGCGTGCACGCGGAGGCCCGAGCCGTCGGGCTTCATCGTGAGGACCGTGGCGCTGCGCTTGCTCGCCTCCGAGCACGCGTCGCACGTCGAGCCGCTCCCGAAGTAGAGGCGGCCGTCGGGACCGACGACGATGTTGTTCTGCTGGTGGCGGTCGAACGGGAGGCCCTTGACGAGGACGCGCGGCGAGCCGAGCTTGCCGTTCGCGAGCGTACGTCGGACGACTCGGCCCTGCGCGGAGATGTAGAGGCGCTGGCCGATCCACGCGAGGCCGAGCGGAGTCGGGAGGCCCTTCGCCATCACCTTGGGCTTCCGCGTACCGGGCCCGACGCGGACGACCGAGCCGACGTCCTGCGTCACGTACAGCCGCCCGTCAGGACCGAACGCCATCGCGGTCGGATGGTTCAGGCCGCGCGCATAGATCTCGGCGCGGAAGGTGCTCGGCACCTTGATCGCCTTCGCCTTGGGCAGCGCGGCGGGCTGCTCCTGCCGTTCCTGGGCCTCGGGCACGGCCCCGCAAGCGGCGAGAAGTAGGACGCAGACCCCTGCGACGACGAATCGCATCCGGCTCAGGGTATCCCGACTGCGAATTTTCGCAACGCGGCAACCGTCGCCTCGGCCTGCTCGGGGACGAGCGGAACGCCGCGGGCAAGCGGTGGAATCAGCATCCAGACGACCGAGCCGCCGATGTGCCGGATGACCGGCCGGCCGTCGGGCTCCACCCGGATCCGCTCGAAATGGACGGCGGCGAGCGCCTCCTGCAGCGCTGGATCGGCGTTCAGGCGCTCGGCCAGCGCGGCGCCGGCCGCGTCGTCGCCCTTTGCCTTGAAGTCGATTCGCGCGAGCTTCACGACGCCGCGGCCCCGAGCGCGGAGCCCTCGCGTGGCCGGGCAGATCGGCTCGGCGGCGGCGATCTCGAGACCGAAGCTCCCGCCGACGACGCGGCCCCGGGCGGCGAACGACAGAGCGATCGGCGGGCCCGAGTCCGACTCCATGCGCACCCGGCCCGCGCTAGGACTCGCCGACCTCCCGGTAGCCGATCCCCTCGAAGACCTCGACGTTCTTGCGAAGCGTCTCGCGGGCCCGCCGCCGGGCTCGGTTCAGCACTAGGCCTGGACCACGCGGACGGGCATCGAGCGCAGCGCGTTCGTGAAGTTCGTGCGGATCCGCTTCGCCGGGCCGGTCAGCTCCATCGCGGCGAGCCGGGGGAGGAGCTCCTCGAACATCACCTGCACCTCGAGCCGCGCCAGGTGTGCGCCGAGGCAGAAGTGCGGCCCGCCGGCGCCGAACGTGACGTGCGGGTTCGGGTTGCGACCGACGTCGAAGCGCTCGGGCGCGTGGAAGACGTCCTCGTCGAAGTTCGCCGAGACGTACCAGACGACCACCTTCTCGCCCGCGCGGATCGTCTGGCCGCGCAATTCGGTGTCGACCGTCGCCGTGCGCCGGAAGTGGAGCACCGGCGAGGTCCAGCGCAGGATCTCGTCGGCGCCCGAATCCCAGACGAGCTGCGGCTCGTCGCGCAGCCGCGCCCACTCGTCCGGGTGTTCGATGAGCGTCAGCATCCCGTGCGCGATCGCCTGCCGCGTCGTCTCGTTCCCGGCGACGACGAGGAGCAGGAACATCGTGTCGAACTCGCGCTCGCTGAGCCTCTCGCCGTCGATCTCCGTGTGGACGAGCTTCGAGACGAGGTCGTCGCGCGGGTCGGCGCGCCGCTCGGCCGCGATCGCGTGGCCGTACTCGAAGAGCTCGAGCGCCGCCGGACTGCGGAAGGGAACCAGCCGGTACGCCTCGCTCTCGGGACTGTCGTGGAGGACGTCCGTGAACTCGGGATCGGTGTTCATGATCATCCGGTCGCCCCAGCCGATGAGCGCGTCGGTGTCCGACTCGGGCGCGCCGAGGAGGCGAGCGAGCACGCGGATCGGCAGCTCGCGAGCGATCTCCTCGACGAAGTCGAACTCGCCCATGGGCAGCGCGCGGTCGAGGATCTCGCGGGTCAGCTCTCGCAGCGCGACCTCGTAGGCGCGAACGGCCCGCGGCGTGAACGGCGGCCCGACGAGGCCTCGGAGGCGGGAATGGTCCGGCGGGTCGGTCTCGAGCATCGACTGGCGCGCGACCCTGGCGTCCTCGTCGAGGTCCTCGAGGTTCGCCCCCTGGGCGGAGGAGAAGGTTTTCGTGTCCTTCGAGACGGCGACGACATCCTCGTGCTTCGTCACGCACCAGAATCCGCGGCCGCCCGACCAGTCGTACCAGTGCACCGGCGCCTCCCTGCGGAGCAGCGCGAACGTGTCGTGCGGGATGCGCTCGGCGAAGACGTCGTTCTCGAGGTCCACCTGGTCGAGCGTCAGGGAAGTCATCCCTGCAAGTATCCGCGAAGCCGATTTGCGCGCAAGAGGAGGAGCGAATGACCGAAGCAAGGACCTGTGAGGGCTGGTCGTGAAGGCTGTGCGATTCATCGATCCGAGCGGCGGCGTCCGCATCGGCCGACTCGACGAGGAGGACGTCGTCGATGCGGGTCCGGTGCCGGCGGGCGGGTTCATCCCGACCCGCGCGAACTGGGACGTGATCGCGACCGCCGCGGGCGAGTCGCACGGGGTGGCGGACGTCGAGGTCCTGCATCCGGTCGAGCCGGTCAAGCTGATCGGGATCGGGATCAACTACCGCGACCACGCCGAGGAGTCGGAGCTCGACCTCCCGGACGTGCCGCTCGTGTTCGCGATGTGGCCGTCGGCACTCGTCGGGTCGGGTGCGACGATCGTCATCCCGCGCGACGAGACGCGGCCCGACTACGAGGGCGAGGTCGCGATCGTGGTCGACCGGGAGCTCAAGAACGCGTCGGTTGAGGAGGCGGCGGAGGCGATCGGCGGCTACTCGGCGTTCAACGACGTGTCCGGCCGGCGCGCGCAGCTCGAGACGCCGCTGCGCCAGTTTACGCTCGGCAAGAGCTTCGATACGTTCTGTCCCATGGGGCCTTGTTTGGCCGCGACGGACGGAGTCGACCTCAGCGCGATCGGCGTGCGGACGACGATCGGCGGCGAGGTGCTCCAGGAATCGAACACGCGGAACCTGATCTTCCCGGTGGCCGAGCTCGTCGCGTACTGCTCCCGCGGTGTGACGCTCGAGGCCGGAACCGTGATCGCGACCGGGACGCCGGGCGGCGTCGGCGACTCGCGCGAGCCGAAGCGCTACCTCCAGGAGGGCGAGGTCGTCGAAGTGTGGGTCGAGGGGGTGGGGACATTGTCGAACCCCGTCGCGAAGGAGCGGTAATGGAGCAGCGAGTCTCGCTCGTGACTATCGGCGTCGCGGATCTCGCGCGGTCGCGCGCGTTCTATGAAGCGCTTGGGTGGCAGTCGGCATCGGCGGCCGACGAGGACATCGCGTTCTTCCAGTCCGGCGGAATGGTCGTCGCGCTGTGGTCGCGCGAGTCGCTGGCGGAGGACTCGACGGTCGCAGACACAGGCGGCTGGGGCGGCATCACGCTCGCGCACAACGTGGGATCGCCGGCCGAAGTGGATGCCGTGCTCGCGGAGGCCGAGGCGGCAGGCGCGACGATCGGCCGGCCCGGCGCGGAGACGTTCTGGGGCGGCTACTCCGGCGTGTTCGTCGATCCCGACGGGCATCCGTGGGAGGTCGCGCACAATCCGTTCTGGCCGCTCGGCGACGACGGCTCGATCACGCTGTCGGGCTAGAGCCGCCCGGATCGACGACCGGACTACCCGCGCGCGCTCCAAGGGTCCATATCCCCGCCCAGGGTGGGGATATTTTCCACCCGCCGCCCACTGACCAGCCTACGGCTAGGCGATCCTCGGCGCCACGGCTTCGCGTGCCAATTCTGTGCCGGAAGTGCGCCAATTCGGCGCGGCACCGGCTCAGAGAACGGTCGCGTACTCGTTCAGCTCCCAGTCCGTCACCGCGCTCGCGAAGCGGGCGACCTCGCTCCGCTTCATCGCGAGGAACGCCTGGACGAACTGCGGGCCGAGCGACTCGACGAAGAACGGATCCGCCTCGAGCGCGTCGAGCGCCTCGCCCAGCGAGAGCGGCATGAGCGGCGGGTCCTCGAGCTCGTAAGCGACGCCGGTAACGCCCTCGCCCGGATCGAGCTTGCGGTCGAGCCCGTCGATGCCGGCGAAGAGCGCGGCCGCGGAGGCCATGTACGCGTTGGCCGTCCCGTCGCCGGCGCGGTTCTCGATCCGCGTCGCCTTGCCGCGCTCGCGCGGAATGCGCGCGTAGACGGTCCTGTTGTCGTGGCCCCACGTCACGTTGTACGGCCCGAAGGCCATCGCCAGGAACCGCTTGTACGCGTTGATCGTCGGCGCCATGATCGCCGTCATCCCGCGCGCGTGCTCGAGCTGGCCGCCGAGGAACCAGCGCATCGTGTCGGAGATCCCGTCCGCCCCCTCGGGATCGTCGAAGACGTTCCGGTCGCCGTCCCACATGGAAAGGTGCAGGTGGTAGCCCGACGTGCCGAGCTCCTGCACGGGCTTGCCCATGAACGTGGCCACGAGCCCGTAGGACGACGCGATCTCCTTGACGACGAGCTTGAGGAGATGCGCATCGTCGGCCGCCTTCAGCGCGTCGTCGTAGCGCAGGTTGATCTCCCACTGCGAGCCGAAGTACTCCTGGTTCGTGGCAATGAGCGGCAGGCCCATCTTCGCGACCGCGTCCTCCATCTCACGCAGAACGCCCTCGGTGTCGACGCTCGGCGAGAGCGTGTAGACGAGACCGGGCTGCTTGGCGTACTGCTCGTAGCCGCCGCCCGGCAAGGGACGGAGGAGGAAGAACTCGAGCTCGTGCCCGGCGACCGCCCGGAGGCCGCGCTCGTCGAGCTGTGCGATCGCACGGCGCAGGAGCTGGCGCGGTGACGCGGTCAGCTCACCACCGTCGAAGCGAACGTCGCCGATCGCGATCGCGGTCGAGCGCTCCCACGGGACGACCGTCAGCGTGTTCAGGTCCGGGATGACCTGCGCGTCGCGGAAGTCCACCTCGGCGCCGAGCCCCGTGCCGGCGATCACCTCGCCCGCATGGTCGACGCAGAACGCCGAGATGCAGAAGTTGATCCCGCTCTCGACGCACTCGTCGAGCTGCGAGAGCGGCACGACCTTGTTGCGCGAGACGCCCATGAGGTCGGTGAAATGCACGCGGACGCGGTCGACTCCCGCGTCGCGCAACTCCTTTGGTGTCATGGCCATCGGGCTACGTATCGTGCCGGATGTGCGGCGCCCCGGGCTCCACGGGCGGGGGCAGCTGCTCCCCGATCACGGCCGTCTCGCTGTAGACCTCGGCCAGCGGAACACGCTTGAACTGCGCCATCGGCCCGCCCTTGCCGAACGAGTTGAGGACGAGCGAGAGCACGATCGCGATCAGCAGGAAGACGCCGTAGTACTTGTAGGCGTCGTTGCGCACCTCCTCGACCGGGAAGATCTTCCACGCCGCCAGGATGAGGAGCGCCGAGCCGACGATCTGCGGGATCGGCACCCACGACGACTTGAACGGCCGCCTCGCCCCCGGCTCCTTGGCCCGAAGGATCAGCACGGTCGCGTGGATGATGATGTACGCCGTTCCCCAGCCGAGCACGCCGGCCAGGATGAACTTGATGAAGTTCTGGTCGGTCGCGAGGTCCTTCCAGAGGTTGATCGAGATCGGCATGAGGCACACGACGACGATCCCGATGGCCGGGGCGCGCGTCGACGGGAGCAGGTACGAGAAGAAGCGCGGCAGCTGGCCGGTCAGGCCCATGCCGTAGAGGATCCGCGGGATCCCTGCGACGAGCGCGTTCAGCGTCGAGAGCGTCGCGGCGATCGAGACGAGACCCATCCACCACTTGCCGGTGTCTCCGAGGATCACGCTCGCGGCGTCGACATGGTTTGTCGGCGAGAAGGTGGCGAGCTGCTCGACCGGCAGGTAGCGGGCCGACGCGAGGCCGAACACGACGAGCGGGATGCTGACGAGCGCGAGCCCGAGGAAGATCCCGCGGGGGATGTTGCGGCCCGGATCGTCGATCTCCTCGGCGAGCGGACACGTGTACTCCATGCCCACGAACGCGAAGATCGCGATGCCGAGGAGCGTGGAGAAGAGCTCCCAGGTGAGGTCGACCTCCGGGAAGACGGAGTTGATCGGGTCGTTCGAGCCGAGACCGAACAGTCCGATCAGGCCGATCAGCAGGAGGGAGACGACGATCACGGCGGTCAGGGTCACCTCGACCGCGCCGTAGGGCCGGATCCCGGCGAGGTTCACCAGGGCGATCAAGATCATGAAGACGAAGACCCAGGTGAGCGGCGACGGTCCGCCCGTCCAGAGGTAGCCGTCGATGATCGCGCCCGGCGAGAACGCCTCGGCGGCGGTCGGGAAGAACATGACGGCGATGTAGCCGACCAGCACCGTGAGCGTCGCGAAGAACGGCCCAAGGCCCGCGCGGACGTATTCGTTCATCGACCCCGCCTTCGGGATCATCGTGGCGAGCTCGGCGAAGCTGAGCGACTGGAGGAACATGGCGGCGAGACCGACGGCCATGGCGAGCAGGAAGACCCAGCTCGCGAAGAATCCGGAGGTGACCGTAGAGAGAACGGTCGACGCGACGATCAGTCCGAAGGTCGTCCCGATGGCGGTGGGCAGCCCGACCGCCTTGCGCTCGAGTCCGCCTCCACCAGTCTCAGAACCGTTCGCCATCACACCCTCCTTCGTGCTCGACGCCAGACCGATACGCGATCTTCACCGACCGGGGCCGGGATGACAAGCGCTCAGTCCACGCCGCGAAGGAGACGCTTGGCGATGCCGCGCAGGGTGTCCTGGCCGTAGCTCTCGCTCGGACTGCCGCGGGTGAGGATCGCGATCGAGATCCGGCGCTCGCCCTTCTTGAGGAGCGCGACCTGATTCATGCACCCAGCCGTCCGAGCGCGGGAGCCAGCCGCCCTTGAAGAAGAGCTGCCAGCCCTTCGGCGCGACCGGCGCGATCCCCCAGCTCTGGCTGGAGGCCACGGTCACGAGGAGGCGCCGCGCGTAGGCGCGATGCCGCTTGGGGACGAGCAGGTCGATCCGGCGGAAGAAGCGGGCCTGGTCGCGCGCGGTCAGCTCGGAGAGGCCCCAGTGCGTGCTGACGCGGAAGCTCCGCATGCCGGCCTGCTTCGCGAAGGCGCTCACGCCGGCCGTGCCGAGCCGGTTGAAGATCGTGGACGCGGGATCGTTCGCTGAGACGCGGATCATCGGCTCGAGGAGGCCCCGCTCGGAGCTCGTGAGCGCGCGGCCGCGAACCGACGGCTGGCGCAGGTAGGCGACGAGCAGCATCGCCTTGATCACGCTGGCCGACGTCATGTGCCGGTGGACGAGCCGGCCGCGCAGCTTCCCGCCCTGCTCGGTGATCGCGAACGACTCCTGGCCGCTGCGGCTCTCGGCGTACGTGGTCGCGGCTGCGACGTTCTCCGCCCAGTCGGGCGCCGCCGCGGCCGGCGCGGCGAGGACGAGCGCGCAGGCGGCAACCGCGAGGAAGCGCATCAGCTCGGTGCGCGGCCGAGAGCTTGCAGCTGACCGCGCTCGGCCTCGATCGCCTCTTGGTCGAAGCGGAAGTAGGTGCGCGGCGGCAGCGTGCCCCAGACGTTCGAGGAGTGCGGCGTGTCCTCCCAGTCGCGCGGCACATGGTTCGGCCCGACCTGCTCCATGTCGCAGTAGAGCTCGACGATCAGGTCTTCCTCGGGAATCCGGATGTACGCGAAGATCGAGGCGGCGACGCCGTGGCGGCCCGGGCCCCAGATGACCCAGCGGCCGTGCTTGGCGAGATGGTCGAGGAGGAGGCGCATCTCGCCCATGTCGCGCAGCTCGAGGGCGAAGTGGTGGAAGTGCTTCGGCTCCTTCTCGAGCATCGCCATCACGTGGTGGTCGGCGTTCACGTGGAGCCAGATGCCCTCGTCGCCGAGCCGGTCGGTCAGCTTGAAGCCGAGGTCGTCGACGTAGAAGGCGGAGAGCCGGCGCACGTCCTCGCTGAGGACGTTCACGTGGCCGATCTTGCGCGGATGGAACGCCGGGAGGTCGGTCGTGAGGCGAGCCGCGTCCGGGAACGGATCCTCGCGCGGCGTCCATTCGACGATCTCGGCGCCGTATCCGTCCGGGTCGGCGAGGTGCACCGAGGCCGAGCGGCCCGGACGCTCCTCGGTCTCGCCCTCGACGGAGATCGCCGCGCCCTCGGCCAGCTCCCAGCCGGCGTGGTCGAAGCCCGGCCGTTCGCCCGACTGGATCAGCTCCAGCGAGTAGTCCTCGAAGCCGCAGCGCAGGTAGACGCGGTCGGCGTGGCGCTCCCGCACGGTGAAGCCGAACTGCTTCGACCAGCGCTCGGTCGCCTCGTCCAGGTCGAAGACGCGCAGGGCGACATGGTGGAGTCCGACGATCACTCAGCCGAGCCTAGTCATGCCCGGCAGCTTGCGATAGCCGCCCTGGAAGAAGAGGAGCGGCGCGCCGCCGTTCGGGCTCACGCGGCAGTGGTCGACCTCCGCGAAGACGACGTCGTGGTCGCCCGCCTCGACGACCTGCGTGACCTTCCCGGTCATGTAGGCGATGCAGCCCGGCAGGAACGGAAGCCCGTGCGGCCCTTCGACCAGCTCGAGCCCTTCGAAGTGATCCTCGCCCGCCTTGGAGAAGCGCTTCGAGAGCTCCTCCTGGTGGTCGCCGAGGATGTTCACGGCCAGGCGCTCGGAGTCCTTGATCGCGAGCGAGGTCCGCGCGCCGCGCATGAGGCAGACGAGCACGAGCAGTGGGTCGAGCGACACCGAGGTGACCGAGTTCGCCGTCATGCCGTGCAGCTCGCCCTCGTGGACGGTCGTCACCACGGTCACGCCCGTGGCGAACTGGCTCATGACGTTGCGGAACTCGATCGGGTCGATGCGCATCAGGAACATCAGTCCCTGAGGAACTGCTCCACGAGCTCGGTCGGATGCTCTTTGTCGGCGAGGATGTAGGCGAGCGCCGTCATCCGGAACGAGTCCGAAAGGTAGAAGCGCTCGTACAGCTCGCCGCGGCCGCCGAGGGACGAGCCGACGAAGTCCCAGGCAAGCCGGAACGCACGCGTTCGGCGCTCGGCCGAGGCGTTGCGCGCCTGGAAGTACTTGTCGAGCTCCGGCCGGATCGCCTCGTTGTCGAAGTCCGCCTTGGACGGGGTGGCCATGAAGCCGCCGCCGCCGATCAGCTGGAGCAGCTCGATCGAGCGCGGGACCCACTTCGGCATGAGCCCGCGCAGCGCGACGAACGAGCGCTCGTCCGGAACCCAGTCGTCCGAGTCCTCGGCCTGGAAGGAGCCCGCCTCGGCCGCGATCACGCCCGAGCGGGTCATCTCCATCATCGACCAGATCTCGCCGAGCTTCTCCTGCACGTGGTCGAACTGGGAGACGCCCGTCAATGTGCCCATCGTGTGCCCGAGCCCGAAGGCGAACTCGAGCTTCGCCCAGGCGCGGGTCATGGCCTGGTGGATGATGTGCGCGCGCCAGTGCGAGTCGGTGATGACCTCGCGTGTGGAGCTGCGCGTCGCCGTCCAGGAAGATCCGGTCGCGGGGGATCTCGACGTCGTCGAAGATCACGACCGCGTCCATCTCGTCGAAGCGGGTCGAGAGCGGGTAGTCCCACGGGTCGCGCTGCGACGAGTACGAGTCGCGGCAGACGAACTTGAGGCCGGGCGTGGACATCGGGATCGAGAAACAGATCGCGTACTTCGCCGTCCTGCAGGCGCAGGTCGGAGCCCGGATAGACGGCCAGCTCGTCGGCGAACGGCGCGAGCGTGGCGAGCATGCGCGCGCCGCGCACGAGGATGCCGTTCTCCGTGTCCTCGACCTTGTGGAGCGAGACCTCGCCGCCGGCCTGGTCGGCCTCGGGGACGGAGCGGTCGACCTGCGGGTTGATGAGCGTGTGCGTGAGCGACAGGTCGTTGTCGCGCATGAGGTTCGCGTAGCGGACGAGGTTCTCGGCGCCCTGCTCGTTGCCGTAGCGGGCCCAGACGTCGGCGCGCGCCGCGAAGCAGGCGAACGTGTAGTTCAGGTAGTCGGGCGTGCGGCCCATCATCCCGACGCTCGCGTCGGCGATCGCCTTCGACGCCTTGCGGCGGCGCTCGAGGTCGTCCTTCGTCTTCGGCCGGATGTGCGTGACGCTCACCGGCTGGCCCGTGTCCGGCGAGTCCATGAGGAACGTGTCCGGATCGGTGTGCTGGAGGTCGAACAGGTGCGCCAGGCTGTGCGCCGCGCCCTGGAGCTTCGGATGGCTGGACGGGTCGGTGATCTTCTCGCCCTCGAGCCAGATCTCGCGCTCGTCGCTTCGCAGACCTTCGAGGAACTGCTCGCCGGTCCGTGCTCCAGTCGTCTCGCTCATCAGCTCACCTTTCGTGCCACGGTTTTGACGTCAGCGTAGAAGTCGAAGCTCCATTCGCCGCCCTCGCGGCCGATGCCGGAGCGGCGCGCGCCGCCGAACGGGGCGCCGAGATCGCGCGCGTAGAAGCAGTTGAACCAGGTCGTGCCCGAGACGAGCGCTTCGCCGAGCCGCTCCATGCGCGCCTCGTCCTCGGTGAAGACGGTCGCGGCGAGCCCGAAGTCGGTCGCGTTCGCGAGCTCGATGCCCTCGGCCTCGTCCTTGAAGGTCTGGTAGGTCAGCACCGGGCCGAAGACCTCGCGCTGGACGATCTCCATGTCCTGGCGCACGCCGGTGAAGAGCGTCGGCTCGTAGTAGAGGCCGCCGAGCTCCGGGGAGATGCGCCCGCCGAACTCGAGCTTCGCGCCGTCGGCCTGCGCGCGCTCGACGAAGCCTTCGACGCGGGCGAGATGCTCGCGGGTGACGAGCGGGCCGATGTCGGTGTCCTCGTCGCGCGGGTCGCCGAGCTTGCGCTCGCCCACGCCGGCGAGGAAGCGCTCGTAGAACTCGTCGGAGATCGACTCCTCGACGAGCAGGCGCGTCCCCGCGAGGCAAACCTGCCCGGCGTTGTCGTACTGGTAGGTCGCGGTCTCGACGGCGCGGTCGAGATCGGCGTCGGCGAAGACCATGAACGGGCTCTTGCCGCCGAGCTCGAACGAGACCGGCGTGAGGTTCGGTGCGGCGGCGGCGGCGATGATCGAGGCGGTCTCGTGCGATCCCGTGAAGGAGATGCGGGACACGCCGGGGTGCGAGGTGAGCGCGGCGCCGACCTCCTCGCCGTAGCCCTGGACGACGTTGAAGACGCCCTCGGGGAGCCCGGCCTCGGCGGTGATGTCCGCGAGCATCGACGCGGTGAGCGGCGACCACTCGGCCGGCTTCAGGACGACGGTGCAGCCGGCGGCGAGCGCAGGGCCGCACTTCCACGTCTCGAGCAGCATCGGCGCGTTCCAGGGCGTGATCAGGACGGCGACGCCCGACGGGTCACGCCGCACCGCGTAGTGCGTGCCGTGCGACTCCCACTGGCGGTTGTCGAGGTCGATCGCCAGCTGGGCGAAGAAGCGGAAGTTGTTCGCGGCGCGCTTCATGAGTCGCAGCCGGGAGGCCTCGAGGAGCGACCCGTTGTCGAGGGTCTGCACCTGCGCGAGCTCTTCCTCGCGCTCCTCGATCAGCTCGGCGATGCGGACGAGGTGCTCGCCGCGGCCGGCCGGCCCAAGCGCGGCCCAGGCAGGAAACGCTTCGCGGGCGGCCTCGACCGCGCGGTTCGCCTCGTCGGGGCCGCCGCGCG
Source organism: uncultured Thermoleophilia bacterium (assembly GCA_963716005.1). Classification (GTDB taxonomy): domain Bacteria; phylum Actinomycetota; class Thermoleophilia; order Gaiellales; family Gaiellaceae; genus CAVRUF01. The sequence goes on from OY970285.1 coordinate 2,040,000, forward strand.
CGATGTCGGCGAGGTGCGACTCGTCGATCGGCGAGATGTCCGCGAACGTCTCGGCCGAGGAGACACGCCCGCCGCCGATCCAGTGATCCGGAGAGACCGCGACGCCTGCGACGGTGGTCACGCGTCCTCCTCGGGGAGCGCGAGCGCCACGTGGCGGGCGTTCGCCGAGTCGGCCGGCATCGCGCCCACCGCGGCCAGCTCCTCCTCGCCCTGCACGATTCTGTTCGAGAGCCGCCCGATCCCGTCCACCTCGACCTCGACGAGATCGCCGGGCTGCACGGGCCGCGAGTTCGCCGGCGTCCCCGAGAGGAGCACGTCGCCGGGCTCGAGCGTGATGAGGCGCGAGAGGTCGGCGAGCATGTACGCGATCGACCAGAGCAGCTCGCCGGTGTTCCCTTCCTGGACGACCTCGCCGTTCACGTACGTACGGAATCGCGATGTCCTCGGGGTCGACCTCGGCGACGTCCGCCAGCACCGGGCCGATCGGGCAGAACCCGTCCTGGCCCTTCACGCGCAGCATCGAGCCGCGGTCGGCGTGGCGGAAGTCGTGGACGCCGAAGTCGTTCGCCGGTGCGAAGCCCTCGACGTACGAGATCGCGTCGTCCACGGACACGTGCTTCATCCGCTTGCCGACGATCACGGCGATCTCGCCCTCGTAGTTCAGGTACTGGCAGCCCGCCGGGCGGACGATCTCGTCGCCGTCGCGGGCGAGCGTCGTCGTCGGCTTGAGGAAGTACGAGGGATCAGGCGGCGTCTGCGCGTCGTACTCGGAGACCCGGCTCGGGTAGCTGAGATGGACGGCGACGATCTTCGTCGGATGGATGTCGACCGGCCGCGTCACTCGACGCGCCGTCCGCCCGACACCGTGTAGCCGAACGAGAACCAGAAGCCCTTGCCGACCTCGGTGGGCCGAAGCTGCGAGAGCTCGTCCGCGGGAGAGTCGCCGAACGCGAGCGTCGCGTCGCCCTCCCAGATCGGCGAGATCTCGCGGTCCTCGCCGCCCGCCCAGACGTTCTCGTGGAGCGGCTCGCCGTCGTCCCACGCGGGGAAGAACCGCGTGTTCCAAAGGGGCGGCGAGTTGACCGTCGGACCCTCGTCGGAGAGCTGCGTGAGCGTCAGCGTCGCCTCGGCCAGGCGCCGGTCGTTCGAGGCGAGCGTCGCGCCGAAGCGACCGCCCGGCTCGAGCCGCGGCCCGGCGCGACCGACCGTCACGGGCCGCGTCATCCAGATCGAGCCCATCTTCTTCGGGAAGCCCTGGATGATCCCGCGCACGAGCGGCATCGGCTTGTCCACCCACATGAACGGGCAGCGCGTCACCGGCTCGCCCTGGTACGTCGCGGCGAGCACGACGAAGAACTCCTTGTACTGCGCGCGGATCGGGTCGACGAGCTCCTCGCCGGAGTCCGAGCACGACTGCCAGTCGACGAAGATCGCCGCGGCCGAGCCCAGGTCGTCGCCGGGCTCGAGCTCGGGCGGCAGGAGCGCCTGCGCAGCCTCCGGATCGGTGCGGAACTCGACGATCAGAAAATCGCCGGAGTAGTGCCACGGCGGCGCCGGGACGAGCGACGAAGCGCCCGTCTGCGTGAGCGGAAGCGAGTAACCCGAGAGCCGGTTGCTCATCGGGTCAACGATATCCCGCCGCTGCTACCCGCCGAAGCCGGGCGGCGCGCCGACGACGTCCGGCTCGACCTGCGCCGACGACTCGCCGAAGAACTCGGGGAGGCTCATGAGACCGCTGAGGGCGGTCGGGTCGAGGCCGCTCGCCGTCGAGATGTCATCCGCGTCGAGCAAGACGACGCCGGGCTGCGGCACCTTGCCGGGCTTCGGCGACCAGTCGAACGACGCGTCGGCGACCCGGCGCCACGCGAGCAGGTACGGGTACGGGTTGACGACGCCGTCGTAGCCGAGCCCGAGCAGGGCGGCCGGATGGATCTCGAAGTGGAGGTGCGGCGGCGTTCCGTCCGCGTCGCCGGTCGTCCCGACGAAGCCGATCACGTCACCGGCCTTCACCTGCGAGCCGTCGAAGGCGAGCGGCGTGTAGGCGGTGAGGTGCGCGTAGTAGAACTCGTTCCCCTGGCCGTCGCGGAGCCAGAGCCGGTTGCCGCCCAGCGTGTTCCAGCCGACGAGGAAGAGCGTGCCGTCCGTAACCGCGAGGACGGGTGTCCCGAGCGGCGCGAAGATGTCGTTGCCGTGATGCCAGCCGGTGTGCGCGCGACCGGCGGCGAAGTCGTTCGTGAAGCCTGCCGGGCCGTAGACCGGGAAGACGTAGCCGTTGTTCGTGAGCTTGGGCTTGACGTTCTCGGGCGGATCCTGGACGACCGGCGGCGGCGTGTCGTCCGTATTCGGCTTGGGATCGCGGCTCGGGCCCGACGGCGGCGCGACCGGAACGCCGTTTCCATCTTTGGGATCCTCGACCTTGGGCGGACGCGGCGCGCTCGCGGCCGCTTCCGCGTAGCCGACGACGATTTCCGTCCCGGCCGCGAGGCCGCCGTGGTCGGCGGTCAGGTGCACGTGGAGCGCGGCGACGAACGTCCGGCGCCCGATGCGCTTCGAGTCCTTGACCACGGCCTGCTCGAGCAGGACGACGTAGCCCCAGTCGGCAAGCTGGACGCGCTTGTTCGGGGTCGCGCGGACACCTGTCCCGAGGATCGTGACGTCGGCGAGCCACGAGCCCGAAAGACTGCCGGTGGCGCGCTTCGAGCTCGCCGACGCGATCGCGCGGGTCGACATCGCGCCGACCGTGATCTCTCCGTCGAAGAGGGAGACGGTGCGAAGCGTCGAGCTGGCCGAGGCCGCGCCCTGGGTCGACGCGGTCGCGCGTGCGCGCGCCCACGAGGATCCCGTCGTGACGATCGTCTCGCCGTAGGTCAGGCCTTCAGAGCGGACGAGCCGGCCGGGAGGCGCCGAGGCCTGCCCGACGATCTCTTCGGTTCCGTCCGGCATGACGACGCGCAGCGCCAGCGCCCTGGAGGACGCTTTGGCGCCGGCCTGCTGTGCTTCGGCAGGGCCCGCGACGAGCACCGTCACGAAGCAAAGCGCGACCGCAGTCCCGAGTCGCAACCGCATGCGCCACAGGGTAGCCAGGCCGAATGCCCGCCGCCTGCCCTATCTGCGCGAGATCGTCACGATTCGACGCCGGTTCGCGACGCGGAAGTCGCGAGATGGAGCGCCGTGACGACCAGGAGCGCCGCGAAGAGCTTCCGCAGGGCGTCCTCTGGGAGCTCGTTCGCGAGCAGCGCTCCTGCGGTCACGCCGATCGCGGAGGCGAGGCCGACCGTGAGCGCGATTCGCCCTCGTACGAGCCCGTGGCGGCTCTGGCGCCAGGCGCCGAGCGCGACGACCGGGATGATCGCCGCGAGCGAGGTCGCCTGCGCCTCGAGCTGACCCAGGCCGACGACAAGGGTGAGCGTCGGGACGAACAGGATCCCTCCGCCGACGCCGAACATGCCGGAGAGCACTCCGGCGCCGAACCCCAGCGCAAGTGCGAGCGCGACCTCGGTCATTCGAAGAACAGCCTCACGGCGACGAGCACGAGGAACCCGGAGAAGAGGTACGTGAGCAGGCGCGAGGAGACCCTCCGCTGGAGCGCGACACCGGCGAGCGTTCCCGCCATCGCCGGCAGCCCGACGAGCAGAGCGTCGCGCCACGCAACGTGGTCGAGGGCGGTGAACGCGACCACGCCGAAGGCGGCCGTCAGCGCGATCGCCGCGAGCGAGGTCGCCGTCGCAACCTTGGCGTCGAGCGCCACGAACATGATCAGGAGCGGTACGACGATGAGCCCGCCGCCGACGCCGAAGAGCCCGCCGAAGAGCCCGCCGGCGATGCCGATCCCGGCGAGAACGGGAACGGTCGGATGCTCGCGGGTCACGCCCTCATCCTAGGCCGCGAGCCGGTTTCCACCAGGCGGCCGGGTGGGGAGAAACCGGCACGTTTCCGGAGCGCTTCCGTGACAGACACGCGCGCATTTCCTCGATAGCGTCTTGGGTGGGAGAGGCGGGATTCCCTGGACACGCGTCTAGCGTTTAAGCGGCAAACGCGCGTCTCCGAGGGGCGCGCCCGGTCTAATACGCGCCGTGCCTCCCGATCTCTTCTCCCCGCTCACCGACGCGCCGGATCGCAGCGCACTTGTCTTCGACGTCGACGGAACGCTCGCGCCGATCGTCGCGCGGCCCGAGCTGGCCGCCGTCCCCGACGAGACCCGCGCCGAACTCGAGCGCCTCGCCGGGTCGTATCTCCTCGTCGCCTGCCTGAGCGGACGTGCGGGCGACGATGCACGACGGCTCGTCGGCGTGCCCGACATCGAGGTGGTCGGAAACCACGGGCTCGAGCTCTCACCCCTCGCCGCCGCGTACGCCGAGCGGATGTCCTACTTCCGCGACGAGATCGGGCTCCCCGTCGAGGACAAGGGCCTGACGCTCTCCTACCACTATCGCGAGGCCGAGGACGAGGCGGTGGCCAAGGCCGAGCTCGAGGCCGTCGCCGAACGCGCTGCCGAGGCGGGACTCATCCCCGGCTGGGGGCGCAAGGTGCTCGAGATCCGCCCGCCGGTCGAGGCGGACAAGGGCACGGCCGTCCGCGAGTTGATCGCGCGCTCGGGAGCAACGGCGGCCGGGCTCTACGCAGGTGACGACACGACCGACCTCGACGCGTTCGCAGGCCTGCGCGCCGCCGGGCTCGAGCATGCGATCTGCATCGGCGTCGACTCGCTCGAGGCGCCGCCCGGCCTGCGCGAGAACGCCGACCTGATGGTCATGGGCGCGGCCGGCATGGCCGAGATCCTGCGTCGGCTCTAGCGGAGCAGGAAACCGGTGCCGAGCGCGTCGTCCGGGTCGAGCTCGAACTCGTGCGCGCCCGGTGCGGTAGGCCGAGCCCGAGACCTCGGTCACGACACCGCCGTCGCACGCCTCGACCACGCGCGACTCGAACTCGGTGCCGATCACGCTCAGGTGCCGCAGGACCGCCCCGCGCTCCAGCTCGCCCTTCGCGTCGAGAAGCGCCAGCCGGGCCGACGTCGCGCTGCCGCACGGCGAGCGGTCGACCTCGCCGTCGGCGAACACCGTGATGTTTCGCTGGACGAGTCCCGACGCATCGCCGCCCTCGGGCTGCCAGAACACGACCCCGTAGATGTCGCGCAGCTCCGGCTCGTCCGGATGGACGATCTCGTGCGCGGACTTCGAGCTCGCGCTTCACCTCGCGGCCCAGGCGGATGAACTCGGTCACGTTCGCCGGCTCGACCGGGAGCTCCGCGCGGACGAACGCATAGAACGCGCCGCCGTACGCGACGTCAGCGCGCTGCGAGCCGAGCCCCTCGGCGAAGACGAAGGCGGGGACGTTGCGAAACCGCGCGCGCACCGGCCGGCCGCCCTCGACCGACACGACGACCGGCAGCCGCCCCGAGGGAACGTCGATCGTGAGCTCCGTCTCGGGCTCTGTTACCTCGACGAGGCCGGCATCGACGGCGTACGTCGCCAGCGCGATCGTCCCGTGCCCGCACGCGGTCGAGTAGCCGGCGTTGTGGAAGAACACCGTGCCCAGATCGGCGCCGTCGTCCTCGGGCTCGGTGACGAAGCAGCCGTACATGTCGGCGTGCCCGCGCGGCTCGAAGACGAGCAGCTTGCGCACGTCGTCGAGCGACTCGGCCGCGAAGCGGCGCTTGTCGAGGATCGTCCGCCCGGGAAGCGGCTCGACGCCGCCGGTGACGATCCGGAACGGCTCGCCGGCGGTGTGGTAGTCGACGGTCTGGATCTTCACGCCGTGCGCAGAAGCTCCCATGCGTGCGCGACGTCGGCCTCGGTCGTCCGTGCGTTGCCGATCGCGAGCCGAAATACGAATCGGTCATCTAGCTTCGTATGCGAGAGGTACGCCTCGCCGGTCGCGTTCACCCGCTCCATCCGCGCCTCGTTCTCTTCGTCGGACCCCGGCCCGCGAAAGCACACGGTGGAGAAGGGAACCGGCGCGACGACCTCCCAGCCGGGCTCGGCCTCGACCCAGGAGGCGAAGAGCTGGGCCAGCCGAACGTGCTCGCGGATCAGCGCCTGCAGCCCGTCGCGTCCGTAGCAGCGGATGACCGTCCAGAGCTTCAGCGAACGAAACCGCCGGCCGAGCACGGGGCCGTAGTCCATCAGGTTCGTCACGTCGTCCACGCCGGTGCGCAGGTACTCGGGAAGCAAGCTGAACGCATCGCGCACGACCTCGGGCCGGCGGGTGAAGAACGCCGAGCAGTCGACCGGCGTGAAGAGCCACTTGTGCGGATTCACGACGAGCGAATCGGCGCGCTCGACGCCCTCGAACGCCCAGCGGAACTCGGGGCAGACCATCGCGGAGCCCGCGTAGGCGCCGTCCACGTGGAGCCAGGCGCCGTGCTCGGCGCTGAGGTCGGCGATCGCCGGAACCGGATCGACCGACGTGGTCGAGGTCGTCCCCACCGTCGCGACCACCACCGCGGTCTCTCCCTCCGCGAGCGCCGCCGCCAGCGCGTCGGGACGCATCCGGAACTCCTCGTCCACGGGAATCTTGCGAAGCTCCATCCCGAGGATCCGCGCCGACTTGTCGACCGACGAGTGCGCGTGCTCGGAGCACAGGACGACGCCGTTCGGCCGCAGCGCGCGCCCGGCGGCCAGGCCGCAGAGCGTCGACGTGGAGGCCGCGTCCTCGATGTGGCCGTGCAGCCCCTCGGGCAGGCCGAGCAGCTGCCGGAGCCAGTCCATCGTGAGCGCCTCGAGCTCGGTCGCGGCCGGGCCCGTGCGCCAGAGCATCGCGTTCACGTTGAGCGCCGCGGACAGGAGCTCCGCGAGGATCCCCGGCTCCGAGCCCGTGATCGCGAAGTAGGCGAAGAAGCGCGGGTGGTTCCAGTGCGTCGTGCCCGGAACGATCACCTCGTCGAGGTCGCGGAGGATCGCGTCGAACGGCTCGGCCTCGTCGGGCGGCGCCGCGGGGAGCTGGGCGCGCACCCAGCCCGGATCGACGTCGGCGCGGACCGGCAATTCGCGAACGCCTTCGAGGTAGCGCGCGACCCACTCGATCGCGGCCGAGCCGTCGCGGCGGAAGTCCACCGAGCTCACGACTTCTTCAGCTTCTTGACCTGCGCCCAGGTACGCGTGTTCACCACGTCGTCCTTCGTCAGCCACCCTCGCCGCGCCTGGAAGACGCCCAACTCGAGGTTCTCGAGCTCGTGCGTGCGGTGCGCGTCGGTCGAGACGACGATCTTCACACCGGCCATCGTCGCCGCACGGGCGTGCGCGGACATGAGGTCGAGCCGGTCGGGCTGCGCGTTGACCTCGAGGAACGTGCCGGTGTCGCTCGCAGTCGCGAAGACCGCGTCGAAGTCGAGGTCGTAGGCGGCGCGCTTGTTCAACTTGCGGCCCGTCGGGTGCCCGATGCAGTCGACGTGCGGGTTCTCCATCGCGGCGCACATGCGCTTCGTCAGCTCCCCGCGCGACGCGTCGAAGCCCGAGTGGATCGACGCCATCACCCAGTCGAGCCCGGCGAGCAGCTCGTCGTCCATGTTCACCGTGCCGTCGCGGCGGATGTCGACCTCGACGCCGCGCAGCACCTGGATGCCCTTCACGTCCAGCGCGGTGATCTCCTCGGCCTGACGCTCGAGCGCGCCTCCGGCCAACCGGCCGGCGTGGTCGCAGATCGCGATGTAGCTGTGCCCGAACGCCTTCGCGGCCGCGACCATCTCGTCGAGCGTCGCGCGACCGTCCGAATAGGTCGTGTGCATGTGGAGGTCGCCGCGGATGTCGCCGACGTCGACCAGCTTGGGCAAGCGGTTGTCCCGCGCCGCCTCGAGCTCGCCGCGGTTTTCGCGCAGCTCCGGCGGGATCCACGCGTAGCCGAGCCGCTCGTACACCTCGGCCTCACCTGTTGCGGTGAAGACCTCGCCCGATTCGACGTGCTCGATCCCGTACTCGGAGACCGAGAGCCCCTGGCGCACGGCGTCCTCGCGCAACGCGATGTTGTGGTCCTTCGAGCCGGTGAAGTGCTGGAGCAGGTTCCCGAAGCACTCGGGCGGGACGACGCGTAGGTCGAAGCGGAAGCCGTCGTAGGAGACGACCGTCGCCTTCGTCGGCCCGTGCGCGGCAACCTCGGCGACTCGTTCGTGCTCGACGAACGCCCGGAGCAGCGCGGGCGCGTCGGAGGAGGTCGCGATCAGATCGACGTCGCGCGACATCTCGGCGCGGCGGCGGACGCTCCCCGCCTCGGAGACCCTGTCGCAGGCCGGGTGTGCAGCCAGCTCTGCAACGAGCGCGCGCACGACCGGCAGAACGCGGCCGAGTAGCACGCGGCCCGTCTCCTGCGAGACGGCCGGCTTCGCGAGCGCCGCCAGCACCCGCTCCTCGCTCTTCGGCCCGAGGCCGGACAGCTCGCGCAGCTTCTGCTCCTCGGCGGCCGCGCGCAGCTCATCGAGGTTCGACACGCCGAGCTCCTCCCACAGACGCCGCGCGGTCTTCGGCCCGAGGCCGGGGACATGCATGACGTCGACGAGCCCGGCGGGAACCTTGTCACGGAGCTTCGCGAGCGCCTTCATGTCGCCGGTCTCGACGTACTCGACGATCTTCCCGGCGATCGTCCCGCCGATCCCCGGCATCTCGGTCACCGTCCCGTCGAGCGCGAGTTTCGCGACCGACGCCGACGACTCGCCGATGCGCGCCGAGGCCCGGCGGTACGCCGACAGCCGGAACACATCTGCACCGTCGAGCTCGAGCAGATCCGCGAGCAGATCGAACTGCGACGCAATCTCGGCGTTCGACGGAAGCGTCTCCGGGGCCACTAGTGCCTCTTCCAGTGATGGTCTTGTGCTTCTGACGACCGGCCGGTGTCGTCGGGCAAGGACGCAGGGAGTGCCGATATTGCGAAATATCGGTGCGACTGAGGACGCCGCATGGCGGCGCTGGACGCCGTCAGAAGTGCATTGACTATCGCTGGGAGTGGCACCAGGGCGATGATATGCGCGGCCCGAATGCTCACGATCTGCCTCCCCACCTACAACGAGCGCGAGAACCTCGAGCCGATGCTGCGCGTTCTCGGCTCCGTCTTCGCCGAGGCGTCGCTCGACGCACGTGTCCTCGTCGTGGACGACAGCTCGCCCGACGGGACCGGCGAGCTGGCCGACCGCCTCGCCGCCGAGCTGCCCTGGGTCGAGGTGCTCCACCGCGAGCGCAAGGAAGGGCTCGGCCCGGCCTACCTCGCCGCGTTCCGCCACGTGCTCGCAGGCGACAGCGAGCTCGTCCTGGAGATGGACTGCGATTTCTCGCACGACCCCGCCGATGTCCCGCGCCTCGTCGCCGCGGCCGCCGACACCGACCTAGTGATCGGCTCGCGCTACGTTCCGGGCGGCGGTGTCCGGAACTGGAACGCGCTTCGCCGCGCGATCAGCCGCGGCGGCTGTCTCTACGCGCAGGCGTTCCTCTGGTTCGGCGTGCGCGACTCGACCGCGGGCTTCCGCTGCTTCCGGCGCGAGGTGCTGGAGCAGATCGCGCTCGACCGGATCGACTCGAAGGGCTACGCCTTCCAGATCGAGACGACGTTCCGCGCGGAGCGCGCCGGCTTCCGCGTGACCGAGGTGCCGATCGTCTTCACCGACCGCGCCGAAGGTAGCTCGAAGATGAGCCGTGGCATCGTCGCCGAGGCGGTATGGAAGATCCCGGCGCTGCGGCTCTCTGCCACGTTCAGGCGTCTGTAGCGAGGGGTATAGTCGCCGCCGTGGCCGAGATGCTGGAACTCACCGACGAGACCTTCGAGACGGAGGTCGTCCAGGCGTCCCGCCCGGTCGTCGTCGACTTCTGGGCGCCCTGGTGCGGGCCGTGCCGGATGATCGAGCCGATCCTCGAGGAGATGGCCGGCGACCACGGCGAGAAGGTGACGTTCGCGCGGATGAACGTGGACGACAACCCGCAGACTGCCGCGCGCTTCAATGTCCTCTCGATCCCGATGGTGATCCTCTTCGAGGGAGGCGAGGCGCAGGAGACCGTGATCGGCGCGCGACCCCGGAGCCACTACGAGGGCGCCTGGGAACGCTGGCTCACAGCGGCTTAAGTTAAGAACGCGCTAATTCGCTGATAAACGCTGGGGATGAGCGTTGCGGCGGTCGAATCTCTCGGTAGCTTCAAGTACCGATGATTCTCGACCCCGTGATCGATCTCCTCAACGACCAGACGCCCCTCTATCCCCCCTGGGGACGCGTCGTCGTGGTCGTCGCGCTGTTCGCGCTCGCCTGGCTCGTCGCGCGCGCGAGCTCCATCGTCGCGACCCGCGTGGTCGCCTGGCACGACCGCCGGCACGCCGCGAGCTCGTTCGACCTCGCCGGCCGCATGGTTCAGATCAAGCGACAGGAGACCGCCGTCGGCATCGTCCGCACGTCGATCGCCTACGTCGCGTTCGCGCTCGCGGCCATCCTCTCGATCGCACAGCTGACCGGTGGAGTCGACCGGCTCGCGACGATCGCCGGGGGTGTGTTTGCGATCCTCGTGGCCGCGTTCATCGCCCAGCGCGTGCTGGTCGACCTGATCGCCGGCTTCACGATGTTCCTCGAAGGCTGGTACTCCGTCGGCGACACCGTCGTGCTCGTCTCCGCCCACGAACTCCAGGGCGTCGTCGAGGAAGTGACCCTGCGCCGCACGCGGCTGCGCGCCGTCACCGGCGAGGTCATCAACGTCCACAACTCGCAGATCACCGCGGCCAAGGTGCTGCCCTCCGGCGTGAAGGAGCTCGCCCTCGAGCTCTTCGTGAACGACCGCGAGGCCGGCGAAGAGCTCGTCGCCGCAGTGTCGCGAATCGTTCCCGAGGGCCCGACGACGTTTGCCCGGCGCCCGTGGATCGACCACGTCGAGCCGTTCTCCGATTCGCTCGTGCGCATCACCATCCGCGCGACGGTGACCCCCGGCCGCGAGTGGCTCGCCGAGGACTTCTTCCCGGATCTCCTCCACGAGCGCGCCGCCGAAGGCCTGATCGTCCACGGCCCGGTGACGCTTGCCGTCGACGACGGAGCGACGCACAGCTTCTCGCGCGCAACCGCCGCGACCCGCTGGAACGGCATCGGCCGGCGTTCGACCGATCAGCGCACCGCGGCCTAGCGGGCGAAGTGATCCCAGCCGGACGCGTCGAGCGGGACCCCGTCGCGGCGTAGCTCCACGCCCTCGCCCTCCTCGCAGCGGCCGACGACCGCGAACCCGGCTGCGACCGGATCGTCCGGTGCGAGCGCGGCCAGTAGCTCGTAGTCCTCGCCACCGGTCCAGAACGGCTCGTCGCCGACCTCGTCGAGGAGCGGAGCGAGCGGGAGCCGGTCGACGTCGACGATCAGTCGGCAGCCGGACTGCTCGGCCATGCGCGCCGCGTCGGAGGCGATCCCGTCGGAAAGATCCATGAGCGCGTGCGCGGTCGGAGCGAGGCGCTCGGCGGCGTCGAGGCGAAACGGCGGGCGACGGTGGGCAGCGACCAGCTCGTCGAACCCGGCCAGGCCATGCTCGAGCGCGTAGAGCCCCGCGGCCGCAGCGCCGAGCGGGCCGGTGACGACGAGCACATCACCGGGCCGGGCGCCTCCCCGGCCGGGAACCCGTGCGCTGCGGCCGAGCGCCGTCAGGGCGATCGTTACCGCGGGCGCGGAGTTCGTGTCGCCGCCGACGACCGGGACGCCCGGCTCGTTCAATCCGGCGTAGAGCTCGAGCACGTCGTCGAGCTCGGTCTCCGGAGGAAGGGCGAGCGAGACGAGCATTGCCTCGGGCCGTGCGCCCATCGCGGCGAGATCCGACAGGTTGACGGCCGCCGCCTTGTACCCGAGGTCGCGCCAGGAGGTCCACTCGAGCCGGAAGTGTCGCCCCTCGAGGAGCAGGTCCTGAGTGACGACGAGATCCTCGCCGAGCAGGGCCGCGTCGTCGCCGATCCCCGCTACGAGGCCGCGCTTCGAGAGCTCCCGCAGGAGCCCGAACTCACCTGCTTCTGAGAGCAGCAAGGCCGAACACGTCGACGGGACCGGAGCCGGCGCCGACGCGGTAGCCCGACCGGACCGCCTCGGTCGCGATCTCGGCCGCCCCGCGGGCCGCGTCCTCCAGCGAATCGCCGCGGGCGAGGAACGCGGTCAGCGCGGCCGAGTGCGTGCAGCCGGCGCCGTGCGTCGTCTGGTCGCCGTGGCGCGCGACGACGATCGGAACGTGGCGCTCGCCGTCGTAGAGCCAGTCGACCGCTTCCTCGCCGTGCCCGCCGGTGACGATCACCGCGGCCGGCCCGAGGGCGTGGATCCGCTTCGCGAGCTCCTCCCGGTTCGCCGTCTCGGAGTAGGGGACGCCCGCGAGCACACAGGCCTCGTGCAGGTTCGGGGTGGCGACCGTCGCCAGAGGAAGCAGCCGCTCGGCGACCACGGAGACCGCGTCGTCCCGAAGAAGCCGGGCTCCGGACGCGGCCACCATCACCGGATCGACGACCAGCCGGACGGGATGCGTCTCGAGGAACGCGGCCACGGTTTCGACGATCTCGGCACTGAAGAGCATCCCGGTCTTCGCGGCGTCGACGCCGATGTCGTCCCAGACCGTGGCGAGCTGCGCGCGGATGAACTCCGGCGGCGCCTCGTGGATCGAGCGCACCTCGGTCGTGTTCTGCGCGGTCAGCGCGACGACGGCGCTCATCCCGTGGCAGCCGAGGCTCGCGAACGCCTTCAGGTCGGCCTGGATGCCGGCGCCGCCGCCCGAGTCGGACGTGGCGATCGTGAGACAGCGCGGTATCGGCATTCCACTCCCTTCGCCGGCATGACCCGGATCAGGTTCTGCGGGTGTGATCTCAGCCCGTGGGCACCCCGGTCGCTCGAGCGTACACCGCGTGGAACACTTCAAGCATGCTCGGGAAGCACGATGCACTGATCGTCCTGATCCCGATCGGAGCGCTCCTCGCGCTCACCGGCTGGGTCACCGCCGGCCTCGTGATCGCGATCGTCGGCTTCGTCGCAACGCTCCTCGTCCACCTCGTGAACGGGATCCTCGGCTACCGCCGCGCGATGGACCACGACTGGCCTCAGGTGGAGCCGCGGCGCTGGGACGACGACTGGTAGCTACGCGCTCGCGACCACGTCGTAGTGCAGGACGTTCGGCTCCTTGACCAGCAGGTAGCGGTCGTCCTCGGGGTAGTAATGGGCGACCTCGATGTCCTCGCCGGCGAACGCGACGATCGACGCGCGCCTGTCCCACTGGGACATGACGACGAACTCCGCCTCGTCGCCTTCGATGCGCCGCCACATCTGGACGCCCTCGTTCCCCGGCGTCGCCGCCAGCTCCTTCACCCCGGTCTCGTCGATGTACGCGGCGTACGCGTCGGCATCTTCGGCACGCGTCCGGCCTTTCCAGATCCTCACGACCACGGCTCCTCCTCCCGGTCGGCTTGAATGGGACGGTGGCCGTCGAGACCGCCGCCTGGGACGAGCTCCTCCTTTCCGAGGAGATCGTCTTCCACACCGAGGAAACGCCCCGGGAGGCTCGCGTCGTCCCGATCCCGAACGGGCTGCACCCGAAGGTGGCCGATGCACTCGCCAGCCGCGGGCTCACATCGCTCTACACACACCAGGCCGAAGCGTTCGAGGCCGCGGAGCGCGGGGAGCACGTGATCGTCTCGACAGGGACAGCGAGCGGGAAGACGCTCGCGTTCAACCTGCCCGTGCTGAACTCGCTCGCTGCCCAGCCGAAGAATCGCGCGCTCTACCTCTACCCGACCAAGGCGCTCGCGCAGGATCAGGCGCGTGCCATCTCTGCGCTCGGCGTCCCCAAGGTGCGCGCGGCGATCTACGACGGCGACACGCCCTCGGAGCAGCGCTGGCAGATCCGCAAGTGGGCGAACGTCGTGCTGACGAACCCGGACATGCTCCACATCGGCGTCCTCCCACATCACGACCGCTGGGGCGACGTGCTCTCGAACCTGCGCTACGTCGTCGTGGACGAGGCGCACGTCTACCGCGGCGTCTTCGGCTCGCACGTCGGCAACGTCCTGCGGCGGCTGCGCCGGGCGGCTGCGATCTACGGCGCCGAACCGCAGTTCTTGCTCGCGTCGGCCACGATCGCGAACCCCGGCGAGCAGGCCGCGGCGCTCACCGGGCTCGACGTGCGCGTCGTCTCGAAGGACGCGGCCGCGCACGCGGAACGGACCGTCGCGTTCTGGAATCCGCCGATCCTGGACGAGGAGCTCGGCCTCCGCGCCAGCCCGCTCGGCGACGCCGCGCGGATCCTCGCCCAGCTCGTCACGGCCGGCCAGCGGACGATCTGCTTCGCGAAGAGCCGCAAGGCCGCCGAGCTCATCCACCGCTTCGCGTGCGAACGCGTCGACACGGCGACGGCCGCCCGGCTTTCGCCCTACCGCGCCGGCTACACGCCGGAGCAGCGCCGCGAGATCGAGCGGCGGCTCGTCGAGGGCGAGCTGCTCGGCGTCACGGCAACGGACGCGCTCGAGCTCGGGATCGACGTCGGGACGCTCGATTGCGCCCTCTCGGTCGGCTTCCCGGGGACGGTCGCGAGCCTGCGCCAGCAGTGGGGCCGCGCCGGACGCGAGCGGCACGGGCTGGCCGTGCTCGTCGCCTCCGAGGACGCGCTCGACCAGTTCTTCATGCGCGAGCCGGAGCTCCTCATGAACCGACGCGTCGAGGCGGCGATCCTCGACCACGCCAATCCGCGGATCCTCGACGGGCACGTCCGCGCGGCGGCGTTCGAGGCGCCGCTCGACGTCCGCGACGAAAAGACGCTCGGCCCCGAGTTTCTCTGGCGGGCACCGCTTCTCCCCGACCTGAGGAAGACGAAGGCAGGCTGGATCTGGGCGGGCCGCGACTTCCCGGCCGCGAAGATCGGGCTGCGCGACACGAGCGGCGAATCGTTCCTGATCGTGGACGCGGAGACCGGCGACGTCCTCGGCTCGGCCGAGCGCGAGCGCGCGTACTCGACGGTGCACGAGGGAGCGATCTACCTCCATCTGGGCCAGTCGTACCGCGTCCTCGATCTCGACCACGAGGCGCGGGCCGCGATCGTCGAGCGCTTCGAGTCGGACTACTACACCCAGGCGAAGAAGGAGACGCAACACGGTCATCGACGAGGTGCGTCGAGAGCGACAGGAGACTCGGGCTCGAGCTCTCCTTCGGCCGCGTGTCGGTAACCGAACAGGTGGTCGGCTTCCAGAAGAAGGCGATCTCGGACGGCTCATCCCTTGACGTCGTGCCACTCGATCTGCCCGAGACGACGTTCGAAACCGAGGCGGTCTGGTACCTGCCCGAGTCCGACCAGCTCGCCGAGTACGAGGAGATGCCGCAGCTTCTCGGCACGCTCCACGCGGCCGAGCACGCGATGATCGCGATCCTGCCGCTCTGGGCGATGTGCGACCGCTGGGACATCGGCGGCCTCTCGACCAACGTCCATTTCCAGACCGGACGGCCGACGATCTTCGTCTACGACGGCCATGCCGGCGGCGTCGGGCTCACGCGCCGCGGCTACGACGCGTTCGAGGGCTGGGTCGAGGACACCGCGCGCATGCTGGCCGGCTGCCCGTGCGACCACGGCTGCCCGTCCTGCGTTCAGTCGCCGAAGTGCGGGAACCTGAACGAGCCGCTCGACAAGGCGGGGGCGCTGTCCCTCCTGGAGCGCATGCTTTCGTCTGGATGATCCCGCGCGAGCTTCGCACCGAGCGCCTGCTGCTTCGCCAGTGGCGCGACGACGACGCGGAGCCGCTGGCGGAGATCTACTCCCAGCCGGAGTTCCTCGAGTTCATGCCGGCGTGCGATCTCGACCGCACGAAGGAGCAGATCGAGCGGTTCCGCGACCGCTGGGACGAGGACGGCTTCAGCCACTGGGCCGCCGAGGATCCGGCGAGCGGACTCCTGATCGGACGGATCGGACTCCTGCGCCACCGCGACTGGCCCGTGACGGACAACCCGGTCGAGGTCGGCTGGACGCTCGACCGCTGCTACTGGGGCAAGGGCCTCGCAACCGAAGGCGGACGCGCGTCGATGGAGCTGTGGCGCAAGCGCCTCCTCGACGACCACGAGCTGATCTCGATCACGTCGCCGGGCAACGTCCGCTCGCGTGCGGTGATGGAGCGCCTCGGCCTGAGCTTGCGCGGCTCCACGCACTGGCGCGGGCTCGACCAGGTCTGGTACGCGATCGATCGCTAATGCAGCGGGGCCCGCGCTTGCGGGCCCCGCTCGAACCGGATGTGAACGCAAAGCGCTACGGACAGCGCTTGACGACCTCGCCGTTCACGCACGTGTCTGTTCCGGCGCCACCATTCAGGTGATCGGTGCCCGGTCCGCCGTCGAGCGCATCGGCGCCCGGACCGCCGCGCAGGCGATCGTCGCCGGCCTCGGATGCGTTGCCGACCGTGTCCCGGCCCTGACCGCCGTCGAGCCGGTCGTCGCCGGTGAACCCGAACACTTCGTCGGCGCCCTGGCCGCCGTAGGCGGTATCGGTGCCCTGGAACCCCTGCACGAGATCCCTCCCCGGCCCGCCGAACAGGAACTGCTTCCCGAAGTCGCTCGCGAACACTGTGTCGTGGCCGGGCCCGCCGTAGACGGAGTCGTTCCCAGTCTGGCAGCAGCCGAGCGACCCACCGTCGGTGACATCCGCTCCGGGGCCGCCACGCACACGGTCGTTGCCCTCGCCGCCCTGAACGGTGTCGGCGCCGCGACCGCCGTAAACGCAGTCGTTCCCGCCGAGACCGTCGATGACGTCGTTGCCGCCCTTGCCCAAGATCAGGTCGTTGCCGGCCGTTCCCATCAGGACATCGGGCCCGTTCGTCCCGCGGATCACGTTCGGGTGGGGGCACTTCCCCCCTCGCGGCGTCGCGCCCGCGCCGACGACCGAGACGGCGGCCACTGCGCCAACGAGGATCAGCGCCGCGGCCAGGCCTCCTCCACGCTTGCCAAGTCCACGCATTTGCGTCTCCCCTACTAGATTCGTCTCCCGGACGGGAGTAGCCGGAACCTACTCCCGGCTTGTAATGGACTCAGTGGCTACTTGTAAGTGGAATGGAAAGGGACGGTGGCTTCGCCATCGCTGTCGATTTTTCGGCGCTCCGTTCGTCATAGAGTCGTAACCCGACCAAAGGAGCGGAACGTGCAGTACATCCTCTTGATCTACGGAAACGAGGCCATGCGTAACGAAGCCATGGGCGCCATGTCCGAGGAGGAGCAGAACGCCGAGATGGGCAAATGGTTCACCTACACCGAGGAGCTCAAGTCCTCGGGCGTCCACGTCTCCGGCGAGGCGCTTCACCCGACGCCGACCGCCGCCACCGTCCAGGTGAACGACGGCGAGCCGCTCGTCACCGACGGCCCGTTCGCCGAGACGAAGGAGCAGCTCGGCGGCTTCTACATCATCGACGTGCCGTCGAAGGACGCTGCTCTCGAGTGGGCGGCCAAGATCCCGTCCGCCCCATACGGCCCGGTCGAAGTGCGCGAGATCATGAACTTCGAGGGAGCGTAGGCCGGATTGCCGCGCAGCTTCGGTCTCGGGGAGGCGGCCGCGTAGACCCGGTCGCCTCCGCGTTTCGCGAGGAGTTCGGCCGCTCGGTCGCGATCCTCGCCCGGATCCTCGGCGACCTCGACCTCGCCGAGGAGGCGGTTCAGGACGCCTTCGCGACGGCGGTCGAGCGCTGGAAGCGCGACGGAACGCCTTCCAATCCCGGCGCCTGGATCGTCGCGACGGCTCGAAACCGAGCGGTCGACCTGATCCGGCGCGACCAGACGCTCGCGCGAAAGCAGGAGCTCCTCGCGCGACTCGAGGCCACCGCGCCCGAGCCTGACATGGACGACGCCCTTCCCGACGAGCGCCTCGCGCTGATCTTCGCCTGCTGTCATCCGGCGCTGTCACTCGAGTCGCAGGTCGCGCTGACCCTGCGGCTCGTCGGCGGACTGACGACCGATGAGATCGCCCGCGCGTTCCTCGTCCCCGAGCCGACGATGGCGCAGCGACTGAGCCGGGCGAAAGGCAAGGTGCGCGCGGCCGCGATCCCCATCCGGGTGCCGGAGGCGCACGTTCTGCCCGACCGGCTCCGCGCTGTTCACGCGGTGCTCTACCTCGCCTTCAACCAGGGCTACGGGCCGCCGCCGACCGACGACCTGCTCGATGAGGCGATCCGGCTCGCGAAGCTCCTCGCCGTCCTGATGCCGGACGACGCGGAGTCGCTCGGGCTCATCGCGCTGATGCTCCTTCACGACGCCCGGCGGGAGACGCGCGTCGACGCGAGCGGCGAGATCGTGCTCCTCGCGAATCAGGACCGGGCGCGCTGGGACCGCGGACGCATCGACGAGGGGCGGCGGGTGCTGGATCGAGCGATCCGGCTCCGACGGCCCGGGCCGTACCAGATCCAGGCGGCGATCGCCTCGCTCCACGCGGACAAGCCGACCGACTGGAGCGAGATCTCGGCGCTCTACGCACGACTGGTCGAGCTCACGCCGTCCCCGGTGGTCGAGCTGAACCGCGCCGTCGCCGTCGCGATGGCCGACGGGCCGCTGGCGGGACTCGCGCTCATGGGCCCGCTCGAGGCGCGGCTCGACGGCTACTACCTCTTCCATTCCGCACGGGCCGACCTCTTACGGCGGGTCAACCGCCGCGACGAGGCGGTCGCGGCGTACCGTCGTGCGATCGAGCTCGCGCCGAGCGAAGGCGAGCGGCGCTTCCTCGCGCGGCGGGTCGAAGAGCTCGAGAGCTAGACGTCGGGCGAGAGCCCGGGCTCGGGCTCGTCGGCCGCCGGCTCCTCGGCGGCGTGCTCGTCCGCCGTGTGCCCGGCCTCGACGAAGGCGTTGCGCCATTCGGCCGTCTCGGCCATCGCGATCGCCTCGATGCGCCCGACGAAGCGGTTGAGCGCCCGCGTCGAGTCGCCGCGGTAGACGCCGGTGCGCGTCTCGTACTTGACCTTCTCGCTCTTCAACGCCTCGGCCGTGAAGGCGAAGCGCGCCTTGTTGTCCTGCCAGCCGTAGATCCCGACGAGCGCCGCCGACACGGACGCAAGAGCAGCCGGCAGCGCCTGGAGGACGACCGAGAGCTCCGTCCAGAGGATCAGCACGGGCGTGATCGCGCCGAGTAGGACGGCCGAGGTCTGGAAGACGCGGTAGAGGACGCCGGCCCAGACGCCGTACTTCGTGTACCAGTGGATCTGGCGGTCGCAGCGTTCGAGCGCGAGAGCGCGCCGGGCTTCGAGATCCTGGGACACGCGCGTCAGTCTATGACGCTCGCGAGCGCCGATTCGACCGCCTCGGCCGGGCTCGATGCGTGCGCAATGCCGTCGCCCTCGAGCTTCCAGCCCGGGTCGAGGATGACAACCGGCCGCCCGAGCATCCGCGCGTACGCGATCTCGGCGAGCGTGCCCCAGCTGCCTCCGACCGCGATCGCGGCGTCGGCGGACGCGACCACCGCTAGGTTCCGCGCGTGCCCGATGCCCGTTGCGACGGCGACGTCGACCCATTCGTTCGCGGCGCCGCGCTCGGTGCCGGGGACGATCCCGACCGTTCGTCCTCCGGCCGCCTTCGCGCCGCGGCACGCAGCGGCCATGACCTCGCCGAGACCGCCGGTCACGACGGTCGCGCCGCGCTCCGCGAGCAGGCGCCCGACCTCCTCCGCGGCCGCCTCGGCCCCCGCGCCGCTCCCGATCACCGCGATCTGTACGCCC
This sequence comes from uncultured Thermoleophilia bacterium, assembly GCA_963716005.1. Classification (GTDB taxonomy): domain Bacteria; phylum Actinomycetota; class Thermoleophilia; order Gaiellales; family Gaiellaceae; genus CAVRUF01. Next base: position 2,059,623 of record OY970285.1, read on the forward strand.
ACGGCGCGGACGCTATCGCCCCGCTCCGTCGCCGCGGAGAATCGGCACACAATCGACACAGATACGCGCGGACTTCCCCGGTACCGTCGAAGGCGGGTGGCGGGTGGCCCGCTCCCCACCCTGGGCGGGGCTGCGGCATGAGAACCCCTCCAAACGGGACAATGGCCGCATGAGCGAGCCACGCCACGCCCGCGGCGGGACTCTAATCGTCGGCGGTGGGTTCGCCGGCGGCTACGTCGCGCGCCTGCTCGGCAAGCGCGGTTCTACGATCGTCAGCCGCGAGAACTTCATGCTCTACACGCCGCTTCTCCCCGAGGCCGCGGCCGGCACCCTCGAGCCGCGCCATGTCGTCGTCCCGCTGCGGATGATGTGCCCCCACGCCGAGCTGATCCTCGGCTCGGCCACCGTTCTCGACACCGACGCTCGCACGCTCACGGTCACGACCGATGCGGGCGACCAGCTGATCGGCTTCGACCGCCTGGTCATCTCCGCGGGCGCGGTCGCGCGGACACTCCCCATCCCGGGTCTCGCCGACCACGGACTCGGGTTCAAGGACCTCGCGGACGCGATCGCGCTGCGCAACCACGTCCTGCGCCGGCTCGACGCGGCGTCCGCCGAGACCGATCCGGACGAGATCCGCCGCCATCTCACCTTCGTCTTTGTAGGAGCCGGCTACGCGGGCGTCGAGGCGCTCGCCGAGCTCTCCGACCTCGTTCGCGGGACGATGCGCTACTACCCGGAGCTCCGCGACGCGCCGCAGCATTGGGTGCTCATCGACGCGGCCCCGAAGATCCTCTCGGAGATCCCGAGCCGCCTGGGCGAGTACGCGGGCCGAGAGCTCGCGCGGCGCGGCGTCGACATTCGCGTCTCGACCACGCTCGACGCCGTCGAGCCCCACGCGGCCGTCCTCTCCGACGGAGACCGGATCGAGGCGCACACGGTCGTCTGGACCGCGGGCGTACGCGCGAGTCCCTGGGTTTCGACGCTCGGACTTCCGCTCGACGAGATCGGCCGCGTGCGGGTCGACCCGACGCTCCGCGTGGACGGGCACGAGAACCTCTGGGCGCTCGGCGACTGCGCACGCGTCCCGAACGCAGCGACGCCGGACCACCCCGACCCGCCGACCTGCCAGCACGCGCTCCGGCAGGCCCGTCGCCTCGTGAAGAACCTCACGGGCGAGCCGAAGCCGTACCGCTACCGCATGCTCGGTCAGGTCGCGACGCTCGGCCGCTACAAGGGAATCGCGGAGGTCTTCGGCCTGCGGCTGCGCGGATTCCCGGCCTGGTTCGTCACGCGGACGTACCACCTGTACCAGCTCCCTCTCATCACGAGAAAGCTGCGTGTCGTCATGGACTGGACGGTGTCGCTCTTCTTCCGCCGGGACATCGCGGAGCTCGGAATGCTCGGGCATCCGCGGGGCCTCGGCGAGGAGACGCCGCGCTAGGCCGCAACATTTGTCAAACGAGGGTGCGGAAACCCCTCAACTTCTTGGGCAAACCGGCCGATGTATGCGTCCATGCAGACGCTCCTGCGGAGGCGCCTCGTCCTCATGCTCGTCGGATGTGCAGCCCTCGTCGCGCTGCCCATGGCGCTGCTCGCGCTCTACGGTCGCGACCACGTCCATCTCTCGGGCGGATTCCACTTCTGGTCGGTCACGCTCAGCGCGCTTCTGGCCACCGTCGCCTCGCTGGCGCTGACGCTCGTCGGCGTCCGGCGAAACGACGCCCGCACGATCCTCGTCGGGACGGCGTTCTCGGCGATGGCGACGCTTCTTCTCATTCACGGCCTCGCCTCGCCGGGGTACATCGTCGGCGAGTTCTCGTACGGCCTCGGTGCGCTCACCGGCGCGCTCACGCTGCCGGTCGGTGCCGCCATCCTGCTGCTCTCCGCCCTCCCCGCCTTCCGTGGACAGCGCCGCATCGGCTGGCTACTCGTTCTTCAGGGAGTCCTCATGGCGTCGATCGCCGCCTTCGGCCTCTTCGGCCTCTTCGGCCCCGACGTCCTCCCGGCGCTGCCCGAGACCGGGAGCGACCCGGCGCTGGCTCTCCTTTTGGGCGGTCTCGCCGCGTACGGGTACATCGCGCTGCGCACGCTCGACTCCTTCCTTCTCACCCAGCGGTTCGGCGACGCGCTCGTCTTCATCGGACTCGGATTCCTCGCCGCCTCGCTCATGGGCGCGCTCATGTACGACTTCATGGAGCTCGGCTGGTGGCTCGGCCACGGCTTCGAGCTCGTGGGGCTCGTGCTCGTCGGCGCCCCGGTCGCACTCGACCTGCACCGCGCCGCCCAGTCGCACGCGCTCACCGGCGGCCCGTCGGCAGCGAGCCTCGTCGCGGCGGAAGAGACCTTTCTCGGCTCTCGCGTCCGCGCGCTCACGCTGCGCCTCGCCGGCAAGGACACCTACACGGAGGAGCACACGCGCCGCGTCGCGCTCCTGGCCGTCCAGGTCGGAGAAGAGCTCGGCCTTCCCCCGAGCCGGCTCCGTAGCCTCGCGACCGGCGGCCTGCTCCACGACATCGGCAAGCTCGCGGTCCCCGACGGGATCCTGAAGAAGCCGGGTGCCCTCACGGAGGACGAGTTCGCGGTCATCCGCCGGCATCCCGAGTGGGGCCATCACCTGCTCGGCGAGCTCGGCGACTTCTCCCCGTCCGTGCGCCGGCTCGTGCTCGACCATCACGAGCGGCTCGACGGTAGCGGCTACCCCCGCGGCCTCCACGAGACCGAGCTCGACCTCGAGACCCGCATCCTCGCCGTCTGCGACGTGTACGACGCGCTCATCTCCACGCGGGTCTATCGCGACGCCTGGACGCACGAGAAGGCGGTCGCGCTGCTCCGCGAGGAGTCGGCCAAGCACATGTTCGACAGCCGCTGCGTCGGCGCGCTCGAGCGGGTTCTCGCCCGCGAGCACGACATGGCGCTCGGCGTCGCCGTCTAGGGCTCACTCGAGCGCGGCGAGCGCCTTCCCGAGCGACTGTCCGCCGTCCAGAACGGGCGCGAACAGGTCGCCGTGCCGCTCGACGCGGTCGAGCGCGGTCTCGAACGTGAAGTCGCGCGGGTCGAGATCCTCGGTCACCTCGTCCCAGAGGAGCGGCGCCGAGACGGGCGCGCCGGGATGCGGCCGCACCGAGTAGACCGACGCGATCGTCTTCCCCTCGCCGTTCTGGTTCGCGTCGATCAGGACACCGTGGCGCTTCGCGCGCGACCACTGCGTCGTCACGAGCTTCGGATGGGTGCGCACGAGCGTCCCGGCGACGATCTCGGCGAAGTGGCGCGTGTCGGCATAGGTGTGCCGCCGCGTCACCGGCACGCAGACGTGGATCCCGTCCGAGCCGCTCGTCTTCGGGTAGCCGACGAGCCCGAGCCCGTCGAGCAGTTGCCTGATGAGGAGCGCGACCTTGACGACGTCCTTGAACGCCACGCCGTCGGACGGGTCGAGGTCGAAGAGGCAGAAGTCGGGGCGGTCGGGCTTGTCGACCCGCGAGTACCACGTGTTCAGGTCGATGCAGCCCATGTTCGCCATCCAGAGGAGCGCGAGCTCCTCGTTCACGAGCGGATACGAGATCATCCGCTTCTCCCGGGTCGCCCGCGACACTGAGCGGTACGTCTTCTTCGGGATCCAGTCGGGCATGTGGGACGGGGCGTCCTTTTGGAAGAAGTGCTTGCCCTCGATCCCGTCGGGGAAGCGCTTCATCGTGAACGGCCGGTTCTTCAGGTGCGGGAGGAGCGCCGGCGCGACCGCCTCGTAGTAGGCGATGAGGTCGCCCTTGGTGATCCCCTCGTCGGGCCAGAAGACCTTGTCGAGGTTCGAGAGCTTGAGGACGCGCTTCCCGCGCCGGCGCTCGGTGGCTACCGGATGCTCGCGGCGCACGGCTTCGGGAGCTTTGTCGTCACGAAGCCCAACGTAGCGCGGCGCGCGCAGGTGGCGGTCGTGCGTCCACTCGGCGAACTCGACCTCGCAGACGAGCTTCGGCGTCACCCAGACGACGTCCGCCGCCTTGACCTTGGCCATCTTCGGGACCGGGTCGAACGGCGACGTCTTGCGCTCGAGCGGGCGTAGCTTGCCGAGCAGCCGCTGCAGCTCGTCCTCCCCGAATCCGGTACCGCAGTTCCCGACCCAGCGGAGCTCCTTCCCCTCGCGCACCGCGAGGACGAGCGCGCCGAGGCTCGACGATCTCCGGCCTTGCCCCTTGGTGTAGCCGGCGATCAGGAACTCCTGCCGCTCGGTCGCCTTCACCTTGAGCCAGTTGCGGCTACGCCGTCCCGGCTCGTAGGTCGAGCGCGCCTTCTTGGCCATGACGCCTTCGAGGCGCTGCTGTTTGACCGCGCGGACGAGCGCAGGCCCGTCCTCGAACGCGTCGGACAGGCGGACGACCTTGTCCTTCGGGTCGAGCACCTCTCGGAGCCGCTCCTGCCGCTCCGTGTACGAGAGTCGGACGAGCGGCTCGCCGTCGAGCTCGAGCACGTCGAAGACGTAGTAGAGGAGGTTCGCGCCGCCCTGCTGCATGGCCGAGAAGCTCGCGCGGCCGTCCTCGTCGATCGCGCACACCTCGCCGTCGAGCACGGCGTCCGGCGTGCGGATCGCGCCGGGCAGCGCCCGCGCCACGGAGGCGAAGCGCTCGGTGAGGTCGTTGTCACGCCTACTCACGAGCTTCACCTCGCCGCCGCGCAGGTAGGCGAGCGTGCGGTAGCCGTCCCACTTCACCTCGAAGAGCCAGCCCTTCTCCGTCGGGATGTCCTCGGCGAGGGTCGCGAGCATCGGCGCGTACTTCTTGGACACGGGCGCCTCGCCGGACTTGCGGACGAGGAGCCAGTTCTTCTCCTGGCCGCCGAGCTTCGCCGGGATGAGCGTCCACAGCCCTTGGAGCCGCTCGCCGTCGAGCGCCACGGTCAGGCCTCCGTCGGGCTTCTCCTCGACCAGCTCGTAGGTGCCGGAGTCCCAGATCTCGACCGTGCCGGCGCCGTAGGAGCCCTTCGGGATCTCGCCCGCGAAGGTCGCGTACTCGAGCGGGTGGTCCTCGACGTGCACGGCGAGGTGGCGCTGGCCCGTCTCGAGCGGGACGCCCTTCGGCACGGCCCAGCTCGCGAGGGCGCCGTCGCGCTCCAGGCGGAAGTCGTAGTGGAGCGCCCGGGCCTGGTGGCGCTGGACGACGAAGACGGGGCGCTTGCCCTTGCGCGCCTTGCCGCCGAAGGGCTCCGGTGTTTTCGTGCGGTCGCGCTTGCGCTCGTAGTCGGTGAGTTTCGGCATCGGCCTCAGTGTTTCGGACCCGAACCGGCGGGTACCGAATCAGTGCCGATCTGGGGGGGTTGGTAGCCGGGGCCGACGTTTTGCGTCGGCCCCGGAAGTTTTCCCATGCGGTGGACAACCCTGTGCGAAACCGCCTTTTTGCACGGAAATCTGCCCCTCTCGAGGCTGCGGATAACCCTGTGGAAGATGTGGGTAAGCGTTCGCCGGCTAGGCGACGAACACGCCCATGGAAAGGAAGCGCTTGCGGCGCGCGAGGCGCCGTTTACGCGGATCGGCGTCGCCGACCTCCTCCAGTGCGGCTTCGAGGCTCGCAGCGAGGAGCTCAGCAGCCCCGTCGTGGTCGGCGTGCGCGCCCCCCTCGGGCTCGGGAACGATCCCATCGATCACGCCGAGGTCGAGGCAGTGGACGGCGTCCGGCTTGAACGCGGCCGCGGCCTTCTTCGCCGCGCTCGCATCGCGCCACAGGATGGCGGCGCAGCCCTCCGGTGAGATGACCGAGTAGATCGAGTTCTCCTGCATGAGCACCCGGTCGGCGACCGCGATCGCGACCGCGCCGCCCGAGCCGCCCTCGCCGATCACGCAGGCGACCGAGGGGACGTCGAGCCCGATCATCGCGAGCTGGCAGCGAGCGATCCAGCCGCCCTGGCCGTGCTGTTCCGCGGCCAGTCCCGGGAAGGCGCCCGGCGTGTCGATGAGCGACACGACCGGCATCCCGTGGCGGTCGGCGATATCCATGACCCGCATCGCCTTGCGGTAACCCGACGGGTAGGGCATCCCGAAGTTGCGGAACGTGCGCTCGCGCAGGTCGCGGCCCTTCTGATGGCCGACGATCGCGACAGAGCGGCCGCGGAACCGGCCCAGGCCGGCAACGATCGCGGCGTCGTCAGCCTCGGAGCGGTCGCCGTGGAGCTCGATGAAGTCGTCGCAGATCCGCTCGATGTAGTCGAGCGTGTACGGCCGGTCCTGATGGCGCGCGAACTCGACCGAGTGCCAGACCTCGTCCGTCGACGGCTCCGCCGAGATCCGTTCGATCTGCTTCTCGAGCTTCGCCAGCTCGCCGGAGACGCCGACGCCGCCGATGAGCGGCAGGTTCTTGAGCTTCGCGAGCCGCTCGCGGAGGCGGAGCTGTTCGGCCGCCTCGTGCTCGTTCGCCTCAGCCACGCGACCCTCCGTCGAAGAGGGAGAGGAGCCGGCCGAGGAACGGCCGCAGGTCTGGACGGCGGACGATCGCGTCGATGTGGCCGAAGCGACTGTTCGACTCGGACATCCCGAAGTCGTCCGGGAGCTTCTCGCGGGTCGTCTGCTGCACGACGCGCGGGCCGGCGAAGACGATCAGCGCGCCGGGCTCGCTGACGATCACGTCGCCGAGGCTCGCGAAGCTCGCGAGCACGCCGGCGGTCGTCGGGTGCGTCATGACGACCACGAACGGCGAGCGTGCTTCGCGCAGCGCGTCGACCGCGGCCACCGTCTTCGGCAGCTGCATGAGCGAGAGGATCCCCTCCTGCATCCGCGCGCCGCCCGAGGAGGTCACGGTGATGAGCGGCGCCTGCCGCTCGGCCGCCCGCTCGCAGGCGCGCGCGATCTTCTCGCCGACGACGCTCCCCATCGAGCCGCCCATGAAGGCGAAGTCCATGACCGCGATCTCGCAGGGACGCCGCTCGATCGAGGCCGACCCGGCGACGATCGCGTCGCCGAGACCCGTCTGCATCTCGGCCTGCGCGATCCGCTCCGTGTACGCGCGCAGGTCGAAGAAGTTCAGCGGATCGGCCGAGTGGAGCTCGGCGTCGTGCTCGACGAACGTGCCCCCGTCGGTGAGCTGCGCGATCCGGTCACGGGCCCCCATCGGGAAGTGATGGCCGCACTGGACGCAGACGCGGAGGTTCGCGTCGAGCTCGTCGTCGCGGTAATGAGACCCGCAGCGCGGGCAGGTGTTCGGATGCGGTTTCCCGTCGGTTTCCGGCGCCTTTTCGCGCCGGTCGTCGATCGAGACCTCGTAGGGCTCAGCCATTGGGCTCCTAATCCTAGGCGGGGTTAGAGGCCGATGGCGCGGGCGAAGGGAACAAGCGCTTCTGCGTTGCCCTCGGCGCCCGTCGCGGCGCTCATCCCGAAGCCCGCCAGGCGCGTGTTCGAGCCGGCGATCCGCTCGAGGATCGCGCGGACCTCGTCGCCCGTCGGACCGTCGGGCTCGGGCATGAACATGATCACGTCGTCATCGGGATCGAGCACGTCCACGTCCAGCGCCACGTACACCACGTCGGCTCCGTCGAGAGCCTCGTTCAACTCCTCGACCCCGAGGTGGATACCGGACTCGCCGATGAACGCCTCCTCGGGAGGATCGAGATTGCGCGCTCCGATCAGAACGACGTCCTCGGGCCGCACGGTCTCGGAGTCGATGAGCATCCGCAAGGGCATGCCCCAGACGTTTCCGCTCGGCGAGGTCTCGGGCGTGTTCAGGTCGCCGTGCGCGTCGAGCCACACGACCGCAACGCGGCCGTGCCGCGCCGAAAGTCCTTCGACCGCCCCGACGTGAGAGCAGCAGCAGCCGCCGAGGATGAGCGGGCGTTCGGGCAGCCCCGCAGCGAGTGCGAGGTTCTGCTCTTGCAGCGTGTCCTCTTCGATGACCGCGACCTCGGGATACGGAAGGTCGAGGCGGGCACCGTCGTGCATCGTCTCTCCGCCTTCGCCCCAGGCCCGGGGAACGCGGACGAGCCCTGCCTCGAAGGTTCGCCCGCAGGCGTGGCACTCGTAGCCGAGCCCGACCGAGACGGCGGTGAGAGTCCGGCAGTACGGGCACTTGGCCCGAAGCTTCGACATGGCGACGAGACTAGCTGGCGACGATCGAGTCGAGCGTGTCCGCGAGGCCGTTCAGGTCGGTGAGCTCGGCCGCGCGAGGCGCGTCGGACTCCTCGTGGACCCGGTTGATCCACACCGAGGGCGCGCCGAGCTCGGCCGCCGGCGGCAGGTCGTGGAAGGCGCTCGCTGCGACGTGCACGTGGCGCGAACGGTCGACGTCGTCGCGCTCGAAGAGGCGCTCCCAGTGTCCGTGCGCCGGCTTGTAGGAGCCCGCGATGTCGGCCGTGATGGTCAGGTCGACCGGCACGCCGATGTTCTCGAGCGAGGACGCGAGGAGATCCGGATCCGAGTTCGAGAGGATCGCGAGCTTCCACCCGCGAGCGCGAAGCTCCTCGAGCTCGCCGGGGACCTCGGGGAACGCAGGCCACGCCGGCAGCGACTCGGCGAGCGCGGTCTCGTCCTCCGGCGCGAGCTCGAGCCCCTCGCTCTCGGCCAGGAGCTTCAGCGACTGCGTCAGCACCTCGCGGTAAGGGAGGCTTCCGTCGAGCTCGACCCTCGGCTCGATCTCGTGGTAGCGCTCGAGCAGCTCGGCCGTGTCGGCGTCGGGCCAAAGGCGCGCAAGGACGCTAGAGATCCCGCCGTTCCAGTCGACGAGCGTTCCGTAGCAGTCGAAGCTCGCCCAGCGCGCGGTCACTCGTGGAACTTCTTGATCACGAGGCACGCGTTGTGGCCGCCGAAGCCGAAGTTGTTCGAGAGCGCCATCTCGACCGGGACCTTCCGCGACTCGTTCGGGATGTAGTCGAGGTCGCACTCGGGGTCGGGCGTCTCCTGGTTGATCGTCGGCGGGACGATGTCGTCGCGCACCGCGAGGATGCAGGCGAGCGCCTCGATCGCGCCCGAGGCGCCGAGGCAGTGGCCGGTCGCGCCCTTGGTCGAGGAGATCGGCGTCGAGTAGGCCTTCTCCTCGCCGAACGCGAGCTTGATGACGCGCGTCTCCGACGCGTCGCCGAGCGGGGTCGAGGTGCCGTGGGCGTTGATGTAGTCGATGTCGTTCGGCGAAACACCCGCGTCTTCGAGCGCCATCTTGATCGCGCGGCCGGGATGGATCCCGGTCGGGTCGGGCTCGGTCACGTGTTGCGCGTCCGACGAGAGGCCGTACCCGGCGATCTCCGCGTAGATCTTCGCGCCGCGCGCCTTCGCGTGCTCGAGCTCCTCGAGGACGACGATCGCGCCCGCCTCGCCCATGACGAAGCCGTCGCGCTGGAGGTCGAACGGGCGGCTCCCCTTCTCGGGCGCGTCGTTTCGCCGCGAGAGCGCGCGCATGGCGCCAAAGCCGGCGATGCCGACCTCGGTGATCCCCGCCTCGGTGCCGCCGGCGAGCATCACGTCGGCCCGGCCGAGCCTGATCGCATCGGTAGCCTCGCCGATCGCCATGTTCGACGCGGCGCAGGCGGTGCACTGGGAGGTGAGCGGGCCGCGCGTGCCGAGCTCCATCGAGACCCAGGCGGCGCCCATGTTCGGGATGATCGCCGGGATCGACTGCGGATTGACCCGGTCGGCGCCGCGATCCTTCAGCGTGTAGGCGCAGTCCTGGAAGCTGCCCGAGCCCGCCGATCCCGGTCGCGACCGACACGCCGGTGCGCTCGGTCTCGCCGGCGACGTCGATGCCCGAGTCGGCCTCGGCCTGGCGCGCGGCGGCGACGATCATCTGGGCGAACCGGTCGATCTTTCGCGCCTTGCGCTTGTCGATCCACTCGGTCGGATCGAAGTCCTTGAGCTCGCAGGCGAACTGCACCGGGAACGCGGACGCGTCGAAGAGCGTGATCGGGCCCGCGCCGCTCTTTCCGGCGGTCAGGTTCGTCCAGAACGTCTCGGGATCGGGACCGAGCGGCGTCACCGCACCGAGCCCGGTGACGACGACCCTGCGCGTTGTGTACTCCGTGCCGCCCATCTACATCCCCAATCCGCCGTCGACGAGGAAGATCTCCCCGGTCACGAACGACGCCTCGTCCGAGCAAAGGAACCGTACCGCCGTGGCCACGTCCTCGGGCGTCCCGAGCCGGCCCAGCGGAGTATTGGAACGAAGGAACTCGGTGATCTCATCCGAGAGCACGCCGGTGAGCTCGGTCTCGATGTAGCCCGGAGCGACCGCGTTCACCCGCACGCCGCGCGTTCCGAGCTCCTTGGAAAGCGCCTTCGTGAACGAGATGATCGCGCCCTTCGAGGCCGCGTAGTTCGTCTGGCCCGGATTCCCGTGAACGCCGACGTAGCTCGACATGTTCACGATCGCGCCGGAGCGGCGCTTCAGCATCCCGCGCGCGACCGCCCGGCACGTGTGGAACGTGCCGTCGATGTTCGTCGCCTGCACGTCGCGCCAGTCCTCGTCGCTCATGCGGGCGATGAGGCCGTCGCGGGTGATCCCGGCGTTGTTCACGAGGATGTCGAGGTCGCCGAGCTGCGATTCGGCCTCCTCGACGAGCGCGAGCGCCTGCGCAGCGTCGGCAACGTCGCCGGCGAGCGCGACGCCGCCGATCTCCTTCGCGATCGCCTCGGCCTCGGCGGCGCTCGAGCGGTAGTTCACCGCGACCTTGGCGCCCCCGCGGGCGAGCTCGCGGCAGATCGCGGCGCCGATCCCGCGCGAGCCGCCGGTGACGAGCGCGACCTTGCCGTCGAGGGACGCGAACTCAGACAGCGGAGACGACCTCCTCGAGCTGCGCGAGGCCCTTCGCGTCGCCGACCGAGAGCGTGCGCACCGTCGGGTCACAACGCTTGATCAGGCCGCTCAGCACCTTGCCCGGGCCGATCTCCACGAACGTGTCGACGCCGTCGGCGACGAGCGCCTTCACGGCCTGCGTGAACTTGACCGGCGCCGTGAGCTGGTCGAGCAGGATCCCGCCGAGGCGCTCGGCCGGCTCGATCTGCGCGGTCACGGTGGACATGAACGGCGTCGTCGGCTCCTGCCAGTCGGCCGCCTCGACCGCCGGGCGCAGCGTGTCGACCGCGCTCCCCACGAGGGGCGAATGGAACGCGCCCGTGATCGGGAGCTTCACGACCTTGCGCGCTCCGGCCGCTTCGGCGGCCACGACGAGCGCGTCGACCGCCGCCGTCTCGCCGGAGACGACGAGCTGGCCGGGGCAGTTGTAGTTCGCGGGCCACACGCCGTCGATCGCCGCACAGAGATCCTCGACCACCGCGTCCTCGAGGCCGATCACCGCGGCCATCGCGCCGGGACGCTCGCGGGCCGCCGCGGCCGTCGCCTCGCCGCGGGTGCGGACGAGCGCGATCGCGTCGCGGTCGGAGAGCGCGCCGCAGGCGGCGAGCGCCGAGTACTCGCCGACCGAGTGGCCGACGACGACCTCCGCGCGCACGCCGAGCGTGTCGACCGCGCGCAGGCAGGCGAGCTCGGTCGCGACCAGGGCGGGCTGCTGCTGCTCCGTCTTCGTGAGCTCCTCGATCGGCCCCTCGAAGCAGAGCGCGGCGAGGTCGAACCCGACCGCCTCCGAACCCTCGTCGTAGACCGCGCGGGCTGCCGGGAACGCCTCGGCGAGCTCGCGGCCCATGCCGACCGACTGCGAGCCCTGGCCCGGAAAGCAGAACGCGATCGTCACGACTGGGGCCCCGCCCAGGTCATGTACGAAGAGCCCCACGTGAGCCCGCCGCCGACGGCGCTCATGAGAACGTTCATCCCCGGCTCGAGCCGCCCCTGGTCGAGCGCGTCGGCGAGGCCGAGCGGAATCGACGCGGCCGACGTGTTGCCGTACCGCGCGATGTTCGAGAAGACCTTCTCCGGCGGGAGCCCGAGGTGCTTGGTCGCGTGGTCGACGATGCGCTGGTTCGCCTGGTGCGGCACGTAGAGATCGATGTCGTCCACGGTCGCGCCCACTTCGGCGAGGAGCTGCTCGGCCGACGAGACCATGAGCCGCGTCGCCTCGCGGAAGACCTCGCGTCCGTTCATGTGCACCCACTGGAGCCCCGCGTCCATCATCGCCGGGGAGGCCGGGTTGCGCGAGCCCCCGCCGGGGAGGCAGAGGTCGGCGCCGTGGCTTCCGTCCACGCCCAGCTCGAACCCGTGGAAACCGCCGCTCGCCACCGGCTCGATCACGGCCGCGCCCGCGCCGTCGCCGAAGAGGATGCAGGTGCCGCGATCCGTCCAGTCGACGATCTTCGAGAGCGTCTCCGAGCCGATCACGAGCGCCTTCTGCGCCACGCCGCCGGCGATCAGCCCGTACGCCTGCGAGGTCGAGTAGAGGAACCCGCTGCAGGCGGCGAGTGTGTCGTAGGCCGCGGCCTTCGACGCTCCCAGCGCCTCGGCCACGATCACCGCAGTCGTGGGAAAGAGCATGTCCGGCGTCGAGGTCGCGACGATGACGATGTCGAGCTCGGCCGGGTCGACGCCGGCGCGCTCGAGCGCCTGGCGCGCGGCCGGGATCGCGAGATCGCTGGCCGCCTGGTCGTCGCGCGCGATTCGGCGCTCCTTGATGCCGGTGCGCGTCGTGATCCACTCGTCGTTCGTGTCGACCATCTTCTCGAGGTCCGCATTCGTCAGGACCCGGTCGGGCACGTAGACGCCGAGGCCGGTGATCCCGACCCGGCGGATCGACGGATCGACCTTCGAGATCATGCGTCGGGATCCGTGAGCGCGAAGAGGAGCGTTCCTTTCACGGCCAGCTCGCCGTCCACCGACGCGGTCGCGGCGCCGCGGCCGATCGGGCCGCGCAGCCGGTCGAGCTCGCAGACGAGCTCGAGCTCGTCGCCCGGCGTGACCAGGCGTTTGAAGCGGACGTCGTTGATCCCCGCGAAGAGCGCGAGCTTGCCCGCGTTCGACGGCTCCGAGAGGACGGCGACCGCGCCGGCCTGGGCCATCGCCTCGACCATGAGCACGCCGGGCATGATCGGCCGTCCCGGGAAGTGGCCGGCGAGGTACCACTCGTCCTCGCGCACGAGCTTTCGGGCGACGACGCGCTTGCCTGGGATGATCTCGGTGACCTCGTCGAGGAGGAGGAACGGGTCGCGGTGGGGGATGATCGCCTCGATCTCTGCCCGGCCGAGCGGGCCCGTCACGACGCGCTACCCGCCGAGCGAACCGACGTCGCGGCCTCGAGGCGCTGCTCCTCGACGGAGGCGCGAAGGCGTTCCCGGCCGCGGTGCACGTAGCTCTTCGCCGTCCCGACCGGCATCTTCGCCGCACGCCCGATGTCCTCGTAGGAGAAGCCGAGCACGTCGCGCAGGACGACCACGTCGCGCTGCGACTCGGAGAGATGGGAGAGCCCGGTCGCGAGCTCGCGGCGCAGGTCGCCGAGTATCGGCGCGCGGGACGGATCGGATTCCTCGCCGGCCGCCTCCTCGATCAGCGGCAGCGGGTCGGTCTGGCGCACGCGCGAGCGGTCCTGGAAGTCGCGGCACGTGTTCACGACGAGCCGGTGGAGCCAGGTCGCGAACTGCGCGTCGCCGCGGAACTGGCGGAGCTTCGTGCAGAGCTTGACGAGCGACTCCTGCGCGGCGTCGCGGCGATCCTCGAGATCCGTGATGAGCTGCGCGGTGAGCCGGTTCACCCGCGGCGTGTGGCGCTCCACGAGGACATGCAGCGCGGGTCGGTCGCCGGCGCGCGCCTTGGTGACGAGCGCGAGATCGCTCAGCTTTCTGTAGGCCTGGAGAATGGGCACGGGAACCCTTTCTTCAGACAGACGGAACGGCGGCTTCGGCGGTTGCACGGCGAAGTTAGTCTAGTGCCCATGAGCGGGGGAGAACCGGCGGCCGATTCGCTCGCCGCGGAGGCCGTCGCACCGCTCCTCCACGGCGCGTTTGGGACGCCGTACCGCTACGAGCCGGAGTGCGCCTCGACCCAGGCGCTTCTCGACACCGGCCTGCCCGAGGGGGCCGTCGCCGTGTGCGACCGGCAGGCCGCCGGGCGCGGGCGGCTCGGGCGCACGTGGGAAACGCCGGCCGGGACGGCGATCCTCTGCTCCGTGGTCCTGCGCCCCGGCGCCGAGCGCCGAGCGGCCGAGCTCTCCCTCGTCGGCGGCATCGCGACCGCACTGGCCGTGGAGGACGCGCTCGGACGCTCGAGCCAGATCAAGTGGCCCAATGATGTGCTGGTGAATGGGAGCAAAGTTGCAGGCGTCTTGGCCGAGCGGCGCGAGGGCGCGGTCGTTCTCGGGATCGGCCTGAACGTGAACCAGCGGCCCGAGGAGCTGCCGACGGAGACGAAGGTTCCGCCCGCGTCGCTCTACACGGTCGACGGCGTGAACCGCCGCCGCGCTCCCCTCTTGGCCGCCCTGCTCGCGCACCTCGAGCACGCCTACGCGCGCTGGGAGGTCGGGACGATCGACGCACTCCACGACGAGCTGGCCGCGCGCGACTTCCTCCGCAACCGCGTCGTCACCGTGGACGGCGAGCGCGGGATGGGCGTCGGCATCGACCGCAGCGGGCGGCTCGAGGTCGAGATCGCCGGCGAGCGGCGAACCGTCGAGAGCGGCGAGATCGGGCTCTAGCGGACGCGGGCGAAGGTCGAGCGGCCGTTCGCGGCGGCGTCCTGGGCGTAGACGCTGACCTTCGTCGAGTTCTTGCCGCGCTTGAACGTGTGCGTGCCGATCCCCGCCTGCCGCTTGACCGTCTCCCCGTCGAAGCGCAGGACGAGGAGCGCCGGCTCGTCGAGCCGCACGCGGAGCAGCACGCCGCCGCCCCGGCGCTTGCGCGCCTCGACGATCGTGGCGCGCGGCTTGCGCGTGTCCCGCCTGAGGCCGCGCTCGAGTGAGCGCGTTCCGAGCGAGGTGGTCGCCTCGGCGACGACGCGCAGCTCGCCGTCGGTCGCCTTTCTTCCGTTCCAAGTGACCGTGTGCAGGCCCGAGGTGGCCGAGCCCGCGAGGAGCGTCGCGACGGTCTTCGTCCCCTGGAGGATCCTGAGCCGCACGGTCGCCGACCGCGTGAGCGTGAAGCCGATAGCGACCGTCTCGCGCCGGCCGTCGCCGTTCGGGGAGAAGAGCTGAGGCGTGACCGTGAGCTTGCCGAGCGTGCGGTCGATCGTGAGCGTGGCCCGGCGGGTGACCTGCTCGGCGCCGGCGGTGGCGACCGCGACCAGCCGGTAGCGCCCGTCGGGAACCGGCGAGCCCGCGATGTTCCCTCGCCACGAGATGGTCGTCCCGCCCGCGGCGAGCGGCCGCGCGGATGCGATCGTCCCCACCGGGTCGCCGGCCTCGGTCTCGATGCGCAACGCGAGCGTTGACGCCTTCGAGACGGTGAAGCGGACGCGAACGATGTCGCCGATCGAGTCGGCGTTCGGGGTCAGCACCGACGGTTTCGGCACGAGCGGCCGGAGCGACAGTGGCTCCTCGCCGGGAACGCGGCCGGTTGCCGAGCGCACGCCGCCCTCGGCCTCCATCAGGTACGTGTAGACGCCCGGGTCGGCGCCGCTCGAATCCCACGTCCAGTCGATGAGCTTGCCGGTGCCCGAGCCGCTCGCGACCGGCTCTCCGGCGGCGTCCTTCACCGTGACCTTCCACGGGAGCGCCGCCGAAAGGCGCGCCCGGAACTCCACCGGCCCGCCGACCGAGCCCAGCGCGGACGGAGAGAAGAGCTTCGGCCCGCCCAGGGCGAGCGCCGCCGTCGCAACCGAGCTCAGCGCGGCCTTCAGCTTCGCGCCGGGGCACGCGGTGGCGCCAACGTCGCCGTGGCCGTTCACGGCCTTGATCAGCACGGCCTGCCCGGCCGGATACTTCGGGCTGCCCTGCGAGGTCCAGGTGAGGCTCGAGGACGGATCGACGTGCGCGAGGTCGAGCCGCCAGGCGATGAGCCGCGCGAGCGCGTCCTTCGCCGCCTTGGTCGGAGCGGTCGAGCCGTAGGAGCCGAGCACGGCGATTCCGACGCTCCCGGTGTTGAACCCCTCGGCGTGCGCGCCGATCACGTTGCGCGTGGTTCCTCCGCCGCGGCCCTCGAAGATCTGGCCGAAGGGGTCGACGAGGAAGTTGTAGCCGATGTCGTTCCAGCCGTTCGACTTCACGTGGTAGGTCTGGATCGCGCGCACGATCGCGGCCGATTTGGCCGGAGTCGCGGGCACGCCGCCCGCCGTGTGATGGACGACCGCGAACGCGAGCCGCGACGCGTACGACGGGCCGGCGCGGACGATCTTCTCGTTCGCCCTCCAGCCGGAGCGGGTAACGATCGCCGGGCTTCGTCGTCATGAGCGCCGAGCGCGACATCGGAGCCGCGACCTCTGGACTCCATACGAAGAAAGCGCGAAGACGCGTCACCGAGCCGGCGGTGCGGTACTGGATCCGTCGCGCCGTGCCCGTCCAGTACGGACTGCCGAGCCGCCAGCCGGAGACGCGCTTGCGCTCGGTCGAGCCGGCGTTCGGGCCGTCCTCTTCCTCGGGCGCTGCGGCGCTGCCAGGCGCTCCAGCGGCCGGTCGCCGTGGCCGTGCGGAACGAGACCGTGCCGGTGCCCCTGCCAGTGCAGGCCGACGAGGTTGAAGCGAAGCGGCGCCGTGCGGGCCGGCAGAACGCGCACGGCCGAGGCGCCGCGGGCGTTCGCGGCGGCGGGAAGCGCGACGTCACGGGCTTGCAGCTCGACGGCGGCTGAAGCCGGAGCCGAGCAGGCGAGCGCCGCGAGAAACGTTACGAAAAACAGGCGCGGCAAGGTCATGGAGAGGCGGGCGGATACGCGGGCCCGTCTCGAACGAACCAGAAGCCCGGCCGGGTCGCAAGGCGTTCGCGGGCACGCAGATACAATCCTTACGCGTCGGAAATGGCTTTCCTGCGTCCCTTTTCCCTCCTCCTGGTCGCGTTCGGCCTGGCTCTCGTGCTCGCACACGCGGCGGCGCCGCAGAGCGAGGACGACCGGCCCCGAGTCCTCGCGGTCGAATTCGACAACGACGTCAACCCGGTGACGGCTGACTACCTCATCGGCGAGATCGACCGCGCAAATGAGGAGAACTACGACGCGGTCGTCCTGCTCGTCGACACGCCGGGCGGGCTCGACACCGCGATGCGCGACATCATCAAGAGCGAGCTCGCGTCGGAAGTACCGGTGATCCTCTACGTCTCGCCGCCGGGATCGCGGGCCGCCTCGGCCGGCGTCTTCCTGGCGATGGCCGCCGACGTAGCCGCGATGGCGCCGGGCACGAACATCGGCTCCTCGACGCCGATCTCGTCGTCGGGCGGCGACATCCCCTCGGATCTGCGGCGCAAGGTGATCAACGACGCCGCGGCTTACAACCGGGAGCTCGCCGAGAGCCACGGGCGAAACGGGGACTGGGCCGAGGACGCCGTGCGCAAGGCCTCGAACGTCGGTGCGACCGAGGCGCTCGAGCTCGGGATCATCGACTACGTCGCGCCCGACCTGCCGACGCTCCTGAACGAGATCGACGGCACGACGACGGAGCCGAAGGGCATCGTCTTGAACACCGCCGACGCGCAGATCGACGAGGTCGAGATGAGCTTCTGGAAGCAGCTCCTCGACACGCTGGTCGACCCGAACCTGATCGTCCTCCTCATGTCGATCGGCCTGCTCGGGATCACGATCGAGGTCATGAACCCGGGCCTCATCTTCCCGGGGACGGTCGGCGCGATCTGCCTGATCATGGGCCTCTTCGGCCTCCAGGTGCTGCCGGTCAGCTGGGCGGGGGTGCTGCTCATCCTGCTCGGCTTCGGGTTCTTCGTGGCGGAGGCGTTCGTCATCAGCCACGGCGCCCTCGCGCTCGCGGGGACGGTGAGCTTCGTCATCGGGGCGCTCCTCCTCTTCGACCCCGCGGGCTCCGCGTACCAGGTGTCCGTCTGGGTCGCGCTCGCGATCGGCCTGACGCTCGCGCTCCTCATCGGGATCGCGATGGCGAAGGTCATCCAGGTGCGGCGAACGAAGCCGCAGACCGGGTACGAGGAGCTCTCCGGCGACACCGGAGTCGTGCGCGCGACGCTCGATCCCGACGGGTACGTCTTCATCCACGGCGAGCTCTGGAAGGCGCGCGCCGAGGACGGCCCGATCGAGATCGGAGCGACAGTCAAGGTCGAGTCGATCGACGAGGGCCTCACGCTCGTCGTCTCGCGGGCCGAGGCGCCCGTCGCCGTCGCATAGGATGGAGCCATGCCTGCGCTGATCGCCGCCGCAGCGGTTCTCGTCGTCCTGATCCTCCTGCTCACCGCGGCGGTGAAGGTCGCCCGCGAGTACGAGCGGGGCGTCATCTTCCGGCTCGGCCGTCTCAAGTCGCCGCCGAAGGGCCCGGGTCTCTTCCTGCTCATCCCGATCATCGACAAGATGGTCAAGGTCGACCTGCGAACGGTCACGCTGAACGTGCCGCCGCAGGAGGTAATCACGAAGGACAACGTGCCGGTGCGCGTGAACGCCGTGGCGTACTTCCGGATCATCGACCCCGAGCGAGCGATCGTGCAGGTCGAGAACTACATGGTCGCGACGTCGCAGATCGCGCAGACGACCCTGCGGTCGGTGCTCGGCCAGCACATGCTCGACGAGCTTCTGTCCGAGCGGGACAAGATCAACGCGATCCTCCAGCAGATCATCGATGAGGCGACCTCGCCCTGGGGCATCAAGGTCTCGATCGTCGAGGTGAAGGACGTCGAGATCCCGAGCGGCATGCAGCGCGCCATGGCCCGCCAGGCCGAGGCCGAGCGCGAGCGGCGCGCCAAGGTGATCGCGGCCGAGGGCGAGTTCCAGGCCTCCCAGAAGCTCCGCGAGGCGGCCGACGTGATGAGCCAGAACCCGATCACGCTCCAGCTGCGCTTCCTGCAGACGATGCTCGAGATCAGCTCGGAGCGCTCGACCACGACCTTCCTGCCGCTGCCGCTCGACCTCTTCCGGCCGTTCCTCGAGGCGGGGCGCCAGAGCCCGCCGTCCGACTCGAGCTGACGGAACCTGCACGCCCCGATTTCCGCGTCGACCCGCTGTCGGGTCGCGTGGTCGTGATCGCGCCTCGCCGCGGAGCCCGGCCTGGACCGAGCGCAGGCTGTCCGTTCTGCGAGGGGCACGAATCGGAGACGCCGCCCGAGTCGCTCGCGCTCGGCCGCGAGGGTGGAGACCCGGACACGGCCGGATGGAAGCTGCGCGTCGTACCGAACCTCTACCCCGCGCTCGAGCGGCAGGAAGTCGTGATCCACACGCCGCGGCATGTCGAGTCGCTGGCCGATCTCTCCCGGGAGGCGCTGCGCCGGATCGCCGAAGCGTGGTCACTCCGTGCGACCGCGGCGCACGATGACGGCTTCGCGTACCTGCACGCGTTCGTGAACGAGGGGGCAGCGGCGGGAGCGAGCCGGCCGCATTCGCACTCGCAGCTCGCGTGGCTGCGCGAACCACCGCCGACCGTTCTCCAGGAGACCGGAGCGCTGCGGATCGGCGAGAACCTCGTCGTGACCGAGCGCGACGGGGTGGTCGCCGCGACCACTTGGGCCGGGCGCCTCCCTTACGAGCTGTTGATCGCGCCGACCGAACCCGAGAGCGGAGCCTTCGACTCACCGCTCCTCCCGGTCGCGCTCGAGCTGCTCGGCGATCTCGTCGGCAGGCTGCGCGGGCTCGAAGGCGACGTTCCGTTCAATGCCTGGGTCCACGACGGCCCGCGCTGGCACCTCGAGTTGGTTCCGCGCCTCTCGGTCCAGGCCGGGCTCGAGCTCGGCGCCGGCATCTCGATCAACTCGGTCGCCCCGGAGGACGCGGCCGAGCGGCTTCGCGGCTAGCCGGTCTCGGGCTCCTCGTCCGTCTCGAGCTCTGCGTCGTCCTCGGGCTCGAGATCGATGGCCTCGTCTTCGACGGGCGGTGGACCGCCGTTCGTTGCTGCGGGCTCGCCCTCGGCGACCGTCTCGCCGTTCTCCTCGTCGGCGGGATCGACGACCATCGCGACGGTCGAGACGACCTCCTCGCCGCGCAGGCGCATGACGATCACGCCCTGGGTCGAGCGGCCGAGGCGCTTCACGTCCTCGACGGGGATCTTGATCATCGTGCCGCCGTTCGACATGAGCATCACCTGGTAGCCGTCGCGGACGACCAGGGCGCCGACGAGTTGGCCGCGCGCCTCGGTGAGCTGCACCGTCTTCACACCCATCGAGCCGCGGCCTTTCACCGGGTACTGGTCGATGCGCGTGCGCTTGCCGTAGCCGTTCTCGGTCACGACGAGCAGGTCTTCCTCGTTGCGCGCGATGCCGGCGAAGATGACCTCGTCGCCGTCGCGCAGGCGGATGCCGATGACGCCCTCGGTCGCACGGCCCATCGGACGCGCCTGCTTCTCGTGGAAGCGTGCGGCCTGGCCCTTGCGCGAGACGAGCAGGATGTCGTCGTCCCCGTCCGAGTGAAGAGCATTGACGAGCTCGTCGCCCTCGCGGAGGCGGATCGCGATGATCCCGTCCGCCTTGAGCGGCGTGTTGTAGTCGACGAAGCGGGTCTTCTTGACGACGCCCTTGCGGGTCGCGAGCACGAGGTACTCGGCCTCCTCGAACTTCGCGCGTGGCGATCATCGCGCGCACCGACTCGCCCTGCGCGAACGGGAGCAGGTTCACGAGCGCGCGGCCCTTCGACTGGCGCGATCCGAGCGGCAGCTCGTGCACCTTCAGGCGGTAGACCTTGCCGAGCGAGCTGAAGAAGAGCAGGAAGTCGTGCGTCGAGGCGACGACGAGGTGCTCGATGTAGTCGTCCTCCTTGAGATCCATGCCCATGACCCCGATCCCGCCGCGGCGCTGCTCGCGGTACGTGGTGACTGGAAGCCGCTTCACGTAGCCGGAGCGGCTGATCGCGACGACCATGTCCTCCTCGGCGATCAGATCCTCGAGCTCGAGCTCCTCCTCGGCGGCCACGATCTCCGTGCGCCGCTCGTCGTTTCGCCCGTAGACCTGCTTGATCTCGAGGAGCTCCTCGCGGATCAGGGCATCGACGCGGGCCGGGTCTCCGAGGATCGCGCGAAGCTCGGCGATGCGCTCGACGAGGTCGGCGTGCTCCTCCTCGATCTCCTTCCGCGCGAGCCCGGTGAGCCGCGCGAGGCGCAGGTCGAGGATCGCCTGGGCCTGGATCTCCGTCAGGTCGAACTTCTCCATGAGCCCGGTGCGCGCCTCGTCGGTGTCGGCCGAGCCGCGGATCAGCGCGATGACGGCGTCGAGGTTCTCGAGCGCGGTCAGGTAGCCCTCGAGGATGTGCGCGCGCTCCTCGGCCTTTCGCAGCTCGAACTTGGAGCGGCGGGTCACGACCTCGCGCTGGTAGTCGAGGTAGTGGCGAACCAGCTCGAGGAGCGTCAGCGTCCGCGGCACGCCGTCGACGAGCGCGACCGCGTTGTAGCCGAAGGTCGACTGGAGCGCCGTGTGCTTGAAGAGCTTGTTCTGGACGACCTGCGGAACGGCGTCGCGCTTCAGGTGGATCTCGAGCCGCATGCCCGTGCGGTCGGAGAGGTCGCGGATGTCGGCGATCTCCGGCAGCACCTTGTCGTTCACGAGCGCGGCCATCTTCGCGATGACGCCCTCGTCGCCGCCCTTCTTCACCCCGTACGGAAGCTCGTTGATGACGATCGCCGTGCGGCCGCCGCGCAGCTCCTCGATATGGGCGCGGGCGCGCATGACGATCCGGCCGCGGCCGGTGCGGTAAGCGTCGCGGATGCCGCTTCGCCCGACGATGAAGGCGCTCGTCGGGAAGTCAGGCCCATGGACGTGCTTCATGAGGCCGTCCACGTCGATCGCCGGCTCGTCGATCATCGCGACCACCGCGTCGACCGTCTCGCCGAGGTTGTGGGGCGGGATGTTCGTCGCCATCCCGACGGCGATCCCGGACGAACCGTTGACGAGCAGGTTCGGGAAGCGCGACGGGAGGACCGACGGCTCCTTCCGCGACTCGTCGTAGTTCGGGACGAAGTCGACCGTGTCCGCGTCGATGTCGCGGAGGAGCTCCGTCGCGAGGCGCGTCAGGCGGCACTCGGTGTAGCGCATCGCGGCGGCCGGGTAGCCGTCGATGTTCCCGAAGTTCCCCTGGCCGTCGACGAGCGGGTAGCGCATCGAGAACGGCTGGGCGAGGCGAACGAGCGTGTCGTAGATCGACTGGTCGCCGTGCGGGTGGTAGGAGCCCATCACGTCGCCGACGATCCGCGCGCACTTCTTGTACGGCCGGTTCGGCTGCATCCCGGCCTCGTGCATCCCGAAGAGGACGCGGCGGTGCACCGGCTTCAGGCCGTCGCGCGCATCCGGGAGGGCACGGGCGACGATGACGCTCATCGCGTAGTCGAGGAAGCTCGAGCGCATCTCCTGCTCGAGCTCGCGCGACTCGATCCGGCCTGCTCCTAGGGGTTCGACCGTCGCCATCTAGACGTCGAGGAACCTGACATCGCGGGCGTTCGACTCGATGAACAACCGCCGCGGCTCGACCTGGTCTCCCATGAGCGTGGAGAAGATCCGGTCGGCGACGGCCGCGTCCTCCACGTCGACGCGCATGAGGATCCGGCGGGCCGGATCCATCGTCGTCTCCCAGAGCTCGGACGGGTTCATCTCGCCGAGGCCCTTGAAGCGGCTCACCTGGATGCCGTCCTTGGCGATCTCGAGGAGCGCCGCCCGCAGCTCCTCGAAGGTCTGGACGGTTCGCGTCTTCTTGCCGACCGTGATCGTGAACGGCGGGGCCCCGACCGTCTCGACGAGCTTCTCGTACGCGCGCCGCAGGCCGCAGGTAGGACGAGAACTCGAAGACGTCCGAGGGAACGTCGACGTGGTGGGCGGCGCTCGTCGAGCGCTCGATCACCTTGACGCGGAACGTGCCGTCGTGGATCGCGGGGACCGACTCGAGGTCGTGGCCGTTCTCGGAGAGCCCGGGCAGCGCGTCGATCGCCTCCTGCGCGGACGACGCCGGCGACTCGATCAGCCGGTGCTCGATCACGAAGCGGCCGGCGGACGGGTAGTCGCGCAGCTCCGAGGCGAGCTTCGCCGACCAGCCCTCGAAGGTGCTGAGGTCGCGCGTGAAGCGCGTCCAGCGGGCCTCGGTCATCTTCGCGGCCTCGCCCGAGCGCGGCGTGACCTCCATGTCCTTGATCTTCTCGCGCACGAGGAGCTCCTCGAACTGCGACTCCTTCTCGACGTACTGCTCCTGGTTTCCGACCTTCACGCGGTAGAGCGGCGGCACGGCGATGTACACGTGCCCGTTGTCGAAGAGCTCCTGCATGTTGCGGTAGAGGAAGGTGAGGATGAGCGTGCGGATGTGGGATCCGTCCACGTCGGCGTCGGTCATGATGATCACGCGGTGGTAGCGGAGCCTCTCGAGGTCGAACTCGTCCGCGATCCCCGTCCCGATCGCCGTGATGATCGCCTGGATCTCGGCGTTCGAGAGCACCTTCCCGATCCGGTTCTTCTCCGAGTTGATCACCTTGCCGCGCAGCGGCAGGATCGCCTGGAACTGCCGGTCGCGCGCGTCGATAGCCGAGCCGCCGGCCGAGTTGCCCTCGACCAGGTACATCTCCGCCTCGGCCGGGTCGCGCGTCTGGCAGTCGGCCAGCTTGCCCGGCAGTGAGCCGCCGTCGAGGGCGCTCTTGCGCCGCGTCAGCTCGCGCGCCTTGCGGGCCGCCTGGCGCGCGTTTCGCGCCGCGACCGCCTTGGTGATGATCTGGCGCGCGTCGTTCGGGTTCTCCTCCATGAACTCGGCGAGCTTCGCGTTGACGGTCTGCTCGACGAGGCCGCGCACCCAGGGGTTGCCGAGCTTCGTCTTCGTCTGCCCCTCGAACTGCGGCTCGCGCAGCTTCACCGAGATGACCGCGGCAAGGCCTTCGCGGACGTCCTCGCCCTCGAGGTTCTCCTCCTTCTCCTTCAGGAGCCCCTTCTCGCGGGCGTACTTGTTGAGCGTGCCGGTGAGCGCCGCCTTGAAGCCGGAGAGGTGCGTACCGCCCTCATGGGTATTGATGTTGTTCGCGAACGAGAACACCGACTCGACGTAGGAGGTGTTCCACTGCATGGCCACTTCGACGGAGCCGTCGTCGGTCGCGTTCTCGAGGTAGACGATGTGCTTGTGGACCGAGTCCTTGGCGTCGTTCACATAGGCGACGAAGTCCTTGATCCCGCCCTCTGCGTAGAACTCCTGGGTCTCCTCGGCCTCGCGCGCGTCGGTGAAGACGATCCGGAGGCCCTTGGTGAGGAAGGCGGTCTCACGGAAGCGCTGCGCGAGCGTCTGGGCCGAGAGCTCGAGCTCCTCGAAGATCTCCGAGTCGGGGAGATACGTGATCTGCGTGCCCGTGTCGCCCGGCTCCGCTTCGCCGACGATCTCCATGTCGCCGAGCGGTGCCCCGCGCGAGAACTCCTGGCGGTAGAGCTTGCCGTCGCGGCGCACCTCGGCCACGAGGCTCTCCGAGAGGGCGTTGACGACGGAGACGCCGACGCCGTGGAGTCCGCCGGAGACCTTGTAGCCGTCGCCGCCGAACTTCGCGCCCGAGTGGAGCTTCGTCAGCACGATCTCGAGGGCCGGGCGTCCCTGCTCCGGCACGATGTCGACGGGGATGCCCGAGCCGAAGTCGCGGACGGTCACCGAGTTGTCCGGATGGAGGGTGATCTCGATGCGGTCGTTGCGTCCCGCAAGGGCCTCGTCGACCGAGTTGTCGACCACCTCGTAGACCAGGTGATGGAGTCCGCGGGAGCCCGTCGAGCCGATGTACATACCCGGGCGCAGCCGGACCGGCTCGAGGCCTTCGAGGACGGTGATGTCTTTTGCGGTGTAGGACGTTTCAGTCATGAAAAAAGCCCTGCTAAAGGGCTATTTTTGTACCCGGCGTAGTGTATCAGAGCGACCGGTCGTCCGGCGGGCGAACCGACAGCGCCAAACTGGCCGCCGCGGCCTTCGCGACGGCCTCGCGAAGCTCCTCGTTTTCGATCCCGGCCGCGAGCGCCTCGCCGGCCTCGCGGAGCTCGTCGGGGACCGGCGGCGGAGGCGGCTTGTCGGGGTCCTCCGGCAGTGGTCCCCGCTCGGGCAGGCGGCCCGCCGCGAAGGCGATCTCGGGCGGCGCCGCGTCGCCGAGCGCCTCGCGCAGGCGCTCGAGCGTCGTCTCCGCGAGGGCGGTGAGCTCGAAGGCCCACACGCTCGAGGAGGTCGCCACGTGGAGGGTTCCGTCGCGGGCGATTCTCGCCGGCCAGGCGTTCTCGGCGATCGCCTCGCCCACCGCTGCGGGCCACGCCTTCACGATTGGCCCGATGGCGGCATCCGGGCCGAGCTTCGCCACCTGGTCACGGATCTCGTCGCCGATCGAGCGCGGGTGGTAGCCGCTCATGCCGCTCTCGCCGTTCCGGGCGTGACCTCGATCACGGCCGCGGGGTCGGGGCCGCCGCGCGGGAGCGCTCCCCGGTCGGTGGCGGTAACGATCGTCTGCGATCCCTCCGGAAGCGCGGCGAGGAGCGCGACGCGGCGGGTTTCGTCGAGCTCGCTCAGCACGTCGTCGAGGAGGAGAAGCGGCGGCGCACCCCTCCGCTCGGCGGTGAGATCCGCCTCCGCGAGCGTGAGCGCGAGGACGGTCGCGCGCTGCTCGCCCTGGGAGCCGAAGCTGCGCAACTCTCTGCCGGCCGCGCTGATCCCGATGTCGCGCAGGTGCGGGCCGAGCGACGTCGTCCCGCGGGCGAGGTCGCGGTCGAAGCGCTCCTCGAGCGCCTCCACAGTCGGCGGATCCGGCTCATAGGCAAGCGTCGCCCCGGGCAGGCCGAGCCCCTCGGCCCGCGTGGCGAACACCGGCGAGAGATCCGCGACCAGCGCGACACGGGCGGCGTCGAGCTCCGCCCCGAGTTCGGCGACACGCTCGGTCCACGGGGCGACCGACTCGCGTCCGGCCGCATTCGCACGCACCCGCCGCAGCGCCTCGTTTCGCTGCGCGAGCGCCTGGCCGTAGGAGCCGGGCAGGTCGGCCTGCGCCGGCGCGAGCCGTCCCAGCATCCGGTCGACGTAGTGGCGGCGGACGATCGGGCTTCCCTTCACGACCGCGAGCCGGTCGGGGACGAAGACAAGCGCGGTCAGCCGGTGGCGGAGCGACTCGACGGTCGCGAGCTGCGCGCCGTTGAACTTGGCTCGCTTCGGATGGCCGGGCTCGAGCGTCACCTCGGTCTCGACCGGCGATCCACCCTCCTCCCCGACCAGGGTCACCCGGCCGGCGGAGGCGCCGAAGCGCACGAGCTGCGCGTCCGTCCGCGACCGCGGCGAGAACCCCTGGCTTCCGACGTGGAGCGCCTCGAGGAGGTTCGTCTTGCCGACACCGTTTAGGCCTGTCACGAGCACGAAGCCGGGCGGGAGATCGAGGTCGAGCGCCGCGTACGACCGGTAGTCGACGAGGGTGACGTGCGCGACGACCACCTGGCGCCCTCGGCCCGAGGGCCGCGCCTCAGGCGGCCAGCCGGATGGGCATGATCAGGTAGAGGAAATCGTCTCCCTCCCCCTGGACGAGCCCCGGCCGAAGCGGGCTGATGAGCTTGATCCGGACGTTCTCGTCGGCGACCGACTCGAGGCCGTCGCGCAGGAACTCGGCGTTGAAGCCGATCTCCAGCGCATCGCCGGTGTAGGCGACGGGGAGCGACTCGTGCGCCTCTCCGACATCCTGCGTCTGCGCGCTCACGGTCAACTCGCCCTCGGCGAAGCGAAGGCGAAGCGGCGACTTGCGCTGCGCCATGAGCGAGGTGCGCCGGACGACGTCCAGGAGCTCCTCGCGCGGGATCGAGACCTCGGCCTCGAACGCCTCCGGCACGAGCTGCTTGTAGTTCGGGAACTGGCCGTCGATGCGGCGCGCCGTCAGCGTGACGCCCTCCACGTCGAAGACGATCTGGTTGTCGAGGATCCCGAGCGCGAGGGTGTCGCTCTCCGCGGCCTGGGCGACGCGGGCGAGCTCGCCGAGCGCGCGCGCCGGCACGATCGCCTCGAGCTCCTTCGCCGGGCCCTGCTCGAGCGTCGTCTCCTTGACGCTCAGCCGGTAGGAGTCGGTCGCGGCCATGACGAGCTTCCCGGCCTCGAAGCGGACGAGGATCCCGGTGAGCACCGGTCGTGACTCGTCGCGCGAGGCGGAGCGGCTCACCTTCGCGATCGTGTCGAGGAAGGCCGTGCGCTCGACGGTGAACTCCTCGCCCCCGGAGTCCGGCAACCGCGGGAAGTCCTCCGCGCTGAACGTGTGCAGGCTGTAGGAGGCGGCGCCGCAGGTCAGGCGCACGAGCCCTTCGCCGGCGACGTGCTCGAGCGTCACCTCACCGGGCGGCAGGAGCTTTGCGATGTCGACGAAGAGCCGGCCGGGAACCACCACGCTTCCCTGGGACCCCACGCTCGCGTCGATCCCGAGCCGAACCGAGAGCTCCATGTCCGTGGCCGCCAACTCCAAGCGCCCCTCGGTCGCGCGCAGGAGGATTCCCGTCAAGACGTGGACGCTCTGCCTGGTCGAGACGCCGCGTCCGACAACCGAGAGCTTCTCGGAAAGCTCCTCGCTTTGACAGGTAATCCTCAGGTTGGTCTCAGTTGCTGTCTCGAGAGAATTCATTTAAGGACCTCGTAGTAGTAGTAAGGCGTGTGGATAGCGGGGAAGACGGTACTGAAGCCGCCACGGGAGCGGCGCCGCGCTGGGGACGGGATCTGGGGAGAACTTCGCTGGACCCCCAGTTTGGACGTGCCAGCAGGTTCGTCCACAATTTGCCGGGCGCTCCTCCACACGTTCATCAACGGGCCTGCTTGATGCGCGCGGTGAGCTCCTGGACGAGGTTGTAGACCGAGCGGTCTTCCTTGATCAGCTTCGCGATCTTCGAGGTCGCGTGGATTACCGTCGTGTGGTCGCGGCCGCCGAACTTCTTGCCGATCTTCGGGAGCGAGGAGTCGGTCAGCTCGCGGCAGAGGTACATCGCGACCTGCCGGGGATAAACGATCGACTGGGACCGGCGGTCGCCCGTGAGCTCCTGGAGCGAGATCCCAAAGCGCTCGATGACGGCCTCCTGAATCCGCTCGACGGAGACCTCGGGGATCTCGCCCTGCGGGAAGACGTCCTTCAAGACCTCCTGCGCGAGGTCGACGGTCATCGGGCGGCCGGTGAGCGACGAGAAGGCGACGACGCGCGTGAGCGCGCCCTCGAGCTCGCGGATGTTGGTCGAGATGCGGCCGGCGATGAAGGTGAGGACCTGCTGGTCGGGCACGTGCGTCTTCTCCGCGTGCACCTTCTTGCGGAGGATCGCGATGCGCGTCTCGAGGTCGGGCGGCTGGATGTCCGTGATGAGGCCCCACTCGAACCGCGAGCGAAGGCGCGCCTCGAGCGTTGCGATGTCGCGCGGCGGGCGATCGGACGAGATGACGATCTGCCGGCCGGCCTCGTAGAGCGAGTTGAACGTGTGGAAGAACTCCTCCTGGATCCGCTCCTTGCCCTCGAAGAACTGGATGTCGTCGATGAGGAGGACGTCGTAGTGGCGGTAGCGGTGCTTGAACCCCTCGATCCGCTTGTCGCGGAGGGAGTTGATGAAGTCGTTCATGAAGGCCTCGCTCGTCACGTAGCGCGCGGTGAGGCCCTGCCCGTGCTCTCCGGTGTAGTCGGCGATCGCCTGGAGGAGGTGTGTCTTGCCGAGCCCCGTCCCGCCGTAGATGAAGAGCGGGTTGTAGGCCTGCGCCGGCGCCTCGGCCACGGCGAGCGCGGCCGCGTGGGCGAAGCGGTTCGACGAGCCGATGACGAAGCGGTCGAACGTGTACTTCGGGTTCAGGCCGGTGCGCTCGCGCCGCTCGGGCGCGCGCACGTCTTCGGGCCACGGAGACGGCTGCCGCTCCGGCGCCGCCACGGCCGCGAGGGACACCTGGACGTGCCGCTCGGAGCCGAGCGTGTCGCGCACCGCCGCCTCGACGAGACCGCGGAAGTGGTTCTCGATCCACTCGCGCGTGAAGTCGTTCGGAACGGTGAGGACGAAGATATCGTCGTCGAGCGCCTCACCCTCTGCATCCCCGAACCAGGTGCGGTACGTGTGGTCGTTCAGCGACCCCTGTAGGCGCCGAGCTACCTCGGTCCACAGGGTCTCCGCACTCAGCTCTAAGGGCTGTTCCACCCGGCCTTCGAACTCCTTCCGTCCCGCTCGGCGAGGCGCGAGTCTAGCAACGGGGTGTCCTCCCTACAAACGGTCCCTCTGGGGAAAACGCAACCCCCCAAAACCGCACGTTTGCAGGCAATACGGAGTTATCCACAGGCGTCTCCACAATGTGGACAGTCTTAAGGATCGCCCGCATCATGCGAACTTTGGGCTGTGGATTTCCACAGGCCGCGGAATTTGGAAATGCGCCTTGCCGGATGCTCGTCCGGGTCTTCGAAGAGGGGGCGCCGACCTTCTCTATACTTGCCCGTCGACGGCCGAGGCCGTCCCGACCGAAGCCAATCATTCCCCCGCAACGGGGCTCATTTCCGGAGAGACGTGAAGCGAACCTTTCAGCCGAACGTGCGCCGACGCAAGCGCAAGCACGGGTTCCGTGCGCGCATGAAGACCCGCGGAGGTCGCGCCATCCTCAAGCGGCGCCGGGCGCGGGGACGCAAGCGCCTGTCGGCCTAGTCCGGGACCGGTCGTGAAACGACGCAACCGCCTGTCCCGCTCCCGGGACTTCGACACGGTGTACCGCAAGGGCCGCTCGTTCACGACCCGCTACCTCGTCGTCTACGTCTTCCCGCGCGAGGACTCGGAGGAGGGCCCGAGGCTCGGGCTCGCCGTCCCGCGCAAGGTCGGGAACGCGGTGCAGCGAAATCGGCTGAAGCGGCGCCTGCGGGCGATCTTCGACGAGCTCGCGCCCGGCCTGCCGGCCGAGTACGACTACGTCCTCTCGGCCCGCGAGGGACTCGCCGAGACGGCGGAAGCGAACGGCGCCGCGTGGCTCGCCGAGTCGGTGCGTGAAGCGCTCCGGCTGGCCGACGCCTCCGACCGCGGAGCGCGGGCATGACGCGGATCGCGACCTTCCTCGTGCGCGTCTACCAGCGGGCGGTCAGCCCGTTCTTGCGCCCGCGCTGCAAGTACCACCCGACCTGCTCGCACTACGCGGCCGACGCGCTGCACGAGTTCGGGCTCGTCCGCGGGACGATCCTCGCCGGCTGGCGGCTCCTGCGCTGCAACCCGTGGAGCCACGGCGGCGTCGACTACGCGCATGACCAGACGCTCTTCCGCCGCCGGCGCAAGGAGACGGCCGCGTGATCGCGCTCGCCTCGATCCTCGCCCCGCTCGAGAACATCCTCACGGACATCCTCGAGTGGCTGCACACGACGGGCGGTCTCACGTGGGCGCTGTCGATCGTCGTCCTCACGCTGATGGTGCGGATGGTGATGGTGCCGCTGACCGTCAAGCAGATCCACTCGATGCAGCGGCTCCAGGTGCTCGCGCCGGAACTGAAGGCGCTCCAGCAGAAGTACAAGACCGACAAGAAGCGCCAGCAGGAAGAGGTCATGCGCTTCTACAAGGAGAACAAGGTCAACCCGGCCGCCTCCTGCCTGCCGCTGCTCCTCCAGATCCCGATCTTCATCTCGCTCTTCTACGTCCTGCGGGGGTTCGAGGACGAGGTCTACTGCCGCTCTACCCGACGTCGGATCTGAGCTTCATCTGGATCGTTCCGAACATCACCGACCCGGTGAACGCGCACTGGTCGGGCTGGCTCCTCCTCGTCGTCTACGTGCTGAGCCAGCTCGTCGCCGCGCTCCTCACCCCGGTCACGGACAAGACGCAGCGGATCATCTTCATCGTCCTGCCGTTCGCGTTCGTCCCGTTCATCGTCAACTTCCCGGTCGGGCTCCTTCTCTACTGGGTCACGACGAACCTCTGGACGGTCGGCCAGGGCCTCATCACGAGACGGATGCTGCCCAAGCCGGCGGCACCGCCCAAGCGCAGCTCGCGCACGCCGGCGAAGGACGCTCCGGCTCCCGCGCCTGCGGCCGCGACCGCCAAAGCTGCGGCTCCGAGCGGCGGCGGCGGGTCGGGACAACGACGCGTACGGCGGCGCAAGAAGCGCGGCCCGCAGACCCGGCGATGACGACCGAGGAAGAGTTCCCGCTCGGCCCGAACCAGGTCGAAGGAACCGGCGAGACGGTCGGCGAGGCCAAGTGGGCGCCGCCCGCGAGCTCGAGAAGCTCCACCCGGGGATCGAGAAGAGCCAGGTGCGCTTCCAGGTCATCTCGGAGGGGGAGCGCGGACTGCTCGGCGTCGGCTTCACGCCCGCGCGCGTGATCGCGGAGCTCTCGGGCAAGCCGCCCGCTCCGAGGGCGAAGGCGAGGCCCAAGCCGAGGCCCCGCGTCGAGGAGGTGCCCGGATCGCCTGAGGCGCAGCTGCGAGAGCTCGTGGAGCTCGTCTGCGACGCGCTCGACATCCCGGCCTCGGTCGCGATCAGCACCTACGGCGACGAGCTGACCGCGCGGATCTCCGGGTCCGACGTGGCGCTCCTCATCGGCAAGCGCGGCCAGACGATCGACGCGATCCAGCACCTCGCGAACGCGATGCTCCGCCGTGAGGACGGCCCGCACCTGATCGCGACAGTCGACGCCGCCGGCTACCGCGCCCGCCGACGGCAGACGCTCGAGCGCACCGCCGAGCAGGCCGCCCAGGAGTCGCTCGCTGTCGGCCGGCCCGTTCCGCTCGAGCCGATGTCGGCCGTCGAGCGAAAGCTCGTCCACCTGTACCTCCAGGAGCGCGGCGGCGTCACGACCGCGAGCGAGGGCTCCGAGCCGAACCGCCGCATCGTCGTCGCTCCCGCCGAGGAGTGACCGACCCGCGCATCGAGCGCTGGCTCGCTGCGCTTCTTGCGACGCCCGGCCTCACGAGCATCGCTGACCCGGAGGAGCTTCGCCGTGTCCATCTCGATGATGCGCTCGCGGCGCTCGGCCTCGTCGAGCAGGGCCCGGTCGTGGACGTCGGCTCGGGCGGCGGCTCGCCCGGAATTCCGATCGCTGCGGCCCGGCCCGAGTTGGCGGTGACGCTCGTCGAGGCGAACTCGCGCAAGTGCGAGTTCCTGCGGGAGCAGGCCGTGGACTTCCCGAATGTCGAGGTCGTGTGGGCGCGCGCCGAGGAGCACGCCGCCGGAGAAGGACGCGACGCGTACGCGACCGCGCTGGCCCGCGCGCTCGCCGCTCCACCCGTCGCCGTCGAGTGGTGCCTGCCGCTCGTCCGGCCTGGTGGACGCCTCGTCCTCTACGCCGGCGAAGCCGACGAGAAACGGGTCGCTCGCGCGGCCGACGAGGTCGCCGGACGCCTCGCCGAGGTCGTTCCCGTGGCGGGCTCGGAGCGCCGCCGGCTGCTGGTCGTGGAGAAGCTCGGACCGACCCCGGAGCGCTTTCCTCGACGGCCCGGCACGGCGAAGAAACGTCCTCTCGCCTGAGTAGCCTCTCCCCATGGCCGGACGCATCTTCGCACTCGCAAACCAGAAGGGCGGGGTCGGGAAGACCACCACCGCGGTGAACCTCGCGGCCTGCCTCGCCGAGGCCGGCGAGCGGACGCTGATCGTCGATCTCGACCCGCAGGCGAACGCCACCTCGGGCCTCGGCGAGCACGCCGACGGGGTGTCCACCGCCGACCTTCTCGACGGCGCCGACCTGGCCGGGCTCGTGCGACCCACGCGCTTCGAGAACCTCGATCTCGTCCCGTCGAAGCGCGACCTCGCGGGAACTGCGGTCGAGCTGGCGCGGCGCAACGAGGGCGACACGTACCTGGCCGAGTCCCTCGCGCCCGCGCGCGAGGGGTACTCCTTCGTCTTCCTCGACTGCCCGCCGTCGCTCGGGCCGCTGACGGTGAACGCCCTGGCCGCCGCGGACCGCGTCCTCGTCCCGGTGCAGTGCGAGTACTACGCGCTCGAAGGGCTAACGCAGCTGCTCGACTCCGTGGACCGGATCCGGGCGCGTCTCAACCCGAAGCTCTCGCTCGCGGGGCTCCTCCTCACGATGTGCGACGGCCGCACTCGACTCTCGGCCGACGTCGCCGCCGAGGTGCGCCGCCACTTCGGCGATCTCGTCTTCGACGCGGTCGTCCCGCGCAGCGTGCGGCTCGCGGAGGCGCCCAGCCACGGCCTTCCGATCACCGCCTACGACCCGCGCTCGGCGGGCGCCGACGCCTACTACCGGGTGGCCGGCGAGCTCGTCGACCGCACCCGTGCCCAGACGACCGAGAGGGAGCTCGCTCATGTCGGCCACGGCGCCTGATCCCCGCCGTCGCGGTCTCGGCCGCGGCCTCGAGGTGCTCATGGGCGGCGTGCCGTCGCCGACCGAGCTGGCGCAGATCCCGGTCGGACAGATCGTGGCGAACCCGAGGCAGCCGCGCCGCAAGGTGGACGCCGAGGCGCTCGGCGCGCTCGCCGAGTCGGTGCGCTCGCAGGGCCTGATCCAGCCGGTCGTCGTCCGCCCGCTCGGGGAAGGGAGCTACGAGCTGATCGCCGGCGAGCGCCGCTGGCGCGCAGCCCGAGCCGCCGGCCTCGCGACCGTCCCCGCCCTCATCCGCGAGACCGACGACCGCGAGTCGCTCATCCTCGCCCTCGTCGAGAACGTCGCCCGCGAGGATCTGACGCCGATCGAGGAGGCCCGCGCCTACGCGCTCCTCCAGGACGAGTTCGCGCTCACGCTCGGCGATCTCTCCGAGCGGGTCGGCCGCTCGAAGCCGTCCGTGTCAAACCGGCTGCGCCTCCTGGAGCTCTCCGACGACCTGCTCGATCTCGTCGAGCGGGGCGCCCTCACCGAGGGCCATGCCCGTGCAGTCCTGTCCGTCCCGGGAGACGACGAGCGCCGAGCGCTGGCTCGCCGGATCGTCCGGGAAGGGATGTCGGTTCGCGCCGCCGAGCGAGCCGCCCGCTGGGCCGGCGCACGCACCAAGCCTCGCCGCTCCTCACCAGTCGATCCCGAGCTCGCCTCCCGCGCGCGGGCCGCGCTCGAGCGCCTCACCGGCGCCCCGGTACGGGTCGGCGCCGGCCGGATCGAGATCTCGTTCGAGACCGAGACCGAGCTCGCCGAGATCGTCGAAGCGCTGGAGCGTCCGGCGTAACCTCTCGGCCGCAACACTCGTTGTTTGTGTGTCATGGGGATGCCGGGACACTTCCATTACGACGCGACGATGGTCGAGGCGATCAGCCAGGACTCGCGGACTCGTGACCTCGTTCTGCGCATGGCCGACCTCGCTCGCAGCGGTCGCCTCACGCCGTTCCTCGAGATCGTGCGTGCCGACTCGGAGCTCGACGAGGAGACCCGCGCGTGGGTGCTCACCCTCGCCGACAGCGAGAACTTCCTCCTCGCGGCGGCGCTGTACCTCGAGCGCTCGCTTGACGTGAACTGACGGCTCGCGCGCCTCGCTAGAATCGACCGGCTCGGGCGATTAGCTCAGTTGGTTAGAGCGCCGCTCTGATAAGGCGGAGGTCCCTGGTTCGAATCCAGGATCGCCCACTTTCCCGTGCGCTAGGGCTTGCGTTCCCAGGCGCCGATCTCGCAGCGCTTCTCCTGCGGTCGCTTCACGTCGCGCTGGTCTGACTTCACCGTGCAGGCGGCCTTCGGGATCGCGTTCAGCGCCGGGCTGCCATTCAGAAGCCTGATCGTCCGCGTCGGGCCCCCGAACGCGCCGAACTTGCCGAGCTTCGCCGGCTTGTTCGTCTTGTCGGATGCGAGAGCGGTGAACGTGCAGCCGGAGGTCGTTCCGATGAGGTTCCAGCCGAGCGAGGCGACGGGTGTCCCGCTGCACTCGAGGCCGTCCGGGGCCTCGTTCGCGGCGAGCAGCGTCCCGCGGAGCTCGAACGCCGACACGTTGGCGATGAGACCGCCGCCGCGCGACTGGAGGAGCGCGCCCTGGCTCGCGGCGGTGTTGCGCGCGATCGTCGTGTTCGTGAACCGGAGCGGGGCGCCGAGGATGGAGACGCCGCCTCCTCCCGATGTCGCAACCGCGCTTCCGCCGGAGGTGGCCGCGAAGGCGCGCGCAGCGTTGCCCGTGAGCGTCGAGTTCGTCACCGCGCTCGTCTCGGTCACGTCCTCGATCGCGACCGCTCCCCCGAGCGCCGTCGAGCCCGCGTTGGCCGTCGTGCTTCGCGCGAGGTTGCCGCTGAGCGTGGACGCCTGCATTCCGATCCGGCCGTCCGAGCTGATCGCGCCGCCGTCCGCCTCCGCGCTCGACGTGGTCGAGCTCGCTTTCGCCGAGTTCTTGCTCAGGGTCGAGCGTACGTACGAGCTGGGCCCCTCGATGTCCATCGCTCCCCCTGCCGCGCGCGCCGTTCCATTGGACGAGGTCGCCGACGCCGCGTTGTTCCAGAGGGTCGAGCCAGTGATGGTGTTCCGCTCCGACACGGACGAGGCGAAGATCCCGCCGCCCCGCCCCTGTGCGTTCAGGCCCGCCTGGGCGTTGGCGACGGAGTTCTGGATGCGCACGCCGGTGAGCGTGGCGTGTCCGAACAGGTGCATGGCCCCGCCGGTCGCAGTCGCCGTCATCGACGCGGAGAACGCCGTCGCGCGGTTGCCGAGGAAGTCGGTGCGCTTCGCGACCACGACAAAGCCGTAGACGCCGGCGCCACGCGCGAACCCGGTCGTCACGAGCGACGAGCCGATGGCGACGTTCTTGCTCACGGTCGAGTTCGTGAGCCTGATCGACGCCTCGGACTGCTGTGCGATGCCGGCGCCGAGCCCGTTCGCCTGAACCCCTTCGGCGACGGCGCTGTTCCGGTCGATGTGCGAGCGCGTCGCGGTGACGCCCCTGATGACGTGGATGCCGCCTCCGTAGCCCCCGGTGAGACCTGCGTCCGACGTCGCGTGCGCCCGGTTTCCACTGACCGACGAGTCGACCAGCACGACCGAGAACGCGTAGATGCCACCGCCGCGTACGACCGCCCCGTCGGCGTGCGTCTCGACCACGTTTCCAGTCACTCGTGACCGCCTGAGGATGACTGCGCCGCTCGACGCGATGCCGCCTCCGGTGTTCACCGCCCTGTTGCCCGTCACCGTGACGTTCACGAGCGTGAGCGAGTCGCCGGCGGGGGCCATGATCCCACCGCCGCTCGGGTTCGTCCCGTCGACGATCCGCAGGTTCTCGAGCCGGATCGGCTTCGCCACCTGGATGTTCAGCACGGATCCGGTGTCGTTTGCGTCGAGCGTCGCCTTCGGGTTCCCCTTGAGCCTGAGGCGCTTCGGGACGACGAAGGCGCCGACGCAGGTTCCCTTGATGAGGATCGTCGAGCCGGGCGCCGCCGCGTTGATCTTCGCTTGGAGGTTCCCGCCCGCGGCGCAGTTCACCTTGAAGGTGGCTGCGCCCGCGCCCGGCGAAAGCGCGAGCGAGAAGGCGACCCCGAGGACGCCCACGATGGGAACGCGGACCCTCATCGAGCGCACATGCTGCTACATCGCGGGTCGATCACCAAGTCGCGACTATCATCAGACCAGGGTCGCCTGATGGAAGAAATGGTCATCTACGGGGTCAGCTTCGACATGGTCGGCAAGCAGCCGATCGTTCTCTTGAAGACGGCCGAAGGGAACAAGTTCCTCCCCATCTGGATCGGACATCCCGAGGCCGCCGCGATCCTCATGAAGCTCCAGGGCGCGCAGACGCCGCGGCCGATGACCCACGATCTCCTCACCGAGCTGCTCACCCAGCTCGAGGCGCGAGTCGTCCGCATCGCCGTCACCGAGCTTCGTGACAACACCTTCTACGCGCTCA
The DNA here is from genome assembly GCA_963716005.1 of uncultured Thermoleophilia bacterium. Taxonomy (GTDB): domain Bacteria; phylum Actinomycetota; class Thermoleophilia; order Gaiellales; family Gaiellaceae; genus CAVRUF01. The sequence continues at coordinate 2,096,215 of OY970285.1, forward strand.
TCACGGTCGCCGTGAACGGGACCGAGATCGAGATCGACTCCCGCCCCTCCGATGCGATCGCGCTCGCCGTCCGTGTCGACGCGCCGATCTTCGCCGCCGAGTCCGTGATCGAGGAGTCGGGGATCGAGTTCGAGCAGGAGGCGAACGAGGAAGAGGTCGTCGAGGAGTTCAAGCGTTTCCTCGACGAGGTCACGCCCGAGGACTTCTCCTCCGAGGACAGCTAGGCGACTTCGTTCTTCGTCAGCGCCAGCAGGTGCTCGAAGAGCTCGCGCAGGCCGGCCTCGGTCAGCGGTCCGCCGATTCGACCGCGAGAGATACGTCAGCATCCACTCCTCGCGCTCGGGGTCGACGAAGTCGTAGCCGCGCTCCGCCTTGTAGTCCTTCAGGCGCGCAACGAGCTTCAGCCGCTTGTTGACCGCGTCGACGATCGCGCGGTCGTTGTCCGAGATCTCCTCGCGGATCTGCTTGACGAGCGGGTCCGCGCTGGCGGCGTCCGGGGCCATGCGGGCGAGGTTACGCGAACACGTAGACCTGGGTGCCGATCCGCCCCCAGCGCTGGTAGAACCCCCGCGCCTGCCAGATCGGGGTCCGAACGCAACCGTGGCTTGCCTGGTAGGCCGGCACCGACGCGTACCCGTGGATCGCGAAGCCGCGCAGGAAGAAGAGCGAGTAGTACATCCCCTTGGCGTTGTAGCCGGGCCCTAGCCGGTAGACGCGGAAGCGGCCGACCGGCGTGTTGCCGGTGGCGCCCGTGGACACGTGGACGACGCGCACGACCTTCCCGTTCACGACTTCGTACATGACCTGCTTCGCCTTCGAGACCTCGATGTGCGTCCCGCTCGGGACGCGAGCCTTCGGGATCCAGGCGTTCGAGAGGAGCTGCCAGATGCGCCCGTTGACCCGTCCGGTGCGGGAGAGGCCGCGCACCTTCTGGAACGCGAGGACGGCCTGGTAGGTGTCCGTCCCGTAGTAGCCGTTCACGCGCTGGATCAAGTAGTGGAGCTCGTGGAGGCGCTTCTCGAGGAGGAACACTGCCCGGCCGGACGAGCCCGGCCCGAGGCTCGGCGCCCTGAGGAGCGGCGCTCCCTTGCGGGCGACGGCGGTGTAGCCGGAGGCCGGCACGAGCTTCAACGTCCACTTCGTGCGGCCCGCGCGGTCGCTCGGGAACGTCGTCTTGAACCAGCCCTCGGCGCCGACCTTCACGGTGCGGGTCCTGCCGCGGATCTTGAGCCGGAGGTGGCCCTTCGCCGCAGCGGGGCGCAGCCGTCCGCGCAGCACGAGCTTGGCGCCGAGCGCGCGCTTGCCCTTCACGGTCGCGACGAGCCGCGGCGTCAGCTGAATCGTCGCGCCCGACGAGGTTCCCGTGGCGGCGACCGCCTGGTAGGCGCCGCCATAGTAGACCGCGTGCTGGAGCTGGAACGTCCCGTCGGGCGCGGTGGTCGCCGTGCCGACCGGGCTGCCATCCGCGACCCGGACGATCTGGACCGAGACGCCGCCGCTCGCCGGCGTGACCGTGCCGCTGAACGTCGCCTGCTTGCCGAAGCCGACGGACCCCGGCGCGATCGCGAGCGTGGTCGCCGCGTTCGCAGCTCCCGTGAAGGCCAATGCCGTGATGAGGACGATCAGACCCCGCCGCACGCCTGCATTGTGTGCAGCGTGTCGGTCGGACGAAACCTCAGTCGAAGAGAACGAGGAGCGCGCCGACGACGCCGAGGAAGTTGTAGGCCGCGTGCGCGATCACCCCGGGCCACACGCTCTCGGTGCGCCAGCGCAGCCAGCTGAGCGCCAACGCGAAGATTCCGAGCGCCGGCACGGCCACGAGGATCCCGTGCGCGAGCGCGAAGACGAGTGACGTCCCGACGATCGAGACGAAGCCGCCCAGGAAGCCGAGCACCCGCACGCCCAGGCCGCGGTAGAAGATCTCCTCCACGAACGGCGCCACGAGCACGACGACCGCGGCGTTCAGGACGAACGCCGGCCAGCGGTCCGAGATCCACTCGTCGGGCGCGAGCCCCTGTTTCTCGCCCGCATGGAGGATCGGCTCGAGCGCTGCCGAGACGATGAGCGCCGCGAACATGAGGCCGAGAGCGATCCAGACATAGCGCAGCGGAAACCGGCGCAGGCCGAGCGCCTCCGGCGCGTTGCCGAAGCCGAGCTGCGCGGCCGCCCAGGCGATCGTGAAGAGCACGGCGTAGACGACGAGGCCGCCGATCGCGACGTCGTAGCGGAAGAACACCGGCAGGCCGCTGTCGTCGCTCGACTCCGCGGCGCTCCCCGCGAACGCCGCGAGAACGAGCAGCGTCGAAACGCCGAGCCACGCCGCTAGGGCGCCGTTCGACCTAGACCAGGGAGAGGGCGTGGTCGAAGTCGGCGACGATGTCGTCTGCATCCTCACACCCTACGGAGACGCGAATCAGGCCCTCGGAGATGCCGGCGGCCGCCAGCTGCTCGGGGCTGAACTGCCGGTGACTCGTCGACGCGGGGTGGTGGACGACCGTGTCGATGCCGCCGAGACTCGTCGCGCGCAAGGCGAGCTGGAGGCCGTCCATGAGCCGCTCGCCGGCGGTGCGGTCGGCGACCTCGACGGCGAGCATTCCGCCCGAGTCGTCGAGCTGGCGCATCGCGAGGTCGTACTGGGAGAAGGACTCGAGGCCCGCGTACTCGACGCGCTGCACCTTTGGGTGCGCGTCGAGCATCCGGGCGAGCGCGAGCGCGTTCGCCGAGGCGCGCTCCATCCGCAGGGCGAGCGTCTTCAGGCCGCGGCGCAGGAGGTAGGCGGCGAAGGGATCGAGGACGCCGCCCGTGTCGATCTGGAACGAGCGGATCTCGGTGAGGAGCTCCCGCCGTCCGGCGACGACGCCCGCGGTCACGTCGTGGTGGCCGTTCAGGTACTTCGTCCCGGCCTCGCAGACGAGATCGGCGCCGAGCGCGAGCGGGCGGCAGAGCGCCGGGGAAGCGAACGTGTTGTCCACGACCAGGAGTCCGTCCCCCTTGAGCGCGGCGTGGGCGGCGATGTCCGCGACGGGGAAGGCGGGGTTCGCGATCGTCTCGATGTAGCGCACCGTGGCGGGCCGCTCCCAGGCCACGAGGTCGGTCACGTCCGCGTAGACGACCTCGATCCCGAGCGGCTTCAGGCGGCGCTCGGCGACCGAGTAGGTCGTCCCGTAGAGCTGGGTCGCGCAGAGGAGCGTGTCGCCCGGCGCGAGGTTCGTCATGAGCGCGGCGGTGATCGCCGCCATCCCCGACGAGAACGCGAGGGCCTCCTCGGCGCCCTCGAGCTCTGCGAGCGCGCCGTTCAGCTCCTCGATCGTCGGGTTGCGGATGCGGGAGTAGACGAAGCCGTACTCCTCCCCGCTCATGACGCGCCCGAACTCGGCCGCGTCCTCGAAGGCGAACGTGGTCGAGGTGACGATCGGCATCGACACCGGAATGCCCGGCGCGACCGGCCGCTCGCCGCCGTGGATGGCGCGCGTGGAGATTCCCTTGCCCTCGAGCGTCACAGCGCGGCCGAGCCTATTCGAACGCGTCCGGGTGGAGGATGCGCGCGACCCGGTCGACCGCGTCGCCGACGAGTGGGCCCGACCGGGTGAGGAGCTCGCCGTCCACCGCGACCGGCTCCGTGTCCGGAACGGCCTTCGGGCAGGTGCCGTGCTCGAGCTCCGAGATCGCCGGGGCGTCGCTGAACTGCAGGATCACGTCGGGGTCGAGCTCGACGAGGTCGCAGGGGTCGAGCGGCGAGCCGGCGCTGTCGGTGCCGACGAGCTGGCCGCCTGCGCGGCGGACGATGTCGGCCGAGAGCGAATCGTCGGGGACCGTGATGAGCAGGCCGGTGTCGAGGAAAACGGTGACCGGCTCGAGTTCCCCGACTCGCTCGCCCACCTCGGCGACCCTGTCGCGGATCTCGTCCGCGGCCGTGCGCCCGCCGACCGGCTCCCCGACGAGGAGCCCGAGCTCGAGCGCCATCCGCACGACGTCCGCGATCGAGCGGTCCGGCGTGAGGTAGACCGGCGCGGGCGAGCGGCGCAGCGCGCGGCCGACGTCCTCCTGGTTGGTCTGGGGCGACGCGACGACGAGGTCGGCGTCGAGACCCGCGAGCGCCTCGACGTCGACGAGCCCGCTTGGGCGGGTCAGCTCGACCGCGCCCGCTGCTTCCGGCACGGAGACGTCGGCGGGAAGGCCGGCGATCCGATCGCCCGCTCCGATCTCCTCGAGCAGCTCGGCGGCGCCGGCGGAGAGGACGGCGATGCGCTCGGGCGCCTCGGCGAGCGTGATCGGCTGCGGGTCGGCGCCCTGGACCGAGACCGGGTAGACGCTCAGCTCGGCGCCCTCCGGCTCGGGCCGCTCGCCGCACCCGGCCGCGCCGAGCGCGACCACGACGAAAGGGAGGACGAGGGCGGCGCGCATCCCCGTCAGTATGGACGCGCGAGGGCAGGCAATCGGCCGCGACCGGAGAACGTTTCCGCGTGGACAGAGATCACTGGAACGACCTTGCCATCGCAGCGCTCGTCATCGTCGGGACGATCATCGTCGCCTGGCTCGTCGACCGCGCGATCCTGCGTCATCTCCACCTGCCTCCGGCACGGCTCACGCGCTACCGCGTGCTGCGCCGAAGCGTCACCACCGCGATCGTCACGCTCGGCGTCCTCAGCGGCCTGCTCGTCATCCCCGAGGTTCGCGCGGTCGCCGGCGGCCTGCTCGCATCGTCCGCGGTCGTCGGGATCGTCCTCGGCTTCGCAGCGCGCTCGACGATCGCGAACTTCGTCTCCGGCGTCCTTATCGCCTTTACGCAGCCATTACGGCTTGGCGATGAGATCGAACTTGCCGATGCAGCAGGAACGGTGGAAGAAGTCGCGCTCACCTACACAACCATCCGAGCACCCGGCGGCGCCCGCTACTTTGTACCCAACGAAAAACTGGCCTCCGACACGATCAGAAACCTGACGATCGCCGGCCTCGGCCGAACGGCGTCGGTGACGATCTCCGTTCCGCTCACGTCGGATCTCGACCGGGTCGTAGCACTCGCCGAGGAAGAGGCCCGCGCCGTCGCCGGCGACGAGGACACCGAAGACCGCAAGCCGAAGGCAACTGTGACCGACTTTCCCATAGAGACAGAGACCGCCGTGGTCACCGTTCAGGCCTGGGTGGCCCCCGGTCACGTGGCCTCGAGCGAGGCCGCGATCCGCCAGGCCGTCCATCGACGTCTGCGGGCCGAGGGGGTCTACTAGTGCCGCCGGTAGGCCGCCGCCCGAACGGGCGCGGAGGCCCCGAGCGGCGCCGGCCCAACGGCAACGGGCACGGCAACGGGAACGGGTCGAGAAAGCGCGCGCACGGCCGCCGCGAGCGGGTGCGGCGCCGCAAGATCCAGCGCTCGAGGCGCCGCGCGCTCCTCGTCGCGCTCTTCGCGGCCGTCCTCCTCGTAATCGCCGCCGTCGCCGCCGGAGTGGTCACCGGCACGTCGGCCGCGCTCTCGTGCGACCTCGGGTCGCTCCGCCCGGTGACGGTGGGCCAGAACTCCTTCATCTACGCCGCCGACGGGTCGCTCCTCGGCTCGATCCCGGCCGAGCGAAACCGCCAGCCGCGCAAGCTCGAGGAGATGTCCCCGTGGATCTCGAAGTCCGCGGTCGCGATCGAGGACCGCCGCTTCTACAGCCACATCGGCGTCGACGTCTCGGGCGTCATCCGCGCGGCCGTGAAGAACGTCGAGGCCGGAAGGATCGTCGAGGGCGGCTCGACCATCACGCAGCAACTCGTCCGCAACCTCTACATCGGGAACGAGAAGTCCTTCAAGCGAAAGGCCAAGGAGGCCTGTCTCGCGATCAAGCTGGACGCGGACAAGTCGAAGGACGAGATCCTCGAGCTCTACCTGAACCAGGTCTACTTCGGAAGCCATGCCTACGGCATCGAGGCGGCGGCGCAGACGTACTTCGCGAAGCCGGCCAAGAAGCTCAACCTCGTCCAGGCCGCGCTCCTCGCAGGGCTCCCGCAGGCGCCCTCGGTCTACGACCCGTTCAACCGCCCGTCGGAGGCGGTCGCGCGGCGGAACGAAGTGCTGAACGCGATGTACGACTCCGACCAGATCACGAGCAAGCAGTACCGCGACGCCGTCTCCGCGCCCCTCAAGCTGAAGCGCGGGGAGCTCTACACGAAGATCCGCGAGCCGTACTTCTTCTCGTACGTGCGCGACGAGCTGATCAAGGAGTACGGCGTCTCGACCGTGCGAAGCGGCGGGCTCAAGGTCTTCACGACGATCGACCCGCGCTTCCAGCGCGAGGCGGTGAAGTCGATCAAGACGAACCTCTACGAGAAGGACGATCCCGCGTCCGCGCTCGTCTCGATCAACCCCGCGAACGGCGCGATCCGCGCGATGACCGGCGTCGCGCCCGCAGCGTAAGAACCTCCAGTTCAACCTGGCCGCGCAGGGCCGCCGCCAGGCGGGCTCCGCGTTCAAGACCTTCGTCCTCACGAAGGCGATCGAGGAAGGGATCAACCCCTACACGACGGTCTACCTCTCGGCGCCTTTCCGCTGGCAGCCGGACCCGAGCTGCTCGGCGGCGATCGACCCGAACTGCGTCTGGGACGTCGCGACCTACTCGAACAGCTACTCGGGCCGCATCCCGATCGCGAGCGCGACGCTCGCCTCCGACAACACGGTCTATGCGCGCCTGACGCTCGACCTCGGCCCGGAGAACGTCGCCGAGATCGCGAAGCGCATGGGAATCAGGACGAAGCTCGAGCCGGTCGCCTCGATCGGTCTCGGATCGAACTCGGTTTCGGTGCTCGAGATGTCCTCGGCGTATGCGACCCTCGCCGCCGGCGGCGTGTATTCGCGTCCGATGGCGATCCGCAAGGTCATCCTCTCGAACGGTGCCGTGGACGACGAGGCCGGCTGGGGCAAGCCGAAGCGCAAGCGCGTCTTCTCGGACGGGGTCGCCTACGAGGTGACGAGGATCCTCGAGCGCAACGTGCTCGCCGGCACGGGCACGCGCGCCTACTTCGGCCGCCCCGCCGCGGGCAAGACCGGTACTACGGAGAACTTCGGCGACGCCTGGTTCGTCGGCTATACACCGAACCTATCGACAGCCGTCTGGGTCGGCTATCCGGATGCGTCGATCGAGATGAACGGCGTACACGGCATCGCGGTCGCGGGCGGCACGTTCCCCGCGCAGATCTGGCACGACTTCATGGTCGCCGCGATCGGCGCGGGCGAGGCGCGCCAGTGGCGCCTGCCCAAGAACCCCGTGCAGTGGCATCCGTTCCAGGGGCAGTACGCGCTCTCGGGCGAGGAGTCGACCTCGTCGGCTTCCTCCGGGACGACGACCACGGGGCCGAAGACGACGACGTCCGCGCCTACCACGGTCGCGCCGCCTCCGCCGCCGAGCACGACCAATCCGCCGCCGAGCACGACCAATCCGCCGCCTCCCACCACGACGGGGCCGAACCGGCGCCGCGTTGGCTGACCTCACCTCGGTCGACGACGCAATCGCACTCGTCCTCGAGCGGGCCGAGCCCTTGCCGGTCGAGACGGTTCCGCTGGCCGAGGCCGTGGGATGCGTGCTCGCCGAGGACGCGCTCGCGCGCACCGACCTGCCGCCGTTTCGCAGCTCGGCGATGGACGGGTTCGCGGTGGTCGCCGCAGACGTCGCCGACCCGCCCGTGACGCTTCCGCTCGCCGGCGAGTCGGCAGCCGGGCATCCCGCGGACTCGCCGCTTTCGCCCGGCAGCGCGATGCGGATCGCCACCGGCGCGGTCGTGCCCGAGGGCGCCGATTCGGTCGTGCCCAAGGAGAAGGCCGAGCTCGACGGCGACGCCGTCACGATGCTCGAGCCGGCGAAGCCCGGCGCGCACATTCGCGACCCGGGACGCGACGTCCGCGCAGGGGCAGTCGTTCTCTCCGCCGGAGCGGAGATCGGGCACGCGCAGATCGCGGCCTTGGCCGCGGCCGGTATCCCCGAGGTGTCGTGCTCGCGGAGGCCGCGCGTCGCCGTCCTCGCGACGGGGTCGGAGCTTCGTCCTCCCGGCGCGGAGCTCGAGCCGGGTCAGCTCTACGAGTCGAACGGGGCACTGCTCGCCGCAGGCCTCACCGCAGCGGGTGCGTTGCCGCGCCTCCTCGAGGTGGTCGCCGACGACCGCGACGCACTGCTCGCCGCGCTGCGCGAGACGGACTGGGACGTGCTCGTCACCACGGGCGGCGTCTCGGTCGGTGAGCACGACCTCGTCCGCGGCGTCCTCACCGAGCTCGGCGTCGACGAGATCTTCTGGCGTGTCGCCGTGAAGCCCGGCAAGCCGGTGTCGTTCGGCGTCCGCTCCGGCAAGCTCGTCTTCGGCCTCCCCGGGAACCCGGTCTCGGTGCTCGTCGGCTTCGAGGTGCTCGTGCGGCCGGCGATCCGCGCGCTCCTCGGCTCGCCCGATCCAGGCCCGCGCTACGAGTCGGGCACGCTCGCCACGCCGGTCGCGCGAAACCCGGAGCGGTTCGAGTTCGTGCGCGCGCTCCTTCGGGACGGCCGCCTGGAGCCGGTGTCCGGCCAGGAATCCCACATGATCGTTCGCGCCGCCCAGGCCAACGCGCTCGTCGCGGTCGAGCCGGGCGACGGCGAGCTCGCGGCCGGCGCGTCGGTCAGGTTCCTGCGCCTCTAGTCGACCGAGCGCAGGTGGCGCTCGTCTTCGACCGGCGGTTCGCGGCGGCGCCGTAGCCGGGCCAACCCTGCGCCGGCCGCCTGTCCGAGCGGGCCGGTCTCCGACGAGGACGAGTAGGGCGCGTACCGCCCCGTCGCGATGGCGCCCATGTGCTGCGCGGTCGCGGCCCAGACGAGTGCGGCGACAACGACGGGCACCGCTACGTAGCCGGAGGAGACGAGCGCGAGCAGGTACCAGATCGCGTCGAGCCCGAGCCCGAGCCGAACCGCGAACGAGACGACCAGCAGGACGAGCCCCAGGAACCCCGCGGCGTAGAGCCCGAGGCGCGAGGAGCGCTGGTCGCGAGCGAACGTGCGGGATCCAAAGCCACGCGTGGAGCGACGGCAGGACGAAGATCAGCGCGTAGGGGTTCGATGCCGCGACGACGAGCGACACGCCGATGAGGACGAGCATCCCGGCGAGGTGCCCGCCGAGCTCTTCGTTCCGGTCGGCCGGGCCGTCGCCGGCGAGTCCGGGCCGGGCGGCGAGCCAGCCGAGCGTCGAGAGCACGAGCAGAACGATGAGGACGACGACGGGCCACGTTCGCGCACCCTCCGCGCTGGGATCGATCGGCCGTCCCGCGCCGTCGCCGAGGAGTCCGACGACCGAGAAGAGTAGGAAGAGGAGCCCGATCCAAAGCCAGAGGATCGCGCGCATAGCGAGGCTGCGGAACGCGCGCAGAAGTGAGACGTGCCGCCGTCGGCACCGCGCGAAGAGATCAACCGTGGCGACGATCACGGGGATGAGCAGCGCAATGAGCAAGAGCTGGAGCGCCCAGCCGCGGATGATCCGCTCGCCGACGTAGATGTAGGACTGCGTCCCCTGCGCGAGCTCGGGCGAGGCGTCCAGGCGCAGCATGAGGTCTTGCGATGCGCGGCCGAGCTCGCCGAGCCGGGCGGGCGTGACCGCCTTGACCGTGTCGTCGTCGGGCGCGGTCGCGCGCTCGCCGCCGGTCGTGATCGTGACCGCCGGGATCCCCTCCGAGACGAACGGCCCCTGCTCGTGGAGCGTGAACGGGAACGCGAGGCTCACGAGCTGCGAGATGCCGCGCGGAACCTCGGGCGGCTGCCCGGCCTCGTGCTCGATCGACGCGGCCGCGGTCGCGAGGAGCGTCGGCGCGGGAGAGCGCGGCGAGTCGCCGCTGAAGAGGAGGACGGGCGGCTCGGAGCCGGCGATCGCGTCGAGGCTCACCACCGCGACCGGGAACGCGGCGCCGCCGACGAAGCGCTTGAGGATCTCCGGGTGCTCGGCGAACCACTTGGCGCCCGCGCCGCCGTAGGCGCCTCCGTCGGTCGAGAGGAAGAGCACGGTCTGCTGGCGCACGGTCGTGTTGATGTTGCGTGCGAGCTCGAGCAGCGCCCCGGTGCCCGAGGCGTTGTCGTTCGCGCCCGGCGACTTGCCGGTGTTGTCGCGATGGGCAACAAAAACGATCGTTCCAGGGGAGGGTCCGGGAGCCACGGCGGCGATGTTCGCGAGCTTCGTCTTTCCGAGCCCGGGAAGGTCGGCTTCGAACGCATCGCGCTGCGCGGTCAGGCCGACGTCGTCGAAGCGCTTGATCATCCAGCTCTCCGCCCGCGCGGCACCCTCCGTGCCGGGGACACGGTCGGGGTAGTTCCGCGCCAGCTCGAGCGCGAGGATGAGTGCCGTCGACTGGTCGAAAGACAGCTCGAGCTCCGGCCCCGGTCCAGGTTCCGGCAGCGGCTCCGGGCGCGCGAGCGTGAACGCGACGATCAGCAAGGGCACGGCGACCGCGATCCACGCCGCGCGGTAGAGACGGCTCGAGATCGGCCGCTCGATCGTCGTCTTTCGCCGCCGTCGTCGCCGCGGCGGCGCTGCATCGTACGGCCGCCCGCCGGGGGGTCTTAACGAAGACACAACAGGTCGATGGTAGTCCCTGCGCCCTATTCTGTTTCACCATGACCACCGGTACGACGATCCTGCTCGTGGACGACGAGGAGTCGATCCAGAAGCTGCTCACGTTCCCGCTCGAACGGGACGGCTACCGGGTCGTGCAGGCCCGCGACGGCGAAGAGGCGCTGGAGCGCTTCCGCGAAGAGGACGTCGATCTCGTCCTCCTCGATCTCGCGCTGCCGAAGCTCGACGGCATCGAGGTCTGCCGGAGGCTGCGCGCCGAGAGCACCGTCCCGATCCTGATGCTGACCGCGCGCGACGACGAGATCGACAAGGTGCTCGGCCTCGAGATCGGCGCGGACGACTACATCACCAAGCCGTTCTCGATCCGCGAGCTGCGCAGCCGCATCCGCGCAGCCATCCGGCGGGCGGCGCTCACCCCGGCGGCCGAGGCCGAGGACGTGATCGAGTCCGACGAGCTGCGCATCGACCTGCCGCGGCGGTCGGTCGAGGTGCGCGGCGACGGCGTCCAGCTCACCTACCTCGAGTTCGAGCTTCTTCGCACGCTCGCGGCCACGCCCGGCCGCGTCTACTCGCGCCAGACGCTGCTCGACCGCCTCTGGGGCGGCGCCGCGTTCCGCGACCCGCGCACGATCGACGTCCACGTGCGCCACCTGCGCGAGAAGATCGAGCGCGACCCGAGCGACCCCGAGTACATCTTCACCGTTCGCGGCGCGGGGTACCGGTTCCGGGACAGCTGATGCGCGCCGTTCCGCGCCTTCGGGCGACGCTCGCGGTCAAGCTCGCATTCGTCTTCTTCGGCGCTGTCGCGGGCGCGCTCGCGATCGTCTATCTCATGGTCGTCCCGCGTCTCGAGGACCGGCTCGTCGACGCGAAGATCAACGAGGTCGAGCGCGCGCTGCCGGCGATCCTGGACGACCTCGAGGCCGTCGCGACCGACGAGTTCGCGTTCAACGACGCAGTGAGCGCGGCTGCGGCAAACCTGAACGGGCGAGTGGCGGTTCTCCAGCGCGCCGGACCCGACGCGCTGCTCACGCAGGAGGACTCGGCGCAGCTTCGGAGCATCAGCGTGGCGCGCGATCCGGTCGCGTTGAGGACGGCCGCGACGCTCGAGATGTCCTCGGGCCGCGTCGAGCGCCAAGGAACCTCGTACGCCGAGGTTGCGACGCCGATCGGGGACACGCACGTCGTGCTGCTCGCGGCGCCGCTCACCGACGCGCTCTCGACCGTCCGCCTGGTCAGCTCCGCGCTGATCGTCGCGGGGCTCGTCGCTCTCGCGGCCGCGGCTGCGGCGGCCTATGCCGCGGCGTACGGACTGACGCGGCGCCTGCGCATGCTGGAGAAGGCCGCAGACCGGATCGCGGCCGGCGACTTCACGGCGCCGATCGAGACGAGCGGCAGCGACGAGATCGCCGAGCTCGCGCGCGAGTTCGACCTCATGCGCGTCCGTCTGGCCGACCTCGACCGCGTGCGCCGGGAGTTCATCGCCAACGCCTCGCACGAGTTGCGGACGCCGCTCTTCTCCCTCGGCGGCTTCCTCGAGCTGATGGCCGACGAGGAGCTCGACGCCGACGAGCGGAAGGAGTTCCTCGACGAGACGCGCGCGCAGGTGACTCGGCTGACACGGCTCGCGACCGATCTGCTCGACCTGTCCCGGCTCGACGCCGGCCAGATCAAGTTCGTGAAGCGCGAAGTGGACCTCACCGACGCGGCGAGCACAGTCATTGACGAGTTCCGCGTCCTGGCGGAGGTGAGCGAGCATCCGCTCGAGCTCGTGACACCGCCGCCGGCCGGCGCGATCGGCGATCACGGCCGTGTCCTCCAGGTCGGGCGCATCCTGGTCGAGAACGCCTTGCGCCACACGCCCGCGGGCACACGGGTCGAGGTCAGAACGGATACCGCCGACGGCTTGGCGACTCTTTCCGTCCGCGACGAGGGCCCCGGGATCCCCGCCGACCAGCTCGAGCACGTGTTTCAGCGCTTCTACCGCGCCGCGGGTGGCAAGGCGTCGGGTTCCGGGCTCGGCCTCGCGATCGCCCGGCGAGCTCGCAACCCGCATGGATGGGACGCTTTCGGTCATGTCCGAGCCCGGGGAGACGGTATTCACGCTGACGCTCGTTTCTGCCGACACCGTGTTTCCACGGGAAAACGGCAGCGCACCCGAAGCAGCAGCGTCCGAGGAAGCCGCAGTCCAGTAGGGCTGCGGCCGCCGTACCACCTGTAACTACCCTTCACTGCCCATGAAACCGTCCTCCACTGCCGTTCTCGCCGTGGTCTGCGCCTTCGTCGGCGCGATCGGGGCGCTCGCCTTCGCGAAGGCGACGGGCGTCTTCGACGAACCGGCTTCGACGATCGTGGTGCGCAGCTCCGGCGCCCCGCTCGGGGACGCCGCGGGCACGAGCCAACCCCTCACGGGGAACGGATTCGACCCGGCCGCGATCTATCGCGAGCGCGCCGACGGCGTCGTCACGGTCTTCTCCGACTTCGGGAACCAGGCCGGGGCCGCGGCGGGCGAGGCGCAGGGTTCCGGCTTCGTCGCGTCGGCCGACGGCTACATCCTCACCAACTCGCACGTGATCACGACCGTCGGCGAGACGCCGGCCGGGGATCCGGTCGAGGCGGCCGAGCGCGTCTACGTGCAGTTCAAGGACGGCGATCGCATCGAGGCCGAGGTGGTCGGCTGGGATCTCTTCGACGACGTCGGACTCCTGAAGGTCGACCCGGCCGCGCACGAGCTCTCGCCGCTGCCGCTCGGGGATTCCCGCGAGGTCGTCGTGGGCGAGCCCGTTGCGGCGATCGGGAGCCCGTTCGGGCGCGAGAGCTCGCTGAGCGTCGGCGTCGTCGCGGCGACCGAGCGCTCGATCGACTCGCTCACCTCGCAGTACGCGCTCGTCGACGCGATCCAGACCGATGCCCCGATCAACCCCGGAAACTCGGGCGGCCCGCTGCTCGACGCTGCCGGCTCGGTGATCGGGATCAACGCGCAGATCCGCTCCACGTCGGGAACGGCCGAGGGGGTCGGCTTCGCCGTCCCGATCAACTCCGCGATTCGCTCGATGGATCAGCTGAAGGCCGACGGGAAGGTGCGCTACGCCTGGGTCGGGATCACGACGCAGACCGTGACGCCGACGCTGGCAAACGAGTTCGACCTGGGCGCCGACCACGGCGCGATGATCCAGACCGTCCTCGGCGACAGTCCGGCGAAGACGGCCGGCCTGCGCGCCGGCAACGAGGAGCGCGAGTTCGACGGCGTCGCCATCACGCTCGGCGGCGACCTCATCGTGGGGATCGACGGCGAGGCGGTCGAGAACGCCGAGGAGGTCGTACGCCTAGTAAGCACGCGGCTTCCGGGCGAAAAGGTCGTCTTCACGGTCATGCGTGACGGCATGCCGGTCGACGTCGAGGTCGAGCTCGGCGAGCGTCCGGCCCAGCTCCCGACCGAGGAATAACCGGCCCTCCCGCTAGCCTCGGCCGGGTGGAGACGCCGACCGACGACGCGATTCTCCTCGGCGACAACCTCGACGTGCTGCCCGGCTTCGAGGACGAGACGTTCCAGCTCGCCTATCTCGATCCGCCGTTCAACACGGGCAAGCGCCAGACCCGCCAGACGATCGAGTCGAGGGCCGACGAGAACGGCGACCGCAACGGCTTCGGCGGCCGGCGCTACGCGACCCGGCTCCTTGCGGAGTCCTCCTACCGCGACTCGTTCGACGACTACCTCGGCTTCCTCGAGCCGCGCCTGCGCGAGGTGCGCCGCGTGCTCGACCGCACGGGGACGCTCTACTTCCACATCGACTACCGGGAGGCGCACTACTGCAAGCTCCTCCTCGACGAGCTCTTCGGCCGCGACTCGTTCCTGAACGAGATCGTGTGGGCCTACGACTACGGCGCCCGCACGAAGCGCCGCTGGCCCGCGAAGCACGACACGATCCTTGTCTACGTGAAGGATCCCGGCGCCTACTACTTCGACGCCGAGGCGGTCGACCGCGAGCCGTACATGGCGCCCGGGCTCGTCGGGCCGGACAAGGCAGCACGTGGAAAGCTGCCGACCGACGTCTGGTGGCACACGATCGTCTCGCCGACCGGGCGCGAGAAGACCGGGTACCCGACTCAGAAGCCCGAGGGCCTGCTGCGCCGGATGGTGCAGGCGTCGACTCGTCCCGGCGACTGGTGCCTCGATCCGTTCGCCGGGAGCGGCACGCTCGGCGCCGTCGCGCGGGATCTCGAGCGCCGGTACGTTCTGGTGGACTCGAATCCGGATGCGGTTGAAGTCGCAAGGAATCGGCTGGCCGGTGTGCGAACATCCGTTTAGAGCGGCTGCGGAAGGGAACTAGCGCCTATGAGCGATGTGAGCACGCAAACCGATGCCCGAGTGGTGGCCTTGTCGATTCCGGCCAAGGCCGAGTACCTCTCGGTGTGCCGGTTGGCTCTCGCCGGCATCTCCCAGACGCATCCGCTCGAGCCCGAGACGCTCGCGGACGTGAAGCTCGCTCTCACCGAGGCGTGCTCCAACTCGATCCGCCACGCCTACCGTGAAGGGCGCCCCGGCGAGGTCGAGATCCGGTACGAGGTCGACGGCAACCGGCTCGCCGTCGAGGTGCGCGATGTCGGCAGCGGCTTCTCGGTCGATGCAGAACCCGGCTCCTCCGAGGACCTGGACGAGGGCGGGCTCGGTCTCGCGATCATCGAGTCCGTGACCGACGAGCTCGTGATCGAATCGGACGGGAGTGGCTCGCGGCTGCGGTTCGTGAAGTATCTCGACTGACGGCGCGGCTATTCTCGGCGCGGCTTGCAGCTTCAATCCGTCAACGTCGGTCACAAGGTTCTCGCGGACTACGCCTCGATCACCGGGCGCAGTCTCATGGACGAGATCGCCACGCTCGCAGAGCCGCTCAAGGACCTGCGCGTCCTGCATCTCTCCGCGACCGCGTTCGGCGGTGGCGTGGCCGAGATCCTCTACACGCTCGTCCCGCTCATGCAGGACGCGGGGCTCGAGACCGAGTGGCGCATCATCCACGGCGAGGACGAGTTCTTCGACGTCACGAAGGCGATCCACAACGGGCTCCAGGGTCACGCGACCGCGCTCACCGAAGAGCAGAAAGAGATCTTCCGCCGCTACACGAAGCTGAACGCCGACGCGCTCGAGGGCGAGTTCGACGTGGTGATCGTTCACGACGCCCAGCCGGTGGGACTGATCGACGAGGCGCGCGACCATTGCAAGCACTGGATCTTCCGCTGCCACATCGACCTGTCCGAGCCGAACCGCGACGTGCTCGACTTCCTGACGCCGTGGATCTCGCGCTACGACGCCTCGGTCTACCACCGGCGTGACTACGTCCCGGACGGCCTCACCTCGCCGCCCGCCTACATCTGGCCGCCGGCGATCGACCCGCTCGCGCCGAAGAACATGGCGCTCTCGCCCGAGGACGCCTCGTACATCGTCGATCAGTTCGGGATCGACGTGAACCGCCGGCTGATCACGCAGGTCTCTCGCTTCGACCCGTGGAAGGACCCGCTCGGCGTGATCGACGCCTGGCGGATCGTGCGCGAGAAGCATCCCGACGTGCAGCTTGCGCTCGTCGGCTCGATGGCGCATGACGATCCCGAGGGCTGGGACTACTACAACCGCACGGTCGCGGCCGCGAACGGCGATCCCGACGTGTTCATCCTCTCGAACCTGAACAACGTCGGTTCCGTCGAGGTGAACGCGTTCCAGGTGCACTCCGACGCGCTCATGCAGAAGTCGACGCGCGAGGGCTTCGGGCTCACCGTCACCGAGGCGCTCTGGAAGAGCCGGCCGATCGTGGCGGGCCGCGTGGGCGGGATCGTCGACCAGATCCAGGACGGCGAGACCGGGTACCTCGTCGATTCGGTCGAGGAATGCGCCGCCGCGGTGACGCGGATCCTCGACGACCCCGACGCGGGACGGGTCATGGCGCGGGCGGGCAAGGAGTACGTGCGCAAGCACTTCCTGACGCCGCGCCTCCTGCGGGACTGGCTCGCGCTCTTCAACCTCCTGGACGGCCGCGAGACCGACCAGGGCCGCGAGCTCGAAAAAGCCGCCGTCTAGTCTCTGCGCGTGAGCGCGCGCCGTCCGCTGATCGTCGTCTCGAACCGGGGGCCGGTCGAGCTTTCCCGCGACGAGGACGGAAACCGCGTGGAGCGGCGCGGCGCCGGCGGGCTCGTAACGGTGCTCGCCGGTCTCCTCGACCGCCACGACGTCACGTGGATCGCGAGCGCGCTGACCGAGGAGGATCGCGCGGCCGCGGCCGAGCCCTTCGACGTGGACGGCTGCCGCGTGCGCCTGGTCGCGCACGATCCGGAGACGTACGACCGCTTCTACAACGTCGTCGCGAACCCGACGCTCTGGTTCATCCAGCACTCGCTGCCCGAGCTGGCCGATTCCATCGACGTTTCCACGTGGAACGCCTACGCGGCGGTCAATCGCGCGTTTGCGGACGCGGTCTGCGAGGAGCTCGACCGCCGGCCGGACGCGGCCGTCCTCCTCCACGACTACCACCTGTACCTCGCACCGCGGTTCGTGCGCGAGGACCGTCCGGACGCGACGCTCTCGCACTTCGTGCACATTCCGTGGCCGGAGCCCGCCGACTGGCAGGCCCTGCCCGAGGAGTTCGTGCGCGAGCTCCACGAAGGGCTTCTGGCGAACGACATCGTCACGTTCCACACGGCCCGGTGGCGCGAGCACTTCCTCGGTTCGTGCGCTGCGTACGGCGTCGAGGTCGACCCGGAGTCCGTGCGGGTTCACCCGGCCTCGGTCGACCCGCGCGAGTTCGACGCGCTCGCCGAGAGCGCCGCCGTGCTCGCGGCCGAGACGCGCGCTCGTCGCCGAGCGGCCCGAGTTCCTCGTCCTGCGCGTCGACCGCACGGATCCGTCGAAGAACGTCGTGCGCGGGTTCCAGGCGTTCGCCCGATTGCTCGAGCTCCAACCGGAGCTGCGCGGCCGCGTGCGGATGCTCGCGCTGCTGAACGCCTCCCGCCAGCAGATCCCCGTGTACGCCGAGTACCTCGCGGAGATCGAGCGCGAGGCGGCGCTGCTCGGAGACGCCGTCGACGTGCGAGTCGAGGACGACTTTCCCTCGTCGATCGCGGCGTACAAGCAGTTCGACGTGCTGTTCGTGAACCCGGTCATGGACGGGCTCAACCTCGTCGCGAAGGAAGCGCCGCTCGTGAACACGCGAGCTGGAGTTGTTGTCTTGTCGGTAAACGCAGGCGCCTACGAGGAGCTCGCGGAGTGGACCGTCCCGATCGATCCGTTCGACGTCGATGCGCAGGCGGCCGCGATCGGCGCGGCGCTGGCGCAGCCCCCGGAGGAGCGCCGCCGCAACCTCGAGGCGATCCGTGAGCACGTCCGCCGGCACGACGTGAACGAGTGGCTCGACGCGCAGCTGGCCGATCTCGACGGCGTAGGCTAGACCCGTGAGCGACCTGAGCCACGTCGACGAATCGGGCGACGTCCACATGGTGGACGTGGGCGGAAAGCCCCTGTCCAAGCGGCGTGCGCGAGCCTCGGGGTTCGTTCGCATGTCGCCCGAGACGGCCGCCCGGCTGCGCGACCTGCCCAAGGGCGACGCGCTCGCGACCGCGCAGGTCGCGGGGATCATGGCGGCCAAGCGAACCGCGGATCTGATCCCGCTCTGTCATCCGCTTCCGCTGACGTCGATCGAGGTCGAGCTGGTCGTCGAGGATGCCGGCGTCGCGATCTCCACCACCGCCGAGACGACCGCGCAGACGGGCGTCGAGATGGAGGCGCTCACGGCGGCGGCGGTGGCCGCGCTCACGGTCTACGACATGGCGAAGGCGATCGACAAGGCGATGGAGATTGGCGAGATCCGCCTCGTCGAGAAGACGAAGGAGCCCGTGTGAAGGCCGCCGTGCTGACCGTCTCGGACGGCGTGGCGGCCGGCGTTCGCGACGACACTAGCGGCGAGCTGCTTGGCGGAGCTGCTCGCGGGCGAGGGCTACGAGGTGGAGCGGCGGATCGTGCCCGACGAGCGCGCGCAGATCGCCGCGGCCATCCGCGAGCTCGCGACCGGTGTGCGCGTCGTGCTGACGACCGGGGGAACCGGGCTGACGCCGCGCGACGTGACGCCCGAGGCGACAGCCGAGGTGCTCGACCGCCAGGCGCCGGGAATCGCCGAGGCGCTGCGGTCCGACTCGATCGCGAAGACACCGCACGGGCTGCTCGGCCGCGGCGTCGCCGGGACGCTCGGCTCGACGCTCGTCGTGAACCTCCCGGGCTCGACCGGCGGGTGCCGCGACGGGTTCGCCATTCTGCGGCCGGCGCTCGCCCACGCGCTCGGGCTGCTCGCGGACGAGCAGACGGAGCACGTCCAGACGTGAGCGCCGTCCTGCGCTACCCGCGGCTCTTCGCCTCGCTCGTCAAGGTCGAGCACACGGTTTTCGCGCTGCCGTTTGCCTACGTCGGCGC
Source organism: uncultured Thermoleophilia bacterium (assembly GCA_963716005.1). Taxonomy (GTDB): domain Bacteria; phylum Actinomycetota; class Thermoleophilia; order Gaiellales; family Gaiellaceae; genus CAVRUF01. The sequence continues at coordinate 2,115,209 of OY970285.1, forward strand.
CTTTCTCGCCGTGGGCGAAGTGCCGAGCGGCGCCGACCTCCTCTGGATCACCGTCGCGATGGCCGGGGCGCGCAGCCTCGCCATGGCGCTGAACCGCCTGATCGACGCCGAGATCGACGCACGCAATCCGCGAACGGTGACCCGGGAGATCCCGCGCGGTGCGCTGTCGCGCGGAGCGGTGCTCGCGTTCGCGCTCGGCTCGCTTGCGGTGTTCCTCGTCGCGGTCTTCCAGCTCGATCCGATCGTCCGCTGGCTCTGGCCGATCCCGGTCGCGGCCTTCGTGATCTACCCGTACCTGAAGCGCGTCACCTGGTTCTCGCACGTCTGGCTCGGGCTCGTCGACGGGCTCGCGCCGGTCGGCGCGTGGGTCGCGATCACCGGCGAGCTGCCCTGGGAGGCCTGGGTGCTCGGAGCTGCGGTCGCGGTCTGGGTGACCGGGTTCGACGTGCTCTACGCGCTCTTCGACCTCGACGTCGATCGTGCTCAGGGACTCCACTCGGTGCCCGCGCGCTTCGGCGTGCCGGCGACGTTCCGCATTTCCCGCGCGTGCCATGTCGCCACGGTGGCGTTCCTCGTGGTGGCCGGGCTCGGGCTCGACGTGAACGTCTTCTACTGGCTCGGCGTGGCCGCGGTCGGCGGACTTCTCGCCTACGAGCACTCGCTCGTCTCGCCGCGCGACCAGCGACGGCTCGACGCGGCCTTCTTCACCATGAACGGCGTCATCTCGGTCACCTTCTTCGTCTTCGTCTTCCTGGACGCGGTCACGTGATCCGCGCGCGTGGGCTGGAGCGGCGGTTCGGCGCAAAGCGCGTCGTTACCGGGCTCGATCTCGACCTGGCCGCTGGCGGATTCCTCGTCGTGCGCGGCGCGAACGGCTCGGGCAAGTCCACGCTTCTCGCGCTCTTCGCCGGGTTGCTCGCGCCCACGCGCGGGGAGCTCGAGGTCGAGGCGCCGCGCGGGGAGATCGGCTACCTCGCGCACGAGCCGCTCGTCTACCGGGAGCTGACCGCGCTCGAGAATCTCGAGCTCTACGGCCGGCTCTACCGCGTTCCCGAGCGGCGCGAGCGGATCGGGATGCTCCTCGAGCGCTACGGCCTGTGGGACGCGCGGCACGAGCGGGTCGCGGCGTTTTCGCGCGGGATGACGCAGCGGCTCGCGCTCTGCCGGACGCTCCTCCACGACCCGAGCCTGCTGCTCCTGGACGAGCCGTTCTCGTCGCTCGATGCCGACGGCGCCGCCGTGCTCGACGTGAACCTGGCCGAGCTCGCCGGCGAGCGGACGCTGGTCGTCTCGACCCACGAGCCGGAGCGCATCGCCGTGCTCGCGACCGCGGAGCTGGCGCTGTGACCTACTTCGCCGACGTCGCCGCGCTCGCGCGGACGAACCTGCTGCTCGAGCTGCGCTCCCGCGACACGGTCCCCGCGATGCTCCTCTTCGTCGTCTCGACGCTCGTCGTCTTCCGCTTTGCGCTGCCGGCGGACTCGTCCGATCTCGCCGCGCTCGGCCTCCTCTGGATCGCGGTGCTCTTCACGGCGCTGCTCGCGCTCACGCGTGCGTTCGTGGCCGAGCGGGAGCAGCGCGTTCTCGACGGGCTCGTCATGGCGCCCTGCGATCGCAGCGCGATCTGGCTCGGGAAGGTCGTGAGCGTCCTCGCGTTCCTCGTCATCGCGGAAGCCATCGCGCTGCCGGCGTTCGCGCTCTTCTTCGCACCGATCGACGGAGCCACGATCGCCGCGTTCGCGCTCGCGGACCTCGGGATCGCCGCCGTGGGCGTCCTGCTCGGCGCGATGGCCGCGGCTAGCCGGGCGCGCGAGCTGCTCCTGCCGCTGCTCTTCCTGCCGCTCGCGATCCCGATCGTGGTCGGCGGCGTCGGCGCGACGGTCGAGCCGGATCCCGGCCGCTACCTCGCCTTCCTCGGGCTCTACGACGCGCTCTTCGCGATACTTGCCTGGGCCAGCTTTGAGTACGTCGTTACGGAATAACGCCGCCCCTGCGGTCGCAATCGGCGCCTTCGTGCTGGTGCTCTGCGGTATCGCGCTCGCGTTCTACGGCGTTCCCAACGACGCCGACCAGGGCTTCAGCCAGCGGATCTTCTACATCCACGTACCGGTCGCGCTCACGGCCTACGCGTGCTTCGGCTGGGGCGCGTGGAAGGCGCTGCGGCTCCTGTGGACGCGCGACCAGCGCTACGACCTCGAGAGCTACACGGCCGTCCACATGGGGACGATCTTCGGGATCCTCACGCTCGTCACCGGCTCGATCTGGGCGAAGATCTCGTGGGGCGTCTGGTGGAGCTGGAGCGAGCGGCAGCTCGTGCTTTTCCTCGTCCTGTTCCTCTTCTACTCGGCCTACTTCATGCTGCGCTACTCGGTGGAGCCCGGCCCGCGGCGGGCGAACATGTCGGCGGTGTACGCGCTCTTCGGCGTCGTGCTGATCCCGATCTCGTTCCTCGCGATCCGGCTCGCGGAGGGCTTCATCCACCCGGTGGTCTTCACGCGCGAGGGACCTCAGATGAGCGGCTCGATGTTCGCCGTCTTCTGCGTGTGCCTTGCCGGGATGGTCGCGCTCGCCGCGTCGCTCTACCTGAACGAGCTGGCCGGCAAGCGGATCGACGAGCGGCTGCGCGAGCTCAGAGAGACGATCGCGTGACCACCTCCGAGAAGTACGTCACCGCCGCCTACCTGGTCGTGCTGGCCGTGGTGCTGCTCTACCTCGTGATCTACGCGTTCAAGCTCCAGCGGCTCGGCCGCGAGCTCGACGAGCTCGCCGAGCTGGCTCGCGACCGCGACCCGAAATGATCCTGCGGCTCGGCTCGCGCGGCAGCCGGCTCGCGCTGCGCCAGGCCGAGCTCGCCGCCGACGCGCTCAGGGTCGCGCGGCCCGAGCTCGAGATCGCGCTCGTCCCGATCACGACCGCCGGGGACCGCGACCGGACGAAGCCGTTCGGAGAGATCGGTGAGCGCGGCGTCTTCGTGAAGGAGATCGAGGAGGCGCTCCTCGCCGGACGGATCGACGTGGCCGTGCACTCCGCGAAGGACATGACCTCGTCGGATACTGGAGGACTCATCGTGGGCGCGTACCTGCCGCGGGAGGATGCGCGTGACGCGCTGTGCGGCGCCGAAGAGATTCGGCCGGGCATGCGGATCGGCACCGCGTCGGTGCGGCGCAAGGCGCAGCTGCTCGCACACGATCCGTCGCTCTCGATCGAGCCGCTGCGCGGAAACGTGGACACGCGCCTGCGCAAGCGCGGTGAGCGCGGGCTCGATGCAATCGTCCTCGCGGCCGCGGGCCTCGACCGGCTGGGGCTCGCCGACGAGATCGGGCTGCGGCTCGACCCGGCGGTGATGCTCCCAGAGGCGGGCCAGGGCGCCGTGGCGCTCCAGACGCGCGCGGGCGAGGAGGAGCTCGTGTCCGGAGCCGGCGACGCGGAGACTCAGCGTCGGGTCGAGCTCGAGCGCGCTTGCGTGGCGCGGATCGGCGGCGGCTGCCTCGCACCGGTGGCCGCGCACCACGACGGAACCGAGCTCCACGCGCTCATCGCCGCCGAGGACGGGACGTGGGTCGAGCGGCGCATCGGCGACGATCCGCTCGCGCTCGCCGACGAGCTCCTGGCGGCGGTCGGATGAGGATCGCGCTCACCCGAGCCGAAGGCGGCAACGACGCGCTCGCCGCGCTCCTCGCCGACGAGGGCTTCGAGGTGGTCGAGTGCCCGCTCGTCGCGATCGAGCGGCTGGACGGCCCGCCGCTCCACACGGGCGACTACGACTGGGTCGTCCTCACGAGTCGCCACGGCGTAGATGCGCTCTTCGCCAGGCTCGAGGGTCGGCTCCCCAAGGTGGCCGTGATCGGTCCCGGCACGGCGGATGCGCTGCGCGTGCACGGGGTCGAGCCCGATCTCGTTCCGGACGTGTCCACGCAGGAGGGGCTCGTCGCCGCGTTTCCCGCGGAGCCAGGCCGGGTGCTCTTCGCCGGCGCCGAGGACGCGCGCCCGCTCCTGGCCGACCAGCTCGGCGCCGACGTCGAGGTGCTCTACCGCACTGTCGAGCTCGCGCCCGAGTTTCCGGACGCCGATCTCGTCGTGCTCGCGTCGGCGTCGGCGGCGCGGGCCTTCGCCGCGCTCGGCCGGGATCTGCCGGTCGTCTCGATCGGCCCGGTCACGTCGGCGGCCGCCCGCGAAGCGGGACTCGGAGTCGTGGCCGAGGCCGAAACGCACGACCTGGCCGGGCTCGCCGAAGCAGCTAGGCTCGCCGCATCGCGCACGACGTCATCACCTTCCTGACCGATTTCGGATCCGAGGACGACTTCGTCGGCGTCTGTCACGGTGTCGTCAAGCGGATCGCGCCGGGCGTGGACATGATCGACATCACGCACGGGATCGAACGCCAGCAGGTGCTCCAGGGTGCGCTCGTGCTCGCGAACACGCTGCCGTACTTTCCGGCCGGTGTGCACCTCGCGGTCGTCGATCCCAAGGTCGGAGGCGAGCGGCGCGCGATCGCGGTGCGCGGCCCCGAGCGGGTCTTCGTGGGCCCGGACAACGGCCTCCTGCTCGTTGCCGCAGACAAGCTCGGTGGAGTCGAGGAGGCGGTCGAGCTCGGAAACGAGGCGTACCGCCTGAGCCCGGTGTCATGGACCTTTCACGGGCGTGACATCTTCGCCCCGGCCGCCGCGCACGTCGCCGCCGGCGTTCCGCTCGCCGAGCTCGGGCCCGCGGTCGATCCGGCGACTCTCGTGCGGCTAGACGTCCCTGCGCCCGAGGTCGGCGAGGGGCGCATCCGCGTGACCGTGCTCTACGTCGACCGCTACGGCAACGTCCAGGTGAACGCCGACACCGACGACCTGACGACGGCGGGGATCGAGCCCGGCGCGGACATCGAGATCGACGTCGGCTTCGAGTCGTACTTCGCGACCTGCGTGCGCACCTTCGCCGACGTGCGCGCGGGCGACATCCTGCTCTATGAGGACTCCTACCGGAACGTCGCGATCGCGATCAACGGCGGCAGCGCTGCGCAGATGCTCGCCGCGCGCTCGGGCACCGAGCTGCGCATCCGCCTGCGGTGAACGAGCGTCTGTCCGCGCTGGGCCGGCGCTACGCGCGTCTCGCGACGCGGCTGGCTGTTGCGCACCCGCGACTCTGGGGCGTTCTGCGGCGGCCGATGCGCGCGCAGTTCGACGCGCTCGCTCCTAGCTGGGACGCCCGCCGCAGCACCGAGTGGGTCGGCCCCCTCTCGGCGGCGCTCGAGCGCGTGGAGTTTACGCCGGCGCGGATCCTGGATCTCGGAACCGGAACCGGAATCGCCGCGCGCTGGCTGGCCGAGCGCTACCCCGGCGCCGAGGTGACGGGCGCGGATCTCTCGCCCGGGATGATCGACCAGGCGCGGACACTGTCTCCGCCCGAGCTGCGATTCGACATCGCCGACGCCTCGGCGCTCCCCTACGCCGATGGCGCGTTCGACCTCGTCACGCTCCTCAACATGATCCCGTTCTTCGACGAACTGGCTCGGGTGACCACCTCGGGTGGAGCGGTCGCGATCGGCTTCTCCTCCGGTGCCGGCACGCCCATCTATGTGCCGCCCGAGACGCTTCGCGCGAAGCTCGAGGGGGCCGGCTTCGAGCGCGTCGAGGCGTTCGGCCCGGGTGGTGCTTTCGCGACGGTTGCGATCCGCGGGAGCGACTTGTCGCGCGGGCCCGCGTCGTAGTCCGCGCGGCTCCTCGCCGGACTCGCCCGGCCCCCGTTTTTCTCGTGCCCCCGGGGGACCTCGGCTAGGGCACCCCTCGCGCCTGAGCGTAGCGCCGAAATGCGCGCGTGTGGTGCGCAGATCCGTGCCGACTTCGTTACGGCTCGGAGCGCGCTGGAGGAATGGCGAGGGCCGGACTTGAACCGGCGACACCACGGTTTTCAGCCGTGTGCTCTACCAACTGAGCTACCTCGCCCCGCCGTCGCAGTGTAGATACCCTCGCCGCCTATGGAGCGCGCAGGAGTCGCGATCATCGGTGCGGACCTCGACCTCGGCCAGGGGCGGCGCGGCGTCGACATGGGGCCCTCGGCGATCCGCTATGCGGGCCTCGGCGACCGGCTCGAGGCGATGGGGTTCGCCGTCTCCGACCACGGCAACGTGGCGACCGCGGTACCCGAGGAGCTCGCGTCGGGAGACGAGCACGCGCGCTTCCTCAAGGAGATCAAGGCCGCCTGCGAGCGCGTCGCCCGGCAGGTGGCCGAAACCGTCGGCGAAGGCACGACGCCGCTCGTCCTCGGCGGCGACCACTCGGTCGCGCTCGGAACCGTCGGCGGCATGGCGTCAGCGAAGGGCACCGGCGCTGCGATCTGGCTCGATGCGCATGGCGATCTGAACACGCCGGAGACGAGCCCGAGCGGCAACGTCCACGGCATGGCGCTCGCGGCGCTCATCGGCCGGGCGACCGGTGGGTTCGAGAGCGACGCGTGGCCGCTGCCGGCGCTCGACCCAGCGCGGACGTCGCTGATCGGCGTCCGCTCGCTCGACGACGGCGAGCGGAAGGCGGTCGCGGAGCTCGGCCTGTACGTCGCGACGATGAGCGACATCGACCGGCGCGGTGTCGAGACCGTTCTGGGCGAGGCGCTCGAGCGCGCGCAGGGCGCCGCGTTCGTCCACATCTCCCTGGACATGGACGTCGTCGACCCGGACGTCGCGCCGGGCGTCGGCACTCCGGTGCAGGGCGGGCTCTCGTTCCGCGAGGCGCACCTGGCGATGGAGCTGATCGCCGAGGCAGAGATCCTCGACTCGCTCGAGGTGGTCGAGGTGAATCCGATCCTCGACCGCCAGAACGAGACGGCCGCGCTCGCCGTCGAACTCGTCGCCAGCGCCCTCGGCGCGCGCACGCTCTAGTAGCCCAGGAACCGCCGGACGGCGTCGGCGGTCTCGTCGAACGCCTCGAAGAGCACCCGGTGGCCGCCAGGGACGTAGACGACCTGCGCGCCGAGCGGTGCCAGATCCTCGGTGCGCACGTAATCCGTCTCCTCGCCGACCACGACCAGCGTCGGACAGCGCGCCGGCGGCGGGGCCGGTCGCGCCAGGTCGCCGAACATCGTCACGACCGCGGCCGGGGCGTAGCGCCAGCGCCAGCGGTTGTCCGGCCCGAGGGCGAGATGCGAAATGACCTCCTCCTCGAGGATGTCCCGCGGGGTGCGCGGGGCGGCTGCCGCGATCTCGTCCATCGCCTCTCCCGCGTTGGCGTATGAGTGGTCGGCCCGTTCCGCGTTGGCCGACTCGAGGGCCCGCGCGGGCGGAACATGAAGGGCCGGATCCAGTAGGACGGCCTGCTCGACGAGGGCGGGATGGCGGGCCGCGACCTCGAGCACCATCCGCCCCCCGAAGCTGTGGCCGAGCAGGATGACCGGGCCGTCGAGCGTCTCGACGATGTCCTCGACGTGCTGCTCGATCGACCATGGCGGCTCCCAGCCGGAGTCCGCATGGCCGCGAAAGTCGATCCCGAGCACGTGGAGCCCGGCCGGAACGAGTCGCTCTTCCGCGAGCCGGCGAAAGCGACCTCCGTACGCTTGCACGCCGTGCAGGCATGCCACGGTCGGCCCGCGCGTCGAGCCCCATTCGTGGACGTTCAGGCGCACGCGCGTGACTGTATCCCGCGCCTATGATCGGGGCATGGTCCCCGAGGCGCCGCTTGAAGACACCGGGGCGGGACTCGTTCCCACCGGACACGGCTGGTTCGTCATGAACGCCCGCGACGCGCGCTGGATCCGCCGCCCGGAGCGCGGGCACAACCTCCCGTTCACGGGCTGGACGGAGCACGAGGCCGAGACGTACTTCCCCCAGCTCGGGATGGCGCTCATCGTCCTGGGCCCGGGTGAGCCGATCGGGAACTACCACTGGGAGGCCGACCAGGAGGACTTCCTCATCCTCTCCGGCGAGGCGCTCCTGCTCATCGAGGGGGAGGAACGGCCGCTACGCCAGTGGGACTTCGTCCACTGCCCGCCGCGGGCGGAGCACATGATCCTCGGCGCGGGCGAGGGGTGCGTGTTGCTCGCGACCAGCTCGCGCGAGAACCAGACGGGCGACTGGGGCGCGTACACCGTGAACGAGGTCGCCCTGCGCCACGGCGCCGGCGTCGAGGAGGAGACGAGCGACACGGACGTCGCCTACGCGCGGTTCCCGGCTCCGGAGCCGACGCGGTATCGCGACGGCTGGCTTCCCTTCTAGCCGGGCAGATCTCACACGGCGCCGTCGTTACACGTTTCACCACGTATGAGCCGACGCGCCCTCATCCTCATCGCCGCGGTCTCCCTGCTCTGGGGAATCCCCTACCTCTTCATCGCGGTCGCGGTGGACGAGGTCTCGCCCGCCTGGGTCGCCTTCGCGCGCACCGGGCTCGCCGCGCTCGTCCTGCTGCCGATGGCCGCGTACGCCGGCGTGCTTCGGCCGCTGCGCGATCGTGCCGGCTGGCTCGTCGTGCTCGCCGTCACCCAGATGGCCGGGCCGTTCCTCTTGCTCGGCTTCGCCGAGGAGCGGATCCCGTCTTCGCTCACGAGCATCCTCGTGGCCGCGACGCCGCTGCTCCTCGCTGTGCTCGCGCTCGGGCTCGACCCGTCGCAGAGCGCGTCCGGGGCCCGGCTCGTCGGACTCGTCGTCGGCCTCGGCGGAGTCGCGCTGCTCGTCGGTGTTGACGCAGGACTGAGCGGGGGTGCAGGCATCGGCGCGCTCGCCGCCCTCGGAACCGCGCTCGGCTATGCCTTCTCGGCGATCCTTCTGAAGACGAAGTTCACGGGCTACGACGGGCGCGGCGTCGTCGGGGTCACCACCGTGCTCTCGGCCTTCCTGCTCCTGCCGGCCGCGCTCCTCACGCTGCCCGAAGCCGTTCCCTCGGCCGGCGCGATCGGCTCGCTCGCCGTGCTCGGGCTCGCGTCCACCGCGGGTGGGTTCGTGCTCTTCTTCCGTCTGGCCTCGAACATCGGACCGGGCCGCGCGTCGATCGTCGCCTACATCGCGCCCGGGATCGCCGTCGTGCTCGGCGTCACCTTCCTCGACGACCCGTTCGGACTCTCGACTGTGGCTGGGCTCGCGCTGATCCTGCTGGGCTCGCGCCTCGCCGCCCGGCCGGGCAAAGCGCGCGAACCCGTCGTGCCGCTCCCGGCGCGCGAGCCGGACGCAGCCAAGGCCGCCTAGCCCTCGGTGTCGTCGCCCTCGCCGGAGGGCGTGTAGTACGTCGAGCCCTTGAGCTCGTCCGGCAGGTAGTCGACGTCGTATCCGGCGGGATCTTCGGTCGGCATGACGTAGCCGGCGCCGTGACCGAGCTTCGCCGCACCGCGGTAATGGGCGTCGCGCAGCGACTTGGGAGGACGGACGGTTCCGTGCTCGCGGACGGCGCCCGTTGCCGCGCCGAGCGACGAGATGACCGACCGCGACTTGGGAGCACGGGCGAGGTAGAGCGTCGCGTGAGCGAGGTTGAGCCGCGCCTCCGGGAGTCCGACATGTTCGACCGCCTGCGCCGCGGCGACGGCGACGACGATGCCCTGCGAGTCGGCAAGGCCGATGTCCTCGGAGGCGTGGACGATCAAACGCCGCGCGATGTAGCGCGCGTCCTCGCCGGCCTCGAGCATCGCGGCCAGGTAGTAGAGCGCCGCGTCGGGATCCGAGCCGCGGATCGCCTTGATGAACGCCGAGACGAAGTCGTAGTGCGCGTCGCCCGCCTTGTCGTAGTTCAGCGGGGCCTTGCGGGCGGCGTCGGAGACCTGCTCTTCGGAGAGGGGCTTGCCGTGCGCGGTCTGCCAGGCAAGCTCGAGCGTGTTCAGCGCCGCTCGCGCGTCGCCGCCAGAGGTGGCCGCGATCTGCGCCACGCGTTCGGCGGGCACATCCGCCCCGAGCTCCTCCGCGCCGCGCCGCACGATCTCCTCGACCTGCTCGTCGGTGAGCGGTTCGAGCTGGTAGATCCGCGACCGCGACAGAAGAGCCGAGTTCACCTCGAAGTACGGGTTCTCGGTGGTCGCTCCGATCAGCGTGACGAGGCCGGTCTCGACGGCGGGGAGCAGCGCGTCCTGCTGCGACTTGTTGAACCGGTGGATCTCGTCGAGGAAGAGGATCGTCCGCTGCCCGTTCGCGCCGAGCCGCTCGGTCGCGCGGGCCAACGTGGCGCGGACGTCGGCGACGGAGGCCGACACCGCGGAGAGCTCCTCGAACGCCGCGCCGGTCGTGGCCGCGACGATGCGGGCCAGCGTCGTCTTGCCGGACCCGGGTGGCCCGTAGAAGACCGCTGAGCCGACGCGGTCCTCCGCGATCGCGAGCGCGAGGGCCGAGCCCGGCGCGACGATCTGCGACTGGCCGACGAACGCGTCCAGCGAGTCGGGACGAAGCCGCGCGGCGAGAGGCGCCCGGTCGGGAAGCCTCGTCTCGGCCGCGTCGGAGAAGAGGTCCGCCATGGCGGAAGTATGCTCGCGCGATGGCCGCCACCGATCTGCGCGCGGAGGCGACGGAGCTCCTCCAGGAGCTGATCCGCGTCGACACGACGAACCCGCCGGGGAACGAGACGAAGGCGGCCGAGCTCCTGCGCGCCTACCTCGAGGACGCGGGGGTCGCGTGCGAGCTCTACGCGCGCGACGCCGACCGCGCCAACCTGGTCGCGCGGCTCGAGGGCGGCGGCGGCAAGCGCCTGCTCCTCCTCGGGCACACGGACGTCGTCCTCGCCGACCCGGCCGAGTGGTCGGTTGGGCCGTTCTCGGGCGAGCTCCGTGACGGCGAGATCTGGGGCCGCGGCGCGCTCGACATGAAGAGCCACGTCGTCGCGAACTGCGTTGCGCTCGCCACGCTGGCGCGGGAGGGCTTCCATGGCGACGGCGACCTGATCCTCGCGGCGACGGCCGACGAGGAGGTCGGGACGACCGGCTACGGCCTGACGTGGCTCTGCGACAACCACCCCGACGTCGTGCGCGCCGACTACTGCGTCAACGAGGGCGGCGGCGACCGCGTGATCATCGGCGGGCGGCCTGTCTACTTCTGCGCGGTCGCCGAGAAGATGAGCTCGCCGTTCATCCTCCGCGTCCACGGTCGCTCGGGGCACGCGTCGATGCCGGGGATCGCCGACAACGCGCTCGTCAAGGCGGCCGCGCTCGTCGAGCGGCTGGCTGCGTTCGAGCCGGAGCGGCGGATGCTCCCCGAAACCGAGGCGTTCTTCGAGGTCGCGGGCCCGCTCGACACGCTTGACCCAACGGTTGCAGCGATGCTCGAGGCGACGCTCTCGCTGACCATCGCGCCGACGATGATCGACGCCTCGCACAAGCGGAACGTCATCCCGGCGGTGTGCGAGGTCGAGTGCGACTGCCGTCTCCTTCCGGGCCAGACGCAGGCCGAGGCGGAGGCCGAGATCCGCGCCTGCCTCGGCGACGGCGACTACGAGCTCGCGTGGATCGAGAGCGTCGGCGGGTCCCGCTCGTCGCAGCACACACCGCTCTGGAGCGCGATCTCCGACTGGATCGCAACCGAGGACAAGGGGGCCGCCGTCGCGCCGGTCGTGCTCCCCGGTTTCACCGACAGCCACTACCTGCGGCAGGCGTTCGGCACGGTCGCGTACGGCTTCCTCCCCATGCGCGCGATGTCGCCGGAGCTGGCCGCGCGGCTCATCCACTCGGCCGACGAGCGGATCCCCGTCGACGATCTCGAGCTCGGGACACGTTTCGTTTACGACCTCGCGCGTACACTCGGGACATGGACAAGCCCGTCCGTCTAGGAGGCCTGGCGCTCGAGAACGGCGTGCTCGTGCATGGCCCGACCTACTGGGCGTGCGCGATCCGCACCGAGGAAGGCGATCTGAAGATCGCGTCCGGGCGCAAGCCGTTCCTCGCGGCCGAGGTCGGATCGCCGTTCCTGCGCGGGCCCGCGCGGCTCGGTGAGGTGTTCGCGCTCATGCCGGTACTGCGGCGCGCGCTCCCCGAGGCCCGGCTTCCGTACGAACGCCCGACGGTGGCGACCGCGGTCGGCGTCAGCACGTTCCTGGTTCGCCGCCTCCGCTCGAGTCGCCTCACGCCGTCGGTGCGCGAGGCCTTCTCCGCCGCCGTCTCGCTCGCCCCGGCCGCCTACGCGATCAAGGGAACCAACCTGGCCGCCTACCACGGCGCCGAGCACATCGCGATCGGCAGCTACGAGCACGGCGAGCCGCGCACCCGCGAGCACGAGCGCTGCGGCTCGCACATGGTGGGCCCGCTGATCGCGACGAGCATCGTCGGGAGCCTCCTCGCGAACGCGGCGCCGCGCGGGATCCGTCCCGTCGTCCGTCTCGCGGCTGCGCTCGGCGCGGTCGCCGCGTCGGTCGAGCTCTTCACCTGGATGGTCCGCAACCCGGACACGCCGGCCGCCCGCGCGCTCGCCTGGCCGGGGCACGAGCTCCAGCAGCGCGTCCTCACGGCCGAGCCGACGCCCGAGCAGCTCGAGGTGGCAGAGGCGGCTCTGGCCGAGTGCCTGCGCCTAGAATCGCCCGGCGATGGCGGAGAACCCGAGGAAACGCCTCCCACCTGAGATCTTTGACCTCCCGGTCGAGAAGATGCGGGAGGGCTACTACACCGACGTCTACTTCAACCTCGCGCGCCAAGTGCTGCTCGACGACGGGCGCCGGCCGCAGGTTCACGTCCAGGCGTTCCAGAAGAAGCACGCGGTGCTCGGCGGGATGGACGAGGCGATCGCCGTCCTGAAGCTCTGCGTCGAGGACTGGGACGCGCTCGAGGTGAAGGCGCTCTACGACGGCGACGAGATCGCGCCCTGGGAGACAGTGCTTACGATCGAGGGCGACTACACGCTCTTCGCGCACCTCGAGACGGTCTACCTCGGAGTGCTCGCCCGGCGGACGCTCGTCTCCACGAACACGCGGCGGGTGGTCGAGGCGGCGAACGGCAAGCCGATCCTGTTCTTCCCGGCGCGGCACGACCACCACCGCGTCCAGACCGGAGACGGGTACGCGGCGCACGTCGCGGGCGCGATCGGCGTCTCCACCGACGCGCAGGCCTCGTGGTGGGGAGGAACGGGGATCGGGACGGTCCCGCACGCGCTCATCGCGGCCTACGGCGGCGACACGGTGCTCGCCGCGCAGAAGTTCGCCGAGTTCGCGCCCGACGACACGCACATCGTCGTCCTCGTCGACTTCGAGAACGACTCGGTGCGCACCGCCCTCGCGGTCGCGCATGCGCTCGGGCCGAAGCTCTGGGGCGTGCGGCTCGACACGTCCGCGACGCTCGTCGACCGCTCCCTGTGGAGCGAGATGGGCTACTTCGACCCGCGCGGCGTGAACCAGCGGCTCGTCGAGAAGGTGCGCGCGGCGCTCGACGCGGAGGGCTTCGCCGACGTGAAGATCGTCGTCTCGGGCGGCTTCGACGTCGAGCGGATCCGTGCGTTCGAGGAGCGCGGCGTGCCGGTCGACTCCTACGGCGTCGGCTCCGCCTTGATCCGCGGCGAGAACGACTTCACGGCCGACGTCGTCACGACCGACGGGAAGCCGTCCGCCAAGGTCGGCCGGCGTCTCAACCCGAACCCCCGGCTCGAGCCGGTCGAATAGCACCGACCCTTTAGATTCCCGGCCCCGCGGCCGATGGGCAGGGAGGTGGAGACGTTCGGGGACATCCTTTCCTACATCCTCGGCATCATCTACACGTGGCTGCCGCTGATCTTCATCGGCCTGCTCGTGTGGCTGATGTGGAAGGCCGTGGGACTCATGCCGCGGGTCAAGCCGACGGAGGTCGAGCCCGACTCGAAGTCGTCCGTGACCTGGAAGGACATCGCCGGCGTGGAGGAGGCCGCCGCCGAGCTGCAGGAGGTCGTCGACTTCCTTCAGGATCCGGCGCGGTTCGCCCAGCTCGGCGCGCGCGTGCCGAAGGGAATCCTTCTCTACGGCCCGCCCGGGACCGGCAAGACGCTGCTCGCGAAGGCTGTCGCGAACGCGTCGGGCGCGACGTTCTACTCGCAGAGCGCCTCCGCGTTCGTGGAGATGTTCGCCGGCCTCGGCGCCGCCCGCATCCGCAAGCTCTTTGAGAAGGCGCGCCAGAACGCGCCCTCGATCGTCTTCATCGACGAGCTCGACGCCGTCGGCATGCGCCGCTCGGGCTCCGGCCACAACCGTGAGCAGGACCAGACGCTGAACCAGCTCCTCGTGGAGCTCGACGGGTTCGCCGGTCCCGCGCAGGTCGTCCTCATCGGCGCCTCGAACCGGCTCGACGACCTCGACCCGGCGCTCCTTCGCCCGGGCCGCTTCGACCGTCAGATCCTCGTCTCGCCGCCGGACCTCGCCGGGCGCCAGGCGATCCTCAATGTCCATACCCGGGGCAAGCCGCTCGACGCCGACGTCGACCTGACCTCGGTCGCGCGGGTCACCGCCGGGCTCACGGGCGCCGATCTCGCGAACATCGCGAACGAGGCCGCGATCTTCGCCGGCCGCGCCGAGCGCAAGACGATCTGCCAGGACGACTTCGACTCCGCGATCGAGCGGATCGTCGCCGGCCTCCAGCAGCGCCGCGTCGTCACCGAGAAGGAGAAGCGGATCCTGGCCTATCACGAGGGCGGCCACGCGCTCATGTCGCATCTCCTGGGCGAGCCGATGCCCGTCCAGAAGGTCACGATCGTGTCGCGCGGTCAGGCGCTCGGCTACACGCTGAACACGCCGCAGGAGGACCGCTACCTCCACACGAAGGACGAGTTCCTCGACCTCATGAAGGTCATGCTCGGCGGGCGCGCCGCGGAGCAGATCGTCTTCGGAGCGGTCACGAACGGCGCCGCGAACGATCTCGAGCGCGTCACCGATCTCGCCCGCCGGATGGTGTTCGAGTTCGGCATGGGCGAGGGCGTCGCGTCGCGGACGATGCGCGCCGACAACTACGCGCTCTCCGAGCACACGAAGCAGGTGCGCGACCAGGAGCAGGCGCGGCTCACCGACCACGCGTTCGGCGAGGCGATTCGTCTCCTCGCAAAGCACCGCGCGTCGCTCGACCGGATCGCCAGCGCACTGCTCGAGAAGGAGACGCTCGACCGCGCGGAGCTCCAGGAGGTTCTCGCCGGGGTTCAGAGCGAGTCGAACTCCTCGGACGCAGTCGGCATGCCGCGCGCAGTTGCGATGCCCGCCGAGCCGTACTGGGTCGACCCCTCCCAGCTCTAGCGGCTCTCCCGCCGGGTAGCGTTCGGCTGTGGACGCGCCCGCCGACGTAGAGGAATACCTGTCCGCGCTGCCGGCTGAGCCGCGCATGGCGCTCGAATCCCTTCGCGCGACGATCGGAGCCGCTGCGCCCGACGCGACGGAGACGATCAGCTACGGGATGCCTGCCTTCAAGTACAACGGCCGACCGCTCGTTGCCTACGCCGCCTTCAAGAACCACTGCAGCCTCTTTCCCATGAGCACGAAGGTCATCGAGGTCTTCGCCGAGGAGCTCGAGCCCTTCCGGACGTCGAAGGGGACGCTCCAGTTCCAGACGGACAGCCCGCTTCCCGCCAAGCTCGTGACGAAGCTCGTCGAGGCGCGGGTCGAGGAGATCGAAGCCCGCGGCCGCCGCTAGGCGCGCTCGCCGCCGGCCGCCGAGCGGGTAGCATCGCCCGCGCTGTGCAGGTTCGGGGAGTCCATCACGTAGCGCTCGCCGTCGAGGATCTCGACGAGGCCGTCGCGGTCTACAGCCGGCTCTTCGGCGCGGAGATCGAGCTCGAGGGCCGCATGGAGGAGCAAGGCGTGAACGCCGTCTACCTTCGCGTGGGCACGGGCCGCGTCGAGCTGGTCTCGCCGCTCGGGCCCGACACGCCGGTGGGCAAGTTCCTCGCCAAGCGCGGCCCCGGCATGCACCACATCGCGTTCGAAGTCGACTCGATCGACGACGCGGTCGACGAGCTCACGGCGCTCGGCGCGAACGTGATCGACCCCGAGCCGCGCGCGGGCCTGGGTGGCAAGCGCGTCGTGTTCATCCATCCGGAAACCCTCGACGGCGTCCTCGCGGAGGTGCTCAGTGTCTGACGATCATCTGCGGATCCAGATCGGCTTCGACAGCGGCCAGACGGTGACGGCGCTCGTCACCGACGCAGCGTTCGCGGAGCTCAAGGCTGCGCTCGGCGGCGACAGCGTCGTCGAGCTCGACACCGAGGACGGCTCGATCGTCGTCCCGGTGCGCGCGGTCAGCTACGTCAAGCGGTTCTCCCGCGAGACGAGCATCGGCTTCTCCGGCTAGGCGCGGCCCGCGACCCGAACCGTCGCGTCGACGCGCGCGCGACGCCCCCGCCCTGGGTGGGGAGTGGCGCCACCCGCTTCCCGCTGCGAGCGTATCGACGAAATGCGCACGTGTCTGTGCCGGTAGTGCGTCAACTCTCCGCGGCGCACTCGGGCCGCCGGTGGCGAAATCCCCCTCTTGCGTTTTCGCAGACCTCTGCTTAGGTGCGTCGCAGGGAGCCATACCCCTTCCGGGGGATGGCGGGGTTTTCATGGGAGAGGCACACACCACAACCATCGACCGACCCGGCGTACGCGTTCCAGCGGCGCCCGGGCCGGACATGCGGGCGCTCGTCGCCCGGGCCCAGACCGGTGACCGCGACGCGCTCGGCGAGCTCTACACGCTCCACTTCGACCGCATCTACGCCTACCTCCAGGCGTCGGTCGGCAACCGGCACGACGCCGAGGATCTGACCGAGCAGACCTTCGTGAAGATGCTCGAGTCGATCGACCGGTTCGTCTGGCGGCGAGCTCCGTTTTCGGCCTGGCTCTTCCGCATCGCGCACAACCTGGCGATGGATCACTTCCGCCGCGGCCGGCGCTGGCAGCTCGAGGAGGATCCGGAGGAGTTCATCGACGAGCTCGAGCCCTCGGCCGAGGAGCGCGCGTTCCACACGATCGGCGACGCGAGGCTTCTCGAGCTGATCGAAGGGCTCTCGTACGACCAGCGGCAGGTGCTGACGCTCAAGTTCGGCTTCGACTTCTCGAACGCTGACACGGCCGTCGTCCTCGGGAAGACCGAGGGCGCCGTGAAGGCGCTTCAGCACCGCGCGCTCGGCGCTCTCCAGCGAGAGCTCGACAACTAGGCCGTGTCTCTTAGGGGGATGGGCCCGCCGTCTTCCGCGGCCTCTGACACTGCGCCATGCCGCGTCCTCGGTTGCCCCTGTATTCCCGATACAGGGGCGCCCTGCGTCCTTGCCTGGCTTGGTCAGTGACCCCGGCAGACAGAGCCCCATCCCCTTAAGAGACACTGCGGCCGGATGGCCGTTCAAGCCGGAATCGTCGGGCTTCCTAACGCGGGCAAGACCACGCTCTTCAACGCGCTCACGAGCGCGGGCGCCGAGATCACCGCGTACGCGACCGTGTCCGGGAAGGAGAACGTGGGCATGGCCGCGATCGCCGACCCGCGGCTCGACCAGGTCGCCGCGGTCGTCTCGGCCAAGAAGATCACGCCGGCTGCCGTGCGGGTCGTCGACGTTCCCGGCTCCGGCCGCCAGCTCCTCGGCGGGCTCCGCGAGGTCGACACGCTTCTGGCCGTGCTGAACGGCTGGGCGGACGGCGCGAACCCGGCCGGCGATCTCGAGGCGCTCCAGCTGGAGCTCCTCGTCGCCGACCACGAGCACGTCGAGCGGCGCCTCGAGCGCGTCGAGCAGCAGGCCAAGTCGGGCGATCCTGCGCTCAGGAAGGAGGCGGACGAGCTGCGCGCGCTGCTCGTTCACCTCGGCGACGGGCACACGCTGCGCGACTATCCCCACGAGCTGCCGCCGAACCTCGAGCCGCTGACGACGAAGCCGATCGTCGCCGTGGAGAACGGCACCGGGCGGGATCGACCTGAAGCTCGAGGCCGAGCTGTCGGAGATGTCCCCGGAGGAGGCGGCCGAGTTTCGCGACGGCCCGTCCGCGCTCGAGGGAATCGTGCCACGGCTCTTCGAGGCGCTGGAGCTGATCAGCTTCTTCACGGCCGGCGAGAAGGAGACGCGCGCGTGGACGCTCGTCTCCGGCCAGACGGCGCTTGAGGCCGGCGCCGAGATCCACACGGACATCGCCCGCGGCTTCATCCGCGCCGAGGTGATCGGCTGGAGCGACCTGGTCGAGTGCGGCTCGCACGCCGAGGCGGCGAAGCGCGGCCTTCAGCGGCTGGAGGGCAAGACGTACGAAGTGCAGGACGGCGACGTCCTGAACATCCGCTTCAACGTTTAGCTAGAGCTGCCAGGCGTCCGCGCGGATGATCGGCACCTCTTGACCGTCCGCGGTGATGCCGTCGACGTCCACCTCGGGGCCGCCGATCATCAGATCCGTGTGGATCGAGGAGTGCGAAACGCCGTTCGCGTGCTGCTCCTCCGGCGTCATCTCATCCGCCCCGTCGACCGCGAACGGGAAACCCTGGCCGTAGGCGATGTGGGCGGTTGCGTTCTCGTCGAAGAGCGTGTCCACGAAGACGATCCCGGACTTGCCGACGCGGGACGTTCCGTCCACGAGCGCGATCTCGCCGAGCATCGCCGCGCCGTCGTCCGACGCCACCTGGCCGCGGACGACCTCGGCGCCCTTCGACGCCTGGACGTCCACGATGCGTCCGCCCTCGAAGGTGAGCTCGAGGCCTTCGACGACCTTGCCCTGCGCGAGCAGCGGGTAGGTCGAGCGGACGCGGCCCTCGGTGCGGCGCGCATCCGGGGTCGTGAAGATCTCCTCGGTCGGGAGGTTCGGGACGAACGAGCGGCCCCAGTGCGTGGACGCCTGGGCCGAGTGCCAGCGCGAGCCGGCGTGCAGGCCGACGGTGAGATCGGTGCCCGGCCCGCGAAAGCGGATCTTGTCGAAGCGGTGCTCGTCCATCGCCTTCGAGCGGGCCTGCAGCGCGTCGATGTGGGCGCGCCAGGCGCCGACGGGGTCGTCCTCGTCCATGCGGACGGTCGCGAGGACGGCGTCCCACATGCGGTCGATGTCGGGCTCGCCGAGCGCCGCCTTCGCCCAGCCCTCGGTCGGGCAGCCGACGATGCACCAGTTCACCTTGCGGCCCGTCACGTGGGAGAGCCAGATCGCCTGCTCATCGCGGAGCCGCGACTTCGCGTTCCGGTCGCCGTCGGCGTCGGCGAAGAGGTTCGGGTCGGGATGGCCGCGGATGGTCAGGTACGCACTGTGGTCATCCCCGAAGCTGCGCACGCGCTCGAGCGCCCACTCCGACGAGGTGCCGAGGGTTTCCTCGGGCGCCAGGTCGACGTAGGCGCGGCGCACGTACTCGTCCGTGTAGTAGACGTCGACGTAGCGGGCGCCCTTCTCGTAGGCGACGCGCGTGACCGCGCGGACGAGCGGCGCGTGCTCGACGAAGGCGCTGATCCCGAAGGTCTGGCCCTCTTCGAGGTTCACCCCGACCTCGACGATGAGGCGTGCGTAGGCGTCGAGCTGCTGTTCGCGGTCAGACATTCGTGCGCACTCTAGTCAGGATCGACTACTCGGCTCATCCCCAAATGCAGCGCGCCTTGCGTCCGTGCAGAAACCTTGCAATTCGGTCAGATTTTCGACGCTGCGCTTGGCCCGCCCGGCGTCTCCGAGGGTGCTCCAGAGCGACTCGTTGAAGGCGAGAAGCAGGCCGAGCCCCTCGAGCTCGAGCACGCGGGAAAGCGGCGAGTAGTTGACGATGCGGCCGTTGAGCTTGAGCAGGCCGAGCCGTTCGCCGACGACCGCCGCGCCGACCTTGAACGGGTTCCGACGAAAGCCCCGTGCCGCGAGCGCTTGCCGGTCGTCGTCGAGCTCCGAGGCCAGCCGTTCCAGAAAGCGCCCCAGCTCTCCGTCGCGGTTGCGCGAGAGGCACCGTCGTGCGAGCCGAGGAGCGACGGTTGCGGCCGCGAGATGGTCGTTCAGGTAGATCCGGAGGAGCTTCTCGTCCGCTACGTCGTCTCCACCGGCCGGGTGGCTGCGACGGCGTCGAGCTGGTTCGCGTGGAAGAGGACGAGCGCCTCTGCGGTGCGGGCCGACCGTGGGTCGTGGTGGCACGCGACCGCGTGCAGGAGCTCGGCGCGGACTTCCGGCTCCATTCCGCCGGAGCGCTCCTCGACGAGGCGCAGTCCCAGGTGGACGTGGCCGAGGAGCTTCCCTTCGGCGGTCGGCAGCGCGAGCGGCCCGTCGGCGAGCTCGAGCGTGCGGCCGAGGTCGTGGACGATCGCCGCGGAGAGGAGCAGATCGCGGCGAAGGCGCTTGTGCAGGTCGGCCGCGTCGCGGCAGAGCGTGACCACGGCGACCGTGTGCTCGAGGAGGCCGCCGGAGTAGCTGTGGTGCCCGTCGGGCGTGGCCGGCAGCGTGCGGATGCGCTGGCGAAGCGGCGCGTCGGCGACGATCCCCTCGATGAACGCCCGCAGGCTCGTGTGCACGAGCTCCTCGGCGAGGAAGTCGAGGAAGCCGTCGAGCTCCTCGATGTCGCGGCGCGCCTCGGGAACGAGCGATGCGACCTCGGCCTGCGCCGGCTCGAGCGAGCGGATGTCCAGCTGGAGCCGGTCGCGGAACTTCTCCACGCGCGCGAGCACGCGAACCGCGTCGCCCTCCTTGAAGCGCCGGTCGAGAAGCTCGACGTCGCTCCAGACCCGGCCCTCGATCCTTCCGGTCGAATCCATGAGCTCGATCGCGAGGTACGGACGGCCCGCGCGGGTCGAAAGACGGCGCTTGCGGGCGACCGCGAAGACACCCTCGATCGTCCGGTCCTCGGCGAACTCCGAGATCTTGGCGAGGGCGTTCCCGCCGCCTGGAAGATGCGGCGTCGACGCATGGGAGAGCGCGACGCTCACGACCCTGAGTCTACGGTCGGCGACGGACGAGATCCCTCGGTTCCATGCGCATTCGGTAGCCTCGCCGCTGTGGCCCGCGTCAAGCCCTTTCGCGCCCTTCGCTTCGACCCGGACGTGGCCGGGCCGCTCGACACGCTCGTGGCTCCGCCGCACGACGTCGTGACCCCGGAGCTGCGCGAGAAGCTGCTCGCCGCGAGCCCGCACAACGTCATCCGGCTGGCCCGTCCCGCGGATGCCGAGGAGGCCGGGCGCGAGTATCGCGAGTGGCAGGACGAGGGCGTGCTCGTGCGCGAAACGGAGCCCGCCGTGTGGATCCTCGAGGAGACGTTCGAGGGCCCGGACGGAGAGCGGCGCACCCGGCGCGGTCTCGTCGCGCGGCTGCGCGTCGGCCCCTACGGCGAGAGCGGCGTCTACCCGCACGAGCGCACGTTCACGCAGCAGAAGCGCCTGCGGCTCGACCTGTTGCGGACCGTGCGCGCCAAGCTCTCGCCGGTGCTGCTCCTCCACGACGGCACTTCTCCCGCGGAGACGAGCGGCGACCCGGAGATCGAGGCCGAGTTCGAGGGCGTTCGCAGCCAACTGTGGCGCGTTACCGACCCCGCCTCGGTCGAGCAGGCGCTGGCGGCGATCGAGGCGCCGTTCGTGATCGCCGACGGACACCACCGCTACGAGACGGCACTGCGCTTCCACGAGGAGGACGGCACCGAGGAGACCGCGTACATCCTGGCCGCGCTTGTCTCCCGCACCGATCCGGGCCTCGTGATCTTCCCGACGCACCGCACGATCTCCGGGCCGGTTCCCGAGCTGAACGGGTTCGCGCTCAGCGAGGTGGCCGACGCGGAGGAGGGCCTCGCCCGGCTGGCCGAGCTCCCGCGCGACCGACCCGGGTTCGTCCTGGTCACGGCCGCCGGCGCCCAGCTCGCCGAGGGAGAACCCGCCGAGGGAGCGCTCGACACCGCCGCGCTCGACGAGCTCGGGCTCCAGGGCGTGCGCTACGAGGCTTACGCGGCGGATGCGGTCGATGCGGTGCGCTCCGGCGCGGCCACCGCCGCGTTCCTCGTCCGGGCGCCGACGATCGACCAGGTGGAGGAGTTCGCCCGCGCAGGCGAGGTCATGCCGCAGAAGAGCACGTACTTCTTCCCCAAGCTGACGAGCGGCCTCTTGATCGCGCCGTTCGACGAATGACGATCGACGCGCAGGCCTGGCTCGAGCTCTGCCGCGCGGCTGCGTCCGCGGTGGCGCGCGCCGTCGCCGAGCTGCCGACCCGGGACGAGCGCGAGCCGGTGCTGAGCGCGGGCGAGGGCGGCGACGACACCACCGCAGTCGACGCCGCCGCCGAGGCCGCCGTCGTCGCGGTGCTCGAGCGCTCGGGCCTCGACTTCACGCTCGTCTCGGAGGAGCTCGGCGAGCGCGTCTTCGGCGACGGTTCCGGACCGGTCGTCGTCGTCGATCCGATCGACGGCAGCCTGAACGCCAAGCGCGGCATTCCGTGGTTCGCGCTCTCGATCGCGATCGCCGAGGGGCCGTCGATGGGCGACGTCGTGGTCGGGTTCATCCAGGACTTCGGCAGCGGTGAGGAGTGGACGGCGATCCGCGGCGAGGGCGCCTGGCTCGACGGTGTTCCGCTCGCCGGGCTCGGACCCAAGGGAGAGATCGAGGTGCTCGTCATGGAGGCGACGCTCACCGGCCTCCTCGCGGACAAGGTCGGCGCTATGGTCGGCTTCGCCTACCGGACGCGCGTGTTCGGCTCGCTCGCGATTGCGCTGTGCCACCTGGCCGCCGGTCGCGTCGACGCGGTGTGCTCGCTGAAGCCGGCGCGCTCGGTGGACATCGCCGCGGCGCAGCTCCTCGTCCTCGAGCGGGAGCTCGCGATCGAGCTGCCGGACGATCCTCCGTTCGGCCAGGCGCCGCTCGATCTCGAGGGCCGCTCGCGCGTTGTCGCGGCCGGAACGCGGGAGCTCTGCGACGAGCTCTACCGCAGACTCAGCTGAACTCGAGCGGGATTCGAACCTCGTAGCTCGGGCTCCCGTCGCCGTCGGCGTCGTCGTCCTGCACGACGAGCGTGCCCGACTCGGCGCCGGCGAAGTCGACCGTGACCGTCTTCTTGTATGTCCCCCGGCAGCCAGTGCCGCAGGTCGCCGTGGTGAAGTCGCTGTAGATCTCGTCCCCGTTCTCGTTCAGGACACGGATGGTCACGTTCGCCTCGAAAGACGTTCGCCGAGCCGGCCACCTCGAAGGTGGAGCCGACAGGCTGGAGCCCGGTCGGGGTCACGACCACGATCGGCGGCAGAAGGTTCGCGAACGCCCTGCGCTTCAGGCTCCTCGCGCCGAACGTCTGCCCTTCGACAAGCAGGTTCACGGCTCGTACGGTCGGATACTGCGTCGCGGTGTAGACGACTTGGGCGATCGCGAGCCGGTCGGCATCCGCGAACTCGCTCGAGAGGTCGATCGTCGCGGTTCCTCCGGCCAGGCCGATGTTGATGAGCTCCGTGCCGGCCGGGATCGACGTCTCGTCGTCTCCCGATGACGGCCCGGCGAGGAGCAGCAGCATCGCCTGTGTGAGCACGCCGACCGTCTGCTCGCCCTCGACCCAGGTGAGCTGGAGCTGTCCGTCGCGCGTGAACCACGACTGGTACGCGAGCGCGGGCTCCTCCTCGGGCGTGGTCGTGGTCGTCGCGGTGGTCGTGGTCTCCTCAGGCGCGGTCGTGGTCGTCTCTTCGGCCGTTGTCGCCTGCGTGCCGCTCGACTCGTCGCCGTCACCGCAGCCCGCCGCGAGCGCCGCCAGGGCGAGACACAGAGCAAGACCCCGAACCATCGCTGAAGCCTAGCTCGCGAGCTTCCGCGCGACCCGCGCCTCGAGCGCGGCCTTCACCTCGGGCCAGTCGTCGTCGGTGATCGCGTACCAGGCCGAGTCGCGCAGCTCGCCGTCGCGCACGAGCATGTGCTTGCGGAAGATCCCCTCGAACTGCGCCGGCAGCGCCTCGAGAGCGCGTCGCGAGTTCACGTTCTTCGCGTCGGTCTTGAACTCCACCCGCATGCAGCCGAGATCCTCGAACGCGTGGGCGCAGAGGAGGAGCTTGGCCTCGGCGTTCGCGCCGGTGCCCCACGTCTCGGGCGCCATCCACGTGTAGCCGATCTCGAGCCCGTCGTGCTCGGGGCGCAGGGTCATGTAGCGGGAGCTGCCGACCGGGTCGCCCGTTTGAGCCGAGAGGATCGCGAACGGCGCCGAGACGCCGTCGCTCTGATCGCCGAGCGACGAGTCGAGCCACGCGTCGAAGGCGGCGCGGTCGTGACCGATCCGAAGCGGCATCCAGTCCCAGATCTCCGCAGTCTGCGCGGCCGCCCAGAGGCCGTCGCCGTGGCGCGCGTCTAGGGGCTCACAGACGACGATCCGTCCTTCGAGCCGGGTCGAGAGATTGGGCCAGATCTGGGCTGCCATGGGGCGAAAAACCGCTGCTAGGGTAGTTCTTATGACTCCTTCGCGCGACGAGATCATGCACGCTCTAGAGGGCGTCATCGACCCCGAGCTGCACCGCTCGGTCGTCGAGCTGGACATGGTCCGCTCGATTGAGATCGACGGTCGCCAGGGTGGAGCTCGTGATCGCGCTGACGATCGCCGGCTGTCCGCTTCGTTCGAGCTTCGAGGAGCAGGTCGAGCGTGCCCTCGGCACGGTCGAAGGAGTCGAGCAGGTCACGCTCGGGTTCACGGTCATGTCCCCGGAGGAGCGTGGGGCGCTGACCACGAAGCTGCGCGGCGGCGTCTCCGAGCGCACGCCGGGGATCTCCGTCGACGCGTCTACGCGCGTGATCGCGGTCGCGAGCGGCAAGGGCGGCGTCGGCAAGTCCTCGCTCTCGGCGAATCTGGCGGCCGCCTTCTCGACGCTCGGTTTGAAGACCGGGATCCTCGACGCGGATGTCTACGGCTACTCGATCCCGCACATGCTCGGCATCCACCAGACACCGGTCGCCGTCGACAAGATGATCGTCCCGCCCGTTCGCGGCGACCTGAAGGTCATGTCGATCGGGTTCTTCCTGGACGACGAACGCGCCGGTCATGTGGCGCGGGCCCATGCTCCACCGCGCGCTCGAGCAGTTCCTCTCGGACGTGCACTGGGGCGAGCTGGACGTGCTCGTCGTGGACATGCCTCCGGGAACCGGCGACGTGGCGATTTCCCTCGGCCAGTTGCTGCCGCGCGCGGAGGCCCTGGTTGTGACGACCCCGCACTCGGCGGCGCAGCAGGTCGCGGTTCGAGCCGCGCAAATGGCGCGCAAGACGAACATGCGCCTGCTCGGGGTCGTCGAGAACATGTCGTTCCTCGTCGGCACCGGCGAGGAGCTCTTCGGCGTCGGCGGAGGCGAGGCGCTGGCGGCCGAGATCGAGGCTCCCTTGCTTGCGCGTATCCCGTTCGACCCGAAGCTCGGCGCCCTCGCGGACGAGGGCGAGCCGATCGTGCTCGTCGATCCCGAGGCGGAGGTCTCGCGGGCGATCTTCGGGCTAGCTCAAGCGGTCGTGGACGCGAAGCGCGAGCTCGGCGTCGGCATCAAGAACCCGCTGCCGCTCGTCTCCTCGTAGCGCCGCACCGGCTGGGGAAATCCGGGCACGAAGTCGGCACGGTTCGGCGCCAGACACGTGCGCTTTTCGGGGGTACGCTCTCAGCGGGAAGCGGGTGGCGCCACTCCCCACCCAGGGCGGGGGCGTCGCGCGCGCGAGGGACAGGGACCCGCGGCCCGAAGGGTCTGCGCGCGACCCTCGGCGATCTCGGGCACGTCCGGCCGTTTGAGCCGGTCCGCACGTCCTCGCCGATGGGGCCGCCCCTCGCCAGCACGTCCGTTAGGGTTCGGGCCGAGGGCCAGCCGCCCCACGCTCTGCATGAGAAGACGCGCGATCATCCAGATGCTCGTGATCGGCGTCCTCGCCGGGGTCGTCACCGGTGCGGTCGCCGTCATTGTCCCGTGGCTTCCCGACGCTGCGTCGGAGCAGGCCGACGAGATCGACGCCGTCTACTGGTTCGTCACGATCATCTGCGTCGCCGTGTTCGCGCTCGTCGCCGGCGTCGCCGTCTACGCCGGCTGGAAGTTCCGCGCGCGCGACGACGACCTGGACGACGGCGCGCCCATCCACGGCAACACGGGCCTCGAGATCGCGTGGACGGCGCTTCCCGTCGCGCTCGTCGTGGCCATGTCGATCTTCTCGATCATCGTCTTGAACCGGATCTCGACCGTGCCCGAGGATCACCGCACTGTCGAGGTCAGCGCGACGCAGTTCGCCTGGAGCTTCACCTACCCGGAGCTCGACGACCGCGTCGAGGGCGACCTCGTCCTCGAGCTGGGCGAGCCGTATGCGATGTCGATCACGGCGACCGACGTAATCCATTCGTTCTGGGTGCCCGAGTTCCGGATGAAGCAGGACGCCGTTCCCGGCGTCGTGACCGAGACGTACGTGACTCCCACGAAGGTGGGCACGTACCAGGTGATCTGCACGGAGCTCTGCGGGCTCGGGCACAGCACCATGCGGGCCCGCGCGATCGTCCTCTCGCGCGAGGACTACGAGAAGTGGGTCGCAGACGGACAGGCGGAGGGCGGCCCATGACGATCGTTAGTGTCCTCCTCGAAACGGCCAACGCATGAGCGTCGACGTCCACACCCACGACCACGTCGAGCACGCACCGCCGAAGCGGACGCCGACCGGGATCCACCGGTTCCTCGCGCCCGGCTGGCTGCGGGCTCTCTGGACGACGCCGCTCGGCGCTCTCGTCGGGCTGCTGTTCGTAGCGGGCGGGCGCGCCGCGCTCGGCTACGAGCCGCTCATGCTCGAGGCCGTCTGGGTGACCGTACTCATGGTCACCGTGCCGCTCGGCTTCCTCGCCGGGATCGGCGGCTTCGACTACTGGGCCTACTGGATCTCGGGCCGACCTACTCGCCCGGAGGACCACTCCGGCCACGGCGCCTACAGCTGGAAGGACTACTTCCGGATCAACACCGACCACAAGGTGATCGGCGTCCAGTACCTGGTCACGACGATCGTCTTCTTCATCCTCGGCGGCCTGCTCGCGATGTTCATGCGCGCCGAGCTCGCGCAGCCCGGGATGCAGTACGTGGACCCGCAGGCCTACAACGGCCTCTTCTCGGTGCACGCGTCGCTGATGATCTTCCTGTTCATCATCCCGGCCTTCGCCGGACTCGGGAACTACGTCATCCCGCTGATGATCGGCGCCCCGGACATGGCGTTCCCGCGCCTGAACGCGCTCTCGTTCTGGCTGCTCCCGATCGCCGGGCTCATGATGCTCTCGAGCTACTTCCTCGGCGCGTTCGCCGCCGGCTGGACGAACTACGTGCCGCTCGCGGTGGAGCAACCGAACGGGAACCTGATGTTCCAGATGGGCGTCCAGTGGGCGGGTGCGTCCTCGATCATGACCGGCCTCAACTTCCTGGTCACGATCATCACCATGCGCGCGCCGGGGATGACCTTCTGGCGCATGCCGCTCCTCGTCTGGGCGAACTTCGCGACCTCGACGCTCGTCGTAATCGCGACGCCGTTCATCGCCGGGTCACAGTTCTTCATCCTCTTCGACCGCGTCCTCCATACGGAGTTCTTCAACCCGGACGCGGGCGGCTACGTGATCGGGTACCAGCACATCTTCTGGTTCTACTCGCACCCGGCCGTCTACATCATGATGCTGCCCGGATTCGGGATCGCCTCGGAGGTGATCGCGGTCTTCGCGAGGAAACCGATCTTCGGCTACCGGCTGATGGCGCTGTCGCTCATGGCCATTCTCATCCTCGGGTTCTCGGTGTGGGCGCACCACATGTTCGTGAGCGGCATGGCCGAGTGGCTGCGCGTCCCGATGATGGTCACGACGATGGTGATCGCCGTTCCGACGGGCATCAAGGTCTTCTCCTGGCTCGCGACGCTGTGGGAGGGGCGCCTGCACTTCAAGACGCCGATGCTCTTCGCACTCGGCTTCGTGACGATGTTCGTCATCGGCGGGCTCTCGGGCGTCTACCTCGGCTCGGTGCCGATCGACATCCACGCTTCCGACACGTACTTCATCGTCGCCCACATCCACTACGTGCTCTTCGGCGGCTCGCTCTTCACGATCTTCGCCGGGATCTACTACTGGTTCCCGAAGATGACCGGGCGGATGTACAACGAGACGCTCGGCAAGTGGCATTTCTGGCTGACGTTCGTCGGGTTCAACGCGACGTTCTTCCCGATGCACTGGATCGGCCTTCAGGGCCAGCCGCGCCGCGTCGCCGACTACGACCCGGCCTTCGGCAACTGGAACCTCGCCATCTCGATCGCGTCGTTCGCGCTCGGGGCCTCGACGCTCGTCTTCCTCTACAACATGATCACGAGCTGGCGCAGCGGGCCGATCGCCCCCGCGAACCCGTGGCGCGCGCTCACGCTCGAGTGGCAGGTTTCCTCGCCGCCGCCGGTCTTCAACTTCGACGAGATCCCGCAGGTCGTCGGCAGCCCGTACGAGTACGGCGTCCGCGGAGCGAGGCACGCGATCGTGAACGGCAACGGCGACCACGCCGCGTCGGAGACCGAGAAGAAGACGGAGGAGCTGGTGACATGACCAAGCGACGGCGTGCGCCACATCCTCGTGCTCGCCAACGAGACCGTCGCCGGCCAGGGCCTCATCGACGCTCTGCGGCGCCGCGCCGAGGAAGGGCCGATCCGCGTCACGGTCATCTGCCCCCAGAACGAGCCGCGCGCCGGGTACGTCGTCTACGAGGACGAGCGGCGATCGGCCGCCGAACGAAGGCTGCGGCGGACGCTCGACCTGCTCCACGAGGCAGGCATCGCCGCGCGCGGGGCCGTCGTCGATCCCGACCCGCTCCACGCGCTCCGCGACGGCCTGGCCGAGTACGAGCCCGACGAGGTGATCATCTCCACCCATCCGGAGGAGCGCTCGAGCTGGCTGCGCGGGAACCTGATCGACCGCGCGCGCAAGGCCGCGGCGCCCGTACCCGTCGAGCACATCGTCGTCGACCTGAACGAGCCCCGCGAGCTGGCGCACGTGCTCGTGATCGGAAGCGAGACCGTCGTCGGCGCGCCCCTCCTGGCGGCGGTGCGCGACCGCGCGCAGGCCGTCGCCGTCCGAGTTCACCGTCGTCGTCCCGGCCGACCCGCCCGGCGCCGAGCAGCGCATGAAGCGGACGGTCGCGCAGCTCAAGGCGGCGGGAGTCGAGGCGACCGGCCACGTGGGCGACCCCGATCCCGTCTCCGCAGCCGTGAACACCGTGCACGACGAGCGCGTGGACGAGATCATCGTCTCGACCTTCCCGCAGGCGACGTCCGGCTGGATGCGCCGCGACGTGATCGGGCGGATCAAGAAGCAGACGAAGCTGCCGGTGACGCACGTCGTGGTCGAACCGGCCGAGGCCCAGAAGGCGGCGGCGTCTGATGGAAGCCGCCGCGCACGAGCACCACGGGCCTCCGACCGCGAACGTCAGCTCGCGGGTCGACGCGCGGCTCCTCGGGATCTACCTCTTCATCGCGTCCGAGATCATGCTCTTCGGGTCGTTCTTCACGACCCTCTTCTTCGCGCGGATCATCGTCCCGCAGGAGACCTGGCCGCCGCCCGGCTACGAGCTCCCGATCTACCTCGCCTTCCTGAACACGGCCATCCTGGTCACGTCGAGCTTCTCGATGCACTGGGCGCTCACGTCGATCAAGCGCAACCACCGCGCGGGTCTGATCGCCGGGCTGACGCTGACGTTCCTGCTCGGGCTCGACCTTCCTCCTGATCCAGATCCGCGAGTACACGCGGCTCGGCTTCTCACCGGCCGACAGCGCGTTCGCATCGACGTTCTTCGGACTGACCGGACTGCACGGCGCCCACGTGTTCGTCGGCCTGAACCTGCTGCTCTACGCGCTCATCCGCTCCATCCGCGGCCACTTCGGCCCGAATGCCCACGACCACCTCGGCGTCGAGATCCCAGGGATCTACTGGCACTTCGTCGACGTAATGTGGATCGTGGTCTACGTCACCGTCTACATCGTTTAGAGGTCATGCGAAACCCGCTCCGCACCGAGGCAGAGGCGTTCAGCTTCGTCCTGGTGGTCGGAGTGCTGTTCCTCGCGGTCGCGGTGGCCGCGGTGGTCGGCGGCGGAGAGTTGCGCTCGCGGTGTTCCTGGCGCTCGGGATCGGCGTCGGCGCCGGGATCTACCTCCGCAGCGAGCCCAAGGAGAAGGAGGCCGCCGTCTGGGACCGCAGGCCCGACGACGACGTCCACCGCGTCCTCGTCGTCGCGAACGAGACGGTCGCCGGCTCGGAGCTGCGCGCGCGAGATCATGGAGCGGGGCTCGCTGGCCGAGGTGCTCGTCGTCACCCCGGCGCTCAACTCGCGGATCCGCCACTGGACGTCGGACGAGGATCACGCCCGCGAGGAGGCGCAGGCACGGCTCGACGTGTCCGTGTCCTCGCTGTCGGGCGCCGGGGTGAAGGTCCGCGGCCAGGTGGGCGACGACGATCCGATCCAGGCGATCGACGACGCGCTTCGCTCCTTTCCCGCGGACGAGATCGTCATCTCGACGCATCCCGTCGGGAAGTCCAACTGGCTGGAGAAGGGCGTGGTCGTCCGCGCGCGAGAGCGCTACGGCTGCCCGATCACCCACGTGATCGTGGATCTCGAAGCCGAAAGCTCCGGCTAGCGTCCGCCGGTCGCGCTGACCAGGTACTCGGCGAGGGCGCGGATCTGCTCCTCGGTGAGCTGGCCCTCGAACGGCGGCATCCCGCCTCCGCCGTTCGTGATCTGCTCGATCGCCGCATCGAGCGACGGCTGGGCGTCGTCCAGGTTCGGGCCGGTGGTCCCGGTCGTGCCGGCGTCGGCGAGCACGTGGCAGGAGCCGCAGCTCGCCGTGAAGAGCGCCTTTGGGTCGTCCAGGTCGGCGACTTCGCCGGTCCCGGCGACCGACGCGACATACGCGGCCACGTTGACGAGTTGCTGGTCGGTGAGGTAGTTCGCCGCGTCCTGCTTCGAGTCGAACTCGGGCATCGGCGATCCGTTCCCCGGGATCTTCATCTGCTCGAGGACGACCTCGAAGAACGTGCTCTCGTGGAACCCCGCGTCGCGCGAGGCGCCGAAGGCGTTGTCGAGGTTCGGCCCGACGGTCCCGTTCGTCCCGGCCGCGCCGAGGACGTGGCAGCCGCCGCACTTCTCGACGAACTTCTCCTTGCCCTCCGTGAGATCGGCGCCCTGGGTGTCGACCGCCTGGCCGCCGCATCCGGTCGCGAACACCACGACCAGGGCGGCGAGGAGCGCGCTACGGAGCGGTCGTCGTCTCAACGGCTTCGGCGAGCGTCGCATGGATCGGGAACACCTTGTCCAGTCCTGTGATCTCGAAGATCTTCGTGATGTTGCGGTCGCTGCACACCAGCACGAGCTGCCCACCCTCCGGGCGCAGCCTTTTTACTCCGCCCACGAGCACGCCGAGCGTGGTCGAGTCGATGAACGTCGTCTCGGTCAGGTCGACCACGACCGTCGACGCGCCCTTGCCGATGATGTCCACGAGCTGCTCCTTGAACTCGGGCGCCGTGTAGAGGTCGACCTCGCCCGTGAGCGAGATGACGTAGACGTCGTCGGAGAGCTGCTCGGTGTTGATTGTGAAGTTCATGAAAGCCAGGCGGGAAGGCCTAGCCTAACCGAGTTACGAGAGCGGTCGAGCTAGTTCTCGTTCTCCGGCTTCACGAAGTTCGGAGCTTCCTTGAGCTGCTTGATGATGTCCTGGATCTGCTCTTCGTTCGGATCGTCGGGCGACGCCTTGAGATAGGCCTCGTAAGCGTCGACGGCCCGGTTCGGATCGTTTGCCTGCGTGGCCGCGTTGGCCAGCGAGAGAAGGAGGGACGGTTCGTCCGGCGTGAGCGCGACGAGCTTCTCCCACGTGTCCGCTTCCTTCGTCGCGGCCTCCTGGCTCTTGATCAGCGCGTCTGTGTAGGCGCCCTGGGATTCCGTGCGCTGGACGCCGGTGATCTTCCCGCCGAGCGAGGGCCCGAGCGTGCCGCTCGGATCGAAGAGGAGACCTTCGAAGGCGGAGGCGCCGGCGAGCGCCTGGGCGTTCTGCGCGGCGGCCTGGGCCTCGCTCTGCTGGGTCAGGTAGAGGCTCGCCAGCTGCTGGAGCCCGTCGGTGTTCTCGGGCTCGATCACGAGGAACGCGGTCAGCGCGGCGATCGCCTTGTCGGTCTGCCCGTCGAGCTGGTACGCGTTCGCGAGATCGAGCTGGGCGTCCGCGTCCGCGGGGTTCTCGTCCACGCGCGACTGCGCATCGTCGATCGAAGGCGTGCCCGTGCCGGGTTGGCGGTTGAAGAGGTCGGCCAGGTAGTCGCCGATGCCGGAGCCGCCGGCGCCGACGCCGAAGCCGACGAAGCCGAAGGCGAACGCGAGCGCCAGAAAGAGGAAGACCCACTTCGCGCGCTTGCGAAGCCTGGGAAAGAACATCAGGTCTTCTGCGCTTGCGGCAGATCGCTGAGCAGGCGGCGGCGTGCGCTTCTTGCGTCGCGTCTGAGTCTTTGCCATGTCTCCCCTCCTTTCCGGTATCGCTCCTCGCCGTCGACGAGGGTCAGTTCCACCCGCTCGGGAGTTCCTCCGAAGACCACCGCTCCGGCCGGATCCTCCCAGGGCAGGTACGCCGTCCCGGCCAGTGAGACGACGGTGAGATCGGCCCGCTTGCCCGGTGCCAGCGAGCCCACCTCGTCGTCGAGATCGAGCGCGCTTGCAGCTCGAAGGGTAGCGAGTTCCAGGGCATCCTTTGCCAGGAGCGCGCCGGGGTCGCGCTCGGACGCGCGCGCGAGGAGCACCGCCGCGCGCATCTCCTCGAACATGTCGAAGGACGGCGTCGAGGCGGGGCTGTCGGTTCCGAGCCCGACCCGAACGCCGGCGGCGGCGAGCGCGGCGAGCGGTGCGACGCCGCAGCCGAGCAGCGCATTCGAGCGCGGGCAGTGGGCGACCGCCACGTCGTGCTCGGCGAGCAGCGCGATCTCCTCGTCGTCGGCGAGAACGCAATGGGCGGCCACGATGCGCCGGTCGAGCAGGCCGTGGCGGGCGAGCAGGCGGATCCCGCTCGTGCCGGGGGGATCGACGAGGAGATGCGCATGCGCCGTCCATGAGCCAGTGCCGAAGCGAAGCCACTCGTCCTCGGCGGCGCTCTCGGCGAGGTGCGTCTGGACCGGTAGGCCGAGCTCGAGCGCGGCGGCGTAGAGCTCCGGCGTCACCGTGTAGGGCGCATGCGGGGAGATGCCCAGGCGGACGCGGTCGGAGAGCGAGTCGGCGATCCGTTCGCGCTTGGGCTCGAACTGCTCGGCGATCGCGTCGGCCGAGCGGCCGAAGACCTCCAGGTGGACGATCGCGCGCAGCCCCAGCTCGGCGCAGGCGGGAGCCGAGGCGCCGGTGAAGCTCGCGTCGGCGATCGTCGTGATTCCGGAGCGCAGGGATTCGGCCGCACCGAGCTTGGCGATCGCCACCGCGTCGCCGTCCTCGAGCTTCCCTTTGCGCTCCATGTGGACGATCAGCCAGCGGTCGAACGCGAGGCCGTCGCCGAAGCCGGCGTAGGTCGCGTACTCGAGGTGCGCGTGCGTGTTGACGAAGCCCGGGAGGATCACGGACTCGTCGAAGCGCTCGCCGTCGCCGAGTTCCTCGCGGGTGCCGATCGCCGCGATCCGG
This sequence comes from uncultured Thermoleophilia bacterium, assembly GCA_963716005.1. GTDB lineage: Bacteria > Actinomycetota > Thermoleophilia > Gaiellales > Gaiellaceae > CAVRUF01. The sequence goes on from OY970285.1 coordinate 2,148,570, forward strand.
TCGCCGTCGATCGCCACCGCGCCGTCGCGGATCGGCGGCGCCGCGACCGGCAGCACCCAGTCGGCCGAGAGGACGCGCATCAGGCCGGGTTCGGCGCCGGCTCGTCCGCGGGCAGCTTGCCCTGACGCTTCCAGCGGCGCTCGAAGAAGAGCGAAATCCAGATCGACGCCTCGAAGAGGATGAGCAGCGGGATCACCTCGAACGCGAGCGAGATCGGGTCGACCGTCGGCAGGAGCGCCGCCCCCACGACGATCAGCGCGACCGCGATCTTCCGGTTCCGCCGCAGCCGGTCGGTCGTGAGCACGCCGAGCCGGACGAGCGCCAGGATGAAGAGCGGCAACTGGAAGACGAGCGCGAACGCGAGCAGCATCAGCGTGACGAACGAGATGTAGTAGCTCGCGCGGAGTTGAGTGTCGTAGACGTTGGAGTCGTAGTTCACGAGGAAGTCGAGCGCCCTCGGCATGACGACGAAGTAGCCGAAGGCGAGCCCGGCGGCCATGAGTCCCGTCGCGATACCCACGAAGGTGGCGACCACGCGCTGGGCGTGCAGCTCGAACGCAGGCGCGAGGAAGCTCCAGATCTGCCAGAGGATGACCGGCAGCGCGAGCAGGAAGCCGGCCGCGAGCGAGATCTTGAACGAGGTGAAGAACGGCTCCGTGACGCCGAGCGTGACGAGCTGCGTGTTCTCCGGCAGCGGCTCCATGAGCCACTCGAGGATCTGCTCGTGGAACGGGAACGCGATCGCCATTCCACCCAGGAGCGCGAAGACGCAGACGAACATCCGCGAGCGAAGCTCGTCGAGATGCTCCACGAGCGTGGCGCTCTCCCCGTGCTCGAGGCGACGCGGCAAACGTGCCATGGGAGTGGCCTAGCTCGAGTTGGAGACGCGCTCGGACTCGGAGGGAGTCTCGGTGGGAGCGGGGGGCGCTGCCGGAGGAGCCGGAGCCGTGGTTCGGGCCGGAACCTCGGCGGGGGGCTCGCTCTTCGCGGCGGGTTCGTCGTCTCCGCCGGTCACGGCCTCCTTGAACTCCCGCATCCCGCGGCCGAGCGAGCGGCCCATCTCGGGCAGTCGCTTCGCCCCGAAGAGCATGAGCAGCACCGCAACGACAATGAGCCATTCCCAGCTGAAACTCGGCATGAACCGATGGTAGCACCGCATCTTCCGGGTGCGGTCGGGCGAAACCAAGCAGCTACACTGGGACTGTCACGAGCCTCGCGGCTCACCCTGTATCTGGCAAGGGAAGGACTGTCACTAGCTTGGCCACTCTGGAGATCAGGAATCTGCACGTCGCGCTCGAGGACGGAACCGAGATCGTCCGCGGTGTGGACCTGTCCGTTTCGTCGGGCGAGGTGCACGCGATCATGGGCCCGAACGGCTCCGGCAAGTCGACGCTCGCCTACGCGCTCATGGGCCATCCGGCGTACGAGATCACCGAGGGCGAAGTCCTTCTCGACGGCGTCGACATCGTCGAGCTCGGCGCCGACGAGCGCGCGCAGCTCGGTCTCTTCCTGGCCTTCCAGTACCCGCACGTCGTTCCCGGCGTCACCGTCGCGAGCTTCCTGCGCGCGGCCCTGAACGCGGTGCGCAAGGCGCGGAACGGCGGCGTGGACGATCCGGTCAAGGTCGGGGAGTTCCGCAAGGAGGTCGTGGCCGCGATGGAGCGCCTGAAGATCCCGAAGGAGCTCGCGAGCCGCTACCTGAACGACGGCTTCTCGGGCGGCGAGAAGAAGCGCGTCGAGATTCTGCAGATGGCGCTGCTTTCACCCAAGATCTCCATCCTCGACGAAACCGACTCGGGGCTCGACATCGACGCGCTGCGCATCGTCGCCGGCGGCGTCAAGGATCTCGTCGGCCCGGAGATGGGCGCGCTCGTGATCACGCACTACCAGAGGATTCTCGACTACATCACGCCCGACTACGTCCACGTCTTCGTCGGCGGCAAGGATCGTCGCCGAGGGCGGTCCCGAGCTGGCCAAGCACGCTCGAGAAGGACGGCTACGAGGCGTTCATCCCCGAAGTTGCGGGAGTGGGAGGCGAATAGTGGCCACCACCGAGACCGAGATCGTCCAGGGGATCGGCTCCGACTACGAGGTCAAGTACGGGTTCTCCGTCCCGGAGGACTACTTCTTCAAGTCCGGCCGCGGGGTGTCGCACGAGTTGGTGGACGCGATCTCGTCCCACAAGGACGAGCCCGACTGGATGCGCGAGTTCCGCCACAAGAGCCTCGACTACTTCTACGCGCGTCCGATGCCCACGTGGGGCGGCGACCTCTCGGGGATCGACTTCGACAACATCTACTACTACATCCGCCCGACCGAGAAGCAGGCGGACACCTGGGAGGACCTCCCCGCCGACATCAAGGACACCTGGGACAAGCTCGGAATCCCCGAGGCCGAGAAGAAGTACCTCGCCGGCGTCGGCGCCCAGTACGAGTCGGAGGTCGTCTACCACAAGCTCAAGGGCGAGCTCGAGGAGCAGGGCGTGCTCTTCCTCGACATGGACTCCGGCCTGCGCGAGCACGAGGACATCGTGCGCGAGTACATGGGGACGATCATCCCGCAGAACGACAACAAGTTCGCCGCGCTCAACTCGGCCGTCTGGTCGGGAGGCTCGTTCATCTACGTGCCGCCGGGCGTGAAGGTCGACCTGCCGCTCCAGGCCTACTTCCGCATCAACGCGGAGAACATGGGCCAGTTCGAGCGCACGCTGATCATCGTCGACGAGGACGCCTACGTGCACTACGTCGAGGGCTGCACCGCTCCGATCTACTCGTCCGACTCGCTGCACTCGGCGGTCGTCGAGATCGTGGTCAGGAAGGGCGGGCGCTGCCGCTACACGACGATCCAGAACTGGTCGAACAACGTCTACAACCTCGTGACCAAGCGGGCGGTCGCGCACGAGAACGCGACCATGGAGTGGGTGGACGGGAACCTCGGGTCGAAGCTGACCATGAAGTACCCGGCCATCTGGCTCATGGGCGAGGGCGCGCACGGCGAGGTGCTCTCGATCGCGTTCGGCGGCAAGGGCCAGCACCAGGACGCCGGCGGCAAGTGCGTCCACGTCGCGCCGAACACGTCCTCCGTGATCACGTCGAAGTCGATCTCGAAGAACGGCGGCCGAGCCGGCTACCGCGGTCTCCTCGAGGTCGCGAACGGCGCGCACGGCGCCCGTTCGAAGGTCGTCTGCGACGCGCTGATCCTCGACGAGGACTCGCGCTCCGACACCTATCCGTACATCCGCATCGACGAGAACGACGTGGACATCGGCCACGAGGCCACCGTGTCGAAGATCGGCGAGGAGCAGCTCTTCTACCTCATGTCGCGCGGCCTCTCGGAGGCCGAGGCGTCGGCGATGATCGTCTCCGGCTTCATCGAGCCGATCACGAAGGAGCTGCCGCTCGAGTACGCGGTCGAGCTGAACCGGCTGATCCAGCTCCAGATGGAGGGATCGGTCGGTTGATCGCGGTCGAACGCACGGACTTCATCTCCGTGCCGGTGGTGGACATGAGTCGGGCGGTGAAGTTCTACGTCGAGACGCTCGGCATCGAGAACTCGTCGCCGAACGAGGCCTGGCCTGAGCTCCAGCTCGGCAACGTGAGCCTCTACCTCGTCGATCCCACGCGAATCGGCAAGGAGTTCTCGCCGCACTCCGCGCACATCGCCCTGCGGGTTCCCGACGTAGCCGAGGCGCGCTCGAAGCTCGAGGCCGAGGGCGTCGAGTTCGACGGCGAGATCCTCGATACGGGCGTCTGCCACATGGCGTTCTTCACGGACACCGAGGGGAACGCGCTGATGCTCCACCGAAGGTACGCCCCGCAGTGAGCGACTCCGTCGTCAAGAAGCTCGACTTCGTCGCCGTCCCGTCGCGGGACGCCGAGCGTTCGCGCGCGTTCTATGTCGACACGCTCGGCCTGCGGCCCGATGACAAGGCGCGCTTCGAGTTCTGGGTGGGGGATACGTGCTTCGGCATCTGGGAGCCCGACAAGCTCGGCGGCACGTTCGCTCCGCAAAAGAACGCCCACCCCGCGCTCCACGTCGACGACATCGAGGCGGCACGGGCCGAGCTCGAGGCGAAGGGCGTCGAGTTCCTGGGCGACACCCTCGACACGGGCGTCTGCCACATGGCGTTCTTCTCCGACCCGGACGGCAACGACCTGATGCTCCACCACCGGTACAAGCCGCGTGACTAGGGCCGCCGCACTCGAGGCCTACCGGGAGCTGCCCTTCCCCGACACGACGCAGGAGTCGTGGCGCTTCACCGACCTGAAGGACTTCGACCCCGAGTCGTTCACGGCCAACGGCGCCTCCGGGGTGGCGCGCGCCGAGACGATGCTCGACCTGGACGTCGCCGGCTCCGCCCTCGTGAGCGAGGCCGGGATCGAGATCGAGCGCGCGCCGGAGGGAATCCGGTTCGAGGCGCTCACCGAGGATCATCCGCGCCTGCACGAGCTGGTCGGCCTCGACGAGAAGTTCGCCGCGCACAACGCGGCCGCGTGGAAGCACGGCCTGCTCGTCCACGTCCCGAAGGGCGTCGTCCTCGAGAAGCCGCTCTACGTGCGGATCGCCAACTCGGTGGAGGGCTCGGCGCTCTTCTTCCGCCTCCTCGTCGTTGCAGAGCCCGAGTCGCGCTTCACGCTGATCGAGGAGTACGCATCCGACTCGCCCAGCCTTTCGGGCTACACGAACGCGGCGGTCGAGATCTTCGTGGAGCAGGCGGCCAAGCTCGAGTACGTGTCCATCCAGAATCTCTCGCGGGAGACGTGGCACTTCGCGTCGCACCACGGCCGGGTCGAGCGCGACGCCGAGCTCGACTGGGTCACCGGCGGCTTCGGCTCGAAGAAGGGCAAGACTCGGATCCAGAACGACCTCGCCGGCCCGGGCGCGACCTCGCGCGTGACCGGTGCGTACTTCGCCGACGGCGGCCAGCACCTCGACTACGACACGTTCCAGGAGCACATGGCGCCGTCGACCGAGTCGGACTTCGCGTTCAAGGGAGCGTTGCGCGACCAGGCGTCGGCGGTTTGGCGCGGGATGATCCGCGTCGAGGCCGAGGCCCAGAAGACCAACGCCTACCAGGAGAATCGCAATTTGCTCCTCTCCAACGAGGCGCACGCGGACTCGATCCCCGGCCTGGAGATCATGGCCAACGACGTCCGCTGCACCCACGGCGCCACGATCGGCCAGGTCGATCGCGAGATGCTCTTTTACCTGATGGCCAGAGGGCTTTCGCGCTCCGAGGCCGAGCGGCTCATCGTCCGCGGCTTCTTCGCGGACATCCTCGACCGAATCGAGCTCGTCCCGGTGCGGGAGGCCCTGGGCGCAGTGCTCGAGGCACGTATCCCCCAGGCCTAGCGAGGGCTTGCTACCCTGCGTTGACCATCTAGAGCGTGCGTTCGGTTCGGCCTATGCCCTTCCTTGCCCGTTCGTGTTAATTGCAAGGGAGGTGTTTTCATGGCAACTGGAACCGTAAAGTGGTTTTCCAACGAGAAGGGGTATGGGTTCATTACCCCTGACGACGGTGCGAAGGATCTCTTCGTCCACCACTCCAACATCACCGGCGAGGGCTTCAAGACCCTTTCCGAGGGTGACCGCGTCGAGTACGAGGCGGGTGAGGGTCAGAAGGGTCCCGAGGCGACCGGCGTAACGGTCGTCGGCGCCTAGCGCCTTCGGCCCGTCGTTTCACCAGAATCGGATAGAAAGGCGGGCCATATGGAGGAAAAAATCGAGATGGAGGGCGAGGTCGTAGAGGCCCTCCGGAATCGAATGTTCCGCGTCCAGCTCGACAACGGGCATGAGACGCTCGGTTACACAGCAGGGAAGATGCGGCGCTACAGGATCCGCATCTTCCCTGGTGACCGTGTGAAGATCGAGATCAGCCCGTACGACCTGAACCGCGGGCGCATCGTGTACCGCTACAAGTAGCCCTGCCTCTGCGGGATACCATTGGGGAGATGGCTGTCACTCCCCAGCAGAAGCTCGATGCGCGGGCCTTGCGTGAGGACTTTCCGATCCTCGCACGCCCGATGTACGGGCAGCCGCTCGCCTACCTCGACTCGTCCAACTCGTCGCACAAGCCGCGGCAGGTGCTGGACGCCGAGCGGGAGTTCTACGAGACCTCCTACGCGAACGTGCACCGGGCGCTCTACGAGCTCGGGGAGCTCGCGACGGCCGAGTACGAGGGCGCACGCGAGAAGGTCCGCGCGTATCTGAACGCCTCGACGACGCGCGAGATCGTCTTCACGCGCGGCGCGACCGAGGCGATCAACCTCGTCGCCTACGCCTGGGGGCTCGACAACCTAGGGCCCGGCGACATCGTGCTCTCGACCGAGCTCGAGCACCACTCCAACTTCGTCCCGTGGCAGTACGTCGCGGGCCGCACCGGCGCCGAGTTCGCGGTCATCCCCGCCGAGGGCGGCGAGCTGCGGCTCGACGCACTCGACGAGATTGCCGCCCGCGGGAACGTGAAGGTCCTCGCGGTCGGCTACATCAACAACTCGCTCGGCACGATCAACCCGGTCGAGAAACTTGCGGCCTGGGCGCGCGGGCAGGGCGCGATCACGGTCGTGGACGCCTGCCAGGCAGCGCCGCACCGCCGCGTCGACGTGCAGACGCTCGGCGCCGACTTCGTCGCGTTCACCGGCCACAAGATGTGTGCCCCCACCGGGATCGGCGCACTCTGGGGCCGCGCGGAGCTCTTCGAGTCGATGGCCCCGTTCGGGCTCGGCGGCGACATGATCCGCACCGTCTCGGTGGAGAAGACGACGTGGAACGAGCTCCCGCACAAGTTCGAGGCCGGCACGCCGCCGTTCGCGCAGGCGGTCGGGCTCGGTGCGGCGATCGACTACCTCGAGGGCGTCGGGATCGAGGCGATCGAGGCCCACGAGCACGAGCTGACCGAGTACGCGCTCGGCAAGCTCGAGGAGATTCCGGGTGTGTCGATCTATGGCGCTCCGCTCGAGCGGCGGGGCGGGATCATCTCCTTCGACGTCGAGGGCGTCCATCCGCACGACGTGGCGCAGATCCTCGGCTTCGAGGGCGTCGCCGTGCGCGCCGGCCACCACTGCACGCAGCCGCTCATGCAGCGCCTCGGCGTCGCGGCCACCACGCGCGCGAGCTTCTATCTCTACAACGTCCCCGAGGAGATCGACCGGCTCGCCGACGGGATCAACAAGGTGAGGAGCACCTTCGCGTGAGCGAGTTCGACGCCATGTACCGCGAGGTGATCCTCGACCACTACAAGAACCCGCACGGGCACGGCGTAATCGAGGACGCCGACGCGTCCGCCGAGGGCGAGAACCCGCTGTGCGGCGACGAGGTCGCGATCTACGTCGAGTTCGCCGATGACGGCGAGACGATCGCCGACGTGAAGTTCCGCGGCCGCGGCTGCGCGATCAGCCAGGCGTCCACGTCGATGCTCATGGATCTGGTCAAGGGCCGGAAGGCGTCGGAGGTCGCATCGATGCCGCGCGACGAGCTGCTCGCCGAGGTCGGGATCCCGCTCTCGCCGATCCGGCTCAAGTGCGCGCTGCTCGGCCTGGGCGTTCTCCGGGTCGCGCTCCATCGCGCCAAGGGCACGCCGCTCCCCGAGGAGTGGGCGGGCCTCGACGAGCTGACGCTCCGCTAGTGGCCGACGTCGATGTCTGCCCGGTCGAGGAGCTTCTTCCCGGCGAGATGAAGCTGGTGCACGCCGGACAGATCTCGCTCGGCGTCTACAACATCGACGGGGAGCTCTTCGCCATCGAGGATCGCTGCTCGCATGACGACGGCGCACTCGTCGAAGGCGACTGGGAGCCCGATCGCGGCGTGGTCATCTGCCCGCGGCACGGATCGCATTTCGACATCCGCACTGGAAAGGCACTGTCGTTGCCCGCCTACCTGCCGGTCGATACCTTCCCCGTGCGCGTCGAAGACGGGGTCGTAAAGGTGGCGATCACATGAGTGAGCGCGAAGAGCGGGTTGCGAAGAACGAGGCTGTCTTCCGCGAGGTGAACGAGCGGATCAGCGACATCACGGACCACGAGGAGCTGATCGAGTTCCTCTGTGAGTGCAGCGACATGCAGTGCATCGCGCCGGTCTCGATGACGCGGGGCGAGTACGAGCGGGTGCGCGCGGAGTCGACGTGGTTCTTCGTCGTCCCCGGGCACTCGACCGATGACATCGAGACGGTGGTCGAGGAGCACTCGCGCTTCCACATCGTCCAGAAGCGCGCCGGCATTCCGGCGGCGGTCGCGATTGAGACGGATCCTCGCGACTGATGCTCGACGGGCGCGTCCGCGAGGTGCTCGCCCGGCTGGAGCACGAGGACGCCGACGAACGCGATCGCGGTCTCGGCGTGATGGAGCGCTCGCGCGCGGTTGCGCCCACTACGGGCCGCTTCCTCTTTTCGCTCGTCGCCGTGCAGGAGGGATGCGAAGTCCTCGAGATCGGAGGCTCGCGCGGGTACTCGTCCGTCTGGATCGGCGCCGGCGTGCGCTACCTGGGCGGGCATCTGCTCTCGCTGGAGCAGGATCCGGCGAAGGTCGCGGCGTGGACGAAGAACGTCGCCGATGCCGGCCTCGAGGAGTGGGCCGAGCTTCGTGCGGGCGACGCCTTCGAGACGCTCGCGGGGCTGGACGACGTGTTCGACGTCGTCTTCCTCGACGCCGAGAAGGACGACTACGAGGCGCTCTTCGCCCTGGCGCGCGAGCGGGTCGAGCCCGGCGGCCTCGTGGTCGCCGACAACGTCCTGTCCCACGTCGAGACGCTGGGCCTCTACTCGGCCGCGCGACAGTCCGATCCGACCCTCTCGAGCGTGACCGTGCCGCTCGATCGCGGCCTCGAGCTGACGACGATTCTCACGTCGGCTTGACGGCCCCGTATCATTGGATCACCACGGAAAGGAGGTGGTCCGATCTTGGAAACCGACAGAACGGGCAGTGGAGGTACTCGCTCGTAGGGGCGTGTCCCCGGGACCCACGGGGAATCGCCTAGCCAGCGTAGGGGAGTAGCGCTCCTACGAATCTCAGGCGAGTCACCGACTGTTTTAGGCGGGGCCCTTCGGGGCCCCGCTTTTTTTGTGCGCGGCAAGCCGAAGCATCTCGTCGAGGCCGAGCGGGGTGATCCCGAACGTCTCGATTGCGGGGCCCGCGTCGGCGACGTAGTCCTGGAGCTCGAGCATCGTCAGCGTGTCGCGCGTGAGCGGCGGGCCTACGGGGACTCGCTCCGCTACGACGGCGGCCCCGCGCGCCAGCCCAAACGGGACGTGGAAGGTCGGCCGGCGCTTTCCGAGAGCGCGCTTGATCGCGGCGAAGAGCTCGTCCGGCGTGACCACGTCGGCGCCGACGAGGTCGAAGGTGCGGTTCGCGGCGGCGGGCTCGGTCACCGCCTTGGCGAAGTACGCGCCGACGTCGTCGGCCCAGACGGGCTGCGACTTCCGCGTCCCGAGAATCGGAACGACAGGCGCCAGACGCACGAGCCGCATGAAGATCTGGAGTGTGCCGCCGTCGGGCCCATAGATGAAGCTCGGCCGGAAGATCACGTACTCGAGCCCAGATTCCTTGACCGCCTGTTCCTGATCCCACTTGGCTGCGAAGTAGGGCGTCAGATCCTTCGAGTGCTCGCCGGTCGCGAGCGCACTCATGTGGACGAAGCGGCGGATCCCGGCGTCCTTGGAGGCCGCGAGGAGCGACCGCGTGCCTTGCTGCATGATCCGCTCGAACGCCTCGTCGGAGCCCTTGACGATCGCGACCAGATGGACGACCGCGTCGCAGCCCTGGACGGCCCGGCGTAGGCTCGCCTCATCGGTCACGTCGCCGGCGACAAGCTCGCAGCTCAGGCCGGCCAGCTTGGCCGCATGCGTCCCGTCCGGGTCGCGGACGAGGGCGCGAACCTCATGTCCTTCGTTCCGGATCGCCCGGACGACGTGGGGACCCACGAAGCCCGTGCCGCCGGTGACGAGGACGCGCATCAGCCTGCCGGCTTCGCTTCCTCCGCGAAGTTCTGCCAGTAGCGGCTGGCCGTCGGCCCGGCCTGGCCTTGGTACTTGGAGCCGATGGAGGAGCTGCCGTACGGGTTCTCGGCCGGCTCGGTCATCTGCACGAACGAGATCTGGCCGATCTTCATACCGAAGTAGATCGTGATCGGGAGGTTCGCGACGTTCGAGAGCTCCAGGGTGACGTGGCCGTCCCAGCCCGGGTCGATGAAGCCGGCGGTCGAGTGGATGAGGAGCCCGAGCCGGCCGAGCGAGCTCTTGCCCTCGAGGCGCGCGACGAGGTCGTCGGGCAACGTGATGCGTTCGAGCGTCGAGCCGAGCACGAACTCGCCCGGGTGGAGGACGAACGGCTCGTCGTCGTCGATCTCGACGAGCTCGGTGAGGTCGTCCATCGGCTGCTTGACGTCGATGTACGGGTAGCGCGAGTTGCGAAAGACGCGGAAGAAGCGGTCGACGCGGACGTCCACCGAGGACGGCTGGAGCAGCTCGTCGTCGTAGGGATCGATGCCGATGCGCCCCTCGTCGAGGAGCCGCCGGATCGTGCGGTCGGAGAGCACCATCTCGCCGCCCATTCTAGGTGCGCTGTGGAAGAGGAGTTTCAAGGTCGGCACGAGTTCGGCACAGACACGCGCGCGCCTCGCCGGTACCGTCGAAGGCGGGTCGCGGGTGGTCCACTCCCCTCCCAGGGTGGGGCGCGCGCGTGAGGTACCCGACCGCCCTCGGGGAAGCCGTGGAACGGGCGGCGGCATGCGCTGCACGCACCCTCTTCCTCCCACTAAGCTCCTCCGCATGGCTACCACCGTCTCCATCCAGCTGAAGACCGAAGTTCCGGGCCCGCAGAGCCGCGCCATCCTCGACCGCAAGGAGCGCGTGATCGCGGAGCCCCTGGGGATCTACCTCCCCCTCGTCATCGCCGAAGGGCACGGCGCCGTGCTCACCGACGTCGACGGCAACTCGTTTCTCGACTTCACGGGCGGCATCGGGTGCATGGCCGTCGGGCACTCGCACCCGAAGGTCGTCGAGGCCGTGCAGGAGCAGGCCGCGCTCTTCACCCACACGGACTTCACGATCGTCCCCTACGAGAACTACGTCGCGCTCGCGGAGCGCCTCGCCGCGATAACGCCCATCTCGGGCGAGGTGCGCGCAGGCTTCTTCAACTCCGGCGCCGAGGCGGTCGAGAACGCAGTGAAGATCGCCAAGAAGTACACGAAGCGCCCCGCGGTGATCGCCTTCGACGGCGCCTTCCACGGACGGACGCTGATGGCCATGAGCCTCACCTCGAAGCCCCACCCGTACAAGGCCGGGTTCGGGCCGTTCGCGCCCGAGGTCTACCGGGTCTCGTTCTCGGACTCCTACCGCGGGCCCGACACGGCGACCGCGCTGGCCGAGCTCAAGCGCGCCTTCAAGACTCGCGTCGCTGCCGAGGAGGTCGCTGCGATCATCTTCGAGCCCGTCCAGGGCGAGAGCGGCTTCGTCACGGCGCCGAAGGACTTCGTCCAGGGCGTGCGCGAGATCGCCAGCGAGCACGGGATCGTGCTCATCGTCGACGAGGTGCAGACCGGCTTCGGGCGCACCGGGACGATGTTCGCGATCGAGCAGTACGACATCGAGCCCGACCTCATGACGGTCGCCAAGTCGATCGCCGCCGGCCTACCTCTGTCCGGGGTCATCGGCCGCTCGGAGATCATGGACGCGCCGGAGGACTCGACGATCGGCGGCACGTACGTCGGCAACCCCGTCTCCATCGCTGCGGCACACGCCGTGCTCGACGTGATCGAGGAGGAGCAGCTCGTCGAGCGCGCCGCCGAGATCGGCGACCGCACCCGGGCGCGGATGCACGAGTGGCAGGAGAAGTTCTCGTGCATCGGCGACGTGCGCGGGCTCGGGATGATGCTCGCGATCGAGATCGTCTCCGACCGCGACGCGAAGACGCCCGACGCGGCCCTTGCGACCGCGATCCAGGAGGCGGCGGCCGCCCGCGGCGTGCTGCTTCTCAAGGCCGGGCTGTACGGGAACTGCATCCGCGTCCTCTGCCCGCTCGTCATCACCGACGAGCAACTCGACGAAGCGCTGAACGCCTGGGAAGCCGCGATCGAGGCGGTCACCAGCAGCTAGCGCGACCCCGCCGCGTCCAACGCGGCAGACTTCACGGATGAAGATCGGCGAGACGATCGCCGGGCGATACCGGCTGGAGGGCGTCCTCGGCCGAGGCGGCATGTCGAGCGTCTACTGGGCGCACGACTCCGTGCTCGAGCGCGATGTCGCCGTCAAGGTGCTCCACGAGCAGCTGTCCGGCGACCCCGACCACGTGGAGCGCTTCCGGCGGGAGGCGCGCGCGATCGCGAGCCTGTCGCACCCGAACATCGTCACCGTGGTCGACCGCGGGCAGGTCGAGGGCTCCGAGTTCATCGTCTTCGAGCTCGTCCGCGGCCTCAACCTGAAGGACTTCCTCGATGGACGAACCGACCTCCCGGTGGCGCAGGCGCTCGGGCTTACGCTCCAGGCGGCGCGCGGGCTATCCTTCGCGCACGAGCGCGGCGTCGTCCACCGCGACGTGAAGCCGCAGAACGTGCTCGTGAACGACGAGGGCGTCGCCAAGGTGACCGACTTCGGCATCGCCCGGTCGTCCGTCGACGACGAGCTGACGCAGACCGGGACGATCCTCGGGACGAGCGACTACCTCTCGCCCGAGCAGGCCGTCGGCCAGCATGTCGACGAGCGGGCCGACCAGTACTCGCTCGGTGTGCTCCTCTACGAGCTCCTCACGGGAACGCCGCCGTACGCCGGCGAGAGTTCAGTGGCCGTGGCCATGAAGCACGTGCACGACCCGGTGCCGAGCGTGCGGGCCCGTCGGCCCGACGTGTCGCTTCGCGTCGAGGCGCTCATCCAGCGCGCGATGGCGAAGAACCCGGACGACCGCTACCGGTCGATGGCCGCGCTCGTCGTCGCGCTCGAGGCCTGTCTCGCCGAGGAGGGCGGCGTGCCGCGCTGGCTGGCCGAAAGCGACACCGCGTCGCTCGAGCCCGTCTCCCCGGCGCGGGAGCGGCGCGCACGGAGGCGAAAGCGCCGTGTTCCCTGGCGCGGTCTCGTCGTGCTGGCGCTGCTGCTCGCGATCGCCGCCGGCGTCGGGGCGATCGTGACCGGCCGCGTCGACCTCCCGTTCCCCGAGAACGACTCGACGCCGATGGTGAACGTCGAGCTGAAGGCGATCGCCGACTACGACCCGCTCGTCGGCGACGGCGAGCATCCCGATCTCGTCGACCTCGCGACCGACGGCGATCCGGCCACGGCCTGGTCGACCGAGCGCTACATCAGCTTCGAAAAGGACGGGGTCGGGATCATGCTCGACGCGGGCAAGCAGGTCGCGCTCCCCGCCGTCGTGGTCGTGTCCGACGACCCGGGCTTCACGGCGCAGATCCTCGCCGCGCGCAAGCCGAACGGGAAGTTCCGCCCGGTGTCGGAGGAACTGACCATCGAGGAAGAGACGACGTTCGAGCTCGACACCAAGGGCAAGGAGTTCCGCTACTACGTCGTCTGGATCACCTCGCTCGAGAGCGAGGCGCACCTGAACGAAGTCCGCGCTGCGGAGAGCTAGTACTCGAGCTTGGCGCGGCGCTCGTGGCGCTCGACCGCGAGTTGCACGAGCCGGTCGAGGAGCTCCGCGTAGGCGATGCCAGACGCGTCGAAGAGCTTCGCGTAGACGCTCGTCGCGGTGAAGCCCGGGATCGTGTTCAGCTCGTTCACGATCACCTCGCCGTCGTCGCGGACGAAGAAGTCGACACGCGCCATGCCCTCGCAGTCGGCGGCGACGAACGACGCCACGGCCAGCTCCTGCACGCGGGCCAGGGCCTCGTCGGAGATGCGCGCGGGCACGACGAGATCCATCCCGCCGTCGGCGTACTTGGCCTCGTAGTCGTACCAGTCGCTCGCGAGCGGGACGATCTCGCCCGGGATCGATGCGATCGGCGACTCGTTGCCGAGGACGCTGCACTCGACCTCGATCCCCGAGACGTGCTCCTCGAGGAGGATCTTCTCGTCGTGGACGAACGCGAGCTCGACCGCGGCGTCGAGCTCTTCGGCCGAGCGGACGATCGAGATGCCGACACTCGAGCCCAGCCGAGCGGGCTTCACGACGACCGGGTAACCGAAGGGGTTTTCGACCGCGTCGCGATCCCAGCGCCGCAGCGTCTTCGAGCGCGCGACCGGCACGCCCTTGTCGCGCATGACCGACTTGAAGAGGTCCTTGTCCATGCAGAGCGCCGACGCGGCCACACCGGCGCCGACGTAGGCGACGTCCGCGAGTTCGAGGAGCCCCTGGACGGTGCCGTCCTCGCCGAACGGGCCGTGGAGGACGGGAAAGACGACGTCGACCTGGCCGAGCGGCGACGGCGGCGCGCCGTTCGCTGGGATCGGGAGCGTCTCCGCCCCTCGACCCAGCTCGGGCTGCGTTCCTTCGGTGAGCTGCCAGCGCCCGTCGCGCTGGATCTGCCACTCGAGCACGTCGTAGCGCTCGGGATCGAGCGCCCCGGCGACCGAGCGGGCCGACGCGAGCGAGATCTCGTGTTCGCTCGAGCGTCCGCCCATGAGCACGGCGACGCGGAGCTTCGGCATCGGCTAGCCGGCCCTTGCCCGGCGCGGCGAGACGAGCACGCCGACGGCGATCCGCACGGTGCTCCCAGGCGCGGCCTGGACGCCGCCGGACGGGTTCTGGTCGAGGACGCGGTCGTGCTGGTTCGGGTCGCTCGTCTCCTGCTCGATCACCTGCACCTCGAAGCCGTTGAACTCGAGCTCGTTCTCGGCGTCCTCGCTGAACTCCCCGACCACGTCCGGAACGGTCACGGAGCTGGGCCCGGTGGAGATGGCGATCGCGACCGTCGAGCCCATGTCGGCGGTCGTGTTCGCGCCCGGGTTCTGGCTCACGACAAGGCCTTCGGCGACCGTGTCGCTCGGCACCTCGCTGACGGACACCTTGAACCCGGCCGCCCGGAGCTCGGCCCTCGCGCTCAACTCGTCCTGGTTCAGGACGTCGGGGACGGTCGCCGACTCGGTGCCCTTGGACACGCGCACCTCGACGGTCGAGCCCTCGACGACGGTGGTGTCCGGCTTCGGATCCTGGCTGATCACCAGTTCCAACGGGCTGGTTGGAGAACTTGTCCACCCGTTTTGCCTTCAGCCCTGCCGTGGCCAACGCGTCGACAGCGTCCTCGTAGGAGAGGCCCGCGAGCGCGGGCACGGTCGTCTTCGGTGCGCCCGTCGAGACGACGATCGTCACCTCCTCGCCCCTCGGTAGCTTCGTCCCGGTCTTCGGGATCTGCTCAGCGACCCGGCCCGTCTCCACCTTCGGGTCGGCGGCGCGCTCGACCTCCACGACGAACCCGGCATTCTCGAGGATCTCGGTCGCCTCTTCCTCGAGCAGTCCCTCGACGAGCGGCACCGCCACGGGCTTCGAGTCGGCGAGCTCGTCCTGGATGCGGTTGTAGAGATAGAGGCCCGCGATGATCGAGGCGATGAGGAACAGGAGCGCGACGAGCCACGGGATCCAGCGGCGTCGCTTGGGAGGGGCCCGGTAGCCGTAGTCGGGCGGATAGGCCGGTGGACGCCGTGCCGGCGTAGCGGGCGGTAGGACCTGAGTCCCGTCCGGCGGCGTGATCACCTGGGTCATGCCCTCGCCGGCGAGGAGCATCGTCGCCGCGGCCGCCGTCTCGGGCGAGACCGGCAGTCCCGCCTCGACCCGGTCGAGGTCGGCGCTGAACTGCTCGGCCGCCTCGTAGCGCTCGTGCGGATCCTTGGCGAGCGCGCGCAGGACGATCAGGTCGAGCTCCGGCGGGATGTCCTCGCGCAGCTCCGACGGCGGGTGTGGCACCTCGTTCAGGTGCTTCATGGCGATCTCGATCGGCGTGTCCCCCGTGAACGGCGTCTTGCCGGTCAGCGTCTCGTAGAGGACGACGCCGGCCGAGTAGAGATCCGACGCCGCCGTCACGGGCGCGCCGCGGGCCTGCTCGGGCGAGAGGTACTGCGCGGTGCCCATGATCGAGCCGACCTCGGTCATCTCGGACGGACCGGTGCGCGCGATCCCGAAGTCGGTGACGAAGACGCGGTTGTCGCCCCCGAGGAGGATGTTGTGCGGCTTGATGTCGCGGTGGATGATCCCGTGCCGGTGCGCGAACCGCAGCGCCGCCAGGATCTGCTTGGCGTAGTCGACGGCCACCGCGATCGGAAGCGGCCCCTTGGCGACGATCAGCTCTTTCAGGCTTCGGCCCTCGATCACTTCCATCGCGATGTACGGCCGCCCGTCGGACTCGCCGCGGTCGTAGATCGAGACGATGTTCGGGTGCGACAGGCTCGCCGCGGACTTGGCCTCGCGGCGGAAACGCTCCGTGAACGCCTCGTCGCTCGAGTAGCGCTCGTTCAGGATCTTGATCGCGACGCGGCGTCCGAGGTCTTCGTCCTCGGCGAGGTAGACGTCCGCCATTCCGCCCGCTCCGAGCTTGCGCAGGATGCGGTAACGGCCGTCGAAAAGCGTTCCGATCAGGGTGTCGGTCGTCGTCATTTGTCTCTTTGCAGACTAAGGATTCGCACGCAGGAGCGCCTCCAGCACAGCCTTGGCGATGGGCGCCGCCGTCGTCCCGCCCGTTCCCGATTGGTTCTGGAGATACACCGCGATGGCGATCTGCGGATTGTCGGCCGGAGCGAAGGCGATGAAACCCGTGTCGTTCTCCCCCAGCCGGCCGGTTTCGGCCGTGCCCGTCTTGCCGGCGACCTCGATGCCGGGAATCTGGGCCGCGGTCGCTGTTCCCGCCTCCACGACGCTCACCATCATCGGAGTCAGGGCGGCTGCCGTAGCCGCCTTCATCACGCGGCGCAGCTCGTCGGGCCGCGTCCGCGAGATCACGTTTCCGTCGGGCGCGACGATCCGGTCGACCACGTGCGGTTCCATGAGGATGCCGCCGTTCGCGATCGTCGCGACGACCATGGCCATCTGGAGCGGCGTGACGAGCAGCCGTTCCTGGCCGAAGGCGAGCCGGCCCGGGTCGATCTGGTTCGGATCCTCCGGGTCGAACAGCCGGCCCTTCGACCAGAGGCCGCTGGGCGTGCGCTCGTCGTCGGGCGTCTCAAGCGGCGGGTCCTCGTAGAAGCCGTAGCGCTTGGCGTAGTCGAGGACGACCTTCGGCCCGAGTTCCTTGCCGATGTTGCAGAAGACCGAGTTGATCGAGTTCTGCATCGCGTCGCCGAAGTCCACGTTCCCGAAGACGTGCGGCCCGGACTGGTCGGAGTAGTTCGAGACCTTCTTGCCGTACTCGATGCAGTAGCCGGGATCGTCGAAGCGGCTCTCCGGGGTGTAGCGGCCGGTGTCGAGCGCTGCGGTGGCGGTGACGACCTTGAACGTCGAGCCGGGGATGAAGACCGGCGCCGGAAGGCCCTGGGTCGCGCGGTTGAGGAGCGGCGAGGCGGGCTCGCAGGGTCCGGCCGCGTTCAGGACGCGCGAGAAGTTCTCCTCGACCTGGTTCGGGTTGTAGGTCGGCGTCGAGGCCGAGACGAGCACGCGGCCCGTGTCCGGCTCGATCGCGACTACCGAACCGCACTCGCCTGCCAGCTGCTCCATCGCGACCGTCTGCGCGTCCATGTCGAGCGAGGTGACGACGTCGTTCCCCTGGCGGGTTGCGCCCTTGACCGTGTCGAGCGCGCGGTCGATGAGCGTCGAGAGATCCGCGTTCGAGCCGGTCAGGTAGTCGTTCAGCGACTCCTCGAGCCCGGTGCGCGACCGCTCGACAGTGGAATAGCCGACGATCTGCGCCGTGAGCCCGCGCGCGGGATAGCGCCGCAGGTACCACGTGCGGCCCGCGACCTCCTGGCGCCGGTTGCGGGCGAGAACGGTTCTCCCGTCGTTCGCGTAGATGATCCCGCGCTTGATCGTCAGCTGGCGGACGACGAGGCTCGGGTTCCCCTGACGGGCCTCGAGCTCGGGCGCCTTCCAGAGCCAGTACGACGCCATGGCGATGAGCGCGACGAAGAGTCCGCAGAAGACGAGGAAGACGCGGCGGATCTGCCGGTTCATTCCGCCGCCTCGTTCACGTGGTTCGAGACGATCAGGAGGAGCGCGAGCACGATGAAGTTCGCGACGATCGACGATCCCCCGTACGAGATGAAGGGCAGCGTGATCCCGGTCAGCGGAATGAGCCCGGTGACGCCGCCGACGATGATGAACGCCTGGATCGCGATCGCCGAGGTGAGCCCGGCGGCGAGGAGCTTCGAGAAGCCGTCCTGCGCGAGCATCGCGATCCGCAGGCCGCGGTAGGCGAAGACGAGGTAGAGCAGGATCACGCCGGCCGCGCCCGCAAGCCCGAGCTCCTGGGCGAGCGCCGAGAAGATGAAGTCGGTGTCGAGGTACGGGATGTACGTCCCGCCCTCGGGCGTGATCAGCACGCCGCGACCGAGGCCCTGGCCGAAGATCCCGCCGCCCGAGATCGCGTAGATCGATTGAACGAGCTGGTAGCCCTTGTCGGTCGCGTCCTGCCAGGGATCGAGCCAGATCGTGACCCGGTTCTGGATGTGCGGGACCATGTGGTAGACGGCGTACGAGCCCGCTGCGAAGAGCACAGCGCCCGCGGCCACGTACGGCCAGCGTCCCGTCGCGATGTAGAGCATCGCCAGGAAGATCGAGAAGATCAGGAGGCCGCCGCCGAGGTCGTTCGTGACGACGAGCACGGCCATCGCGCCGCCCCAGAAGAGGAGCAGCGGCCCGAGGTGCTTCGCCGACGGAAGGTGCAGGCGCCCGCTCCCGATCGAGAGCATCTCGCGGTTGTCGCGCAGGTATCCGGCGAGGAAGACGACGATCAGCACCTTTGCGAGCTCGCCCGGCTGGAAGCTCACGACCCGGAGGTTCACCCACAGCCGCGCGCCGTTCACCTCGGCGCCGAAGAACGGCAGCGCGGGCAGGAGCAAGAGGCCGATGGCGACGATCCCGAGCGTGTACTTGTAGGTGTCCAGCGTCCGGTGGTCGCGGAGGAACAGAACGGTGACCGCGAAGGCCGCGACGCCGATCACGACCCAGACGCCCTGGCGAAACGCCTGCGACGGCTCGATCCGGTAGATCATCGTGAGGCCGATCGCGGTGAGCAGGCCGCCGATCGGAAGCAGGAACGGGTCTGCGTAAGGGAGCGCCATCCGGCAGGCGAAGTGGGCGACGAGGAAGACGGCGAGGAAGAACGCGGCGTAGGTGAGCGACACGCCCGAGAACTCCGGCACCTCCTGGCTCGCGATGTAGACCGTCGCGAACCCGATCGCCGTGAGCATCCCGACGACGACGAGGTTCATGAGCTCACGGTTGCGTGCGGTCACGGCATCGCCCCGGTCTCGAGCGGCGCGAGGCGCTCGCGCGCGTCGTCGAAGCTCATCAGGTCGTGGTCGAAGAGCGCGGCCCGCTCCTCTTCCGAGAGCTGCGCCGCGTCGAGGAGGCTCACGTAGCGGACTCGGTAGAGCGAGATGCCGCCGCCCAGGTCGTAGGGCAGGCCCTGGTAGACGGCCAGGCTTCCGTCCTCCTCGGCGCCGACGAAGTACGAGTTGGCGAGCCCCCAGAAGCCGGCCAGGAGGAAAAGCGTCGCAAAGAACACGATCGCGCTGCCGAGGAAGATGCGGCTCGAGCGGCGGCGTTTCTTGTGCGGCACCTGCGTCGCCTTCGCGTGCTCGATCGTCTCCCAGCCGTCCTCCGTGTGGTCTTCGAGGGCGACCGGCTCGAGGCCGATCAGCGTGTCGTCGAGCTCGACGGTTTCGCTCGCCGCCTCCGGCTCGCCCGCGATCGAGAAGAGGACGACGGTGATGTTGTCCTCGCCGCCCGAGCGGTTCGCGGCCTTCACCAGCGCGCGGCCCGCCTTCGCGAGGCTCGAGTGCTCGCCGACGATCCGCAGGATCTCCGGCCCCGGGACCATCGTCGTCAGGCCGTCGGAGCAGAGCAGGTAGACGTCACCCGGCTCCGGTGCGACAACAAAGGTGTCGACGTCCACGTCGGGATCGGTGCCGAGCGCTCGCGTGATCACCGAGCGCTGTGGATGGACGTCCGCCTCCTCGGGCGTCAGGCGGCCCGTGCGCACGAGCTCGGCGACCAGGGAGTGGTCGTCGGTGAGCTGCTCGAGCTTGCCGCCGCGAATCCGGTAGGCCCGGGAGTCGCCGACGTGGCCGAGCACGATCGTCTCGTCGCCGAGAAGCGCCGCCGTCACCGTCGTGCCCATGCCCGAGGCGTCGGCGTCGTCGCGGGCGCGCTCGTAGATCCGGCGGTTCGCCTCCTGGACGGTCGCCGCGACGCGCTCCTCGTCGTCGAGCTCGTCGGCCTCGCGGAAGTCCCGGAACGCCCCGGCTGCGAGCCGGGACGCGACCTCGCCGGCCTGCGCGCCGCCCATGCCGTCGGCGACGACGAAGAACGGGGGGTCGACGACGAACGAGTCCTCGTTGCGCCGCCGCTTGCGTCCCGCGTCGGAGAGCCCCGCCTGGTCTGCGATCGTGACCGGGCTCATCGCTCGAACCGAAGCTCCGTGCGGCCAATGCGGACGACGTCTCCCTCCTGGAGCTTGCGGCGCCCGTTCATCCGCTCGTCGTTCACCCACGTGCCGTTCGTCGAGTCGAGATCGACGATCCAGACCCCCTCGCGGGACGATTCGATCCGCGCGTGGTGGGCCGAGGCGAAGTCGTCGTCGTCGAGCACCGCGCGGTTGTCCGAGGCGCGGCCGAATGTGATCGGCACCGCGCCCGCTTCGAGCGTCGACCCGAGCGGGATCGTCGGGCTGGCGATCACGGTGAGCCGCGGCGCGTGCGTCTGCTCGTCCTCCGCCGCCTGGCCGCGGGCCTGCGCCGGCGCGAAGACGAAGCTCTCCTGCGGGATCCGAAGATCCCGCGCCGCGGTCTTCACGACGCGCCAGATGAACAGGTAGAGCAGGACGAGGAACGCGATCTTCAGGCCGAGGAGAGCGGGCTCCATCGAGTCGCGGCTCCTAGGAGGAGCTCTCGAAGAGAGCGTCCGTGCGTCCGAGAACGATGCGGTCCTGGTTCAGGAGCTTCGTGCGCTCGACGCGGCGGCCGTTCACCTCGATGCCGTTGGTCGAGCCGAGGTCGACGATCCAGAAGGCACCGTCTTCCCGGCGGATCTCGGCGTGGCGGCGCGAGATGTTCGCGTCGTCGATCGGGATGTCGCATTCCTTCGAGCGGCCGAGCACCGTCGTTCCGCGCGTCAGGTCGTGGCGCTTGCCGCCGATGACGAGCACCGCCGGTGTGCGGACGAGGCCGAGCTCCTCGGCGTCGGCGGCCGAGACCGCGGCGGTGTCGGCGGGCGGGGGCTTGAAGATCTTCGTCGCGCCGACCGCGGCCGCGGGCACGACCGGCGGGACCGGCGGAGCCGGAGGAGCGGCGGCGGGTGGCGCGGACGCCGAAGGGGCCGAAGCGGCCGAAGCCGGCTCGGGAACCTCGGGCCGCTGGCGCTGCACCATCCGCGTCGCGATCCCGAACTCGCCGATCTCGAGGTCGGAGTCGGTCTCGAGCAGGACGCGCGGCGTCGAGAGGAGCGCGTAGCCCTCGCGGCGAGCGTGCTCGGCGAGGTAGTCCGAGAGCTCGGTCACGAGCGCGTCAGGCGGCGGCAGGGCCTCCTTGTCGGCCGGCGAGAGGTAGAGGACGTACTCGTTCGGCACGTAGACGCGCGAGACCGAGACGGTCTTGTGCTCGTCCATCTCCCGCGCCAGCTTGCGCGCCAGCTCGACGGGCTGGACGTGCGAGCGGAAGGCGCGTCCGAACGCGCCCTCGACGAGAGACTCGATGCGGTGCTCGATGCTGCGAAAGACACCCATTCGATCCCAGGATTCTGCCTGTAACCGCTAGGAGCCGTCACGCACTAACGATCGGCAGCGCAGCAGAGGTGGGGAGCTCCGACGCGGGCGTCTCGGCACGGCGGAACGCCGGTGCGGCGAGCCAGGCGACCGCCGCCCAGATCCCCGGTAGGACGGCCGGGGCGCTCACCACGGCTCCGGCGGCGAGCGGCACGAGGAGCATCCCGGCGGCGAAGCCGGAGCCCCAGAACGCGAGTCCCCAGAGCCCGTGCTGCTTGGCGATCGGCACGGTCAGCGTCGCGGCGGCGAGGACCGCGGCGACGAGGAAGAGCCCGGGCTGTGTGCCCAGGGCGCTTGCGACAGCCCCCGCGGCGACGTCGGGCCGGGTCGTCTCCGCGAGGTCGAGCGTCGCGAGCTTCTCTCCGAACGGGAGGAGGCCGCCGGCGAGCGAGGCGAAGGTCGCAGTGGCGAGGGTCGCCATGACGATCGTTGCGACCTGGCGCACGCGGTTGTCGACGCGCTGGAGCACGAGCGGCAGGAGGCCGATCGCGCCGAACGGGGCCAGCGCGGGGCCGGCGAGGAAGAGGAAGCCGTCCGTGGGACGTGTCCAGAAGAGCACGAACCACGCTGTGGCCACGATCGCGTAGGCACCCGCGAGGCCGAGGGCGATGTTCCCCAGCGGAAGGATCGGCACGACAAGGGCGAGCGCGAACCCGAAGCGCGGCGAGCGCAGGGCGAGCGCACCGGCGAGGGCGCCGAGCACGAACGGCCAGCCGTTCGGGAAGAACGGGAGCACGAACGCGGCGACGCCGGCGAAGACGGCGGTGAGCCCCGCATGGACGGCCCGTCCTCGGAGCGACGTGAGCGAGGCGGCCGGCCGCGGGCGGCGCTGCGTCTCGGCGAAGGCCTCGCGCAGCGCGCGCGGGAGCTGCTTCGCGTGCGGGCGGCGCCGCGGATCGAGGTCGAGCATCCGGTCCACGAGCGTGCAGAGGTCGGCGGGAAGGTCGGGGCGCAGCGTCGCGAGCGGCTGCGCGCCTTCGCGGATGCGGCGCGCGGTCTCGATCGGCGAGGACGACGCGAACGGGTGCCAGCCTGCAAGCGCCTCCCAGAGGACGACGCCGGTGGCCCAGACGTCGGCCGCCGCCGTGGTCTGCCGGCCGGCGAGCCGCTCGGGCGACACGTAGGTCAGGGTTCCCGGCACGTCGCCGACTGCGGTGAGCGTCTCGGCTTCCTCCAGGTGCGCGAGCCCGAAGTCGAGGAGGCGGACGGAGATCGCGTCGCCCTCGTCGAGCATGACGTTCGCGGGCTTCACGTCGCGGTGGACGACGCGCTTCCCGTGCGCGTGCGCGAGCCCTTCGAGGATCTGCGCGGCGGCCTCGACGGCGTCGCGGTCGCTCATCTCGCCGGAGCCGAGCGCCTCGCGGAGCGTGCGGCCGCGGACGTACTCGTAGGCGACATAGACGTGGTCGTCGTCACGGTCGAGGGCGAGCACGCGCAGGCAGCGCGGGTGGCGCAGGCGTGCGGCGGCGTCCACCTCGCGCTCGGCGCGGGCGGCGGCCTTGCCCTCGCGGCGAACGATCTTGAGCGCGACCTCGCGGTCCTCCTTCATGTCCTGCGCGAGCCAGACGGAGGCCGACCCGCCGCTTCCCAGCGGGCGCAACGGGCGGTAGCGGCCGAGGATCAGGCCGGGGTCCGAGGACGTCGAAGCGTGGGCAGCTCCCATGGAGGCGCTCTTGCACGCCCGGCGGTGAACTCCTCCCATGGCGGTTCCGGACGGGCCCGGTGTTAGACTCACCGCGGCTTCTCAAGCCTTTTTTTATTGTGTCCGAGCGTGAGCAGAACGATCCCGACGGCATCGATTTCGACTTTTTCGACGATGCGCCGACGGCAGACGGCCTGCGTGACCAGGCACCGCCGCGGCGCGGTCCCCGGATCCCGCAGCGACCGCCCGGATCGAACGCTCCGCTGCTTCGCCTCGCGGCGCTGATCGCCGGCGCGATCCTCCTCGTCGTCGTCCTCGTCCTCTGGGTGAACGCCTGCCGTTCCGACCAGAAGAACGCCGAGTACGAGGACTACATGGCCGACGTCCAGAAGATCGGCGCCGACTCGGCCCAGGTCGGCAAGGACCTGAACGCGCTCATCTTTTCCTCGGGGACGCAGCTCGAGGATCTCCAGACGCAACTCGACGGCCTGCGCGAGACGCAGAGCCAGACGGTCGAGCGCGCCGAGGCGCTCGATCCGCCCGGGCCGCTGCGCGAGCAGCACCAGGACATGATCAAGGCGCTCCAGCTCCGCGTCAGCGGTCTGAACGGCCTCGCGAGCGCGTTCGGCCAGATCACCGGCGCCGAGAACGCGGACGAGACCGGCACGCTGCTCGCGCAGCAGTCGGCCCGCCTGATCGCGAGCGACGTGAACTGGGAGGACTTCTTCGAGGCACCGGCCAAGCAGGTGATGGACGAGCAGGGCGTGAGCGGCGTCGCGGTTCCGCCGTCCGACTTCGTTACGAACGCCGAGCTCGGCAGCCCGACCTCATGGAAGCTCGTCGTCGAGCGGCTCACGCAGCCGCCGGGCGAGGGCGGGGGCGGCCTGCGCGGCAACCGGGTCGCCGGCGTGCGCATCCAGCCGGGCGACACGGCGCTGAAGCCGCAGCCCGAGGAGAACACGGTCACGACCTCGGACGATCTCGCCATCGAGGTGCTCGTCGAGAACTCCGGCGACAGCCAGGAGACGCAGATCAAGGTCACGCTGACGATCCAGCAGGCGCCCGACCCGCTGACCGGCACGCAGACGATCCAGTCGATCAATCCGGGCGACACGAAGTCGGTTACGTTCCAGATGAGCGACCTCGGCACGCCCGCCCTCGCGACCCGGACGATCCTGAAGGTCACCATCGAGCCCGTCGACGGCGAGACGAACACGAGCAACAACGTCGCCGAGTACGTCGTCTTCTTCTCGCTCTGATCCCTGCCAGTGTCTGACGCAGCACTCCAGATCCTCGCGATCGCCGCACTGTCGGTGGCCGCGATCTCGCTCGTCGTCTCGCTGACCCTCTTCCTGAAGCTGCGCCGCATCCGCACCGCGCAGACCGTGTTGCTCGGAAGCGGCAAGGACGATCTCGTCGACTTCGCCGTCTCGCTCCAGACGCGCATCGACGACGTCCACCGGGCAGTCGACGAGGTCGCGCTCGCGCTCACGCGCGTGGACAAGCGGATCGACGGCTGCCTCTCGAACACGTCGATCGTGCGGTATGACGCCTACGAGGACGCGGGAGGCCACCAGTCCGCGTCGCTCGCCTTCCTCGACGCGTCGCGAAACGGGCTCGTCGTCACTGCGATCCAGGGGCGCGACTACGCGCGGATCTACGCGAAGGAGATCGACCGCGGACGCTCGTCCGTGACGCTCTCCCCCGAGGAGCAGGACGCCGTCGACCGCGCGATGGCGGCAACGCCGTAACGGGCTTCGGCGCCGCTACGATTTCGGCGCAATGAGCCACGTCCTCGTCCTCAACGCGAGCTACGAGCCGCTGAACGTCACGAGCGTTCGGCGCGCGCACGTGCTCATCTACAAGGGGAAGGCCGAGGTGATCGAGAAGCTCGGCAAGCCGCTCCGCTCGGCCGCGACCGACCATGTCTGGCCGCACGTCATTCGGCTCCTCAGCTACGTTCGCGTGCCCAAGTCGGTGCAGCGGAAGATCTCGCGCCGGGCGCTCTTCGCTCGCGACAACTGGAAGTGCCAGTACTGCGGGACGGAGGCGGGGAAGCTCACCCTCGACCACGTGGTGCCTCGAAGCCGAGGGGGCGAGTCGATCTGGGAGAACGTGGTCGCCTCGTGCGCGCCGTGCAACCTCCGCAAGGGCAACCGGACGATCGAGGAGGCCGGCATGCGGCTCGCCTCTCCTCCGCGCCGGCCCGCTCCGACGCTGTTCGTGACGCTCTCGGCGCCGCGGATTCCGGACGCCTGGGATCGCTACCTGGCCGCGTTTTCGTAGCGCCCGCCGTGTCCGCGCGAAATCGGTGCACGATCGGCACAGACGTGTGCGCTCCCCGGCGCTACGTTCTTGGTGGGTGGCGGGTGGAGGGCACCGCCCCTCCCATGAACGGATGGGGCGAAGGGTTGAAGGGGACATGTCCGCCGCCGACGAGGGTTGAGGCCGTCCTCGGACTTCGCTACTCTCAGACCAGTTGTTGAGGCGACGAAGCCTCGGGCTCAGACGGCCCGGGGCTTTTTGCGTTTAAGGGAGGCGGGTCATGACGATGGTCGAAAACGAGCGCGATGCAGGAAGGGCGACGAGCGATCCGGCAGCACGCCGAGACGTCCTGAAGCGGGTCGAGAAGGAGAACGTCCGGTTCATCCACCTTTGGTTCACCGATCTCGAGGGGCACCTGAAGAGCTTCTCGATCACTCCGTACGAGCTCGAGGACGCCCTCGATGACGGCATGGGCTTCGACGGCTCGTCCGTCACCGGCTTCAACCGGATCGAGGAGAGCGACATGGTCGCCATCCCGGATCCGGAGACGTTCCAGCTCATGCCGAACGGCGACACGACGGTCGCGCGGATGATCTGCGACATCGTCACGCCCGACGGGAAGCCGTACGCCGGCGACCCGCGCTACGTCCTGAAGCTCGCGATCGAGCGCATGCAGTCGATGGGCTTCGACACGTTCAACGTCGGCCCCGAGCTCGAGTACTTCCTCTTCGAGGACGACAAGGGCACCGTCCCGCTCGACGAGGGCGGCTACTTCGCGATGACCGCGCTCGACGCGGCCTGGGAGCTCCGCAACGAGACGATCACCGCGCTCGAGTCGATGGGCATCCCGATCGAGTACGTCCACCACGAGGTCGGCCCGTCCCAGCACGAGATCGACATGCGCTACTCGAACGCGCTCGACATGGCCGATCACACGATCACCTACCGCCTGGTGGTCAAGGAGATCGCCAAGAAGGCGGGCTACCACGCCACCTTCATGCCGAAGCCGCTGTTCGGCGAGAACGGCTCGGGCATGCACACGCACATGTCGCTCTTCAACGGGGACAAGAACGCGTTCTACGACGCCGACGACGAGTGGAACCTCTCCGAGGTCGGCAAGGCGTTCATCGCCGGGCAGCTCCAGCACGCCCGCGAGATCTCGGCCGTGTTCGCGCAGTGGGTCAACTCGTACAAGCGGCTCGTGCCCGGCTACGAGGCGCCCGTCTACGTCGCCTGGTCGCGCCGCAACCGCTCGGCGCTCATCCGCATCCCGCTCTACAAGCCGGGCAAGGAGCAGGCGACCCGGGCGGAGATCCGCTGCCCCGACCCGGCCTGCAACCCGTACCTGACCTTCGCCGCGCTCCTCCACGCGGGCCTCGAAGGAATCGAGAAGGGCTACGAGCTGCCGGCTCCGATGGAGCAGAACCTCTACAACCTGACCGCCGAAGACCGCCGCGAGCGCGGCATCGTCGCTCTCCCCGAGACGCTCGGCGAGGCGATCGACGAGCTGGCCACGTCCGAGCTCGCCCGGCGCGCGCTGGGCCAGCACATCTTCGACGCCTACGTGAAGATCAAGCGCAAGGAGTGGGACGAGTACCGCATCCAGCTCACTCCCTGGGAGATGGAGAAGTACCTGAGCGTCCTCTAGGACGTCTTGCCTAGGCAC
Organism: uncultured Thermoleophilia bacterium; assembly: GCA_963716005.1. Lineage (GTDB taxonomy): Bacteria > Actinomycetota > Thermoleophilia > Gaiellales > Gaiellaceae > CAVRUF01. The sequence goes on from OY970285.1 coordinate 2,175,980, forward strand.
TGCGGGCCGTCCCTCGGGGCGGCCCGTTTCTTGCTTTCGGACTCGGTTGAATCGAAGGCGCCCGCCGTTATAGAGTCGTCCCAAGTCCGCGTGTCCCGAGCGAAGTGCGGGCTTGACTGACGGCCGACTGCGAGCTGCCTCTGGGTGGCTCGCTGTCGTTAACGGGCGGTTAGGTGGGCTTGGCGCCCATCGCCCACACGGCGATGAGGTACACGACGAAGAGCAGTGTCGCGAGCACGGTCGTGATCTTGCCCATGGTTCCCATGGTTCCGCCGTCCTTGCGCAGCTTCCGCGCGGAGAGGCCGCCGAGGACGATCGCGATCAGGAGGAGGAGCGCGCCCGGCTCGGCCGCGATGAAGCCGATCCCGATCCAGGTCGGGTCCGTTTCGGTATCGCCGAACTCCTTCTCGTAGATCCAGCCTGCGCCGACGCGCATGATGATCCAGGCCGGCAGCGCGACGTAGAGCAGGCTCTTGAAGGCCAGGCGCGCGTACGAGAGCGAATCGGTGGCCGTCTTGCTGCTCCAGCCCGCGTAGAGCACGAGCATGGACGTCATGAGCGCGCCGATGAGCAGGAACGCGCCGAGCACGTGCGTGAAGAGCGCGAGGTTCAGTCGTCCGGGCGGATGGCGGCGAGAACGCTCATGCGCCGGGCTTCCAGATCATGTCGATGAGGATGAGCAGGACGAGCGCGCAGGTGACGAGGTGGAGCCAGAGTCCCGAGCTTCCGCGCATGAGCGCTCCGAGCTCGGCGTCGGGCGCATCATTGCCGGCCGCGATGAGCTCCTGCGCACGCACGCCGGCGGCGGTGTAGGCCTTCCCGCTTCGCCCGCCTGCCGCCATCGCGATCGCCCAGAGGACGATGGCGGCGATCACCCAGCCGTCCCAGACCTCGTACGCGTCGATGTCGATCGCGAGCCAGATCCCGAAGATGAGCGTACCGAGCGACCCGATCCCGATGACGATGCTTCCGGTCTTCGAGATCGACATCATCCGAGCGGCGCTCGACGGGACGTCGGCCGTCTTCCAGCCCGAGATGATCAGGCTGCTGAACAGGACGAGCGCCGCGACGAGCAACGCGGCCGCAATCAGATGGAGCGCCAGGATCCAGTCGGTGAGTTCCATCGGGGCGCCACCTTAACTCAGATCGCCGCGACCTACAATCGGGCGATGGACACCTCGGCGCGCCATCTGCGACTCATGACCGAGACGATCGCGGCGGTCAACTCGACGCTCGACATCGGCGAGGTTTTCGAGCTCGTGGCCGCCAAGGTGGCCGAGGCGCTCGAGGCCGACGCTTGCTTCGTCTACCTCTACGACGAGAGCGCCGGCGAGCTCGTCCTTCGGGCCTCGTTCGGAACCCGGGTGGAGGACATGACGCGCGTCCCTAAGATGCGGCCCGGCGAGGGGATCACCGGCGTTGCCGCGGCCGAGCGCGCTCCGGTCATGATCCCGCGCGCCGCGCACCTCGATCCGCGCTTCAAGGCCTTCCCGAACCTGCGCGAGGAGCAGTACGAGTCGATCCTCGCCGTGCCGATCCTGGCCAAGAAGCGGCTCGAGGGCGCGCTGAACGTCCGCACGCAACTGCCGCGCGAGTACTCGGACGCCGAGATCGAGCTCCTCATGGCGATCGCGGGCCAGGTCGCGCAGGCGATCGAGAACGCGAAGCTCTACGACAGCGCGCAGCGCCGCGTGGCCGAGCTCGAGGCGCTGTCGCGGATCTCCGAGGCGGTCTCCGAGTCGCTCTACCTGGAGGAGTCCCTCTCGGCGATCGTCCAGACGACGATGGCCGCGGTGGAGGCCACCGGCGCGGCGCTCGTGCTCGAGGACGGACGCATCGCGTGGCCCGAGGGGCGTGCCGGTGCGCACGCCGTCCGCCTGCCGCTGCGCTGGAAGGGCCGCGAGGTCGGCGAGCTCGTCTGCGACCGCGATACGCCCTTCTCCGACGACGAGCGCAAGCTGCTCGCCTCGATCGCGAACCAGGCGGCGATCGCGCTCGAGCACGGGCGGGCGGTCATGCGCGGCGTCCTGGCTCAGGAGATCCACCACCGCGTGAAGAACAACCTCCAGACGGTCGCGTCCCTGCTGCGGCTGCAGGCCCGCTCGCCCGGAACCGACGCACGCAAGGCGCTGGAGGACTCGGTCAACCGAATCCTCGCCATTGCCGCCGTCCACGAGGTGCTCACCGAGCAGCGCGACGACGACGTCGACCTCGGCGAGCTGGTCGAGCGGTTGCGCGCGACGCTCGTGCAGGGCGTCGGCGGCGACAAGCACGTCGAGTCGCAGCTCGAGTCGATCTCGCTCCACGGCGTCCAGGCGACCGCACTCGCGCTCGTGTTCTCGGAGCTCCTGTCGAACGCGCTCGAGCACGGCGGCGACGAGGTCCGGGTCGAGCTCGGTCGGCAGAACGGCTCGGTGCGCCTTGCGGTGTCGGACGACGGCGAGTGGTCGTCCTCCGCCGAGGACGGCACAGGGCTCTCGATCGTGCGCGCGCTCGTGCGCGAGGAGCTACGGGGCGAGCTGACGATGACCGACCGCGGCGGGCTGTGCGCCGAGGTCGTGTTCCCCGGCTAGTCGGACCACCAGCCCGGGACGGGTTCCGTGTCGTTCTCCGTGTGGGTGCCGAACCCGACGTACTCGAGTCCTTCAGAGCCCGCCTCGAAGCAGCGCATCGTCTCGGGCGCGACGCGAATCGCGTCCCACTGCGCGAGCTCGACGATCTCGTCCTCGAGCTTGATGCGTCCGGCGCCGGACACGACGACGTAGACCTCCTCGTCCTGCTCATGCTTGTGGCCGAAGGGCTGGCGCGCCCCGGGTGCGAGTCGCTGGAGGCTGATCCCGATCCGCTCGGCGGACAGGTCCTCGCGCGCGAAACGGGCCGAGAGGTCCGGGGCGAGCCCGGCGTCCTCGGCCACATCCTTCACGTCGCGCAGGTTCGTCTTCGTCCATCCGGCCATTGGCGGGAACCTACCCTCGTCGCGACTTCCTAGACTCCGCCAATGCGGATCCTCATCGCCGAGGACGAGACGATCATCCGCCTCGACCTGCGCACGACGCTCGAGGAGGCGGGGTTCGACGTCTGCGCCGAGGCGCGCGACGGCGAGGAGGCGGTCGAGCTCGCCGCGGCGGAGAAGCCCGACCTGGCGATCCTTGACGTCCGCATGCCGAGGCTCGACGGGATCGAGGCGGCCAAACGGATCCTCGCCGAGCGGCCGATCCCGATCGTGATGCTCACCGCCTACGGCCAGGAGGAGCTCGTGTCGCGCGCGGTCGAGGCCGGCGTGTTCGGCTACCTGGTAAAGCCGTTCCGCGAGGCCGACCTGCTCCCCGCGATCGCTGCGGCCAAGGCCCGGCACGCGGAGCTCGAAGCGCTCCGCGACGAAGCAGAGTCGCTGGCCGAGGCGCTCGAGACGCGCAAGGTGGTCGAGCGGGCAAAGGGGCTCCTCATGGAACGCGAGGGCCTCACCGAGCAGGAGGCGTTCGCGCGCCTGCGCAAGGCGAGCCAATCGGCGAACCGGCCGATGAAGGTCGTGGCCGAGGCGATCGTCGCCACGTTCGGCGATTAGAGTCGCGCCGTGGGCTTTCTCGACGAGACGAATCCGGCGCCCGCGCGCGTCGTCGAGATCAAGGACGAGAGCGCCGGCCTCGACGCGGTCGTGGTTGTCGATCACGAGATCTTTCCGAGCTACGCGGGCGGGACGCGGATGCTCGCCGACGTCACGACCGACGAGGTCGCCCGGCTCGCGCGCGCCATGACTTGGAAGCTCGCCGTCGCGCAGCGTCCGCTCGCCGGTGCCAAGGCCGGAATCCGCTTCGCCGGCGGCGACCGCGAGGGCGTGCTCGCTGCCTACTTCGACCGGGTGCGCGAGCTGGACGGCTTCCTCACCGGCCCGGACATGGGGACGAATCCGGCCGACTTCCTCGCGCTCCGCGAAGTCGGTGACGACCTGCCGATGTGGGCGCGCAAGCACGACGGGATGGACATGGACGACCTGGCCGTCGGCTACGGGATCCTCGGCGCTTCGCGGGTCGTGGTCGAGCGTCTCGGCGGGCGGCTGCCCGGCTCGACGTTCGCGATCGAGGGCTTCGGCAAGGCGGGCGCGGGGACGGCCAAGGCCGTCGCGGACGCGGGTGCGCGCGTCGTCGCGGTCAGCACGGTCGCGGGCGCGCTCGTCGACGAGAACGGCCTCGACGTGGGCGAGCTGCTCGAGCTGAAGGCGGAGCACGGCGACGATCTCGTCACACACGGCCCGGTCCGGGCTCGCCCGCGCGGAGAGCTTTTCGATGTCCACTGCGACGTGCTCGTCCCCGGGGCGCGCCCTGACGTGATCACCGCGGGCTCGGCCGGCACGCTGAGCTGTCGCGCCGTCGTGCCCGCGGCGAACATCCCGTATGCGCCCGGCGCGATCGAGGCGCTGGCCGCGAACGGCATCCTCGCCCTCCCCGATTTCGTCACGAACGCAGGTGGCGTGCACCTCTACGAGGCGCCCGGCTGCAAGGACGATCCCGCCGCGTGCCTGGCCGAAATCGACCGTCTCGTTGCCGAGGCGGTGACCCGCGTCCTCGACGCCGGAGCCGCGACGCCGACTGCCGCAGCGCTTGCCGTGGCCCGCGATTTCCTCGCTTCATCAGGTAAAGCGGCGTAATCTGAGGTCAGACTTGTGCATTCCCATGGCTGGGAATGCCAAAATATGGAATGGCAAAGACCATCCTCATCGTCGATGACGACCCCGACATCCGGGGACTTCTCGATCTAGAGCTTCGCGCATCCGGCTACGACACGATCTTCGCCCGGGACGCACACGAGGCGGTCGCCATTGCGCTAACCGAGCGGCCCGACCTGATCCTCTTGGACCTGGCCCTGCCGGGCGGGAGCGGCTTCACCGTCATGGAGCAGCTCAACACGACCCCGGGCGGGTTCAACGCGCCTGTGCTGATCGTCTCGGCGGCCGAGCCGCGGGAGAACAAGGAGAAGACGGAGGCACTCGGCGCCACCGGGTACTTCCAGAAGCCGTTCGACGCGGGCGAGCTGATCGACGCGGTCGACGCGGCACTCCGCGCCTAGCTCAGTCCTGAACGTTCACGAACTGGGTCTAGGTCGCGTGTTTCGGAACGAAAGACCACGGAACGAGACCCGAATGGAACCCGCATTCGTCATCTCGGTCATCGCGATCGCCATCGTCGCCCTACTCGCCTATCGCGTCTGGAGCTAGGGCGCCTCGGCTGCGGGAGGCAGCTCCATCGACGCACGGACGCCGACGAGCGGAGCATCGGGAACGCGCACGAATCCGCGCGCGGGTCGGTCGAGGTCGAAGGTCATGAGGAGGAGGATGGAGATGAACGAGGCTGCGAGGATCACGGTCAGGACGCCGCGCGAGACGATCGCGAGGTAGAACGCGAGCAGCCCGAGCGCGACCGCAGCGCCGACGATCTCGATCAGGAGCACCACCGTGGGCACCCGGTTGTTGCGCGCCGACCTCTCCACGGTCTGCATGTCGATCATCTCGTTCAGGGTCTCGACGTAGAGGCGCGGGGCGCTGTCGGTCGGCGATCCGGCGAGCGCGTCGCCGGCGAGGCCCCAGAGAGAGCGCTGCAGCACCTCGCCGTCCGCGTACGCGGCGAGGGCGGCGTTGCTCCCCGGGACGGCATTGGCCGCCCGGATGGCCGTGTCCGTGTAGTCCTTCAGATCCTCGAGCGACTGCGATCGCATCGGCTCCTTCAGCGTCTGCGCGCGGAGGTAGGTCGTTCCGATCGCGTTCGCCTCGACGACGACCGCCGTCCGTCGGGAGTCGTAGCGCCCGACGGCCATCGTGAGACCGAACGCGAGAATCAGCGCGACGAGCCCGAGCAGCGCCGCTTGGAGCACGCCCAGCGGCTCGCGCAGCTTCTCGGCGTGGTGGCTCATCCGGCGCCCGGCGAACGCGCCGAGGAGCGTCGATCCGAGGACGATCGCGAAGATCAGAAGTGCGAGTTCGAGGCTGCTCAGCCGAAAGAACATGCGGCTCAGATCATCTGTCAGCCGTCAGATGGAGCGGCAACCTCATCCACCATCGCCTCCCACTGCGCGAACATCGCCGAGAGGTCGTCGCGGGCGCGCTTGTGGGCCGCGATCGTGTCGACGTCCGTCCAGTCCTCGGCGAGTTTCGCCTCCAACTTCTCGACCAGCCGCTGCTGCTTCTCGATGTCGGTCTCGAGCTGTGTGAGCTTCTGCGGCGTGCGCGCGGGCTTTGCCGGCTTGGCGGGCTTCTCGGCCTTCGGTGCCGGAGCGGGCCCGGTCTCTACCCGGTCGGCACGCGCCTGGGCGTAGTCGGCCCAGCCGCCCTCGTACGACTCGATGCGCTGATCCTCGACCGCGAGCGTGCGGTGTGCGACCGCATCCAGGAGCGCGCGGTCGTGCGAAACGAGCAGCACTGTGCCGGGGAAGGCGTCGAGCGCGCCTTCGAGCGCCTCGCGGCTCTCCAGGTCGAGGTGGTTCGTCGGCTCGTCCAGCACGAGGAAGTTCGCGCCCGACGCGACCACCAGCGCGAGCGCGAGTCGCCTCCGCTCGCCGCCCGACAGCGCGCCGACCTGGCGCTCGTGCATCTCCCAGCCGCTGAACAAGAACTTGCCGAGCAGGTTCTGCGCCTCGGGGCGGTTGAGGCCGGTGGCGCTCTGCGTCATGCCGAGCACGGTCAGGCTCTCGTCCAGCTCGATCTCGTGCTGGGAGAAATACGCGGTCACGACACCGTGGCCGGTCTTCGAGGAGCCGGCGGTCGGCTGACGGCGTTCGAGCATCGTCTCCAGCAGGGTGGTCTTGCCCGAGCCGTTCGGACCGACGAGCGCGACGTGCTCGCCGCGCTCCAGCGCGAAGCTCGTGTCGGCGAGGAGCGGCTTGTCGCCCGCTTGCACGCCGAGTTCCTTCGCCTCGAACACCGTGCGGCCCGAGCGCGGCGGCTTCAGGAAGTCGAACCCGAGCGAGCGGGTGCGGCGCGTGAGCAATGCGACCTCGGCGTTTGCGGCGCCGCGCTCCTTCTCCAGGCGGCCGATGTGCGTGATCTTCGCCTGGGCCTGCTTGGCCTTCGATTTCTTGTAGCGGAACCGCTCGACGAAGCGCTCGAGGCGCGCGATGTCGGCTGCCGCTCGAGCCGCGGTCTTCTGGGCATGGAGCGCGCGCTCGGCCTTTTCGCGCCGCCAGGCGTGCCACGGCCCCGCGAAGTAGGTGGAGCGGCCGGCGACCAACTCCATCGTCGCGTTCGTGACCGCCTCGAGGAACCAGCGGTCGTGCGCGACCAGCATCACGGCGGCGTCGATCGTCGTCAGCTCGCGCTCGAGCCACTCGAGGCTCTCGACGTCCAGGTGGTTCGTCGGCTCGTCCAGGAGCACGAGGTCGGGGTCACCGCCGAGCGAGCGCGCGAGCGACGCACGGGTCAGCTCTCCGCCGGAGAACGTGTTCAGGCTGCGGTCGAGATCCTTGTCCGCGAAGCCGAGCCCGCGCACGACCGACGCGGCGTGGTCGCGCCAGGCGTAGCCGCCCGCGTGCTCGAGCCGGGCCTGCGCCTCGGAGTAGCGGGTCATCGTCGTGGCGTCATGGGCGCCGCCGGCCATAGCCGTCTCGAGTGTCTTCAGCTCCTTCTCGAGCGCAACGAGGTCGGACGCGCCCGAGAGCACGTACTCGCGCAGCGAAAGCCCACGGTTGAGCGGCGGCCGCTGGTCGTGCAGCGCGACCCTCGCGCCCTTGTCGAGGACGATCTTCCCGGAGTCGGGGCGGATCTCCCCGGCGATCAGGCGCAGGAGCGTCGTCTTGCCCGCGCCGTTCGGCCCGGAGAGCGCCAGGCGGTCGCGGCGTTCGACCTTGAACGAGACGTCGTCGAAGAGGACGTCGCCGCCCAGCTCCTTCGTCAGATTCGTGACCGTCAGTACCGCCATCCGACACAGGATGACGATCCGCGCCTGGGTGCTGCTTAGCCCTCCACGGCCATGGCGAGCACGTCCTCGCGGGACATCGTGCCCACCTTCTCCGGATGGTCGCTCCTCACGTGGGCCTCGACGTTGGCGACGAGCTCGTCGTCGGTCTCGCCGCGCACGGCGACGCCGCACGGGCAGTTGACTACTTTCCCCATCACGCTCTCCCTTCGGTCGCGGTCCGGCGAGCGTACTAGCGGACGAGCGCCTTCGTCGCTTCGACGATCGCCGCCGCGTCGATGCCCGCCTCCGCGAGGAGTTCGTCCGGCTTCCCGGAGCCGGGCATGTCTCGCACGGCCAGGATGGTCACGGCGCCGCCGCCGAGAGCGGACATGACCGCCTCGCCGATCCCGCCCTCGGGCCAGTGGTCCTCGACGGTCACGATCGGGCCGAGCGCGGCGGCCTCACGCAGCGTCGCCTCGTCCACGGGCTTCACCGAGTACAGGTCGATCACGCGGGCCGCGATCCCCTCGCCGGCCAGCGTCTCCGCCGCCTCGAGCGCCTCGTGCAGCGTGATCCCGGCGCCCACGATCGTGACCTTGTCCTCGTCGGAGGAGCGCACGACCTTGGCGCCGCCGATCGGGAAGTCCTCGTCGGGGCCGTAGATCACCTTCGTCGCCGCGCGGGTCGAGCGCATGTACGAGATCCCGTCCAGGTCGGCCATGGCCGCGACGAGCTTGGCCGTCTGGTTCCCGTCGCACGGGTAGAGCACGGTCGAGCTCCAGATCGCGCGGAACTCCGCGAGATCCTCGAGCGCCATCTGCGACGGGCCGTCCTCGCCGATCGAGACGCCGGCGTGGGAGCCGCAGACCGAGAAGGTCGCGCGCGAGATCGCCGCCATGCGGACGAAGTCGTAGGCGCGCGAGAGAAACGCGGCGAAGGTCGAGGCGAACGGCCGGTAGCCGCGCACCTGGATCCCGACAGCGGCCGCGAGCATCTGCTGCTCGGCGATGTAGCTCTCCACGTACCGCTCGGGATGCGCCTCGCGGAAGATCTCCGAGTAGGTCGAGTTGGAGACCTCGCCGTCGATCGCGATCACGTCGGCCCGGGCGCTGCCCAAAGCAGCCAGCGCGTCGCCGTAGGCCTTGCGCGTCGCGACCTCGGAGCCGAGCTCGTAGCGCGGCAGCTCGAGCGCGCCAGTCTTGAACTCGTGCGGCTTGCCGTCGCCTTCGGGCTTGCCGACCTCGATGGTGAGGTTGCGCTCGCCGCCCAGCTCCGCGATGGCGGCCTCGGGATCGTCGAGCGGCTTGCCGTGCGCGCCGTTCTTGTCCTCCACCGCCGCGACGCCCTTGCCCTTCTTCGTCTTGGCGATGATCGCGGTCGGCTTCGCGTCGATCGCCAGGGCTTCGGCGTAGGCCTCGTCGATCTCGTCCACGTCGTGCCCGTCGATCTCGATCGTGTGCCAGCCGAACGCCTGGGCGCGCTTCGCGTAGGAGTCGAGATCCCAGCCGTGCATCGTCTCGCCGGTCTGGCCGAGACGGTTCACGTCGATGATCGCCGTCAGGTTGTCGAGCCCGTAGAACGCGGCGTGCTCGAAGGCCTCCCACATGGAGCCCTCGGCCATCTCGCTGTCGCCGCAGAGCACCCACACGCGGTACGGAAGCCGGTCGAAGCGCTTCCCGGCGAGCGCGACGCCGACGCCGATCGGCAGGCCCTGGCCGAGCGACCCGGTGGCGACGTCGACCCACGGGATGATCGGCGTCGGGTGTCCCTCGAGCCGGCTGCCGAGCTTGCGGAAGGTCAGCAGCTCCTCGTCCGTGACCGCGCCGCACGCCTTGAAGAGGGAGTAGACGAGCGGCGACGCGTGGCCCTTGGAGAAGATCAGGTGGTCGTTGCGCGGATCCTCCGGATCGTCGAAGTCGTAGCGCAGGTACTTGTCCGCGAGGACGGCCATGAGATCGGCCGCGGACATGGAAGACGTTGGGTGGCCGGAGCTCGCTGCGGCGCTCGCGCGCACCGAGTCGACGCGGAGCTGCTGGCCTAGCTCGCGCCAGCGTTCGGCGTCGGTCGTGGTCATTGAGAGGGCCTTTCCGTCGGAGAGATTCGGAAACGCGATTCTATGGCTCCGCGAAGGGGTAGCCTTGGCCGCATGAAGGTCGCCGTCGCGTTCGACCACCGTGGCGTGAAACTGCGGGAGCGCCTGCTCTCCGAGCTCGCCGCGCTGGGGCACGAGGCGCTCGACCTCGGCACCGACGCGCCCGAGCCGCGGGTCGACTACCCGGACAAGGCGCGGGAGCTCGGCGACGCGATCCTCTCGGGCGACGCGGAGCGCGGCATTCTCGTCTGCGGGTCGGGCGTCGGAGCGTCGGTGGCGGCTTCGAAGATTCGCGGCATTCGTGCCGCTGTTTGTCATGACACCTACTCGGCGGCCCAGGGCGTGACGCACGACGACATGAACGTGCTCTGCCTCGGCTCGGAGGTCGTCGGCGAAGAGCTCGCGGTCGAGCTGGTCCGGGCGTTTCTCGCATCCGAGTTCGACGGCGGCGAGCGCTACGTCCGCCGGCTCGAGAAGGTGCGCGAGCTCGAGGAAGGAGCACTGATCGATGGCTGACTCACGACTCCACCAGATGGCGGCTCTCGGCCAGAGCCCCTGGATCGACTACCTGTCCCTCGAGCTGATCGAGAGCGGCGAGCTGGAGCGGCTGATGCGCGAGGACGCGATCGCCGGCGTCACGTCGAATCCGACGATCCTCCAGAAGGCGATCTCCTCCGGAAACTCGTACGACCCGCTGCTGCGCGACCTCTTGCGGGACGAGCAAGATCCGCGCGAGCTCTTCATCGGTCTCGCGACGGACAACGTGCGCCGAGCATGCGATCTGCTGCGGCCCGTCTGGGATTCGGGCGCGCGTGGCCGCGACGGCAACGTGTCGCTCGAGGTCGACCCGACGCTCGCCTTCGACACCAACGCGACGATCGAGCAGGCGGCGCGGCTCAGCGAGATGGTCGACCGGCCGAACCTCTACGTGAAGATCCCGGCGACGAAGCCCGGGCTCCCCGCGATCGAGGAGATGATCTGCCGCGGCGTCCCGATCAACGTGACGCTCATCTTCTCGCTGGAGCGCTACAAGGCGGTTCTCGAGGCGTACATCCGCGGCGTCGAGCGCTTTGTCCAGGGCGGTGGCGATCCGGCCAACGTGACCTCGGTCGCGAGCTTCTTCGTCTCGCGCGTGGACACGGAGGCCGACCGCAGGCTGGACGAGGCCGGGCATCCCGAGTTGAAGGGCAAGCTCGCGATCGCGAACGCCAAGCTCGCCTACCAGCACTACCGCGAGGTCGTCGCGGGCGAGCGCTGGGGCGCGCTGGCCGCGAAGGGCGCGGTTCCGCAGTACTGCCTCTGGGCGTCCACGTCCACGAAGAACCCGGACTACCGCGACGTGCTCTACGTCGAGGAGCTGCTCGGGCCGGACACGGTCGACACGATGCCGCAGGAGACGATCGAGGCGTTCCAGGATCACGGGCACGTGGAGCCGCGGCTCGAGCGGGGGCTCGACGAGGCGCACGAGGTCTTCGAGCAGATCGCCGCGGCCGGCGTCGACTACGACGACGTGGTCGCGACGCTCGAGCGCGAGGGCGTGGAGAAGTTCGCCGACTCCTTCGACGAGCTGATCGCCGGAATCGAAGCCTCGGCCCGCGAGCTCGCAGCGGTGTAGTGGATCTCCCCGACCGGATCTGGGCGCGCGACGCCTCGGTCTGGACCGGCGCGGACGAGGCCGAGTGGCTCGGCTGGCTCGAGGAGCCGGCGCTCATCCGCGCCAAGGTTCGGCTGATCGAGGAGTTCGCCCGCCGGGCGGAGGAGGACGGGTTCACCGACGTCGTCCTCGCCGGGATGGGCGGGTCGAGCCTCGCGCCAGAGGTGTTCCGGCGCACGTTCGACGGCCGACGGGTTCCACGTGCTCGACACGACGCACCCGGATGCGATCCGCGCGCTCGAGGCGCGGCTCGACCTCTCACGGACGCTCTTCGTCGTCTCCTCCAAGTCGGGGTCGACGCTCGAGACGCGCAGCCACCTCGACTACTTCTGGGAGAGGACCGGTGGGCGCGGCGAGCAGTTCGTCGCCATCACCGACCCGGGCTCGGCGCTCGAGAAGCGCGCGCTCCGGTGCGGGTTCCGCGCGATCTGGGAGGGGCATCCGGCGATCGGCGGGCGCTACTCCGCGCTCTCGGTGTTCGGGCTCGTACCGGCGGCGCTCATGGGCGTGGAGCTCGAGCGGCTGCTCGAACGGACGCACGAGATGATGGACGCCTGCCGGCTGCCGGTCGGGAATCCCGGGCTCGACCTCGGGCTGCGGCTCGGCGCGGGCGCCACGGACGGACGCGACAAGGTGCTCATCAACCCGACGCCGGGCGGCTTCGGGCTCTGGGTCGAGCAGCTCATCGCCGAGTCGACCGGGAAGAACGGCAAGGGCCTGGTTCCGGCGCCCGGCGAAACGGCCGAGGGGCCGGACCGCCAGAGCGAGGACGTCCGCGTGGCCGATCCGTACGAGCTCGGCCAGGAGTTCTTCCGCTGGGAGTTCGCGACCGCCGTCGCCGGATCGCTGATCGGGATCAACCCGTTCGACCAGCCCGACGTCCAGGCGGCGAAGGACCGCACGAACGCGATCCTCGACTCGGGCGACGAGCCCGCGGTCGATCCCGAAGGATCGGTCGACGAGCTGATCGCCCAGGGCGGGCCCGGCGACAACTTCTGCGTCCAGGCGTTCGTCGAGCCCACGGACGAGGCCGAGCGCCGGATCGAGGAGATCCGCGAACGCGCTCGCGCCGCGGGAATGGTCACGACGGCAGGGTTCGGGCCGCGTTACCTGCACTCGACCGGGCAGCTGCACAAGGGCGGCCCGGCCAGCGGGCTCTACCTCCAGATCGTCGACGAGCCCGAGGAGCTTCCGATCCCGGGCCGAACCTTCGGGTTCGGGCAACTGATTCGCGCGCAGGCGGCCGGCGACTTCGAGGCGCTGCGCGAGCGAGGCCGCAGGGTCGCAAGGATCCGCTGGGAAAAGGAGACGGCATGAAGCTCGGAATGGTCGGCCTCGGAAAGATGGGCGGGAACATGGCCGAGCGGCTCACCCGCGGCGGGCACGAGATCGCGAGCTACGACCGCGGCGGTAGCGGCACGGCGGCGAGCCTCGAGGAGCTCGTCGGGCAGCTCGAGTCGCCGCGGGTCGTCTGGCTGATGATCCCGGCGGGCGATCCGACCCAGCAGACGGTCGACGAGCTGCTCGGCCTGCTCGGCGAAGGCGACGTGATCGTCGACGGCGGCAACTCGAACTTCCGCGACTCCAAGCGCCGTGCCGCCGCGGCCGCGGAGCAGGGGATCCGCTACGTCGACACCGGCGTGTCGGGCGGGATCTGGGGCCTCACCGAGGGCTACTGCCTGATGGCCGGCGGCGCCGACGACGCGATCGCGATCCTCCGCCCCGCGTTCGAGACGCTCGCGCCTGAGAACGGCTTCGCGCACGTCGGCCCGTCCGGCGCGGGGCACTTCGTGAAGATGGTCCACAACGGGATCGAGTACGGGCTCATGCAGGCCTACGCCGAGGGGTTCGAGGTGATGGAGCGCTCCGAGTTCGACCTCGATCTCCACGAGATCGCCGGGATCTGGCGCTACGGCTCGGTCGTGCGGTCGTGGCTCCTCGACCTGCTCTACGACGCGTTCGAGAAGGAAGGCGCGCACCTCGACGGGATCAAGGGCTACGTGGAGGACTCCGGCGAGGGACGCTGGACGATCGCCGAGGCGATCGCCGAGGACGTTCCGGTCCCGGTCATCTCGGCGGCGCTCTACGCGCGCTTCGCCTCGCGCCAGGACGAGTCGTTCGCGGCCAAGGTGAACGCGGCGCTTCGGAATGAGTTCGGCGGGCACGCCGTGAAGAAGACCGAATGACGATCACCGCCGAGAACCCGCTGCTCGAAGGACTCCAGCGCAAGCGCACGCCCGAGCCCTGCACGCTCACGATCTTCGGAGCGTCCGGCGACCTGACGCAGCGCAAGCTCTTCCCCGCCCTGTACGCGCTCGCCGTGCGCCACCTCCTGCCCGACCGGTTCGCCGTCGTCGGCGTCGCGCGGAGCGAGATGACCACCGAGGACTTCCAGGCCAAGATGCGCGAGGCCGTCCAGGCCCACTGCCGCGACGACTGGGACGAGGACGTCTGGGACCAGCTCGCCGCCGGGATCCGCTTCATGCAGGCCGAGTTCGACGACGACGCGAGCTGGGAGCGGCTCGGCGCGCTGCTCGACGATCTCGACCAGGAGCGCGGCACCCGTGGGAACCGCGTCTTCTATCTCGCGGTCCCCCCGAGCGTTTTCGAGGAGATCGTCGAGCACGTCGGCAACCGCCGCGGCGCCGGCTGGACGCGGATCGTCGCCGAGAAGCCCTTCGGCCACGACCTCACGACCGCGCGCCGCCTGAACACCGCGATCGCGAAGGCGTTCACCGAGGACGAGGTTTTCCGCATCGACCACTACCTCGGCAAGGAGACCGTCCAGAACATGCTGGTGCTCCGCTTCGCGAACGGGATCTTCGAGCCGATCTGGAACCGGCAGTTCGTCGACCACGTGCAGATCACCGTCGCCGAGGAGCTGGGGATCGAGGGCCGCGCCGCGTTCTACGAGCAGGCGGGAGCCATTCGCGACATCGTCCAGAACCACCTGCTCCAGCTGATCGCGATCATGGCCATGGAGCCCCCGACCGACTTCGACGCCGAGTCGGTGCGAAACGAGAAGGTGAAGGTGCTCCGCGCGCTCCACACGCCCGGCCCCAAGCACATCGTGCGCGGCCAGTACGGGCCGGGGTTCATCGAGGGTACCGAGGTGCCGGGCTACCGGGAGGAGGACGGCGTCGCGCCGGATTCCGCGACCGAGACCTACGTCGCCGGGAAGCTCTTCGTGGACAACTGGCGCTGGGCCGACACGCCGTTCTACTTCCGCACCGGCAAGCGCCTGCCGAAGCGCGAGACGACGATCGCGATCCAGTTCAAGCGCGCGCCCAAGCCGCCGTTCGAGGCGGGCTCCGAGGACGGGCTGCGCCCGAACGTGCTGCTCCTCAACATCCAGCCCGACGAGGGCGTCTCGCTCGCGATCGGAGCGAAGGTGCCGGGGCAGGGGCTCGCGATCCGAACCGTGCACATGGACTTCCTCTACGGCGGCGCGTTCCGCATGGGGCTGCCCGAGGCGTACGAGCGGCTCGTGCTCGACTGCATGCTCGGCGACCCGACGCTCTTCATGCGCGCCGACGAGGTCGAGGAGCAGTGGGCGATCGTGGACGCGATGGTCGCGCCGTGGGTGCGCGACCGGCCGGGCTTCCCCAACTACGCCGCAGGAACCTGGGGGCCGAGCTCCGCCGACGAGCTGCTCCACCGCGACGGCCGCTCCTGGAGGCGGCACTGATGGCCGGCCCGGCGCTGAAGGACACGACGATCGCGAAGATCGAGCGCACGCTGACCGAGCTGCGGCTCGAGCAGACCGACATGGCCCGCGCGCCGAGCCAGCGCACGAGCGTCATGACGCACATGGCCTGGGTGCCGGAGCAGTGGCGCGAGGCCGCGGCGCGAACGCTCGACGGGCTCGGCGAGCGGCATCCCTCGCGGACGATCCTGCTCCACCCCCATCCCGACGACGAGCGCGACGCGCTCGACGCCGACGTCGACCTGCGCTGCTTCGCCACCGGCGGCGGCGCGGTCTGCTTCGAGGTGATCGACATCACGCTCTGCGGCCCACGCGCGCACGCGCCGGCAAGTGTGGTCTCACCGCTCCTCGTCACCGACCTGCCCGCGTTCCTGCGCTGGCGCGGCGACCTGCCGTTCGGCTCGACCGAGCTCGAGCAGCTCCTCGGCGTCGCCGACCGGCTGATCCTCGACTCGGTCGAGTGGGAGGATTGCGACCGTGCGTTCGCCCGGCTGCCCGAGGTGTTCGAGTGGATCGCGGCGTCCGACATCGCCTGGGGCCGGCTCGATCCGTGGCGGCGCGCGCTTGCCGGGCTCTGGCCGGCGATCGGCGGGCTCGAAGCGTTGCGCGTCACCGGCCCGCGGGCCGAGGCCCTGCTCCTCGCCGGCTGGCTCGGCGGGCGGCTCCACCGGGAGATCCCGCTCGAGCACGAGGAAGACACGTCCACCTCGGCGGTCGCGGTCGACGGCCAGGACGTCGCGCCCGACCATCCCGAGCGGGAAGACGCCAGCGACCTGCTCTCCGAGCAGCTCGACATCTTCGGGCGCGACCCGATCTACGAGGAGGCGGTACGGAGCTTCTCGAGAGTCGCGATCTAGCCGCGTTCGCCGCGGACTGGATCGCCGAGCGGGCGGCCGCGCCGTTTCGCGTCGCGCTGGCCGGCGGCTCGACGCCGCGTGCCGTCTACGAGGAGCTGGTCACGCGCGACCTCGACTGGGCGAGCTGGCACGTCTGGTGGAGCGACGAGCGCGTCGTCCCGCCCGACCATCCCGACTCGAACGAGCGCATGGCCCGCGACGCGCTGCTCGACCACGCGCCGGTTCCGGAGGAGCAGATCCATCCGCTCCGCTCGGCCGATCTCGCCCTGCCGGACTTCGACCTGATCCTGCTCGGCATCGGGCCGGACGGGCACACGGCCTCGCTCTTCCCGGGGGATCCGGCGCTCGACGAGACCGCGCCGATCGCGTACGTCCCCCGGCCGGGCCTGCCGCCGCCGCACCCGCGGCTGACGTTCACCTATCCGGTGCTGAACGCGGCTCGAACGGTCGCCTTCCTCGTGGGAGCCGACAAGCGGGAGATCCTCAGGCGTGTGCTGGCCGGCGACGAGTCGCTACCGGCGGCGCGAGTAAGTGCCGAGCGGACCTACGTGCTCAGCGAGGGCGGTTCTTCGCGACCGTGAACGTCTTCGGCAGCACCTTGACGTACTGCGGATCCGTCCAGGTCATGCCGCGCATCTTCGTCGGCAGCGTCTTGTCGACTCCGCGGACGCGGTAGTACCAGACGCCCGCGCCGGGGTTGACGAGGACGGAGGTCGACGGCGTAGTCGCGCTGCCGGCCGGCTTGAACGGGTTGGCCTTCTTGCTCCACTGGACCTGGTAGCGGGCCGCGCCCGGGGCGGGCAGCCAGGCGATGACGAGGCGGCCATAGAACGACGGCGTGCCGTTCTGGGCGCCGCGGATCTGGCCGTCGCCGCCCATGCCGGAGACGTACGGGACGCCGTTCGCCCGCTCGACCGCCGGGGCGCTCGTCTTGCCGAAGTTGATGACGTTGCCGGCCTGGCACATGTCCTCGGCGAACTCGACGTCGCGGTACTCGACCTTCGCGTCGGCGGTGATCACCGGGATGACCGGGACGGCCGTCCAGTAGTAGCGGCTGTCCGGAGAGTCGTTGTCCCAGATGCCCGACTTGCGGTCGGCCTTTTCGCCGTCGGGGACGTCCTCGTCGCTCGGGTCGGCCGGGATGCCCTCCTGGGTGCCGGCGGCCTTGACCTTCGTTCCGCCCGCGTCGAACGTCTCGCCCTCCGTCTCGGCGTCGCCGAGGAAGATCGACGCCACGCCCGTGAGATCGGCCGGGCTCTTCGGGAGCGCCAGCACGCCGGAAAGGCGCGGCACGTAAGCGGGGCTGCCGACGATGTCGCCGGCGTGGACGCGGTTCACGCAGTCCTCGTCCGTGAAGACGTAGACACGGAAGAGCGGGCAGGTGACGCCGGCGGCTGGCGACGACCGTCGGGCAGGCGCCCGAGGTGCCGTCGAGCGCGAACTGGCCGCTCCACCAGAAACCGGGGAAGAGCTCGTGCGCGCTGGGGCTCTGGGCGCCGAGCACGTCGAAGATGTCCGTCGTGCGGCTGCGCGAGACCGACTCCTCGAGGGAGATCGGGCCGGGGCCGAGGTTGTTCGGCTCGACCGTGACGTTCGTCGGGCTCCACGGGCCGTACGAGACGACCGGGATCTGATTCAGAGGCTTGCCCTCGAGCTCGCGCATCGCGCGGACCCTCCAGGACAGGTTCGTGAGGCCCTGCGCGCCGAGGTCGTTCGCGAAGGCGTAGAGCTCGCGGAGGTCGGCCGCCGTAGTCGACGTCTTGATCTTCTTGTTCTGGCCGTTCGCGAGATCCCAGAGGAACGAGACCTCGTAGGCGGTGGCGCCCTCGACCGGCGTCCAGCGCACCATCCCGGGCGTCGGGTTCGCGCCGTTCGAGAGGCTCGTCGGCGCGGACGGCGACTTCATCTTGAAGCCGTACTTGGTGCTCCAGTTGGTCACGTCGCCGCCGACGTTGGCGCGCACGCGTGCGTAGAGCGAGTACGGGTTGCCGGTGCTCCACGGGAGCGTCAGCGGCACAGAGGTGATCGGGTTCGGCAGGTCGGCCTTCTCCCAGACGATCGAGTTCTCGGAGAAGTTCTTGCTCGTCGCGACCTGGAACTCGTAGGAGCTCGCGCCCTTGACGTTGTCCCACGCGAAGGCCGGCGTGCGCGGGAAGGCGTGGCCGGCGGGCTGCGGATCGTTCGCGCGCAGCAGGAATCCGCGCAGGTCGGCGGGCGCCGGCGCCGCAGAAGCGACGGGGGCGATCGCAAGGAACGCGAGGACCACAGCGAGGGGACGCAGGAGCATTCCCTGTTGTTGTCGGCAGCCGGCGCGCGGCCGCTCTCCCTCAAACGAGGGACAGGGAGCGCTCCAAGGCCAGTCCGCAAGCCAGAACATGGGAGTCGGCGTCGGGGAGTCCGATCACCGAGATCGAGGCCGGAAGTCCGTGCTCGGCGGTGCCGCACGGGAGGGCGAGAACGGGCCAGCCGAGTGCGTTGAACGGAAACGTGAGGCGGATGACCGACCAGCGGAGGTCGATCTCCTTCTGGCCGATCTCGGGCGCCACGGTGTTGAGCGTCGGCGCGAGCAGCAGGTCGTAGCCTGACGCGATCTCCGCGCAGCGCTCGGCGTAGGCGGCCCGGGCCCTCAGGCCGGCCTCGTACTCGGCGTCCGTGACCGCGAGGCAGCGCTCGACCTTCTCGCGGACGTTCGGGCCGTAATCGTCGGCGCGGGCGGCGAAGAGGTCGCGGTGGATCTCGGCGACCTCCCGCATGAACACGGGCGTCACGCCTTCCGGGAACGGGAACTCGACCTGCTCCGCGTGGGCGACGTGCTCGGTCGCCTCGCGTACGCGCGCGCGTACGAGCGCGTCTGCTCCGTCCAGCCAGATGACGCCGACGCGGAGGTCGAGGCTGGGTTCGGGCACTTCGAGGCCCGGGTCGAGGATGCGCTGCATGGCCACGCAGTCGGCGACGGTCCGCGCCATCGGCCCTGCGTGGTCGAAGCTCGGCGCGAGCGGGAAGACGCCGTCGAGCGCCACGCGCCCGTGCGTCGGCTTGAAGCCGGCGATCCCGCAGCAGGCCGCCGGGATGCGGATCGAGCCGCCGCTGTCCGTTCCCAGCGCCGCGTCGGCCTCGCCGGTGACGAGCGCGACCGCGGAGCCGCCGCTCGACCCGCCGGGGATCCGTCCGGGATCGAGCGGGTTGACGACGTCGCCGTAGTGGACGTTCTCGGATGTGATCCCGTAGGCGAACTCGTGCAGGTTCGTCTTGCCGACCGAGACGTAGCCCGCGTCCTCGAGCAGCGTGACCGCGGACGCCGAGCGCTCCGGGACGTGGTCGCGGTAGATCCCGGAGCCGTAGGTCGTTCGCACCCCGGCCGTGTCGAACAGGTCCTTGACCGCCAGGCGAATCCCGTCCCCGGCGGGCTCGACCCGCGTGATGAAGGCGTTATCCGACGCTGTTGTAGATCTCCGCGATGGCCACGGAGCCCGCGAACAGGATCAGCGTGAGCGCGAAGATCGCGAGGCCGAGCTTGACGTTCTTGCGTGCGAGTTCGGGATCCATCAGACCACCATCGGGTCGAGGGCCAGGGCGACGAACAGGAGCGCGAGGTAGAGGAGCGAGTACGAGAAGAGCCGCTTCGCCCGCGCCGGCGTGGTCGAGCGCTGCAGCGCAAACGCCAGGACGAGGAACACGGCGCCGAGGACGAGCGCCGAGCCGAGGTAGAACAGGCCGACCGTCTGCGCCAAGACGGGCAGGAGCGTGATCGCGACCATGACGACCGAGTAGCGGACGATCGAGCGCGCGGTCTCCCGCTCGCCGGCGACCACCGGGAGCATCGGCACGCCGGCCGCCTCGTAGTTGCGCTTGATCAGCAGGGCGAGCGCCCAGAAGTGCGGCGGCGTCCAGAAGAAGACGATCAGGAAGAGCAGCAGCGCGGGCAGCGTCAGAGAGCCGGTCGCGGCCGTCCAGCCGACGACGGGCGGGATCGCCCCGGCCGCGCCGCCGATGACGATGTTCTGCGGCGTCGTGCGCTTCAGCCAGCGGGTGTAGACGAGCACGTAGAACGCGCCGCCGATGAGGGCCATGACCGCGGTGAGGAGGTTCACCCAGCAGGCGAGCACGACGAACGAGAGCGCCAGCAGCGCGAGCCCGAACTCGAGCGCCCGCGCGGGAGCGACCCGGCCGGAAGCGACCGGCCGCGCCTGCGTCCGCTCGCCCATGAGCTGGTCGATGTCCGCGTCGAGCACGTGGTTCAGGGCCGAGGCTCCTCCGCAGGCGAGCGCGAGCCCGCCGAGCGTCGCCACTGTGAGCCCGAGCGACGGCCAGCCTTCCGAGCCGAGCACCAGTCCGCCGGCGCCCGTGATCAGGAGCAGCGACATGATCCGCGGCTTCGTGAGCGTGATGTAGTCGCGCCACGGCGCGCGCGGCGCCTCGACGCCGCCGCGGAACACGAGAGCCGCGGTCACGACGGAAGCCGCGAGCGACAGCGCCCCCAGCGCGATGTGCACCGGATACGCCCAGCTCGGCTCGTTCGCCAGCGCGACGATCCCACCGACGACGATCTGGATCACGTAGAGCCCGAGCGCGGTCTCTGCGGAGCGGACGAGCAGCGTGTCCTCGGGATGCCCGTAGCGCACCGAGAGCCAGACGGTCACGACGAGCGCGAGCCCGACGAGGACCGAGACCTCGTGCGAGCCTGCCCACTCGCCGGTCACGATCGCGATCCCGGTCGCGAACGCGGCCGAGACGGCGGTCAGGCGGAGCCAGGAACCGGGACGCGGCGTCATCGCTGCGCCTCCAGCCGCCGGCGCAGGTCACGGAGCGGCCGCTCGCTCGTGATCGGCGGCAGCGAGTCGAAGTTGTGCTCGGGCGGCGGCGAGGTCGTGTACCACTCGAGCGTGTTCGCCTTCCACGGGTCGTTGCCCACGCGCGGGCCCGACCGCCAGCTCTTGATCATGTTGAAGAGGAAGATGATGAGCGCCACCGTCATCACCCAGGTCCCGATCGTCGAGAGCAGGTTGTAGAGCTCGAACGTTCCGGTGCGGTGATACGTGTAGACGCGGCGCGGCATCCCCATGAGCCCGACCATGTGCTGGAAGAAGAAGGTCAGGTTGAAGCCGATGAAGATGAGCCAGAAGTGCCAGACGGCGAGGCGCTCGTTGTACATCCGGCCGGTGATCTTCGGGAACCAGTAGTAGACGCCGGCGAAGAGCCCGAACGCCGTCCCGCCGAAGAGCACGTAGTGCATGTGCGCGACGACGAAGTAGGAGTCGTGCGCCTGGTAGTCGATCGGGAACATCGCGAGCATGATCCCGGTGAGCCCGCCGATCGTGAACAGGCCGATCAGGCCGAGGCAGAAGAGCAGCGGCGCCTTGAACTCGAGGTGGCCGCGCCAGAGCGTCGCGAGCCAGTTGAAGATCTTGATCGAGGTCGGGATGGCGACCGCGAGCGAGGCGACGGCGAAGAAGCCGTTCAGCCAGACGGGCATGCCCACGGTGAACATGTGGTGCGCCCAGACGAGCATCCCGGCGAACGCGATGCCGATCGTCGAGAACGCGATCGCCTTGTAGCCGAAGATCGGCTTGCGCGCGAAGACCGGGATGACCTCCGAGACCATCCCGAACGCGGGCAGCACCATCACGTAGACCTCGGGGTGCCCGAAGAACCAGAACATGTGCTGGTAGAGCAGCGCGTTCCCGCCCTCCTCCGGCAGGAAGAAGTTCGTCCAGGCCTGGCGGTCGAAGAGGAGGAGCGTCACCGCCGCGGTCACGACCGGAAGCGTCAGGACGAGGAGGATCGCGTAGGTCTCCATCGTCCAGACGAAGAGCGGAATGCGCATCCAGGTCATCCCCGGCGCGCGCATGTTGTGGATCGTGACGATGAGGTTGATCGCGCCTGCGATGGACGAGATCGTCGTCAGGTGGATCGCGAGGATCCAGAGGTCCTGGCCGACGTACGGCATCCCCATGTTCCCGGGCCCGGAGAGCGGCGGGTAGGCGTACCAGCCGGCCTGCGCGGGGCCGCCCTCGGCGAAGAGGCTCCCCAAGAGGACGATCCCACCCGCCAGGAAGAACCAGTACGACATCGCGTTCAGCCGCGGGAAGGCCATGTCCTTCGCGCCGATCATGAGCGGCACCAGGTAGTTCCCGAAGCCCGCGAGGACCGGGACGATGAAGAGGAAGATCATCGTCGTCCCGTGCAGCGTGAACATGCCGTTGTAGGTGTCCCGGGTGACGATGTCGAGGTCGGCCTGCGAGAGCTGCAGCCGCATGACCAGTGCCATCACGCCGCCGAGGAGGAAGAACACGAAGGCGGTGACGATGTAGAGGATCCCGATCCGCTTGTGGTCGACGGTCGTGATCCAGCCGGTGATGCGGCCCTCGTTCCAGGCCGGGGCGCGGACCGGTGCGGCGTTGGCGCTCACTGGCCCGGCCCTGCCAGCTCGGGATTCGACTGGACGTAGGCGACGAGCGCGTCGATCTGCGCGTCCGTCCAGCCGAGCCCGGTCGGCGGCATGTAGCCCTCCACCGCGCCCTGGTCCTGGCCGTTCTCGACCAGCTCGCGCAGCGCCGCCGGGTCCGTGAGGGTCGCGTTGCCCGCGATCGGCGGCCCGATGTCGCCCTGCCCGGCGAGGCCGTGGCACTTGGCGCACGACGCCGTCCACTCCTGCTCGCCGACCGCGACCGGGTCGGCCGGCTCGTTCTCGGCGAGCCACGCCTCGAAGTCCTCCGCGCTCACGACCTCGACGACCGTCCGCATCTCCGTGTGCTGGATCCCGCAGAACTCGCCGCAGACGCCCTTGTCGAATGTCCCGACCGCGCGCGGCGTGAAGTTGAGCTCGTTCGTGCGACCCGGGATCGCGTCCCGCTTCCCGGTCAGCTCGGGCACCCACCACGCGTGGGCGACGTCGGCCGAGCTGATCCTGAGCGTGACGGGGCGATCGACCGGGAGGGTGAGCTGGTCGAACGAGATCGCGCCGCCCGGATACTCGTACTGCCAGTAGAACTGGTGCGCGGTCACCTCGACGATGAGCACGTCCTCGCCCGCGGACGGGACCGCCTCCACGTCCGGGACCTTCGAGAACATGAAGACCGCGAGGATGAAGAGCGCGACCGCCGGGACGACCGTCCAGATGATCTCGATCCGCGTGTTCCCGTGGATCTGCGGCCCCTCGGCGTTCTCGGCGGTGCCCTTGCGCCGGCGGTAGCGGATGATCATCGCGATGAGCGCCGCCTCGATCAGGATGAAGACGAATGCGCACGCGGCCAGGACGATCTTGTAGATCTGATTGATCGTCTCGCCGCTCTGCGTCGAGCTCTCGGGCGGCTGCGCCCCGGGCAGTGTGAACAACACAGCCACGAGGCCGACCGGAATCCCGACGGCGACGAGGAGGAGGACAAAACGGCTCCCGGGCATCCGGGCTCGATTCTACGGGGCTACCCGCCGGAATGACCAAGCACTCGTTCGAGGGATTGAGGTTCCCCCTTTGTGTGGTTCAGTTCGTTCTACGCGCACACCCTGGGAAGGGGCGAAGCAAAGGGAATGCGCGACGCGACTGGGGAGCAGGCGCGGCGAGTGGATCGGCAGTCTAGGCTTCGGCGTTGCGGTGGCCGAAGCCTGGACTGTCCCGCTTCCTCCCGAGGCGCACGAGCCGTTCGAGGTCTACGTGAACGGCGTCTTGCAGCGGCGTGGGACCGACTACGAGGTCGAGGGTCCGGTGCTGCGGTTCACCAAGCCGATCGCGCGTGAGGGCCGGCTCGGGATCCTGCGCTGGACGAGCATGTTCCTCGGCGTGGCGGGCACCTACCGAAAGAACGATTCCGTCGACGTCGTCTACCAGGCGGGCGGCCGGCGCCGCGTGGCCAGCGGCCTGCCGATCGTCCCGCCCGATTCGGAGGGGTTGCGCTGAACGATCTCGTCGCCGCACTGGAAGGGATCTGCGGCGAGGCGAACGTGCTCGTGGATCGCGACGAGCTGCGCACGTACGAGTCGGACGCGCTCACGTACCTGCGCGGCGTGCCCGCGGTCGTGTGCCTGCCGGGCTCGGCGGACGAGGTGCGCCGCGTCGTTCGCGCGTGCTGGGAGGCCGAGGCGCCGTGGGTCGCGCGCGGTGCCGGCACGGGGCTGTCGGGCGGCGCGACTCCGGTCCCGGGCGGCGTGGTCATCGGGCTCTCGCGGCTGCGGCGCGTGCTCGAGGTCGACCTGCCCAACGCGCGCGTGGTCGTCGAGCCGGGCGTGACGAACCTCGAGGTCTCGCGCGCGGTCGGGCCGACGCACTTCTATCCGCCTGATCCCTCGAGCCAGGTCGTCTGCACGGTGGGCGGCAACGTTGCCGAGAACTCGGGCGGCGCGCACTGCTTCAAGTACGGCTTCACCACGAACTACGTCTGCGGGCTCGACGTGGTCCTCCCGGACGGGACGGAGGTCTCGCTCGGCGGCAAGGAGCTCGACCTGCCCGGCTACGACCTGCTCGGCGCGTTCGTCGGCTCGGAGGGAACGCTCGGCGTCGCGACGCGGATCACGCTGCGCGTCTCGCCCGTGCCCGAGCGGATCCGCACGCTCGTCGCGTACTTCGAGACGATGGAGGCTGGCGGGCCAGACCGTCTCCGACATCGTCGCGGCCGGGATGGTGCCGGGCGCGCTCGAGATCATGGACCGGCTCTCGATGAGCGCCGCCGAGCAGGCGACCGGCATCGGCAACCCGTACGACGCGGGCGCGGCGCTGATCGTCGAGCTCGACGGCCCCGCCGAGGAGTGCGAGCAGCGCGTCGAGGCGGTCGTCGGGCTGCTGCGAGCTGAAGCAGGCGCTCGGGATCCACGTCGCCGCCGACTCGGCAGAGCGCGACCTGATCTGGCGCGCGCGCAAGGCGGCCTTCGCGGCGATGGGCCGGGTCGCGCCCTCGTACTACGTCCAGGACTCGGTCATCCCGCGCACGCGGTTGGCCGCGGTGCTCGGCCGCATCGAGGAGCTCGCGAACGAGTACGGCCTCCAGGTCGCGAACGTCTTCCACGCGGGGGACGGGAACCTGCATCCGCTCGTCGCGTACGACGACTCCCGACCGGGCGAGGCGGAGCGCGCCGAGGAGCTGGCCGGGCGGATCGTGCTCGCGTGCGTCGAGGAGGGCGGCTCGATCACCGGGGAGCACGGGGTCGGGATGGACAAGAAGCGCTACATGCCGGCGATGTTCGGCGAGCCCGACCTGGCCGCGTTCCAGAAGCTGCGCTGCGCGTTCGATCCCGAGCAGCGGGTCAATCCGGGCAAGGTCATGCCGACGCCGCGCCTGTGCGGCGAGGTGCCCGGGCCGTACCGGCAGCATCCCGTCGAGGCGGCCGGGCTAGCGGAGCGGATGTGAGGACCGAGACGCCCGCATCGGCCGCCGAGGCCGCCGAGCTGCTCGCGGCCGGCGGGTCCGTTCGCCCGCGCGGCGGCGGGACGAAGTGGGACTGGGGCGCGGCCGTTCCGGAGCCCGACGTGGTGCTCTCGACCGCGCGCTTCGATGGGATCGAGCACAACGCCGGGGATCTCACCGCGGTGCTCGGCACGGGCGTTCGGCTGGCCGACGCGCAGGCCGTGTTCGCCGAGGCGGGTCAGATGCTCGCGCTCGATCCTCCCGACGGGGGCGCGACGATCGGCGGCGTCGTCGCGACGGCCGACTCGGGTCCGCTGCGCCACCGCTACGGCGCGGCGCGCGACCTGCTGCTCGGGATGACCGCCGCGCTCGCCGACGGCTCGGTCGCCCGCTCGGGCGGCACGGTGATCAAGAACGTCGCCGGGTACGACCTCGCCAAGCTCTTCGCGGGCTCGCTCGGGACGCTCGGCGTGATCACCCAGGTCGTCGTGCGCCTGCATCCGCTGCCCGTCGAGTCGGCGACCGTGGTCGCGCGCGGGGACGATCCGGCTGCGCTCGGCCGGGTTGCGGCACGCTGGTTCGCGGAGCCGCTCGAGCTTGAGGCGCTCGATGTTTCGTGGTCTGCGGGCTCGGGTGCGGTGCTCGCCCGGGTCGGCGGTGTCGCCGTGGGCTCCCGCGCGGCGCGGATCGCCGCGCTCGCGGACGGGCTGGAGACTGAGATCCACGGCGATGCGGACGAGCTCTGGGCTGCACAGCGCACCGGTCAGCGCGGCGCTTTCGTTCGGCGGATCTCGGCGCTTCCGTCCGCCCTGCCGGACGTGCTCGCCGCGGCCGGGAGGCGTGGGTGCCTCGGTGGTCGGTCGCACGGGCATCTACTGGGTCAAGTCCGAGACGGCCTTCGAGTTCCCGTTCCCCGGCGTTCTCCAGGACGCGCCGGCCCAGCTGCGCGCCGACCCGTGGGGCGTCTCGGACGCCGCGCTGATCGCGCTCTCGCGCCGGGTGAAGGAGCGCTTCGATCCGGCCGGGACCTGCTCGCCGGGGATCTTCGTGGGCGGCATCTGATGAGCGCCTTCGACGCGCTCCGGCCGCCGGCGCAGGAGGATCTCGATCTCTGCGTCCACTGCGGCTTCTGCCTGCCGACCTGCCCGACCTACGTGCTCTGGGGCGAGGAGATGGACTCGCCGCGCGGGCGGATCGTCCTCATGGAGGCGGCCCGGAACGAGACGGACGTGATCTCGGACGCGATGGCGCTCCACTGGGATCGCTGCCTCGGCTGCATGGCCTGCGTGACCGCGTGCCCGTCGGGCGTGCCGTACGACCGGCTGCTCGAGGACACGCGGCCGCAGCTCGAGCGCAACTACCGGCGCGGGTTCGGCGCGCGGCTCACCCGGCGGATGGCGTTTGCGACGTTCACGCATCCCGGACGGCTGCGCGCCGTACGCCCGCTCGCGCAGCGCTGCCGGCCGGCTCGGGGCGCGGCGGCTGGGCCGGACGCTGCCGGACTCCTCGCGGGCCGGCGCGATGCTGCGCCTGACGCCTCGCGCGCGCGGGCGCGCACGAACCCCGGAGCTGACGCCTGCGCTCGGTGAGCGCCGCGGTCGGGTCGGTCTGCTCCAGGGCTGCGTCCAGCGGGTGTTCTTCGCCGACGTGAACGCGGCCACGGCCGAGGTGCTCGCGGCCGAGGGCTGGGAGGTGGCCGCCCGCACGAGCCCGCGCTGCTGCGGCGCGCTCATGCTCCACACCGGCGCGGAGCCCGAGGCGCTCGATCTCGCGCGGGCCACGATCGCCGCCTTCGAGGACTGCGACACCGTCGTCGCGAACGCGGCCGGCTGCGGCTCGTCCATGAAGGAGTACGGCCGCCTGCTCGCCGACGATCCGGACTGGGCCGAGCGCGCGGCGGCCTTCAGCGCCAAGGTGCACGACGTGACCGAGCTGCTCGCCATGTCGGAGCCGCGTGCTCCGCGCGGGCGCGGTCGAGCTGCGCGTCGCCTACCACGACGCCTGCCACCTGGCCCATGCGCAGCGCGTTCGCAACGAGCCGCGGTCGCTCCTGGCGGCGATCCCGGGCCTCGAGCTGGTCGAGCCGCCCGAATGGGAGCTCTGCTGCGGCTCGGCCGGGCTCTACAACGTGCTCGAGCCGAAGGCCGCCGCCGAGCTCGGCAAGCGCAAGGCGGCGAACCTCGCGGGAACCGCCGCCGAGGCGATCGCGGCCGCGAATCCCGGCTGCGCGCTCCAGATCGCGACGTACCTCGAAGGCATGGGGCGGCCGATGCCGATCCTCCATCCCGTCGAGCTCGTCCGCCGCTCGATCGCCGCGGCCCGGTAAGGACACCGCCGCGCCGCGCCGAAGACAACTGCGCGGCGTTTCCTAGCCCCCTAGCTATCCTCAGCACAAGTGGATTCATCGGCCCTCGAAGACCTCAATCTCGGCTATGTCCAAGAGCTCTTCGTCGAGTACCTGAATTCGCCGGAATCCGTAGAGCCCGAGTGGCGCGCGTACTTCGAGTCCAATCCTGACCTGGCCGCGCACCTGCCGGCCGCGCAGCGTCTCCATGAGCTCGTTCCCTCCGACGGAAACGGCGCCGCCGCACCGGTCGCCGCCGAGCCCGCCGCGGTCGACGAAGAGCTCCTCGGCGGAGTCGCCGCCGCGATGGCGCTCGTCAAGGCGCACCGGATGCACGGCCACCTCGCCGCGCATCTCGATCCGCTCGGCTCGGCGCCGCCCGGCGATCCCGCGCTCGATCCCGACCGGCTGATCCCGCAGCTGACGCCGGAGCTCCAGTCGCGCATCCCGGCGCGGCTCCTCCGTCTCTACTGCGAGGGCGACTCGCTCCTCGAAGTCCTCCCGAAGCTCCGCGCGACCTACTGCGGGACGATGGCCTACGAGATCGAGCACATCTCGAACCACGAGCAGCGCGTGTGGCTGCGCAACGCGATCGAGTCGGGCCGCTACCGGCAGCCGCTCGACGACGATGCGAAGAAGGGTCTTCTCCACCGCCTCTCCGAGACCGAGGGCCTGGAGACGTACCTGCGCCGCGTGTTCCTCGGGCAGAAGTCGTTCTCCCTCGCGGGGCTCGACGTGATGATCCCGATGCTCGACGAGGCGCTCGAGCTCTCCGCCTCCAACGGCGCGAAGGACGTCGTGCTCGGCATGGCGCACCGCGGCCGGCTGAACGTCATCGCCCACACGCTCGGTCGTCCGTACGAGGTGATCCTCAAGGAGTTCGAGGGCGAGCGGACGCTCGAGGCGGTCACGCACGACCCCGAGGGCGGCACCGGCGACGTGAAGTACCACTACGGCTCGCAGGGCGTCCGCCTGACGAAGCACGGCGAGATCAAGGTGCTGCTCGCGTCGAACCCGAGCCACCTCGAGGCGGTCGACCCGGTCGTCGTCGGGACGGCGCGCGCGCTGCAGACCGGCCTCGACGAGCCGGAGCTGAGCCACGATCCGACCGCGGCGATGGCGCTCCTCATCCACGGGGACGCGGCCTTCGCCGGCCAGGGGATCGTCGCGGAGACGCTGAACCTCATGGGGCTCGACGGCTACTCGACCGGCGGCACGCTCCACATCGTCGCGAACAACCAGATCGGCTTCACGACGAACCCGGAAGAGGAGCGCTCGACGCGGTACTCGAGCGACATCGCCAAGGGCTTCGACGCGCCGATCATCCACGTGAACGCCGACGATCCCGAGGGCGCGCTGGCCGCTATCCGCCTGGCGATGGCCTACCGCGCCGAGTTCCAGCGCGACGTCGTCGTGGACGTCGTCGGCTACCGGCGCTTCGGTCACAACGAGGGCGACGAGCCGGCCTACACACAGCCGCTCATGTACGAGCGGATCGAGAACCATCCGACCGTTCGCGAGCTTTACGCCAAGGATCTGATCGACCACGGAGTCGTGAACGAGGGCGACGTCGAGGCGATGCTCGCCGAGGCCGACGGCCAGATCAAGGCCGCGCACGACGCGCTGCGGCAGGCGATCTCCGAGGGCGCGATGGGCCGGCGGCAGGAGCGCAAGCCCGGCCGCGTCGGCAGCGACGTGCCCGAGTCCGCCATTCCGCGCGACCGCCTCGAGACGCTGAACGACCAGCTCCTGGTCGTTCCGCCGGACTTCACGGTTCATCCCAAGCTGCTGTCCCAGCTCGAGCGCCGCCGCGACATGCTCGGCCCCGACGGCGGGATCGACTGGGCGCTCGCCGAGGCCTTCGCGCTCGGAAGCCTCGATCGAGGAGGGCACGCCCGTACGAGTCTCGGGCCAGGACACGGAGCGCGGCACGTTCGCGCACCGCCACCTCGTCCTCCACGACGCGAAGACAGGCGCCAAGTACGCGCCGATCCAGCATCTGCCGAACGCGGTCGCGCCGCTCGAGGTCTACAACTCGCCGCTCTCCGAGGCCGGCTGCCTCGGCTTCGAGTACGGCTACGCGGTCGCGCGCCCGGACGCACTCGTCATCTGGGAGGCCCAGTTCGGCGACTTCGTGAACGGCGCGCAGATCATCATCGACCAGTTCATCGTCTCGTCGCTCTCCAAGTGGGGAAAGACGTCGCGCCTCACGCTGCTGCTCCCGCACGGGTACGAGGGGAACGGGCCCGAGCACTCGAGCGCCCGCGTCGAGCGGTTCATGCAGATGGCCGCGCAGGAGAACATCCGGATCGTCAACTGCACGACGGCCGGCCAGCACTTCCACCTGCTGCGGCGGCAGGCGCGCCATCCGAAGCCGCGGCCGCTCGTCGTGCTGACGCCGAAGAGCCTCCTGCGCCTGAAGCAGGCGACCTCGAACGTGGTCGAGCTCTCCGAAGGGCAGTTCCAGCCGATCATCGACGACTCCTCGCTCGACGAGGGGGCCCGCGCGCGCACCGAGCGGCTCATCCTCTGCACCGGGAAGATCTACTACGACATCGTCGGTCACGAGGCGCGCGCCGAGGCCGAGGGCGTCGCGGTCGTGCGGCTCGAGCAGCTCTACCCGTTCAACATCGCCGCCTACGACGAGCTGCTCGCGCGCTACCCGCGGATCACCGAGCTCGTGTGGACGCAGGAGGAGCCGCAGAACATGGGCGCCTGGCGCGCGATCCGGCACCGCCTCGAGGAGGGCCTGCCGGAGGACGTGCAGCTTCGCTACTGCGGCCGCCCCTGGCGCGCGAGCCCGAGCGAGGGCTACCCGACCGCCCATCTCGTCGAGCAGAACCGGATCGTCACCGAAGCCCTCGGGGTGTAGGTGTCCCGGACCGGCGACGGGCTCACCGCCGGGGCCGTCGCGGCGATCGTGAGCGGGCTTCCGTCGACCGTGCACGCGCTCGCGACCGGCGGCGATCCGCTCGAAGCGACCCGAGCGGCCGGGTCGATCGTGCTCGGCGAGGACGCGGCGGACGACGAATTACTCCTCGCGGCGATCCCGGTGCACGTCGCGATCTCGCTGGCGTGGGGCGTCGTGCTCGCCTCGCGCTGCCGGCCCGGCCGTCGACCGCACGAGGCGTACTCGCGGGGCTCGGAATCGCGGCGCTCGACCTGGGCGTCGTCGGTCGGCGGTTCCCGCGGATGCGGCGGCTGAACGCGGCCGCCCAGATCGCCGATCACGTCGCGTACGGAGTCGTGGTCGCCGCGGTTCTGCGGCGCCGGGCGTCTTAAACGTCACACGCGTCTAGCTCGGGACCCCCGCCTCTCCCGCCCTCGACGCTATCGAGAATTTCCGCGCGCGTGGGACACCGAATCGAGCCGAGAATGCGCCGGGTTCTCCCCGGCGCGGCGCCGTGTGCAAGGCTGTCGCCATGGCCGAGGAAGGCACGCGCGAACGGCGGTGGGGCGCGGGGCGGATCATCCTGCTCGTCCTCGGCTGCATCGCGATCCTGATCGCGGTCGGACTCCTCAGTTCAGGCTGCGCGCTGCTCTGGGCCGATCAGGCCAAGCGCGACTCCGACGGGTTCATCTCCACACCGACCGAGCGGTTCGAGTCGGCCGGGTACGCGGTCGTGTCCGGCTCGATCGACTTCGGCAACTCGACGAGCGTCGACGCGATCGGCCGCGCCCGGCTGCGCGGCGAGTCGGCGGACGGCGGCGAGCTCTTCCTCGGCATCGGTCCGTCCGACGACGTCGACGGCTACCTCGGCTCGGTCTCCCGCGACAGGGTCGAGGACTTCGACGGCTGGCCCTTCGAGGAGAAGTACGAGACGTTCTCCGGCGGAGCGCCTTCGGGGCCGCCCGACGACGAGACCTTCTGGGCCGCCTCCGAGAGCGGGCCCGGGGAGCAGGTGCTCACCTGGGAGGTCGAGGAGGGCGCCTGGAAGCTCGTCGCGATGAACGCCGACGGCTCCGAGGGCGTGGCTGCCGACATCGGCATCGGCGCCGAATTCGACTGGTTCATCTGGGCGGCGATCGTCCTGCTCATCGTCGGCGGGGCCGTCCTCGTCCTGGGCGTCCTCTGCGTCTTCTTCGCGCTGCGCAGGCGGCGGACGACCGACGCCGAGCCCGAGCAACCCGCGACCGAACCCGTCGTTCCCGTCCCGAGCGTCTACCCGGTCGCCGTCCACGGCGAGATGGACGCCGATCTCAGCCGCTGGATCTGGGCGTTCAAGTGGCTGCTGATCATCCCCCACATCCTGGCGCTCTTCTTCCTCTGGATCGCGTTCATCGTGCTCACCTGGATCGCCTTCTTCGCGATCCTCTTCACCGGCCGCTACCCGCGCGACCTGTTCGACATCAACCTCGGCGTCATCCGCTGGTCGTGGCGCGTCTACTTCTACTCCTACGGCGCGCTCGGCACCGACCGCTACCCGCCGTTCACGCTCGAGGCCGACCCCGAGTATCCGGCCGGCGTCGAGATCGCCTACCCCGAGCGGCTCTCCCGAGGGCTCGTGCTGGTCAAGTGGTGGCTGCTCGCGATCCCGCAGTACTTCATCGTCGGGATCTTCGTCGGCGGCTGGTGGCTGTGGAGCTGGACGCCGGACGTCTGGGTCCCTGCCGGCTGGAACGGCCTGATCGGCCTCAGCGTCCTGATCGGCGGGTTCGCGCTCCTCTTCGCGGGGCGCTACCCGCGCGGCCTCTTCGACTTCGTGATCGGCATGAACCGCTGGGTGCTGCGGGTCCTCGCCTACGCGGCGCTCATGACCGACCAGTACCCGCCGTTCCGGCTCGACCAGGGGCCGGACGAGCCGGTGGCTAGTCCTCCCGAGCTGGCGGCTAGCCCTCCCGAGCCCAGCTGAACACGGTCTCCGCCTTGCGCGGGCGCCCGTCGATGAGCGGCTGCCAGGCCTTGGCCGCGCGCCAGAACGTCGGGTCGCCGGCACTGACGTGAAGCGTGGCCGGGATGTCCTCGGGCGTCGTGAACACGAACACGACCTCGGACTTCGTCAGATGCACCTCGTGGTGGACGAACTGCGACTCGTCCAGATCCATCGGCGGGCCGCCGGCGAGGAGGCGCTTGGCCTCGTCGTACGCGCCTTCCTTCAACGGAACCACAACCACGAGTGACGGCATACGCCGAGAGTAGCGCCGGCGTCAGCCCGAGGCGCGGGGTTCCACGAGCCCCGACTCGTACGCGACGACGACCGCCTGGCTGCGGTCGCGGAGATCCAGCTTCGCGAGGATCCGGCTCACGTGCGTCTTCACCGTTTCTTTCGTGACGACCAGCCGCTCCGCGATTTCCGCGTTCGAAAGCCCTTCCGCGACGAGGCGGAGAACCTCGGTCTCGCGCGGAGTCAGCTCGCTCAGACGGTCCGGCCGCGTGGGCAGCTGCGGGCGCAGGCGCGCGAACTCGGCGATCAGCCGCCGTGTGACCGCAGGAGCCAAGAGCGCCTCGCCCGCCGCCACGACGCGAACGGCCTCGAACAGCTGCTCCGCGGTCACGTCCTTGAGGAGGAATCCGCTGGCGCCCGCCGCGAGCGCGTCGTAGACGTATTCGTCCAGATCGAACGTGGTCAGGATCAGCACGCGTGGAGCGGCGTCACGGTCGGCCGTGAGCTGCCGCGTCGCCTCGATTCCGTCCAGTTTCGGCATTCGGACGTCCATCAGCACGACGTCCGGCCGCTCGGCTCGGCACAGTCGAACGGCGTCCTCTCCGTCGGCGGCCGTTCCGACGACGGTGAAGTCGGCCTGCGTAGCGAGTAGCGCCGCGAACCCGGAGCGGACGATCTCCTGGTCGTCGGCGACGACGACGCGGACGCTCATGCGGCCGGCTCGCGAATCGGAAGATCGGCGCGCACGACGAAGCCGCCTTCCTCGGCGGCACCGACCTCGAGCGTCCCGCCGACCATGGCTGCGCGCTCGCGCATGCCGAGAATCCCATGGCCTTCGGGCTCCACCGCGGAGCCCGAGCCGTGGTCGCGCACCTCGAGGTGGAGCGCGTCGGGCTCGTAGCGCACGCCGACCTCCACCTCGGCTCCGGGAGCGTGGCGGCGCGCGTTGGTCAGGGCCTCCTGGACGATCCGGTACGCGGTCAAATCGAGGCCGGGTGGGAGCGGTGCGGCGGGGCCCTCCAACGTGAGCCGGATGGTGGTTCCCGACTCACGTGCGGAGTCGACCAGCGCGTCAAGCTCGTCGAGCCCGGGCTGCGGCGTGCGCTCCGTCCCCCCGCCGGCGTCCTCGCGCAGCACCCCGAGCAGGCGGCGGAGCTCGGCGAGCGAGTCGCGGGCGGTGCGGCCGATCGCCTCGAAGCGCTGCTTACCCTCTTCGGGCAGGCCGTCGGTGGTCAGCCGAGCCGTCTCGGCCTGCACGGCGATCATCGACACATGGTGGGCGACGATGTCGTGAAGCTCGCGGGCAATGCGGGCCCGCTCCTCCATCAGGGCCTGGTCTCGCTGAGCCTCGTCGCGCTCGACGATGATCGCCGTCCGCTGCCGGCGCGCGCTGCCGAGGGCGATCGCGGCGAAGACGATCACCAGGAGCAGAACCGCCGACGCGTCCGGATCGCCTCCGGAGAACGGCGAGATCGCGTTCACGAGGAAGGGGAGCACGACCAGGACCGACCAGCTGCGGCCGTAGCGCGCCGCGAACAGGTACGACACCGCGGCGAGGGCGACGACCGCGGCGACGGTGAGCTTCGCGGTTTCGCCTGACAGCGCGATCGTCACTCCCAGGACGATCGCCCCTGTCGCCCATGGGAGGCGCGTCCGCGCGAAAGCGATCGGGAGCGTTGCCAGCAGGTTGGCGATCATGGCGTTTCCGGGATCCTCTGCCGACGTCGCCTCGAGCATGGCGAGGAAGCCCAGGATGAGCGCGACGACGAGTGGCCCATCGGGGCGGGCCAGGGCGCGCTGCCCCGCGGTTGCTGCCCGCGCCAATTGCGCCCAGGTGCGCTCGACGACTTCGGGGATCTCCTGGGTCATCGGCGTAATTGTCCCCGCTCGACGGCTGCGGCGCATCGGCGCCGAGGGCTCAATCGCGCGTCACCCTCCAGGGGGACACGACTGTCGCGCGTCGCCCCGGCGCGGGGGCCCGAAGACCGCTCCCGGGCGCGATGACAGCGGGCTCGGCCGGTCGTACCGTCGTGGGCATGACTACAGCGATCGAGGTGGATCGGCTCACGAAGCGCTTCGGGCGCACGCTCGCGGTCGACGGACTCTCGTTCGACGTCCGGGCCGGATCCGTGACCGGATTCGTCGGCCCCAACGGGGCCGGGAAGTCGACGACGATGCGCATGATCCTCGGGCTCGACCGGCCCGACGGCGGCCGGGCGCTCGTGAACGGCAAACGCTACGTGGACCTCCGCACGCCGCTCTGCGAGGTCGGCGCCCTTTTCGACGCAGGCGCCGTGCATCCGGGGCGGCGGGCATCCGACCATCTTCTCTGGCTGGCACGTTCGAACGGCCTCCCCCGGCGCCGCGTGAAGGAGGTGCTCGACCTCGTCGGTCTTGCGAGCGTCGCCCGGCGTCGCGTGCGCGGATTCTCGCTCGGGATGCGCCAACGGCTCGGGATTGCGGCGGCCCTGCTCGGAGAT
The DNA here is from genome assembly GCA_963716005.1 of uncultured Thermoleophilia bacterium. Lineage (GTDB taxonomy): Bacteria > Actinomycetota > Thermoleophilia > Gaiellales > Gaiellaceae > CAVRUF01. Next base: position 2,211,436 of record OY970285.1, read on the forward strand.
CCGCCCGTGCTGCTGCTCGACGAGCCGGTGAACGGGCTGGATCCGGAAGGCATCGTCTGGATCCGGGGCCTGCTTCGCTCGCTCGCCGCCGAGGGCCGCGCCGTGCTGGTTTCGAGCCATCTCATGAGCGAACTCGAGGACACGGCCGACCGGCTGGTCGTCATCGGCCGCGGCCGGCTGATCGCCGACACCGGCATCGCGGAGCTCCTCGCCTCGGCGGACGGCGCCCGCGTGCGACTTCGAACGCCGCAGCGCTCCGAGGTGATGGCCCTCCTCGCCGCTGCCGGTGCAAGCGCGACCTCGAGCGGCGCCGACGAGGTCACCGTCACCGGCCTCGACGCGGCCGCGATCGCGGAGCTGGTCTCGCGCCGTGGACTGCTGCTGCACGAGCTCACGTCCGAGCGGGCCACGCTCGAGGAGGCGTTCATGCGCCTTACGAGAGACGACGTCGAGTTCCGGCGAGCGAGGGCGTCGTGAGCAGAGTCGTCCGGGCCGAATGGACGAAGTTGCGGACGGTTCGCAGCACGGGGTGGTCGTTGCTCCTCCTGTTCGGGCTCACCGTCGGACTCGGAGCGTTCTTCGCCGCCGGGTCGGAGACGACGGGCGGCGGGCCGGGGGGCGGCGACAACGACCTCGTGCGCGACAGCCTCGTCGGTGTCTACCTCGGCCAGTTCGCCGTCGTTGCCTTCGCCGTTGGAGCGATCACGTCCGAGTACGGCACGGGCCTGATTCGTGCGACGTTCACGGCCGTTCCGCGTCGCGGCAGTGTGCTCCTGGCCAAGGTGATTCTCGTCGGAGGCGCCGTCCTTGCGGTCGGTCTGCTGGCGTCTACGGTTGCCTTCGTCGTCGGCCAGGAGCTCCTGCGAGGCAGCGGCTACGCACCGCCCGGCTATCCCGAATGGTCCCTCGCCGACGAGGCTGCGCGGCGAGCAGTGGTCGGCAGCGCGCTCCTCCTCTGCGCACTGGCGCTCCTCAGCCTCGGCGTCGGCGCGATTGTTCGCAGCAGCGCGGTCGCGATCACGTTCCTGCTCGGCCTGCTGTTCGTGCCTCTCATCTTCGCTGCGGCCCTCCCAGACTCGACCCGCGAGCTCCTGCAGCAGACGACTCCGGGTGCGGGCTACGCCGTGCAGCAGACGATCGACCGCCCCGACGCCCTGCCCATCGGGCCGTGGGTCGGGCTCGGCGTCACGTTCGCGTGGGCTGCCGGTGCGCTCCTCCTCGCCCTCTGGCTGATCCGCAGGCGCGACGCCTAGCGCGTCCAGCGCCGGAACTGCTCGGGCACGAAGCGCGCATCCGACAGCGCGAGGCCGGCGATGGCGAGGCCGGCGCCGCCGACGACGCCGACGATCCCCCAGAAGCCGAACCAGGACATCTCGAAGAAATCGCGCGTCGGCTCGAAGGCGAACACGGCCACGAACCCGAGGAAGAGGCCGGTGCAGAGCATCCCGACCGCCAGCGTCCGGCGTTGCGTCCTCGCCTCGAGTACCAGCACGAAGTAGAGCCCCAGCACGACGAGCGTCGACAACGCAACCGTTCGCGCCTCGACCAGCGGCTGCTGGATCACGTTCAACGCGAACAGGTACGCCGACAAGACGCCGAGCCCGCCCGCAACGCCCGCAGGCAGCGAGAAGCGCGCCACCTCGCGGAGGAATCCCTCCGTGCGCCACGGCCCCGAGCTCGGGCCGAGAGCCAGGAAGAACCCGGGAATCCCGACCGTGATCGCGGCCGCGAGCGAGAGATGCCGCGGCAGGAGCGGATACGGCGTCGTCGTCAGGCCGACCACGAGGACGAGGAACGCGGCGAACACCGACTTCGTCACGAAGAGCTTCGTGACCCGCTGGACGTTGCGGAGGATCTTCCGCCCCGACGCGACCATGTCCGGCACGGCCGAGAAGTCGCCGCGCACGAGTACGACGTCGGCCACGCTGCGCGCCATCTCCGTGCCGCTTCCCTGTGCGATCGCAAGCCGCGCCGCCTTGAGCGCAGGGACGTCGTTCACGCCGTCGCCGACCATCGCCACGTAGCGGCCCTCGTCGCGGAGCCGCTCGACCAGCTGCTTCTTCCCTTCGGGGGAAATCCGTCCGACTACGCGCGCGTTGGCCGGGATGTCGCCGTTCGACCCGTCCACTGCGCCCTCGCCGATGTCGATGCCCACGTCGCGTGCGATCGCCGCCACCGTCGCGGGCGCGTCGCCGGAGATCACGCGCAGCTCGACGCCCTCGGAGCGAAGAAACTCGACCGTCTCGCGTGCATCCGGGCGCAGAGCCTCCGACAGGACGACCAGGCCGAGCGGCTCGAGCCCGGCCGGCGGGCCGTCGTTCGCGCTCAACGCGCCCGTCGCCGTGCCGAACGCGACCACGCGCCGGCCTTGCGCCTGCTCGCGGGAAGCGACCTCCGCCAGGGGCCCGAGGGGAAACCGCTCCGGCGCGCCGAGCACGTACGAGGTTTCCCCGAGGCGAAGCGCACTCCAGCGCCGCGCCGACGAGAACGGCACGTACTCGCCCGGCACCTCCGCGGGAGCGCCCACGGCGACCGCGATCGCCTCGAGCGTGCGGTTGCGCGCCGGCGAGCTCGACGCGAACCGCCCGACCTCGCGCCGCACCTCGTCCGGGTCGCCGCCGTCCGCGGCTTCGACCGAGACAACCCTGAGATCCGCCGCTGTCAGCGTTCCTGTCTTGTCCAGGCAGATCACGTCCACGGACGCGAGCGACTCGATCGCGTTCAGCTGCTGCGCGAGCGCCCCGCGCCGGGCGAGCTGCAATGCGGCGGCCGCGAAGGTCAGGCTTGCGAGCAGGATCAGCCCTTCGGGGACGAGCGTGACGATGCCCGCGACCGCCGTCGTGACCGCGTCGTGGATCTCGATGTCGCGCTGCCAGAGCGAGTAGATGAAGATCGTCCCGAGAGGGACCATCACCGCGACCATCACGAACAGAAGGCGGTTCAGCGAGCGCTCGAGCGGCGAGCGAGGATGGCGGAACTGCCGCGCCTCGCCCGCGATCCGCTGCGCGTAGCTCTCCGGGCCGACCGCGCTCACCACGAACGCGCCGGCGCCCTCGACCGCGTACGAGCCGGAGCGCACCTCCTCGCTCACATCCCGCGCGGCGGGGCGTGACTCGCCGGTGAGGATCGACTCGTCGAGCGTGAGCCCGGCCGACTCGACCAGCGTGCCGTCGGCAACCACGCCGTCGCCGGCCGAGAGCCGGACGAGATCCCCGACCACGACGTCCTCGACGCCGACCACACGCGGCTCGCCGTCGCGCACGACGGTCGCGTGCGGCGCCACCTCGGCCGAGAGCCGGTCGAGCGCGCGCTTGGCCCGCAGCTCCTGGCCGATCCCGATCGCCGAGTTCGCGACGAGGATTCCGAGGAAGAGCGCGTCGCGCCAGTCGCCGAACCAGAGCGTCAGCGCGCCGAAGACCGCGAGGATGAGGTTGAAGAACGTGAAGACGTTCGCGCGGACGATCGACTTCAGTGAGCGGCTCGTCGCGGGCGGCGCGAACGGCCCCCTGGCGGCGAGCAGGCGGCCGGCCTCGGCCTCGGAGAGCCCGTACGTCGTCACGGCGCGATTGTCGCAGGGCCGGTTGTCACGTAGCGTAGGTCGCTGGTAGCGAGCCAAGGGAGGAGCAAATGTCCGGCGGGTTCCCACACGTCCCCGGTGTTTCGAAGGAGTATCAGCAGACGACGGCGGCCGATCCGCAGAGCCGCGGTGAGGGCTGGGGCGGCCGCAGCACCCTCGCGGGGGTGTGGCTCGCGCTCGTCGGCGCCCTGCACGTGCTCTGGGCGATCGTCGCGCTCGCGAAGCCGGAGTACTTCTCCGAGGAGCAGCTCGTCTGGGAGAGCCTCGATTCCTGGGGCTACATCTTCCTGATCATCGGCGCGGCGCAGATCGCGGTCGGCTGGCTCGTGCTGTCGCGCAAGTCGGCGGGCCGGATCCTCGGCGTCCTCATGGCGTCCTTCGGGATCCTCTTCAACTTCTTCACGATCGGCGGAAGCCCCGCGCGCTCGATCATCCTCATCGCCGGGAGCGCCCTCGTCATCTGGGCACTCACCGACGACCTCGACTGACAGGAGTCCTACATGGCGCTGGCGAGCAATTTCTGGGATGCGTTCTTCCTCCTTCTGATCTTCCTGCCCCTCGCGATGATCTGGGCGTTCGCCCTGATCGACGTCTTCAAGCGCGACGACATGGAGGGCGGCTGGAAGGCGATCTGGGTGCTCTGCATCATCTTCGTCCCGGTCTTCGGGACGATCGTCTACCTGGTCTTCCGCAAGCCGGGCGCGACCTACGAGAAGGCCGCGGTCGAAGCTAGGAAAGAGGACACCGCGTACATGCTGAAGACGCTCTCCGACCTACACGACAAGGGCAAGCTGAGCGACGAGGAGTGGGAGGCCGAGAAGGCGCGGGTCCTCGGGATCTAGGTACTTCGGAGCCGGGGCGCAGGGCCCCGGCTCCGTTCTCGCTGCGCTACTGCCGGTTCATCGCGACCCGGAAGCGCTCCTCGTCGGAGATCTGGTGGTCGGGATCGTCCGCGTCCTCGCCCAGGTCGATCTGCACCCACTTGACCCGGCCCGTGAACGTGTTCGTCTTCGCGTCGTAGTCGTCGCTCACGTAGCTCGCCGTGTCGCCGCCGAGGTCGAGCGTCTCGTCGGCCGAGAACAGCATGGGTACGGTCGCGTCGGCCCTACCCTCGGCAACTTTCTCGCCGTCGACGTAGAGCGTGTTCGTCCCGCCCTTGCCGAGCCCGCCGCCGTCGTAGGCGAACTCCAGGCGGACCTGATGCTCCCCGGCGGAAAGCGCCTCGTCGCCATAGATCTTGAACTGCTGAAGCCCGAAGAGGTTGTAACAGTAGGCCGGCTTGCCCTCGTGGGCATAGAGGCTCCAGCCGCCGAACGCGCCGCCCTGCGCCGCGATCACGCCTGACGCGCCACCGTCCGGAACCTCGATCTCGGCCGTCACGGCATACGACTTGTTCTTCATCACGACGACCGAGTTCTCGGTCAGGCGGCCCATCCCGGAGAACAGGATCTGGGTGTTGCCCTTGATGAGCTCAGGCCGCCCCGCGAGGTCGGCGTTGAAGCGCTCGACGCGCCGGTCGTCCAGCGGGAGCACGTTGTACTTCGCGGCCTCGATCAGGAACTGGCGCTGGAGCCAGTGGAGCTTGTCCGGCTGCTCATTCGAGAGATCGTGCGCCTGCGTCCAGTCGTGCGGGCCGTACAGCTCCCAGACGTCGTCGTCGAACGCGGGTAGCGCGGCGCCCGGATCCCACGGGATGGAGTGGCGCGTCACCGCGGTCCAGCCTTCGTGGTAGATGCCGCGGTTCACGAACATCTCGAAGTACTGCGTCGTGTGCCGCTCGGCCGCGTCCGCGTCGTCGAACGAGTACGCCATCGAGATGCCTTCGTACGGCGCCTGCTGAATGCCGTTCACATAGCTCGGCTCTGGCAGGCCCGCCGCTTCGAGCACGGTCGGCCCGACGTCGATCACGTGGTGGAACTGGTTACGAACCTCGTTCTTCGCCTTGATTCCATTCGGCCAGCTGACGATCGTCCCGTTCCGCGTGCCGCCCCAGTGCGAGGCGACCTGCTTCGTCCACTGGTAGGGCGTATCCATCGCGTGCGCCCAGCCGACCGCGTAGTGGTTGTAGGCCTTCGGCGTGCCGAAGTCGTCGATGCGCGACGCCATGAACTCCGTGGTCTGGAGCGCGCTCGCGCCGTTCAGGTCGATCAGCTCGTTGAACGAGCCGTGGAGCGTGCCCTCGGCGCTCGCGCCGTTGTCGCCGATGATGCAGTAGACGAGCGTGTCGTCGAGGATCTCGAGCTCGGCGAGCGCGTCGAGGAGCCGCCCGACGTTGTGGTCGGTGTGCTCCATGAAGCCGGCGTAGACCTCCATCTGGCGCGCCAGTACCGGCTTCAGGTCGTCCTCGATCTCGTCCCAGGCAGGGATCTCATCGTGCCGTACGGTCAACTCCGCGTCCTCCGGAATGACGCCGAGCTCCTTCTGGCGCGCGAACGTCTCTTCGCGGAGGGCGTCCCAGCCCTGGTCGAACTTCCCCTTGTACTTGTCCGACCAGTCGGGATGGACGTGGTGCGGCGCGTGGGTGGCGCCGGGCGCGTAGTAGGCGAAGAACGGCTTGTCTGGCATGAGCGCCTTCTGCTGGCGGATCCAGTCGATAGCGTGGTCGGTCATGTCCTCGGTGAAGTGGTAGCCCTCCTCGGGTGTGCGGTCGGGCTCGACCGGGACGGTGTCGCGGTAGAGCGCCGGCGCGTACTGGTTCGTCTCGCCGCCGATGAAGCCGTAGAAGTGCTCGAAGCCGTTGCCCGGCGAGGGCCAGCGGTCGAACGGGCCCATCGGGCTCGTCTCCCACACGGGCACCTCGTGGCACTTGCCGAAGTGGGCGGTCGCGTAGCCGTTCAGCTTGAGGGTCTCGGCGACCGGGGCCTTGTCCTTCGGCCGGATCGAGCTGTAGCCCGGCGCCGAAGTCGCGATCTCGGTGATCCCGCCCATTCCGACCGAATGGTGGTTGCGGCCGGAGAGGAGCGCGGCGCGCGTGGGCGAGCAGAGGGCGGTGGTGTGGAAGCGGGTGTAGCGCAGGCCCTCCTTCGCTAGACGCTCGAAGCTCGGCGTCTGGCACGGGCCGCCGAAGGCGCTCGTCGCGCCGAAGCCCACGTCGTCGATCAGGACGATGAGGACGTTCGGCGCGCCCTCGGGCGGTCGCAGCGGCGTGATTGGCGGGAAGTGTGTCTCCGGATCCTTCGCGTCGTACGTAGTGATGCCGACGTGCTTGCGATCCGGAATCGGAAGCACGCTGCGGGGGAGGTCGTCGTGGCTCATGGCTCTCCTCGGTGGCTGAGATCGGCGGCGAAATGAGCGGTTCGGCGACTCTACAGCCGTACCGCTGGGCTGCGAGAATCGGCGGCAGGTGACCGACACTCCGTTCCCGAACATGACCAAGATCCCCGGCGGGGCCTTCCGGATGGGGTCGGCGGACTTCTATCCGGATGAGGCGCCCGTGCGCGAGGTCGAGGTCGACGGCTTCTGGATGGACGAGCGCGCGGTCACCGCGGCTGAATTTCGCCGCTTCGTCCGCGAGACCGGCTACGTCACGCTCGCCGAGAAGGCGCCCACCGCGGAGGAGTACCCGGACGCCGATCCCGAGCTGCTCGTGCCCGGTTCCCTGGTCTTCACGCCCACGCCGGGGCCGGTGCCGCTGAACGACTTCCGCAACTGGTGGGAGTGGAAGCCCGGCGCGTACTGGAAACGGCCCGGCGGGCCCGGCACGACGATCAACGGCCGCGACCACCATCCCGTCGTCCATATCGCGTTCGAGGACGCCGAGGCGTACGCGACCTGGGCCGGTAAGGAGCTCCCCACCGAAGCCGAGTGGGAGTTCGCGGCGCGCGGCGGGCTCGACGGCGCGGTGTTCGCGTGGGGCGATGAGGAGTCCCCCGAGGGCAGGTCGCTGGCGAACTTCTGGCAGGGCGAGTTCCCGTGGCAGAACCTGAAGTCCGACGGGTACGACGGGACCTCGCCGGTCGGCTCGTTCCCGCCGAACGGCTACGGGCTCTACGACGTTTGCGGGAACGTCTGGGAGTGGACGTCGGATTTCTTCGGGTCGCCGCCGGCCGAGGATCCCGTCTGCTGCGCGCCGACCCGAGCGACCGTCGAGGACATCCCGCGGCGCGTGATCAAGGGAGGCTCGCACCTGTGCGCTGCGAACTACTGCCTGCGGTACCGCCCGTCGGCGCGACAGGCCGAGCAGGTCGACACGTCTACGGGCCACATCGGCTTTCGCTGCATCGTCCGAACCCTCTAGAGAAGGAGAGAGACATGGCGCGACCCAAAGGAGAGGCCTGGCTGACCTTCGCCGGCGTCGTGATGATCCTGAGCGGGGTGCTCGGCATCCTGAACGGGATCACCGCGCTCTCGATCGACAACGAGACCCTGGCGGGACTCGTCAGCGACAACATCCATGCCTGGGGCACGACGTACGTCATCTACGGGATCGTCCTCGTGTTCGCCGGCGTCGCCGTCTTCGGGCGCGCGAAGTGGGCGGTGTGGACGGGGATCGTCGTCAGCATGGTCGGTGCGGCGATCAACATGCTCTGGGTCTTCGACTACCCGATCATCAGTCTGATCATGGTCTCGCTGCACGTGCTCGTCCTGTACGCCCTCGTCGTCTACGGCGTGGCCGACGAGCAGGCGGCGTAACGGACCGACGGGAGCCGGGCGCATGAAGCCACCACCCGCGCTCGGCTCCTGGTTCCGGTCGCTCGAGCCGGACACGAAGGAGTCGTGAGCCCCGGCTTCGCAGCGGCGGCGTTTCCCGGCAAGCACGAGGCCGAGCGGGCGCTCGACGCCCTGGAGGAGCTCCAGCACGAGAGCGTCGTCTTGCTCAACGACGCGGTGATCGTGGTCAGGACGTCGAAGGGCGTGAAGCTCCACCAGCAGCGGCAGGTTTCGATCGGCGAGGGCCTCGTTGCCGGTGGGGTGCTGGGCGTGATCGTCGGGCTGCTGATCGGGTATCCGGTGATCGCGCCGATCGCGGGGATGGTCTGCGGCGTCATCGCCGGGTTGTTCTTCGACTCGGGGATCGACGACGCCCGCATTCGGGAGCTCGGCGAGAGGTTGGAGCCTGGTCAGGCGGCGCTCTGTATCCAGGTCACCACGGCCGACTGGGAGCTCCTGCAGGAGCGGCTGGCGGGCCACACCGCGGATCTGATCGTGGCCGAGGTGACGCCGGATCCCGAGCCCGAGCCCTAGGTCGGGAAGCGCCGCCGGAAAAGCCAGTACGCGGCCGGCCCCGCGGGGATCGGGAGCCAGAACGACGCGAGCCGGTACGCGAGCGTCGCGACCACCGCGGCGCCGGCGGCGACGCCAGCGAGGGCCAGAAGCCCGGTCAAACCGGCCTCCACGAAGCCGAGCCCGCCGGGGGTGAACGGAACCATTCCGAGCATCGACGCGCCGACGAAGGCGAGGAGGACGAGCGACGGGCTGGGCGTCGCGCCCACGGCGAAGAGCGCCGCGATGAGGGCGAGGTAGTCGAAGAGCCAACGCCCGACCGAGGCCGTGAGCGCCATCTTCCAGCGGGCGCCGAGTGCGGTCCGGATCGAGTTGCGCTCGCGCACGAGCCGCTCGGGGAGTCCGGCGCAGATCTCCCGGCCGCGAGGGACGATGCTCGCGACCGCGACGAAGCCGGTCGCGGCCAGTTCGAGCGGGCGCGTGAACGCGAAGGCGATCGCGCCGAGCCCTAGCAGTAGGCCGAAGGCGACCGCGCCGAGCCAGGCGGAGCGTTCGAGCGCCTGGTCGACCGAGGTCCCGGTGAGGACGGCGGGCAGCGCGAGGATGGGCAGGCCGACGAGGATCGCGAGCATGAGCGCGGACGAGGCGGTGATCCCGGACGCGGCCCGGCCGCCGGCCACCCCGGTGCGCACGAGCATCCGGTACTGGAGCGCGCCTGCGGTAGCCGCGCCACCGGGCACGACCTTGGAAAGCGAGTTGCCGGCCAGCTGCGACGTCCCGACGACGAACCAGCTCCGCGTGCCGACCGCGATCCGCTGAAGCGCCCAGGTGGAGAGAAAGCTCGCGCAGACGAAGCCGATCGAGCCGATCAGCCAGACGGGCTTGAGGTCGAGCACCTCGCGCCACGAGGTGAACACCTCGAGGAGGCTCGGCATGAGGATGTAGAGCGAGACGAGCGTGACCGCCAGCGCCGCGAAGCGCATGAGGATCTTGCGGCCCGTCCAGCTGACCCGCCAGCCGCGGGTCTCGGTTCCCAGGTCGCCGGTCAGGACTCGCCGATGAGCAGCGGGCGGAGCTCCTCCTCGCCGCCCGGCTCGAGGAGCGCGAGTACCTGGTCGCCCGGCCGCAGTTCGGTCGCGCCGACGGCGATCTCCGCCTTGCCCTCGCGCATGACCGAGATGAGCCGCACCGTGCGCGGCAGGTGCAGGTCTTCGATCTTCTTGCCGGCTGCCGAGGCCTTCGAGCCGATCTCGACCTCGACGATCTCCAGGTTCTCCTTGCGAAGCTCGAGGAGATGGACGAGCTCGTGCTCGGGCACCTCGTGCTGGATCAGGGCGAGCACCATCGAGGTCGCGCTCACGGTGGGGGAGATGTCGAGCAGGTCGAAGTGCTGCTGATTGCGCGGGTCGTTCACGCGCGCGACGACGCTTGCCACGCCGTACGCCTCCTTGGCGAGCTGGCAGATGACGAGGTTGTCCTCGTCGTCCCCGGTCACCGCGACGACCACGTCCGCCGGGCGGCGCACCCCGGCCTGCTCGAGCACGAAGAGCTCGGTGGCGTCGCCGAGGATCGCGGCGTGCTCGAACTCCTCCTCGAGCGTCGCGTAGCGGTCGCGCTCCTGCTCGATCAGCACGACCTCGTGCTTCAGCTTGCGGAGCTTGCGCGCCACGTTCGAGCCGACCTTGCCGCCACCGGCGATCACGATGAACATCAGGCGTTCGCCTCTTCCTTGGCCCAGGCGGCGAGCCCGTTGATCGCGTCGCGCGTGGGCGAGACGACGTGCAGGCCCTTCGTCGCGTAGAACTCGGCGCGCGCCGGGTCGAGCAGGCGCACGGCGACCGACTTGATTCCGTAGCGCTCCTTCGCGACCTGGGAGACGACGATGTTCGTGTTGTCGCCGCTAGTCGCGACGATCACCGCGTCGGCGCTCTCGATGCCGGCGCCCTCGAGCACGCCGATGTCCATCCCGTGCCCGACGTGGAACTCGCCCGGCCAGTTCTCGCCCAGGCGCGCGAGCGCGTCCTCGCTCGCGTCCACGACCGACACGTCCCACTCGGCCGCCTGGAGCTTCTTCGCGAGGGACGAGCCGACCCGTCCGCATCCGACGATGAGCGCCTTCACACGATCACTCTAGTGTCGTCGAGGACGCCCCGGGGGTAGACGACGACCATCACTTCGCACGGTGCCTTGCGAAGAACGTAGTCGACGGTCGGGCTGAAGAAACGGGACTGGCGGCGCCAGCGCGGCGCGGAGCCCATCACGATCAGGTCGGCGCCCTGCTCCTCGGCCTGGGCGACGATCGCCTCGCCGAGCGCGCGGGCGCGGACGACGGCTCCGTCGATCTCGAGCTTGTGCTCGGCGGCGAGCTCGGCGATCTCGGTGAGCGAGTCGGAGGCGCGCTGCTCCTGCTCCGGCATGGGCGCGTCGAGCGGCAGGTCGAGCGGCACGCGGAGGACGAGCAGCACGCTGACCTTCGAGTCGCGCTCCTCCGCCAGGCGGACGGCGGTCGCGAGCACCTCCTCGCCGATCGGGCCGAGCTTCAGGGGGACGAGGATGTTCGTGTACGCGCCCTCGATGTCCGGGACGAGATCCGCCTCGGCCGGCTCGATCCGCTCCATCAAGGCGTCGCGGGTGTGGCCGCGGACGAGGATGTAGACCACGGCCCCGGCGGCGAGCCAGAGCGGGCCGACGATCTGCGCCGCGCCGTGCGTCGCCATGGCGGCGATCCAGAGACCGAGTACGAGCGGCGCTCCCACGAGGGCGGGGAGCGGAAGCCTGACGCCGCGGACGGTGATGTCGAGCGGCGCGCGGAACGGGCGCTCGAGGTCGGGCTCCGTCCGGCGCAGGCGCAGCACCGCCATCTGCGCGGCGAAGAAGGCCAGAAGGACGCCGAAGCTGTAGAGGCTCGCGAGGAAGCTGAGCTCGCGACCCGCGAAGTCGGCGATGAGAAGCAGTGCGCTGGAGAGGAGCGCGGCCGAGACGATCGCGATCGGCGCGATCAGCGTCCGCGGGCTGAGCCGGGCGAAGCGTCGCGGCAACATCCCGTGCTTGCCGAGCGCATGCGTCAGCCGTCCGACGCCGGAGATCGAGGTCGTCACGGCGGCGACGAGGACGATCACGGCGCTCGCTGCCACGAAGACCGTGAGCACGTCGGCGAACGTGTCCGAGATCGTGCCGCGCGCCGCGTCGACGATCGCCTCGAGCGGCGCGCCGCGTCCCTCGCCGCCGAGCTCGGGAACGGAGGTGCCGATCAGCCCGAGGAGGAACGCCATCGCGACGACGGCGCCGACCGCGCCGAAGAGGCTCTTCGGGATCGAGCGCCCGGGCTCGGTCGTCTCGGACGCGTAGTTCGCGACCGTCTCGAGCCCGGTGTAGGCGAGCGTGGCGACAGCGAGCGCGAAGAAGAGGTCGTGCCAGGTCGGGTTCGTCCCGACGTCCACGCCCGCGCCGACGTCGCTCGGGTCGAAGACGAACGCGAATCCGACGACGATCACGACCAGCTGGGTCACGAACGCGAGTCCGGCGACGACCTGCGCGATCCGGTAGAGCGACGAACGGCGCGCAAGGCGCGACGCCGCCACGCCGAGGATCACGACCACGCCGATGATCCCGTCCCACGGCTCCTTCGTGAGCGACTCCCAGCCCGCGGCCGCACCGACGTAGTGCGGCACGAAGAGCGCGGCGAGCGCGATCACGACGAGGTAGTCGAGGAGCAGCACCCAGCCCGTGAAGAAGCCGGCCGGATCGTTGTAGGCGCGGCGCACGAGCATCGGCCCCCCGCCGGCCTCGGGGATCGCGGCCACGCCCTCCGCGTACGAGAGCGAGACGAGGAAGAAGATGCAGCCGACGCCGAGCAGCACCCACGGCAGGAGCCCGCCCGCGAGGAACGCGACGATCCCGAGCGCGATGAAGAGCGACGAGCCGATCTCGCCGTAGGCGACGGCCGCGACCGAACGAGCGCCGAGGACGCGGGTGAGGGCCGGACGCTTCTTGGCCACTAGCCGGTCCTCCGCAGCAGCCAGATCCGCAGGGCGCCCGCTCCGATGACGAGGACGCCGAGGAGGTAGCCGATCCCGCCGCCCTGGATCGCCGTCTGGACGAGCACGACGATCCCGAGCACGACGAGGAGCGACGAGAGGAACATCGTCATGCCGCCCCTGCTCACGCCGCTCGCTTTCCGGCCGTGACGAGCACCCGCACCGGGCTGGCCTTGAGGATGTAGTCGACCGTCTTGCCGAACACCGGCCCGCGGCGGCCGAAGCGGCGGCGGCTGCCGACCACGATCAGCTCGGCGTTACGGCGCTCGGCCTCCTCCACGATCGCCGGGCCGGCGCGGCGCGCCCAGACGAGACGCGTGATCGCCTTGACGCCGTAGCCCTCGACGATCGCGCGCGCCTCGTCGAGGAGCTCGTCAGCGATCGCTTCCTCTGCGGGCATGTCGGCCGAGAGCGGGAGCGACAGCGGGATCTCGACGGCAGTCACGAGCACGATCGTCGCGCCGCGCTCTGCGGCCAACCGCGCCGCCGCGACGAGCGCCTCCTCCGTCTCGGCCGAGCGGACGACCGGCACGACGATCGTCCGGTAGTCGATCTCGAGCGCGCCCGCGAGCACGATCTGCGGCGCGCGCACCGTCTCGCGGAGCGGGATGTGCACGACGCGCAGCCGGTAGAAGGCGTAGGTCGCGAACCCGGCGACGAGCCACCCGAGCCCGACCCAGCGTGTGACCGGCTCCTGCACGATGACCACCAGCCAAACCGCCAGCGTGGCGGCTCCCGCCGATGAACGCGAAGATCGGCCAGTCGATTCCGCGGAAGCGGACGTTCGGCCGGGCGCGGTAGACCAGCTCGTCGCCGGGCCGCCGCACTCGCAGCGCCACCACCGACGCGTGCGCGATCGTGAACGAGAGCATCGCGCCGAACGAGTACATCGTCGCGAGGAAGTCCGTCTGGCCCGGGAGGATGACGACGATCGAGAGGAAACCGGCGAAGAAGAGGAGCGCGATCCACGGCGTCCGGAAGGTCTTGTGCAGCCGCCGGAACCGGTCGGGAAGCTGGCGGTAGGTCGACATCGAGTAGGTGATCCGCGACGCGCCGATCACGCCGGCGTTGGTCGCGACGATGAGGATGGTCGCGGCGAGGATCCCGACGTAGATCTCGAGCGTGCTGAGGAACGCGCCGCTGATCCCGAGGTTGTCGACGAGCCCGAGCACCGGGTCGTTCGCGTAGCCGCCCTCTTCCGGCGGCAGCCCGAGCACGGTCTGGTACTCGCCGCCCGCGAGCGTGACCGGCATGGCGGAGAGCGCGATCGCGGGCAGCGTGAAGTAGATGGCGAAGACGGCGATCGAGACGAGCCGGATCGCATTCGGCACCGAGCGCGAAGGGTCGCGCGCCTCCTCGGCCAGGTTCGAGACGGTCTCGATCCCCGTGTAGGCGATCATCGCGACCGGGATCGCGAGGAAGAAGTTCGACCAGGTCGGCGCCTCGCCCCAGTGGACGTTCGAGGTGAGCACGTCCGGGCTGAAGATGAGCGCGAACCCGATGAACACGAGCAGGAGCTGCGTCGCGAAGTCGAGCACCGCGAGGAAGATGTTCAGGCTCGCCGCCTCGCGGACGCCGACGATGTTGATCCCGACGAGGACGACGATCACGACGATGCCGCCGACGATGTCCCACGGGTTCTCCCGCAGCGGATCCCAGAAGATCGAGAGGTAGTGCGGCACGAAAAACGCCGAGATGGCGATCGTGATGATGTAGTTCAGCATCTGCGCCCAGGCGGCTCCGAAGCTGACCAGCTCGTTGAACGCGTGCCGCGCGAAGCTGGCCGACCCGCCCGCCTCCGGGTAGCGCACCGTCCCCTCGGCGTAGGTCGCGGCGGTCGCCGCGAAGATGAGCCCGGCGAGGAGGAAGACGACGGGCGTCAGGCCGAGCGCGAACGCGGCGGTGACGCCGAGCGCGTAGTAGATCGACGAGCCGACGTTTCCGTAGGCGGTCGCGAAGAGCGCGGGAGCGCCGAGGACCCGCTCGAGCCCCTGGTTACGCCTGGGCATCGTTGGAGCTTACGACTCGCACTTGCGCGCGGGCAGGACGCTTGGAGCCTTTTTCGAGACGTTGATAGGGTCGGCGCTTCGTCGCCCAAAGGAGGATCCCATGCGCAAGCTTCTCGTCCTCGCTCTCGCCCTGACCTTCGTTGCCGCGATCGCCGGCTGCGGAGGGGACGACAGCACCACGACTGCGCCCGAGGCGGCACCACCGACCGACACGCAGGACGGGGCGACCACGCCCGAGACGCCGGACCTCTCCGGAATCCTCAAGACCGACGGCGTGCTGACCGTTGGCGCGGAGCCTCCGGCGCCGCCGTTCATCATCCCGCCCTACCCCGACAACCCGACCGGCTTCGAGATCGACATCGCCAAGGAGATCCAGGAGCGGCTCGGGATCCCCGAGACGAAGTTCATCGAGTTCGTGTGGACGAACCTGTTCTCGCCGGCGCCGAAGCCGTTCGACTTCGACATCAACGAGACGACGATCACCGACGAGCGCGACGAGGTCGTCGACTTCTCCGATCCGTACTTCGAGGCGAACCAGGCCGTACTCGTGCACACGGGGACCGACGCGGCGAACGCCACGACGATGGCCGACATCCAGGGCCTCCTTCTGGGCGCCCAGGACACGACGACCGGGCTCAGCTACATCAACGACACGATCAACCCGTCGCAGGACCCGCGCATCTTCTCGACGACCGCCGCGGCGAACCAGGCGCTGCTCAACGAGTCGATCGACGCATTCATCATCGACCTGCCGATCGCCGCCGGGCTCGTCGGCGAGAACCCCGACGACCTCGTCGTGATCGGCCAGTTCGTGACGAACGAGGAGTGGGGGATCGTCTTCGAGGAGGGCAGCGAGCTCGTCCCGTACGTGAACGAGGCGCTCGCCGCGATGAAGGAAGACGGGACGATGGACGCGCTCCAGGAGCAGTACCTGCCCGGGACGTCGGACGTCCCGGTGATCGAATAGCGGCGCAGCGTGGCTGATCTGGGCCTCAGGCGGCGGTTCCGCAGGGCCTCGCGTCGCCATGGGCTCCTGATCTCGGCCGTCTCGACGACGCTCTTCCTCGCGTTCCTCCTCTCGGTGTTCGTGTTCGCGCCGGGCTCGGACAAGGTGCGCGGGGCGTTTTTCTCCCGAGAGCACTTCGCGGACAGTGCCCCGTCGGTCTGGCACGGCTTCATCGTGAACATCAAGCTGATGGTGATCGCGGAGATCCTCGTCCTCGTGTTCGCGCTCCTCATCGCCTTCGTGCGGAGCATCCCGGGCCCGGCGGCGCTCCCGCTGCGTGCGCTCGCGATCGTCTACGTGGACTTCTTTCGCGGAATCCCGCTCCTGCTCGTCGTCTTCATGGTCGGGCTCGGCGTCCCCGCGCTCGGGATCGATGCGCTCTACACGCGCGACTTCTTCTTCTACGGCGTCGTGTCGCTCGTGCTCGTGTACTCGGCGTACGTCGCCGAGGTGTACCGCGCCGGGATCGAGTCCGTACACGAGAGCCAGACCGCCGCCGCCCGGTCGCTCGGGCTTTCGCACTTCCAGTCGATGCGATACGTGATCGTCCCGCAGGCGGTGCGTCGGGTGATCCCCCCGCTTCTGAACGACTTCATCGGGCTGCAGAAGGACACGGCACTCGTATCGATCATCGGGGTTACCGAGTCGGTGCGCGCGGCGACCACCTATGCCGGCTACGAGTTCAACTTCACGGGCTACACGGTCGCGGCGGTGTACTTCATCCTGCTCACGATCCCGCTTGCGCGCCTTACCGACTACCTGGTCGCGCGCGACCGGCGGAAGATGCGGGCGCTCGGCGGATGAGCGCGCTCAAGCTCGAGAACGTGCACAAGTCGTTCGGCAAGAACGAGGTGTTGCGCGGCATCGATTTGGATCTCCCGCCGCACGAAGTCGTCTGCCTGATCGGCGCGTCGGGCTCGGGGAAATCGACGCTCCTCAAGTGCGTGAACCTGACCGAAGTGCCGACCGAGGGACGCGTCTTCATCGAGGGTGTCGAGATCACGGATCCGGACGCCGACGTCAATCGCATTCGCCAGCGCGTCGGGATCGTGTTCCAGTCGTTCAACCTCTTCCCGCACATGACGGTGCTCAACAACGTGACGCTCGGACCGCGCAAGGCGCTCGGCATGAAGAAGACGCAGGCCGAGGCGGAGGCGGGGGAGCTGCTCGCCCGTTTTGGGCTCTCGGACAAGCGCGCCGAGTACCCTGACCGCCTGTCCGGCGGTCAGCAGCAGCGCGCCGCGATCGCCCGCGCCCTCGCGATGAAGCCGCAGGTGCTCCTCCTGGACGAGGTCACGAGCGCACTCGACCCGGAGCTCGTAGGCGAAGTGCTCGATGTGATCCGGGAGCTGGCCGAGGGCGGCATGACGATGCTGATCGCCACGCACGAGATGAGCTTCGCCCGCGAGACCGCGAACCGAGTCGTGTTCCTGGACGAGGGCGTCATCTTCGAGGAGGGAACGCCGGAGCAGATCTTTGCGGCACCCTCGAACCCGCGGACTCAGCAGTTCCTGCAGCGGATCATCGACGCCGGGCGGCTCTGACAGCCAAGATGCGCCGCCTACGGTGAAGTTACGGGCCGGGTGAAGGAGCGACCGTCGAGGTCTTACGCGCCGGGTTGAAGAACGGCAGCTCCACCACCGTCCCCGCCGTCCGGCTGCGGTGTGCCTCCACCGTCCACTCGACGTCGATCCTCGTGCCGAGCTTGCTGTGGCCCGCGGCGATAGAGGCCAGCGCAACCACCTTCTTCAATGTCGGACTCCATGTCGTGCTGGTCGCCTTGCCGATCTGGCGGCCCCCCGCGTACACAGGAACGGGGACGCGCGAGGCGGCCGGCTCGAGTGCCGCCGTGAGTCCCTGCTCGCTGTACAGCTCCTCGAGCGGCTCCCACTCGAGCTCGAGGCCGACGAGTCTCCGCGGAGGGCCGCCGCGAGCCTGCTCCCGCTCGAGCGCGCGACGGCCGACGAATTCCACGGGCTTGTCGAAGTCGACGAAGCGGCCCAGGACGCCCAGCTCGAAGGGCGAGTACGACTGCTCGGGTATCAGCGCGCGCCGCGCAGAGTCGAAATCGGCTTCGATGAGGACGAGGCCCGCCTCGATCCGCGCGATGTCGAGGGCGAGCATCCCGGCCGGCCGGATCCCGTAGGCGCTCCCGGCTCGCACGAGCGCGTCCCAGAGCTCGACCGCCCGGGCGCTTGAGACCCACACCTCGTAGCCGAGGTCACCCGTGTAGCCCGTGCGGGAGACGTCGACCGGGATGCCGTCGACCTGCGCGGCCCGCCGGCCGAAGTACTTGAGGTCGCCCCAGGACGTCTCGGCCGCGGCCTCGAGCACGGCCCGGCTCAGCGGTCCCTGCACGGCCACCGCCGAGACCTCTTCGCTCACGTCCTCGATCTCGACGTCCAGCCCGCGGGCGTTCATGCGGAGCCAGCGGAGCGTGGGGTCGGCGGCCGTCCAGCGGTAGACCTCCTCCTCGAGGCGGCCGACGGTGCCGTCGTCGATCACACGGCCGTCCTCGTCGCACCAGGACGTGTAGTAGACGCGGCCGACGGCGAGCTTGCTCGCGTCCCGCGTGATCACGCGGTCGACGAGCCGCGTTGCGTCGGGCCCGGAGACGACGTACTTGTAGAGCGGCGAGACGTCGATGAGCGCCGCCGCCTCCCGGATCGCGTTGTACTCGATCTCGTGGGAGTCGGAGTAGGCGCTCGCCGCGAGGTAGCCCGACCACTCCCGCCATTGCAGCTTGGTGTTGAGCGCCGCCGTCCGGGGATAAAACGCGGTTCCGACCGACACCGAGACCTACGACTTCGGGATCTGCTTCTCGGGGTCCCAGAAGGGAAGCGACGCGATCGTCCCGTCCCTCGTGCCCTCGGGCGTCTCGACCGTGACGTTCGTCCCGAGCTCGGTGTGCTCGACGGGGAGCCACGCGAACCCGATGTTTTTCTCGAGCCGTGGCGAATAGACGGCTGAGGTCACCCGTCCGCTCGCGCCGTTGGCCGAAACCGGCCAGTCCGTCGCGTTCATCGCCAGCCGGTCGCCGTCGATCTCGACGCCGACGATCCTCTGCTTCACGCCCTCGTCGCGAATCCTCGTGAGCGCGTCGCGAGCGACGAAGTCCGCCTCGCTGTCCAGGTCGACGAGCCGGTCGAGGCCGAGCTCGTAGGGGTTGTTCTCGTAGTTCATGTCGGCGCCCCAGTTGAAGATGCCGCCCTCGATCCGGCGGATGTCGACCGGCCCCGTCGGCCGGATCTCGTGCGGCTCGCCGGCCGCCATGATCCGATCCCACAGGTCCGTTCCGCGTGAGGCGTCGAGCAGGTAGATCTCGTAGCCGACCTCCGACGTCCAGCCGGTGCGCGTGATGATGATCGGGATGCCGTCCAGCTCGAGGCGGCGGAAGCGGTAGTAGGCGAGGTCGAGGATGTCGTCGCCGAAGAGGGCCTGCACGACGTCCTTCGACTTCGGGCCCTGGATCTGGAGCGGGTACGCCTCGGCCTCCGAGAGCTGCACGTCCAGTCCGGCGTGCGCCGCGAGGCCCTGCGCGTACGGCAGCACGTCGCTGTCCGCGAGCGCGAACCAGAACGTGTTCTCGTCCAGGCGCAGCATGACCGGGTCGTTGAGGATCCCGCCGTCGGGCGCCGTGATCAGCACGTACTTGCCCTGGCCGACCTCGCACTTGCTGAGGTCGCGGCAGGTGAGCAGTTGGGCGAAGCGGAAGCCGTCCGGGCCCGTCACCTCCACGTTGCGCTCGACGGAGACGTCCCAGAGCGTCACGTGGTTCAGCAGGTGCCAGTACTCGGCCTCGAAGTCGTCGAAGTTGATCGGGAAGAGCGTGTGGTTGTACACGGTGAAGCCCTTGGGGCTGTGCCGCTGCGTCGCCTCGTAGAAGGGACTGCGGC
Source organism: uncultured Thermoleophilia bacterium (assembly GCA_963716005.1). Taxonomy (GTDB): domain Bacteria; phylum Actinomycetota; class Thermoleophilia; order Gaiellales; family Gaiellaceae; genus CAVRUF01. The sequence goes on from OY970285.1 coordinate 2,231,124, forward strand.
GGAGGCGCGCGCCTCGCTGGACGGTCGTCATGTCAAACATGGTCGCCAGCATATTCGGGCGTGCCTCGTCGAGCACGCGGAGCCGTACCGCCGTTAGGGTCGCCGCTCATGGCGACTTCGGATGGACGCACCTACGACGCCGTGATCGTCGGCGGCGGGCACAACGGGCTCGTCGCCGCGGCGTACCTCGCGCGGGCCGGGCTCAAGGTGGTCGTGCTGGAGCGGCGCCACGTACTCGGCGGGGCGGCGGTCACCGAGGAGGTGTTCCCCGGCTTCCGGTTCAGCGTGGCCTCCTACGTCGTCTCGCTCCTGCGCCCCGAGATCGTCCGGGAGCTCTCCCTGCCGCAGCACGGGCTCGAGATCCTGCCGCTCGACGGGACGTTCACGCCGCTCGACGACGACTACCTCTGGCGCGTGAACGACCACGGCCGCACCGTGCGCGAGCTCCGGCGCTGGTCGGCGACCGACGCGGAGGCGTACGAGGAGTACAGCCGCCTGATGTTCGAGATGGCGAGGTTCATCAAGCCGATCCTGTCCATAGCGCCGCCGGATCCGGGCCGGTTCCGCCCGCGTGAATGGCTCCCCGTCGCACAGCTCGCCCGCTCCTTCAACGGCCTCTCCGAGGAGCAGCGGGCGGTGTTCGTCCAACTCATGACGATGAGCGCCGCCGATTTCCTCGACCAGTGGTTCGAAACCGACCCGCTGAAGGCGACGATGAGCGCGTCCGGGATCATCGGCACGTTCCAAGGGATCCGCTCGCCCGGGACGGCCTACGTCCTGCTCCACCACTACATGGGCGAGATCGACGGCGTCCTGCGCGCCTGGGGCATCCCGCGCGGGGGGACAGGCGCCGTCAGCGAGGCGATCGCGAGCGCCGCTCGGTCGTTCGGGGCCGAGATCCGCACCGAGACGGCCGTCGAGCACTTCCTGACCCGAGGCGACGAGGTGACGGGCGTCGTCACGACGTCGGGCGAGGAGGTGACCGCGCGGGTGACGCTGTCGAGCCTCGACCCGCGGCAGACGTTCGTCCGGCTCATGCCGCCCGGCGTCCTCGACGAGTCCTTCCTGGAAGGGGTGGAGCGCTACCGCTACCGCGGCTCCAGCGGGAAGGTGAACCTGGCCCTCGACGGTCTGCCCGAGTTCACGTGCCTGCCCGGCGCGGGCGACCACCTGCGCGGCGCGATCAGCTTCAGCCCGAGCATCGACTACATGGAGCAGGCCTACGACGACGCCAAGTCGGGTCGCTTCAGCCGGCGGCCGTACATCGACTCGGTCATCCCGACCCTGGTCGACCCGTCGATGGCGCCTCCGGGCAAGCACGTCATGAGCTGCTTCGTCCAGTACGCGCCCTACAGCCTGGCCGAGGGCGACGAATGGGACGACGCCCGGCGCGCCGCGTTCGGCGAGACCGTCATCGACACGATCGCGGAGCGCGCGCCGAACATCCGCGACCTGATCCTGCACGCGCAGGTGCTCAGCCCCAAGGACATCGAGGAGCGGTTCGGGCTCTCCGAGGGGAACATCTTCCAGGGCGAGCTCTCGCTCGAGCAGCTCTTCTTCAACCGGCCCGTGCCGGGTTGGGCGCGCTACCGGACGCCGCTTCGAAACCTCTGGATGTGCGGCTCGGCCACGCACCCCGGCGGTGGGATCATGGGCGCGTCGGGGCGGCTCGCGGCGCAGCGCGTCCTGCGCGGGCTCCGCGGCGGCAGGAAGGCGGCCTGAGCGTGGCCGCGGAACGCTACGACGCGATCGTGGTCGGGGCCGGCCACAACGGCCTGGTCACGGCCTCGTACCTGGCGAAGGCGGGCCTGCGAACGCTGGTGCTCGAGCGGCGAAGCCGGGCGGGCGGCCTCCTGGCCACCGAGGAGATCGCGCCCGGTGTGCGGGCGCCGGTTGCGGCCGACTGCGTGGGAGGCCTCCGTGGCGACGTCATCCGTGACCTCGGGCTCGGCTCGCACGGCTTCCGCTCCATCGAGCCGGCGGTGGCGGCCTTCGCACCGTCCGCCGACGGCCCCGGCCTCACGTTGTGGCGCGACCCGGTCCGGACGGCGACGGAGCTTCGGACGACGCCCTATCCGCGCGATGCCGATGCGTTCGTTGCCTTCGACAGCAGGATCCGCTCGCTGGGCGCCTTCCTCGCCCGGATCCAGGCGACCGAGCCGCCTGATCTTGCCGCGCCTTCTCTTGGGGACGCCACCGGCGCCCTGCCGCTTCTGAACGGCGTGCGCCATCTTGGGCGGGACCAATTACGCGAGGCGCTGCGGGTGCTTCCGATGTCCGTCGCGGACCTTGTCGGCGAAGCCGTCGAGAGCGAGAAGCTGCGCGGCGTCCTCGGCGCACGAGGCGTTCGGTACGCGGCCATGGGCCCCCGGTCGGCCGGGACAGCGCTCAACTTCCTGTGGGACTCGGCCTCAGGAGGAGGAGCGTCGGGCCGCACGGTCTTCGCGCGCGGCGGGCCGGACGCGCTGGTGGAGGCGCTCGTCGCCGCTGCGCGGACGGGCGGTGCGGCGATTCGATGTGATGCCGAGGTCGCGGCCATCCGAACCGGGCAAGGCGCTGTCGCGGGGGTCGCGCTCGCGAGCGGCGAGGAGATCGACGCGCGGATCGTCGTGTCGAACGCCGACCCCAAGCAAACGCTTCTTCGCCTCGTCGACCCGGCCGAACTCGGCCCGACGCTGGGCTGGCGGGTGGAGCACATTCGCACGCCGGGCGTCGTGGCGAAGGCCACCTTCGTCCTCGAGCGCCTGCCGGCGTTCGACGGCGTGGAGGCCGAACGCCTGCACGGGAGGATCGTCCTCGCGCCGAGCCTCGACGACCTCGAGCGGGCCTTCGACGACTCCAAGTACGGCCGGATCTCCGAGCACCCGTATCTCGAGGCGACGATCCCGACGCTCTCCGACCCCTCGCTCGCCCCCGATGGGATCCACGTCCTGACCGCGCTCTTCCAGTACGCGCCACGGAACCTGCGCGACGCCGAGTGGGACGAGGCAGCGCGCGATCGTGTCGCGGACGCGGCCGTGCGGACGCTCGAGGTCTATGCGCCGGGGATCGGGGACAGGATCGTCGCCCGCCACGTCGTCACGCCTGCGGACCTCGAGCGAGAGTACGCACTCAGCGGCGGGCACCCGATGCACGGCGAGCTCGCCCTCGACCAGCTCTTCGCGTGGCGACCTCTCCTCGGCCATGCCCAGTACCGGCTCGCCGGGATCCGCGGCCTCTACCTGTGTGGGGCGGGCGCACACCCCGGCGGCGGGGTCACCGGCGGCCCCGGGAGGAACGCAGCGCGCGCTGTCCTGGCCGACGCCCGGCGAGGACGCCGCAGCCTGAGACGTCGCGCAAATGTGAGCTCCTAGCCGAGCGCCGCCGCGACCTTGAGCTGGAAGTCGTGGATCAGCGCCTCGCTGCGCGGCATCAACCGCCCATGGTCGATCATTCCGGAGCGCAGCCCGCGCTGGACGGACGCGACGAGCGCCGCGTCCTCGCGGCTGACCCGGTCGTCGAACGCCAGCAGTTCTTCCACCCACGCCTCGTCGGCGTCCGGGGCGAAGAAGTAGTCGAGGAATCGCGAGGCGCGCTCGGGGCCCGCGGGGAAGACTGGACCGATTGAGAGGTTCGGCCGGCCGGGCGGGATGTTCACGACCGTGTTCGGCCAGAGGAAATGGAACTGGCCGCGCTCGATCTCGCCGGACGGGTCGTACGAGCCCTTCGGCTTCTCGCGCACGGGCGCGTACTGGCTCGAGAAGGTCTCGGAGATCTCCAGGAGGTAGTTGTCGGGATCGACGTCGAGGATCCGGGCCAGGTCCTGGTGCGCGGTCGGGCAGTGGTAGCACTCGAGGAAGTTCTCGCACGAGACCTTCCAGTTCGCCTCCACCTCGAAGTCCTCGCGCTTGCGGAACTTCAGCGCGTCCACGTCGACGCCGCCCTCCGCGACGAGCCGCGGCAGGTCCCGCAGCGTGTCGGCCAACGGCGCGGCGTCCGCGGACGGATTCACCCACACGAACGGCCCCCACGTGTCGACCGCCGCCGGGATGAGCCCGAGCCCGTCCTCTTCGAACCCGTCCTCCCGCTCGGAGCGCGGTGCGTTGCGAAGCGAGCCGTCCAGGTTGTACGTCCACGCGTGGTAGCCGCACTGGAGCGTCTCGCGCTTGCCCTCGCCCTCGACGAGCACCGACGCACGGTGGCGGCACACGTTCACGAAGGCCCGCAGCTCGCCGTCGGAGCCGCGCACGCAGACGATCGGAACGTCACCGGCGCGCGCGGTGAAGAACTGTCCGGGCTCGGCGACCTGCTCGGCCCGGCCGGCGTAGACCCACGAACGGCGGAAGATCCGCTCCTGCTCCAGGCGGAGCACGTCCGGGTCGGAGTACCACCCGGCCGGCAGAGTCAGCCCCGAGGCAAGTGACTCGGCGTCCATCGGCCGAATGTAGCCTCTAGCCCGTGGAGGAGAAAGCCGAACAGCTCACGCAGGCGCAAAAGACGCAGCTCGAGACCGAGCTCGCCGAGCTCGAAGGGCCGGGCCGCGCGGACGTCGTCCTGGCGATCAAGACCGCCCGCGCGTTCGGCGACCTGTCCGAGAACTACGAGTACCACGCGGCCAAGAACGAGCAGGGCCTCCTTGAGCGCCGGATCACGATCCTCCGGGACCGGCTGCGCCGCGCGGTCATCGTGGACGAGAGCGAGATGCCCACCGACGTCGTCGGCGTCGCCTCCAAGGTGACGGTCGAGCACGAAGACGGCGAGATCATGGAGGTCGAGATCTCCTCGGTCGGCGGTGTCTCCCCGGAATCCCCGCTCGGGAAGGCGCTGATCGGCGCGAAGGTTGGCGACAAGGTGAAGGTGCAGGCGCCCAAGGCGACCTGGACCGCGAAGGTCATCGCCATCGGCCGCTAACGGCCCGATTAGGATCACGCGTCATGGCCGACCGCTTCAGAGTCGATCCGGACAAGGTCGTTCACGAGACGATCGAGGGCGAGGCGATCCTCATCCACCTCGACAACGGCTACTACTACTCGCTCGACGGAGCCGGCGCCGAGATCTGGGGGCTTCTCGCCGAGTCGCGCTCGGTGGACGAAGCCACTGAGGCTCTCGCGCGCGTGTACGAGTCGGACGACCTGGGCTCCGAGGTGCGGCGGATCGCTGACGAGCTCGTCGCCGAAAACCTGCTCGAGCCGACCGACCTTGCGCCCGTGGCGACGCTGAACGGCGACGAACCGGGCGGGCGCCGAGCGTTCACCGCGCCGGTGCTGAAGAAGTATGAGGATATGCAGGACTTTCTTCTCGTCGATCCCATCCACGAGACGAGTGAAGCAGGGTGGCCCGAGACCAAGCCAGAAGCGTCCTGAGCACGGCTCGGGACTACTTCGGCGAGGTACGCGACGCAGCCGAGGAGGCCGCCGAGCGGGCGGGCGGCTGGATCGAGCGCGACCTGCGCGTCGCCGACGCGACGCTGCGGCTTCGCTTCGCCGGGCCCGCGCTCCTCGACGCGTTCTACGGGCCGATCTCCCACCTCGAGGTCGACTCGCTGGAGGATCCGGTCACGATCTCGCTCTTTGACTCGGCCACGACCGGCACGCAGTACCCGACCGTGCCGTGGAGCCGCGAGAGCCTCGACCCGCGCGGCCACGTCCGCGAGCCGGTCGGTGACGGGATCACCGCGTACCACCTCGTCCATTTCGGCGCGATCACGATTTTTGACTCGGTCTCAAGGACGGGCTTCTACTGGGTCGAGTCCCCCAAGGTCATCCCCTGGTACGAACTCGGCTCGCCGCTACGCCAGGCGTTCCACCTGACGCTCCCCGCGGAGAATCGGCATCTCGTTCACGCAGGCGCGGTGGGGATCGGCGGCAAGGGCGTCCTGATCGGCGGGCGCAGCGGCTCGGGGAAATCGACGCTCACGCTCGCGTGCGTCGAGGCCGGGTTCGGCTACGCGGGGGACGACTACGTGCTCGTCACGCTCGATCCGCGGCCCGTGGCCCACACCCTGTACACGACGGCGAAGGTGAATCCCGACGGGCTCGACCGGCTGACCACGCTCGTGGGGAAGGCCGGCCTCAAGCGCACGGTCGACAAGGCGCTGCTCGACCTGCGCGGGTGCGTGGAGATCCTCGACTCGGTACCGATCGTCGCGGTCGTGATGCCGACGGTTCGCGGCGGAGCCTCGCAGCTTTCGCCGCTCAGCCCTGCCGATGCGTTTCGCGGGCTCAGCCCGAGCACCATCCTCCAGATGCCGCATAGAAGCGCCGAGGTCCTGGAGACGACGAAGAAGCTGCTGACCGCTGTGCCGACCTACCGGCTGGAGCTCGGCGACGACCTGCCCGAGGCGGTCGGCCTCGTTCGGGAGCTCGTGCAGTGAGCGCGCCGCTCGTGAGCGTGATCGTCCCGGTCTGGAACGGGGAGCGCTTCCTCGCCGAGGCGCTCGACTCGATCCTCGCCCAGGAGTACAAGCCGCTCGAGGTGATCGTCGTGGACGACGGCTCGACCGACGGCAGCGCGGCGATCGCCCAGGCGCGCGACGTGCGCTACTACGTCCAGCCGAACCGCGGCCCGGGCGCCGCGCGCAACACGGGCGTGACCGCCGCGCAGGGGGAACTGCTCGCGTTCCTCGACCAGGACGACGTCTACCTGCCGGGCAAGATCGCGCGCCAGGTGGAGACGCTGGCCGACCGGCCCGAGATCGGGTTCGTGTTCACGCGCATCGACGTCTTCCTCGAGCCGGGGGTCGAGCGCCCGTCGTGGCTCCCGGCGGACTGGCTCGTCGCGCCGCCGGTCGGGTATTGCCCGAGCACGCTCATGATCCGGCGCGACGCATTCGCCGCCGTCGGGGAGTTCGATACCAACTACTCGACCTTCAGCGACGGCGAGTGGTTCGTGCGCGCTCGTCGCGCCGGCGTCAAGAACGTCGTGCTCGAGGACGTCGCCGTCCGCTATCGGATCCACGGGCGCAACCAGTCGAACGACCGGCAGACGTTCGTCTCGGAAGTGCTGCGCTCGCTCCGGCGCTCGAAATGACCGAGCACGACGAGCTGCTCCGGGACGTCCTCGCCCGCTGCGAGATCGACTGCGTCATCGACGCCGGCGCGCACCTCGGGCAGTTCGGCGAGCTTCTCCGCGGCCTCGGCTTCGAGGGCGAGATCGTCTCCTTCGAGCCTGTCCTCCCGGTCTTCGCCGCGCTTGCGAAGGCCGCGAGCGCCGACGAGCGCTGGCAGGCCCACCGCTTGGCGCTGGGAGACGAGGACGGAACCGCGGAGCTGAACGTGCCGGCGGCGACCGACTTCGCCTCGTTCCTCCTCCCGAACGCGTACAGCCTGGCCGAGTTCGGAGGTCACACCGCGGTCGGGCGCACCGAGCAAGTCCCGGTGCGACGGCTCGACACCGTCGTGGACGAGTACGTAGCCGCCGGTGCGCGTCTCTTCCTCAAGCTCGATACGCAGGGTTGGGATCTCAGGGTGCTTGGCGGCGCAGAGACGACGCTCGAGCGCGTTGCCGCGCTTCAGGTCGAGCTGTCCTTCCAGCCGGTGTACGAGGGAAGTCCGCGCGCCGGGGAAATTCGCAGGTTCCTGGCCGAGCGGGGCTTCGCGGTGGCAGGGTTCTTCACCGTGACCCGCGACCGCGACCTGCGCCTCATCGAGGCCGACTGCGTGATGATCCGGCATGGCTAGCCCGCTCGTCAGCGTCGTCATCCCCATCTTCAACGGGGAGCGCTACCTCGGCGCGTCGATCGACAGCGTGTTCGCCCAGACGCGCGACGACCTCGAGTTGATCCTCGTGGACGACGGCTCGACGGACGGGTCGCGGGAGATCGCCGAACGCTACGACGCAACGCTCTTGCTCCAGGACCATGGCGGGCCGGGCGTGGCGCGCAACCTCGGGGTCGCACACGCGCGCGGGAAATACCTCGCGTTCCTCGACCACGACGACCTCTGGGTTCCCGAGAAGCTCGAATGGCAGCTCGACCTGCTTGCATCCGACCCGGCGATCGACTTGCTCTTCGGCCACGTGCAGAACTTCGTGAGCCCGGATCTCGATCCCGCGGAGGCGGCGCGGATCGAATGTCCCCCCGACCCGCTTCCCGGGCCGCTCCCGGCGACGATGCTCGTCGAGACCGAGACGTTCCGGTCAGTCGGAGAGTTCGGGACGAGCGACCGGTACATCGCCGAGTTCCTCGACTGGCTGGTCCTCGCCGATCGGCGCTCGCTGCGGCGCGTGATGATGCCGGAGGTGGTCATGCGGCGCCGTCTTCACGAGACGAACCAGCACCGGGTGAACCCGACCGGCCGCCAGGACTACGTCAAGTCGCTGAAGACGATGCTCGACCAGCGCCGGGCGGGCGAGGCGACGTGACCGCTTACCGTTTCCTCGCGCAGCTCTTCCGCGACTCGCGCGGGCTCGTCGCCGCGAGCGTGGCCTCGGCGGTCGTGCAGTCGCTCCTGCTCCTGCCGATCGCGCTGCTCGTCCGCGACATCTTCGACGAGGTGATCCCGGAGGAGGACGTGTGGGCGCTCGTCGCCTACGGCGCCGGGATCCTCGGCCTCTTCCTCGCCAGCTCGCTCTTCGGGCTCGGTGCGCGCTACTGGGCGCTGAAGGCGACGAAGGGCGCGATCACCGACCTGCGCGGACGCGTGGTCGAGCGCCTCTACACGCTCAGGCAGTCCTACTTCGACAAGGCCGACCAGGGGCGCCTGCATTCGACGATCGTCCAGGACACCGAGCGGCTGGACGTCATGAACAACGGCTTCCTCGGCCAGCTCCTGCCGGCCGCGCTGATCGGCCTGGCGCTGAGCGCGATGCTCATCGTCCTCAGCTGGAAGCTCTTCCTCATCCTCGCCGTCCTGCTGCCGCTGCTCGTCTTCACCGGACGGTTCCTCGGCGGCCGTGTGCGCGCGCGCATGCGCGTGTACCAGTACACGTTCGATTCCTGGAGCTCGCACATGGGCTTCGTCTTGCGCTCGATGTTCCTGACCAAGGCGCAGGCGGCCGAGGAGCGCCAGCTCGAGCTCGCCAGAGAGAAGATCGGGGACGTCGGCGAGGTCGGGCGCGGGATGGTCTGGGCGATCGCGACCTACACGCTCGTGACCGGCGCGGTCGCGGCGGTCGTCGGCGTCGTCGTCCTCGTCGCCGGCGGCGCATTCGTCGCGGAGGGCCAGATGACGCCGGGCGAGCTGCTCGGCTTCTTTGCCGTGCTCGCGCTCCTGCGCGCGCAGGTGAACATGATCCTGATCATCGTCCCGCAGGTGATCGCCGGGCTCGAGTCGCTGCGCCGCCTCGCGGAGATCCTCGACACGGACGAGCCGGAGCCGTACCAGGGCACGACCGAGCACGCCTTCGAGGGCGGCGTCGTCCTCGACCAGGTCGCGTTCACGTACGGGGAGAAGCCGGTGCTCCGCGAGGTGAGCCTCGAGATCGGCGCGGGCGAGCACGTCGCCCTCGTCGGCGCGAACGGCGCCGGGAAGAGCACGATCGTGAGCCTCATCCTCGGGCTCTACCGGCCCGCGTCGGGCGCGCTCACCGCCGACGGACGCTCGTACGACGAGATCGACCTGCACCCGGTGCGCCGCGCGATCGGGGTCGTCCTCCAGGACCCGCCGATCTTCCCGGGGACGATCCGCGAGAACATCGGCTTCGGGCTCGCCGACACCTCCGGGACGGACGTCGAGGAAGCGGCCGAGCGCGCGACGGCGGGCGAATTCATCCAGCGCCTCCCGAACCGGTTCGAGACGGTCGTCGGCTCCGAGGGCGTCGGCCTTTCGGGCGGACAGCGGCAGCGGATCGCGATCGCCCGCGCGCTTGTCGGGCGGCCCGCGCTGATCATCCTCGACGAGCCCGCGACCTACCTCGACCCGCAGGCGACCGCGACGCTCATCGAGAACCTCAGCAACCTGCCCTGGAACCCGAGCCTGCTCGTGATCGCGCACGGCGAGGCGCTCTTCCCCGACGTCGAGCGCACCTATCTCCTGCGCGACGGCGTGGTCGAGGTCGTCGGCTCGGCCGTCGGCACATGAACCGCAGCGTCGGCTGGCCGCGGCCGGAGCAGGAGCTCGTGCTCAGCGCGGCGCTCGCGGAAGGCGATGAGGCGATCGCGCTCTGGGAGGAATGGAGCGCGGCGGTGACGCTCGACGACGTCGACCCGGGCTCGTTCCGAGTGCTCCCGCTTCTCTACCGCACGCTCGCGAACGCCGGCGTCGAGGAGGAGCGGCTGGCCAAGCTGAAGGGCGTCTACCGCCAGATGTGGTCGCGGAACCAATTGCTCTTCCACCGCGCGGCGCACCTGCTCCCCCGGCTCGCGGAGGCCGGGGTCGACACGCTGCTTCTCAAGGGCGCCGCGCTCGTGACGCTCTACTACCGCGATGTCGGCGTCCGCCCGATGGAGGATCTCGACCTGCTCGTCCCCACGGCCGACGCGCCGCGTGCGATGCAGGTGCTCGTCGCGAACGGCTGGAACCCGACGACGCCCAGGCCCGAGTCCCGGGTCGCCGTGTGGCACGCGGACAGCTTCTCCGACCCGCAAGGACAGAATCTCGATCTCCACTGGAACGCGTTCTGGGAGCTTTCGAACGACTCCGACCTCTGGGCGGGCGCGGTCCCGACGACGCTGAACGGCGTCCCGACGAAGGCGCTCGGCCACGCCGACCAGCTGCTCCACGTCTGCGTCCACGGGCTGCACTGGTCGCCGACGCCGCCGATCCGCTGGGTCGCGGACGCGACGACAGTCATCCGGGTCGCCGGCTCAGAGCTCGACTGGGACCGCCTCGTTCGCGTCGCGGTCGCGAACCACGTGACCCTGCCGGCCGGCGCCACGCTCGGGTACCTGGCGGAGCGCGGCGCGCCGGTTCCGCCTGCTGTGCTCGCCGACCTCACCGCCGCGAAGACCACCTACGCGGAGCGCAAGGCGTTCGCGGTCACCGGCCGACGGCCCAACCCCGCCAAGATGCTCCGCGTCCTGTGGGACCGGCACCGCCGGCTGCGCAAGGAGGGCGGAACGATCGGCTTCGTCACGTACGTGCAGCGCCATGCGGGGCTCGAGCGCCGCTCGCAACTTCCGAGGCACGTGGTCAAGCAGCTGCGCTACGGCCGGTGGCGCCGAGCCCGATAGGGCATTGAAAGCAACCGGCGGCGGCTACACGACGTGTTCGGAGGCCCCGGCGCCGTGCTTGGAGGCGTTCGGCGAGTTGGCGATCTTCGCCGCTCGCTCCTTCGACATGCCCTTGTCCTTCAGGGCCTCGTACTGCTTCTCGTTCTTCACGTTCGCGCGCTTCGAGGGCATGGCGTCTCCTTTCTGGATCTCTCTGTCAGCGGTACGACGTACCCGGGCATGCGGTCCCAAAACGGCTGCGCGATGCGTCGCGCATCTGCGCCGAACGCTGCGCGATGCGCAGACCGTTCGTTTGCAGCTTTCCGACGTCGGTCGTATGGTTGGCGGCTCAATTGAGGTCTGCCGTCCTGGCGCTGACGAGGAGGGATGAGCGTGAAGAGGTCCATGTTCCGATCAAACGAAGGCGGCACGAGGTGGGGACTCCTGCTGACGCTCGCGCTCGCCTTCGCATTTGCCGTGTTCGCGGCCGGCTGCGGTGGCGACGACGACGGCGGTAGTACGGACGCTGCCGGAACGGGCGGCGGTAGCGAGGGCAGCATCTGGGTTCTTCTGCCTGACAGCGCGAGCTCGCCTCGCTGGGAGTCCGACGACCGGCGCTACTTCGAAGAGATCTTCGACGAGGCCGGCGTCGACTACAACATCGTGAACGCCGAGGGCGACGCGGCCCAGCAGCAGGCGCAGGCCGAGCAGGCCATCGCCGACGGCGCTTCCGTGATCCTTCTCGTGAGCCTAGACACCGGCTCAGGCGCGACGATCATCGATACGGCCAAGGACGCCGACGTCAAGGTCGTCGAGTACGACCGCTTCAACACCGGTGGCTCCGGTGGCGACGCCTACGTGAGCTTCGACAACGTGGCCGTTGGCGCGGCGATGGCAGAGGTGCTCGAGCCCGCCATCGACGATCTCGGGCTCGACAAGCCGAAGGTCGTCATGCTGAACGGCGGCGAGGAAGACAACAACGCGTTCCTCTTCCGCGACGGCTACGCCGAGACGGTCGAGGCCAGGGTGGACGCGGGCGACTGGGAGCTGGTCGCAGACCAGCACGTCCCGGGTTGGGACAACCAGGAGGCCCAGACGATCATGGAGCAGATCCTGACCGACGCGAACAACGAGGTCGACGCGGTCTTCGCCGCGAACGACGGGCTCGGCAACTCGGCGATCAACGCGCTCGAGGCGGCCGGGATCGAAGGCGCACCGGTCAGCGGTCAGGACGCAACCGCGGCAGGGATCCAGAACATCCTGCTCGGCAAGCAGACGATGACCGTCTACAAGCCGATCCAGGCCGAGGCCGAGGTCGCCGCAGCCGTGGCGCTCGCACTGCAGGCCGGCGAGGACATCACCGCCATCGACACCGAGGCCGAGTGGGCGCTCATCGGCATCCAGGCGGAGGACGGCCAGCCGTCCGAGGAGGCCGAGGGCGACGGCATCGTGCCGTACTTCGCGCTCGTGCCGGTCCCCGTGACCGTGGACAACATCGCGGACACGGTCATCGCTGACGGCTTCCGCACGGTGGAGGAGATCTGTACCGGCGATACCGCAGAGACCGAGTTCTGCCAGGAGCAGCGCTGATCTAACGCGACGGTGGAGGGGCGTCCGCAAGGGCGCCCCTCCCCTGCCGCATCACTGGAACAGATGTCTGACGCTCCCACTCCGCTGCTCGAGTGCCGGAACGTGTCGAAGGCCTTCGGCGCGGTCCAGGCGCTCTACCGTGTCGACTTCGAGGTCAGGCCCGGCGAGGTCATGGCCCTTGTGGGCGACAACGGGGCCGGCAAGTCCACGCTCATCAAGGGCATCGCCGGCATCTACCCCTATGACGAGGGAGAGGTCTTCGTCGACGGCCAGCGCACCTCGATCCACGGCCCGCGCGACGCCGCCAAGCTCGGGATCGAGATCGTGTACCAGGATCTCGCGCTGGCCGACAACCTCGACGTCGTCGCCAACATGTTCCTCGGGCGCGAGCGCATCCGCAGCGGCGTCGTGCTCGACGAGTCGAGCATGGAGACCTCGGCCCGGGAGACGCTCGACGGTCTCTCCGTGACGACGCTCCGCTCGGTCCGCCAGGCCGTCGCCGGGCTCTCGGGCGGCCAGCGCCAGTCGGTCGCGGTCGCGAAGGCCGTCATGTGGAACTCCCGTGTGGTGATCCTCGACGAGCCGACCGCCGCGCTCGGCGTCGCGCAGACGCGGCAGGTCCTGAACCTCGTTCGGCGCCTCGCCGAGAAGGACCTCGGCGTCGCGATCATCTCGCACAACCTCCACGACATCTTCGAGTGCGCCGACCGCATCACCGTCCTGCGCCTCGGCCAGAAGGTCGGCCTGTTCGAGACGGCCAAGACGAACCAGGAGGAGATCGTCCACGCGATCACAGCCGGCAAGCTCGACCACGTACCGGGAATGGAAACTCCGGCGGAGATCGACGTATGAGCGACCAGATCGATCCCACCGCCGCTCAGGTCGGGCTCGTGCCCGCCGGCGAGACCGTCGACACCGAGGGCGCTTCGCAGACCGTCGGCGGCTACATGCGGCTCTGGTGGCAGGGCGTCCGCGCCGGGGAGCTCGGCTCGCTGCCGATCATCCTCGGCCTCGTACTGATCTTTCTGATCTTCAGCCAGCTCGAGGAGAACTTCCTGACGCCGCGCAACTTCACGAACCTGATCCTCCAGATGGCGGCGGTGGCGACGATCGCGATCGGCGTCGTCTTCGTCCTCCTGATCGGAGAGATCGACCTCTCGGTCGCCTACGTGAGCGCGGTCGGCGGCGTCGTCATGACGCTGCTCCTGCGACCGGACGATCCGGGCTGGCCCTGGTGGGCCGCAATCGCGTTCGCGCTCCTCTGCACGATGCTGATCGGCTTCCTCCAGGCGCTCGTGATCACGAAGTTCGGGGTCCCCTCGTTCGTGGTCACCCTGGCCGGGTTCCTGATCTGGTCCGGCGTCGTGCTGATCCTGACGACGCAGTACTCGACCGCCGGGACGATCCGGATCCAGGACGACACGGTGGTCGGGCTCGCGACCGACTTCCTGAGCGACTTCTGGGGCTGGGTCCTCGGAATCGTCGGTGTCGCGCTCTACGCGTTCTTCCAGCTTCGCGGAGCGATCGTCCGCCGCTCGAGTGGGCTCGCGGCCAAGCCGATGCTGCTCGTCGTCATCCAGACGGTTCTGCTCGCGGCCGTCTCCTTCACCGCGATCTGGTACCTGAACCGCGACCGCGGTGTCCCGACAGTCGCGCTGATTCTCGGGGTCCTCCTCGTCTTCTGGTCGTTCATCGCTTCGAAGACCCGCTTCGGGCGGCATGTCTACGCCGTCGGCGGCTCGGCCGAGGCCGCGCGCCGCGCCGGGATCAACGTCGACCGCGTGCGGATCATGGTCTTCATGATCTCGAGCCTCATGGCCGGCGTCGGCGGGATCCTGCTCGCCTCGCGGCTGCGCTCGGTCGCGACCAACACGGGCGGAGGGAACCTTCTGCTCATGGTCATCGCGGCCGCGGTGATCGGCGGTACGAGCCTCTTCGGCGGGACCGGCCGGGTGATCTCGGCCCTTCTCGGCGCCCTCGTCATCGGCTCGATCCAGAACGGGATGGATCTCCTCGGCCTCGCCTCGGGGACGAAGTTCGTCATCACCGGCCTCGTGCTGCTCGCCGCCGTGCTCGTCGACGCGGTCTCGAAGCGGCGTCGCGCGGCCCGCGGCGGCGTCTGAGGGGCTCGCGTGAGCGAGCGAATCGGCGTCGGGATGCTCGGCTACGCCTTCATGGGCAAGGCGCACTCGCGCGCCTTCCGTGAGGCGGCCGCGCTCCATCCGCCGCTGACCCCGGAGCTCGTCTCGCTCTCGGGGCGGAACGCGGCGAAGGTCGAGGAGGCGCGACGAGAGTACGGCTGGGCCGAGGCGACGACGGACTGGCGCGAGCAGGTGGCGGACGACCGCATCGGCCTCTTCGACAACGGCGGACCGAACGACCTGCACGCCGAGCCGACGATCGAAGCGGCGCGAAACGGCAAGCACGTCCTCTGCGAGAAGCCGCTCGGCCGCACGGCCGACGAGTCGCACGCGATCTGGCGCGCCGCCGAGGAAGCTGGCGTCGTGCACATGTGCGGCTTCAACTACCGCTTCGTCCCGGCGGTCCGTCTCGCGCGCGAGATCCTCGAAGCGGGCGATCTCGGCGACCTCTTCCACTTCCGCGCGCGCTACCTCCAGTCCTGGGGCGTGAGCGCGCCGCCGAGCTGGCGGTTCGACCGCGCGCAGGCGGGGTCGGGCGCGATCGGCGACCTCGGCGCGCACATCATCGACCTCGGCCGCTACCTCGTCGGCGAGCCCGTCGCGATCAACGCGGTCACGAAGACGTTCATCGAGGGACACGGCGTGGACGACACGTTCGCTGCGACGGTCGAGTTCGCAAACGGCGTGGTCGGCACGCTCGAGGCGTCGCGCCTGGCGACCGGGCGGATCAACCACAACACGTTCGAGGTGAACGGCTCGCGCGGCGCGCTCTCGTTCGACGTCGAGCGGATGAACGAGCTCCAGGTCGCCGACGGTAAGTGGTTCCGGCGGATCCTCGTGACCGAGACCGAGCATCCGTTCATGAACTTCTGGTGGCCGCCCGGCCATATCGTCGGCTGGGGCGACACGTTCACGCACGAGATGCACCATCTGCTCTCGGCGATCGCCGGCGAACACAAGGTCGGGCCGCACGGGGCCACGTTCGAGGACGGCTACCGCTGCGCGGTCATCTGCGATGCGATCGTCGAGTCGTCCGAGACCGGGCGCCGGGTCGAGATCGAGTACAAGGGGGCGAGCGAATGAAGACGAGCCTGGGAATCTGGGCGTTCGGATCGATGGCGACCCGCTTCGTGCCCGGCGGCTACCAGCCCGAGCACGCCGGCGAGTCGACGGCGGACCGTGTGCGCCGCGCGGTCGGCGGTCTCGGCGACCTGATCGACGACTACGAGTTCCACTATCCGCAGGAGCTCGACGAGTCGAACCTCGACGAGGTGCGCGAGGCGCTCGGCGGCCACGGCATCTACTGCATCGCGACCGGGCTCCACCTCGACTCGAAGTTCGGCCGCGGCGGGCTCGTCTCGCCCGATCCGGCCATTCGCGAGGAAGCGCGCCGCCGCACCAACGCGGCCGCGGACTTCGCCGGTTCCCTCGGCGCGCACTTCATCATCTGGCCCGGAATCGAGGGCTACAACTACCCGTTCCAGACGCCCTACGCGGAGAGCTGGGCGTGGCTCATCGACGGAATCGCCGAGGCGGCCGAGCGCTGCCGCGAGCACGGCGTCCACCTCTTCCTCGAGCACAAGAACTCGGAGCCCGCGATGAAGATCCTCATGCGGAACATCGGCATGACGCTGCACGTGATCCACACGCTGCGCGCCCGCGGCATCGACAACGTCAAGGTGAACATGGACTGGCAGCACCTGATCATGAACGGCGAGAACCTGGCCGAGTACGCGGCCATGCTCGCCGCCGAGGGGCTCCTCGGCCACCAGCACGCGAACTCCGGCTGGGGCATCTTCGACGACGACAACATGGTCGGCGCGACGGCGTTCATGGAGACGCTCGAGCTGGCCGTCGAGCTGCGCCGGGCCGGCTACGGAGAGAACGGCGAGCGGCTCGGCTTCGACCTCTACCCGTACACGGAGGACCAGGTCGAGGCTGTGCGGCGCAGCGTGCTCCACTGGCGCTTCATCGACTCGGTCGCCGAGCGGATCGACGACGGAGAGCTCCGCAAGGCGCAGGCGAAGAAGGACGCCGTGCGCGCGTACGAGCTGGTCTACGCGGCGCTGGGGGCGAAGGAGTGAAGCTCGAGCAGGCGCGGGCGATGGTGGACGCGGTCCTCGACGCCGCTCCCGGCCCGGTGTCCGTCTTCGTCGCGGACGACCACGGCGAGCTCGTCGCCGCGGCGACCATGGACGGGGCCGCGCCGGACACGCGCCTGAACGCGCAGCGCAAGGCGTACACCGCGGCGCGGAGCGACCAGACCTCGACGAGCGCGCTCGCGGCCAAGGTCGGCGACAAGCCCACCGAGCTGGCGAGCTTCGATCCGCTCTTCATCTTCTTCAAGGGCGGCGTGGCCGCGTTCGACGGCGAACGGCGCGTCGGCGCGGTCGGCGTGAGCGGCCTGCCGGGCGAGGTGGACGAGCAACTCGCCCGCGACGCGATCGCAAGCGCGGGCCTCGCGACCGAATGACCGCCCTCGTCGGGCTCGACGTCGGGACGACCGGCGTCAAAGCGCTGGCGCTCGCGCCGGACGGCGAGATCCTCGCGCGCGCCGAGGAGGAGTACCCGCTCTCGACCCCGCAGCCGGGCTGGGCCGAACAGGATCCCGAGGACTGGTGGCGCGCGACCGAGGAGGCGCTCGACGCGCTCGGCGTGGACGACGTCGCCGGGATCGGCCTCTCTGGGCAGATGCACGGCCTGGTGGTGCTCGACTCCGATGGGCGGGTGCTGCGCCCGGCGATCCTCTGGAACGACCAGCGCACGGCCGCCGAATGCGCCGAGATCGAGGAGCGGGTCGGCGGCCTGAGTCGGCTGGTCCAGCTGACCGGCAACCGCGCGCTCCCGGGATTCACGGCGCCGAAGCTCCTCTGGCTGCGCCGTCACGAGCCCGAGACGTACGCGCGAATAGCCCACGTCCTGCTCCCTAAGGACTACGTGCGGCTGCGCCTGACCGGGGAGCACGCGATCGACGCCGCGGACGCTTCCGGGACGCTCCTCTTCGACGTTGCGCAGCGGCGCTGGAGCGACGAGATCCTCGCGGCGCTCGAGATTCCCGCCGAATGGCTTCCGCCCGTGCTCGAGTCGCCGGCCGTCTCGGGACATGCCGGGGAGATTCCGGTCGCGGCGGGTGCGGGCGACCAGGCCGCGGGCGCACTCGGTGTCGGCGTCGACGGGCCGGGGCCGCTTTCGATCGTCCTCGGAACCTCGGGCGTCGTCTTCGCCGCGCTGCCCGGCTTCGCCACGGACCCGGAAGGCCGCGTGCATGC
Organism: uncultured Thermoleophilia bacterium; assembly: GCA_963716005.1. Lineage (GTDB taxonomy): Bacteria > Actinomycetota > Thermoleophilia > Gaiellales > Gaiellaceae > CAVRUF01. The sequence goes on from OY970285.1 coordinate 2,249,192, forward strand.
GTTCTGCCACGCGGTCCCGGGCGGCTGGCACGCGATGGGCGTGATGCTCTCCGCGGCGGGGTCACTGCGCTGGCTCCGCGACACGGTCGCGCCCGGCGAGTCGTACGACACCCTGACGGCGGAGGCGGAGCGCTGGGCTCCCGGCGCCGAGGGCCTCGTCTTCCTCCCGTACCTGGCCGGCGAGCGGACGCCCCACGCCGACCCCGACGCGCGGGGCGCTTTCGCCGGGCTCTCGCTACGGCATGACCGAGGCGCGCTCGCCCGCGCGGTGCTCGAAGGCGTCGCCTACGGCCTGCGGGATTCCCTCGAGCTGCTGCGGACGCTCGGCGTCGAGCCCGAATCGGCCCGCGTCTCCGGCGGCGGCGCGCGCAGCGATCTCTGGCTGCGAATCGTCGCGTCGGTGCTCGACCTGCCGCTCGAACGTACGGCCGCCGAAGAAGGTGCGGCGTACGGGGCGGCACTCCTCGGCGGCGTCGCCGCCGGGACGTACGCGGACGTCCACGAAGCGGTCGCCGCGACCGTGCGCGTCACCGAGCGGATCGACCCCGACCCCGAGTGGGTCGGCGCGTACGCACACGGGTACGCGAAATACCGCGCGCTCTATCCGGCCCTACGACCTCTGGAGGACACATGACATCGCTCGAAGGCAGGGTCGCTCTAGTCACCGGCGCGAGCCGGGGCATCGGGGCGGCCGTCGCGAAGGCGCTCGACGCGCAGGGAGTCCGGCTCGGGCTCGCCTCGCGCAGCGGAGACGATCTCGGCATCGAGGGCGCGGTCGCGCGCGAATGCGACGTGCGCAGGCCCGACGATCTCGAGTCGCTCGCGGCCGAGACGGCCGAGCGACACGGCGGCATCGACATCCTCGTCGCGAACGCGGGCGTCGGCGCGTACGGCCCGTTCCTCGATCTCCCGACCGACCAGCTCGAGGAGATGATCGACGTCAACGTGAAGGGCACGCTCTACGCCGCGCGCGCGGCGCTGCCGTACCTGGCGAAGAGCGACGCGGCCGACATGATCACCCTCGCGTCCGAGGCGGGACGACGCGGACTGCCGTACGAGGCCGTGTACTGCGCGTCGAAGTTCGCGCAGGTCGGGTTCACCCGCGCCATGGATCATGAGCTCCGCGAGCAGGGCATCCGCTGCTCGAACGTCTGTCCCGGCGGGGTCGCCACCGATTTCGCCATGGGCCGCGGCCGAACCCCGGACATGCCCGAACTGGCCGGAATGATGACCTCCGAAGACGTGGCCGAGGTGGTCGTGTTCGTCCTCAGCCGGCCGAGGAACCACCGCATCCTGGAAACGGCCTTCCGGCCGGTGACCGAGGAGTCATGGGGATGAGCGACGCCGTCAGATGGGGATTTCTCTCCACCGCCGACATCAACGAGAAGCTACTCGTAGGCGCCGCCGAGTCCGACAAGGTCGAGGTGCTCGCGGTCGCGAGCCGCGACGCCGCCCGCGCCGAGGCCTACGCGCGCGAGCACGGCATCGAGCGCTCCTACGGGAGCTACGACGACATGCTCGCCGACCCGGACGTCGAGGCGGTCTACATCTCGCTGCCGAACTCGATGCACGTCGACTGGTCGATCCGCGCGCTCGAGGCGGGCAAGCACGTCCTCTGCGAGAAGCCGCTCAGCCGCCATCCGGGCGAGGTCGAGCGAGCCTTCGACGCCGCCGACCGCACGGGCCGGATCCTCATGGAGGCGTTCATGTGGCGTCACAACCCGCAGACGGCGAAGCTGAAAGAGCTCGTCGACGGGGGTGCGATCGGCGAGCTGCGCCTCGTCCGCGCGGCGTTCAGCTTCCCGCTCGCCGACCAGACGAACGTCCGCCTGAACGCAGAGCTCGACGGCGGCGGGCTCATGGACGTCGGCTGCTACTGCGTCTCCGGTTCCCGGCTCCTCGCGGGCGAGCCCGAGCGCGTCTACGCCGAGCAGGTCGTGTCGCAGACCGGCGTCGACGAGCTTCTCACGGCGACCCTGCGCTTCCCGGGCGACGTTCTCGCCGAGATCGACTGCGGGCTCGTCCTCACCGGTCGCGACGAGCTGGAGGCGATCGGCGCGAAGGGATCGCTCTTTCTCGACGACCCGTGGCACTGCCGCAGGCCGGTGATCGAGCACCGGACGGCGCGCGGCGTCGAGCGGATCGAGCTCGAGCCGCAGGACTCCTACCGCCTGGAGCTCGAGAACCTGGGCGACGCGCTGCGAGGCGAGGCGGAGCCGCTGCTCGGGCGCGAGGACGCCCTCGGCCAGGCCCGCACGATCCAGGCGTTGTACCGCTCGGCGGAGGAGGGCCGGCCGGCCGAGCTCTAGCGAGACTCTTGCGGCCGAGCGCTCCAACCGATACAAGCGCACCATGGAATACGCCAAGTTGCGTTGGTACGTGAGCGTCGCGGCCGCGGTGATCGGTCTCTTGAGCCTGCTGAAGCAGGGCCGCCGGTCCGGCTGGATCTAGCGGGAGGCGACGCGAGCCGCGCGGCGATCAGGCGGCCCATGTCCATGTCCTTCGGAGGCCGTACTGCGCCATGACGCGCCGGCGGGCTCGGGCGCCGGCTGGAAGCGCGGGTTCGAACGCGCACAAGCGGGGTAGCTACTTTCTGCGCTGATTGACGCATCTGTCACATGCGGATAGCCTCAGCGATTCTTGAAGTCGCAGGGGGGAGAGTTTGGTGACCATGCGACCCAGGCGGAGACTGTTTCGCCGGCTCGTGGTTCTGTGGCCCGTAGTCGGACTCCTGGCCTTCGACCCGCGTGCGGCAATGGTGGCGCCACCCGAGATCACGGTCACGATCACGGGTGCGCTCGGGCTGAACGGCTGGTACTCGAGCAACGTCACGGTCGACTGGCAGGTCGACGGCGAGACCTCGTCGTCCGGCTGCGACACGGTGACGTTGACCGCCGACACGCCTGGCACCACGATCACGTGCACGGCCGCAAACGGCGGGGATCAGACGATCAAGAGCGTCACGATCAAGCTGGACAAGACGCCGCCCTCGGCCGCCGCGGCGGCCGAGCGAGTGCCCGATTCGAACGGTTGGTACACCCAGCCTCTCACCGTTTCCTCGTCGGGAACAGATGGCACTTCCGGGATGGCGAGCTGCTCGTCGGCCCAGTACTCGGGCCCCGACAACGCTGGCGCGGTGGTCACCGGCTCGTGCCAGGACAACGCGGGCAATTCGGCGGCAACCTCGCTCTCGTTCAAGTACGACGCGACCGCCCCCACGCTCACCGGCTTGAAGACGAGGGCGGGAAATCGCACCGTGGAAATCGTGTGGAAAAAGTCGGGCGACATACGAGTCATCGAGGTGGTGAGAACGCCGGGCCGCAACGGGGCCGCGGAGACCCTTGTGTTCCGTGGTCTCGCGTCCAAGTTCCGCGACAAGCGACTGGCCGTCGGCCGCAAGTACCACTATCGCGTGACTGGTCTTGACGACGCGAGGAACAAGAGCGAGCGGGCCGTCAACATCGTCGCGACCGGCGCTCTGCTGAGACCGAGACCCGGGCAGCGGATCGCCCCGACCGGACCGCTCACGCTCCACTGGGTCGCTGTCAAGCGCGCCTCGTACTACAACGTTCAGGTGACTCGCAACGGCAAGATCTTGAGCGTCTGGCCCACGCGTTCTGGCTTCCAACTGCGGCGAACGTGGGTGTACAAGGGGCACCGCTATCGGTTGCGGCCAGGTGTGTACCACTGGTACGTCTGGCCTGGATTCGGGCGGCTCACCGCTGGTGACTACGGGCGCCTGCTCGGAAGCAGCACGTTCGTCGTGCCCGATTAGCCGACGCCTCGGAACCTCCGTGTCGACAGCGTCAGGAAGACGTTGTCGCAGAGGACGAGGACGAGAAGCGCGAGCCCGCCGATCAAGAGCGTCGTGTCCCGCGAGCCCGCCTTCTTCGTCGCCGGGGTTCGGACAGTCTCTTTCACCGTCTGCTTCGTTGTTGGCTTGGGGACAGGCTTCGCCTTCGCCTTCTCGCGCTTTCGCACTTGCTTCTGCTCCGATCGCACGCTTGGCGGAGGTGCTGACGCGGGTGGCTGCACGACCGCCGGAGCCGGCGACGGATCGACGACGGGCGCGGGCGGAGGCGGGGACGGGGCGCCGGGAGCGGGATCAGGACTCGGCGGCTGCGAGCCAGTCGGCCCAGGTTCCGGCGCCGGTTCCGCCTGGGCCAGCGCGGGAGCGCTGTAGACGGCTGCAAGGCAACACAGGAGAAGAAGAACCGATACCTGCCGTCGCAATGATCGACCGGTGCGCTTCAAGGCGCCGTTCCCCTCGTTGCTGCTACCGCCTGTAGTAGCCGATCGGGCTCACCGTGTCAATGAAGCTGCGATCGCGGCCGACTTGGAACGTGAGCGTCGGCTGGTTGTGCCGCCGTACGGGCTTTGATACTGCGCGCGTCTGCTTCGTCCACCACGATCCAGCGCGCTCATTCCCTGCACCGTTCCGCTGTGGAGCCAGGGTGTTGTCAGCAACGACCTTCGGTGGACGCGCCGGCGTTTGCCGATGTGATATTACAGCCAATGCGCCAGCGTGATACTACGTGTAGATAAATTTGATATCACCCTGCAAATCACACATTTTTCAACAAATCGTAAAAATAAGCGCGTGACAATTTACAAACAACAGCGCCTCCGTAGTATGGCGCAAAGCGCCGACGTAATTACGGGCTGGTGACGCATTTTGGCGATTGGGAACACCAGACCGTCCAAGTCGTCGCTAGGTGGATCTCATGTCCGTAACTGCCGCAGCGGTGACAGCAAAGAGAGCGTCCGGCGCGCCGCACGCCGAGCGCTCTCTTGCTGCTGGTCGGCGTACAAGGACGCAAAGCGCATCGGGTTCGCGGCAGAACGCGGACGTTTGCAGGCTCCTCCGCGAATACCATCGGGACGGCGACCTGGGAGCCCGTGCGTGCCTGATTCAGCAGTACCTCCCCCTGGTGAGGCGCCTGGCGCGTCGGTACGGCGGGCATGGAGAGCAGTTCGAGGATCTCGTACAGGTGGGCTCGATCGGCCTGATCAAGGCCATCGACCGGTTTCAGCTCGAGCGCGGAGTCGAGCTCGCGAGCTACGCGATCCCAACGATCGACGGGGAGATCAAACGTCACCTGCGCGATCGAGCCTGGCCGATCCGGATTCCGCGCCGGCTCCAGGAGCTCGACCCGACGCTGAGAGCCCGCGTGGCCGAGCTAGTGGACGGGCAGAACGGCGAATTCGACCGCACCGGCGAGCTCGAGCACGGTTACGAGTTGGGTGAGGACCGCGTCGCTCTCGCTGGCGGCTTTCACGTGCTCGACCCCCAGGAGCGGCTCCTCCTGCGCCTGGCCTACTTCGAAGGGCTCAGCCAGGCACAGATCGGGCGCCGGGTGGGCATCTCACAGATCCATGTGTCACGGCTGACGCGTCGGGCGCTCGCCAAGCTGCGGACGGCGATCGGGCATCTCGAGCCATGATGCGAAATTGTGTGCTTTTTGGCACTATTGAGGAACAATGACAAGTGAGACTCCCACCCAACCCGCTGCGGACGTCAATCGCTTGAGCGGCGGCCGGAAGCGGGCCGGGGATACGGCCGAGGCGTACACGGTGCTGCCGTACCACCTGCTGGTGGTCCGGGACGGCGAGGACAAAGGCAAGCCCTGGACGGCCTCCGTCGAGGAGCTTCCCGGCTGCACGACGCGCGGCAAGACCGCGGACGATGCTCTGGCGGCTGTCGAGTCTGCGATGGCGAAGTGGATTGCCGTCGCGCTCGAGGAGGAACGCGATATTCCGGAGCCGAGGTCGGCAACGAGTCACAGCGGGCGCCTGCTCTTGCGAATGCCCCGGACGCTCCATGCGGATCTGACGCGTGTCTCGGAGCGGGAGGGCGTGAGCCTGAACCAGTTCATCACCGACGTCCTTGCCGCCGCGATTGCCTGGCGAGGCGGGACGGAGGCTTCCCGGCCGGGCACCGGGACGTCGTCGATCAACCAGGCGCCCGGTGCCGAGGGGCTCACGACGGAGCCCGAAGCGCGCCGACGCTCGACGCGCAACCCGACGCGGCTTACGAATGCGGCCCTCGCGGCGAACTTCGTGATCGTCGGGCTGGCCGGGATCGTCGCAATCATCGTCTTGATTGCCGCGGCCACCTAGAGACCGCATAGCTAGGGACGGGCGCGAAGGGGTCGAGCGATCGCCCGCAGCAGGTCGAGGTCTTCGCGGCGCGGCAGCAGAAGCGCCTTCCAGGCGAAGGGGCTCCGCCGCGCGTAGACGGCGAGGGCGACGGTCCCGCCGGCAAGGAACGCCGTGCTCGCAGCGGCCGCGGCACCGGTGGCGCCGAACCGCGGGATCAGCACGATGTCCAGCGCAATGCCCACGACCAGCGACACGACGGGCCCGAGTGACGACAGCCCCGGGGATGTCGACGCGATCAACGCGTTCGAGAACACCGCGGTAGCGGCGAAGCCGAGCGCCCCCGGCAGCAGCCAGAGGAAGGGCTCGACCGAAGCCTCGAACGCCGACCCGAAGAGGATGGGGAGGAGCAGCGGACCCAGGATCGCGGCGACGACGACGGCGCCGGTCGTGACGAGAGCCGCCGAGCGGAACGCCTGCAACGTCTGGCGGCCTCGCTGGCCGGGGTCGGCTCGTGCCGCGGCGGGCAGCAGCGCAGTCGCAGTCGCCGCGGGGAGGTAGAGGAGTACCTCCGATGCGTTGACCGCGACGGCGTAGATGCCGAGCGCCGCCTCGGACGCCAGCAGGCCCATCAGGATCTGGTCGATCCGAAAGTTGAGGAAGCGGGCGAAGCTCCCCACCCAGGCGCGAATCCCGAACCGAATCTCGATCACGAGAAGGCTCAGGTTCGGGCGGACGAGGCCGACGCCGTACGCCGAGTGCCGCAGCAGGCGGAGTGCGCGCAGGCCTTCTGTTGCCACCCACGCGAGCGCCGCGCTGGTCACCGTCAACCCGGCGCTCAGCCAGATGGCGGCGAGCAGGAGCGGATAGACCCACGATGCCGTCGCCGTGATGAGCGCCAGCCGCCGGACCCGGCCGCAGCCCAGCAGGAACGCTGCTCCCCCCTCCACGAGCGCTGACGCGAGCGTCCCGGCAACGAGGAGCGCGAGCTCGGACTGACCGATGCCGACGGGGCGGTCGTCGCCGAGGAGCCCGAGGGCCACACATGCGAGCCCCGCGGCGAGCAGCGAGCTGGCGAGCATGAACAGCACGACGTTCGAAAGGAGGGCTCCACGCCTTTCGGACCGTCTCGCCGCGTAGACGGTGGTCGCTTCTCCAACTCCAAGACCCGCGACGCGGGCGAGCACCAGCGCGGTGACGGTGATGAAGGCGATCGTCCCGCGGCCTGATGGCCCGAGGCCGCGGGCCAGCATCAGGACGGCGATGAAGAACCCGGCGTTGCCGGCGAGCTTGGCCCAGAGCAGGACCGCAGAGTCCCTCGCGACGGAATCCGAGCTCAGCAGGTCGTCACGCTCCGGTTCTCGAAGAGCCGGTTGCCCATCGAGTACGCGGCGGACCCGTCATCCCACCTGGCGCTCTTGAGCCCCACGAGGGGACTGACCGTCCCGCCGCACCCGAGGTTGTCCTGGACGACGTTCTGGGACGAACCCTGGAGCGTGATCGCCGGTCGCGTGACCGTCACGAAGACGTTGCCGACGATCCGGTTTCCGTCGCTGCCGACGTCCACGAAGAGCCCCGATTCGGCCCGAACGACTCGGTTGAACATGAACGTGTTGTGGCTCGACCCGACGCCGTCGTGGAGCCACTCGACGTTGATCCCCGTCTTCGCGTCGACGATCAGGTTCTTCCTGATCAGCGAACGGTTCGTCGAGTGCTCGAGATAGATCCCGGTGCGGGTTTCGCGGATCACGTTGCCGACGATCGCCGTCCGCGTCGACGAGCCGACCGTCTCGATCCCGTCCCAGCGTGCGCGCCGGATCGTGTTGCCGATGATCGCCGCTTCGACGCCGCCGGTCCAGATGCCGCCCTCGTTCGTCCCGCAGCCGCTCGTATTCCGTGCGTCCGTGACGCAGCCGTCCCGCTCGGGATCGCGGATGTCGCTGATCTCGTTGTCGAGCGCGACCCCGTGCAACGCGGCCCTCGGCTGCCCGAACTCCTTCTGGCCCAGAAGGATGCCGTACGAGCGAAAGCCGCGAATCCGGCTGCGGATCACGCTCGCGTCGCGTGAACGGTTCGAGCCGAGCGTGTACACGCCCGCGTGCGCAGTTCCGCCGCCGTCGATCACCGAGTCCTGGACCGAGACGCCGGAGTGCGCTCCCCACACATTCACCGCGTGAGTCCGCACCCGGTGGATTGATAGGCGCTGGAGCCGTACGTCGCTCGATCCGTCGAAGACGGCGACTGCTATTCCACCGTCCTTGGCAGAGCGCGCGGCAGGCCCGCCGCCGCCGTCGATCGCAAGATCCGAGATCCGGATGTGGCTGCCCTTGGCGACGAGCAGCGCCCAGTAGGCACCGGGCGGCGGCGCGATCACCGTTCCGTTTCCGGAGCCGACCAGGCGCGTGCCGCTTCCGAGCTCGAGCTCGCGCACCTCGTAGCGCCCCGGTGCGAGCTGCACGGTGACATGTCCTCGGCGCAGTGCATCTCTGATGCGGATGAAGCTTTCGCCGGGCGTCACCTTCACCACCTCCGACTGCGAGGGCGCGACCGTCAAGGTCGTCGGCTTGGATGACGCACGCCGCCCGAGGCTGTCGACCGCGACGACGCGGAGCCGGTGACGTCCGGATGGAAGAAATGCCGGATCGACGTCGAGCTCGTACGGCTTGGTCGTGTCGGAGCCGAGAGGCCGGCCGTCGAGCGTGAACGTGACTGCGACGACGCGGCTCGAGTGCGCACGTGCCGTCGCAGCGAGGATCGCCGGCTTGGTCAGGCTGGTGGGGCCGAGATACGCGACGGCCGGCGGCCTCGACGGCGCGTCGGTCGCGAGCGGTTGCGTCGAAGAGGAGGAGCAGCCGGCGGTCACGGTGAGCAGCGCGCAGAGAGCTGCGAGCAGGGTTCGACCGGGTCGCGCGACGGTAGCTACAAGGAAATGGTCGATCGCGCCGACGGCCTGGTCGGGTACGCGACGCCGGCCCTCCCGCCTGACCAACCGGTCGAGACGGGCCGGTATCTGGATGCCCTTCGTCGCAGCAAGCTGCTGATCGCACTCATCGTGCTGCCGCTTGTGGGCGTCGTGCTGTTCGTGTCGCTCCTGCTTCCGAAGACGTATCAGGCGACCGCGAAGATCGTCCTCGAGAGCGCCTCCGATCCCCTCCAGGTCCGAGACGGCGACACCGTCCAGAGTCGACTCGCGACGATCGACGCACTGCTGACCACTCGCGATACGCGAAACCGCGCGGCGGAGAGTCTCCCGGGCGAAACCGCCGCCACGCTCGAAGACAAGGTCGCCTCGTCGGTCGATCCGAGGGCCGACATCATCGACATCGTCGCTACGGACGACACCGCAAACGGGGCGGCCCAGATCGCGAACGCCGTGGCCACCACGTTCCTCGCGCAACAGCACGCGGCTCAGCAGGGGCGGCTGAACCGGGCGAGGGCGACGCTTCGGGAGGCGCTCGCCCAGCTCGAAGGAAGGAAGGGCCTGCAGGCCGAAACGGAGCGCGCCGCGATCCGGGAGCGGCTCACGGATCTCAACGTGAGCGCGGCGGGGTCGGGCTCGGAGCTCACGCTCGCCGAGGCCGCAGAGCCGCCGGCTGCAGCCTTCTCGCCTCGTCCCATCAGAAATGCCGCCTTCGCTCTGTTCGCCGCGCTCTTCATCGCGGCGCTCGTCGTGCTGGCGCGCGCGCAGCTCAAGCCGCGGGTCAGCGGCGCCAGGGAGATGAGCCGCCTTCTCGAGCTCCCCGTGCTCGCCGAGGTCCCCTATGTCCGCCGCCCGCTCGGGCACCGCTCCCAGGCGCTGAGCTCCGCCGAGTACGAGGCCTATCAGACGCTTCAGGCCTCCCTGCGGCGGCGTCTGCCGGCGACGTCCCAGCGGACGGTGCTCGTCACGAGCGCGCTCCACGGCGAAGGTAAGACCGAGGTCACCGCGGCTCTCGGCCTCGTGCTCTCCCAGGCGATGCACCGAACGTGGCTCGTCTCCGCGGACATGCGCTGGCCCAAGCTGCACGAGCTCTTCGACGTCGAGCAGACACCGGGTCTGTCGGAGGTGCTCGTCGGAGCACAGAACGGCGGAAGCAGCGACATCTTCCAGCTGAGCGCGGCGCGTTCGGGCGCGGGACCGTTGCACGTGCTCGCCAGCGGACGCGCGCCCGAGGATCCGGCGCAGCTGCTCGCGGGCGACGCTGTCGACGGCTTCTTCGAGGAGATCAAGGAGTTGGAGTACGACTACGTCCTGTTCGACGGGCCGCCGCTCCTCGGGCTGGTCGACAGCCAGGTGCTTGCGCAGCGCGTCGACGGCGTGCTCATCGTCTGCCGCCCAGACCGCCAGACGCCCGAGACGGCGCTCGCTCTCCGGGAGTTGCTCGAGAGCCTGGAGGTGGAACCCCTTGGAGTCGTGATCGTGGGTGCGAGGGCCTCGACGCACACCTACCTCCCCGGGTAGCCGGCGCGGAGCGCGGTCCCGGCCCAGATCAGGGCTGCGACGAGCCAAAGGTGACGCCAATGCAAGGTGTCGACGAAGAAGCTATTGGCGAGGAGGCCGCACCAGGCGGCGAGAAGCCCCGCGGAGCCGATCCCGTAGGTGTCGGCGCCGAGAGCGACGTTCCGGGCCGCGAAGCCGAGCGTCAAGAGGACGAGGGCGAGAATCACGGCCGCTCCCAGCAATCCTTCCTCGGCCAGCGACCGGGCGTAGGTGCTGTGGGCGGAGAGCTCGGAGATCCGCTCGAACTGACCGGGGCCGATCCCGAGCGGGTGCTCGACGGCAACCTCGAAACCCGAGGCCTGGGCGCCGAACCGCTGCGTGTCGTAGTCCTGGAGCGCAGCGCGCTCCGAGAGGAATTCGAGCGAGGACGTCGCCGCCACGACACCGAACAGCGCGACGCCCGCGACGAGGGTTGCGGCCAGCAGGGTCATCGCCCGGCGAGCTCCGCCTCGTCGGAGGGCGAGAACGACGAAGAGGACGAAGGCGCCGACGGCCAGGTTGAGCCACGCGGCACGGGAGAACGAAAAGACGACTCCCAGCGACAACACCGAGAGGACCATGAGCTTCAGCGCGAGGCGAAGCCCCAGCAGGCGCGGCGTGACGATCTCCTCCATCAGGATCAGTGCGGCGGGCACGAGGAACGGCCCGAAGACGTTCGGATCCTTGAAGAGGCCCTGCGCGCGCGGGCCGTGGACGAAGGCCTCGGCGCCCGGGAACGGCACGAACAGCGCCAGGCAGGCGACGGCGGCCGAGAGCGTGGCCGCGGCGATGTAAGCGACGAGGACGAGGCGCGCTCGCCGAGCCGAGCAGACATAGGCGGCGAGCCAGAGCGCGAAGATCCCGAGGTAGAGCGTGATCCCGAAGTACGTGACCGCGCGGGCGCCGTCGATCGCCGCCGTCGAGGCAAGCAGGTTCAAGGCGAGGAAACCGCTCACGAGCAGCGTGACACTGAGCGGCACGCGCTCGAGGTGCAGCCGTCCGGTGACGAAGGCGACGGCGATCACGACACCGAAGACGAGATCGGAGGGCGCGGGCTCGATCCGGACTACGGCCAGAAGCAGCACACCCGCAGCGACCGCCGCGTCGTAACGGCCGAGCGTGAGGGCGAGCGTCCCGAGCAACCCCAGCCCGAATCCCAGGACGATCGGCACCGGCAGCGGGGCGCGACCGAGCACGACGCCCATCATCAGGAACAGGCTGAGGAGGACAGCCCCTCCGGCCGCCCACGCTACGGCGGGCGCGGGCTCGAGGCGGCCGGGAGCGCGGACGATGTGGACGACGTCCACGGAACGGCCTCAGGTCTCCGCCCGCGACGACCCCGGGTGCTGCTGGTCATCACGCTGGCTGAGGTCGGCGGGGCTCAGACCTACGTCGCTTCGCTGCTCCCGGCGCTCGTTTCTCACTTCGACGTGGCGGTCGCGGCGCACGGATCCGGGCCGCTCCGCGAGGCCGCCGAAGCCGCCGGTGTTCGCTTCCTTCCGCTGCGGAATGTCCGCCGCCCGATCAGCCCCTGGCGTGACCTCGCCGGCCTCTTCGAGTTGGCGTGCCTGCTGCGACGTGAGCGACCGGACATCCTTCATGCCAGCAGCTCGAAGGCCGGCGTGCTCGGTCGCCTCGCCGCCGTCCTCGCCCGTGTCCCGGTCCGGATCTTCACCGTGCACGGCTGGGCCTTCGCCGCGCACTCCGGCGTCCAGGCCCGCCTCTATCGCTGGGCTCGACCGGCTGGTCGAGCCGCTGACGACCGTGACGATCTGCGTCTCGGAACACGAGCGCAGAGCGGGGCTTGCCGCGCGAACATGCGTGCGGGAGCGCACGATCGTGATCCCGAACGCGGTGGACGTCGCGGACGCACCGCGCTCGAGACCCGCCGATCGGGAACGACCGCTGATCCTCGCGGTCGGCCGGCTGCAGGCGCCGAAGGACTTCCTGACGCTCGTCCGGGCGCTCGACCATCTTCCGGCCGACTCGTTCGAGGCCATGATCGTCGGCGAAGGACCTGACCGCTCCGGCCTGGAGGAGGAGATCCAGGCCCTGGACCTGTCGAGCCGAGTTCGCCTTGTGGGCGAGCGCCGCGATGTTCCCCAGCTGCTCGCCGCCGCGGATGTGTTCGTCCTGCCGAGCGCATCGGAGGGCCTTCCCGTCTCCGTATTGGAGGCGATGGCCGCGGGTCTTCCGGTGGTCGCATCTCGCGTGGGCGGCGTGCCCGAGGAGGTCTCCGACGGCGAGACGGGGCTGCTCGTAGAGCCCGGAGACTCGAACGAGCTCGCGGCGGCGCTCCACCGCCTCACGGTTGACCCTTCGCTCCGGAGACGACTCGGGGCCGCCGGGCATGCGCGCGCGGAGCGGGCCTTCGACCTCGACCCGTTTCGACGCGCGCACGTCGCGCTCTACTCCCGCGAGCTCGCAAGACGGAGGCTGCCGGCGCCCACGCCGTAGCGCCGTCGTCGGTACACCCCGCGGAGCGGCAAGGGTGAATCGTGGCCGCCGCCGACCTTGGCCCGGAAGTCGAGCAGGTTGTCGCGCCGGTCCACTTGCCGCCGGCGAAGGGCGAGGCGGTCGGTGCCGCTCGTATTGACGCCGGGCTCGCACGAGACTGCGACGCGGAACCCGGCCTTGGCGACGAGCTCACGTTCGCGGAGCCCGAAGAGGCCGGATGGGTACGAAAACGCGAGTACGGGACGGCCGAGGTGAGCCTCGAGCGAAGTCTTGGAGCCCATGATCTCCTCCCAAGCCGCAGCTTCCCGCGATGCGACCAGATTCGGGTGCGTCAGCGAATGCGCCTCGAACTGCAGCGTCCCTTCGCGGTCGAGCTCGACGATCTCGTCCCAGCCGAGGACCGGCGGCTGAGACCGGTACCAGTCGAACGTCGCCCATCCGTCGACGACGGCGGGTGCGACGAAGACGGTTGCGCGGAACCCTCGTTCGGCGAGGATTGGCAGCGCCTCCTCGGCGACGTCGAGGAACCCGTCGTCGAAGCTGAGCCCGATCGTGTGCGTCGGCGGCCGGCCTTGGTCGAGCAGCTCGGCGGCCTGGACTACATCGATGACGCGGTAGGCCTCGGTTGCGAGGTAGTCCATCTGCTGCCTGAACTTGCGCGGGCTGACGGCCAGCTCGTCGCGGTCGTCGGAAACCCGGTGGTAGAAGAGAATCCGCAGGCCGCTCTCCTCCTCATGCTCTGCCGTACGCCGCGACCAGGCTGTCGAGCGGGCTCGTGTCGCCGCGGCCTTGAGGATGTAGACGCTCACGTGAGCCTCCCGAGCAGCCGGCGGGCCGGCGCGAGCCCTTCGAAGTAGAAGTGGCGCATGGTGTCCGAGCGCTTGAGCAGCTTCCGCGCCTTGATCGCCCCCACTCGAGTCCTCGCCACGGCCGCACCGCGCAGACTGCCTGTCAGCCCGAAGCCTTCGTAGAGCGGCTCGAGGCGGTCGGCAAGGTCGAGCTTGTACCGCTCCGCACCCCCGAGGAACTCCACCCGTTTCACGCCCTCGCGGGCCGCGACCTCGATCGTGTCGAGCGTGTTGAGCCAGCCCGGCGAAAAGCGTGCAAGCGTCGGGTCCGGATCGAAGCCGATGCGGTGGACGTACATCCGCCGCTCCAATGCGAAGAAGTAGTGGAAGGCGATCGGACGCCCGTCCACCTTCAGGGTGACGATCCTGGCCACGTCGATGTCGGCGAGCGCCTGAATTGCAGCACGGTGAAAGCGCATGCCGGTCGGGGTCACGAAATTCGAGCCGTCGGGACGGCCGTTCCAGCGGAGCGCGTGCAGCGCGAAGGCGTCCTCGAGGGCTGCCGCGAGCTCGTCGTGCGTCCTGGCGACCCTGACCTCGACCTTCCCGTGCGCGGCGAGGTTCCGTCTCCGGCGCCGATTCTGGTTGCGCTTCTTTCCAGAGATCCTTGCGCAGTAGACGTCGTCCCAGTCGCCGTCGATGTCGAGCACGGGAGCTTCGGCCCGTTCGACGAGACGAAGCTGCGAGGCGCCGAGCGCACACAGCAACCGGCTGCCGCCCGGCAGGCCGAACAGATCGGCGAAGTCGTGCTCCGAGCTCTCGACGCGGCCTGCCAGCGCCGCACCGGTTGCGATGCCTTCGCCGGGTGCGACGAGAACGTCGGCGAGCGCCGAGTGCTCTCCGCCGAGGAAGGTGAGCACCCGCAGTCCGTACCGAGAACGCACGCACAGCGGAAGCGCGCCGACGAGTCGTCCGTCCCGGTAAGCGACATGAACGGCCAGGCCCCCGTCCTCGCCGTAGTGGCGCCACCATTCACGCAGCCAGCCGTGGAGCAGCACGGGGCTCGGCCGCGGCATCGCCCGGACGAGGCTGTCCCAGTCCGGCTGTAGCGCAGCGAAGGCGTCGGCGCTCGAGATCGTCTCGAGCGTCAGTCCACCCGGAGCCACGGTCGAGCTCACGTCAAGAAGATTCCCCCGGTTGCGGGAGGTGAGCCATCAACGACCGCTCTTCCTCTTCGGTCCGAAGCACGACGATGCGCTGACGGGTCCGGCGACGGGCGAGATCCGCGAGTAGCTCCGGCCGAACCGTCCGTCGGTAGCGCCACTGCCCCCGGATGAACTTCGCCAGCGCACGGTGGAACGGTGCCGGCTCCGAGTCGGCCGGAACGTCGGGCCCGCCGTTTCCGTCCAGCCTGCGGCGGCTGACCCGCCAGAGGCAGCGCAGCGGCGATGCGTCGATGAAGACCACCGCGTCGGCCCCGTCGAACCAGCCGGGGATCATGTCGTCGTACTGCGCGTCGACGACCCAGGAGTCGCGCTCGAGCTCGCGTCGCTGCACGGCCTCCCACTCCGCCGGTGGCGTCAGCACCCAGCCGGGCTTCCAGAACATGGTGTCGAGATGGAGCACCTCGATCCCGTACGCATCCCCCAGGTCCCGCGCGAGCCGGGACTTCCCGGCCCCGGCCGGTCCGGTGACGGCGATGCGTTTCACCTCTTCAGTCGGTAGATCTCCATTTCCGGACTCGCCGAGTCCTGGGCGGGGAACCTCAGTTGTGTGGGCGCGCGGGTAGACAACGGCGTGATCCGCGCTCGCCGGTGGTGGGCCGTAGACCTCGCCGCTGCAACCAGGGCCGCGGACCCGAACTGCCGGATCGCACTCGGCCGAGCAGTACTCGTTTGGGTCCCCTGCTTCGCACTGATCGGGCCTAGGTTCCCTTCACCTGCGCTGGCCGTGGGTGCCGCGTCCCTTCTCTCGGCGGTCTGGCTGATCTCGCTGAGCAGCGCCTTTTCGGCCGTGCATCTGACGCTCGGCGAGCCGGTTCGCTGCGCCGTGGGGACGGCCATGGGGATCGTCGGCGTGTCGGCTGTGGCTCTCTGGATTCCCGGCATGGGAATGGAGCTCTCGACGATCCTCGCCTTGGGCGTCTCCGTTTTCGTGCTCGCGACGATCTGGGAGGTCGTCGCCCGGCGGGGGGTCGGCAAGCGGCGCGTGCTCGTCGTCGGCACGTCGAGCTGCGCCGAGGCAGTCGCGGCTGCAGTCGAGTTCGAGGGCCACGCCACGTTCACGGTCGTCGGTGCGGTCGACGACGAGCCGGAAGACACCGCGCGGCTCGGCTCTGTTGCCGAGCTTCCCCGGATCATCGACGAACAGCACCCCGATCTGATCCTCTTGAGCGACGGTGAGAACTCCACGAAGGCGCTCGATCTACTTCTCGCCGCGCCGAGCTCCAGCGTGAAGGTCATCGGACTCGCGCACTTCTACGACCACGCGTTCGGCCGGATCCCGCTCGAGGATCTGAGGCCGACGTGGTTCATGAGCGTCATCCACGTCTGGCAGCGGCCGTACACGCGTTTCGCGAAGCGGACGTTCGACGTCGTGTCCGCATCGGTCGTCCTCGTGCTGGCCGCCCCGCTGATCCTGGTGATCGCCGGCCTCCTCCGGCTGACGTCGGGCCCGGTCATCTACCGGCAAACACGGGTCGGGGAAGGCGGTCGGAACTTCACGATGTACAAGTTCCGAACGATGCGCGTGGACGCGGAGGAGTCCGGGCAGCCGGCCTTCGCGCAGGCGCGCGACCCACGCGTGACGCGCCTCGGGCGGTTTCTTCGACGGACCCACGCCGACGAGCTGCCTCAGCTTTGGGACGTACTCAAGGGAGACATGTCCGTGGTCGGCCCCAGGCCTGAGCGGCCTGAGTTCATTCCCATGCTCGAGGAGGCCGTGCCGTTCTTCACGCACCGCCTGCTCGTGAAGCCCGGGATCACGGGATGGGCGCAATTGCGTCGCGACTACGCCTCGGACTGCGAGGGCGCCGCCGAGAAGCTCTCGTACGACCTTTGGTACCTGCGACATCGGACACTCACGGTCGACCTCGCGATCTGCGCCAAGACGTTCACAACCCTCTTTCTGCGGCCGGGGCGATGAGTGCCCTGCGCCAAGTTGCTCCTGGTTCGAGCCCTGCGACTCGGATCGAGACCATCTCGACGGAGGCAGAGTTCGCGAAGCTCGCCGGGCCTTGGGACGAGCTCGTGCGCTCGATGCCGCGGCCGAGTCCCTTCCTTCTCCATGGTTGGCTCCTCGAGTGGTGGCGCCACTACGGAGGCAGCCGCAGCCTCGCCGTCCATGTTGCGATCCGCGGCGACCGGCTCGTCGGCGCGCTTCCCCTTTGCCGGAGTCGCAGGTTCGGCCTCCGCGTGACGGAGTTCATCGGCGGGACGGGGGCGCCGCTTGCGGATCTGATGATCGCGCCGGACGAGGATTCGGCTACCGCCGTCGGGCTCGCAAACCGGATCAGCTCCTCGGGCGACGACTTCGCGGACCTCTTCGGCATGCCCGGCGACAGCCGCCTAACGACCGCTCTGCCGACCGGATCGCTTTACCTGCTCGAGCGCCTCGAGGCACCGGTCCTCGATCTGCGGGACGGGTGGGAGGCAGTCCAGCAGACACACCTTTCGTCCAAGGCCCGTAGTAACCGCTTGCGGCGGCGGCGGCAACTCGAGCGGCTAGGCGACGTCGAGATCTCCACCGCGCGAACCCGTGAAGAGATGCGCGCGCCGCTCGAGGAGGCGTTCCGGATCCACGGGCTGCGCTGGCGCGGCCGGCGCGAGACGTCCGAGTTCGGGTCTTCGATCGGCATGGCTTTTCATCGCGCAGCCTTGCTTCGTTTGGCAGAGGACGTGCCTCACCTCGTAACGCTGCGACTCGACGGGCAGCTGATTGCGTTCTCCCTCTACCTGGTGCTCGAGCGCACCGTGTACGGAGTGGCCATGGGATTCGATCCCGCGTTCGCGCGTTACTCGCCGGGCACCGAAACGCTTCTCTGTTCACTCGAGTCTTCCGCCGAGGAGGGGGCGGAGCGCGTCGAATTCCTCGGCGCAGCCGCTCCTTACAAGCGCACGTTCACCGATCGCCTCGAGCCGATCCACGAAGGAATCGGCTTGCCGTCGACACTACGCGGCAAGATCGCCGCCGGGTTGCTGGTCGCCGGAATTCGCGCCCGCCGTCGCATCAAGCGCTCGGAGACTGCCCGCAGGCTGTACGACCACGTCCCGCGGCCCGCGCGCGGCTAGACGCCGGGGCGAGCGCTGACGTCGGCCCAGCCCGGCGCTCGAGCTCTGCGGGAAACCCGCATGAAGTCTGTGGCGAAGCCGGGGGCCAACTCCGGGGATCCTGGGAAGGCAGCGCGGATCGCTCGCCCTACGGTGGATGGGACAAGCATTCGAAGGAGAAAACGATGTCCACTCACCAGGCTGCTCGCTACCGCTCGGACGACTCCGAGCTCAGCGCCTTTTTCATTCTGGCCATTGTCTTCTTGGCAGCCGCGCTCGCCGTTGTCTGCGTCGTCGCGGTTCTCATGTGGACCGACGCCCGAGCCTCGGACTCTTCCGCGGCGGCAGCCGCGCCGGCCGCGCCGGCCGCGCCGGCTGCGACCCACACCGAGCACGCGGCCGCCGGCTCGCTCGAGAGCTTCGCCGGCGCCGCTCCTGACGACGCCGAAGCGATCGCCACGGCGCACAAGCCCTTCCCGGCCGAGCTGCCGGGCGTCCCCGCCGGCGACGTCGTCGACGTGAACCTCGTGCTGAAAGACGTGACCGTCGAGATCGCGCCGGGCGTGCAGTACAGCGCGTGGGCCTGGGCCGGCGGAGCGCCGGGCCCGGTCATCCACGTACGCCAGGGCCAGACCGTGAAGATCACGCTCACGAACGAGGGCGCGATCCCCCACTCGGTCGACTTCCACGCCGCCCGCATCGCGCCGGACAAGGCGTTCGGCGACGTGGCTCCGGGCAAGTCCGTGAGCTACACGTTCAAGGCGACCGATCCCGGCGTCTTCATGTACCACTGCGGAACGAAGCCCGTGCTCGCGCACATCGCGAACGGGATGTACGGCGCGATCGTCGTCGAGCCGCCCGAGGGCGTCCTGCCGAAGGCCGACCGCGACTACGTTCTGGTTGCCAGCGAGTGGTATCTCGGGTCCGACGGGCTCGACGAGCCGGCGCAGTTCAACCAGAGCAAGGCGCACGCGCGCCAGCCGGACTGGATGACGTTCAACGGCTACTCGGGCCAGTACGTCACGCATCCGCTGACGGCCAAGCCGGGCGAGCTCGTCCGCTTCTGGGTCGTCGACGCCGGGCCGTCGCTCGACACCGACTTCCACATCGTCGGGACGATCTTCGACAACGCCTATCCGTTCGGGGACATGACGCCCGAAAACGCGCTGCACGGCGTCCAGACCGTGACGGTTCCGGCCGGCGGAGGCGGCGTCTTCGACGTCCAGATCGACCAGCCCGGCCTCTATCCCTTCGTCTCCCATGCGTTCGCGGCGGTCGACCAGGGCCAGGTGGGCCTGCTCAAGGTCGGCAAGGTCGCCGGAACGATGTCCCACTGACGAGATGGCCGAGATGCAGCATCGCACCGCACGCACGCCGTTCCGTTGTCTCATCGCGGGAGGCGGAGTGGCCGCCCTCGAGGCCGCGATCGCGATCGAGGCGCTCGCACCCGGCCTCGTGGACGTGGAGCTACTCGCTCCCGAGCCGCACTTCTGGTATCGGCCGCTCTCCGTCGCCGAGCCGTTCGACCTCGCGCGACCGTTGCGGTTCGAGCTCGCCGAGCTCGCCCGCTCGTGCGGCGCGACGTTCACGCTCGGCGCGCTCGCTTCGGTCGACCCCGATGCGAGCCTCGCAGTGACCGAGCACGGGCAGGAGTTCGAGTACGACGCTCTCGTAGTGGCCTGCGGCGCCCGGCCCGTGCCGACGGTGCCCGGAGCGCTCACGTTCCGCGGGCCGGCCGACTCGGACGCGTTTCGCGGGCTCCTCGCGGATCTCCGCGCCGGCACCGTCGATTCGGTCGTCTTCGTACTCCCCGCGACCGTCTCCTGGGGACTCGCGCTCTACGAGCTGGCGCTCCTGACCGCGACCTACCTCGAGCGGCAGGGGATCCGCAGCGTCGACCTCTCGGTCGTCACGCACGAGCCGGAGCCGCTCGCGCTCTTCGGCGGCGAGGCGAGCGAGGCGGTGACGCGCGTGCTCGGCGAGAAGGGGATCGCCGTTCGCACCGAAACCCACGTCGACGCCCGCCGGCCGGGGAAGCTCGACCTGACGCCGGGCACGGAGATCGACGCCGACCGCGTCGTGGCGCTACCCCGGCTCGTCGGTCAGCCGATTCCGGGGCTGCCGAGCGACCGCGATGGCTTCCTCGTCACCGACGTCTTCGGACGGGTGGCCGGCGTCGACCACGTCTTCGCAGCCGGCGACATCACGAACTTCCCGGTGAAGCAGGGCGGAATCGCGACGCAACAGGCGGACACGGTGGCGCAGTCGGTGGTTGCGGCCGCGGGCGGCGAGATCGTGCCGAAGCCGTTCCGGCCCGTTCTCCAGGGACTGCTCCTCACCGGAGGCTCGGCCGCGTACATGCGCTCTGAGCTGGGCGGTGGGCACGGCGAGACCGCGACCGTCTCGGGCGATGCGCTCTGGTGGCCGCCCGCGAAGATCGTCGGCCGCCACCTCGCTCCTTTCCTCGCACGGCGCGAGGAGATCGACCTCGAGCCGCCTTCGCGGCCGGGAACGATCCCGGTCGAGGTCGACCTGCACGCCCTGGTGCCCTAGCAACGAAAGGAGAGGAACGATGCAACGCGTCGCAGTGATCGCAACCCTGAAGCCCGACGCGGCCGAGAAGGCGCGCGAGCTCGTCGCCGACGGGCCGCCCTTCGATCCGGCCGAGCTCGGGTTCTCCCGCCACCACGTCTACGTCTCGGAAGGGGCGGCGGTGTTCGTCTTCGAGGGCGGAAACGTGAACGCGCTTGTCAAGCGGCTGGCCGAGGCTGGCGGCGGCCACCAAGCGTTCGCGGCCTGGGAATCGCTGCTCGAGGGACTCCCGGAACTCGCGCGCGAGGCGTATTTCTGGGAGCGCGCCGTGCCGGCGGGCTCGGCCGGATGGGGTGAGTGACCGCCGTCCTTGTTGTCGACTGGGCGAGATAATGCCGTCGTGCAGGGAGAGCAGGAGCGCTTGCGCGCTCTCGTGGAGGCGGGAATCGGGCTCACCTCGGAGCTGTCGCTCGACGTGCTGCTCCAACGTCTCGTGGAAACGGTCGCCGGCCTGACCGGCGCACAGTACGCGGCGCTCGGCGTCCTCGATCCGAGCCATACGGAGCTCGAACGCTTTGTGTTCACCGGCATCGGCGACGACCTGGCGGCCGAGATCGGCGAGTTGCCCCGCGGGCGCGGAATCCTGGGAGCCCTCGTGCGCGACGCCCGCCCGTTCCGGCTACACGATCTCGGCAGCGACCCACGCTCGGTCGGCTTCCCGCCCGGGCATCCGCCGATGCGGACGTTCCTCGGCGTGCCCATCCGGATTCGCGGCGTCGTCTACGGGAACCTCTATCTGACCGAGAAGGCGGACGGCGAAGACTTCACCGACGAGGACGAGGAGCTCACCAGGCTGCTCGCCGCTCAGGCCGGCGCGGCGATCGAGAACGCGCGGCTCTACGAGTCGTCGATGCGCTGGTCGGCGCAGCTCGAATCGCTGAACGAGGTCGTCATCGCGATGGCGAGCGAGGTCGAGCTCGCCCCGCTCCTGACTCTGATCTCTTCGCGCCTCCGCGAGCTCGTGGATGCGCGCGTCGTCACCGTTGCGCTGCCGCACGAGTCGGGCGATCTCAGGATCGAGGCCGCCGCCGGAGAGGGCTCCGACGAGCTCGTCGGCGTCACGCTTTCGCGGCACGGCTCGAAGCACCAACGGGTGCTCGAGCGGGCGCGCAGCGAACGGGTCGACTCGTTCCTCGACGACCCCGAGACCGACCACACGGTCATTCGCAAGGCCGGCGCCACCTCGGGGATCTTCGTGCCGCTGGTCGTCGGGGACAAGGCGATCGGCGTCATGGCCGCGTTCGACAAATCCGTGCCGGACGCTCGCTTTTCTGGCGCCGATCTGCGCATTGCGGAGATCTTCGGGGCGCGTGCGGCCGTGGCCGTCGACCTCTCGCGCCGGGTGGAGAAGGACGCGCTCGTCCGCGCGCTCGAGGCCCAAGAGGCGGAGCGGCGCCGACTCGCGCTCGAGCTCCACGACGAAACCGGGCAGGAGTTGACCTCGATCCTCCTCGGCCTCACCGCCGTCGAGCGCGCCGAGTCGGACGACGAGCGCACCGCTGCGATCGCCGACGTCCGCGCCGCAGTCGTGCAGACGCTCCACGATGTCCGCCGCCTGGCAGTCGAGCTTCGTCCCTCCGCGCTCGACGACTTCGGGCTCGTCTCGGCGATCGAGCGGCTCGCCGAGATCCAGCAGGAGCGAACGGGAATCGCGATCGAGGTCCAGGCCCGCGGGCTCGCCGACCGGCTTCCTCCGGCGATCGAGACGACGCTCTACCGGGTCGCCCAGGAGGCGATGACGAACATGGTCAGGCACTCAGGCGCTGCACGGGCGTCGGTCATCCTGCGCAGGTCGGGCACCGGCGTCGCCGTGATGGTCGAGGACGACGGCCGCGGCTTCGATCCCCAGGCCCCGGTCTCCGGCATCGGGGTCTCCGGGATGCGCGAACGCCTCGCCCTCGTCCGAGGGCGGCTCGAGATCGAGTCGTCGTCCGCCGGCACTACGGTCGTCGCCGAGGTGCCGCTCTCGTGATCCGCGTCCTCATCGTCGACGACCACGCCGTGGTGCGCGCCGGGCTGCGCTACGTGCTCGATCACGAGCCGGACGTCGAGACCGTCGGCGAGGCCGGGTCGGCGCACGAGGCCGTCCGCGCGGCGTGCGACCTCCAGCCGGACGTCGTGCTGATGGATCTCGTGCTCGGCGAGGACAGCGGGCTCGACGCGACCAGGGACGTTCTCGAGGCCGTCGCGAGCGCCAAGGTGCTCGTGCTCTCGATGCAGGACGATCCGCGCTACGTGCGAGAGGCGATCGCGGCCGGCGCGAGCGGCTACGTCGTCAAGGAGGCGGCCGACACGGACGTCGTCGAGGCGATCCGCGTGGTCGCGGGCGGCAAGACGTACGTCCACCCGTCGCTCGGCGCGCGCCTCGCTGCGGCCGATACCGTCGCCGCCGCCAAGGCCGAGGCGGATCCGCTCTCCGAGCGCGAACGGGAAGTGCTGCGGCTTCTGGCGCTCGGCCACACGAATCAGGAGATCGCGAAGATGCTCTTCATCTCCGTTCGTACGGCGGAGACGCACCGGGCGCACATCATGCAGAAGCTGCGGCTGTCGACCCGCGCCGAGCTCGTCCGCTACGCCCTCGCCGAAGGGCTCATGGATCAGCACGAATAGGGACTGATGGAGCCGACCGCGGCAACGGTCGCGCTCGCTGCGCTCCTGAGCGCCCTCGCGACGGGACTCGGAGCGCTGTCTTTTGTCGGCGCCCGGTCGGCGAGCCGCTCGCGCGTCGGCCTCTCGAGCGCGGCCGCCGGCGGCTTCATGGCCGCTGCGACCGTGCTGCTCGGCTGGGAGGCTGCGCACGCGGACGGGCTCGGAGCGGCGGCCGGCGTCGCGCTCGGCGTCCTGGCGGTTGGTGCGTTCCTCCGATTCCTAAGCCGCCACGGTGAGCTGCACGTGGGACACCTGCGCGGCGCCGACGCCTCGCGCGCGATCACGATCGTCGCCGTCATGACCGTGCACTCGTTCGCCGAAGGCGTCGGAGTCGGCGTCGCCTACGCGGATGGGGCAACGCTCGGGCTCGTGATCGCGCTCGCGATCGCCGTGCACAACATCCCCGAGGGCGTAGCGATCAGCGCGGTGCTCGTCCCCCGCGGCGCGAGCGTGGGCGCGGCGGCGGGCTGGAGCATCCTTTCGAGCCTTCCGCAGCCGCTCATGGCGGTTCCGGCGTTCCTCTTCGTCGAGTCGTTCGGCCCGCTGCTCGCGCCGGGGCTCGGCTTCGCCGCGGGCGCGATGGCGTGGATGGTCGTGCGCGAGCTGATTCCGGACGCCCGCAGGAACGCGCGACCGCTCCCGCTGGCCGTCGTCTTTGCGCTCGCCTTCGCCGCGATGGCGATCCTCGAGGTCGCTCTCGTCGCCGCATAGAAAAAGAGGCCCGGAAAGTTCCGGGCCTCTTCGATCGGAGCCGGCCGGCCTAAACCGCGGGAGCCGGCTCGGGGGCACCGGCGGCTTCCGCCTCACGGGCGCGAAGCGCGCCTCCGAGCGTAAGCACGAGGAATCCGATGCCGGTGAGGACGAGCGCGATGCCGACGACGATGCCGAACATCGTGATGTTCTCGGCCAGGAAGCCCATGTTGAGGGCCGTCGCGAGCGCGGTTTCAGTCACCCAGAGGGCGCGCTGCGGGTTCTCGACGGGGCGGCCCGTGTCTGGGTTCGTCGCGGCCGCGGCCTCGTCCGACGTCGCCTCGCCGTTCTCGTCGAGGAACCGGCCCATCTCGGCGTAGGTCTGGCCGCCGGTCGCCTCGAGCGCGTGGATCCGCATGTAGTCGGCGAAGCACTTCGCCTCGGCGCCGGTGTTGATCGGCTCCTCGGCGACGTCACAGCTCGGAACGGTCACGTTCTCGAGGCCTGCTTCGGCCACGGCGGCCTCGGTCGCGTCGGGGTTCATGTCCGGTGTCCCGACGATCTGCTCCTGCGCGATTGCGTCCCGCACGTCGCTGCGCCCGTCGACGCTGAGCCACAGCGCGCCGAGCCCGAACAGGATCAGGACCACTCCGGCGGCGATCCCGCCGATCTCGAACAGCTTCCTGTGTCTCATTCCGAAGACTCCTTCCAGTCGATGGAGGGAGACTCGCCGACCCGGGATGCGAAACCATCGGACGAACTGCGGAACGTGCTGCGGCTCAACCACCGCGTCTCCATCGGGTTTTCCGCAACCGTGGCTTTTCCGAAGTCAGGTTCGGGGTCGTCCCCGATGGCGCGCCTTCGAGTGTCCGGAAGTCTTGCTCTATGTCGGTGATCCTGGCCGATGACCACTGAGTCTCGATCTGCCGTCGACCTCTACTGGCTCCCGCTGGGCGCAGGAGGCCATTCGGTCCGGATTAATGGGCGCGTCTTCGAGGCCGCCCTGGCCTGGCGCGAGAGCCGCGCCCGCTGCGACCTCTACCACTCGGCCCTCGTGATCCGGGTGCCGGAGGGCCGCTTCGTGGTCGAGCAGGCGCCCGTCTGGCCGGGCGAAGATCTGGACCATGGTGTCGTGGCCGAAGGCGCCGTCGGCGCGCGGGCGGCGCGTCGCTTCCCGCTCTTTCGCTATGAGATCCGCTGCTGGCGCGACGGGGTGATCCCCGACGTGGACGAGGCCGTCGACAGTCCGCAACGCCTGACCGAGGACACCGAGCAAGCGCGGCGGATTCTCGAGCTCGTGCCGCTCGTCCCGGCGCCCGTATGGGGGCGCGACGAGCTCGACACCGGGGAGATGTGGAACTCGAACTCCGTGATCTCCTGGCTCATCGTCCGGAGCGGGCTCGGGGCCGACGCCGTCCGGTTCCCGGCCGGCGGACGCGCGCCCGGCTGGCACGCAGGCCTGGTCGTGGCGGAGCGGCGAACGTAGTGCCCCCGGCAAGAATCGAACTTGCGCACGCGGTTTAGGAAACCACTGCTCTATCCACTGAGCTACGGGGGCTCCGGCGCAGCGTAGCGCTCGCCTTGCCCGTTAACGTGGCTCGCGATGGAGGCGCAGATCACGCGCAGCGAGGACGGGCTCAAGTACGTGCTCACGGTCGACGGCGCCGAGGCCGGGCGGATCGAGTCGGGCGTGAGGGACGGGAAGATCGTCCTCTACCACACCGAGGTCGACCGGAAGCTCGAAGGACAAGGGCTCGGGTCGGCGCTCGTCAAGGGCGCGCTCGACGACATTCGCGGCCGCGGGCTCCAGGTTGTGCCACTTTGCCCCTTCGTCCGCGACTACATCTCGCGCCATCCCGAGTACGCGGACCTCGTCGCCGGATCTGCCGAAACCTAAAGCTTCTTGCAGGGGCCATTGTGCGTATCCGCATCGGGTGGGACGATGTGCGTGTCCCGTCCTTTCCCCCCGGAGGTCACACCATGCTTCGCAAGTTGGCGCTCGGCGCCGCGCTCGTCCTTACCGGCCTGCTCGTTGCTGCTCCCGCCCAGGCGGCAGTGACCTGCACGTACTCGAGCGCCCAGGCTCGCGTCGACGTTGCGATGAGCACGCCGGCCGACGTCGTGACCGTCAGCCGGTCCGGGCTCAAGATCATGGCGAACGCACTCCAGTGCGGAACCGCCACGGTGAAGAACACGAATGTCGTGTACGTGACCGCCGACGCGGCCGAGCAGACGGTCGTGCTCCAGTTGAGCGGCGGCGCCTTCGCGCCGGGCAAGACCAAGGAGCCGCGGCGAGGAATCTCCGAGATCGAGTTCCGCGTGAACCTCGGGGGCGGCACGGACACCGTGACCGTCGTCGGCGGAGCGCAGGCAGACACGATTCGGCTCGGCACGGGCGGCATGAACCTGAACGGCGACGGCGACGCCGACCTGCTCGCGACGGGCGTGGACAAGTGGGAGATCGCCGCGGGCGGCGGCGCCGACACGGTCTCCGGGGCCGGCGCCTTCGGAACGGGCGGCAAGTACGGCTGGCCGCTGGTCATCACCGGGGATGCGGGCAACGACACGCTCACCGGCGGATCGAGCGCGGACTCGGTGTACGGCGGGGCCGGAAACGACCGGATGAGCGGCGGCGGCGGTACCGATTTCATGCTCGGCGAGGCGGGACGCGACCGGCTGGACGGCGGCGACGGGCCCGACCAGCTCACGCCCGGGACCGGAAAGGACTTGGTCTACGGCGGCGCCGGCACGGATCTTCTCTACGGGGAGGCCGGCCTCGACGGCGCCGACGACATGCACGGTGGGGTGGGCCGGGACTCCGCCTACTACTACCTGCGCACCGGAAACCTGAAGGTCTCGCTGGACGACCACGCGAACGACGGACAGACCGGCGAAAAGGACAACGTCCATTCGGACATCGAGTCGATCACGTCAGGCTCGGGGAACGACCGGCTGGTCGGCAGCTCGGGCGGCAACTCGTTCGACTCAGGCGTCCGGCAACGACGTCGTCCTCGGCGGTGCAGGCGACGACAGCATCACCGGCGGCTTCGGCCCGACCTCGGGGAACGACTCGCTGAGCGGCGGCACCGGAGAAGATTCGATCAGCGGAGGCGAGGGGAACGACTCCATCGACGGCGGCGCGGGCGAGGACGCGCTCTACGGCGACGCAGGAAACGACACCGTCAACGGAGGTGCCGGCGGCGACTCGATCCAGGAGGACTCGGCGGCCAACGGCGGCGATCTCCTGATCGGCGGCGCCGGGTACGACTACCTCAACTACGGACAGCGCGCGACCCCGCTGCAGCTCCGTCTCGACTCGGTCGCGAACGACGGCGCGGCCGGTGAGCTCGACAACATCGGCGGCGACTTCGAGACCGTCTACGGCGGCACGAACAACGACGTCTTCGTCGGGAACTCGCTCGCGAACGTCTTCCAAGGCGGGGCGGGACTCGACAACGCGTCGGGAGGCGCCGGCGCAGACCAGCTCTTCGGAGGCGCCGGAATCGACACGCTGACCGGCGAGGACGGATTCGACCGCCTCTTCGGCGACGACGACAACGACATCCTCGCCGGGATCGACGGGGGGTACGACGAGCTGTACGGCGGTGCCGGAACCGACACGTGCAACGGCGACGCTGCCGACTACAAGCAGGACTGCCCCTAGGTCTCTAGGTCTCCCGCGGCTCCCAGCGGAACATCCTCAGCGCCACGACGACGCCGACCACGCCCCATGCGAACAGCACGGCGAGGTCGGCGGCGGCGTCCCCGAACGAGCCGCCCTCGATGTAGAGGTCGCGTACGAGCCGGAGCAGATACGTGAGCGGCGAGACCTCGGCGATCGCCTGAAGGAACGCCGGGAGCGCGTCCACGCTGAAGAAGACGCCCGAGAGGAAGACGAGCGGCAGGTAGATGGCATTCACCACGGCCGACGCGCCTTCGGAGCTGCGGACGAGCCCTGTCAGCGCGAGACCGAGCGCGGCGAAGACCGCCGCGCCGACGAGCAGCACGACCGCGAGCTGGAGCGGCGCCTCGGGCCAGGCCGTGTCCAGCAGGTAGACGCCGACGAGGATCTGCGCGACGACGAGGATGGCGAGCACGACGAGCGTCGAGACGATCACCGCGCCGAGATAGACCCAGGTTGGCAGCGGCGTTCCGCGCACGCGCTTCAGCACGCCGGACTCCCGGCGGAGCACGAGCGTGATCGCGAGCCCGGCGAACGCGGTCGCGACGACGCCGTAGCCGAGGAGCCCGGCGAGCAGGAAGGTCGAGCCGGGGATCCCGTCGATGTCTTCGTCGCCGTACACGGAGCCGAGGAGGACGAGGAAGATGATCGGCAGGAGGAACGTGAAGAACGCGGCCTCGCGGCTGCGCCAGTAGAGGCGCTGCTGGACCTGTAGCTCACGGACGAAGAGGGTCATTCCGTCAGCTCCAGGTAGACGTCCTCGAGCGAGCGGCGCTGGACTTCGAGGCCTTCGAGCTCCTCGCCGCGGGCGAGTGCCTCGGCGGTCAGCTCGTTCAGCACGCGGGTCGGCTCGTTCGTCTCGACCACGACCTCTTGCCCGTTGCTCCTGTAGCGGATCTCGACGAGGCCGTCGCCCGCGAGCAGCTCGCGCGGCGTGCCGACGCTGACGATCCGGCCGTCGCGGAGGATCGCGAGCCGGTCCGCGAGGGTCTGCGCCTCCTCCAGGTAGTGCGTGGTGAGGAGGATCGTCTTGCCGAGCTCGCGCAGGCCGCGGATCGTCTTCCAGGCCTGGCGGCGGGCGGCCGGGTCGAAGCCGGTCGTCGGCTCGTCGAGGAAGATCAGCTCGGGGTCGCCGACGAGCGCGAGCGCGAGGTCGAGGCGGCGGAGCTGCCCGCCCGAGAGCGTACGGACCCTCTGGTCGCGCTGCTCGCCGAGGCCGACGAGGTCGATGACGCCGTCCGGCTCGCGCGGCGCCGGGTAGTAGCCGGCGAAGAGCTCGACGATCTCGCGCACGCTGAGCGTCGGGTAGACGGCGGAGGACTGGAGCACGATCCCGATCCGGGCTCGGTAGGCGCCGTCGGCCTTCTCCGGGTCGGTGCCCAGCACGAACACCTCGCCGTGGTCGCGGCGGCGGTAGCCCTCGAGAATCTCGACCGTGGTCGTCTTCCCCGCGCCGTTCGGCCCGAGAAGCGCGAACACCTCTCCCTCCGGAACGGCGAGGTCGATCCCGTGCAGGACCTCCCGCGGGCCGTACGCCTTGCGCAGGCCGTGCACCTCGATTGCGTTTGCCACCGCGGGCGAGCCTATCTTCTGGCCGCGTGCCGATCGTCCGCATCGGCGTACCATTGAGTTGCCTCATGCGAACTCAGTCGAACCTCGCCCTCAGGCTCCGAGCGGCGGCGGCACCGTTGTTCGCGGTGCTGGCGTTTCTGGTCGTCGCACCGGCCGGGTCGGCCACCGTCGACTCCGAGCAGGTGTCTGCGGAGTGCGCCGCGCCGTGCCGGATCCACATGTTCTTCCACGGCACCGGCTCCGGCCGCGTCGTCGCCACGTGGGAGGAGGACGTCTCGAAGACGTCCACGTGCCTCTCGTGGATGCGGGACTGCACCGTCTCGACCGACTACGGGGTGACAATCACCTTCCGCGCGTTCGCCGATCCCGGCTCGCAGTTCGTGACGATGATCGATATGAACGAGTGCCCGGTCGGCACAGATCCTGCCTGCACGTTCTTCATGGACTTCGAGCGGCAGATGGACATCACGTTCGGCGGAGAGGGTCTGCCGCCGCCCGATCAGCCGCCACCTCCGCCTCCGCCTCCACCTCCGCCCCCGCCCCCCCCCGCCCCGCCCCCGCCGCCGCCACCGGAGGGCGGCCCCGACGGTTGCACGATCGTGGGGACCGCCGGCACCGACGATCTCGACGCGACCGGCGCGAACGACGTCATCTGCGGCCTGGGCGGAGACGATCACATCCACGTCGGCGGCGGTTCCGACATCGTCAAGGCCGGTGACGGCGACGACGTGGTCGAGATCGGCGCCGGAGCCAGGCATCTCGTCTTCGGCGGCGCCGGTCGCGACACCGTTCAGGGCGGATACGGCTCCGACCGGATCTACGGCGGCGCCGGGAACGACCTGCTGCGCGGAGGGGGCGGACAAGACGCGATTCACGGTGAGGATGGAATCGACCGGATCGTGGGCGGGTCCGGGCGCGACCGGCTCTACGGCGGGGCGGGGAGCGACACGATCCGCGCGAAGGACGCGTCGGTGGACACCGTGGTCGGTGGCGCCGGGACCGACGTCGCCTACATCGACGAGCTCGACCACCGCCGCATGCGGCTGGTCGAGCACCACCGGCACCGCTAGGCGGGTTCGAGCGCCGCGAGCGCTGCGTCGTCGAAGGGCGTCGGCTCGAAGGGGACGAGTGCGCGGATGCGCGTTTCCCGGGCGACGGTTCGGGTGCGCAGGCCCTCCACGAGCGGACGAGCAACGCTCGCGTTCACGGGCGTGACCAGGTGCAGCCAAAGCGAGGACAGGCGGGGCGTCAGCACGGGCACCTCGATGATCAGAGGGTGCTTGCCGTGCAGCCGGGCGATACGCTCGATCATGGTCCGGTAGGTCATGACCTCGGGGCCGCCGACGTCGTAGGTCTGGCCGTAGGCGTCAGGTCGGCCGGCGACGCCGGCCAGGTAGCGGACGACGTCGTTGATCGCGACGGGCTGAGTCTCGACGCCGACCCAGCGCGGGCAGATCATCCCCGGAAGCCGGTCGACGAGGGCGCGGATCGTTTCGAACGCGGCGCTGTCCCGACCGATGATCATCGCGGCGCCGAGCGTGGTCACCGGCACAGACCCGGCGGCAAGCCGGACGGCAGTCTCGGCGCGGCTGCGCAGGTGCGCCGAGAGATCCGGCGCGTCGTCGCCCAGGCCACCGAGATACACGATCTGCTTGGCGCCGCCTCCTGCAGCTGCGGCGGCCACCGTGTCGGCGGCGTGCCGGTCGCGCTCCTCGAAATCCTTCACGCCGAGCGAATGGACGAGGTGGTAGACGACGTCCACACCTGCAAGCGCGGCGCGCGTGCTCATTTCATCCGTCACGTCGGCCCCGCGCCACTCGATGCCGGCCGCCTGCTGCTCCGGCAGATGACGGGCGATCGCGACCACGTCGTGCTCCTTCGCCAGTACGGGCACGAGAGCGCTCCCGATCGTTCCGGTCGCTCCGAGGACGGCTACCTTCATTGCGTTCTCGCGCCGGTCAGGCCGGCGAGGAACCGGCGCCCGACTGCGTCGTGGATGCGCGCCTGCCCCCGCGCGTACAGGGCTCCCGTCCAGGCGGGGAAGCCCGGTCGAGCGGCCAGGCTCGGGTGGAAGCCGGACACGGTCGTGCGAACCTCGGGGTCTTCGCCTCCGGATTGCGAGAGCGTCAGCGCGCCGCCACGCACGCGCGTGAGAAGCCCGCCGGTAATCGGGTAGCTGCACGAGACGAAGGCCGGCCCCGCCTGCAGCTGTGGCCGGTCGAACCGAAGCAAGGTTGGTCCCCCGAGGAGCCGCAGCTCGACCGCGCCGCCCCGTTGCGTGGACGCGGACGAGGCCGCGGGTGACCTGCACCACCTCGCGCCAATACGTGCGGGCGAGCTCGCGGGCCCCCGCGTCGCTCCACGGGACGGCTCGGCGCATCAGGTGGACGCGCTGCTCGGTGGTTACGGCGCCGTCGGGGGCGAGTGACGCGCTGGTGTGAACGGTGGGCATGAGGGTGGGGCCGGCCGGCGCCTTCGCGGCTCGGCCGGCCCCTGAGGGTGCCCTACGCAGCGCTCGCGTGGGGCTCGGAGGTCCAGCGGCGGCGAATCGCGGCCTGCTGAATGATCTGGTAGACGGCCGAAAGTCCGACGAGCCCGTATACGACCCGGCTCACGGCGTTCGTCTCGCCAAACTCGAGACCGACGGCCCAGGCGACCAAGTCGAAATCAGCGATCGCGACGAGTCCCCAGTTCAGGCCGCCGACGATGAGCAACACCGCGGCGAGAATGTCGAGATACTTCATGACGGCTCCTTTCTGTAGAGGTTTTGTCCAAGTAACGTAGCGAGTGTTGAGCGCGTTGTCAAGAGTGTGTCGAAGTTCTGTACACTCTGCGTGCCATGCAAGACGGACTAGTGCGGATCGGTGAGCTCAGCCGGCGCGTCGGCGTCGCCCCCGAACTCCTGCGAGCGTGGGAGAGCCGCTACTCGCTGCTCGAGCCGTCGCGCTCGCCCGGCGGCTTTCGCCTCTACTCGCCGGACGACGAACAGCGCGTCCGGGCCATGCGGGCCAATCTCGACCGCGGCTACTCCGCGGCCGAGGCCGCCCGGCTCGTCCTCGCGGCCGCCTGAGCCTGCGGTTGCTCGGGCGAACGCAGGCGACGCCGAGGCGGCCGCCCGCGAACTGCGCGCCGCGCTCGATGACTACGACGACGCGCGGGCGAATCACGCACTGGACCGGATGCTCGCGGCGCTCAGTCTGGACACCGTCCTCCGCGCCGTTCTCACGTATCTGCACGAGCTCGGCGAGCGCTGGGAGCGAGGCGAGGCCAGCGTTGCCCAGGAACACTTCGCGAGCAATGTGCTCCGCGGCCGCCTCCTCGGGCTCGCCCGCGGCTGGGGCCAGGGAACCGGCCAGCGTGCGCTGCTGGCATGCGCTCCGGGGGAGCAGCACGACCTCGCGGTGATCATCTTCGGGCTGGCCTTGCGCGCGCGGGGCTTCCGGATCACGTATCTCGGCGCCGACACGCCGATCGATACGCTGACGCAGGCGGTCGCCGAACTCGAGCCCGCCGTGGTCGTGATCGGGATCACATCGGCGGTCTCGCTCGACCCCGAGGCTACGGCGGCGATGCGCCGGCTATCCACCCGAACCCGCCTCGCCCTCGGCGGGCTCGGGGCGACCCAAGAGTTGGCTGAGGCGGTCTGCGCCGAGCCGCTTTCCGCCGATCCGATCGCCGAGGCCGACCGTCTCGCGGCTGTCTAGGCTCGGTCCCGTTCGAGCACCGCGACGTACCGAGGCGACTCGTCGGTGATGAAGCGCGCCACGTGCCAGCCGGTGCCGGCGGCCTGGACCTCGAGTTCCTCGGGCGTGAGCATCAGGTAGCGAAACCACGGTGTCGCGAGATCCTGGAAGCGGACGCGGAAGCGCCGGCCGTTCTCCGGGTCCGGATGGCGCGCGGGATCGACGCTGTCGGTGATGAGGCGGGCGGACTCGGTCGTGCTCGCTAGCAGGTGACGCAAGATGGTGCGGCCGCGCGCGGCGTTTCCCGCCAGGCCGAGGTTGTTGCGGAGGATCAGCACCGTGTCGAAGACGCCGAGCCCGTCGAGGTCGGCGAGCGAGCGCGTCTCGGTGTGTTTCACGCCGCGGCGGCGGCAGACCTCGAGCGCGAGCGGCGACGTGTCGATCGCGACCACCTCGTGTCCCCGTTCCTGGAGGTGCAGCGCCACGCGTCCGGCGCCGGCGCCGACATCGAGCGTGCGGCCGCGGACGAACCGCATCGCCTTCCGCTCGGCGGCGGGCCAGCGGCGAAACGGCGCGAAGTAGTCGGACGGGTCGCCGACGTAGAGGAGGCCGTCGTCGCGCTCCATCACCTCGTGCGCGGTCCGGCCTTCGTAGGCGGCGAGGAGAAGCTCGTCCGTAGGCGTCTGGATCGATCCGCACCGGCCGCATCGTATTTACTGACGGCGTGCCGACCTTCCGCTACGTCATCGCGGACGTGTTCACGGACCGGCCGCTCGAAGGGAACCAGCTCGCCGTCTTCACCGATGCGCGCGAGATCCCCGAGGAGATGCTCCAGCGGCTCGCGCTCGAGACGAGGTTCTCCGAGACGGTGTTCGTGTATCCGGCCGAGGCCGGCGGGCACGCGAAGATCCGCATCTTCACGCCGACCGCCGAGACGCAGTTCGCGGGGCATCCGACGCTCGGCGCGGCGTTCGTGCTCGGCGGCCCGCTCCAGCTCGAGGTGATCAACCTGGAGACCGGCAAGGGGATCGTCCCGGTGACGCTCGAGCGCGAGGGCTCGAAAATCACCTTCGGGTGGATGAGCCAGCCGCTGCCCGAGATCGACGCCGTACGAACAAGCGGACGCGCTGCTCGCGGCGCTCGGAGTGGAGCGCTCGGAACTGCCGGTCGAGCGCTACGACCTCGGGATCAAGCACGTGCTCGTGACCCTCGAGTCGCCCGAGGCCGTTGCGCGGCTTGAGCCCGACATGACCGGGCTCGCGCGGCTCACCGGCCTGGTCGGCGCCAACTGCTTCGCGGGTTCGGGCACGCAGTGGAAGACGCGGATGTTCGCCCCCGGCGACGGCATCCCGGAAGATCCGGCAACCGGCTCGGCGGCCGGGCCGATCGCGTGCCACCTGGCGCGCTACGGGCTGACCTCCTTCGGCGACACGCTCGAGCTGACGCAGGGAGTCGAGGCGGGCCGGCCGTCGAAGCTCTACGCCCGGGCCGAGGGAACTGCAGACGAGATCACGGAGGTCGTGGTCGGCGGCTCGGCGGTGATCGTGGCGCGCGGCGAGTTTCGGCTTTAGGACACGCTCGGCGCCGCTTAAACGCTAGACGCGTGTAGCAGGGAACCCCGCCTCTCCCACCCTCGACACTATCGAGAGAGTCCGCGCGTGTGGTGCGCCGAAACGCGCCGAAAGTGCGCCGGTTCGTCCACCGCTGCGACCCGCGAGCCGCGGTGCTACAGGCTCTCGGTGACGACCAGCTGGCCCGTGGAGTGGGCCTGGCGGATCGCCTTCGCGTCCGCGTACTCGGCCGACGCGTGCCAGGCCTTCGCGTCCTCGTACGTCGGGAACTCGACGATCACGAGCCGGCTCGGGCTCCAGTCGCCCTCGAGCGTCTCGGTCTGGCCGCCGCGCGCGAGGTACCGGCCGCCGAACGCCTCGATCGTCGCGGGCACTGCGTCGACGTACGCGCGGTAGCCGGGCATGCCGGGACCCTAGCGCGGCAGCGCCGCTCCGAGCTCGCGGATCGTCGCCACGAGGAGATCGACGTCCTCGTCGCGCGTCCGCCAGTTCACGAAGGCCGGGCGGAACGCGACCGCGCCGCCGTACCGCGTCGTCCCCGTGTACACGCGGGCGTCGGCGAGGACGGCTTCGCCGAGGCGCAGGTTCAGGTCGTCGAGCGCGTCTTCGGGCACGTCGTCCGGCCGGTAGCGGAAGCAGACGATGTTCAGCGGGACGTCGGCCAGGCGTTCCAGCTCGGGCGCCGCATCGACGAGGTTGGCACAGCGCTGGGCGTGCTCGAGGTTGCGCTCGACCAGGTTGCGATACCCGGAGCGGCCGTACGCGTCGAGCGTCGCCCACACCACGAACGACCGCGCGCGTCGCGAGCTCTCCGGGCTGAGCTGGCCCCAGTTCGGG
The DNA here is from genome assembly GCA_963716005.1 of uncultured Thermoleophilia bacterium. Taxonomy (GTDB): domain Bacteria; phylum Actinomycetota; class Thermoleophilia; order Gaiellales; family Gaiellaceae; genus CAVRUF01. Next base: position 2,284,539 of record OY970285.1, read on the forward strand.
CGCTCCTCGTCCGGGTCAGGAAGGTACGCGGCGCTGGCGGTGAAGACGTGCGGCAGCGCCGACGGATCCTTGAGGAAGGCGAACCCGCAGTCGTACGGCACATTCAGCCACTTGTGGCCGTCGGCGATCACCGAGTCGGCGCGGTCGACGCCGTCGAGCAGATGCGCGGTCGACGGGCTGGCGCCGGCGAAGAGCCCGAACGCGCCGTCCACGTGGAGCCACGCGCCGTAGTGCTCCGCCAGGTCGGCCATCGCCGGGATCGGGTCGAAGTCGCCCGCGTTCACCTCGCCCGCGTTCCCGACCAGGATCGCTGGAGCTCCGTCGAGCGCTGCGAGCGCGCGCTCGAGCGCTTCGAAATCGAGCCGGCCCACCGCGTCGCGCTCGAACGTCTGCGGCCGCGCCCGGCCGAGGCCGAGCAGTGCGAGCGCCTTCCGCGCACTCGCATGGATGTAGCCGCTGGTCATGATCGGCGCCGCCGGGAGCCCGGCGAGTCCGTCCGCGTTCACGTCGACCCCGTGCCGGTCCGCCCACCAGTGGCGCGCGGCCGCGAGCGAGACGAAGTTGGCCATCGTCGCGCCGGAGGTGAGCACGCCGCCCCACTCGGCGGGAAGCCCGAAGAGGTCGCGGAGCCAGGCGAGCGAAACGCGCTCGAGCTGCGAGCCGAGCGGCGTTTCGATCCACGCGAACGAGTTCTGGTCGAGCACGGAAGCGAGCCAGTCGGCGCCGAGGGCGGCGGGGGTGACGCCGCCGGTCACGAAGTGGAAGTTCCGCGGCCCGGCCGAGGCGACCGTCCCGTCGAGCGCGGGACCGGTCAGCCGTGCGAGCGTGTCGAGCGCGCCGTTCCCCTCCTCCGGGATCGGGCCGACGAACGACCAGGCCGTCTCCTCGAAGGTCGGGCTGTGGAGCGGCGCGTCGTCGAGGTTCGCGAGGTACTCGCGCGCACGCTCGGCAACCAGGATCAGCGCGGGGTCGACCTCGTCGCGGTGCATCGCCCGACTCTATCCCCAGGCGACGTCGCGCACTTCGGGCAGCTCGACGCCGAGGACACGCCAGAAGATGCCGCCGTTGCGCGAGACGTAGAGCCGGTTGCGGGCGCCGTAGAGCAGGTCGTCCGGGTTGTCGCCGACCGCGACCGCCTTCCCGGCCGGGAAGTCCGCCGCCGAGCTCCTGCCAGGTCGAACCGGCGTCGTGCGAGACGAGGAGCGGCGGCTTGCGGTCCACGAGTACGACCACCGCGGAGCCGTTCGCATCCACGTCGACGAGGAGCGCCGAGACCCAGTCGGGAGCAAGCTCGACCGGTCGCGGCCGCTCGACCGAACCGCCGGGCTCGTGGCCTGCGACTTCGTCCTCGTCGGCATCAGCGCCGACCTCGATCAGGTAGAGGCCGTCGGCACATTCGGCGACCGCGATCATCGTCGGGACAGTAGCCCGAAGCCGAGCGCCAGCGCGAAGGCGAGCGCGAAGCTCGGCAGCGACGAGCCGATCTGCGTCGCCGGCGGATTCGTCCGCTCGACGAGTTCGACCCACCACTCCGGGCCGAGCGGGTGGAGCCACTGGTAGAGCACGAACCCAGCGAGCCAGGCGACGATCGGCCCGATCCGCAGGCGCGGCCCGGCGAAGAAGTCGTGCCTCGCGTAGCTCGCGCCGCTCAGGAGCCAGTCGGCGAGGAGGACGCCGAAGAGCGGGACGAAGAACGAGCCGAGCAGGAGCAGGAAGCTCTCGTAGCTGTCGATCTCGAGGACGAGCGCGCCGAGGGTCGCGAGGACGGCGACGCCGACGACGAGCGCGCGCTGGGAGACCTTCGCGGCGACGTTCTGGATCGAGACGGCGGTCGAGTAGACGTTCGCGAACGCCTCGTCGGCCTCGTCGATCGTGACCGCGAGGAGCGCGAGGGCGCTCGCGGCGCCGGTCGCGGCGACGGCCGCCGGGACCGCGGTCGGGTCGGAGACGCCCTCGCTGAGCACGAAGACGGCGCCGAGCGCGAGCATCCAGATCCCGCCGACGAAGTATCCGAGCCCGGTTCCCACGAAGGCCCCGCGCCGGGTCTCGGCGAAGCGGGTGTAGTCGGGCGCGAGCGGGATCCAGCTCACGGTGATCGCGATCACGATGTCGACGCCGATCACGAACGACATCGAGCCGTCGCCCGGGCTGATCCCAGAGCGCGCCGAGATCGGCGTTCGCGAGCGTCCACCAGGTGAGGTAGAGGAGCGAGGCGAGCACGAGCCAGACCGCGAACTTGCGGATGACGCGGCGCACGACGCCCACGGGGCCGAGCAGCGCGAGCGCGAGGGCGATCGCGCCGGTGACGAGGGTCCAGAGGGTGTTCCCGCCGAAGCCGAAGAGCTTGTCGGACAGGGCGCTCGCGGCCGCGGCGATGATGATGATCTCGAACATCGCCCAGCCGAGGCACTGCGCGATGTTGAGGCCGGTCGCGAGGTAGGAGCCGTCACGGCCGAGCGGCGCGCGCATGAGCACCATCGCGGGCACGCGGCCGTCCGCGCCGATCATTCCGGCGAGGCCGAGCATGAGGTTCCCGGCGAGGCAGCCGACGAGGATCGCGAGCAGCGCCTTCGGAAGCGACATCGACCCGACGAGCAGGCCGGCGGTGACGAGCACGAGCAGGCTCACGCCGAGGTTCGACCAGAGCAGCGTGAGGTCGAGACCCGAGAGCGTCCGCAGCCGCTCGGGGACGGGCGTGACGCCCCAGGATCCGTCGGTGCTCATCGAGCTCCCTTCGCCGGCATTACCCGAATCAGGTTCGACGGGTCGGGGCTCGCTCCCAGCCCCCTCTCAGCCACCGGCGGGCGGCTCCCCAGTTCTCGTCGGCGCGAGTGTAGTGGTTAGACGCGCGCGCCCCACCCTGGGTGGGGAGTGGGCCACCCGCCACCCGCCTTCGACGGTACCGGGGAAGTGCGCGCGTGTCTGTCGCGCGGGTGTGGCGATCTCGTGCCGATTCGTCCCCAGGTCAGGGCGCGGGTGTCAGCTCGCGGATCCGAGTGACCGCGCGCTCCAGGCGCGGCTCGTCGAAGACATACGGTGTCGCGTTCGCGATCTCGTGCACGGGGCCGTCGAGCTCGTCCGAATCGCCCGCGCCGTTCAGCGCGTAGCGCAGCGGGATCTCGTGCGTGACGATGAAGACGACCCGCGCGTCGAGGCCCACGACCGCCTCGAGCCCGTCGGCGAAGCGCAGCGCCGCGTCGTCGAGGCTCTCCCCGCCCGGGAACGGAACGCTCCGCGGATGGCCGTGCTTCCATGCCCGGTACTTCTCGAGCGGCTCGCCGTCGAGGTCACCGATCTTGATGTCGTCGAGGAGCGGCTCCACGACGAACGGGATTTCGCGACCCGCGAGTGTCAGCTCGGCCGTCTCGCGCGTCCGCGGGAAGCGTGTGTGCACGCAGACGTCGATCGGGATCCCCGCGACCTGGACGCCGAGCTCCGACGCTTCCAAACGGCCGCGGTCTGTGAGCCCGACCGGTCTGGTCGGGTCGCCGTTTACGCGGCGCTCGACGTTCAGAGTCGACTCGGCGTGGCGCGCGACGATGAAGAGCCGCATCAGATGACGAAGGTCTCGGGCCGGGACTCCCCGCGGGCGAAGCGGTCGAGCGCAAAGGGCGTCAGATCGAGAGTCGGTTCATGGCCGGCGATCAGCTCCGCGAGGTGCTCGCCGACGGCCGGCGCCTGCTGGAAGCCGTGGCCGGAAAAGCCGGTTGCGTAGAGGAACCGCGACACCTCCGGCGCCTCGCCGACGATCGCGTTGTGGTCGGGGCTCACCTCGTAGAAGCCGTACCAGGACGCTTGAATCGGCAGCTCGGCGAGCAGCGGCAGCCGCGCCACGATGTGCGGTGCGACCTCGTCGAGCGTCTGCTCGCGCCCGCCGAACGCGACGCCGGGGCCTTCCCCGTGGAAGTAGAAGCTCGTCGTGAAGTCGATCGTGAGCGGCAAGGGGCTCGGCAGGTCGCCGCGTTCGGGCGAGTACCACATCCAGCGCGGCTCGCCCGTGACCGGGATGTCGAGTTCGACGAGCGCGCCGACGTCGCGCGACCACACGCCGGCGGTGCACACGACCGTGTCCGTCGCGATCGTTCGCTTGCTGGTGGAGACCGACTCGATGCGCCTGTCGCGCACGGCGATCTCCTCGACCGGCTCGCCCTGGTGGACGCGCGCCCCCCGGCGCGAGGCAGCGGCCGCGTAGCCGGAGACGACCGCCTCCGGAGTCGCGCGGCCGTCGAGCGGACAGAAGGTCGCCGCCAAGAGACCGTCGGATTCGAGCTGCGGCACGATCTCGAGCGCCTCGGCCACGGTCAGCTCGCGGGAGGGAACGCCGAGCGAATGCTGCAGCTCGAGCGCCGCCCGGAACCGCTCGACGTCGGCGTGGTTGTCGAGGAGGAACAGGTAGCCGGACTGCTCGAACTCGAGCTCGGCCTCGAGCCGCTCGCCGAATGCGGCGAACTCGTCGATCGAGCGCAGCGCGATGCGGATGTTCAGCTCGTCGGCGAACTGCGCGCGGATCCCGCCGGCCGACTTGCTCGTCGAGCCCGATGCGAGCGTCTCGCGCTCGAGGAGCACGATGTCGGTGATCCCGAGCTCGGTCAGGTGGTAGGCGACGCTCGCGCCCATCGCGCCGCCGCCGACGATCACGACCTCTGCGGTCTCCACTCGGCGATCGTACGCTCGGTTAGGGTCGCGGCGTGTCCGAGGTCCTCGTCACCGGCGCCACCGGCTTCATCGGCCGGCGGGTCGTCCCGCTGCTCGTCGAGCGTGGCGACGACGTACGCGCGCTCGTGCGAGCCGGGTCCGATGCCGCCGCGGTGGAGGCTTCGGGCGCGCGGGTCGTGACCGGCGACGTGCTTGTTCCGGAGGATGTTCGGCGCGCCACCGAGGGCTGCGCGCTCGTCATCCACCTGGCGGGGCTGGTGGCGTATCGCAAGCGCGACGTCCCGTTGCTGCGGCAGCTGAACATCGATTCGGTGCGGAACGTGGTCGCTGCACTCGAGGACGGTGCGCGGCTCGTCCATGTGTCCTCGGTGGCGGGGATCGGACCCGCTCCGACGCGCGATAGGCCGGCGACCGAGGAGCAGGAGTTTCCGGAGGTGGCGAAGTCGCTGCCGTACCCGATGACGAAGCACGAGGGCGAACAGGTCGCGCTGGCCGGTGTCGCCGATGGGAAGGACATCGTGATCTCGAACCCCGCGTTCGTGCTCGGCCCGGGCGACGTGAACCGCTCGTCCACCTTCATCGTGTGGCGCTATCTCCAGGGGTCGCTGCGGATGCACGTGCCCGGCGGGCTCTCGTTCGTGCATGTGGACGACGTCGCCGCCGGCATCGTGACCACGGCCGACCGCGGCCGGACGGGCGAGCGCTACGCCCTCGCGAACCGCGACGGGAATCTGAGCTACGCCGAGTTCTTCCGGCGGGTGGGCGATGTGACCGGCGTGCGGCGGAGGATGATCGGGCTGCCCCCGCGGGTCGCGATCGCGGGCGCGACGATCTTTCCGTGGCCGGTCGGCCGCGGCGAGGCGCAATCGAGCGTGAACTGGTGGTTCTACGACCAGGCGAAGGCCGAGCGGGAGCTCGGGTTCACGAACCGCCCGCTCGACGAGACGATCGCCGAGACCGCGGCGGACTACGGCGTGAAGTTGTGACGCTTCCGCGCTTTTCGTGACAGACACGCGCGCTTTCTCGCATTAGCGTTGAAAGCGGGTGGTGGGCTGGGGTGCCCCGGAGCGAGACCGCAAAGAGCGGAAACCGCGGGCTATGACATCGGAATCTGCCGCAGCACCTTCGGCTCGATGCGATCCAGGATCTCCGTCAGGCTCTCGCCCGTCGCGGTGATGCCGTGGTTTCGCAGGCCGATGACGGCGTGCGCCGGATCCGGCTCCCGTGCCAGCAGCTCCGCCACCGAGGTGGCCAGCTCCGCCGTTCCACACGGGTAGTTGATGTCGGTCGCGACGATGTCCTGCATCCACGCGTGCACGTGGAGGATCGCGCCGACGTCGGGGTGCTCCTGGTAGATCATCCAGTGCTCGATCGCGTCGACCGAGACGCGCCGCGGCTCGACGTTCGGCGGCACGCTCATGATCATCGTGTGCCGCTCGGGCGCGTAGCCGGAGACGAGCAGGATGTCGCGCCCCGGGATGTCGAGCTTCGTCTTGTCGACGCCGCTCGCGCTCATCCAGAAGCGAGTCTCGTCGAGCCGCTGCGAGAGGTTCCCGTACGAGAGGCCGCCGATCCCGTAGAGCCGCTTCACGTGCCGGAGGTCCTGCTCGTTCAGGAGCTCCTCGATCGGGAACGGCGCCGGGAGCAGGTCGAGGTCGCCCATCCGGACGCCCGCCTCCTGGATCTCCCTTGTGTTCTCGTCGCCCTCCCAAAGCTCGGGCTCGAGGTCGGTGAGGAAGTCGTTGTCGATCACGAGCTTCGAGAGCGCGAGCGGGGTCAGGCGCTCGACGACGCCCTCCGCGAGCTCGTGCTGGCCGTTCGTCGCCTCGACGCCGTAGTGGCCGCGCTCCATCGTCGTGAACCAGGCGCCCTGGCCCGGCACGTAGCAGATGACGATGTTCGCGAGCGCGCGCACGAGCAGCGGGTAGTTCGTCTTGAGGATGTCGTCCGGCATGTCCGTCTGCTCGTGGATCGCCGCGACGAACGTCCCGCGCGCGCTGCGGCGGAACGGCTTCGGGTTCTCGGGGTCGATCAGATTCAGGACGAGATCGGCCTCGAGAGCTGCGTCGCCGCTGGCCCGCTCGAACCCCTGCGCCTCGAGGGCGGTCGCGAGCTCGGTCGCGAACTCGTCGAAGTTCGCGGACGTGGGCTCGCCGGTGAGCGCGTAGTTCATGCTGGCAATCCTATCCGCGCGCTATTCGGCGGCGAGCCGGCGCAGGACGTACGGGAGGATCCCGCCGGCCTTCAGGTAGTCATGCTCGCGCGGGTGTGTCGAGCCGCACGCGCGCCTTGAACTCGACCTCGGATCCGTCGTCGCGAGTCGCGACCACCGTGGCCTCGCGGGCGGCGCCGTCGTCGAGGTCGCGCACGGCGAACGTCTCGCGCCCGGTCAGGCCGAGCGTCTCGAGGTTCTCGCCGTCGGCGAACTGGAGCGGCAGGATCCCCATCCCGACGAGGTTCGAGCGGTGGATGCGCTCGTAGCTCTCGGCGATCACGACCTTCACGCCGAGGAGCCGCGGGCCCTTCGCGGCCCAGTCGCTCGACGAGCCCGAGCCGTACTCCTTGCCGGCGATCACCATGAGCGGCACGCCCTCGGCCAGGTAGCGCTCGGAAGTCTCGTAGATCGTCGCCTCGTCGCCGCTCGGCAGGTGCACCGTCCAGGTTCCCTCGCTGCCCGGGACGAGGAGGTTGCGAAGGCGGACGTTCGCGAACGTGCCGCGCACCATCACCTCGTGGTTACCGCGCCGTGAGCCGTACGAGTTGAAGTCGCGCCGCTCGACGCCGTGCTCGGTCAGGTACTTGCCCGCCGGGCTGTCCGGCTTGATCGCGCCCGCCGGGGAGATGTGGTCGGTCGTGACGCTGTCGCCGACCTGGACGAGCACGCGCGCGCCCTCGACGCCGTCGATCCGGCCGGGGCCGTCGCCCTCGGAGAAGTACGGCGGAAGCCGAACGTAGGTGGACTCGTCGGCCCAGTCGTACAGCTCGCCCTCGGGAACCGGGAGTGCCCGCCAGCGCTCGTCGCCCGTGTAGACGTCGGCGTAGGTGCGCCGGAACATCGCCTGCTGCACGGCGTCGGCGACGACGGTCTTGATCTCCTCGGAGCTCGGCCAGAGGTCGCGCAGATAGACGTCGTTTCCGTCCTTGTCCTGCCCGAGCGGCTCGGTGGTCAGGTCGATGTCGATCCGTCCCGCGAGCGCGAACGCCACGACCAGCGGCGGCGATGCCAGATAGTTCGCCTTCACCTCGGGGTGGATGCGCGCCTCGAAGTTCCGGTTCCCGGAAAGCACCGAGGCGACGACGAGGTCGTTCTCGAGCACGGCCTTCGAGATCGGCTCGGGCAGCGGCCCGGAGTTCCCGATGCAGGTCGTGCAGCCGTAGCCGACGGTCTGGAACCCGAGCGAGTCGAGGTAGCGCTGGAGATCGGCGCGCTCGTAGTACTCGGTCACTACCTTGGAGCCCGGCGCGAGGCTCGACTTCACCCACGGCTTGCGCTCGAGGCCGAGCTCGACCGCCTTCTTCGCCACGAGGCCGGCGGCGATCATGACGGACGGGTTCGAGGTGTTCGTGCAGCTCGTGATCGCCGCGATCACGACCGCGCCGTGCTCGAGCAGACACGGTCTGGCCGTCGTCGAGCGTGACCTCCACGGACACCGGAGCGGGCGCTTCGGCGACCGCGACCGGCGCCGGCGCCGGCTCCTCGACGTGCTCCTTGCTGCCGGGAGCGGTGTCGGCGGGCGGGTCGCTCGCGGGGAACGAGTCGGCGCTCTCCTTGTCGTGCGAGCCGTTCGCGTACGGGATCCCGAACTGCTCCATCGCCTCCTCGAAGGAGTTGCGGGTGCGGTCGAGCGGCACGCGGTCCTGAGGGCGACGTGGCCCGGCGAGGCTCGGGACGATGTCGCCGAGGTCGAGCTCGACGACCTGCGAGTACGTCGGCGTGTCGGTCGGCTCGTGGAAGAGGTTCTGCTCACGGCAGTACGTCTCGACGAGCTCGACCTGCTCCTTCGTGCGCCCGGTCATCAGCAGGTAGGTGAGCGTCTCGTCGTCCACCGGGAAGAAGCCGCACGTGGCGCCGTACTCGGGCGACATGTTCGCGATCGTGGCGCGGTCGGCCACGGGGAGCCCGACGAGTCCGGGCCCGAAGTACTCGACGAACTTCCCGACGACGCCGGTCGCGCGCAGGATCTCTGTGACCGTGAGGACGAGATCGGTTGCGGTCGCGCCCTCGGGCAGCGCGCCGGTGAGCCGGAAGCCGACCACCTGCGGGACGAGCATGGAAACCGGCTCCCCGAGGAGCGCCGCCTCGGCCTCGATCCCGCCGACGCCCCAGCCGAGCACGCCGAGCCCGTTCACCATCGTGGTGTGCGAGTCGGTGCCGACGAGCGTGTCCGGGAACGCCTGGACGACGCCGTTCTCCTCGCGGCGCTCGATCACGCGGGCGAGGAACTCGAGGTTCACCTGGTGGCAGATGCCCGTGTTCGGCGGCGCCACCTGGAAGTTGTCGAAGCCACGCTGGCCCCAGCGCAGGAAGGCGTAGCGCTCGCCGTTTCGCTCGTAGTCGCGGTCGACGTTCGTGCGGATCGCGAGGCGCGTCGCGAACTCGTCCACCTGGACGGAGTGGTCGATGATGAGCTCCGCCGGGATCAGCGGGTTGACCTTGGCCGGGTTGCCGCCGCGGTCGAGCATCGCGTCGCGCATGGCGGCGAGGTCGACGATCGCGGGAACGCCGGTGAAGTCCTGGAGGAGGACGCGTCCCGGCCGGAAGGAGATCTCACGTGAGGGCTCGGCCTTGGGATCCCAGGTCGCGATGGCCTCGACGTCGGCGTCGTCACCGTGGCGCAGGACGTTTTCGAGGAGAACGCGCAGCGTGTACGGGAGCCGGTAGATGTCGAACGTCGACTGCAGCGCCGGGAGGTGGAAGACCTCCGGTTCGCCGTCGGAGACGATGAGCGTCCCCCGAGCCTCGTCGCGCCACCTGGAACCGGCTCCGGCCTGCGTCATCTGTCTCCCTTCGTCGTCGTCTCCTACCTCATTTGTACTTGCCGGGGCTCACCTCGTGTCGGACGCCACCGCTTAACGGTCCCTTAACCGGTCTCAACGGACGGTTCAACCCCCCGGGGCTATAACGAGTTCGTGCGCGTGAAACTCGTGCCCATCCTGGCGTTGTTCGGCGCCGGACTGGCCGGCGGGGCCCTCGCGATCACAGTGTTTTCTTCCGTCTGGGGGGTAGGCGGCGGAACGACCACGGTGATCCGCGAGAGCGCCGCTGCCTCGTCCGCGCCCGCGGCCTTCGAGACACCCGGCGACGGCCCGGGCGGCCTCACCGTGGGCTCGATCTACGACCGCGCCGCGCCGGCCGTCGTCCAGGTGACCTCGAGCGTCGTCACGCAGACCTTCTTCGGAGAGCAGCGCGGCGAGGCGCTCGGCTCCGGCTTCGTGATCGACAAGGACGGCCACATCGTCACGAACTACCACGTGATCGCCGGCGCCGAAGAGGTCTACGTCAACTTCTCCCACGAGGACCGGATCAAGGCGACGGTCGTCGGGACCGACCCGCAGACCGATCTCGCGCTCCTGAAGATCGACGCGCACCGGCGTGCGCTCTCACCGAGCTCGCTGGGGAACTCCGCCGCCGTGAAGGTCGGCGACGAGGTAGTCGCGATCGGCAACCCGTTCGGGCTCGACCGCACGGTCACGGCGGGGATCGTGAGCGCCGTGCAGCGCCAGATCACTTCGCCGACCAACTATCCGATCGACAAGATCATCCAGACCGACGCCGCCATCAACAAGGGCAACTCGGGCGGCCCGCTCCTGAACGCCGACGGCGAGGTGATCGGCGTCAACACGCAGATCGCCACCGGCGGCACGGGCGGCGAGGGCAACGTCGGCATCGGCTTCGCCATCCCGATCAACACGGTCATGGCCGTCGTCGACGGCCTGATGAAGAACGGCCGCGTCGAGCACGCCTACCTCGGCGTCGAGATGCAGGACGTCACGGAGCAGATCGCGAACCTCGCGAACCTTCCGGAGTCGGGCGCGATCATCGCGCGCGTCGTTCCCGGAAGCCCCGCCGAGAAGGCCGGGCTCCTCGGCGGCGACCAGAACGTCGTCGTGGACGGCCAGTCCTACGTCCTCGGCGGCGACGTCGTCACCCTCGCGGACGGCCAGCCCGTCGCCTCCGCAGATGAATTGCGCTCGCTGGTCGGCTCGCTCGAGCCGGGCGACTCGCTCTCGCTCGAGGTCCGCCGCGGCGACGAGACGATGACCGTCACGGTCAAGCTCACCGCCCAGCCGACCACCGCGCAGCGCTAGAGGAGCTCCTCTCCCCGTCATCTCGGGGGAGCTGTTGCGTAACACTGCGGCCGTGATTCCGCACGCGTTCGGAGCGCGCAAGCCGTTGACGCTCGGCGTCGAGGAGGAGCTCTTCGTCGTCGATCCCGGCTCGCTTCGCCTCGCGGCGGCGCCGGACGAGCTCTTCGACGGCACGCGGCTCAAGTCCGAGCTCCACCGCGCGGTCGTTGAGCTGAACACCGGCATCTGCTCGACTCCTGAGGAGGTCGCCGTCGAGCTCGCGGAGCTGCGGGTGGAGGCTCAGGCGCGTGCTGCTTCGGCCGGCCTTGCCGTTGCGGCCACCTCGACCTGGCCGACCGCGCTCGTGGCCGAGCAGGAGATCACGCCCGAGCCCGGCTACCTCGCCTTCGCGGACTACGCGGGCTCAACGGCGCAGCGGCAGGTGTGCTCGGGGCTCCATGTCCATGTCGGGGTCGAGAGCCCCGAGGCGTGCATGGTCGCGCTCGAGTTCGTCCTCCCGTGGCTCCCGGCCCTTCTGGCCGTCTCCGCGAACTCGCCCTGGTTCGAGGGGCGTGAGACCGGTCTCGCGTCGACTCGCGCCGAGCTGCTCACGCTTCTCCCCCGCGCGGGCGGGCCGCCGGTGTTCGCGTCGTACTCGGACTGGGAGGCGTTCGTCGAGCGGCTCGTCGATCTCGGTCTCGCCGACTCGTTCCGGCGCCTCTGGTGGGACGTGCGTCCTCATCCCGGCTTCGGGACGCTCGAGGTCCGCATGCCGGACCAGCCTCGCGAGCCCGAGACGTCGGCTGCGTTCGCCGCACTTCTCCAGGCCATGGTCGCGGCCGCGGAGCCGGGCCCGCCGGCCGACCGCGGCGTGTACGCGCAGAACCGCTGGGCCGCGCTGCGCTTCGGGCCCGAGGCGCTCTTCGTCCATCCGCACGCGGAAAAGCTCATCGGAGCGCGCGAGCTCGTCGCCGAGCTCGGCTCGCGCTTCGGCGTGGATGTCTCCGGACTCGTCGTGCTCGACCAGGCGGCGGAGCAGCTCGAGCTCGGCCGCCGCGACGGCCTTCAGGCCCTGTGCCAGCGGCTAGCATCGAAGCCGTGACGCTCCAGTCCGAGACGCTCCAGGTGAACGGCATCCGCTGCGAGCGGTGCGTCATGCGACTCGGCGCCGCGCTCGAGGGAATGGACGGCCTCGAGGCCGCGAACGCCAACCTGATGGGCGTCGTCACGCTCCAGTGGGACGAGGATCGCGTCACCCGCGAGGAGATCGTGTCCCGCATGAACGGGGCCGGCTTCCACGTCCTTGCGGAATAGCTGGACCCGTCGAGCCGTTCGTTGCTAGTGTCGGCCGCCGTATGAGCGAGGCTCAGGAGGCGGAGGCGAGGAAGATCGCAGCGGATGCTCGCGATCGCGTGCGGTTCGAGGAAGAAGCGCTCGAGCTGGCCGATCAGGTCTATCGAGTGGCCAGGCGACTCGTATCCACGAAGGAGGAGGCAGAGGACTTGGTGCAGGAGACGTACGCGCGGGCGTTCCGCAGCTGGCGGTCCTTTACGCCGGGCACCAACCTCCGGGCCTGGATCTTCCGGATCCTCACGAACCTGAACATCGATCGCGGCCGTCGCATCCAGCGCACGCCCGACACGCAGCCGATGGAGGAGGGCGACTACTACCTCTACAACCGGCTCGCGGCGCAGGCGGGCGACGACGACGAGTCGCGGGTCGTCGAGCGGCTCTCCCAGGATTCGATCGTCGACGCCCTCGCCGCCGTGCCGCACAATTACCGCGATGCCGTGGTGTTGGTGGACATCGGCGACTTCAGCTACGCGGACGCGGCCCAGATCCTCGACGTCCCGATCGGAACCGTCATGTCCCGCCTGCATCGTGGACGGCGCATACTGAAGCAAGAGTTGGCAACGACCGCAGCGGAGGAGAACTGAGATGGATCCCTGCGACAAGTGCGAGGAGATGCTCCAGCCGTTCCTCGACCGTGAGCTGACCGACGCCGAGGTGCACGAGGCCGAGGCGCATCTCAACTCGTGCAGCTACTGCCGCAAGCGCTACACCTTCGAGGAGTCGCTGCGGCGCTACGTGCGAAATGCCTGGGACGAGAGCATGCCACCCGAGCTGAAGGCGAAGCTCTCGGCCCTTCGGACTCCGCTCGCGGACTAGCCTGCGGCCTGGTCGGACCCGACGATCACGAGCAGGCGGTTCGGATCCTTGCCGCTCGGGAGCTCGGTGATCTCGAGGCCCAGCTCGTCGGCGAGGCGCTGCGCGATGGCTTCGCTCCCCGGTGCGTAGTAGACCCGCGTCTGCACGTAGTCGAGGCGCGGGGCGTTGCCGACCGTGCCCATGCGGTAGGCGAGCGGGCCGCCGATCTCGTTCGAGAGGCTCGTGGCGGCGCCGGGAGTGGCCGTGCCGTTGAGGACGTCCACGCGGATCTCCCACGGCGGCGGCAGCTTCGTCTGCGCCTCGGCGGGAGTTGACGGCGCAGCAGCCGGTGTTGCCGCCTCGCGCACCTGCGGGATGACGAAAAGCCAGCCGGCGAGCGCAGCCATCGCGACCAGGGCCGTGATCGCGGCGATGCGCCGGTACGACCAGGAGCCTCGGCCGCCGCGCAACCCTGCCATCTTGCGCGCCTCGCGCTCCGAGATTCCGAGCGCGGTCGCATAGACGAGTGTCGCCGCGAGCGCGTCCGAGACCGAGGGGAAGCGGTAGATCCGCCCCTCCTCGAGCGAGCGCACCTCGTCGGCGGCGAGGCCCGCCCGTGCGGCGGCTTCCTCAACCGTCAGGCGACGGCGTGCCCGCGCCGCGCTGAGCGGCGAAGGCTCGAGCGCCGGAGGCGCGACGGCCTGTAGGACAGACGCCTTGGGCTTCCGGATTTCTGCGGCAGTACTTTCCACCCTGCCTCCTCATCGGCAGCTTAGCGCGCGGGTTTTAGCCGTCGGCGGTGACGGTTTCGATCTGCGCGAGATGGATGAGCCGGAAGGTCGCCCGGCGCAGGCGCAGCCGCTCGGCCTCGTCCTCCGGCTCGAACGCGTACGGCCACAGGTCGCGGGCGCAGGCGACGAGCTCGACGATGCGGTCGCGCTCGTCCGCGAAGCCGTCTCGCTCGCGGCACGCGTTCATGGCCAGGCCGAGCACGCCGATCTTGTCCTCCTGACTCGTCCACAGGAGCGTGGTCGCCATCGTCAGGTAGCCCATGATCCGCGTGAACGTGACCGGCTGCTCGAACATCCGGCGCTCGCTGGGATCGGAGAACTCGGGGAGAGGCTCGCCGTCGGCGATCTTCGCTGCGGTGCCGCCGAGCATCCCCCGCATCTGCTCGTCCGTGAGGCCGGCGGCGCGGGCGGTCTTCAGCGCGATCATGAGCGCGGTCGGCTGCTGGCCGTACGGGAAGTCGGAGGCGAAGAGCGCCTGCTCGGGAGAGAAGCGCCGGTACACGTCGAGCAGGTCGACCGGGCTCCAGACGGACGTGTCGTAGAAGACGCCCGGGTGCCCCGCGAACGTGTGCGAGAGCGCGCCGAGGTCGGCGATGCCGCCGTGGGCGATGATCAGCTGCGTTTCCGGGGTTGCCGTTGACGAGGCGCTCGAGCTCATCGGCGATCGGCGGCAGGCCGCGGCCTCCGTGGATCAGGATCGGCACGCGGCGCTCTGCCGCGAGGGCGAAGACCCCGTCCAGACGCTCGTCGTTCAGGTGGAACGCCTGCGCGCGGGGATGGAGCTTGATGCCGCGCGCGCCGAGGTCGAGACAGCGGGTCGCCTCGGCAACCGGCTCGGCGGAGAGGTCGAGGCGGACGAACGGGATGAGGACGCCGTTCGACGCCTCTGCGGCCGCGAGCGTGCGGTCGTTCGCCGCGCGGAAGGCGGGCTCGCGGTCGGGCTCGTCCAGGCAGAAGGCGAAGCCGCGCTTGATGTTCGCGCGCGAGAAGTTCTCGAGCAGCACGTCGAGCGGGCCGACCATCCCGTCGATGTCGGTGCCGACGTGGACGTGGGCGTCGAAGAGCTCGGCCCCGTCCGGAGTCAGGCGTGCGGCCTCGGCCTCGTAGAGCTCGACGAGGCGCTCGGACCGTTCCCACACGTCCGCGAAGGACACGGTCTCGAAAGCTACTAGAGGACCAGCGCCTGGTACGCGAAGCGGAGCGGATCGCCGTGCGCGACGCCGCCGCAGGACATCGTCGTTTCCTTCCAGCAGTCGAGCCTCGTGTCGGCGTTCGTCAGGACGAGCTCGACGCGGCGCACCTCGCTGTCCCGGAATGGGACCGTCACCCGAGCGCGGCCGTGGGAGTCGAACTGGATTCGTCGCCTCGTGATCGCCCCGGACTCCCGCCGGACGATGACGGTCGCCGCGGCGATCGCCCGCGACGAGACGGCGAGGTCGATCCGCAGCTTCGTCCCGTTCCCCGCCGGCCGGAACGCGGCCGTGCGGTTGGCGAGACGCTTCACGGAGACCGTGCGCGGCCCGACGCTCGACCGGACCGCGACCGCGGAGACCGGGTGCGCCGGATACGTGCCGCCTTCCTCGTACGAGCTGCCGGGCGTCACGTTCGCCGCGCCGAAGCCTGCGAATACGTCACGGAAGGAGCGGCCGCGGGCGGCGAGGGCGCCACGTGTGGCCGCCAGTGAAAAGGTGTTCGCCGACTCGGTCTCGGCCGCGCGGTTCCAGACGGTCTTCACGAACCCCGGGCCGAACCGCTCCGAGAGGTAGCGCCAGAAGATCCACGCCCCGTACTCGTAGCCGTCCCGGCCGAGGTCGACCGGCGTGCCCGGCGAGACGATCGGGCTGTGCTTGCGCGCGTAGCGGAGGTTGTCGTTCACGCCGTCGAAGACCTCGTCCTCGATCCAGGCGGCCGTGCCCTCCATGAGCCAGAGATCCTCGAACCAGTCGTAGCCGAACTGCACCGCGTGGAAGAACTCGTGCGCGGCGGTCGCCTTCAGCGCCGGCAGCGGGTCGATGCCGAAGGCCCGGTTCGTGTAGTCCTCGTCGATCACGCAGAACGCGGACACGCGGAAGGTCGCCCAGGAGGCCGGGTCGTCGCTCGTGCACCAGCCGAAGAGCGCGTCGGCGCCCACGTCGGCCAGGTAGATGTCGAGCCGTCCGTCGCCGCCGTTCTCGTACGACTCGAGGTCGGAGAGCGGCGCGTGGTAGCCGAGCTCGCCGATCTCCGTCGCCCAGGTCTGAGCGAACACGGCGAGCGTCGTCTCGACCCAGTCCGGCGCGCCCGAGCTGTTGCCGTCGGCGAGGCGGGGGGCATCGGGACCGTCCTCGACCCAGTGGACGCAGATGTGCGCGTCGCAGAGCCGCTCCGAGTAGCCGGAACCCCAGCCGGGCGCCTCGGGGTCGTAGTCCTCCGTCGGCCGTCCGAGCAGCCGCCCGGCCTCGGCGCGCCCGGCGACGGTCAGACGGGGCAGTGCGGCGCGCAGGTCGCGCAGGACGAGCGTCGCCGCGTGCGGATCGGCGGCGGTTCCGCTTCCGCGCGCGTGGACCTCGGAGCCGGAGAAGAGCGCGCGGGCGCGATCGAGCGCCGGATGGGCCGCGAAGGCCGCAGGGCAGACGAGGAAGGCGGCAGCGACGACGAGTAGCGTCGCGGCCGCTCTCGGAAAGAGCGAGGCGCGCACGGTGAACCATTCGCATCGGCCGGCGGCGCCGGATGGCACACCCCTCACGAGGGTGGATCGGCCGCCGTTAGGATCGGCGCATGTCCGACGTCGTCATGTACGCCGACACCGTCCGCTCGCCGGAGCTTCGGCACGAGGTGCCGCTGCTCGTCTCCGACCCGTTCGTCTACGTCGAGCGCAACGGCTCGCGCACGATCTTCGTCGGCTCGCTCGAGATTCCGCTGCTCGAGGCGATCGACGGGCTCGAATGCTTCCCCTTCGAGGCCCTCGGCGTCGACGAGATGATCGCCGCAGGGCTTGGCCGCCGCGAGCGCGATCCCGAGTACGTGCTGCGCGCCTGCCGGAAGCTGGGCGTCACCAGCGCGGCCGTTCCCTGGGGCTTCCCGCTCTACATCGCCGACCATTTGCGCGCGAACGGCATCGAGATCGAGGTCGACGGCCATCGTTTCGACCATCGCCGCCGCGCAAAGAACGCGTCCGAGCTGGCCGGGATCAAGCGCGCGCTCCACGCGACCGAGCTGGCCTTCGCGAAGGCCAAGGAGATGCTCGCCGTCGGCCCCCAGACGTGCGAGGGCCTGAAGGCGGCGATCAACCTCGTCTTCGCCGAGCAGGGGATGGCCGTTCCGGATCCGCCGATCGTCTCGCACGGCCCGCAGACGACCGTCGGCCACGAGCCGGGCCACGGCCCGATCGCCCCCGGCGAGCCCGTCGTGCTCGACCTCTTCCCCCAGGATCCCGAGTCGGGCTGCTTCTCCGACATGACGCGGACGTTCTGCGTCGGCGAGGCGCCCGAGGAGCTCGTCCGCTACCACGCGGTCTGCGAGGAGGCGATCGCGCTCGTCCTCGCGGCGATCCGCCCCGGCGTGACCGGCGCCGAGCTCCACCGGATCTCCTGCGAGCCGTTCCACGAGGCCGGCATCAAGACGCAGCTCTCGAAGTCTCAGGACGAGGTGCTCGAGGAGGGCTACTTCCACTCGCTCGGCCACGGGGTCGGGCTCGAGCTCCACGAGGAGCCGGGCCTCGGGCGAAACGGGACCGAGCTCGTGGCGGGGGACGTGATCGCGATCGAGCCCGGCGCCTACCGGCTCGGCTTCGGCGGCTGCCGGATCGAGGATTGCGTCCTCGTGACCGAGGACGGGTGCGAGGTGCTCTCGAGCTTCCCGCACGACCTCGTCGTCTAGGGAACCTTTCGCCCGCCGCGAACGTCCAAGCGGGCATGAAGACTCTCGCGCTCGCTCTAACGTCTCTCGTTCTCGCCGCCGGCTGCGGCAGCGACGACGGCTCGGCTCTCGGCCCTCCCAGCGGCGATCCGCACTACTCCGGGGCGGTCGTCCAGGTCGACGGCGCGACGGTGCTCGTGCGGGCCGCGGGCGACGCGTGCGGGATCTGGGCGCGCACCGACGACTCCGTCCGCGTGCTGACGGCCTCGGGCGACGGCTACGTCGCGGGCTCGCTGGACGACCTCGAGCCCGGCATGACCGTCGACGTCTGGATCCCCGGCCCGATCGCCGAGTCGTGCCCGATGCAGGGCGCCGCCGAGGCCGTCGTCATCACGGCCCCGGCGTAACTCCCTGCGTCAGCTGTCGCGGCGCCGCCGCGTGAGGACGAGCACGAGCGCGACCGCTCCGAGCGCGACGGCGGCGATTCCGAGGATCCGCGCGAACGTGTCGCTCGCAGAGGAGTCGCTGTCCGACGCGGCCTCGGCCGCCGTCGTCGACGGCTCGGTCTCGCCGTCGGTGGTCGTCGGACTGGGCTCGGCGCCTTCGCCGGACTCGCCGCCCGCGTCCTGGCGCGGCGCGTCCGCGGAGATCTCGGTCGCCGCCGCCGGCTCGTCCGAGCCGGGATCGCCGATCCAGCGCACGATCGTCCCGTCCGAGTACTCCTGAAGCGTCTTCCAGAGGATCGTCCCGGGCTGCTCGGGCGTCCCGGCGATGAAGGCGAACTCGACGAAGCCGTCCGCCGGCAGCTCGCCCGTCCACTCGATCGTCTCGATCGCGCCGTTCGCGGCGACGTTGTTCTTCCGCGTCCAGCCGGGCGGATCCGAGAACGAGAACGGCAGCACGTCGGCGGGGACCTGGAGGGTGACCTTCGTCGTGGTCGCGTCGCTCTCGCCGGGGACGAGCAGCGTGAACTTCACGCTGTCGAGCGGCGCGGCCACGGTCGGGCTGATCTGGATGTGCGCCTGGGCGGCGCCGGCGCTCAAGACGAAGAGCGCCGCGCCGGCAACCAGGCCGAGGAGGGGTCTCGATCGCATCAGCTCTTCAGCTTGAACCAGTAGGAGCCGCTCTTCGCATGTCCGTCGGCGGCGACGATGGTCCATTTGACCGTGTACTTGCCGACCTTGAGGCCGCTCTTCAGGCCGACCGTGAGACGCCTGATGTTGCGCGGGTCACGCCCGCCGGTTCCCTTCGACACCTTGCCGCCCTTCGGCCCGTAGACCTTGAGCGTGCCCTTGCGGATCGTCCCGCTGAAGGTGACCTTCACGGTCTTTAGCGTCTTCTTCACCGTCGTCCCCTGGCCGGGCGACCGGGACGTGACCGTGACGTGCGCCCACGCGGCGGTCGCTCCGAATGCCAGGACGAGGGCCGCGACGAGTGCGATGAACCCCGGGTGCTTCACGTTCTTCATGTCTTCCTCCTTGTGGAACCGCCGGGACCGACTCGTGCGAGCCGGTCCCGGCGCCTCGGAAATCAGCTGATCGAGCCCTTCACGGAGTCCGTGAGGACACCGGACGTGGCGAGGACGGTGAACTTGGTCGCGACCGAGCGCTTCGCGATCGCCTTCGCTGCCTTCGAGCCCGGCGTGAGCGTCGCGATGGCCGCTCCCTTCGAGCCGAAGCCGCGGGTCACTGCCGCGATCGTGCGCGACGGCAGCTTGAGCTTCTTGCGGTCCGCTTCGCTGATCTGGAGCTTCAGCACTGTGGACGCGTTGAACGGGCCGGTCACCATGACCACGACCTTGCCCTTGGACTTCGACGAGCTCAGAACGACGTCCAACGGACGGTTCAGAAGCGCGTCACGCTCGTTCTCCGCCTGCTCGAGATCGGCCTCGAGCTGCGCCTTTTCGGCGGTGAGCGTCGTGATCTGGGCGTTCAACGGCGTTGTAGCGGCTGTGACCGCGGCAGAGATCTGGGCACTCGCCTGGGTTCCGCCCTGCGTATCGGCCGGAACGTAGACGCCGGCAACTGCCTCGCAGGCAGCCCGGAACTCGGCGATCGTGTTGAGCGTCGTTCAGATCGACCCCGCCGGCCGGGGCTCCCGGGAGGCCGTTCGTCGCCGTCTTCACGACGTCGATCCACTTCTGCGGATCGTCGTCTCCGCCCACACCGCCGACGACGGTCGACTTCTGCCACGGGACGTAGTTCCAGAACGGATCGCCCTGCGCGTTCGTACCGAAGTTCTCCTGGACGGCCTGGGCGTTCGCGTCGGTGTTCAGCGCGGGACGTTCTGGCACGTTGCGTGCGTCTGGATCCCGCTCTGGATGTTTCCGTAGTTCAGCCACTCGAGACCCGTCATGGACGCCCGGAAACCGCCCGGAGCGAACTTCAGGTTCAGCCAGCCGTGGTCGGTGAGGCCGTTGGCCTCCGTCCACATGGTCACGTTGCCGTCGTTCGTGATGACCGCCTGCTGTGGCGTGTCCTGGAGGGTCGCGCCGGTCGAGTCGGTCGCGTGGGTCGTGTTCGCGCAGTTGCCGTCGGTCAGCGTCGTCACGGTCGCCGTGGAAGCGCCTCCGGTGAGGCCGGTCGAGACGGGAGCGAGCTGCGCGACGTTGATGTCCGGCATCGGGTCGGGCGGGGTGAAGGCGCAATTCACGCGCGCGCCTTGGAAGCGGATGTTGTAGGGCCCGCCGTTCGGGCCGGTGACGAGCACGTTCGCCTGGCCCGTGGTCGCATTGCGCCCGATCGCCGCGTCGGCGCCGAGCGCGTACTGGACACGCCAGGAGGGCGCGTTCCACGGGATCGTCTGTGCGTTCGCGGACGGCTTGTAGGTGCCGCCGGTCGCGTCGATCGTGAGCGTCTGCACCTCGTGCTTGTTCGCGATCTTCCCGACGATCACGTACATGCTCGGGTGGGCCGAGCCGGCCGCGGGAATCGTCAGCGCCACTCCTAGTGCGAGCGCTGCGATCGTGGTCTTCAGGTTGACGATCTTCATGTCTCCGGTCTCCTCTTGAACTCCGTTGGGCGCACGGGGGCGCCGATCAATGGGCGGGGTCGTTCAGAAGGAGGCGAGCGGAGGCCCGCGGGGTGCGCACGCGCCCGCGATCTGCACCGGGAGCGGCCGCTTCGAGGGCGTGAACGGGTTGCGGTCGAGCGTGTCGCGCCTGCGCGGGCGAGCGCTGCGTGCCGCGAGAGCGGCTCCGATGCGGTCGGCGACGCCGAGCAGCGCCCGGGCTACGAGGTACGCCAGGAGCCCGAGCGGGATCTGCAGCGCGACCCCGACGAGGAACGCGGCGCCCATGGAGGACGACGTCGCTCCCGTGAAATTCGAGAAGTACTGGTGGAGCACGAAGCCGAGCGGCGCGAGCACGCCGAACGGCCACGCGGAGATCCGCGCGCCGGTCTCTCCGCGGAGGCTCTGCAAGGTGCGGGCGACGAGGCCCAGCGCGAGGAGCGTCAGGCACGAGAAGAGGAACGGCGCCGCGCAGAGGAACCCGACCAGGCTCGTCGTCCCCTCGTGGGCAGCGTGGTGCCCGGGCGAGAGGATCGCGAAGAGGTAGCAGTGCGTCGCGAACGTCCCCGCGAACATCAGCGAGGCGGCGACGAGCCAGGCGGTCAGGCGGCGCGTGGTCAACGCTTGTACCTCACCGTGTTTGAGGTGGAGCGCTCCGCCCGGTGTCTCGCGGGGACGAACACGACCTGGTAGCGGCCCGGCTTGGGGCGCTTCAGGAGGAAGCTGAACTTCCCGTTCTTGATCTTGGTGGTCGTCTGAGATGGCTTGAACGCGTCGGCCGGCAGGAGCAGCAGCTTGCCCGGAAGCCACGGTCCGACCTCGCCGGAGATCCGCGCCTTGCCGCCCGCGAGCTTGCGAATCCGGATGTGGACGGTCGAGTACGAGGTGATCGTGAGCGTCTGCGACGAGATCGTCTCGGCCGTCGCCTGGACGCGGGTCGTCTCGGTGATCGGAATCGACGCGCTGAACGAGCCGTCCGCGGCGCTCGTCGTGTTCGTGAACTTCGTCGTCGAGCCCTGGCGTCGGATCTGCACGGGAACGCCGGCCCGCGCCGGGACGACGTGGCCGGACACGAGCGCCTTCTTCTTGCCGCCCTTCACCTTCGCCGGCGCGGAGAGCTGAACCGCGACCGTGTGGTCGGGATTGTCGCCGCACGACGCGACCACGTAGTCGGCGCCGCGCTCCGGGGCGGTCGGTGCAGTTCCGCCCGGGCCGTGGTCGACTTCGGTCGGATTCCCTCCGATGATCCCGTCGTAGGTGAGGACGAACGGGTCGTCCAGCACCGCGTCCGGCACTGCGCCGGTCGCGGCCGGGATGTCGATGATCACCGAGCCTCCGGTGACGGCGCTGAAGACCTCGCCGGTCGTCGCCCCCGCGGACGTGTACGTCTCCGTGGACGGGTACGTGCCGTAGTCGTACGAGGGCGGCCCATCGCTTGCGAAAGGGATCGTCGCGCGCACGTACTTCGTCTGACCGGCGATCGTGAAGAGCATGACGAGGCCGGCGCCGTTCACGTCCGCGTCTTCATGGTCCGGGGCCGGTGTGGTCGCGTTGACCTTGATCACGGCCTGGAGGTGGCCCGCGTCCTCCGAGAACCAGGCGGATACGACGTCGGTCGGAACGTGATGCCCGTCGCCGGTGGCATCGGTGATCTGCGCGGCTCCGAGACACGGCTCCGGTGGCGCGGCGAGCACGCTTCCCGACGAGGGCGCGGGCGCAGCGAGCAGCGCAAGCGCGATCGCGAGCAGGCCGAGGCCGGCGATGACGATCCGGTTGCTGGTTGTCGATTCGTGCGCGCGGGTGCGCAGGTGCTGCATCGCGGTGCTCCCTTCCAATCCTCTTGCAGGCGCGCGGGTGCGCGCTGCGGAACTACCGGGACTGGAAGGCGAGCGGGGGCGCGCGTGGCGCCGCGGAACGAGCGAGAGCCGCGAGGCGCGGGGTGTGCGCCAAGAGGGACTGCCGGGGCCGGCGGATCGCGGGGATCGCGCGGCGCGGCTTGCGCAGCTCGGCGAGCGTGACGCCGAGCCGGTCGGCGAAGCGAAGCAGGTAGCGGACGACGAAGAACGCGACGATGCCGAACGGGATCTGGAGCATCAGTCCGAGCAGGAACGCCGGCGCGGTGAGCGCGGCCAGCGAGATCGACCCGCTCGAGGCGAGCTGCTCGAAATGCTGGTGCGCGAAGAAGCCGAGCGCCGGGACGACCGCGAACGGCAGCGCCGAGATGTGCGCGGTGCCGTGACCGCGGAACGAAAGCGCCGCGCGGTAGATCAGCGCGAACGCCAGGACTGCGAGGCACGCGTAGAGGAACGGCGCAGTGAAGACGAACATCCGGCCCGTGTGGCCCGTGTGATGCGCCGCCGCGTGCGTGGACGGATCCACCATGGACAGCGCGTAGCAATGCGAAAGCCATGTCCCCGCCGCCATGAGCGGGAACGCGACCAGCCAGGCTGAGAGCCTGCGAGGCATTACGTAGATTGTTCCAGGTTCATAGGCGGTTTGCCTACCCCCAGAAAAAGGCTTTACGAGAGGGAGAGCGCCTTCTCGAAGCGCTCTGCGTCGTCGAACGGGCCGATCACGGCGAGATTCAGGCGGTCGTCGCGGATGATGTCGTCCGCCACGCGAAGCACGTCGTCGACCGTGACGGCGTCGATCGCCGCCAGTACGTCGTCGGGCTCGCGCACCGTGCCTTCGAGGACTTCGCTGCGCAGGCCGTACATGATCGTCCCGCGCGGATCCTCCAGGGAGAGCACCAGGCGCCCGCGCGAGAAGCTCTTCGCCTTGGCCAGCTCGTCGTCGGACACGGGCTCGCTGCCGATCCGCGCGAACTCGTTCACGACGGTTTGGACGGCCTCGTCGATCCGCGCGATGTCGACGCCGCCCTGCGCGAACAGCGTTCCGGCATCCGTGTAGCCCTGGTTGTAGCCGTAGATGTAGTAGGCGAGCCCCCGCCGCTCGCGCACCTCGCTGAAGAGCCGCGAGGACATGCCCCCGCCGAGGATCGTCGCCAGCACCGAGAGCGAATAGCGGTCGGGATGGTCGATCGGGTACGAGTGGACGCCGAGCCGGATGTGCGCCTGGTCGGACTGCTTCGTGTGGATCTTGACGCTCGGCTTCTCCTGCGCCCACTCGACCTGGAGCGGCTCGTCGGAGGCGCCGTCGGCCACGTCCCCGAGGAGCTCCTCGAGGCGCTGCACGACGTCGTCGCCGACGTCGCCGGCGATCCCCGCGACCATGCGGTGTGCGCGGTACCAGTGGCCCAGGTAGCCGGTGAACGTGTCGCGCTTCGCGGCGCGCACCGTCTCCTTCGTGCCGATGATGTCCCAGCCGAGCGGCTGGTCGCCGTAGAGGAGCTCGTCGTACACGCCCTCGAGGTAGTCGCGCGGCGTGTCGTAGTACATGTTCATCTCCTCGACGATCACGCCCTTCTCGCGATCGATCTCCTCGGGATCGAACTTGGAGTGGCGGAGCATGTCGACGAGCACGTCGAGCGCGGTGTCGCGGTGCTCGGCCGCGCACTTCACGTAGTAGCCGGTGTACTCCTTGCCGGTGAACGCGTTGAACTCGCCGCCGATCGTGTCGATCTCGCCGGCGATCTCGCGCGCCGATCGGCCGGCGCTCGGTGCCCTTGAAGAACATGTGCTCTGCGAAATGCGCGATCCCGTTCGTGTCCTTGGTCTCGTAGCGCGACCCGGCGGCGAGCATCACGAAGCACGCAACCGACTTGGCCTGCGGCATCGGCGCGGTCAAGACGCGGAGCCCGTTCGGGAGGACGTGTCTTTTCGAAGATCTTGCTCATGTGGTTGCGAGCGATTCCGCCTCGTAGGTTTCGATCCTGCTTCTCCACTCATCCGGAACCGGCGTCGGCTTGCGAACTTCGTAATCGAAGCAGACGTGGACGCTCGAGCCGTCGGCAACCGCCCGGCCGTCCGGCCCTTCGACAGCGAACGCGAACTCGATGCTGGTCGTCCCGATGCGGGCCACGCGGATCCCGAAGGCGAGCGTCTCGCCGAGGAACGACGGCGAGCGGAACGCGACCTTCACGTCCGCGACGATCCCGAGCCGCTCGAGGTCGACGTCGCCGATCACCTGGCGGAAGTAGTCGATCTTCGCGTTCTCGAGGTAGTTCAGGTAGACGGCGTTGTTGACGTGCCCGAGCCCGTCGATGTCCCGGAACTGGACCTCTTGCGCGTGCACCAGGCGATAACCGTCCACGGGCGGGATGCTAGCGTCACGGCCCATGGCTGCCGGAGAGCACATGCGCGCTGCGATCGCCGCCCAGCCGGAGTGGCTCGCCGGCGTCGCCGAGCGGCTCGGCGGACGGCGGTTCCCCGAGGGACGCGTCGTCGTCACCGGCTGCGGCACGTCCTTCCATGCTGCGCAGACCGTCCGGCGACTCGATCCAGGCGCTCGAGGCGGTGCTCACGCCGCCCAAGGCGGATCTCATGGTCGCGATCAGCCACGAGGGCGAGACAGAGCTCTCGATGGAGGCCGCCCGCGCGTTCGATGGACCCGTATGGCTCGTCACCGGCAAGGCGGAGAGCCCGTTCGCGGAGATCGCCGACGAGGTGTTCGTAGTGACCCCGGAGATCGAGAAGTCCTGGTGCCACACCGCGAGCTACACCTGCGCGGTCGCCGCGCTCGCCGCTCTGCGCGGGGAGGACATCCACTGGCTCGCCGAGGCCGCGCGGCGCGCGCTCGACGAGCACGAGCCGATCTCGGACCACACGCGCATGCTCGTCGCCGGCGCCGGCCGCGACTGGCCGACGGCGCAGGAGGCGGTGCTGAAGCTCCGCGAGGGCGCCTGGATCGCGGCCGAGGCGCACGAGACCGAGCAGCTCCTGCACGGGCACCTGTCGGCGGTCGACGAGACCGTCCGCTGCTTCGTCCTCGAGGGCGAGGGGCGCGCGGCCGAGCGGGCGCGCCAGGCGACCGCGGCGCTGCGCGAGCTCGGCTGCGACGTGACGCTCGTCCCCACCAAGGATCCGGTCGTCGACATCGTCCGCTTCCAGATGCTCACGCTCGACCTCGCCGATGCTCGCGGGATCGACCCGGACTGGATCCACCGCGACGACGAGCGCTGGAAGAACGCCGCCGCCGCGCACAAGGGCTAGGCCAGCCGCGCGAGCTCGCCCAGAACGCGGTCGACTTCCTCGGCCGTGTTGTAGTGGACGAAGCCGATCCGCACGGCGCCGTCCCGAGCCAACCCCAGGCGCTGCATGATCTCGACCGCGTAGTAGTCGCCGGCCCAAACGGCGATGTCCTTCGCTGCCAGCTCGTCGGCGACCTCGAAGGACGAGCGTCCCGGCGATGTTCACGGCGAAGGTCGGCGTGCGGCCGTCGGCACTCGGGATGCCGTAGAGCGTCACCCCGTCCGGGAGCCCGGCGAGGAAGCGCTCGGAGAGGTCGCGCTCGTGGGCGCGGATCGCGTCCCAGCCGGTCTCCTCCACGTACTCGACCGCCGCCACCAGGCCGGCCAGAAGCTCATGCTGCTGCGTCCCGGTCTCGAAGCGCGCGGCGAGCGGATCGTCGGGCGCCGGCCGCACCTTGTACGGGCGCAACTCGGCGAGCAGCTCGGCGCGGGCGAAGAAGAGTCCCAGGTGCGGCCCGAAGAACTTGTACGGCGAGCAGAGGAGTACGTCCGCGCCGGAGGCCGTGACGTCGATCGGGCCGTGCGGCGCGTAGTGGACGGCGTCGATCCAGGCGAGCGCGCCCGCGTCGTGCGCGAGGGCGGAGATGCGGGCCACGTCGGTCACGGTTCCGACGGCGTTCGCGGCCCACGGGAACGCGACGACGCGGGTCTTGTCCGAGAGCTGCCGCTCCAGGTCGTCGAGGTCGAGCGTGCAGTCCTCGTGGATGTCGACGAAGCGCACGGTCAGCCCGCGGTCCTCCGCCACGGCCAGCCACGGCGAGACGTTCGCGTCGTGGTCGAGCCGCGTCACCAGGATCTCGTCGCCGGCGCGCAGGCGCTCGCGCGCGAGCGCGCGCGTGAGGCCGAAGTTGAGCGTCGTCATGTTCGGCCCGAAGCCGACCTCCTCCGCGGACGCGCCGAGGAACCGCGCCGCGGTGGCGCGGGCGTGGTCGACCAGCGCATCGGTGGCCACGCTCGTCGCGAACGATCCGCCGGTGTTCGCGTTCGACTCCTCGTAGTAGGACGTGAGCGCCCGAATGACCGTGTCGGGCACCTGCGTTCCGGCCGGCCCGTCGAGGAACGCGGTCGGGGAGGCCAGGGCGGGGAAGCGCTCGCGGTTCATGCCTGAGCTTCCCACGCGGCGAGGAGCTCGCGCTCTCGGTCCGGCGCGAGGCCGCCCGGCTGCATCGCGACGCCGATGTCCTTCGGGCCGGGCGTCTCGCGCTGCGCCCATGCGAGCGTGGCGCGCACGGTGTCCTCCAGGGGACGGAAGCGCAGGCCGGCGGCGATCGCCTTCGACGCGTCCATGCCGAAGAACGCGGCCCAGTCGGGATCGACGGTCGGCGCGAGCCAGAGCGGCAGGTCCTGGAACGGCTCGACGCCCTGCTCGTGGAGCCAGCGCTCGTCCGCCCAGACGAGCTCGGCGTCGCCGCGCATCCGCTCGAGCAGCTCTCCGAGCGTGCACGGCTCGGTGGGACCGATCGCGTTGAAGACGCCCGAGAGCCGGTCTTCGGCCGAGCGGAGGATCCACTCGGCCAGGTCGCGCGCGTCGATCCACTGCACCGGCTGGGAGCGCGGCTCCGGCGCGAGCGTGGAGCCGCCGCGGGCGAGCCGCGTGACCCAGTACGTGAACCGGTTGGTCGGGTCGTACGGGCCCACGATCAAACCGGCGCGCACCGAGAGAACGCGGCCCGGGAGCACGTCCTCGGCGGCGCGCTCGCAGAGCACCTTGAACCCGCCGTACGCCTCGGGCGAGCCGAGTCCCTCGGGCTCGTCGGACGGAAGCTCGATCACGCGCGCGTCCTCGGCCCGCCCGCCGACGCTCTGATCCGCGTAGACCGAACCGCTGGAGATGAACGTGTAGTGCCCGACCCGGCCCGCCAGCGCCTCGGCCGATCCGCGCACCTGGCGCGGGAAGTAGCCGGACGTGTCCACGACCGCGTCCCACTCGCCGGTCGCAAGCGCAGAGAGATCGCCGTCGCGGTCGCCCCGCAGGCGTTCGACCTCCGGGAAGAGCTCGGGCCCGTGCTGTCCGCGCGTGAAGATCGAGACCTCGTGCCCGGCCTCGAGCGCGGTCTCGACGATGTGACGGCCGACGAAGACCGTGCCTCCCAGGACGAGCACTCTCACCCGCGCGACCCTATCGTGCGCCCCGTGTCCGCCGTTCCCGAGGTGCTCGCGCCCGATCTCAGACTGGTCTTCTGCGGGATCAACCCCGGCCGCGCGTCGGCGACCGCGGGCGCCCATTACGCGAATCCGCGCAACGACTTCTGGCGGCTCCTGCACGACGCGGGGTTCACGCCGCGGCTCTACGACCCGTCCGAGCAGCACGACCTGCTGGAACTCGGGATCGGGCTGACGAACGCCGCGTTCCGCACCACCCGCGGCTCGAGCGACCTGCGCGCGGGAGACTTCGCGGGCTCGGCCGAACGGCTCGAGGCGCTGGCCCACGACCTGCGTCCCGGCGCGATCGCCTTCGTGGGCAAGGCGGGGTACCAGGGAGCCTTCCGCGAGCGCCCCCATCTCGGCCTGCAGGACCGGAGGCTCGGCACCACGCCGCTCTTCGTCTTGCCCTCCACATCACCGGCGAACGCGGCCGTTCCGTACGAGGAGCGGCTGCGCTGGTTTGCCTCGCTCCACGACTTCGTTGCCATCACCAGGTAACTGAGTCATCATCGAAGCCCTGATGCTCCGCGGCCTTCCCACGCGGGCGAGCGCTTGCCTCATCGTTTCCCTCGTCTCGCTGGGGTTTGCGGGAGCTGCGCACGCGGGCCAGTGCGATCCGGTCATGCCGGTCGCCGATGTCACCACCGGGATGACCGGAACCGGCTGGACCGTCGCGCAGGGACGCACCCGGGTTCCGTTCGACGTCGAGATCCTCGGCGTGGCCCAGGATGGGATCGCTCCGGGGCGCGACATGATCGTCGTCGAGGTCTCGAGCCCAGAGCTCGACGAGGCGGGCGGCATCTGGGCCGGGATGTCCGGCTCGCCGGTCTACATCGGAGCCGATCTCCTCGGCGCGGTGGCGTACGGGTTCTCGTTCGGCCCGTCGATGATCGGCGGCGTCACGCCTGCGGAGGACATGATCGACCTGCTCGGGATCCCGTCGCTCGGGCCCACCGCGGCGAAGCAGCCGCGCAGCGTCCGGCTCTCGACGGCCCTCGCGCGCAAGATCGCCGACCGCACCGGCGTCTCGCTCCAGGAGGCTGGGACGCTCAGTCAGCTACGCGTGCCGCTTTCGATCTCCGGGCTCAGCTCGCTCGGGCTCCAGGCCGTGAACGCGAACTTCAAGACCCATCCGTCGGACTCGTTCATCCCGTACGCGGGGGCCTCGGCGATTCGCGCTCCCGCCGCGCTTCCGGTGACGGTCGAGCCGGGCGACAACTTCGCGGCCGCGATCTCCTACGGGGACGTGACCGCCGCCGCCGTCGGCACGACGACGTATGCGTGCGACGGCCAGGCGCTCGCATTCGGCCACCCGTTTCTGCACAGCGGCCAGACCGTGCAGGGCGCCAACGCCGCCGACGCGTTCGCGATCGTGCCCGAGACGCTCGGCGCGCCGTTCAAGTTCGCCCAGATCGCCGAGCCGCTCGGCGTGATCGACCAGGACCGCCTCGCCGGCGTGCGCACCTCGCTCGGAGGCGCCCCGGCGGCGATTCCGCTCGAGACGGTCGTGAGAGTTCCCGAGCTCGGCGCCGAGCGCACCGGACTGACCGAGGTCGTCGCGAACGACTGGAGCGGCTACCTCATGTTCCTCAGCCTGCTCGGCTCGATCGAGTCGACCTTCGACGCAACGGGCAGCGGCACCGACTACGGCGGACGCGGCACCGCGGCGGCCTGGTGGACCTTCGAGGGATTGCGCGACGACGGCACGCCGTGGAAGCTCGAGCGCGGCAACCGCTGGGTCTCGAAGTTCCAGATCGGTCTCGCGGCGGCGCTCAATCCCGGCTTCCAGCTCGACACCCTGATCTACAACCCGTGGGAGCAGATCACCGTCACGAAGGCGCAGGTCACGCTCTCGCTCGAAAAGGCGGTCAAGCTCTACACGATCAAGGAGATCCTGGTCGCGAAGGGCAACGGGGCCTTCAAGGCGAGGAACCGGGTGTCCGTGCAGCGCGGCTCGAAGCTGCGTGTGCGCGTCGTCTTGCGCAAGTTCCAAGGCGGGACGAAGACGGTCGACTACGTGTTCCGGATCTCGAAGACGCGCAAGATCCCCGGCCAGCTCGTCTTCTCCGGCTCGTCGGTGTTCTTCGAAGATCAGTGCTACGGAGGCGGCTGCTTCGTGGACGGCGGCGACTACAGCTTCCTGGACGGCTTCGACGGCCAGCTCGAGGGCTACAAGAACGCGCCGCGGAACGACCAGCTCTATGGCTCGCTGCGCTACGGCCGGAAGCTGGCCGCGAAGCGCAGTACGCGGCTGGACGGCGTCGTCGTCGGCTTCCAGGGCATCGTGCTCCTGCCCGACGGAAGCGTCGGCGGGCCGATCAGCATCTTCGACCGGCCCCGCTAGCCCGAGCCCTAGCCCTTCCAGCGGTTCGTGATCGGCGTGCGGCGGTCGCGGCCGAACGCCTTCGTGCGCAGCTTCACGCCGGGCGGCGCCTGCCGGCGCTTGTACTCGGCGCGGTCGATCAGGTCGAGAGCGCGCGTGACCACCTCGGGGTCGAAGCCGTCCGCGATGAGCTCCTCGCGCGAGCGGTCCTGCTCCACGTAGGCCTCGAGCACCTCGTCCAGCTCCGCGTAGGGCGGCAGGGAGTCCTCGTCGCGCTGGTCCGCCCGTAGCTCGGCACTCGGGGCGCGGTCGATCGTCGTCTGTGGGATCAGCTCGCGGCCGGCCCGCTCGTTCAGGTGGCGCGCCAGGCGGAACACGTCCGTCTTGAACACGTCCTTGAGGAGCGCGAACCCGCCGGCCATGTCGCCGTAGAGCGTCGCGTAGCCGACCGCCAGCTCGCTCTTGTTCCCGGTCGCGACGACGAGCCAGCCGAACTTGTTCGAGAGCGCCATGAGAAGGAGCCCGCGCACGCGCGCCTGGACGTTCTCCTCCGCGAGCCCGGGCTCGGTGCCCGCGAACGGCTCCGTTAGCGTCGAGTCCACGCGCCTCGACGACGCCTTCGATCGGCAGCTCGAGGAAGCGGATCCCGAGGTTCTCGGCGAGGCGGCGCGAGTCGGCTTGCGTCTCCGCCGAGCTGTAGCGCGACGGCATCGAGACGGCGACCACGCGCTCCGGCCCGAGCGCCTCGACGGCCAGCGTGGCCGTGAGCGCCGAGTCGATCCCGCCGGAGAGGCCCGAGGACGATCTCGCGGAATCCGTTCTTGTCCAGGTAGTCGCGCAGGCCGAGCTCGAGCGCGAGGCGCATCTGCTCCAGCTCGGGGAGCGGCTCGGCGAGCGTCGGGACGACCGGATCCTGCTCGCGGACATCGTTCAGCCGCAAGACGTTCTCGGCGTTCCCCGGAGCGTCGATGTCGACCACGAGCAGCGCCTCCTCGAAGGACGGCGCGCGCGCGACGACCTCGCCGCCCGGGGCGATCACGACGCTGTGCCCGTCGAAGATGAGCTCGTCCTGCCCGCCGACCGCGTTCACGAGCGCGACCCAGCAGTCGTTATCGCGGGCCCGCTTCTGGAGCATCTCCTCGCGCTCCATTCCCTTCCCCAAATGGAACGGTGACGCGGAGAGGTTCGTGATCACCCGCGCGCCCGCGCGTGCGAGGTCGGTGATGGGCGGGCCTTCGATCCAGATGTCCTCGCAGATCGTCGGGCCGATGACCGCGTCCCCGATCCCCAGGAGGAGCAGCTCGTCACCCTCCTCGAAGTAGCGCTCCTCGTCGAAGACGCCGTAGTTGGGGAGATGGTGCTTGCGGTAGATCGCCTTCACCACGCCGCCGGCGCAGACGCCGCAGGCGTTGTAGAGCCTGCCTTCATGGAGATCCGGCGTCCCGACGAGCGCCGCGATCCCGTCCGTCTCGGCCGCGATCGCCGCGAGGCTCTCGTCGGCGGCGCGCAGGAACGCGGCGCGAAGCAGCAAGTCCTCGGCGGGGTACCCGGTCGTGGCCAACTCCGGGATGAGGACGAGGTCGGCGCCCGCCTCCCGCGCCTCGGCCAGGCCAGCCGGATCCGCGCGCGGTTGCCCTCGATGTCCCCGACGACGGTGTTGATCTGCGCGAGCGCGATCCTCATGGAGAGAGCATAACGGGAGTTTTCGACCCTACGGCGAAAACTAGCGGGGCCCGCGGCTGACGACGAGCGAGACCGGCGTGAGCTCGAACCGCCGGGTACCCGGTTTGAGGCCCTGTGCGATCACGCGGCCCTTGGGGACGGCCGCCGAGTACGCCTTGCGCACCTTCCCGACGCTGCAATGCGCCTTCTGGAGCTTCTTGCGCGCCCAGTCCAGCGTCCTCTTCGCGAGGCGGGGGACGACGCATTCGAATCCGACCTTGACCGTCCGCGTCAGCATCGTCGTGTTCCCGGCCGAGTCGCTCTGGCGCACCCTGACGATGAACGTGCCGCGCGCGGCGTAGCTGTGCTTCACGTTCGCCCCGGTGGCCGTCGCGCCGTCGCCGAACGTCCAGAACGGATCGCCGGCGAGCGGCGTCCACGGATCCGAGGCACTGACCGCGAACGCGACGCCGCGCCCGCGGACGGCGGTCTTCGGAATCGTCGCGCTCGTGATGGCCGGTCCGGCCGCGTCGCGAACGACCGCCTGCACCTTCCAGGCGGCGTCCGTGTAGGTGATGTGATCCCAGACGAGCACGGCGTTGCCCGCGGAATCCATCGCGATCGACGCGGCCCGCGCGTTCTCGACGTCGATGTCCTGCCAGTCCTTCGGTGTCGTCCAGAGGCCTGCCGCCGGCTTGTCGAGCGTCTGCACGCCGCCGGCCCAGGACCACGCGACCGTCGCGTTGCCGCCCGAGTCCAGCCGCACCTGCGGAATCGCGGTGATGTGGTCGGCGTGAAGGCCGATCGCGTTCACCCACGTGCCTCCGGCCGGCCTCGACGAGCTCATGAGCGCGCCGCCCGCCTCGAGCTCCACCACCGCGATGGCGTCCCCGGTCGGCCCGAGCGCGAGCGCGCGAACCTCGATCCCGGTGCGCGGAACCATCTGCGCCGCGCCCCAAGCGCCGGACGCAGAGCGCGCGATCGACTGCACGGTCGCGTCGTCGCCCTCGTCCGTCATCCAGGCGAGGAGCATCTCTCCGTCCGCGTTCGCGGCCAGCTGGTGGCGGCGCGAGTCCGGGGGCGAGACGGTCTGGAGGTTCGTCCATTCACCCGCCGCCGGGCGCTCCGCGCGCTGAACCGACTGGTGATCGTGCTGGGTGTACGTCGTCACCAGCACGGCCGACCCGTCCGGGTCGATCGCGACCTGGGGCGCTCCGAAGCCGACGTCGGCAATGCCCAGATCGTCGTGCGGGGCCCAGCCGGCGGCTCCGAGCCGGACCGAGGCCTGAACGGTTCCGTCGAACCGAACCCATCCAGCCACGGCGTCTCCCGAGCCGTTCACGGCGACCGCCGGAGAGGACGAATCCTCGTCCAGTTCCGACAGGGGGGCCGCCGCCGACCAGTTGCCGTTCGGTTGCCGGGTTGCCGTCTCCATGACCCAGTGTCCACCGGTCAGCCGGCTCCAGACCGCGACGGCCTTGCCGGCTGCGTTCATCGCGACGGCCTGCGCCATTCCTTCCGCGCTCGTTCCGGAGATCGGGACACCCGCCGTCCAGGTGTCGTTCGACTGGCGCGAGGAGGCGTAGACGGCGTACTCGCCGGCGACCTTGACGCTCCAGACGACAACGGCTTGGCCACTGTCGTTTACGGCGACGGCCGGATACCCGCCGTTCGCGTCGAGGCCGGAGAGCGTCGTCGGCTCGAGCCACGCCGCAGCGGCCGCCGTCGAGAGGATCAGCGCGATGGAGGCAGAGAGCGAAGCAACCGCAAGGTTCCGCAGCAACCGGGTCACCGACGGATTGTAGGCCTGTTCCGCTTGGTTACTAGCGCCGCAGCCGGATTGCGTTCAGGTCGTCCGCGACGATCTCGTCCGCGCGGCGCTCGAGGTCGTCGACATCGTCGTGCTCCGCGTGGAGGTAGCGGCCCGCGAGCGCGTCGAGCCGGCCGGTCGCGATCCGGTGGATGAGACGCGGGGCGCACTCGTCGGGCGTCCAGGGTGCGTCGTCGGAGAAGTACGGCTTCGTGAGCGCCGTGCGCACCAGGCCCGGGCTGATCGAGAACACGCGGACGGGGGTGTCCTTCAGCTGGCCCGCGAGCGCCTCGCTCATCCGGTGGACGGCGGCCTTCGACCCGCCGTACGCGCTGCCGGGCGTGCCGGGCAGGTAGGCCGCGCCGCTCGCCACGTTCACGATCCGGCCGCGCCCGCGCGCGAGCATCCCCGGGATGACCGCGCGGTCGGTGAGGTACACGCCGAGCACGTTCACCTCGAACACGTGCCACCACTCGTCGATCGGGACTTCCCAGCCGCCCTCGGGCTCCGAGTTCATCATCCCGGCGTTCGCGACGACCAGGTCGAGCGGCCCGAGCTGCGCCTCGGCCTCGATGACCATGCGCTCGACGTCCTCGCGCCTGGAGACGTCGGCCTCGATCGCGAGCCCGCCGATCTCCCGGGCGGTCTCCTCGATCTCAGAGCGCGTGCGCGCGGAGACGGCGACCTTCATGCCGGCCTCGGCCAGTTCGAGCGCGACGTAGCGCCCGATTCCGCGTCCGCCGCCGGTGATGAGCGCGATTTGTCCAGCAAGGTCAGATGACATCTGCGATCGCCTCCAGCGAATCGGGGTTCTCAACGGACGAAAGGTCTCCGGGATCCTCGCCCATGGCCTGGGCGCGCACAGCACGGCGCACGATCTTGGCGCTGCGGGTCTTGGGGAGCGCGGGCACGAAGAAGACGCGGTCTGGTGCGAACGCCTTGCCGAGATCGGCCGCCACGGCGCCGCGCACCTCGGCGGACAGCTCGTCGCTCGGCTCGATCCCCGGCGCCGGGACGCAGAACACCCATGCGACCTCGCCCTTCACCTCGTGCGGGATACCCACCGCCGCCGCCTCGGCAACCGCGGGGTGCGCCGACCGCGGCCGACTCGAGCTCCGCGGGCCCGATCCGCTTGCCGGCGATGTTCAGCGTGTCGTCGGAGCGGCCGTGCAGGAACCAGTAGCCGTCCTCGTCCACGGAGGCCCAATCGCCGTGCACCCAGATCCCGGGCAAGCGGCTCCAGTAAGTCTCGAGGTAGCGCTCGGGGTCGCGCCAGAATCCGCGCGTCATCCCGGGGAACGGCTTGCGGCAGACGAGCTCGCCGACCTCGCCGCGGACCGAGTTGCCCTCGGCATCGACGACGTCCATCGCCATGCCGAGCGCGGGCCCGCCGAGCGAGCACTCCTTGATCGGCTCGGCGGGAGTAGGCGAGAGGAAGCACGCGCCGACCTCGGTGCCGCCCGAGCAGTTGATGATCGGGCAGCGGCCGCCGCCGATCTTCTCGAAGAGCCAGCGGTACGGGTCGGGGTTCCACGGCTCGCCGGTCGTGACGATCGTGCGCAGCGACGAGAGATCCGCGGTCGGCTCGCCGTGCTGCATGAGCGCCCGGATCAGGGTCGGCGAGCAGCCGAGGATCGAGACCTTCTCGTCGGCGCAGAGCGTCCAGAGGCGGTCGACCGGCCAGTCGGGCGCGCCTTCCATGAACACGAGCCTTGAGCCCATCGCGCCGCCGCCGACGACGGTCCACGGCCCCATGATCCAGCCCATGTCCGTGGAGAAGAGAATCGTGTCGTCGGGGTGGGCGTCGGCCTGGTAGGCGACCTCGCGCGCGATCGAGACGAGGAACCCGCCCTGCACGTGGACGATCCCCTTCGGCCGGCCGGTCGTGCCCGAGGTGTACGTGAGGAGGTACGGCGCCTCGGAGTCCACCTCGAGCGGCGCGAGCGTGCCGGGCTGCTCCGCGGTCAGCTCGTCCCAGAACACGTCGCGGCCTTCTTCCATCGGACCATCGCCGCCGAGCCGGCGCCAGACGACCACGTGCTCGACGGACGGCGAGTCCGCAAGCGCCTCGTCGACGACCGCCTTCATCGGCGAGCTCCTTGCCGCGGCGCAGCGATCCGTCCGCGGTGATGATGACCTTCGCGCGGCGTCCTGGAGCCTGGCCGCCACGGCGGGCGCGGCGAAGCCGGAGAAGACCGGGACCTGGATGGCGCCCAGGTGCGCGCACGCGTGCGAGGCGATCGCAACCTCGGGCGACATCGGGAGGAAGATCGCGACCGTGTCCCCCGCGCCCACGCCGAGCGCTGCGAGCCCTTCGGCGAGGCGCGTCACCTCGGCGGACATCTCCGCGAAGCTCACCTCGCGCCGCTCGCCGTTCTCTCCGCAGAACACCGCTGCGATCGCGTCGGGCCGTGACCGCGCCCAACGATGGACGCAGTTCTCCGCGATGTTCAGCGTCCCGCCGTCGAACCACGTCGCCCATTCCGGCCCGCGGGAGAGATCCATGACCGTCTCCCACGGCGTCGAGAACTCGAGCCCCATGTCCTCGATTGCGGCGGGCCAGAACCACTCGGGATCGTCCTGGGAGCGGCGCACGAGCTCACGGTAGGAGTCGATTCCGTGCCTGCGCATGAGCCGCACGACGTTCGCGTGCGCGAGAACTGCTTCGGACGGACGCCAGACAACCTCGGCCACCGCGAGAGCTTATTCGGCAGGTAGCTTTGCGACGTCGTGAGAGCGCGCATCCTCGCCGAGCACAACCGCAAGTGGCTGACGCTGGCCGCGGTCTCGTTCGGGCTGTTCATGATCATGCTCGACAACACGGTCGTGAACGTCGCGCTGCCGTCGATCGCGAGCGATCTCGGTGTCGGCCTGTCGGAGCTCCAGTGGATCGTGACCGGCTATGCGCTCGCGTTCGCCGCGTTCATGCTCACGGGCGGGAAGCTCGCCGATCTCCTCGGTCGCCGGCTGATCTTCGTCGCCGGGCTCGTGCTCTTCACGCTCTCGTCGCTCGCCTGCGGGCTCGCGACGAGCGGCGACATGCTGATCGCCGCGCGGATCGTCCAGGGCGTCGGCGCGGCGCTCATGAACCCCGCGACGCTCTCGATCATCGCGGCCACGTTCCCGCCCGCTCAGCGCGGTATGGCGATCGGAATCTGGGCCGGCGTCTCGGCGCTCGCGCTCGCGATCGGCCCGCTCGTCGGCGGTCTCTTGACGGAGCACGTCGACTGGAGCTGGATCTTCTTCGTGAACATCCCTGTCGGCATCCTCGCGATCGTCGCGAGCTTCCTGTTCATCGACGAGACGAAGGACGAATCAGAGGTGCAACGGCTCGATCTGCCAGGCCTCCTCACGTCCGGAATCGGCCTGTTCGCGCTCACGTACGGGCTGATCGAGGCGAACACGTACGGCTGGACGTCGGCTCGCATCGTCGGCGCCTTCGTCGTCGCCGTCGTGATGCTCGTCGCCTTCGTGTTCCTCGAGAAGCACCAGAAGGTTCCGATGCTCGATCTCTCGCTGTTCAAGAGTGGGACGTTCACCGGCTCGATCCTCGTGGTCTTGCTCGTCGCGCTCGCGATGTTCGGCGTCTTCTTCTTCGTGTCGCTCTACATGCAGAACATCCTCGGCTGGTCGCCGGTCCAGACCGGGGCCGCGTTCCTGCCGATGACGATCATGGTCATCCTGGTCGCGCCGATCGCCGGAAAGGCCTCCGACCGAATCGGGTCGCGCGTGCTCATGACCGTCGGCATGACGCTGCTCGCTGTGCAGCTCTTCTACTTCTCGCGGCTCGGCCAGGACGTGACGTTCTGGCATCTGCTCCCGGGGTTCATCATCGGCGGCATCGGCATGTCGCTCACGATGACGCCGAGCGCCGCGGCCGCGATCCGCTCGGTGCCCGTGGACAAGTCGGGCGTCGGCTCTGCCGTGCTGAACGCAGGACGCCAGGTGGGCGGGTCCGTCGGGATCGCGCTCATGGGCGCCATCGTGGCCGCGCATCTGAGTCCGGGAATCCCGAATCCGGACGACTTCATGGCCGGATTCTCGGCTTCGCTGACGGTTGCGGCTGGAATCGCGCTCGCGGGAGCGTTCGTCGCGGCGATCCTCGTCCGCCCGCACGAGATGCAGCCAGACGCGTCGGCCATCGAAGCGGTCGAAGCCGCTCTTTAGGAACGCTCTAAGCCTCCAAAGAGGGATGGACGAATGCGGGCTGGAGGCCGACGCTTCGTCTAATGCCGCTTGCCGCACTCTTTAAAGGCGACGACCCGGAGACATCGGCTCTGCGGCCAAGCCGCGCCTCCGGGTACGTGTCGCCCATATGTAGTGCTCCCCGTATCAGCCTGGCGTCTGGCGATACGGACACTTCGGACTATAGGTACGAAAGAAGAAAAGTCAAGTGGGGTTGTGAAGTAATTTTTCCTCCCTATAGTTCACCGTAAGGACTGGAAATGTCGACCACGCCGCTGAGCCTGCATACCCGTACGCACCAAG
Organism: uncultured Thermoleophilia bacterium; assembly: GCA_963716005.1. Classification (GTDB taxonomy): domain Bacteria; phylum Actinomycetota; class Thermoleophilia; order Gaiellales; family Gaiellaceae; genus CAVRUF01. The sequence continues at coordinate 2,322,845 of OY970285.1, forward strand.
CCACGAGGCCGAGCCTCGGTGAGCGCGTGCGCCAGCTCCGCATCAACCAGGGGCTGACCCAGACCGATCTCGCCGGCGACCGTTTCTCCAAGGAGTACGTGAGCCAGATCGAGCGCGGCAAGACGCGCCCGACCGCCGAGACCGTCACGTGGCTGGCCGAGCGCCTGAGCGTCGACGCAGGGTTCCTCCTGAACGGCGTCTCGTCGGGCGAGCGCGAGCGGGTCGAGAGCGTCATCGCACGCGCGGAGGCCGCCCTCGAGTCCTACGACTACGACGGCGTCGCTCCGATCCTCGGAACTGTCTCCGACGCGCTCGCGCGCGTCTCGGCTCCGGATCTCGAGCTTCGCTCGCTCACGGCCGAGGCCTGGGCGCAGATGTACCTCGGCGAGGTGCGCGACGCGATTCGCCTCCTCGAGCGGGCCCGCCAGCTGGCGGAGGACGTCGCCTTCACGGATGTGGATCGCGCGGACGTGCTCTTCCGCCTCGGCGCCTGCCGCTACAACCTTTCCTCGATCGCGACCTCGGTCAGCCTGCTCTCGCAGGCGCTGAAGCTCGCCGACGAGTCCGGCATGCCGTGCGACCGGCTTCGGTCGCTGATCCTCGAATGGCGTTCGCGCTGCTACCAGCGCCAGCGCGACTTCGAGGCGGCCCGCGAGGATATCGAGCGCGCGCTCGAGCTCGCGAACGCGATCGACGACCGCTACGCGATGGCGCAGGCGCACTTCCAGGCCTCGCTCGTCGCCGAGCGCCAGGGCCGCTGGGTTCTGTCGCGCACGCACGCGGAGCAGGCCAAGACGCTCTACGAGGAGATCGCCCACCAGGCGAACGTCGGCAAGCTCCTGAACAACCTGGGCGGGCTCAACTTCCTGCTCGGAAAGCCGGAAGAGGCGAAGACGTACCTGAAGGACGCCTTCCGCGTCGCGCTCGAGACGGGCAGCGACCTGGACGCCGGTTTTGCAGTGTCGTCGCTCGCGCAGGTGCATCTGCGCACCGGCGAGCTCGATCTCGCCGAGGAGCAGGCGCGCCACGCGCTCGAGCTTCTCGACGGTCGCGACGACTACATGGACGAGATCGGCAACGCGCAACTCGTCCTCGGTCGCGCGCTCCTCGAGCAGGGACGGCTCGACGAGGCGCAGGCGACGTTCGACGACGCCGAGTCGAGTCTCGGCCAGCTTTCATCCGCAAGCCATCGAGCAGCGGCCTGGATCGCCAAGGGCGATCTCGAGGCCAAGCGCGGCGAAGACCGCGCAGCTGCAGACCACTATCGGCGCGCCGCCGAGGCGCTCCAGGACTTCCACTTCTAATGATTGCGAAAGGAGGTGTGAGAATGAGGGGTCGTTCGATCACCGCGCTCGTCGCGCTCACCACGGCATCGCTGTTCCTCGCGAAGCTGCACATGTTCTTCCCGGGCTTCTGCCGCGGCGGCTAACCACGGAGGAGACGCCGGCTCCGAGGCGAAACCCTGCGCGTCATGGTCATCGTGACGTTCACGCCTCGGGAATCCCGTCCGTCTCTTCGCCCGCTCGCGCCGGTGCTTGTGTCGCTTCTCGTCGTTTGGGTCGCTGTCGGCGTCCTGATCCTCGGGCAGCTCATCTAGCACCAGGCAAACGCTCCGGCTAAGAACCTTCGGCGCAACCAGCTCCCCGGCGCCCGCTGCGGTCACATTTGGACCCTGCGGGCGCCGATGCATTTCGGTTACGGTTCTCCCACTTCAATAGGTAAAGCATTCTGGGGAGGATCGATGCCGGAGGATGGATACGCAAAGGAAGTGCTCGTCACCACCGAGTGGCTGGCCGAGCATCTCTCGGACGACGGACTCGTCGTCGCCGAGGTGGACGAATCGCCCGAGCTCTACGACGAGGGGCACATCCCCGGCGCCGTGAAGCTCCACTGGCGCGACGACCTGCAGGATCCAGTCGAGCGCGACGTCGTCGACCGCGAGACCTTCGAGGCGCTGCTCGGCTCGCGCGGGATCGGTAACGACACCTCCGTGATCCTCTACGGCGACAAGAACAACTGGTTCGCCGCCTACGCCTACTGGTATCTGAAGCTCTACGGCCACGAGGACGTCCGCATCCTCGACGGCGGCCGGCAGAAGTGGATCGACGAGGGCCGCGACATCACCGCCGACGTTCCTTCCCCGGCCGCGGCGGCGTACAGCGCGTCCGAGCAGGACGCCTCGCTTCGCGCCTACCGCGACCAGGTGCTCGAGGGCCTCGGCGACTCCGGGCGTGCGCTCGTGGACGTCCGCTCGCCGGGCGAGTACGCGGGCGATCTGATCGCGCCTCCCGGCTACGAGCAGGAGGGCGCCCAGCGGGGCGGCCACATCCCGACGGCTGCGTCGGTGCCTTGGGCGACGGCTGTAGCCGACGACGGCACGTTCAGGACCGCCGACGAGCTGCGCGAGATCTACGGCGGCAAGGGCGTGACGCCCGACAAGGAGGTCACGGCGTACTGCCGCATCGGCGAGCGCTCCGCGCACACGTGGTTCGTCCTCCGGGAGCTCCTCGGCTACGAGAACGTCCGCAACTACGACGGCTCGTGGACCGAGTGGGGCAACCTCGTAGACGTGCCGATCGAGCGCGGCGCGTAGCTACCCGCGCAGGAGCGGGCGGGTGAGGCAAGTCGGGCCGCCGTCGCCGAGACGCGACAGGTGGTCCCCCGCGTAGACGCGGACGTCCACGCCCGCCGCCTCCATACGCTTGCGCGTGACCGGGTTTCCGTCGAGCGCCAGGCCGACGCGCGGCGCGAGCGCGAGCACGTTCGGTCCCATCGACTCGAACTCCTCGTCCGGCACCTCGATCAGCTCGATGCCGCGCTCGTGGAGAAGCTCGACCATCGGAACCGGCATGAGCGGCAGGTAGACGACCGCCAGGTCGCTGTCGAGCATCGAGATCAGGGACATCAGGTGGAGCACCTCGGCCGCGCCGTGCCAGTGCGGCAGGTCGAACGGGATCACGCTCGAATCGGGCAGCGCCGCTGTCAGACCGGTGACGCCGGCCTGGTTCGTGCGGTAGCCGCGGCCGACGAGGAGCGTCGTCGAGTCGAGCCAGAGCGTGTCTCCGCCCTCCACGGTCGCCGGCCCTTCGAGGCGGCCGGCGATCGGCACGCCCGCTTCGACGAAGTCGACCGCCATGGCGTCGACCTCGGCGCGCCGCCCTTCCTTGCCGGGGCGCAGGAGCAACGCGCCGTCGTTCGTGACCAGCGCGGGATCGAAGACGTAGATCGCATCGGGCGACATCGGCACGGGCGTCTGGGCGACGACGACCTCAGCGCCCGCGTCGGCGAGCTGCTGCCGAAGCCCTTCGTGCTCCTCGGCGATGCGGGCGGCGTCGGGCTCCCCGCGCCAGCCGAACGCGCGCCAGGCGACCACCGAATCGGCCGCCGGCGGCCGAACCATGACGCGGCGCAGGGGCAGCGTCATGTTGACGCCGCCGTAGCCGAGCTCGTCCCGTGTTTGTGTCATCGGCCCGGATCGTACGTGTCAGCTTCGGTCGTACGGCGCAGTGGTACGCTCGCCGGATGGACGCCGTCGACGATCGCACCGGCGTGCGTCTGTTTCGCTACGCCGCCTGGGCGGCCCTCATCGCCCTCTTCCTCGTGACCGTCACGGGCGCGACCGTCCGTCTGACCGGCTCCGGACTCGGTTGCGAGAACTGGCCGCGCTGCGGCGAGCAGGTGCTCCCGGAGGCCGAGGCGGGCTACCACGCGTACGTCGAGTTCGGAAACCGCGTGGTCGGCTTCGCGGTCGGGCTGACGACGCTCGCGGCCGCGGCGATCGCGTGGCGCGCGCGGGTGCCCCGGACGATCTTTCGCCTCGCGCTCTCGCTGCCGTTCCTCGTGCTCGCGCAGGGCGTGCTCGGCGGGATCACCGTCCTCGTGGAGCTGAACCCGATCATCGTCATGTCGCACTTCCTGCTCTCGCTCGTGGGCGTCGGGCTCGCGGTGATCCTCGTGCTCGAGACGGAGCGGTGGCTGCGCGGCTCGCCGCCCCCGCAGCAGCCGCGTGACGTGCGCTGGTTCGCCTACGGCCTCGTTCCCCTGGCGCTCGCGCTCGTCGTGTCGGGCACGTTCGCGACGGCGGCGGGCCCGCATTCCGGTGGGGTCGAGATCGACCGGCTCGGCACGCTCGTGGACTCGGTGCACGTCCACGTGCGCGTGACCGCCGTCTTCGGGATCGCCTTCCTCGTCTTCTGCGCGCTGCTCCTGCGCCGACGGGCCTGGACGCGGCCGGAGGGTGTGCTCACGGGACTCACACTCGCTCTTCTCCTGGTCCAGATGATCGTCGGCGAGACGCAGTACCGCCAGCAGCTCCCGTGGTGGCTCGTGCTCGTGCACGTCACGCTCGCGACGCTGATTTGGGCCGGAATCGTCGCCGTGGCGGCGCTCCTTCGCGCCCGCCCTTCGCCGAGCCCCGCATAGACTCCGGGCATCGGAAAGCATCTGCGCATCGACGCGCGACCGGGGCTCCGTAGACCCGTGCTCGTGGCCGCCTTCCGCGGCTGGAACGACGGCGCGCAGGGCGCCACGCTGGCCGCCGGATACCTGGCCCAGGCCTGGTCGGCGACCCGTTTCGCGGACATCGATCCTGAGGAGTTCTACGACTTCCAGGTCACGCGCCCGCACATCGCGCTCGAGGAGGGTCTGACGCGGAAGATCGACTGGCCCGAGACGGCGTTCTTCCACGCGGAGCTGCCCGAGATCGAGCGCGACGTCCTACTCCTTCTCGGCGTCGAGCCGAACCTCCGGTGGCGCACGTTCACCGCCGAGATCGTCGATCTGGCGCAGGAGCTCGGGGTCGAGCTCGTGATCACCCTCGGCGCGCTCCTGGCCGACGTGCCCCACACGCGGCCGTCGCCGGTGACCGGCTCCGCGACCGACCCCGACCTCGTGCAGGAGCTCGGCCTGGCCGTCTCGCGCTACGAAGGCCCCACCGGGATCGTCGGCGTCCTCCACGACACTTGCCGCGAGGCCGGGCATCGCCTCGGCGAGCCTCTGGGCCGCCGTGCCGCACTACGCCTCGCTTGCGCCGAGCCCGAAGGCGGCGCTCGCGCTCTGCACCCGGCTCTCCGACCTTCTCGGCGCGGAGATCGACTTCGCGGATCTCGAGCGTGCCGCGGACGCCTACGAGCGCCAGGTGACCGAGGCGGTCGCTCAGGACGAGGACACGGAGGCGTACGTCCACGAGCTCGAGCACCGCCGCGACACGCTCGGCGACGACATCGACGTCCCGACGGGCGACGCGCTGGCGGAGGAGCTCACGCGCTTCCTCCGCGAGCACGAGGCCCGCACGAAGGACGATCCGGAGGAAGAGAGCTAGCTCGGCGTCTCGGCCGGCGCCGGGGCCTCGACGGCCTTCGGCTCGGCGGCGGTATCCGGCTTCTTGGCGGGCTGGCGCTTGCGCTGCGGCCGCCGTCCGTTCTGCTTCGACTGTTGCTGCTGCTTCTCGCCGTCGGGCGAGTCGGCTGCCGTCTTGGCCGCCTTCGCCGCCTCGGCCTGGCGCTTCTTACGCCGCCGGCGGCGCCGCGACTTGCCGCTCGGCGCCTTCGCCTGCGGAAGGTTGTCCGCGAGGGCGTTCGCGACCTCGGCGATCGTCCCGAGTCGCTCACGCGCGCCGTCGATCAGGCGCTGGGCGGTCGGTGTGTAGGCCTCGGCGGATGCGAGCAGCGCCGCGCCGACGTGGATCGGCTGTTCCAGCGCGACGTTCACGAGCCGCGCCGCGTTCTCCTCGTGCCGGTGTCCGCGCGAGTTCGTGAGCGCGCCCAGGAGCCGCTTCGCATCCGGCAGATCCGCGCTCGCGCGCCGGTCCTGGAGCTTGCGCGTCGCCCGCGCGAGCTTCCACGTCCAGCGCGACATGATGTCCTCCGGCGCCTCGGCCTTCCCCTCGCCGACCGCGCGGAGCAGGATCCGGATCCCGTGCATGCGGTCCTTCTCCCAGGTCGGCGCGGAGGTGATCATGGAGACGAGGTCGTCGAAGCTCGCGCGGTCGACCGAGATGGCGACGCGGTCGCCGAGCGCGGAGAGCCGCAGCCGTCGGTTCGGGTTCTCGGCCGCGCAGCTCATGAGGAACGCCTCGCGGCATTCCCGGCTCGCCTTGGTGAGCTTCTCGGCGAACTGCTGGCGCTCGTCGAAACGCAGTTGGCGGCCCGCGATCGCCGCCCAGAGCATCTGCTCGTCGTCGGCGAGCTTGCCGGGATTGATCCGCTCCCACTCCCGCTGGATGACGAGGACGCGGCGGCGCGGATCCGACGTAACCGGGACGAGCCAGGCCGCCGGAGAGAGCTTGCGGCGCGCGCGCCGCTGGACGCGGCGGCGCGGCGCCGGCGTGACTCGCGCGCCCGGCCGGTAGAAGTCCGAGTCGAGCAGCGAGTGAATCGTGACCGTGCGGTCGTTGTGCGTCGCCGCGGGGTCGACGAAGTCGACGACGACGCCGGCCTCCTTGCGGGGATGCGTTCGCATGACGCGGCCGATGCGCTGCTGGTAGACGCGCTTGCTCGCCGTGGGCGCGAGATGCATGCAGACCGTGGCGCGCGGCGAGTTCCAGCCTTCCGCGAGGAGCTGGGCGTTCACGAGGACGTTGATCTCGCCGCGCTCGTAGGCGGCGAGCGTCTCGGCCAGCTTGAGCGGCGGGGTCTTGCCGCTGACGGCCTCCGCCTTGATCCCGGCTGCGCGGAACTCGCGCGCGAGGTTGTAGGCGTGCTCGACACCGGCGGCATAGACGATCCCGGGCGTCGCGTCGAAGCGGTCGCGGTAGAGGCTCGCGGCCGCCTGGTTGATCAGCTCGTGGTCGAGTACCTTCGCCAGGGCTTCCTGGTCGAAGTCGCCGCCGACGATCGGCACCGACGAGATCGCGGCCGCCGGAGGAATCCGCAGTGAGCGCAGCGGAGCGATCAGCCCGCGCCGGGCGGCGTCGCCGAGGGGCAGGTCGTCCACCGAGGCCGGGAAGACGTCGGAGACCTGCTTGGCGATCAGCTGTTCGGTCGCGGTCATCCCGACGTAGAGCGGCTCGGGGAAGCTGCGGATCGCGGCGCTCGTCTTCTCGCCGAGGGCGGTGTGCGCCTCGTCGCAGATCACGAGCTGGTACGCCGTCCGCGACAGCGAACCGACGTGGCGTGCGAACCAGGCGTAGGTCTGGATCGTGATCGGATTGCCGGCGAGCGGCTCCGAGCCGGTCTCGATCGCGGGGCGGAAGCGGCCGCTGTAGCCCTCGGTGGTGAGATCCGTCGTGAACTGGTTCACGAGCAGGCGCCGGTGCGTGAGGATCAGGATCCCCATCGTCCGCGCCGCCTCGACGAACCCGGCGGCGGCGATCGTCTTGCCCGACGCCGTCGGATGCCGGAAGCGGAAGCGCCGCTCGGCGCCCGGGTCGTCCTCGGGCTTCACCTCGGGCTCGAGGTCGTCGTCATCGTCCGCAACCTCGACGGCGACCGGCTCGTCGAGCTCGTCCTCGAAGTCCTCGTCGTCACCGTTCAGGCCGTTGCCGTTCTCCTCGTGGCGCTCGTTGCGGGAGATCAGCTCGGTGAGCATCCCCGCGAGCGCGTCGATCTGGTGGCGCCGCAGCTCGGTGCCGGACGCGAGGCGGGCCGGATGATCGGCGATGACGCGCTCGAGGCCGAGCATGAGGGAGTAGCGAACCTTCCACTCGGAGGACGGCGCTTTCAGCCCCGCCTCCATCTCCGCGAGGGCGTCGTCGAGCGCCTCGCGGCGCGCATGGCCTTCGCCGAGCACTTCCGCCGGATCTTCGTCCTGTCGGAGGAAGGGCTCGCCGGACCATGACTCGGCGCGGAGGGCGGAGGCCGCCAGGCCGTCCGTCGCCTCCGACCCATCGGTCGGCTGCCGGATCGCTTCTTGCATGGGTGCAGCGCCAAGTCGTGCGCTGCTCGAGTGAGGTCTGCCGGCGCGGTTGCGTCGTGCGCGCGGCTAGACGGAACTATACAAGAGAAAACGCCCGCTCAGGCTGATGCGCGGCGCTTCGGCGCCGAAGTCTGCTGTGCCGAGATGGCGCGCTTCATGTAGCCGTAGGCCTCGTCGGCCCGTCCTTCGGCCTCGAGCGTCTCCGCGAGCTTCGCGTAGAGGTCGACGAGATGGCGCTGCGAGCCGTTCTCCTCAAGGTACTCGGCCGCGGTCTCGTAGTAGGAGATCGCCTTGTCGCGCTCGCCGTCGCCGGCCGCGACCTCGCCCAGCACCGCGTACACCTGGCCGATCATCTCCTTCGGCTCCTCGTCGCTCAGGAGGTCCGTGACCTGCTTCACGAGCGCCTCGACCTCGGTGCGGTCGCCGAGCTTCGCCTGGGCGCGGGCCTGCTCCACGAGGAATCCCGCTCGGTCGACCGGCGAGCCCGTGCGCTCGATGATCGGGAGCCCTTCCTCGAGGTGCGTGAGCGCCTCCTGGGCGTTGTCGCGCTCGAGCTCGACCTGGGCGATGAGCAGGTGGGCGACGGCGGTGTAGTGGAGATCCTCGGTCAGCTCGAGTGCCGCGAGCGCCTGGTAGGCGTAGCGCAGCGCGCCGTCGGCGTCGCCCTGCTCGCCGCGGAGCTTCGCCTTGGCCCAGTACACACGTGCGCGCGTGTACGGGTCGAGGCTCTCCCGCCCGGTCGCCAGGGCGTTCGTGACGACCTCCTCTGCGCGGGAGAATTCATTTTGGTCGGACAGCGCGGCCGCGAGGAGGCAGGAGAAGCGGATCGCCTCGACCGTGTCGCCGCGCTCCTGGAAGGCTTTCAAGCAGCGCTCGAGGATCGCGACCGACGGTTCGAGCTCGCCCATCGTCGCGTACGCGCGCGCCAGGCTTTCCGCGAGGGCGGGACGCTCCCACTCGGCCGAGCCGGACGCGACGAGCGCGTCCTCGAAGAGCTTGACGGCCTCGCGCAACTCGCCGCGGCGGACGGCCAGGTGGCCCAGGCCCTCCTCGGCGGTGGAGCGCTCGCGCGGAGTCGCCGCACGGTCGAGCGCCTCGGCATAGAGGCGCTGCGCCGTCGGCTGGTCGTCGAGCCGAAGCGCGATCTCGGCCTCGAGCATGCTCAGCGTCTGGAACTGCGTCTCCTCGCCGGTCGCCAGGAAGTCCTCGCTCACGCCCAGGCGCCGGCCGAGCTCACGGAGGAGCTGGAGCGACGGGATCCGGTCGCCGGCCTCGATCCGCGAGATGTACGCGGGCGAGCAGCCGGTGAAGGCGAGCTGCCGCTGGCTCAGGCCGGCTTCGAGCCGGGCGGCCTTGAGGCGCGCGCCGACTGCGCCGGGATCGTCTACGTGTGTGGACTTTTGTCGTGGCATGGATTTCTCTCGCTCAATTTTCCCTTATATACTTCAGTTTGCAATATCGGGACACGAAGTGCGATCGAAAGGACGGTTACGCATGAGGCTCCGCTTCCTCAGCCTGCTGGTCGCAACCGCTGCGCTCGTTGCTGCGTTCGGCGGCTTCGGGCTCGTTTGGCCCCCGTAACGCGCAGAGACTGTGAGTGGGGATCGAGGGGGCATGAACAGGCAGTTTAGCGCCTTGTCTGCTTCCTAGAGTCGTCGTTTCCTTCGCGATGCGCAAGCCCCCAACAGGGGCACTTTCAGACCAAGAAGACACGGAGGCCCGCCTGCGGGACGGGCCTCCGTCGACGGGATAGGAGGACGGACACGCCGGACGTTCGGATGGGAGGACGGTCCGACGGCAAGAGCCAATTCCGTTCTCATGACTTAAGTAATCGTTGGCGGATTCGACGCCGTCCCCCGTCCGGGGGAACCGGGATTACGCTGGGAGCGTGGACTGGGAGGCGCATGCAGCGCGCAGCGCGGCGCGCTACGAGGACGGCGCCGCACGGCTGCCGGACGACCCGAGGCGGCGTGAGCGTCAGCTCGTCCGCATGGCGATGGCTGCGACGAGCGTCGGCCTCGCGCGCGAGATGCAGGACCAGGACGGATCGGAGTGGTTTCGCCGTTCGGCCGCCGCTTACCGCGAGAGCTTCTCCGGCGACAACTGGGGAAGCGTCGTTGGGGCTGTGAAGGCGGGGATCTTCTCCGGCGATCCCCGAGGCGACGCCGAATGGGCGCTCGCGCAGCTTCCCGCGAATTCGCCGACCGCGCGCTACGGGGAGGCGCTCGCCCGGCTGGCGCTCGCCGAGGACGGCGTGCCGTCGTTGGCCGGTGATCCCGACTTCCCCGGGGACGTGGCCGCGGCGCTCGACGCGCTCGCCGCCCGCAAGGCGTCCGTCTACTGCGACGCCACGGCGTCGGTGCTCGCGTCGTTCGAGTCACGGCAGGAGTTCCTCGACGATCTGCCCGTCGCGGACACGGTGCTCGTGCTCGAGCTGCTCGCGGCCGAGCGCGGCATCGCGGCCGGATTCCGCTCGGCGCTTCTGCCCCGGAGGGGCTGACGAAACACGCCTGAGCCGCCGGGCCGCGCTGGACGGCGCGATGTGGCGTCGCCGTGCCGCGCCCGTATTCCCGATACGAACGCGGCGTGCCTCCTTGCCTCGCGCCGTCCAGCGCACCCCGACGGGAGGCGTGTTCCGCCAGACCCTCCTAGACGAGCAGGCCGGTCAGGTACATGACCGCGAGCCCGGAGAAGAAGCCGCAGACGACGTAGGGCGAGCGCACGCCGCCGGGTGCCTTGCGGACGACGTAACGGCCGACCTCGGTGACGACCTCGAGCGCGGCGCCCGCGGCCGCGGCGAAGAAGACCACGCCCAGGAAGTCGCTCGTCACGAATCCGCCCAGCCAGGCGCCGAGGATCGCGGGCGCCCCGGCGATGAGGGTCAGCACGGCCAGCCTGGCGATGCCGGCGTGGCGGCTGTCCTCCGCGGCAGGCGCGGCGATCGCGAGTCCCTCGGTGATGTTGTGGACCATGAAGCCGACGATGAAGAACGTCCCGAGCGCGAGCTCGCCGAGCGCGAACGACGAGCCGATCGCGAGCCCTTCGCCGAGGTTGTGTAGGCCGATACCGATCGCGACCAGCGTGGCGAGCGCCAGCCCGCCGAGCGGAGCGCCGCGCTCGGCCGACTCCTCGCCGAAGCGCTGGGAGATGAGCACGAGCGTCAGGTAGCTGCCCGCGACGCCGAGCAGGACGAGACCCGGCCCGCCCAGTCCGCCCGGAAGCGCTTCCTGGAGCTCGAGCGCCTCGTCGAGCGCCTCGATCGCGAGAAACGTCAGGAGCCCCGCCGTGAGCGCCATGAACGCGGCGAGCCACCGGGGCGCGGCGCGGCGAAGCGACGGGAGCCAGAGCAGCCCGAACGCGATCGGGACGACGCCGACCAGGAATCCGATCAGCGCGTAGCCGAGCACGCTGCGTCCGGCAACCGACGGCGTCTCGACGGCGGCCGCGATCTCCTCGGTCGTCTGGATCCCCGTGGAGGAGGTGACGCCGACCGAGATCGGCTCGTCCTCCACCCACTCGAACGGCACGACGATGGTCGACGAGCGCAGCCGTCCGAGCGTCTGGGGCCCGTCGAGCGTGAACGGGACGATCGCGTCGTCCACGGTCACGACCGCGATGGTGAGGTCCTCGGGCTGCGGGTTGGTCACGCGGATCTTGATCTCGCCCGGCTCGAAGGAGACGCGGCGGATGTCGAACGTGTCCGCGGAGGGTGGGTTGTCCCGGATGAGGCCCGTGAGCGAGTCGCCCGAGGCGACGAAGAGCGAGACGACGCCGACGAGCAGGAGGATCGGCAGGAGCGCCCAGAGGCGCCAGCGGTTAGTCGACGACATCGAAGAAGCCCATCCAGCCGAGCTCGGCGAACTCCGACTGGTGCGCGTGGAACATGAACTTCCCGGTGTTGTGGAAGTCGATCTCGATGATCCCGCGCTCGCCCTGGCACTGGACGACCGTGTCCGTGTACTCGAAGTGGTCGGTCGAGCCGGTGGGGTAGTAGCGGAAGAACTCCCCGTGCAGGTGGAACGAGTTGATGAGATCGAACTCGGTGAGGTTCGCGAGGTAGATGCGGACGGTCTCGGAGCGGCGCACCTGGATCGGGTACTTGGCGTAGTAGAACGCCTTGCCGTTCACCGTGTAGAAGTTGTTCTCGCCGTCGCCGTCGGTGTCGTAGCCGTTCATCACCATGACGAGCTCCTGCGCGGGCTTGCGCGGCTCGCGCGGGTCGATGATGAAGGCGCCGTAGAGCCCCTTGTGGATGTGCTTCTTCAGCGGGGTCGCGTGGCAGTGGTAGAGGTGCATCCCGTACGGGCGCGCGGGGAACTCGTAGGTAAACGACTCGCCGGGGGCGACGACTTCGAAGACGCCGTCCATGTTCGCCGGGTGGATGCCGTGGAAGTGGATCGTGTGCGGGTGCGAGCCGGCGTTCGCGAACTCGACGCGGAGGAGGTCGCCCTCGGTCGCGCGGATGACCGGGCCGGGGACGGTGCCGTTGTACGTCCACGCCGGGAACGTCACGCCCTGGGCGACCTCGATGTCCTCGTCGCGGGCGACGAGCGTGTACTCGCGCACGCGGCCGGGCTCGTACGGGAGCGCGGGGGGCGGGACGAGCAGGTCGTCGAGGTCGTTCGGGCCGCCCGGGGCGGGCACGCCCTCGCCGATCATCGCCGCATGGCCGAGGTGCGCGTCGCCGTGGAGGTGCGTCGCGGACTTCTCCGCCGCCTCGCTCGCGCTCGCGAACTTGGCCAGCGGAACGGCCGCCGCCGCCGTTCCGGTCGCGGCCAGGAGCTGCTTTCGCGTGAGCGAAAACTTAGACACGACTAAATCTCAGTGTAGACGCACCTCTATCGTTCGGCCAGCCCGCGGCGGTTAGAGTCCCGGCCATGGGACGAGGTTCACGACCGATCCGCCGCTGGCGCAACGACCGCCAGCGCAAGAAGAAAGAGCGCGACAAGCGCCAGCCTCGCCGTCGCCGCTCCTAGGAGCCGCCGTGAGCGTCTTCAGCGCGATCCACTTCTACGTGACCGACCTCGACCGGTCGATGGACTTCTACACCCGACTGCTCTCACGCGGGCCGCAGGCCGCGTACGACGAGGGCGAGAACGCGCAGTCGGCGTTCTTCGTGATCGACGGCAACACGCACCTCGTGCTCACCTGCGATCTCGACCGCGGACGCGACATCGGCGCGGGGGTCAGGCTCGAGCTCGCTGCCGAGGATCTCGATGCGGAGATCGCCGGCCTCGAGGCGCGCGGCCTCAGCGGGAAGCGCACGGATACGCGCTTCGGGACCGAGGTGTACGACCTCGCCGATCCCGACGGGCATTTCGTCCGCGTAGGGCCGCCGTGGGCGCTGAAGGCGATCGAGGGCGCTGTATAGAGCATCGCCACGGCGGGCCGGGGATGGGTGAGGCCGGCCGGCCGTTTCTGCTCGTCAACCCGCGCGCCGGCTCCGGAAGCCCGACGGCGGCCGAACTGGTCGCCGAGGCCGGCCGGGTGGGGATCGACACTCATGTCCTCGAGCCGTCCGGCGACGCCGCTGCGCTGTGCGAGGCGGCCGTGGCCAAAGGGGCCACTGCGCTCGGCGCCGCCGGAGGCGACGGAACACTTGCCGGGGTCGCCGGGGTCGCGATCGCATCCGACCTGCCGTTCGTTCCAGTTCCGTTCGGCACGCGGAACCACTTCGCGTGCGACGTCGGGCTCGATCCCGAGGATCCGCTCGCAGCGCTCGCGGCGTTTGGCGGGGGCCGGGAGCTGAGGGTCGACGCGGGCCGCGTCGGCGAGCACGTGTTTCTGAACAACGTCTCGCTCGGGGTCTACGCGCAGCTCGTCCACGACCCACGTCACAAGACGAAGAACCGGCTCGCTGCTTTGGCGCGTCTGGCTATTGCCGCGTTCGGACGCTCGCGCCGGCTCGACGTCGTGTTCGACGCGGAGGGGACCCACGAGCGCCACGACGCGCTCGTCCTCCTGGTGGCGAACAACGCCTATGCCCTCGAGGCCGGCGAGGTCGAGCTCGGCCGGCGTGAACGGCTCGATTCCGGGCACCTCACCGCCTATGTCGTCGAAGCAACGACACGACGTGCGCTGCTGCGGCTACTCGCGCTTGCCGCGCTCGGGCGAGTCGAGGCGAGCGCCGACTGGGCCCAGTACACCGCGCCGTCCTTCCGCGTCTCCCTGAACCGGCCGCGCCTGCATGCCGCGATCGACGGGGAGCCCGTTCTCCTCGGTCCCGATCTCGAGTTCGAGATCCTCCCGCAGGCGCTGCGGGTGCTCGTCTCGACCGGATCGAGGGATTTCAGCGGAGACCCGGACGGCCGACAATGATCTCGTCAAGCGGCAAATGAAAGGCGGCTTTCATGACGAAGATCCAGCTCCAGAGGAAGTTTCGTAACTTCCCGGAAGCCGAGCTTCGCAGGCGCATTGCGACCTCGAAGACCGGCTAGGGCTCGATCGGGACCAGCCGGTCCCCAGGTCGCAACCCGCGCCGTTCGGACTCCCCCGAAGAGAGCTCGAGAACGGCGCGGGCCCCGCGACACCCAGCGGTTCGCCATGGCCTGACTCCGGCCGCGACCCGCAGGACACGAAATTCCTTGTCCAGAAACACCGCGTCGATCGGAAAGCGCATGAACGCCGTGTGAATGGACGAGGCGGGACGAAGGAGGATTCCCTCGTCCCGCCCCAGAGAGGCTCGCCCGAGAAGCCCCCGAAGCCGGGAGAGCGGTGAGGCGGCGACGACGCACCGCTCACACAGCGCCCTCCCGTTCGGAAGCTCGAGGCGAACCGGCATCTAGAACCCGACGTGGATGTGGTCGTCGTGGTCGGCGAGCGGGAACGACGCTCCGCCCAGGCCGAGCAGCGAGATCACCTGTCGCGGGCTGATCTCGGCCGGTAGGAGCAGGATGTTGCGCACCGCCTTCTCGGTGATGCCGCCCACCTGCTGGTGGCCGTAGATCGCCTGGTTCGAGAGTACGGCGATGTCGACGGCGAGGCCGTAGACGTGCGCCGACACGGTGCCGGGCCGGGAGTAGTAGCGGTGGCCGCTCACGAGCGACGACACCGTCACCTGGCCGTGGGCCGCCGCGAGGTACTCGAGGAGAACCAGCACGCGAACGTCGATCTTGTTGGCGGCGATGTCGTTCGCGCCGCCGCCGTAGATCGCGATCCGGCGGTCGTTCAGCACCTTCCGGCCCAGGCGCTGCTTGGAAGCGTCGAGGCCGCGGACGAGCGACTTCAGGCCGACCGCGCGGTTGTAGTGCGTGAGCGCCTCGGCCTCGTCGGCCCAGGCCGTCTTCCCGCGCAGGGCGAGGAAGGTGAGCCAGGCCGTCTTGCCCTTGACCGCGGCGAGGTTCGTTCCCACTGCGTGCACTCGCGCGCGTGAGGCGGGCCAGCGGCCGTCACGGCCGTCGGCGCGGAGCGTCGCCATGATCATCGCCCAGCCGGCGCCGGTGGCCTTCGCCTCGGCGCGGAGCATCTTCGCGAACTTGGGCGCGAGGCGCTTGGCCGGCGGGGTCGGGTCGGGCAGCGTCCGGTGGAGCCAGATCGTCGAGCCCTCGTACTCGTCCGCCTCGGGATCGACGCCGTCGAGCGCGTCGTCGTCGGCGTGCTTGTGCGGAGCGACGACCGGCGTGCCCGTCTTGTCCTTGCCGGGCTTCGAGCCGTGGCCGCCCGAGCCGGGAGCTGCGCTGCCACCGTCGTCGGGCGCCTCGCCCGGCGTCTCGGGCGCTTCGCCCGGAGTCTCCGGATCGGTGGCGCCGTCCTCAGGCGTCTCGCCGGGATCGGTCGTGCCGCCGGCGGGATCCTCGGCCGGTGTCTCCTCGGCCGGGGGCTCCTCCTCGGCGGGAGTCTCCTCGGCCGGGGGCTCCTCCTCGGCGGGAGTCTCCTCCGGCGGAGTGCCCTCGTCCGGGGCTCTCGCCTTCGTCCTCGGGGCCGGTCGTGGTGGCGGCGTCGGTGCTCGTTCCGTCGTCCGGGTTGACGAGCGAGTCGCCGGCGATCGCCGACAGCGATGCACCCGCGAAGAAGAGGGTCGCGAACGCCAGGCTCGTCGCGAGGCGGCGCTTGCGGCTCCGGACGCGCTTGCGCGGAGCGAACAGGGTCATCCGGGCGGCGGTGACGCGGCCGGTCTTGGTCGACTCGCTCGCCTCGTCGCCGGAGCGGTGGAGAATCGAGAGCGTCCAACCGAGGACGGCGAGGAAGAAGAGCCGCGCGATGCTCGTACGCGACGAAGGATTCTGCTGTGGCATTCCTTGCTCCTGTGGTTCAGGCGCCGTGGCCGCCACGTGGCGCGATTTCAGCCTTGATTCCGCGCCGCCACGGACCTGAGTTCTCTATCGCCCGTGCCAGGTGAGCAGGCATCCCTCGAATAGATGAACGCACTTTCGAATCACCACGACGAGGGATGGGCTGATTTGGAAACCAGGGCGATAGTCGGGCTACTGAGCAACTACGGCGGCGCGGTCACGCCACGGAGTTCGGAGGTTTCACGACGTGACCAGTTCGTATTCGCCCGCCGTTCGATCGCTCGATCGATCCACTGATTGCCTCACCCCTCAGGGCATGGCTGTCACGGACAAACGCGGTTCGTGGCGGGTGCATGAGTTGAGGAAGGGAGGTGAAACAGTGACGAGTTTCTTCACCAATCTGATCGAGCTCCGCAAGCGCGAGGAGGGACAGACCATGGCCGAGTACGGCGTGGTTCTGGCCGTCATCACGCTCGGAGTGGTTCTCGCGCTCGGCATCCTCTCGGGCGCCATTAGCGATGCGATCGAGCGGGTCGCCAGCTTCCTCTAGATCGCAAGCGTAGGCACATGGCCGGGGCGGGCTCTTCTTCGGAGGAGCCCGTCCCACAAAAACACTCAATTCAACTCACCAAGGAAAGCGACCAAACAATGATCAAGGGACACGCGATTCGAAATCAACGCGGTCAGACGATGACCGAGTTCGCGATGATTCTTCCGATCTTCGCGCTGCTCCTTTTCGGGATCGTTCAGTTTGGGATCGCGTTCAACCATTACCTGACGGTCACCGACGCCGCCCGGGTGGGAGCCCGGAAGGCGGTCGTCAGTCGTACGGCAACGAATCCGAACGGCCAGACGATCACCGCGGTTCGCAACTCGGCGGCCAATCTCGACCAGTCCAAGCTCAACGTCACGGTGTCGACTTCGTGGACGCAGGGCACGGACGTGACCGTCAGCGCCTCCTATCCCTACGAGATCAGCCTCCTCGGCATCGTCATGAAGTCGGGGTTCCTGACGAGCTCCACCACGGAGCGCCTGGAATGAGGCACGGGGGTTCCGCCGGCCGTTACGGCCGTGCGGGCCGGTCAATTAGCGCAACGAGAAAGCGGGTCCGATGACGTACAGGGTCAAAAATGTTGGGATCGCAGTCGCGCTCGCGCTCGTCGCGGGCCTTCTGACGGTCTTCTACGTGACGAACTACAAGCGCGACGTTCGCAGCGCCGAAAGAAGCGTGACCGTGTTCGTCGCCGCGAAGGACGTCCCCTCGGGGACGACCGGTGAGCAGATGGCCGCCGACGGCTATCTGACACAGCAGGACATCGCCCAGCGGAGCGTTACGCCGGGCGCCATCTCGAGCCCCGAGCAGCTCGCCGGCCTGGTGGCCTCGGGCGAGATCTACGCGGGCGAGCAGGTGACGACGCGCCGCTTCACCACCGAGGAGACGCGAGGCATTCGCGCGCAGATCTCCGGGACGGAGCGCGCGGTGTCGGTCGCCGGCAACAAGCAGCAGACTCTCGCAGGCACCCTGAAGGCAGGCGACCACGTGGACGTCGTCGCCAGCTGGAACGTGCCGGAGCAGATCCAAAACCACGTTTCGCGCGTGATTCTTCGCAACATCCTCGTGCTCGAGGTCCCGGAAGCCGCAGCCACGGATCAGAAGCTCACCGAGCCGGGCGAGGGCGGGAACACCGTCATGCTCGCGCTCACCGACGCGCAGTCGCAGAAGATGTTCTGGGTCACCCAAAACGGTGCCTGGACGTTCGCCCTGCGCCCGCCGGACAAGGACGCAGACAGCCCGAACAGCGCCGAGGGATCGCTCACGATCCTGAAGGACGGCCTCGGAGCTGCTGAGTTCGCATCGCTTCTTCCCGAAGAAGGAGGGCAGTAACGATGGCGGTCGACGTTCACAACAACGAAGCCGCGACGCGGGAAAAGGTCCGCGTCTTCATGACCGGTGACTGCGACGGCCTCGCGGATCTGCGCGGCGCCCTCGAGCGTCACCTCGAGATCGACTTCGTCGGAGCTTCACCGAGCCTCGGCGAGGCCGCTGCCGCCCTGCGCGGCGGACATCTCGCCGTCGTGCTCCACGGCACGCGCAGCTCCACGCTTCCCGAGGCGGAGCTGGCCGCGATCCGCGAGCACACGAACGCACCGATCATCCTCCTCGCCTCGGGCGAGGCGTCGATGCTGCTCGAGGAGGCGCTCGAGGCCGACGTGGCCGACGTGCTCCTCCTGCCCCAGATGACCGAAAACCTCGTCTTCGCCATTCGCAAGGCGAGCCATTCCGGCCGTCGCGCCCGCGGGCATTCCGGGCGCCGCGGCCGGGTTGTCACCGTGTTCAGCCCGAAGGGCGGCACGGGCAAGACCGTGATCGCGACGAACACCGCCGCGTCGGTGGCGAAGTACGAGGGCAAGCGCGCCCTCCTCGTCGACCTCGACCTGCAGTTCGGCGACGCCGCGATCATGCTCGGCATCGAGCCGGAGAAGACGATCTACGACCTGGTCGTCGCTCCGGGCGAGCTCGATACGGAGAAGCTCGCGGGGTACGTCACCCGTCACGGCTGTGGGCTCGACATCCTGCCGGCGCCGCTTCGGCCGGAGGACGCAGAGCTCGTGACCGAGACCAAGCTGGCGCAGCTCCTGGACGTGGCGCGCGACCTCTACGACGTCATCGTCGTGGACACGTCGCCGTTCTTCCACGGGCCGATGCTCGCGACGCTCGACCGCACCGACGAGCTCCTGCTCGTCTGCTCGCTCGACGTGCCGACGCTCAAGAACGTGAGGCTCGCGCTGCAGACGCTCGAGCTGCTCTCGTTCCCGTCGGAGCGGATCCGCCTCGTCCTGAACCGCGCCAACTCGAAGGTCGGGATGAAGCCCGGCGAGGTCGAGAGCGCGCTCGAGGTCAAGGTTCGCTTCAGCGTTCCGAGCGACCGGGCCGTGCCGATCGCGGTCAACCGTGGCAACCCCGCCGTCCTCGCCGACGCCCGGGCCGACTTCTCCCGCGCCGTGCGCGACATGGCGAAGGCGGTCAGCCCGGCCGAATCTGCTGCGGCCTCCCCGAAGGGCGCCTCGGCACCCAAGGGCGACCGCCGCTGGTTCGGAAAGGCGGCGTAACGGATGGGCCTCCACGACCGCATCAACGGAGGCAACGCGAACGGATCGAACGGCGACAACGGCCCCGAGCCGCTCACCGCGCTCGCGGCCGCCGCTCCCAAGCGCGCCGAGAACGGCGGTACGCCTATCGATCCGTACGCGGAGCTGAAGACCCGCGTCCACCACGCCTGCATCGCGAAGCTCGGGCCGCAGCTCTTCTCCACCGACTCGGCCGCCGACCTGAGCGACCAGGTGCTCCGCACCGTCACCGAGCAGGTGGCGCTCGACCGCACGCCCCTCACGAGGGACGAGCGGCGCAAGATCGTCCGGGAGATCTCGGACGACATCCTCGGCTACGGCCCGCTCGAGCCGTTCCTCCGCGACGACGCCGTGACCGAGGTCATGGTCAACGCGTCCGACCGGATCTTCATCGAGCGCGCCGGCAAGCTCGAGCGCACGGACGCGGCGTTCGCCGACAACGCGCACCTCCTGCGGATCATCGACAAGATCGTCTCGCAGGTCGGGCGCCGCATCGACGAGTCGTCGCCGATGGTCGACGCACGTCTCCCCGACGGGAGCCGCGTCAACGCCATCATCCCGCCGCTCGCGCTCCAGGGTCCCACGCTCACCATCCGGAAGTTCTCCCGTGACCCGTTCACGATGGACGACCTCATCCAGTTCGACTCGATCACGCCCAAGGCGGCGCACTTCCTCTCCGCCTGCGTGCGCGGGAAGCTGAACATCCTCATCTCCGGCGGTACCGGTACCGGTAAGACGACCACGCTGAACGCGCTCTCGGCCTTCGTGCCGGACGTGGAGCGGATCGTCACCATCGAGGACGCCGCCGAGCTCCAGCTCCAGCAGGAGCACGTGATCACGCTCGAGTCCCGGCCGGCCAACATCGAGGGGAAGGGCGAGGTGCGCATCCGCGAGCTCGTCCGCAACGCCCTGCGAATGCGGCCCGACCGGATCATCGTCGGAGAGGTTCGCGGCCCGGAGACGCTCGACATGCTCCAGGCCATGAACACGGGCCACGAGGGCTCGCTCACGACGATCCACGCCAACTCACCCCGCGACGCGCTCTCCCGCGTCGAGACCCTCGTCCTCACCGGCGGCGTCGAGCTGCCGCTGCGGGCGATCCGCGAGCAGATCGCGAGCGCGTTCGACCTGCTCGTCCAGATCAGCCGGCTCGTGGACGGCTCGCGCCGGATCACGCACATCTCGGAGGTCCTCGGGATGGAGTCCGACGTGATCACCCTGCAGGACGTGTTCCTCGCCAAGCCGCCGGACGAGGAGTCCGGCACGACCGGCATCCACCGGCTGCTCGGTCCGCTCCTCTGCTCGGGCCTCAAGCCGCACTTCCTGGACAAGATGGCCACGCACGGCGTGACCATGCCGGGAGGCTTCTTCGAGCTCGAGGACGACATCGAGCGGCCGACGTTCGCGACGGCCAGCTTCGGCGGGTTCTCGTGATGACCAGGGGGATCCGGCTAATTGCGCTCGCGCTCGTGCTCGCGCTTCCCGGCGTCGCGTCGGGCGCCGAGATCAAGGGCGTCGACACCTCCAACTACCCGGAGGTCCGGTTCACGGTCGAGACGGCCGAGCCGGGAACGACCGCTCCGACGGTGACCGAGAACGGCCTCGCCGTCGCGGGGCTCGAGGCCGAGAACATGGGCCGGGCCCTGAGCTTCGTCCTCGCCGTCGACCGGTCGGTCTCGATGAAGGGCGAGCCGCTCACGAACGCGGTCGCCGCAGCCCGCGCATTCGTCGCGGCCAAGCCGGCCGCCGACCGGATCGCGGTCGCCACGTTCGCCACCAACCCGGTCATGCTGACCGACTTCTCCACGTCCACGATCGACGCGGACGACGCGCTCGGCTCGCTGGTCGTCGACTCGGTCCAGGGAACGACCCTCTACGACGCGCTCGTCATGGCGTCGGGGTCGCTGGACGCCGAGCCACTTCCGGCACGCGCGATCATCGTCGTCACCGACGGAAACGAGACACGGAGCGAAGCGTCCCTTGACGACGCGATCGCCGCCGCCCAGGACGCGGGCGTGTCGGTGTACGTCGATCGCGATCGAGAGCGAGAAGTTCACGCCCGCGCCGCTGCGCGATCTCGCGGCGTCCACAGGCGGCACCTACTACGGCGCGGCGTCGTCCGAGGCGCTCGCCGGCGTGTACGAGTCGATCGCCCAGG
The DNA here is from genome assembly GCA_963716005.1 of uncultured Thermoleophilia bacterium. GTDB lineage: Bacteria > Actinomycetota > Thermoleophilia > Gaiellales > Gaiellaceae > CAVRUF01. Next base: position 2,344,217 of record OY970285.1, read on the forward strand.
AGCTCAAGCGCACCTGGCAGGTGCGGTACTTCACCGCGTCGCGCCCGGGCGCGGAGCTCTCGCTCGAGGCGGCGGTCGGCGCCGATACCGCGACCTCGTCGTTCGAGCTGCCGGGAACGGAAGCCGTCGCCTCGGCGAAGCCGGAGTCCGTGCTTCCGTCCACGTTCCTCCAGGGCTGGTGGGGCGCGGGCGTTCTCGGGCTCGCGGTCACGATGCTCGTGCTCGTCGCCGTGCTGCTCGCGTCGTCGGTTCCGCGGGGCAAGCGCCTCCGCGCCCAGATCGCGCCGCACACGGGCGAGAAGGAGCGCAACGTCGCGCTCCGGGCCGAGCGCGACCGGCTCGCGGCCGCAGCGGGGCTCTTCCGGGTCACCGAGCGGACGTTCGCCCACCAGCGCTTCTGGAAGCACATCGAGAACGTGATCGCGCGCGGCGACATTCCGCTGCGCACGGTCGAGCTGCTCTACATCATGGCCGCAGCGGCGCTCGGCGCCGGGATCATCGCGGCCATGTTCAGCCCGCCGTTCTTCCTGCTCCTCGGCGCGCTGGCGCTCGGGGCGTACATCCCGTACGGCTGGGTGAACCTGCGCGCCAAGCGCCGCCTGAAGGCGTTCGACGCGCAGCTTCCGGATCTCCTCACCACGGTCGCCGCCTCCCTGAAGGCGGGACACAGCTTCCGCCAGGGCATCCAGGCGGTCGTCGAGGAGGGCCAGGAGCCGGCGTCCAAGGAGTTCCAGCGCGTGCTCACCGAGACGCGCCTGGGCCGCCCGATGGACGGCGCGCTCGCCGAGATGTCACGCCGCGTCGGCTCGAAGAACCTCGAGTTCGTCCTCACGGCCGTGACCATCCAGCGCCAGGTCGGAGGGAGCCTCGCCGGCGATCTTCGACATGGTCGCCGAGACCGTTCGCAACCGGCACCAGTTCGCGCGCAAGGTGAAGGGACTGACGGCCATGGGCCGCGCCTCCGCCTACGTGCTGATCGGCCTGCCGTTCTTCGTCCTGCTGGCCGTGACGGCGATCAACGCCGAGTACATGGCTCCGCTCTACCACACGCCCACCGGTCACAAGCTGATGATCGGCGGGCTCGTGATGATCGGAATCGGGTCCCTGTTCCTCAAGAAGATCGTGTCCTTCAAGGGGTGATCGAATGCTGCTACTGCTACTCGCACTCGCGTCGCTGGCACTCGCCGTCTTTCTGATCGGCGAGGTCGCGACCTTGCCGACGCGACAGCGGCAGGGTTCGATCCGCCGGGCCGCGACTTACGGACCAAGAAGAAGAGCGTCAACCAGATGGTGGCCCAGGCCGGGATCCGCGAGCGCGCGGTCGGCCCCGCGGCCACCGCGATGGCCCGCGTCGTGCTCCGGGTGAGTCCGAAGGCGACGCTCGACGGAATCAACGCCAAGCTCCTCGCGGCCGGGCTCGGACGGCGGCTTTCGCCGACCACCTTCCTGGCCGCGAAGGGAATCATCGGGATCGCGGGTCTCTTCGTGGGCCTCATGCTCGCCGGGGCCGGCGAAGGTGCCGCGAGCAAGAAGTTCATGATCGCCGGGGGACTGGCCCTCATGGGCTTCTTCATCCCGGACACGGTGGTCACGTTCAAGGCGCGGTCGCGCAACGAGCAGATCCAGGCGGAGCTGCCGGACGCGCTCGACCTGCTCGCCGTGAGCGTCGAGGCCGGAATGGGCTTCGACGGCGCGATCACGAAGCTGACCGAGCACATGGACGGTCCGCTCGCCGAGGAGTTCGCGCTCACGCTCGGCGAGATGCGGATCGGCGAAAGCCGGCAGGAGGCGCTGCGCAAGATGTCCGATCGCGTCCGTTCGCCGGAGATGTCCTCGTTCACGAGGGCCGTCATCCAGGCCGACCAGCTCGGAATCTCGCTGGGCCGGATCCTCAAGCTGCAGGCCGCCGAAGCGCGAAACCGGCGTCAGGCAGCAGCCGAGGAGCGGGCGATGAAGGCGCCGATCAAGATGCTCTTTCCGACGGTGGTCTTCATCTTCCCGGCCATGTTCATCGTCATTTTGGGCCCCGCGTTTCTCAATCTCTCGAAGCTCTTCTAGGAGGAAGACACGGCGCTGACGCGACGCCGCAACAGAAAGGACAGCAGCATGAAGAGGCACAAGAGCAAGCTGCTGCGGCGCACTCGGGGGGAAACCGGGCAAGTGCTCGTGTTGTTCGCGGTCGCGCTCGTCGTCCTGTTCGGGATGGCGGGTCTCGTGATCGACATCGGCTACGCGTTCTACGCGAAGCGCTCCATGCAGGCGTCCGCCGACGCGGCGGCGCTGGCCGGGGCCTCGCAACTCCCGAGCGCGGCGGCGGCGACGTCGGCCGCGATGGCCTACGGGGGCGCAGCCGGGGCGAAGAACGACAACGAGAACGTCCCCGGTGTGAACACCCTCGTCTCGACGAAGTGCGCGCCCGTCGCGCCCTGCAATCCGATCAACGCGATCACGGTCACCCAGACGTCAAACGTCCCGACCAAGTTCGCGCGCCTCCTCGGGATCAACAGCTTCAACATCTCGGTCAAGTCGACCGCGTGCTCGCCGTGCGGGGTGCGCCCGCTCGACATCATGCTCGTGCTCGACCGAACCGGCTCGATGTGTCAGACCTCGAGCGGCGCGAACGACCCAAGCTGTACCGACCTGAACAACGCCAAGCAGGGCCTGCTCGACTTCATCGCGTTCATGGATCCGACGATGGACAAGATCGGGCTGACCGTGTTCCCGCCGGCGCAAAGCGTCGGAGCCCGGTGCAACACACCTCAGCAGAGCTACTACGACTCCACTTCGTCCCCGTATACGGTCGTGCAGCTCTCGCAGGACTTCAAGATCGGGAACGCGCTCAACCAGTCCTCGTCACTCGTCTCGACCGTCAACTGCATCAAGGGCGCCGGTTCGACGGCGTACGCGACCGCGATCGAGAAGGCTCAGACCGAGCTCGACGCCCGCGGACGTTCGACGGCCCAGGACATCATCGTGTTCTTCTCCGACGGGGCCGCGAACTACGGGCCCACCTACTACGGCAACTCGTCTCCCTACCGGACGAAGCCGTGCCACCAGGGCGTCACGTCGGCCGCCACGGTGAAGAGCCGCGGGACGAAGGTGTATTCGATCGGTTACGACCTGAATGCGAGCGGAGGCTCCGCGAACATCTGCCAGTCGTACACCGGCTCGACCGAGACGCCCGCGATCACCGCCTACTCGGCGATCTCCCAGATCTCGAGCGGCGCCGGGTTCTTCTTCAACCAGCCGGCCGCCGGGGAGCTCCAGACGATCTACACGCAGATCGCCGCGGAGATCTCGGGCGCCCGCCTGATCGACAGCTTGGACGACTAAGCCGAAGGGGTTGCGCCGGCTCGGCCGTGGTCACGGGTTCGCCCGGGCCGCGGCCGAGCCGTTTGAGGATCCAGGTGTTGACGCGCGTGTGGCTGGGATTCCCGCCGCTCCCACCCCGACGCTATCCAGGAAGTTCGCGCGGGTGGTGCGCGGAAGCGTGGCGACTTCGTATCGATTCGCCCTATGCAGAGGCCAACGGCCGCGGTGTCCGGCAGGTCAGTGGAGCTGAGAGGAGAGCGCTGCCCGGCGTCTAGATGACGCCGCGGCTCTTGTTGATCGCCGTCTGCACCTGCGCGACGTACTCGGCCAGCTCCGTTTCCTTCTGCTGGAGCCGGCGCTCGAGGTCCTTCAGCTCGGTGTCCCACACCTCGAGCTTGTCCTCGCGCAGATCCTGGTCGGCTTGCACTGTCGCCTCGCGGGCGTCGAGCACGGCCTCGCGCTCGTCCAGCTCGCCGACACGGCCGTTCAGGTCTTCCTCGACCTTCATGACGCGCTGCTCGCGCTTCACGACCCGGGTCGCGTCGCGCTCGATCGTCGATTCGGCGCTGTCGACGGTCGACTCGCGCTCGGCGAGATCGCGCTCGCGCTCTGCGAGCTTGGCCTCGAGCTCGTCGAGATCGCGGCCCTTCGTGACGTCCTGGGCCGACCGTGCGGCGGCGGCCTCGGCCCGGTGGACCTCGGCTTCGCGCGCCGTGATGTCGTTCTCCCGGCTGTCCAGCTCGAGGGCGCGCCGGTCCATCTCGACCAGCCGTGCCACGGCCTCCTGCGCCTCGTCCTCACGTCCCGCGAGGTCGCGCTCGATCCGCTGGCGGTCGGTCTCGAGTTGCTTCTGGGCTGCGATGACCTTGTCGCGCAGGTCGGTGATCTCCTGCTGGGCGGCCTGCATCGCGGCCTCGCGCTCGGTGAGCGTCGAGCCGCCCTTGTCGAGCGCCGACTCGCGCTTCGTCAGGTCGCGCTCGCGCGCCTCGAGGCCCTTCGCCTCGTCGGCGAGCTCGCGGGCCCGGGCGGTGACTTCCTTGTTCAGTCGGGCGATATCTTCCTCGCGTGAGGCAATCGTGCGCTCGTTGGACTGGCGGGCGGCCTCGACCTCGGCCTCACGCTTCGCGAGCGCGGCCGTCTGCGCGGCGACCTTGCGCTCGGCCTCGGCAAGCTGTGCCGCCTGCTTCGAGAATTTGTCCTCTGCGGACGAGCGCTCGGTGCCGGCGAGCTCGAGCGACCGGAGCTTCTCGTCGACGGCGGAAAGCTCGTCCTGGAGCTGCTTTTCGCGCGACGCGGTCGCCTCGGTTTGCTTGGCGACGGTGGAGCGCGTTGCGTCGAGCTCTGCGCGCTCCTTTTCGAGTGCTGCGGTCTGCTTGGCGACCGTCGAGCGGGCGGCGTCGAGCTCTGCGCGCTCCTTTTCCAGCGCCTTCGTCTGGTCGGAGACGCTCGTGCGAGTCCCGTCGAGATCCGACCGTTCCTTCTGGAGTGCGGCGAGCTCTGCGTCGAGCGCGCGCTTCTCCTCGGCGATGCGATTCTCGGTCTCTGTCAGCGTGGCCGTGAGCTTGTCGATCTCGGCCTTGCGCTCGCTCAGCTCGCGCTCGACGTCGAGGCCTTCGTCGACGGTGGCGATCTGATCGGTCAGCGCCGTGCGCAGCTCTTCCTCACGGGCGAGAGATGCCTGGAGTTCCTTGCGGATCTTGTCGACGTCGGCCGGCTTCGCTTCGCCGGTGCCGTTCGTCAGCTCGGCTGCTGCGGCGGCCTTCTCGGCGCCCTTGCCGTTCGACGCTGCTTCGAGGTTCGCCCGGCGGCGCTCGAGCTGCGCGCGCAGGCCGGTGCCGAACTCCTGTTCGGCATTCTTATCAGCGGCGATTGTTTCTTTCGGCATGCGGCAAGCCGTCCTGTGAGCGGAATCGGCGCAAACGCACCCAGGCCGCATCCCCCAAAGGGTGTTTCGGGGAGCTAATTCCCTGATTCCAAGCGGGCTTCGCGAGCGGCTCCGAGCGCCGCCCACGCCGCCAGGGTGTCCCCGGAGACCTGCGCCCCGATCTCGGACGGCGCGGTCGCCCAGTGCAGTTCGGCGACTTTGGTCTCGTCGGGCACCGGTTCGGCTCCCTCGCGGAGTCCCGAGCGGTACACGACGAGCGCCGATCCGGTGTCGTCGTTCACGCAGATCGCCACCGGACGGAGGTCGGGCAACTCGTCCTCGCGGAGCCCGATTTCCTCGGCCGCGTCGGCGAGCACGGCCGCGCGGGCCTCCTCGCCGGGCATGACGCCGCCTGACGCGGACGCGGTCCAGAGCAGTGGATCGCGGCCGATCGACCGTCCTCGGAGCTGGAACAGGAAGATGCCCTCGTCGCGCTCGACGAAGAGCTGCACCCCGAGCGCGAACCCGAGCCGGTAGGCGAGCGACGGCTCCTGGAAGACGACCATCGCCTCGGCGTAGCGGCCGGCCCGGCGGAGGATGATCCCGTCCGGCGTGACGCCGTGGCAGAACGCGATCGGCCCGTCGAAGCGCCCCGGCGTGCGGGCCAGCGTCTCGCGCGCGTCGGCGACCGCGCGGGCGACCGCGCCCTCGAGCGGCAGGCCGAACGGAAACGGGCGAAATCGGGGCTCTTCGTCGAGCAGGACGACTGCGTGCACGAGGAGAGTTTCGCCGCCGTGCCGGACACGGGCAACGGAGCGGCAGGCGGAGAGGGACGCCCGCCGCTCCGTCGAGCCCTGGCTCAGCCGCCCGTGGTGGCGACGTTCGCCGCTCCGCGCGTGAACGTGGTCGTGAAGACCCAGTCCGCGGCGGCGCTATTCGTGTCCTTGCCGTCCGGGTTGCGGATCAGCGAGCCGTTCGCCGTGTTCGAGTCGACGACCGTCGCCGCGAGCGCCGTGCCCTCGACGAGGTTGTACGTCTTCGTCCCGATGAGCGCGTTCGTGATCGCTCCCTCGTACGAGAGCGCATCGAGGAGGGATCCGCTCCCGGACGTGTCGATCAGGGCGAGTCCATCGGGAGCTCCGTTCTGCGGATCGATCGCGACGACCTGGTAGCCGCCGGGCGCCAGCGTCCCGGTCAGGGACTCGCGCCGGTACTCCTCCGAATCGGCCCCATCCACGAAGACCAGGGCGATTCCGGTGAGCGGCACCGCGGTCGTACCGGTGTTCTTGATCTCCACGAATCCCGCACCGTCGGCACCGACCTGGTCGTAGTCCACCTCGTTGATCACGAGCTTCACGGCAGGTGGAGGAGGGGGCGCCGACCCCGCGATGCAGCGGAAGAGGACGGTGTCGTCGCCGGCGAAGTCGAGCTGCACGGTTCCGGCCGCGCCGCTGTCGGTGGTGCAGTCGATACCGCTGAGGTCGCCGAGCTTCGTGATGCCGCCGCCGGTCCCGGCCGCGTTCCACGAGACCGCCTGCTCGCGTGAGCGGCAGTCGGACGCTGCGGCGACGAGGCGGATCCAGCCGCCGTTCGGGTGCTTGCACGCGGTGATGACGCCGTCCGCGGCCGCGAGCGTGCTGCCCGTGACGGCGAACGCGCCGGTCGCCACCGCAGCGACCGCGGCCGCCGCGGCGAGCACGGCGAGCACGTGTGTCCATCGGATCTTCATGTGGCTCCTTCCGAGTCGAGTGACCCGACTGGAATAGCCCGCGGCGCGCACCGCTCGGTAGTGGCCGAAACAGACGTGGCCACGGCGGAACCCGCATGGACCGGACGACGGTGGACGACCCGTGACGAAGCCGCTCCTTTATAGGATCGCTTCCGTGCAGGTTCGAGCCGCAGTCCTCGAGGAATTCGGTGCGCCGCTCGTCGTCCAGGACGTCGAGCTGGCCGACCCCAAGGCCGGGGAGGTCCTCGTCCGGATCGAAGCCTGCGGGGTCTGCCACACCGACCTCTACACGGCCTCTGGCGCCGATCCGAGCGGCTACGCGCCGGCGGTGCTCGGCCATGAGGGCGCGGGCGTCGTCGAGGCGGTCGGCCCGGACGTGACGCTCGTCGCGCCCGGAGACCACGTCGTCACCCTCTTCGCGCCCGAGTGCGGCAAGTGCGTCCACTGCCTGAGTCCGCGGACGAACCGCTGCACCGCGATCCGCGACCAGCAGGGGCTCGGTTATCTCCCCGACGGAACCGCGCGCTTTGGCCGCAACGGCGAGGAGATCCGCCATTTCATGGGCACGTCGACCTTCGCGGATCACACCGTCATGCCCGAGATCGCGCTCGCCAAGGTGAACCCCGAGGCGCCGCTCGCCGGCTGCGCGCCCTTCGCCTGCGGGCTCTCGACCGGGATCGGCGCGGCGCTGTACACGGCCCGCGTGGAGCCCGGTTCCACCTGCATGGTCTTCGGCTGCGGACTCGTCGGGCTCGGCGCGGTCATCGGCGCCCGCCTGGCCGGTGCGGATCGGATCGTCGCGATCGATCTCTCGGAGGAACGGCTCGCGGAGGCCCGGCGCCACGGCGCCACCGACACGCAGGATCGCCGCCGACGACACCGTGGACTGGATCCGCGAGGAGACGGGCGGCTTCGGCGCCGACTACACCTTCGAGGCGACCGGCAACGTCCAGGTCATGCGCCAGGCGGTCGAATCCGCCCGGGAGGCCTGGGGCCTCGCGACCATGATCGGCGTCGCCGGCAAGGGCGAGACGCTCGACATCGTCCCGCGCTTCCTCATCACGGGCCGCCGCGTCACCGGCTCCTCGTTCGGCGGCGTGAAGGGTCGCAGCCAGGTGCCGGAGCTCGTCGACCGCTGGCTCGCCGGCGAGATCGACGTGGACGCACTCGTCACCGACCGGATCCGGCTCGACGGCGTGAACGACGCGTTTGCCGCCATGGAGCGCCAGGAAGGGATCCGAACGGTGATCGAGTTTTGATCCTCGAGCGCACGGAGCATCCGAGCTGGCTGTCGAACGCCTACCTCCTCGGCGACGAGCCGGGCGGGCACGGCGTGCTCGTCGACTCGAACGGGATCAACCAGCCGCTGCTCGAGGCGGTCGAGCGCTACGAGATCACGATCACGGAAGTGCTGATCACGCATTCCCACGCGGATCACGTGGTCACCTGCGCCGACGACGCCGACCGCTTCGGCGTCGAGGTACTCGCGCATCCGCTCGTCCGCAACGCCGGCGTGCGCGTCGACCAGACGCTCGAGGACGGCGACACGCTCACGGTCGGGAGCATGGAGATCGAGGTGCTCGCGACGCCGGGCCACTGCCTCGACCACCTCGCGTTCCTCGCGAACGGCAAGCACTGCCTCACCGCGGACTGCCTCTTCAAGGGCACCGTCGGCGGGACGATGGGCGGCGGCGAGACCGGCTACACCGACCAGGTGCACTCGATCATGGAGCGCCTGATGAAGCTCCCGCCCGAGACGCAGCTCCATCCGGGCCACAAGGAGCCGACGACGGTCGCGAAGGAATGGGACACGAACCCGTTCATCCGCGCGTGGCGCGGCGTGGACCCGCAGGGCTCCGAGCCCTGCCGGGTGAAGGGCGAGGACGCGACGCTCGTCCTCTGGGGCCCGGACTACGACGGCACGAACAAGGCGTGGGTCCGCTTCGGCGACGGCCGCGAGGCGATCGTCGGCGGCTCGCAGGTCGAGCGCTAGCGCTTACCTACCCGGCCTCCGAATCCGTTTGCCAGAGGCTGAAGATATTTCCTTCGGAGTCTTTGCACTCGGTGAACCAGCCCATGCCCGGCACCGGGGTCTTGTCCTCGGCCGAGCCGCCTAGCTCCGACGACCTTCGCGCGCGCGGCTTCCATGTCGTCGACCTCGAAGTAGTACGACGGGTGGCCGGTTCCCTTGTCGGAGTTCCACACCGCCACGCCGCTGTTCTCGCCGGTGCGCGCCATGCGGTAGTCGAGCTCGGGCATCTGGGACTCGCCGAACTCCCAGCCGAAGAGACCGCTCCAGAAGTTCTGCGCGCGGTCGACGTCCTCGGCCGGGAACTCGACATGGACGATGTCGCCTGCCATTGGTTCTCCCCCTTAGTAGAGCGCCTTGATCCGCTTGCGGAGTTCCCTCGCCTCCGCCTTCGTGAACGCCTTGCCCGTCTCGAGCTTCACCGTCACGTCGGCGATGACCAGCGCGACCGTCTTCACGAGCTCGTTGCCGTGCGCGTCGGCGATCTCTGCCGCCTGGAGCGCGGCGCAGACGAGCTTCGCGACCGAGGCCTTGGACGAGTACGCCTTCGCCAGCGCGCAGACCTCGTCGTACGGGCTCATCTCGGGCGGAACGGCCGTGATGACGACCGTGTCGCGGTACTCCGTGACGCCGCCGTCCTTGTCGCGGATCTGGCCGCCGACCGAGAGCGTGCCGGCCGTCGAGGCCGAGCACGTCGCCGACGCGGCGGAACCGAATGCGCCGTAGCCCGAGCCGCAGTCGAACGCGTACTCGAACCCTGCGGCGGTATCAGCCGCGGACGGGTCGGTCTGGCCCGTGAACGTCAGCGTGAACGTTCCGGCCGGCGCCGTGTCGGGCGCGGTGAACGTCCCTGTCGGAGCAACGTTCGTCACCGTGACCGTCGCGGCCGCGGTTGCCGTCGCTCCTGACGGATCGGTCGCCTGCACGGTCACCGTCCGCGTGGCCGGGCCGTCGTCCCAGGTGAAGGTCGGCGACTGGCCGCTCGTCTCGAACGTGCCGTTGTCGTCGAGATCCCAGGCGTACGTGAGCGCGTCGCCGTCCGGATCGGACCCGAAGCCGAGAGCGCGGTCGAGCCGCCTTCGGCGATCGTGTACGGCCCGCCCGCCGAGACCGACGGGGCACGGTTCAGCACGAGCTTCACGAGCTGCGGGTCGTGGTCGGAGGCCTGGTCGGCGAACTCCGCGTTCACGTGCACGACGTCGTACGCGAACGGCTTCCCGAAGATCGCGTCGCTCACGAGGATGTGGTCCAGCGACTGCGAGTTGCCCTCGAACACGTACGTGTACTGCTCGTTCGCCGGCAGCGTCTCGAGCAGCGTGTGGAGCGGCGTGGCCTCGAGGATCGAGGCCGTCTGGGAGAAGTGGAAGTCGTTCAGGTCACCCAAGACGACCACGTTCCCGGCCGGGTTTGCGGCCAGGATCGCCTGCGAGAAGTCGCGGACGATCGTCGCCTGCTGGTGACGCTGCGTCTCGGTCACGCGAACCGGCGGCTGCCTGTGCCCGAAGAGCGGGTCGTCGCCGCCCTTCGAATTGAAGTGGTTCACGATCACGAACAGCTTCTTGCCCGCGTAGGTGAACTGCCCGGCGAGCGGCTTGCGGCTCGCGTTGAAGGCCGTGTTGGTCGGGTCGATGCGGCCCGGGCTGAACGCGAGGTCGCCGCTCGGGAGCACCGAGTTCGCCGTCGTCGAGCCTCCGCCCGGCGCGTCCACGAACGCGAGCCCGCGGTCGGTTCGGTAGAAGAACGCGACGCGGATGTTCCCGCCCGGCTCGCCTCCGTCGGAGCCGTTCACCGGGTTGACCTGGCGGTAGGAGTACGCCGGGCCGCCCGCGGTGACGATCGCCGCAGCGAGCCGGTCGAGCGTGAGGTTCGCGTCGACGGTGCCGTCGTTCGCCGCGCCGGTGTTGTCCTGGACCTCCTCGAGCCCGAGGAGATCGGGGGACTTCATGTTCGCGACGATGATCTGCGCGAGCCGGTCGAACTTCGACTGCGGGTCGCCCGGATCGAGGTTCTCGACGTTGAACGTCGCCACGGACAGCTCGTTCGGGCCCGCGGTGGTCGTCGTCTCGGGCGTGACGCCGTCGTGGACGGCGACGAGCGGCGTGGTCGCCTCGAGCACGAAGACGCCGAAGTTGTAGTCGAGCACTCCCTGGACCGGGCCCGCGTAGTGGTCGCCGACGTTCATGACCGCGGCGGGGACGATCTGGTCGTCGATCACGACGCGCTCCGGGTTGAAGTCGCTCGCGGTGATGAGGATCCCGCCGCGCGGCGTGCGCCCGGTCGTGCCGGCGCCGTTCTGCGCCAGCACGGGCGTCTCGCCGAACGAGTTCGTCGGGCCGACGGCGACCGGGACGCCGAGGTCGAGCCGCATCATCTCGAGGCTCTCCCAGAAATCGATCCCATCGCTGGCCGGCTCGAAGACGCCGCTCGTCTCGATCTCGCCGGTCGCGTCGTCGTCGATCACCTCGGTCGGCGGCACGCGACCGCCGGGCCCGATGAGCGTCGCCGCGGGAACCGGAGCGAGCGGCTGGAGCACGGTGATAGTGAGCGGCGCGACGAGCTCGGTGTTCGTGAGCCCGGCCGCCCCCGGGCGGAACTCGCTGACGCGCCCGGAGACCTGCACGCCGTTCCCGACCGTGACGGTCGGAGCGGCGCTCGTGAAGACGAAGATCGCCTCGGAGGTGTCCGGATTCGCGTCCGGCGCCGGATCCTGGATGTAGAAGCCGTTGCCCTTCACCGCGGTGACGACGCCGGTGGTCGCGACGTTCTGGTTCGCGCGCGGCGAGATGTGGGCCGCGCCCTGGATGTCGTGGATCGGAATCGGCACGACCGGCGCGGCGACCGTGAACGAGAACACGTGGTCGGCCGGCAGGTTGTCCGGCGGATCCGACGTGTCGACGTCGTGGATCATCGTCGCGGTGACGGTGACCGTGCAGGCCTCGCCCGGCGCGAAGTCGATCGCGCTGTCGAGCGTGTACGTCCGCTTGTCGGCCGAGAAGGAGACCGCGGGTGAGCGGAAGCCGGACGGGCACGCGATCGAGAACGCGTCCACGTCGGCGTTGACCGCCTCGCTGAAGCCGACGGTCACGTTGGCGTTCGTCGCGACGCCTGTGTCGCCGTTCGCGGGCGTGGTCGAGGTGACGGTGGGCCCGACCTCGGGAGGAGGCGTGCCGCACGGTGCCGCTGTCGTCGCCGAGTTGCGCGGGGTCGGAAGCCCGGCCGTGAAGTCCGCTGCGTTCGAGTCGGTGTCGGTACAGCCGTGCTCGGCGCGCACTGCGGCCGTCGAAGCGGCCAGCGTCGGCGCCGGAGCGGTTTCTGAGAAGTTCGCGTTGCCGTACCCGACGAGATCGAGGATCAGCGCGGTCTGCGCCACGGAACAGGGCGTAGAGCTCCCGTTACACGCGAGCGAGGTCGCCTGCTGGACGAGCGCCACTTTGCCTGCGGTCGCGCTCATGGCGATCGAGCCGGAGGCGTCGGTCGGAGGCAGCGGAGCGCCCACGGCGCCGGCGACGGTTCCCTCGCCGACGAGCAGGTAGCCGCCCGCCGGGATGGTCACGGCCGGAAGCGCGGTGGCCGTGAAGTTCCCGGTCCCGGTCGCGCTGGCGTACTGCACGGACCAGCCCGCGACGGACTGCGGCGTGGTGCCGCGGTTGAAGAGCTCGATGAAGTCGGTGTTGTAGACGGCGCCGGATGCGGCGCTCGTCGATCCTCCGCCTCCGTAGACCTGGCTGATGACGATGGACGGCGAAGGGCCGTTCGGTGGCAGTGCTGCCGCTCCCCCGACGGCGAACAGTGCGACGACGGCAACTACGGTGAAGCGCGAAACCAAGCTGGGCACGGGCGATACCCCCTCGTTTGCGGCAGATGTCGGACGTTGGGCAGGTTCAGCATCTTCCTCTACCCCCGGAGGGGTCAAGTCGGATGTCCTGATCGTCACCGTTCGGTTACACGCGCGTGACGGGCGCGGCGCGCAGCTACGCTCGTCCGGTGGCTCTGAGAGAGGACATCCGCAACGTCGCCATCGTGGCGCACGTCGATCACGGCAAGACGACGCTCGTCGACGCGATGCTCTGGCAGTCCGGCTCCTTCCGGGCCAACCAGGACGTGGCCGAGCGGGTCATGGACTCGATGGACCTCGAGCGCGAGAAGGGCATCACGATCCTGGCCAAGAACACCGCCGTTCGCCACGGCGGCGTGAAGATCAACATCGTCGACACGCCCGGCCATGCGGATTTCGGCGGAGAGGTCGAGCGCGGGCTCACGATGGTGGACGGCGTACTCCTGCTCGTCGACGCGAGCGAGGGCCCGCTGCCGCAGACGCGCTTCGTCCTGCGCAAGGCGCTCGAGGCGCGGCTGCCGCTGATCCTCGTCGTGAACAAGGTCGACCGCCCCGACGCGCGGATCGCCGAGGTCGTGGACGAGGTCTACGCGCTCTTCCTCGACCTCGACGCCGACGAGAGCCAGATCGAGTTTCCGATCGTCTACTGCGAACGCGCGCGCGGGACAGGCCGGGTTCTCGGCCGACAACCTCGCAGACGATCTCGAGCCGCTGTTCGAGACGCTGCTGAAGAACATTCCGGCGCCGTACTACACGGACGGGCCATCCGCTCCAGGCGCTCGTGACCAACCTCGACGCGTCCCCGTACGTCGGCCGGCTCGCGCTGTGCCGCGTGTGGGAGGGGACGATCCGCCAGGGCCAGCAGATCGCCTGGTGCCGCGCGGACGGCGAGATCGAGCGCGCCAAGGTGAACGAGCTCTACGTGACCGAGGCGCTCGACCGCGTCGAGGCCGCCGAGGCCGGGCCGGGCGAGCTGATCGCGGTCGCCGGCATCCCCGAGGTGACGATCGGCGAGACGCTCGCCGACCTCGACGACCCGCGTCCGCTTCCCGGTGATCGGCGTGGACGAGCCGAGCCTCGCCATGACGATCGGGATCAACACCTCGCCGCTCTCGGGGAACGACGGCGACAAGCTGACCGCCTCGATGGTCAAGAGCCGGCTCGACCAGGAGCTCGTCGGCAACGTCTCGCTGCGCGTGCTCCCGACCGAGCGGCCGGACGCCTGGGAGGTGCAGGGCCGCGGCGAGCTCCAGCTCGCGGTGCTGGTCGAGCTGATGCGCCGCGAGGGCTTCGAGCTGACGGTCGGCAAGCCGCAGGTCGTGACGCGCGAGATCGACGGCAAGCGCCACGAGCCGGTCGAGCGGCTCGCGATCGACGTCCCCGAGGAGTACGTCGGCGTCATCACCCAGCTGCTCGCGCTCCGCAAGGGGACGCTCGAGCAGATGGTCAACCACGGCACCGGCTGGGTGCGCATGGAGTACCGCGTCCCGGCGCGCGGCCTGATCGGCTTCCGCACGGAGTTCCTGACGGAGACGCGCGGCACCGGCATCCTCCACCACGTCTTCGACGGCTACGAGCCGTGGCACGGCGAGCTGCGCACGCGGCCCACGGGTTCGCTGGTGGCCGACCGGCGCGGCCCGACGACGGCGTTCGCGCTCATGAACCTCCAGGAGCGCGGCCAGATGTTCGTCGGCCCGACCGTGGAGGTCTACGAGGGCATGATCGTCGGCGAGAACGCGCGGGCCGAGGATCTCGACGTGAACGCCACGAAGGAGAAGAAGCTCACGAACATGCGGGCGGCGTCGTCGGACGAGACGCTGCGCCTGATCCCGCCGCGGCCGCTCTCCCTGGAGCAGGCGCTGGAACTGATCCGCGACGACGAGTGCGTCGAGGTCACGCCGGAGCACATCCGGCTGCGCAAGGTCGAGCTGAGCGCGACGAAGCGGCAGAGCAGCGCGTCGAAGAAGGCTCGGGCGCTGGCCTCCAGCTAGACGTCCGCTCGCAGGCGCGCTAAGGTCGGATCAATGGCGCCGGCCACCAAGACACCCCCGCGGAAGCGCATCCGGCCGACGGACGGGAGCGGCAGGGGCGACGCCTGCAAGGTCATCGTCCTGAACGACGACCACAACTCGTTCGACGGCGTCGCGTTCGCGCTGGCGCGGACGATTCCGGGCGTCTCGTACGAGCGCGGGCTCGAGCTCGCCGACAAGATCCACCGGTCCGGCAAGGCGATCGTCTGGTCGGGCCATCGCGAGCAGGCCGAGCTCTACTGGGAGCAGCTCAAGGACTTCGGCCTGACGATGGCGCCGCTGGGCGGCTAACGGGCGCCGCGGGCGAGGTAGTTCAGTGCGCGGCGGGCACGGGACGCAAGGCGACGAACGCCCAGACGGTTCTCGCGACGGCCCAGACGAGCGCGACCACACCGCTCGCCAAGAGCAGATACGCGAGGTCGGGGAGGCCCTGCGCGAGGGTCGTGAGCGGCAACCCGAGTTGCTTCGGGATCAGCACTAGGACGAGGAACGCCCAGGCGAGGTTCGTCACCAGGGCCAGGCCGATGCGCGACTTCCGTCCGAACCGGCCGGTGGGGACTTGCCGGCGCCGCAGCGCCGATATCGAGTGCACCATCCCGCTGATCTGCAGGGCGAGGGCGCCGAACAGAGCCGCATAGACGATGAAGATGGCGATGCCCGACGGGGGAGGCTCGGGCTCCTTGTCAGCCAGGAGGCTCGCGACGCCTTCGGAGACGGTGCCCATGCGGCCGCGAACGAAGAGATCCAGCGAGTTCTCGGCGTTCATCAGCACGACCACGCCCTGGCCGCTCTCGGGCATCAGCACGACGTTCGAGTGGAAGGTGAACGTCTCGCCCTGGTGAAAGACGGCCGGGATGCCGTTCACAGGGCCGACGAACCAGCCCATGCCGTAGGAGGTGTCGGCCTCTGGGGTGGGGACGGCCGGCTCTTGCAGCTCGGCGATCCCCTCCGGCGAGAGCACCGACGCGCCGTCGTATTCGCCGTCGTTGAGCTGCGCGATCACGTAGTGCGTCATGTCCTCGGCGCTGGAGATGAGATAGCCGGCGGGAAGAAGGCCGCGGTTGAACGGTTCGTCGGAGGCTCTCGGCCGGCCGAACCAGTAGTTGTGGCCGGTGGCCAGGTCTCGGGCATCCGTCCTGGCCGTGAACGAACCGTCCATCTCCAGGGGGTCGAAGACATTCTCCTGGATGTAGTCCTCGTACGACTGTCCGCCCACGGTCTGGACGATCAGCCCGAGCACCGAGAAATTGATCGTGCTGTATTGGTAGGCCTCGCCCACGGGCTTCGTCAGTTCGGCGGTACTCAGCTTGCGGACGGCCTTCTCGAGCGCGTCGTCGCTCGTGTCACCGTTGCCTTGGTACGACCTTCCCGTCTTCGTCGAGATGCCGCTCGTGTGGTTCAGGAGGTCACGGACGGTGATCTCCGCGGACGCTTCCTCGTCGGCCACTCGGAACCATGGGATGTAGTTCTGCACCGGCGCGTCGATGTCGACCTCCCCCGCCTCGACGAGCTGCATGACCGCCAAGGCGGTGACGGACTTGGCGACGGAGCCGATGATGAACGGCGTCTCCGGTGAGACGGCCCGCCCGGACGAGTCGGCCTCGCCGAAGCCGCGCAGGTGGATGATCTCGCCGTCCTCGACGATTCCGAGCGCGAGGCCGGGAATGCGCTGGGCATCCATCTCGTCCTCCACGTAGGCGTCGATCTCGGCGAATTCGGGGTCCGCCTCGCCTTGGGCGACGGTGCCGCCGGAGCGGCCGGAACAGCTCGCCGCGAAGGCCGCGAGGAGCACCAGAACAGCGACCAGCGCCACGACGGCAATCCGCCGCCGCCGCGGGCTCCAGCGGCCCGCCGCGGTATTAGAGTCAGATGCAGCGATGTCGCATACTTTGCTGCTCGGCGGCGCGAACGCAAGACGTGGCGGTGCTTAGTCCTCGAGCGGCGCGAGCCCGAGGCACTCCCGGAACGTGTTCTCGATCGTCGCGGCGCGGTCGTGGTTGCCCATCGAGCCGGTGACGAACGCGATCGCGTAGCCGCCGACCGTCGACGCCGCCGCGAAGCTGCCGCCCGTGCCGCCCATGCCGTAGCCGTCCTCGTCCACGGAGAAGCCGAGGCTCCACGAGACGTCGTGGCCGAAGACCTGGTCGATGCCGGAGCACTGAGCGCGCGTCGCCTCGGCCAGCAAGTCCGGCGACAACAGCTCCCCTTGGAGGAGCGCCGCGTAGAGGCCGGCCGCGCCGCGGGCCGTGCCGTGGCCGTTGATCGACGGGATCTCGGCCGCTCGCCAGGC
Organism: uncultured Thermoleophilia bacterium; assembly: GCA_963716005.1. GTDB lineage: Bacteria > Actinomycetota > Thermoleophilia > Gaiellales > Gaiellaceae > CAVRUF01. The sequence goes on from OY970285.1 coordinate 2,361,306, forward strand.
GGCGCTGTTCACGACCGCGCCGTCCCGCGCGCCGGGCGGGTTGCCGATTGCCTGTGGATAGATCTCCGGCTTGCCCGCCATGTTCTCGCGCGCGAAGTCGTCGTCGAGCCCGGTGATGTCGACCGCGCGTTTCTGCTCCTCAGGGGAGAGGCCGAACGCGAAGTCGAGGCCGAGCGGCTCGCAGACCTCCTCGCGCATGAACGTGCCGAGCGAGCGTCCGTCCACGCGACGCACCAACTCGCCGACGAGGTGGCCGTAGAAGAGCGCTGACTCGCCGTGCGCAGTGCCCGGCTCCCAGAGCGGCTCCTGCCGGGCGAGCAGCGCGCACAGCCCGTCCCAGTCGTAGAGCACGTCGGTCGGCGCCGGGTCGTCGAGCACGACCACGCCCGCCTGGTGGGAGAGCACGTGCCGAACCGTCGCGGGCGCGGTGAACTCGGGCCAGTACTTCTGCATCGGCACATCGAGCTCGAGCTCGCCGCGGTCGACCAGGACCAGCGCGCAGACCGCCGCGAACGGCTTGCTCACCGAGTACGGCTGGACGATCGAGTCGCGCTCCCACGGCCGCGTGCGCGCGGCGTCGGCCCAGCCGCCCCACAGGTCGACGACCCAGTCGCCGTCGTACCAGGCGGCGACCGCCGCGCCGGTTCCGGCTGCGTCTCGACCACGCGCTCGAACGCCTCTCGACAGGGGCGAAGCGAGGATCGGTCGTCCCTCCGACGGCCATGGCGCAGTATCCTCGCCGAGACCTCCCGGAAGGAGAGGCATGGCGGGTTCTCTTGCGGTCGATCGTGCGCACGCCCCGAGGCCGGCGGTGTTGTGGTCGATCGCGCTCGCCGGCTGCGTCGCCGCCGGCTTCTCGCTCACGTTGGCGCTGAAGAGCGAGACGATCGACCACGAGGTGGGGGAGCCGATGGTGATCGCCATCCTCCTCAACTGGATCACGGTCGCCTACGTCTGCTGCGGCGCGCTCGCCTGGTCGCGCCGGCCCGAGAGCCGGTTCGGCCCGCTGATGATCGTCGCGGGCTTCGTGAACTGCGCCGCCACGCTGTCGTGGACCACGAACGACATCGCCTTCACGCTCGGGCAGACGCTCGACCTGGTCGCGCCGGTTCTCTTCCTCCACGTGTTCCTGGCGTATCCGAGCGGACGGCTGCGGCCGGGATTCGAGCGTTGGCTCGTGATCGTCGCCTACGCGGTGGCGATCGGGTTCGAGATCGTCCGGATGATGTTCGACGACGTCTTCGGACCGCACAACCTGCTCGCGGTCGCCGTGAAGCCGGGGGTGGCCGAGGCCGTCGCGCGGGTGCAGTTCGTGTTCGTCGGCGCCCTGTGCCTGACGGCGGTCGGCGTGCTGGCTCTGCGGCGATGGCGCGCGGGCCGGCCTCTGCGCCGCTCCCTCGCGCTGCTCACCGACTGCTTCGAGCTCGGGCTCGTGATGATCGCCGTGCTCTTCCTGACGCTGGCGTTCGAGGGCCCGTACGTGCGGGAGATCCGGTGGGCGACCCTGATCACGCTTGGGCTCGCGCCTATCGCCTTTCTGATCGGACTCCTCCACGACCGGCTCGCCCGCTCGGCGGTCGGAGACCTCGTGGTCGAGCTGCAGGGCGATCCCGGCCCGGCGGACCTGCGCGATGCGCTCGCGCGGGCCCTGCGCGACCCGTCGCTGACGCTCGCGTACTGGCTTCCCGAGTTCGCGACCTACGCCGATCTCGACGGCCTGTCCGTCGAGCTTCCGGAGCAGCCGGGGCCGCGAGCGACCACGCTGATCCACAACCGCGACGGTGTGCACGTGGCCGCGCTCATTCACGACCCCGCCCTGCTGGACGAGCCCGAGCTGCTCGGCGCAGTGACGGCGGCCGCCGGCATCGCGCTCGAGAACGCGCGGCTTCAGGCCGAGCTGCGAGCGCGCCTGGAGGAAGTTCGCGGATCGCGGGCGCGCGTCCTCGAAGCGGGCCAGAAGGAGCGGCAGCGGCTGGAGCGCAACCTGCACGACGGCGCGCAGCAGAGGCTCGTCGCGCTCTCGCTCGAGCTGAGCGTCCTCCAGAAGCAGCTGGACGACCCCGGCGCGAGCGAGCGCCTCGACTTGGCCCGGCGCGAGATCGCGTCGTCGCTCGAAGAGCTCCGCCAGATCGCCCAGGGGATTCACCCGGCTGTCGTGACCGGGCACGGGCTCGCGGTCGCCCTCGAGCAGCTCGTCGTCCGGGCGCCGGTTCCGGTCTCGCTGACCGTCGATCTCGACCGGCGCCTGCCCGAGCCGCTCGAGGTCGCCGCGTACTACGTCGTGTCCGAGAGCCTCGCGAACGTCGGCAAGTACGCGAAGGCCTCGTCCGTGACCGTCGAGATCGGCCGGAGCAACGGCGACGTCGTCGTCGAGATCGTGGACGACGGCATCGGCGGCGCCGACACCGAGCGAGGGTCGGGGCTGCGCGGGCTCGCCGACCGGGTCGAAGCGCTCGGCGGCCGCCTTCGCTCTGGAGCCGGCGGCGGCGACGCACGCGTCAAGGCGGAGATGCCATGCGCGTGAACCACCAGTAACCCGCCCTTGGAAAAGCCAGATACCCGCCTGGCGCGACCGCTCCCCGGCTGTGAGCCTGGCGATGAGATGACCGAAGTCCTATCGCAGCCGATCTCGACCGCGGGTTCGACCCTCTGGTCGCGTCTCGCGACCGAGGTGGGAGTCGCACGCGTCGCGCTCTCCGCCGTCGCCCTCCACATCGTGGACGACGCGTTCCTCCAGCCCGAGCCGGGCATGTCCGCGTTCGACCACCCCGGCGCGCTCGTTCCGCTCGGTCTCGTCGTAGGATTCGCGATCCTCTATCCGCGCCTGCGGGCCGGCGCCCGCGCCGCGCTGGCGCTCGTGTTCGGCATCTTCGGGATCGCGTCCGGGATCGAGGCCGTCTACTACACGCTGAACGGCGGCCCGTCCGGCGACGACTTCACCGGGTGGCTGTCACTCGCCGCCGGGATCATGCTCGTGGGTCTCGGCGCCGTCACGCTGTGGAGGACGCGGCGCACGGACGACCGGCTGTGGTGGCGTTACCTCCGGCGCGCCCTGCTCCTGGTCGCCGCCTTCGTCGTCGCGTCGTGGATTCTGTTCCCGCTCGTCATCGCGCAGGTCGTGACGCACACGGCGCGCGCGCACGTCCCCACGCCCGACCTCGGCGCGGCGCACGAAGACGTGTCGTTCACGACGTCGGACGGCCTGCGGCTCGAGGGCTGGTTCGTGCCGTCGAAGAACGGCGCAACCGTGATCGTCGTCCCGGGCCGGTCGGGCCCGCAGAAGCAGACGCGGATGCTCGTCCGCAACGGCTACGGCGTGCTGCTCTACGACCGGCGCGGCGAAGGCGCGAGCGACGGCGATCCGAACATCTTCGGCTGGGGCGGCGAGCGCGATCTCCACGCCGCCACTGCCTACCTTCAGTCGCGCCCCGACGTGGATCCCGAGCGGATCGGCGCCATCGGCCTGTCGGTCGGCGGCGAGATGCTGCTCCACGCCGCCGCCCACTCGGACGCGTTCGCGGCGATCGTCTCGGAGGGAGCGAGCGGCCAGTCGGTCCGCGACGAGTTCGCGAACCCCGACCTGTCGGAGCGGATCCTCGATCTCCCGACGCAGGTGTTCCTCACGCTCTCCCTGGCGACGCTTCGCGAGCGAGCTTCCTCCGCCGAGTCTGAAGAGTGAAGTGGCGAAGATCGCGCCGACCCCTGTGTTCTTCGTCTACGGGGAGCACGGCCAGGACGGCTCCGAGCGGAAGCCGAACAATGGCTTCTACGCGGCGGCTCGCGAGCCGAAGCAGATCTGGGAGGTCCCGAACGGTCAGCACGTCGCCGGGATCACGACCGAACCGGAGGAGTACGAGCGTCGCGTCGTCGGCTTCCTCGATGAGGCTCTCCTTGGGAATTAGAGCCGCACGGGCCGCCGCGTTCGCCGCGCACCGAGTACGGGATCGTCCGTCCTCGCGCTGGCTGGGATCGCACTGCACGTCGTGGACGACAACTACCTGCAGCCCCAGCCGGGAACGTCCGTCGACGACCACCTGGCGAGCGGCCTCGTTCCCGTGGCGATCCTCGCGGGCGTCGCGCTCGTCTATCCGCGCCTTCCGACCGTGGCCCGCGCGGCCGTCGCGATGACGTTCGGCGCGATCGGCGTGGCGATCGGCTTCCCCGGCTTCCACTACCTTCAGCACGGCAGCGCCTCGGGCGCCCACTACACCGGCCTCGTGGCGATCGCGGCCGGCGTCGTTCTGCTCGTCACCGGGCCGGTGATCCTCTGGAAGGCGCGGCGGAGGGACGAGAGCCGGCGGCGCCGCTACCTCCGGCGTGGGCTGGGGACGGTGGCCGGCCTGCTCGTGGGCCTCGTGATCGTCGCGCTCGTCGTCTTCCCGATCGGGTTTTCGTACGGCTACACGCACATCGGCCGCCTCGGGGAGCCGGACGACATCGGCGTTCCGTTCGAGACGGTCACGGTGACGACGAGCGACTCACTCGAGCTCGTCGGCCGCTACGTCCCGTCGAAGAACCGTGCCGCCATCGTCGTCTTCCCCGGCGCGTCGGCGGTGAAGGAGGCGCGGATGCTCGTGGACAACGGGTACGGCGTCCTCCTCCTCGACCCGCGCGGCCAGGGGAAGAGCGAGGGCGATCTGGTGCGCTGGGCCGGCGACCGGGACCTGATCGCCGCGGCCGAGTACCTCCAGGGCCGGCCGGACGTCGATCCCGACCGCGTCGGCGGCCTCGGCTCTTCGGTCGGCGGTGAGATCCTGCTCGTGGCCGCTGCGAAGTCCGGCGCGTTCCAGGCGGTTGTGTCCGAGGGCGCGGGCTTCCCACTCGGCGAGGTCGACCTGACCGGGGTCGAGGCGGTCATTGCCGCCCCGATCTGGGCCGTGATGTCCGTTGCCGCGAGCGTGTTCTCGAACCATGGACAGCCGACCCGCATCGTGGACAGCATCGGCAAGATCGCGCCCCGTTCGGTGTTCCTCATCTACGCCGATCCCGGCATGGGCGGCGAGGACGTCAGGCAGCCGAAGTACTTCGCCGCGGCCGGCGAGCCGAAGGAAATCTGGTTGGTTCCCGGCGCCGAGCACACGGGCGGCATCGACGTCGCGCCGGACGAGTACGAGCGGCGCGTGGTTGCGTTCCTCGACGAGGCGCTCCTGCGATGATCCTCGTCCTTCGCCGAATCTTTCTCGTGGCGACGTTCCGCTGGCCCTCGCCGTCATCCTCTGGTTCCACCCTCCGGGCGGCGAGACCGTCTACGCGGGGATCCGCGACGACGTCGGCGAGTGGCTCTTCGTCCACACGGCGTTCCTGTTCTTCATCCCGCTGATCGCGGCGGTCGTCTACCTCATGCTGCAGCGGCGTTGAGAGCCGTGCCGCAACGGTGAGCCGCATCTCGCTCGTCTTCTTCCTCGTCTTCTACACGGCGTACGAGGTCACCGTCGGGCTTGTGTCGGGAGTCCTGATCGACTACGCGAACGGACTTCCGGCCGGCGAGCAGGCCGCGGTCGCCGACGCGATCGAGTACTTGAACCACGACGACGTCCTCGCCGATCCGATCTCGGTCGCGCTCTTCCTCGGCTTCTTCGGCTGGGTGGTCGCGCTCATCGCGGCCGCGGTCGCCTTGCGGCGTGCGGGATCGGGCTGGGGCGTCACCTTGCTGATCGGATTCGCCGCGCTCTTTGCGATCCATCCGCCGCCCGTCGGCCCGGTTGCGCTCGTGTGCCTCGCGGTCGCCGCGGTGCTCGTCGACCGGGGGCGGACTCGGGAAACCGCGGCCGTTCCCGCTCCGGTCTGACGCTCAGTCGATGTCGGTGCGCCGGTAGCGCAGGGTCGCGACGATCCAGCTCGCGATCGCGATCAGCGGCAGCGCGATGAACGCGTTCGTCGCCGAGCGGCCGTCCAGCGGGACGTCCACGCCTTCCTGGGCGGAGACGATCGAGCGCGCCCAGCTCGTGACCGTGAAGCGGGCCGTCCCTTCGGACGCGGTCGCGCCGACGTTCTCCCACAGGAGCAGGAACGCGAGGCCCCACCACACGGCGCGGCGGAACCACAAGCCGGCGGCGACGAAGAGTCCGGAGTAGGCGAGCGCGGCCAGCGAGGCCGCGACGAAGCTGCGCACCGCGAGCTCCCCGTCGCCTGGCGTCGCGCCGATCGCCGTCGGGAGCGCGGCCAGCGGAATCACGAGGGTCGACGGTCGCGAGGATCGCCGCCGCCGGAAGCTGCCAGCGCGGGACCGGCTTCAGCCAGAGGTAGACGAGCAGCCGGTCCTCGACGAGATCGCCGATCGCGGCGGTGCCGAGCCAGAGCGCGGCCAGCGGAACGAGGATTCCGAGCCCATAGGCGGCGACGACGTCCGATGCGGCATCGAGCGGATCGTCCGCCCAGGCCGAAAACGACCCGAGCAGGATCGCGAGCCCGCCGAGCGCGCCGATGCCGAGGAGGCGCGCGAGCGAGATCTGCGAGCGCAGCACCAGGCTGTAGAGCGCGACGAGCGTCGAGCCCGGGCGGGAGGCGGATACGGCTGGAGCGCTCATCGCTGCACCAGGTAGCGGAAGACGCCTTCGAGATCCGCGTCGAGGGGGACGACTTCGAGCAGGCTCGCTTGGCGATCGCGAGCAGCAGGGGCGAGCGCGCGGGAAAGAGCGCGGGCGTCACTGGTGTCGATCTCGAGCACAGTCCTCGCCGTCGAGGCGGACGCCGACGACCGTCCCGGCCTCGAGCAGCGCGCCGGCGAGCTCGCGCGGGCGGTTCGAGCGGACGCGGACGCGCATCGGCCGGTCGTCCATGAGCGCCCGCAGCTCGTGGAAGTCCCCCGCGGCGGCGAGCCGGCCCTGCGACATGACGAGGATCTGCGACCCGAGCCGCTCGACCTCGTCGAGCACGTGGCTCGACACGAGCACGCAGCGTCCCTCGGCGCCGAGGCTGCGGAAGAGCCCGATCATGTCCGCGCGCTGGCGGGGATCGAGCCCGGTGAGCGGCTCGTCGAGCATCACCACCTGCGGGTCGTGGAGGAGCGCCTGCGCGACCTTGACCCGCTGGCGCATCCCCTTCGAGTACGTCGGGAGCTTGCGCGTGTCCGTCGGATCGAGCGCGACCCGTTCCAAAGCCGCGCGTCGCGACGCTCGGGGCGTCGCCGATCCCCTGGAGCGTCGCCGAGATCTGGAGGAACCGGTGCGCAGTCAGGTGCTCGAAGACGCTTTCCTGCTGCGGGACGAGCCCGATCGAGCGCGTGATCTCGACGTCGGCGGCCGGATCCTTCCCGAGCACGCGCACCGTTCCCTTGGAGGGACGCGCGAGCCCGCAGAGCATGCGGAGCATCGTCGACTTCCCGGCGCCGTTCGGGCCGAGCAGCGCGGTCACTCCGGGCCCGACCTCGAAGCTCACGTCGGAGACGGCAACGAGCGGCCCGAACCACTTCGACACGTTCTCCGCAACGAGGCGAGGCTCGGTCATTTCGTCGCCTCGATGCGGCGATAGCGCAGCCACGTAATGAGCGCGCCGCCGAGGATCCACGCGCCCGCACCGACAGCGAGGGCGGTCGTGGAGAGCGTCTCGATCGGCTCGCCCTCTAAGGAGGACTCGCCGAAGATGCGGTACGCGAGCTCGTGCGCGATGAACGGCAGCCCGGCGAGCGACAGCCAGTCCGGCGCCTCGACGGTGTCGATGGCGACCCCGGCGACGATCGGCGGCACGAGCAGCACGAGGATCACGCCCACCGCCGCGGCCGCCCGACGGGTGGTGAAGCTCGAGACGGCAAGCGCGACCGAGGCGTACAGCGCACCCGTCACGACTCCGGTGAGGACGATGCGGCCGAGCGTCGAGAGCGTCTCGCCGAACGACGGCCCGAATCCTCCGACGAAGTACGCGAGGAGCATGAAGAGCATCGGCCCCGCGGTGATGAGGAGCATGACGCCGAACACCGCGGCGGCCTTGGCGAAGAGGTAGCGGTTCCGGTCGAGCGGGCCGGCGAGGTAGAGCCCGAACATGCCGGAGCGCCGGTCCGGGCAGAGCGCTTCCGGCGCGACGAGGGCCGTGAATAGGGCGATCGCAAGCGCGATGTAGCCCGTGTAGTCGCCGTAGCTGATGAAGTCGTCGAGATTGAGGTCCGAGAGCAGCGCCGCGACGAGGACATTCACCAGCGCCGGCGTGAAGGCGATGAAGAGGACGATCGCCGGCAGCACCTTCGCGCGCGCGCCGCGACCGAGGCCGAGCACGCGCCTCGCCGTGAAGACCCCGAGCGTGAGGATCGCCCAGGCGGGCCGGCGGCGCGGGCCGTCGTAGCGGCGATAGCCGAGGTCGAAGAGGCGCGCGCCGCTCATCGGCCGGTCTCCGGACGATGAGTGTGGGGAGGGGGGTTTCCCGGGGGAACCGGGAGGTTCCCGCGTCACAGAAGAAGGGGGTTGCGTGGGGGAACTGGTTCCCCCACGGGAGCGAGCCGAAGGTGAGGGACGCTCATTCGTCTCTCCCCATGTAGACGTCCTCGAGCGTGCGCCCGCGCGGGGCCAGCCGGCGGATTCCGACGCCCAGCTCGGCGACCGCGTCGCGCACGGCGTCGTGAGTTCTCCTCCGCCGAGGAGCAGCCGGCCGTTGTCCTCCGTGACGGCGATGCCCGCTCCGCGCAGGAGCGCCGCGAGCTCCTCGGTGCGTTCGTCCACCTCGATGACGAGGCCCTCGGGCCCGCGCCGCAGGTCGGCGAGCGTGCCCTGGTGGACGACCGTTCCGCCTTCGACGATCACGACGGCGTCGCAGATCCGCTCGACCTCCTCGAGGTGGTGCGACGAGATGAGGATGTGCATGCCGAACTCGGTGCCGATGCGGCGGATCAGGTCGAGCATCTCCGTCCGCTGGACGGGGTCGAGCCCGTCGGTCGGCTCGTCCAGGAGGACGAGCTCGGGGTCGTGGGCGATCGCGCCGGCGAGCTTCACGCGCTGGCGCTGGCCCGTGGACATCGTCCCGACCTGGCGGAAGCGCTCCTCTCCGAGGCCGACGAGCCAGAGAGCGTCGTTCGCCCGCTGCATGGCGCCGCGCTGCGGGATCAGGTGCATCTCGGCGAGGTGGCGGACGAGCGTCGGCCGCGGCCAGCTCGGACGGGAGGTCGTGGTGCTCCGGCGCGTAAGCCGATGCGCGCGCGGACGTCGATTCCCGCCGTGGCGGGATCGGCGCCGAGCACGGCGAGCGTCGCCTTCGTTGCGCGTGCGGAGGCCGAGCAGGATCGAGAGGAACGTCGTCTTCCCGGCGCCGTTGGAGCCGAGGAGGCCGGTGATTCCGCCGCCGATCTCGGCGTCGAGCCCGGCGAGCGCGACAGTGCGGCCGTACCGCTTGACGACGCCGCGCGCAGCGACGATCGGCGGCGTCGGTGGGATGGGCGAGTCCGACACGACCCCTCCGAGCCTACAAGAGCGGCTCCCCACGGCCGCGCGTGGCTAGGCTGCGATTCGTGGGCGAGCGAGCCATCGAGGCCGTCGGGCTGGTCATGGAGTACAAGAAGGGCCCGCGCGCCGTGGACGGGATCGAGCTCGAGGTCGCGCCGGGGGAGATCTACGGCTTCCTCGGCCCGAACGGCGCGGGGAAGTCGACGACCGTCCACATCCTCACGACCCTGCTGCCGCCGACCGCCGGCACGGCGCGGGTGGCCGGCTTCGACGTGGCCAAGGAGGGTCCGAAGGTCCGCACGCAGATCGGCGCGGCGCTCCAGGAGGCCGCGCTCGACGGGCTGCTCACCGGCCGGGAGCACCTCCGGCTCCAGGCGACGCTCCAGAACATGCCGCGCGCCGAGCGCAAGCCGCGCGCCGACGAGCTCCTCGCGCGCGTGGGCCTCACGCAGGCCGCCGATCGGAAGGTGCGCGGCTACTCGGGCGGCATGAAGCGCCGGCTCGACCTGGCACTCGCTCTTGTTCACAGGCCGCGCGTCCTCTTCCTCGACGAGCCGACGACCGGCCTCGACGTGCAGAGCCGCACCGCCCTCTGGGAAGAGGTCGAGCGCCTCGCCAAGCAGGACGGCGTGACCGTCTTCCTCACGACCCAGTACCTGGAGGAGGCCGACGTCCTCGCCGACCGGGTCGGGATCATCGACCACGGGAAGATCGTCGCCGAGGGGACGCCGGGCGCGCTCAAGGCCGAGATCGGCCGCCCGACGATCGAGGCGGTCCCGGTGAAGAAGGACGAGCTGTCGCGCATGGAGTCGGTGCTCGCGCGCTTCGGCGAGCCGTGCGAGTCCGCCCACGGCGCCGCGGTTCGTGCGGAGCAGGGCGCTTCGGTGCTCGCCGACATCGTGCGCGCTCTCGACGCCGACGGGATCGAGGTCGAGCAGCTCGAGCTGCACCAGCCGTCTTTGGACGATGTCTTCCTCGCGAAGACCGGCCGCTCGCTCGAGGGCGCCGGCGAGCCCGAGGAGCCCGAGGACGAGGAGGCCGCGTGAAACCGGGTTCCGGCGAGCAGGCGCTCTTGCTCGCGCGCCGCTCGGTCGTTCGCACCGCGCGCCAGCCCGCGAACGTCGTCTTCCCGCTCGTCTTCCCCCTGCTCCTGCTCGCGGTCAACTCGGGCGGGCTGGACTCCGCGACGAGCCTGCCGGGGTTCCCGACGCACTCGTTCCTCGCCTTCGCGCTCGCGATCCCGTTCATCCAGGGCGCGCTCTTCGCGACCATGAACGCGGGCACGGACCTCGCGCGCGACATCCAGACCGGCTTTCTCAACCGGCTGTCGCTGACTCCGATGCGCGCGCCGGTGCTCCTCGCCGGCCAGCTCGGCGGGATCGCCGTGATGGGGATCATCCAGGCGCTCGTCTACATCGTCGTCGGCCTGATCGCCGGCGTGCACTTCGAGTCGGGCCCGCTCGGCATCGGCGTGCTGCTCCTGTTCGCCGTCATCGTCTCGATCGGCTTCGGCGCGCTCGGCGCGTTCGCCGCGCTGCGCACCGGCTCGGGCGAGGCCGTCCAGAGCCTGTTCCCGGTCTTCTTCGTCTTCCTGTTCATCTCGTCGATGAACATGCCGCGGAACCTGATCGCCGTGGACTGGTTCCGTGCGGCCGCGACGGTGAACCCGGTCTCGTACCTGATCGAGGCCGTCCGCAGCCTGATCATCCTGGGCTGGGACGGCCAGGCGCTCGCGCTCGGGTTCGGGATCTCCCTGACGCTCATGGCCGTCTCGCTCGTGCTCGCGTCGATCGCCCTGCGAACGAGGCTGACGCGGTCGTGAGGAGCACGCTCGCAGTCGCCCAGGGAGTCGCGTGGCGCACGCTCCACAACGTGTTCACGAACCCGTCGCTGCTCATCCCGTCGCTCATCTTCCCGCTCTTCTTCTTCATCGCCTTCGCGGGCGGCCTCTCCCGCGTCGCCGACGTGCCCGGCTTCGACTATCCGCCGGGCTACACCGCCTTCCAGTTCGTGTTCGTCCTGCTCCAGTCGGCGGCGTTCGGCGGGGTCTTCACCGGCTTCGGCGTCGCGCGCGACTTCGAGAACGGCTTCGCGCGGAGGCTCCTCCTCGCTGCGCCGAACCGCTCGGGGATCGTGATCGGCTACGCCGCGGCCGCGCTCGTACGCTGGCTCGTCACCGCGGTGTTCGTGACGGTGCTGGCGCTGGCCGTGGGGATGAACGTCGGCGGCAGCGGAATCGACCTCGTCGGGCTCTACACGCTCGCGCTCTTCGTGAACATCGCCGCCGTCTTGTGGGCGAGCGGGGTCGCGATGCGGCTGCGGACGATGCAGGCCGGGCCGGTCATGCAGATGCCGGTGTTCATGCTCCTCTTCTTCGCGCCCGTGTACGTGCCGCTCGCCCTGCTCGACGGCTGGATCCACGCGGCCGCGCAGGCCAATCCCGTCACGTTCATCCTCGAAGCCGGACGCGGGCTCCTCGCGGGCGCTCCCACGGAACTCGCCAAGGCCTTCCTCGCCGCGTCGGTCCTCGCGATCCTCTTCGCGGTCTGGGCGTACCGCGGTTTGCGCGCCGCCGAGCGCGCGGGCTAGCTACTCCGCGGAGGTGTTCGACTCCCAGAGGCTGAACTCGTTCCCCTCGCTGTCGACGCACCTGGCGTACCAGCCGTGCGTCTCGACGGCCTGCTTCTCCTCAGCCGTGCCGCCGAGCTCGCGGACCTTGGCGATCGACGCGTCGATGTCGGGCGTGTCGAAGTAGTAGCTCGGGTGCCCGGGCATCCGGATCTCGCCCTTGAAGACGGCGACGCCGGATTTCTCGCCGGAGCGGGCCATGCGGTAGTCGAACTCCTCCATGGCGGGACCGAACTCCCAGCCGAACAGGCCGCTCCAGAACCGCTCTGCACGATCGACGTCGGTGGACGAGAACTCGATGTGGACGATCTCGCCGGCCATGCCAGCCTCCTTTCCTGCTCGGAATCTCGGTGCGTACTTTGGCACGGATGGTGCTAGGGTCGGGCCCCGTCGAGCAGAGAGCTGGTGCGCACGTGATGAACGGCGCCGTGAGGTTGTTCCGCCGACCGTCCCTCGTGCTCGGCGCGGCGTTCCTTCTCGTCCTCCTCGCGCCCGCGGCCCAGGCGGCGAAGCCACGCGTGACGAAGACGGCCAAGGTTCCGCTGGTCGCCGCGCAGGGCGACACCCTGAGCGTCACCGCGACGATCGCCGGGACCGGCGCGCGCACGAAGGTCGGCCTCGTCCTCGGGAACGCGAAGGGCTCGGCGAAGGGCGGCCTGAAGCTCGGCAACGGCGTCACCATCCGCCACCGCGGGGCGAAGAAGGTGGTCGTCCGCGGAAAGGTGCCGGTGAAGACGGCCGCGGGGCAGCTGCGGACGCTGCTCGTCTGCATCGACCCGGCCAAGGCGGTGAAGGGCAAGAGCGCGTGCAAGCTCGCCGCGAAGATCGCCACGTCGGGCCGCAGCGCCGAGGAACGCATCGGCGGAGCACTCCAGGCGAAGCGCATCACCAAGGCGCAGGAGGTGCTCTACGGGCTCTACGGGCTGAGCCACGACTCGCGCCTGCCGGTCGAGCTCCGCGGCGACGCGTTCGGCCCGGGCGGCGATCAGGACGCGATCCGGGGCGCGGCCAACTCCTTCGGGACTCTGCCAGCCTCGATCAAGGATGACGTCTTCCGCTACTTCGTTCCCCCGCAGGCGGGCGGCAGCGCCTGGCAGGTGAAGGGTCGCAACTGGAAGCCGAAGCCGGCCTCCTCGGGGAGGCGCGCCACCGCCGCCCCGGCGGACTGCACCGGCTACAGCTCGATCGAAACGGGGACCGGGCCGACGGAGGAGCCGTTCCCGTGGCAGGGCATCCCGACGTCGGACAACGAGGCGATCGTCTGGTACGGGACGACCGAGACGCCGCAGTTCGAGGCGATCGAGGCAAGCGACCGGGCCGCCGCGATGGCCTACGCGGCGATGCTCCCCGACATCTGGAAGAAGCTCGGCGACGAGTTCGGCGAGCCGCTTCCCGACGACGGCGAGGAGTGCTACCACGGGCCGGACGGGCGCTACGACATCTACGTGGGCGCCTCGATCGTCCTGCTCGCGGGGCGGTTCGACACGGCGGCGCTGGCCGTCGCGGCGCCCTACCCGAAGGTCGGGAACTTCCCTGTTCCGGGCAAGTGGTGTACGAACCGTCCCTCGTGGATCGCGATCCAGCCCGGGCTCGGCAAGTGGGCGCTCGCGCACGAGCTCATGCACGCGATCCAGTTCTCGCACCGCTACGTGAGCTGCGACGAGCCGATCGCCTGGTGGGACGAGGGCGGCGCGAACTGGGCCGCCGACTTCGTCGTCCCGAACGACAACACGGAGCAGACGAAGTACGGGAACCTCGTGAAGGCGCCGCTCGCCGGCAATCTCGAGGGTGCCGGCTACGAGGCGTGGCCGTTCTGGATGATGCTCGAGGAGATGGGCGGCGGCACGGGCGTCCTGAACTCGATCTTCACGCAAATGCAGACGAAGCGGCCGCCGCAGGCGGTTGACGCCGCGGTCTCGGGCGGACTCGCGAAGCAGGTGCCCGAGTTCTTCTTCCACGTCTACAACCAGTCGCCGGTCGGCGACCCGGACTCACCGATCGAGGAGTCCTACAAGGACTGGGACAACTGGAGCGCGACCCCCACGCTGCCGGCGCCGACGACGATCAACCTGGGCGGGCTGCCCATCCGTACGCTCAACCTGAAGATCCAGCGGCCGACCTTCCCGAGGCTCAGCGCCGGCGCCTACCACCGGGTGAAGCTCCCGGACGACAACATCCGAGAGGTGCAGTTCAAGAATGCCCTCCAGGGCAAGCCGGGCGCGCATGTCGACGCGCTGATGAAGATGGCCGACGGCGAGTGGAAGCGGCAGGACTGGACGACCAAGAAGACGGTCACGCTCTGCCGTGACGATCCCGAGCAGGACGTTCAGGAGCTGATCATCCTCAGCACGAACGCGGGGTTCGCCTCGCTCGCGCCCTTCACGCACACGCTCAAAGTGCGCTCGGGCTGCCCGCACCACTACAAGATCCTCCAGGCGACGATCACGAATACGTTCACGGGCCAGTCGGCGGCCCCGTTGGTCCCGGGCTGCCCGCCGTTCAGCGGGACCGAGACCACCACCATGTCCGTGTCGAACCTGCCGTTCGAGCCGCTGAGCAACTACCTGCTCGCGGGTCCGACCAGCCTCGTCGGAGTGATCATCGCGAACGGGGCGACGAGCACGACGACCCAGATGATCGGGTGCAACCTGGCCACGACCTCGTCGTGCTCCGCCTCGGGGTCGCAGGCGGGGATGGGCTCGGCGTACATCCAGGTGACGATCCCGAACAAAAGCCCGACCGCCGAGGTGCAGTGGTTCCTCGAAGACCCCTTCGTCGGACTCGGGAGCGAGGGCGCCGGGACCACCTGCTTCATCTCGATCATCGGTTGGACGCTCGACGACCTGTCGATCGGGAAGAAGACCGTGCCGGCCGAGATCTTCCACGCGGACACGCCGCAGACGATCTCGATCGACGTCGACTTCGATCTCACCAACCCCGTGGGCGACCAGATCCACGCCTCCGAGGTCTACTCGCTGACCATCCAGCGCGTGAACCCGGACGGCACGCCGCTCGGATGAGCGACTTCGAGCCGCGCGACCCGGGCTTCGAGGAGCGCGTGCGCGGAAGCTTCGCGCGCCAGGGGTTCATGAAGACGCTCGGCGCCGAGATGGGCTCGGTCGACCCGGGAGCAGTCGACGTCGTGCTCCCGCACGGCGACCACCTCGGCCAGCAGCACGGGTTCCTTCACGGCGGCGTCGTTGCGGCGCTCGCCGACACGGCCTGCGGCTACGCGGCGATGACCCTCGTCGAACCAGGCGCGACCGTTCTCACCGTCGAGTTCAAGGTGGACTTGCTCCGCCCCGCCGAGGGCGAGCGCTTCGCCGCGCGCGGGCGCGTCATCAAGAACGGCCGGACGCTGATCGTCTGCCACTGCGACGTCTTCGCCGACGAGCGCCACATCGCCACGATGGCCGCGACGATGATGACCGTCCGCGACCGCGGCATCGCCGACTGAGCTACAGGCTCGCGGCGACCGTTCGCAGGAGCCGCAGCGCGATCGGCGGCACGAGTCCGTCCGGGTCGCACGACGGGTCGTACGTTCCAACCGAGACGGCGTGCACGGGGAACTCGCGCAGCATGGTCGCGAGGAGCTCGTCGAGCTCGTCCCCGTCGAGACCTTCCGGAGAGCTGTAGACGTTCACGGGCGCGACCGAGAAGCACGTGGCGGGCACCGAGTTCGGCGAGCTCCAGCTCGCGATGTGGAAGCAGCAGTTCGCGGCGCTTCGCGACGGCGACCGCTTCTTCTACGCGAACGATCCCGAGCTCAGGGCGATCGAGGTCCTGACCGGGCTCACCTACAAGCGGACGCTCGCGCAGGTGATCGAGCAGAACACCGGCATCGACGTGCAGGACGACGTGTTCGAGGCCGGCGCGGAGTAGGGGCGAGCGGACACCAGAGCGCGAGGCCCGGGACCAAGCCCGGGCCTCGCGCTCCCAACCGTCACATTTGGCGGCGCGCTGTCCATACTTGGGCGATGCGAGGGTCTAGCCGATGACTGCGCCCGCGCTGACCGGGACGGGGCCGCCGACGCTGCGGATCCGCGGCGTTGCGTACCCGGTCCTGCTGCCGACGATCCGCGACCCGCGCCTGCACCTGGCGGCGATCATCGTGTCGCTCCAGATCCTCGGGCAGGTGGCGTTCGACTTCCGGCTCTCGATCGCCCAGATCCTCGTTTCGCTCGTCACCTGCGCGGTGCTCGAGGTCGGGATCGCGTTCTTCCGCCAGCACGTGGTCATGTGGCCGGCGAGCGCGCTCCTCACGGGGAACGGCGTGGCGTTCATCCTCCGCGTCCCGGGGACGGAGCACGGCGACTGGTGGAGCATGCACGGCTGGTGGATCTTCGCCGGCACCGCGGCCGTGTCGCTGCTCTCGAAGTACATCGTCGTCTGGAAGGGCCGGCATATCTTCAACCCGTCGAACTTCGGGCTCGTCGCGTGCTTCCTGATCCTCGGCTCGGCCTACGCGGAGCCGCTCGACTTCTGGTGGGGCCCGATGTCCGTGTGGCTCGCGCTCACCCTGGCGATCATCGTCACCGGCGGGTTCGCGATCCTCAGCCGTCTGAACCTGGTCGGGCTCGCCGTCGGCTTCTGGATCGCGTTCGCGGCCGGGATCGCCGTCCTGGCCGCCAGCGGGCATGCGATGACGGCGCGCTGGCATCTCGGGCCGATCTCCGACGCGGCCTTCTGGAGAGCGCTCGTCTTCTCGCCGGAGATCCTCGTCTTCCTCTTCTTCATGATCACCGACCCGAGGACCGTCCCCACGGGCCGCGTGGGACGCCGCGTCTTCGGGATCTCGGTGGGACTTGTCGCCGTGCTCCTGATCGCGCCGCAGGGAACGGAGTTCGCGAGCAAGGTCGCGGTGCTCGGCGCCCTCGCGCTCGTCTGCGCGGCGCGGCCGTTCGTCGAGGCGCTCCTCCCGCGGATGTCCTTGCCCGCTCTCCGACGCCCCGCGGCCGGCGCGCTCGCGCTGGTGGGCGTCGCCGCGTTCGCGGGGCTCGTCGTGCTCGCCGGGATTCCCGCGCGCTCGTCCGCAAGCGCCGTCGGCGGACAGGGGCTGGACGCCGCGACGCTCCCCGAGGTCACGGTCGTCTCCGCGGAAGGCGTCTCGGCGCAGATCGACGAGCGCACGGCACAGCAGATCGCCCGCGACGTCGTCGCGAACCTCGGAGCCGCAGGAGACGCGCTGCGCGAGCGCGACATCGGCCGGGCCGCCGCGGGCGCAGACGGAGCGTGGCTCGCGAGCCTGCGCCGCCAGATCGAAGGAGCGGCCGGGCGCACGATCGCCGTTCCCGCCTACACCCTCGACGCGATGCGCGTCACGCTCGAGCCGGGCGAAGGCCAGGGGCCGCCGAAGGTGGTCGCGACGGTCGAGGGGACGGTCGAAGTGGCGACGTACGCGGTGGCGTCCTCGGAGGTCGAGGAAAGCAGCGACCCGGCGCCGTTCGAGCGCACCTTCGTCCTCGCCCTCGACGGCGACCGCTTCGTGATCGTCGACTCGCGCGGCGCCGGCGAGACGCCGCTCCCGCCGACCACGGCCGCACCCGAGGGCCCGGCGAGCACGACCGGTGTGGTCAGCGCGAACCTCGAGAACGTCGCGCCCGCCGCCGGCCTCGACTTCCAGCACAGCGCGTTCCAGTTCAAGGTCACGACGAGCGACCCCGAGGCGATGATGGGCGGCGGGGTCTGCTGGCTCGACTACGACGACGACGGCTGGATGGACCTCTTCGCCGTGAACTCGTACTCGGAGCTCGACGTCGCCGAATGGAAGAAGCGCGGCGGCCTGCCGCGAAGCGCGCTCTTCCACAACGTCGAAGGGAAGTTCGTGGACGTGAGCCGCGGGTCCGGAGCCGACCTCGCCGCGCGCGGGAACGGCTGCGTCGCCGCCGACTTCGACCAGGACGGCCGCACCGACCTCCACGTCACGACCACGACCTACGACGCGCTCCTCTGGAACAACGGCGACGGCACGTTCACGGACGGCGCCCGCGACGCGGGGATCGCCGATTACGGCTGGCACGCGGGCGCCGCGGTGGGCGATGTGAACGGCGACCGGCGGCCGGACCTCTACGTCGCCGGCTACACGAACCCGAACGCGCCGATCCCCGAGTCCTTCGATGGGTTCCCCACGAACCATCAAGGCGTGCGCGACCTCCTGTACCTGAACGAGGGGCGAGGCTCGAACGGCCGGCCGACGTTCCGCGAGGTCGGCGCCGAAGCGGGGCTCGAGTCGGCCGACTTCGACCACAGCCTCGGCGCCGTGCTCTCCGACCTCAACGGCGACGGGCGGCTCGACCTCTACGTCGCGAACGACGAGGACCCGAACCGGCTCTACGTGAACGTCGCCAAGCCCGGCGGCCTCGGTTTCCGCTTCGAGGACCGCGCGCCGGGCGAAGGCGTCGACGACGGACGGGCCGGGATGGGCCTCGCGGTCGCGGACTACGCGGGCGACGGGGAGCCGGACGTGCTCGTCACGAACTCGCGCGGCCAGGGGCACGTGCTCTACCGCAGCACGGACGGCTCGTTCGAGAACGCGAGCTCCGACATCGCCGCCGCCCTGCGCAAGCACCTGACCGGCTGGGGCGCTTCGTGGCTCGACCTCGACCTCGACACGGATCTCGACCTCGTCCTCGCGAGCGGCGCCATTCCGATCTCGAATCTCGCCGAGGACGCAGAGCCGATCCAGGTGCTCGAGAACGTCGCCGCACCGGGGGAGGAGCCGCGGTTCGCCGACATCGCCGAGTCGGAGGAAGCGCTTCGCATCAACGGCCGCGGTGTCGCTGCGGCCGACTTCGACAACGACGGAGACGCCGACCTCGCGGTCAACTCGATCGCCGGGCCGCTCCTCCTGCTCGAGAACACCGGCGCGGCGGGGAACTGGCTCGAGGTGTCGCTGGGCGGCTTCCATCCGGGCGCCGTCGTGACGGTCGAGCTCCCGGATGGACGCAAGCTCGTCCGCGAGGTTCTGGCCGGGTCGAGCTACCTCTCGTCGGAGGATCCGCGCGTGCTCTTCGGTCTCGGCAAGGCCAGGCGCGTGCGCGCGCTCACGGTCACGTATCCGGACGGCAGCACGACCCGGCTGACCGATATCCCGGCCGGCCAGATCCTCACGGTAGGCGGGAACTAAGCCGGTTTCGGCGGCTGCGAGGTGTAGCCGTGCTCGAGGACGCGGTAGACCATCTCGTCGTAATCGGCCGGATCGGTCGGCGTCCAGGTCGCGAGGCCGTCGACGTACCGGTTGAACATGCAGAAACAGGCCGCGATGAGGACGGTGTCGTGGATCTCCGTGTCGGTCGCGCCGAGCTCGCGGGCGGCGGCGACGTCGGCCTCGGTCACGAGGCGGCCGCTCTGCTGCACCTTCCCGGCGATCACGAGGAGCGCCTTGAGCTTGTCGCTGATCGGCGCGGAGGCGGGATCGCGCTTCACCTGCTCCACGAGGTCGACGCCGCCGTCGAGCTGCTCGGCGGCGAACCTGCTGTGCGAGGTCTGGCAGAACATGCACTCGTTCAGGTTCGAGACGTAGGCCGCGATCAGCTCCCGGTCGCCGCGGCTCAACGTGTTGTCGCCGCGAAGCAGCACCTCGGTCAGCTCGCGCATCGGCCCCGCGGTTTCGGGGCGGAACTCGAACCCACTGCGGATGCCGGGAACTCCTTCGGGGAGGGCGATGTGCGGCACGGCTTTCCCTTTCGTCGAGCGCTGACTGGTGTCCAGACGATAACCGCGCCCGTCGGCCCGGGCCCGAACTGCGGCAAACCCCGCATGGAGGATCGGTGCTGCCTCCGATGCCGTACGTCGATGTGCGGCGGATGCTGAGGAAAAGAGAGAAGGGAGGATCCCGTGAAAGCGCTCGTCTACCACGGACCGGGAGAAAGGGCTTGGGAGTCAGTGCCCGACCCGGCTATCAAGGAGCCGGGAGACGTCGTCGTGAAGATCGACACGTCGACAATCTGCGGCACCGACCTGCACATCCTCAAAGGCGATGTCCCCGAGGTCGAGCCGGGCACGATTCTCGGCCACGAGGCTGTCGGCACCGTCGTCGAGGTCGGCTCCGCGGTGACCACACTCGCCGAGGGCGACCGCGTCCTCGTCTCGTGCATCACGTCGTGCGGCCGCTGCCGCTTCTGCCGTGAGGGCCACTACGGACTCTGCACGGGCGGAGGAGGCTGGATCTTCGGCCACCTGATCGACGGTCTCCAGGCCGAGTACGCCCGCGTGCCGTTCGCCGACACGTCGGTCTACAAGATTCCGGAGGGACTCTCCGACGAGGACGTCCTGTTCCTCGCCGACATCCTTCCGACCGCTTGGGAGGTCGGCGTTCTGAACGGCGGCGTCCGCCCCGGCGACACCGTCGCGATCGTCGGAGCAGGCCCGATCGGGCTTGCGACGATCATGACCGCGAAGCTCCTCACGCCGGGGAAGATCGTCGCGATTGACCTCGCCGACTCGCGTCTCGCAAAGGCGCTCGACTTCGGCGCGGACGTGGCGATCAACAACGGCTCCGAGGATGCCGTCGCGCGGATCATGGATCTGACGAACGGGCAGGGCGCTGACGTCGCCATCGAGGCGGTCGGAGTGCCCGAGACGTTTGAGCTCTGCGCCGAGCTCATCCGGCCGGGCGGCCGCGTCGCGAACGTGGGCGTCCACGGTCATTCGGCGACGCTGCACCTCGAGAAGCTGTGGATCCGCGACGTGACGATCACCACGGGTCTCGTGGATACGTCCACGACGCCGCAGCTGCTCCAGCTGATCGCGGACGGACGGCTCGATCCGACACCGCTGGCAACGCACCACTACGAGCTCGGGGAGACGGAGGAGGCGTACACGACGTTCGCCGACGCCGCGACCACGAACGCGCTCAAGGTCGTGCTGAGCGGCCATCCCGTGCACCTCGCCGCAGCGAAGACGGCGGGCGACCTGGCCGAGAGCACGAAGTAGGACGGTGGAGGGCCGGGCGCTCTCGCGGCGCCCGGCCCCTCCGTCCCGGAGGAGGACGATGACGGCCGCAAAGCCAACCGTGCGGGCAAAGGAGTTCCACTTCCCGGTATCCGTTGAGTGGGTCGGCGAGCGCCGCGTCGCCGCGGGCGTGGAGGGCAAGGACGCGGTCGAGATCACGGCGCCGCCGGTCTTCCGCGGCACCGATCCCGCGACCTGGAGCCCCGAGGACTTCTTCGTCGCCGCGGCCGCGTCGTGCCTGGCCGTCACCTTCACCGGGCTCGCCGCCCGCGCGGGGCTGTCCTATGAGAGCCTCGCCGTGAACGCCGACGGCGTCGTCGGCAAGCGCGGCGACGGACGCTTCGGCTTCACCCGGCTAGCGCTTGCAGTCGAGATCGAGACCGGGCACGGCGACGAGGTGCAGGCCCGGGTGTTGGCCGAGGAGGCCGAGCGCACCTGCCTCGTCTCGGCGTCGCTCGACGTCTCCGTCGCCACGACGATCGAGGTCGTGAGCCCGCAGTAGCGCAGCGACGAGATGCGGACGCCGGACTCCGCGGGACCGGACTTGATCTCACACGCGGGGCTCTGCGGCCGTTTGACACAGTGATGGCGATGCGGACGGAGGCTGTGACGACGCCGGTTGCCGGCCGCACGGACATTCCCGCTCTGGTCGCCGCGCTCGTGACGGTGACGGCGTGGGCGTCGGCGTTCGTCGGGATCCGGGCCGCGGGCGAAGCGCTCTCGCCGGGTGCGCTCGCGCTGGGACGGCTGCTCGTCTGCTGCGCCGTGCTCGGTGCGTTCGCGCTCGTGCGCCGTGAGCCGTTGCCGCAGCGGCGGGACCTCCTGGCGATCGCGATGGTCGGCGTGCTCTGGCTCGGCGTCTACAGCGTCGCGCTCAACGAGGCCGAGCGGCGCGTGGACGCAGGTACGGCGGCGATGCTCGTCAACATCGGGCCGATCCTGATCGCCGTCCTGGCCGGGTTCTTTCTCCGCGAGGGCTTTCCGCCCGGGCTCTTCGCCGGGTGCGCCATCGCCTTCGCCGGCTGCGCCGTGATCGCCTTCGCCACGTCCCAGTCGGGGACGCGGGCCGGCCTCGGCGTCGTGCTCTGCGTCGTGGCGGCGCTCGCCTACTCCGTCGCCGTGATCTTCCAGAAGCCGGTGCTGAAGCGCGTGTCGGCGTTCCAGGTCGTCTGGCTCGCCTCCGTGGCCGCGACCCTCGCGTGCCTGCCGTTCGCGCCTACGTTGGCGCGTGAAGCCGCGGACGCCGAGACCTCCGTACTCGTCTGGGTGGTCTACCTCGGCGTCGTCCCGACGGCGCTCGGCTTCGCGACCTGGGCGTTCGCGTTGAATCGGACGAGCGCCGGCCGCATGGGCTCGGTGACGTACCTGATCCCGCCGATCGCGATCCTGCTCGGCTGGGCGCTGCTCGCAGAAACCCCGCCCTGGCTGGCCGTCGCCGGCGGCGCGCTTTGCCTCGGCGGTGTCGCGCTCGCTCGCCGCTAGCGCCGCTCGAACAGACTGCCGAACTGGTCGAGGAGCGACGAGCCGCCCTCGATCAGCCAGTCGATCGGGGCGCGCTCGACCACCGCCCGGATGATCCCGGCTTCGATGCTGCCGATGTCGTCGCGCTCCTCCGCGTCCGCGATCGCCTCGTCGAGCCCTGGACCGGATGGCGCGCTCGAGCGTCTCCTCGTCCCACTCGACGTCGCGGCCGAGCTCGGAGTCGAGCGAGAGGACGAGCTCCTCGCGCGTCGTGTCGAGCTCGCAGGCGGCGCCGTCGAGCCCGTCGAGGACGATCCGCTGGACGGTCGCGTCGAGGCCGGCGCCGGGGAAGGTCTCCCGCGGCTGGCACGGGTCGGCGACCTTCGAGTCGCCGTAGCTGAGCGCACCCTGGGCAAGCTCGAACGCGATCAGCAAGACCGCGAAGATCCCAAGCGCGGCGAGCGCGAGCCGTCCCTGGCGCTCGCGGGTCACGCGGGCTTCCTCCGCGTGAAGAAGAACCCGGCGACCGCGGCCCCGAGCGCGAACAGCGCCGTGAGGAAGAACGACGAGCGGAACGAGCGGGTGAGCACCGCCTGGACGGATTCGAGCAGCGAGTCGCGCGCCGCGGCGATGTCGTCGTTGTCCTCTGCGCCGTGCTCGTCGAACGGCCGGGCGAGGTCGGGGAGCTCCCCGTCGGGCACGCGCTGGAACTCGCGGTAGATGTCGAGCGCGATCGGGACCTTCTGGGTCAGCGGCAGGTCCGCGTCGAGGACGACCGCCGTGGCGTTCAGGGTCGCGGTCTCCTCCGCCTGGTCGAGCTCGGAGGACAGGAGCGGCGCGATCGCGAGCAGGCCGATCACGAGGCCCACGTGGCGAACGCCGACCGAGGTCGTTCCGCTGCGCATGAGGTCGCCCTCGCGCGCCAGCGACGCGCGGGTGAGCGGCGGCAGTGCGAGCCCGAGACCGACCCCGGCGAGCGCGAGCGCGGGAACCGCGTAGGCGGCCTCGCTGGCGGGAAGGAGCGCGAGTGCGATGAGCCCGGCGGCCAGGAGCAGCGAGCCGCCGACGACGTCCAGCGGGGCGGAAAGCCGCGCCGAGAGTGGCCTGGCGGCCAGCGCCGCGAGCGGCAACGCGCTGACGACCGCCGCGCCCGCGAGCGGCCCGTAGCCCCACGCCGTGACGACGAGGAGCACCGAGAGGAAGAGCGCGCCGACGAGGGCGGCGTAGGTGAGGATGAGCGCGAGGGCGGAGCCGAGCGGCGCGCGCCCACGTTCCGCCGGAGGCGCGAGCCCGCGCGCGAGCGGATGGAGCGCGGCGACGATAGCCGCGGCCGCCAGCGGCGCCTGGACGGCGAAGATCGCGCGCCAGTCGAACGCCTCCGTGAGGACGCCGCCGAAAGCGGGCCCGACCGCGGTTCCCAGCGTTCCGGCAGCGACCCAGAGCGCGATCGCGCGTCCTCGATCGCCGCTCAGGACGACGAGCAGCGGCAGCGACGCGGCCAGGAGGAACGCGGCCCCGATCCCCTGGGCGACCCTCCCGCCGACGAGCACACCGAGGCTGTCCGAGAACGCGCAAACGATCGACGAGACGAAGAAGACTCCGAGCCCCGCGAGCGCAAGCCAGGCCGGCCGGACCCGCCGCAGGAACGGCAGCAGCGCGAATGCGCCGACGACGACCGCGAAGTTGTACGCGGTGACGACCCAGGAGATCTCCGGGATGGTCGTCTGCAGCTCCAGGAAGAGCTCGGGGAGCGCGAGGACGACGATCGACGAGTCGGCGAACGCGACCGCGACCGAGACGACGAGCGCGATCTCGAGCGCGAGGCGGTGCCTGGGTGCGGCGGGCGCGGCTTCGATGCCGGGCAGCCTAGTGACGGTACAGTGGCCGGGTGGCGCTCATGGAGCGCGAACCGCAGCTCGAGGCGCTCGCCGCCGCATTCGACGCGAGTGCGTCCACCGGCTCCGTGGTGCTGGTCGCCGGTGAAGCCGGGATCGGCAAGACCGCGCTCGTGGGGGAGTTCGCCGAGCGCGCTCCGCGCCGTGCGCGCGTCGTCTGGAGCCGGTGCGACGACCTCGTCGTACCGCGGCCGCTCGGCGCGGTGCGCGACCTGTCGCTTCAGTCCGACCCCGCGCTCGGGGAGGCGCTGCACGCGGGACGGCGCGCCGAGCTGCTCGAGGCGGTTCGCGCGGAGATCGCGCGGGAACCGGGGACGGTGTGGATCGTCGAGGACGTCCACTGGGCGGACGGCGCGTCCCTCGACGTCCTGACGTTCCTGGGGCGCCGGATCGAGGAGCTCGCCGCGTTGATCGTGCTCACCTTCCGTGACGACGAGCTGACGGCGGATCATCCGCTGCAGCGTGTGCTCGGATCGCTCCCGTCCGCGGCCGTCCGGCGGGTGCACGTGCCGCTGCTCTCGCGCGACGCGGTGGCGGCGCTGGCCGGGGTCCCTGCCGACGAGCTGTACGCGGCCACCGGTGGGAACGCGTTCTTCGTCACCGAGGCGATCGCCGCCGGGGGCGAGCTACCGCCGCCCTCGGTGCGTGATGCCGTATTGGCACGCGCGGGGAAGCTCACCACAGACGCGCGGACGACGCTCGAGCTCGTCGCGGTCGTGCCGGGCGCGGCCGAGCTCTGGCTCGTGCGGGAGGCCGACGCGACGGACGGGCTCGCCGAGTGCGAGGAGCGCGGGCTGCTGGTCGTCGAGGGCGGGGTCGTCCGCTTCCGGCACGAGCTCGCCCGCCGGGTGATCGAGGAGTCGCTTCCCGGCGGGCGTCGCGCGGAGCTGCACCGCCGCGTGGTCGAAGCGCTTCTCCATGGAGACGTCGATCCGGCGCGGCTGGTGCACCACGCCGTCGAGGCGGGCGACCCCGCGAGCACGGTCGAGCTCTCGCTGCGCGCCGCCCGCGCGGCGGCCGAAGCACGCGCGCACGCAGAGGCCGCCGCCCACTACGCCCGGGTGCTCGACCATCGCGAGCTGCTCGACGAGAACGATCTCGCCGACGTGCTCGAAGCCTTCGCCGTCGAGAGCTATGCGGCGGGCCGAGCCGATCCTGCGCTGGTGGCCTGTCACGAGGCTGTGTCCCTGCGGCGCGCGGCGGGCGACGCCGAGCGGCTGGCCGACGACCTGCGCATGCTCTCGCGGCTGCTCTGGTGGGCGAGCGGCGACGGCGCCGCGGCGGCGCAGGCCGGTGACGAGGCGGTCGAGCTCCTCGAACCTCTCGGCCCGAGCCTCGGCCTCGCGCTCGCGTACGCGAACCGCGCGCAGCTGCTCATGCTGTCGCAGCGGGAAGAGGAGGCGGTTGCAGTCGGCGAGCGCGCGATCGCGCTGGCCCGCGAGTTCGACGACGACGCCGCTCTCGTGCACGCGCAGACGACCGTCGGGTCGGCGCTCTCCTACGCACGCGGCCTCGGGGTCGGGGGCTCCCTGCTCGCGGACGCGATCCGGCTCGGCATCACCGTCGGCGCCGACGAGCAGGTCTGTCGTGCCGCCGTCAACGTCGCCTGGACGGCCATCGACTGGCAGCAGCTCGACCGGGCGGAGGCCGACTGTGCGAGGGCGCTCACGCTTGCCGACGCGCGGGAGAACCGGGCCTTCCGGCTCTATTCGCTCGCGACCCGAGCGCGACTTCACGTCGCGCTGGGCCGGTGGGATGCCGCCGTCGCCGACGCCGAGGAAGTCCTGGCGCAGGCCGAGGGCCCGGCCGTCGCGCGGATACCGTCGCTCATCTGCCTCGGCCTCGTCGAGGGGCGTCGCGGAGAAGCGCGCGCAGAGGCCTTGCTCGCCGAGGCAGACGGCATGGCAAAGGCGACCGGCGAGCTCCAGCGCCTGCGGCCCGCCGCCTGCGCGCTCGCCGAGTTGGCCTGGCTGCGCGACGATCGTGATGCGATCGACGAGGTGACGCGTGCGCCGTACGCGCTCGCGTGCGAGATCGGGAACGGCTGGGACATCGGCGAGCTCGCAAGCTGGCGCTGGCGCGCCGGCGTCCTGGGCGACGTCCCGGACTGCGCCGAGCCCCACCGGTTGCTGATCTCGGGGGATCCGCTGGCCGCGGCCGAGAGCTGGCGCGCCATCGGCGACCGCTACCAGGTCGCGCTCTGCCTCGGCGAGAGCCACGATCCGGAGGCGCTCGCCGAGGCGCTGGCGATCGCCGAGAGCCTCGGCGCCGAGGCCCTCGCGCCGCGGCTCCGCCGACGCCTCCGGGCGCTCGGCGAGAGCGTCCCGCGCGGGCCGCGGCCGTCCACCCGCGCCAATCCGGTCGGGCTCACGAGCCGGCAGCTCGAGGTTCTCGAGCTCGTTGGAACGGGCGCGACTAACGCCGAGATCGCCCGCCAGCTCTTCCTCAGCCCGAAGACCGTCGAGCACCACGTGGGCGCGGTGCTGGCGAAACTCCGCGTCACGAGCCGTGCGGCGGCCGTGGCACGGGCCCACGAGCTGGGACTCGTCGAATCCGGGGCGAAGACGCCAACTTAGGGGCGTTTCCCGATGCCAGGACGGGGGACTCGGCATAGCGTCGATCATT
Source organism: uncultured Thermoleophilia bacterium (assembly GCA_963716005.1). Classification (GTDB taxonomy): domain Bacteria; phylum Actinomycetota; class Thermoleophilia; order Gaiellales; family Gaiellaceae; genus CAVRUF01. The sequence goes on from OY970285.1 coordinate 2,388,232, forward strand.
CGCCGCAAACTCCGAGGAGGACTCAGTCATGGCAACGTCCACATTCGACCCGCTCGCCTACAAGGAAACCACCCGGGCCCAGTGGCAGGAAGCAGCGGAAGCCTGGAACCGCTGGGGACCCACGCTCGAGCAGTGGCTCGGCGAGGCGACGGAGCTGATGCTCGACCAGGCCGGCGTCGGCCCCGGAGCGCAGGTGCTCGACCTGGCCGCCGGCGCCGGCGGCCAGACGATCGCCGCGGCGCGTCGCGTCGGCCCGAACGGGCGCGTGGTCGCGACGGACATCTCCCCGAGGATCCTGGCCTACGCCGCCGATGCGGCCCGCGAGGCCGGGCTCGAGAACGTCGAGATCCAGGAGATGGACGGCGAAGCGCTCGCCTTCGAGGACGGAACGTTCGACGCCGTCATCTCCCGCGTCGGGCTCATCTACTTCCCGGACCAGCAGGGCGCGCTGCGCGAGATTCACCGCGTGCTGAAGCCGGGCGGCCGCCTCTCCGCGATCGTCTACTCGACGGCGGAGCGCAACCCGTTCTTCTCGATCCCGGTCGGGATCATCCGGCGCATCGCCGGCCTGCCCGCGCCCGCGCCCGGGCTTCCTGGGCCGTTCAGCCTCGGCAGCCCCGGCGTGCTCGACACGGCGTACGAGAACGCCGGCTTCGAAGACGTCGACGTGCGCGCGGTCGATGCGCCCGTCCGCTTCGCAACCGCGGCGGAGTGCGTCCGCTTCGAACGCGAGTCGTTCGGCGCCCTCCACGCGATGCTCGCCGGCGTGTCCGAGGCCGAGCGCGACCAGGCCTGGAGCGAGATCGAGACGGAGCTCGGACAGTTCGAGAGCAGCGCCGGGTTCGAAGGCCCCTGCCAGCTCCTCGTCGGAGGCGCCCGCCGCAGCGGCTGACCTTCAGTGAGCGGGCGCGCGCGCCCGAGACTCCAGAGGCGGTTGGGCTCGCATAGCCTGTCGCTGCCCCGTCTGAAGGGAGGGAGGGCGATGGCGAGCAACGATCCCTTTCGGGTGACCGATCAGCTTGACGATGCCGTTCTCGACGCCATCGCGACGCGGCTCGAGGTTCGGGGCCGGCACCCCGCCTTCGTGGGCATGCTGGACGCGTATCTCGACGCCATGGGAATCGACGATGCCGGCACGGTCGTCGACTTTGGCTGTGGCACCGGTGTAGCGGCGCGCCGGATCGCTGGTCGCTCAGCGTTTTCGGGGCACGTCACGGGCATCGATCGCAGCCCATTCCTCGTCCGTGCGGCCACGCACCTGGCGGCGGAGGAGAACCTCGCGGATCGCGTCGACTTCCGCGTCGGCGACACGCAGAGTCTCGATCTGGGCGCCGCCGAATTCGATGCCGTCGTCGCTCACACGCTCATCAGCCACGTCGAGGATCCCGCCGCTGTGCTGGCCGAAGTCGCACGCGTCGCCAAGCCCGGCGGCTCGATCGGGATCTTCGACGGCGACTATGCGTCCCTCACGTTCGGAAATCCCGATCCCGATCAGGGCAAGCGTGACGACGAAGCGCTGATCGCCGCCATCGTCACGAACCCGCGTGTCATGCGCCAGATGCCGGTCCTCGCTCGCGAAGCCGGGCTGGATCTCGTCGCCTACTTCCCCTACGTCCTCGCCGAGGTGGGAGAGGCCGACTTCTGGCGACCGGCGATCGAGTCGTTCCGCAAGCTCATGCCCACGGGTGGGTCGATGACCGCCGACGAGGCGAATGCCTGGGCCGAGCGCTTGCTGGAGGCCTCGGAGTCGGACCTGTTCTTCGGCGCGAGCAACTACTACGGATACGTCTTGCGCAAACCGTCGGCATGAGCGCCATCACCGACCTCTTCGCCGGTGTCCCGGTATCCGACCTCGACGCGAGCATCGATTGGTACACGCGGTTCTTCGGCCGGCCTCCGGACAGTCGCGTCGGGGACGAGGTGCTCTGGGAGATCGACGAGCACGCCTGGATCTTCATCGAGCCGCACGCGGAGCAGGCGGGCACCGGCCGGATCACCTTCGCCGTCGCAGGGCTCGACGCGCTCCTCGAACGCCTCGCCGCCGAGCGGATCGAGCACGAACCGATCGAGACGTACTCGAACGGCGTTCGCCACGTGAACGTCCCCGATCCGGACGGGAACGCGATCGCGTTCGCCGAGCCGCCCGACGCTGCGGTCACACTGCCGTGATGGCTACCGGCCTCCCAGGCGGGGGCGATCTCGAGCAGGCTCTGGAAGACGTCGGCGTTCCGAGCTACGTCCTCGACACGACGGGAGTCGATCCGGTGGATCAATCCGGCAGCCGAGCGGCTCGTCGGCGACGTTCGCGGTCGCCAGTTCACCTCCGTGGTCGCGCCCGAGGACAGTCGGCGCGCCCGCGAGCTGTTCTCCCGGAAGGTGCTCGGCACCGCCGCGGCCACAGACGCGTCGGCCGTCCTGGTCTCGACGAGCCGGCGCGCGGGTGGCCGTGGAGATCAGCGCGGTCCCGCTCATGAGCGGTGAACGGGTGGTCGGCGTCTTCGGACTGTTCGAGGGACGCCCCGTCGACAGTCCCACGGCGCCACAGCCTCACCTCACCCCGCGCCAGGCGGAGGTGCTCCGTCTCCTGGAGCAGGGCCGCTCGACGAAGCAGATCGCAGCCGAGCTCCACCTGAGCACCGAGACGGTCAGGAACCACATCCGCCGTCTCTTTCGGGCGCTCGGCGTCAATTCTCGACTCGAAGCGGTCGCCGTCGCCCGGAGCCGGATCGCCCGGCTGAGCGGCCCTTTCTGGCCATCGCACGATGAGCCCAACTGGGTCAAGCCACCGACCCCCGGCCGGCCGTACCTTGAACTCATCGAGCCCGCGGCAACCAGCCAGGCGGGCAACTGGTTACCGAAAGGACTCAAATGAAGTTCAAGGGAAAGCGTTTTACTCCGGCGATGATCGTCGCCATGATCGCTCTCGCAGTCGCGCTGAGCGGGACGGCAGTGGCAGGCACGGCGAAGCTGATCTACAGCAGCAGCCAGATCAAGAACGGCGCGATCGGGCTGTGCCGACATGAACCCGTACGCCAATGCGGCGCTGAAGGGTGACAAGGGCGCGACCGGCGCGAAGGGCGCTACCGGTGCCCCCGGCGCGAAGGGCGACGACAAGGGCGACAAGGGCGAGACTGGCTCGCAGGGTCCGGTTGGACCGCAGGGTGAGACGGTGCGTTGGGAGCGCATGTCGGCTCTTGCACCGACTCCGCTCCGGGTGAGGTCATGGTCATTGACGAGCGCGTGAAGCTCGGTCTGCCGAACGTCCACGGTGCCTACGCTCAGTTCAAGATGCTTGTCGAGAACATGCGACTGGCTGACGTGAGCAAGCTGTCGTTCCGATGTAAGCTTGAGGGTTCGAGCAACGTCTACATGAAGCTCAAGCTTGAGGACGGCAACGTTGTCGTCTTCCAGCCGGGTGCTCAGACGACGAAGCCGAACAGCACCGAGTTCGTCAAGTACGACGTGACCGATGCGGCGTCCATCGTCCGTGCCAGCGACTTTGGCCCGCGAGACTGACTGGGCCACGATGAAGGCTGACCTTGGCGACAGGCTGTCAAGTCGCTTGAGATCACTGGTGGCTGCGCCGGTGGCGCCAATGACGGCGACGTGCTGGTCGATGACGTGACGCTCAACGACACGGTCATCGACTTCAGCTAGTCGAAGCTAGTATCATCCACGAAATGGGTGGGGTGGCTGCGGCTACCCCGCTTGTTTCACCCGACGATCGCACCAATGTAGGAACAGGAGAGGGCCGGAGCGATCGGCCCTCTTTCGTTTGAGCACAGACGCGAACCCGAAGGTGCGCCGGAGACGGCGCCCTTCGGTGCTTCGAGTACCTGTGACGGCCCTAAGGCGCGAGTCGACGGCGCGAGCCGGGATCGCCGGATTCGGCGATCCGTACGCGATGCGGGCTGAGCAAGGCGTGAGGCGGCTGTTCGGCGCTCCTGCGCTGAGCGGCTGGCTGGGGCGAATGCGCTCCAGGTGAACCAGTGGCCGAATCCGCGTTGCAGCGTCCGCGGGCCGGTCATCGTCAGCCGGCCGGCTCGAATCGCGTCGCGCAGCTCGGCCCGTCCCAGGTAGACGCGGTAGAGCGTCGATGTCTCGACGGTGACCTCGAGGTCGACGTCGAAACCGGGATGCTGGAGGCAGACCGAAACCTCGGAGGGCTCGAGGACCATCCAGTAGCGCCGCTTGGGGTCGCGAAACTCGAACTTCACGACGGTTCGGTGGGGCGGGAGCCGCAGGCTATCGACGTGGCGGGCCATCCAGACGATCAACAGGTCGGGATCGAGCTCCTCGGGGCGCGGCTCGGTGAACGACCAGGTCGCCCCCCACTCGCCGATCGCCTGCACGACCGGCTGGAGGTCACGGCCGGCGGGCGTCAGGCGGTATTCGAGGGTGCGGCCCTTCGGGCCCGTCCTGCGTTCGATGACCTCGGCCCGCTCGAGCGCGCGCATGCGGTCGGTGAGGACCGAGCGCGAGATCCCCGGGAGGCCGCGCTGGAGCTCGTTGAAGCCGCTCGCGCCGCCGAGCATCTCGCGCACGATCAGAAGCGTCCAACGGTCGCCGAGGATCTCGCTGGCCTTGGCGACAGGGCAGTACTGCGCGTAGCTGCGCATCGCAGCCACCATGCTAGGCGCGCGCGGGCGCGAAGGGGTCAATAGGTTCGTAACTCGAACCGGTTGGTTCGGAAGGCGGCCTGGTCAGCCCCAGCCGGCACGCCTACGTTGCTCGCATGGACACCCGGACCCAAACACCGCCCCTGAAGAGGACCGCGTTCGATGCCCTCGCCGGATCGTTCCGCGGAGAGCTGCTGCTGCCGACGAGCCCCGGCTACGACATTGCCCGCAGGATCTGGAACGGCGCGATCGACCGCCGTCCGGCCTGCATCGCTCGCTGCACGGGCGTGGCCGATGTGGTCGCGGCGGTGCGCTTCGCGCGCGACCACGACCTGGAGATCGCCATCCGGGGCGGGGGCCACAACGTGGCCGGCACCGCGGTGTGCGACGGCGGGGTCGTCATCGACCTCTCGGCGATGCGGGCCGTGTGGGTCGACTCCACCCGTCGCACCGCCTGGGTGCAGGGCGGTGCTCTGTGGGGCGACGTCGACCACGAGACACAGGCCCACGGTCTGGCGACCACCGGCGGCATCATCGGCCACACCGGCGTCGCCGGGCTCACCCTCGGCGGCGGCATCGGCTTCCTCATGCGCAAGCACGGGCTCGCCGTCGACAACCTGCTTGCCGCCGAGGTGGTCACCGCCGACGGCAGCGTCCTCCGGGCGTCCGCCGACGAGCACCCCGATCTGTTCTGGGCGCTGCGAGGCGGCGGCGGCAACTTCGGCGTCGTCACCTCGTTCCGGTTCGCGCTGCACCCCCTCGGGCCGACCGTGATGGCCGGGCCCGTCTTCTGGGCGGCCGACGACACCGCCGACGTGCTGCGCTTCTACCGGGACTTCGCCGCCGAAGCACCCGACGAGCTCGGCACCGTCGTCAGGCTCGGCACCGTCCCCCCGCTTCCGGTCATCCCCGAGGACCTGCACTGGCGGCCGGCCATCGCCGTCGCCTGCTGCTACGCCGGCGCCATCGAGGACGGCGAGCGTGCGGTGCGGGCCCTGCGCCGGTTCGGGACGCCGCTCGTCGACCTGCTCGCACCCTCGCCGTACGTCGCCTTCCAGGGCGGCCTCGACGACACCGTGCTCCACGGGTGGCACTACTACTGGAAGGCGACGAACCTCGCCGGCCTCTCCGACGACGCCATCGCCGTCGTCGCCGATCACGCCTACGCCGCCGGCTCGCCCCGGTCGTACGCGGCGATGTTCCACCTGGGCGGCGCCGTCGCCCGGGTCCCCCACGACGCCACCGCCTACGCCGGTCGCGACGTGGCCCACAACATCGTCATCGACGCCGTGTGGCTCCCCGAGGAGTCCGGCGAGCACGCCGCGGCCGAGACCGCCTGGGCCCGGCGGTTCCTCCAAGCCCTCCAACCGCACCGCGCCGGGGGCGTCTACGTCAACTTCCTCGATGCGGACGACGACTCCAGCCGGGTTCGAGAGGCCTACGGCGATCAGATCTACCGGCGACTCGCCGAAGTCAAGGCCAACTACGACCCTGACAACGCCTTCCACCACAACAAGAACATCCAGCCCGGCTGACGCCCTCGGCGCTTCTCGTGCGGCCAGATCCTGTCGCTCCGACGGCCTCCTGCAGGTCGGTCAAAGCGACGGGGACTAAAAGGGACCACCATGGGTACTGCTCGAAGTGTGGTCACCGCCTTTCGAGTGCCCATAGTGCAAGGGACGAGCCTGCGGCGCGCCTGAACGCCTACCTGGGAGGACAGCATGCTTTCCCGTTCACGCACCGCGTTAATCGCAGTTGGGGTCCTGATCATGTCGTTGGTGCCAGTCCGGTGCCGTCTCGGCCGGCCAGGCGACCTGCAGTCACAGGCAAGTCGGCGCACGGCAACGCGGCGTCGGCTCGCCCGGCGTATCGCGACGCGGCCCAGCCGGTCGCGAAGCGCGTCAAGGATCTGCTCGGCCGCATGACGCTGGAGGAGAAGATCGGCCAGATGACGCAGGCCGAGCGCGGCGCCGTCGCCGGCGACCCGAGTCAGATCGCCACGCTGAGGCTGGGGTCGGTGCTGTCCGGCGGTGGCTCGACGCCGACGCCGAACACGCCCGCCGCCTGGGTCGACATGGTCAACGAGTTCCAGAGCCAGGCGCTGAGCACCCGGCTGGGCATCCCCATCATCTACGGCATCGACGCCGTCCACGGGCACGGCAACGTCTACGGCGCCACGGTCTTCCCGCACAACATCGGCCTCGGTGCCACCCGCGACCCGGCCCTCGTCAAGAAGGTCGGGGAGGCCACGGCGGAGGAGGTGCGGGCAACGGGCATCCCGTGGAGCTTCGGGCCGTGCGTCTGCGTCGCCCGGGACGAGCGATGGGGCCGCACGTACGAGAGCTTCGGCGAGGACCCGGCGCTGGTCACCCAGATGGAGACGATCATCGACGGCCTGCAGGGCATGGGCGGGCGCCGATCTCGAGCCGACCATGTGCTGGCCACCGCGAAGCACTATGCCGGTGACGGCGACACGGAGTACGACGACGCGGCCGCCGCCGCCAACGTGGGCAAGCCGTGGTTCGAGCAGCGGTACACGATCGACCAGGGCATCACGGTGACCAGCCGCGACGAGTTCGCGAAGATCGACCTGGCGCCGTACACGCCGGCGATCCGGCGGCACGGCGTGCGCAGCGTGATGCCGTCGTTCTCCAGCGTCGACTGGATCGAGGACGGCGTCGGCGACCCGATCAAGATGCACGCCCACCAGGAGCTCATCACCGACGTGCTCAAGGGTCAGTACCACTTCCGCGGCTTCGTCATCTCGGACTGGGAGGGCATCCACCAGATTCCCGACCCGGCCAACCCGGGCGTCGGCGGCCTGACCCCGTACAAGGTGCGGGTCGGCGTCAACGCCGGCACCGACATGTTCATGGAGCCCTTCAGCGCCGAGCAGTTCGAGCAACTGCTGCTCGCCGAGGTCAACGCCGGCCGGGTCAGCCAGGCACGCATCGACGACGCCGTCAGGCGCATCCTCGAGGCCAAGTTCGAGCTCGGGCTCTTCGAGCACCCGTTCGCCTCGACGGACAACATCGACCAGGTCGGCAGCGCGGCGCATCGTGCGATCGCCCGGCAGGCAGTGGCCGAGTCACAGGTGCTGCTGAAGAACGACGGCAACGCGCTGCCGCTGTCTCGCGAACGCGAACATCTACGTCGCCGGCCGCAACGCCGACAACATCGGCAACCAGGCCGGCGGCTGGACGATCGCCTGGCAGGGCATCTCCGGCGACATCATCCCCGGCACCACGATCCTCGAGGGCATCAGGGAGGTGGCGCCGCAGGCCACGGTCACCTACAGCGCCGATGCTTCGGCGCCGATGACCGGCGCGGACGTGGGTGTCGTCGTGGTCGGCGAGACGCCGTACGCCGAGGGGTTCGGCGACGTCGGCGGGCCCGAGTGCGGCTTCTGCTCCCCGGCGCAGCTGGAGGAGAAGTCGCTGTCCCTCCTGCCCGGCGACAAGGCGGTCATCGACAAGGTGTGCGACGCGATCGAGACCTGCGTGGTGCTGGTGGTATCCGGCCGCCCGCAGGTGCTCACCGACCAGCTCGGCAAGATGGACGCGCTGGTGGCGTCGTGGCTGCCGGGCAGCGAGGGCGCCGGTGTCGCGGATGTGCTCTTCGGTGAGCGGCCGTTCACCGGCAAGCTGCCGATGACGTGGCCGCGCACCGAGGCGCAGGTGCCGATCAACATCGGCGACGCGGACTACGACCCGCTCTTCCCGTACGGCTGGGGGTTGCGCACGCGCTAGCTCTATTGGGCATCCGAACGGGCGCGTGGGCGTAGACTCGCTCGATGCGATCGGTGATGACGTCCGATGGGCGCACGCTCACCGTTCGTGAGGGCGGCGACCCGGAGGGCTTCCCAGTCCTCTTCATCTCGGGCACACCCGGGTCGAGCAGGATCTATGAGCCGCACGCGCGCGACGCGGCGGAGCGCGGTATCCGCCTTTTCTCGTACGACCGCCCGGGATACGGCGGCTCGACGCGGCACAAAGGCAGGAAGGTCGCCGACTGCGCGCCCGACATCGCCGCCGTTTGCGAGGCGCTCGGTGTCGAGCGGTTCTGTGTCTGGGGGATCTCGGGCGGCGGCCCGCATGCGCTCGCCGCGGCCGCGCTCATGCCCGATCGGGTGATCGCCGCCGCTGCGCTCGCCTCGTGCGCGCCCTACGACGCCGAAGGCCTCGACTTCCTCGAGGGGATGGGCGAGCAGAACGTGGAGGAGTTCGGCGTCATCTTCGAAGGCGAGGACGCGCACCACGCCGCGATGGAGAAGCAGCGCCACGAGATGCTCTCGGCGACTCCAGAGCAGCTCGTCGAGCTCTGGCAGACGCTGCTCGGGCCATCCGATCGAGAGGTTGCCACCGGGGTCTTGGCGGCCTTCCTGCTCAACCACATCCGCGCCGGGATCGGTCCAAGCGGAGACGGCTGGATCGACGACGACCTCGCCTTTGTCACGCCGTGGGGAATCGACCTCACCTCGATCCGCGTGCCGGTCCAACTGTGGCACGGAGAGCAGGACAAGTTCGTGCCGTACGGTCACGGAGTCTGGCTCGCCGAGCAGATCCCGGGAGTCGACGCCCGGCTCACCGCCGAGGACGGCCACCTCACGCTCGCCGAGCACCGGGTCCCCGAGGTCCACGCCTGGCTCCTGGAGCGCGCCACACTCAGCGCCGAGCCATCCCCCGCGTGAGATCCTCGCCGCGCTCGGGCCATATAGCTGGGCCGCGCTATCCGCCCCAGAGCCTGACGTGTGGCTCATGCGTGAGCCGTCCGCCCAGTGGCGCTCGAGCTCCGGGAAGATCGCCAGCAGCTCGTCGACCACGTCGTCGGGGTCACGCGCTTTCGCGCCGAGGTGGCGCCGGATGAAGCCCGCGTCCTGGCGAAACCAGCCTCCCTTGTCCGACCGAAGCGTTCCCCGATCGGGACACCAGGTCGCCAGCGTCTCGTCAGGCCAAAGAGGTCGTCGCCTACGCGCAGTCCGTCCACGGGACACGTGCCGAAATGAACGGCGAACCGCGGACGGGGCGAACTCGTCCCACTGGATCTCGAAGATCTGTAACTGAGCCGTCCGCCTCGCGGCGATAGGTGGTCGTCGTCGGCTGCTGGCGCTCGTCCACCACGAATCCCCGGTCGACCACGTAGGGACGGAACCGCTCTTTGAGCGAACGGCGTATCTCGGTCGTCGGCCCCATCAGGGGAGATTCAAGTACATGGATGGCTGTGACTCGTCACCCGTTCGGTGCAAAAGACGGGAGCGACGGGACTCGAACCCGCGACCTCCGGCGTGACAGTTGAGCGGTAGGCGTTGCCACTGCTCGCCGTCAATCGCCGTTGTCACGGTGGGTGTGGCTTCTCCGACGGCTGCTCGGTTACGTTCGCCGGTGGTGGCTACCGCTGCGTTCCATGCCCGTTCCACGGCGCGGCGTTTGACGCCGGCGCCCAATGCGCCGGAGACGGGCCGTGCTGAGGCGTGACGCGGACGAGGCTGACTACCGTCTCATGATGGACAAGATCTACATCGCTTCGTACGCGTTCATCGTCGCCAGTTTCGGGCTGGTGGCGAGGCCCATGGTTCGCTGACGACCTCGACCGCGCGGTTCGATTCGACCGCGGCCCTCGCGCGAGGCCGGCCGAACCCCTTCCTTCCCACTCCAGCGGAGGTAGAGTCGCTGTGCGCAGCGAAGTTCGCGCTGGAGGTGAAACGACATACACCTGCGCGCGGGGCACCAGCAAAGAAGCGTTTGGCTCGCTGGAGCACTAGCTCTCCTGTTCTTGTTCCTCGCTGGGTGCGGCGACGAGGGGTCGGCGCCGTCTGCATCCACGGCGCTGCCACCGCTCGCACCCGAGCTCGTCGGCACTTGGACGACGAGCAGTACCTCCGGGTCACAGCAGATCGCGCGCACGTACGTGTTCTCGTCCGACGGCCGCTACGAATACACCATCGGGATGTGCCAGTCCTCGAGCGACTGCAGCCTCGTAAGCCAGGAGTCGGGGTACGCCCAAGCCACCAACGGCGTGCTTTCGCTTGAGCCTCAGACCGAGCCGAACGACGGTGATCGATCCTTGCCGTACGTCGTCGCCCAGGATCCCAACGTCGGCGACATCCAGCTCCACTTCACACTCCCCGACGGGCAGGTCGACATCTTCTACCTCGGCTAGTTGCCAGTCGACCCGCTCACGTTGCGGGCTTGCAGAAAACGGGAGCGACGGGACTCGAACCCGC